>NZ_KE384093.1:1312775-2301427 GCF_000423805.1 Thalassobaculum salexigens DSM 19539
CCGTCGCCGTCACCGTCGCCGATGGCAACGAGGCGCCGACGATCGGCAGTCTCGACGGCGACGCGCTGACCTACGACCGGTCCGGCAAGACGAACCGTCTGGACACCGGCAGTGCCGCCACCCTGAGCGACGACTCGAGCGATTTCGACGGCGGCAATCTCACCGTCTCCATCATCGCCGGCGAGGACGCAAGCGACGATGTCCTGACCTTCAACACGACCGATGTGAGCCTGTCGGACACCACGGCCGGCGCGACGGTGACGGTGGGCGGGACCGTGATCGGCACGCTCGACAACGCCATCGCGGCCGGCAACGACCTGGTCGTCAGCTTCAACGGCGATGCCAATCCGGGCTCGGTGCAGACGCTGCTGCGGTCGATCGCCTACCAGAACCTGGATACCGCCGGACCGACGCCGGGCACGCGCACCATTCAGGTAACCGTCAATGACGGCGGCCTGGACGCCACCATCGATCTGACCGCGACCGTCCCCAGCCCCCCTTCGGACGGGAGCGATGCCCCGGCCACCGGGATCGTGGTGACACCGACCACACCGACGACCACCGTCGGCGGCTCGACCAGCACGTCGGCGCAGGTCATCTCCAACAAGGGCAGTGCCGCGGGCAGCGCGCCCGTCGTCCAGAACACCAACAACAACGGCAATGTCGTGACCGCGACGCTGCCGACGGCGACCTCGATCACCTCGGAGGGACCCTCGCTCGCGCAGTCCGGTGAAGAGGCGCTCACCACGCTCATCAATGCCGTCGACGTCCGCGATTCATCGGCCGAGGGCGAGCTGATCAGCGGCGCCCGGACCTTCCTGACCAACCTCGCATCGACGACGACGCTGGACGTGCGCACCATCGTGCCGAGCACGACGTCGGCGACGCTGAGCGGGCCGATCGTCATAACCGGGACCAGTTCGGCCAACGGATCGACCCAGTCCGAGGCGTTCGTCATCGACCTGCGGTCCCTGCCCACGGGCAGCACTCTCCAGCTCGACAACATAGAGTTCGCCTCGATCATGGGTTCGGCTACCGTCACCGGCGGCGACGGCGACAACTTCGTCACCGGCGACGACAACAGCCAGTTCATCTCGCTGGGCGTCGGCGACGACACGCTGTATGGCGGCGGCGGCGGCGATATCATCGGCTCCGGCGCGGGCAAGGATTTCCTGTACGGCGACCAGGGCGCCGACACGGTCTTCGGCGGGCTGGAGGAAGACGCGGTCCATGGCGGCGCCGATCCGGACGTGGTGTACGGCAATCAGCAGAACGACGTGGTCTACGGCAATCAGGGAATGGACACCCTGTACGGCGGCCAGGACGCCGACACCCTGTACGGCGGCCAGGACCGGGATCTGGTCTACGGAAACGACGGCCAGGACGTGCTGTACGGAAACCGGGAGCAGGACGCCCTCTATGGAGGAGACGGTGACGACGTGCTCTACGGTGGCGAGGGGGCCGACAGCCTCTCGGGCGGGGCCGGCAACGACACGCTCTACGGCGAGCTCTCCAGCCCGAATGGCGGCGACGGCACGCAGATCGACGTGCTGCAGGGCGGTGCCGGCGACGACCTGTTCTATGGCGGGGAGGGCGTCGACTGGATCTACACGGGTGTGGGCGCGGACCGGGTGGTGATCGAGACCTCGAACGGCTTCGACGTGATCGTCGATTTCGACGTCGCGGCCGGGGACAGGCTGCTGATCGACTCCACGGCCAACGGACTGACCCTCACCACCGCCGAGAGCGTCCTGGCACGCGCGAGCGACAATCCGGACGGCGACACGGAGATCGACCTCGGCGGACAGTATGTCCGGTTGATCGGCGTGCGTACCGCGGAGCTGACCGCGGAATTCTTCGAACTCTACTAGATCAGATCCAGCGGCGACGGGCGCACTCAGGGATCGCGTTAGCGTGCGCGACCTATTGTCCGACGGATTGCCGGTCGGATACCGTCGAAGGCGGCGCGGATCGCCGGTCCTCTCCGCGCGGCCCGATTTCATGGGCGGCCAAAATCACAGAAGGAGACCCCGGTCGTGGCGAAGACAGACGTGTCGGAGATCCCGACCATCGATATCGCTCCTTTCCTCGCCGGCGATCCGTCCGGCAAGGCGGCGGTCGCGCGGGCGGTGGCCGAGGCGTGCGAGCGCGTCGGGTTCCTGGTGATCTCCGGCCACGGCCTGCCGCAGGAGACCCTGCAGCGGGCGATCCGGCTGGGCATGGATTTCTTCGACCTGCCCCAGGACGACAAGGACCGGTTCCACCCGACCGGCGCTGCGCGTCAGCGGGGCTATCACCGGGTGGCGACGCGCAACCTGGCCTCCACTCTCGGGGCCAAGACGCCGCCGGACCTGCGGGAGTCGATCTTCCTCGGACCGGTGGACGATCATCGCGCCCATTACGCCGCCCTGGCCGATGCCGAGACCGCCTATGCCGGCAATACGGTTCCGGACGTGCCCGAGGGATTCGACGGGGCGCTCATCGATCTCTACCGGGCGTTCGAGCGGCTGTCGCGAGACATGATGCGGATCACCGCCCGGGCGCTGGACCAGGACGAGGCGGCGTTCGTCGCGCTGCTGGAGCGGCATTTCTCGATCTTCGGCATGCACCATTACCCGATGCTCGGCACGCCGCCGGAGCCGGGGCAGCTGCGGGCCGGCGCGCATACCGATTTCGGCGCGATGACCATCCTCGCCATGACCGAGGGCCGCGGCGGGCTGGAGGCGCGGCTGCCCGACGGGCGCTGGGTGCCGGTGCAGCCGAAGCCCGGCGAGTTGGTGGTCAATCTGGGCGACATGATGCAGCGCTGGACCAACGACCAGTGGGTCTCGACCCTGCACCGGGTGGTGGTGCCGGACACCGGCGACGTCCAGAGCCGGCGCATGTCGATCGGCTATTTCGTGCACCCCAATTTCGACGCCGAGATCCGCTGCGTGCCTAGCTGCCTGGCACCGGGGGAGGCGCCGCGCTATCCGACAATCACCGCCGGCGAGCATATCCGCCGCAAGATCGACGCCAGCCACAAGGCGGCGTGAGCGATCTCAATCGGCCGGGATCGGCGTGTCGGACAGGTCGGCGTCCACCGCAAGGTCATAGGGGATGTCGTGGGCGATCAGCCCGCCGGTGAGCAGGGCCGCCTTCAGCCGCACGAAGGCGGTCGGCGGGAAATGCGGGGTCTTCGCCCACAGCCCGACCCCGCGCAGGGTGCCGATGATCCGTGCCAGCGCTTCCTCAGACAGGTCGGGGAAATAGGGCCGCACGGTCGCCGCCATCTCGGCCGGGTCGGCGCTGTGCAGGTAACGCAGGCTGCGGCCGATGCCGCGGATCAGGGCGCGGCAGGTCTCGCGCTCCCGCTCGGCGAAGGCGCGGGTGGTGTAGAAACTGGTGAAGCCGACATCGCCGCGGGTGGCGAAGCGGTGCCAGACATGGCCGCCGTGCTCGGTCACCGCCCGGTCGGCATAGGGCTCGAACACCTGGATCACGTCGACCTCGCCGCGGGCGAGCGCCTCGACGTTCTCGCCCATGCTGCGGTCCGGCGCGCGGGTCCAGTCCGCCGGCGCCACCCCGGCCCGGTCCAGGTCGTCCTGCAGGGTCATCCACGGCGTCGGCACTTCCACGGCCACGCCCAGGCGCCTACCGGTCAGGTCGGCGAAGCGGAAGTCCGGATTCGGCTCGCGGCCGACCAGCACGAAGGGGTCGCGGGCGACGACCTGGCCGAAGCAGACCAGCGGGCAGTCCTCGCCGCGCCTGCGGGCCGCATCGTGATGCATCATCACCCGCATCGGTCCGCCCCAGGAGACATCGGTCGCCCCGTCCAGCAGGCCCTGGGCTGTGTAGTCCGTCGAGGGCGACAGGGTGACGGTGACGTCCACGCCCTCGCGCGCCCATTCTTCCCGCTCGATCGCGAGGTAGAAGGGGACGTAGCCGAGGGTGCGCAGGTTCTCGAAGAGGGTGATTTTGGGTCTGGTCATGGGCCGAGCATAGCAGCCGGACGCGCGCCCGCCAGCCGCCCAATCGGTCTGGATTCCCGGTGACGACGGGCGATCGGGAAGCCGGCCGGAGCGCCCGGTGTCCCGCGCGGGGTGCCGCCGCCGAATCTGGTTCTTGTGGACGCGAAATCCTGCTCTAGTGGATGTCCAACGGTCACGCAGTCGGCCACAGAGCCGATGCGGACCATCAATTGGAGGCTTCTCTCATGTCCAAGTTTTCGCCCGCCTGGGCGCTCGGCATGCTTGCGGCGGTCACGCTGACCGCGCCGGCGTCCTTCGCCGATACGCCCAAAGACACGCTGGTCATCGCCGCGACCATCGACGACATCGTGTCGCTCGATCCCGCCGAGGCGTTCGAGTTCTCCGGTGGCGACCTGCTCCGGAACACCTACGACCATCTGGTCGAGTTCAACCCGCTCGATCTCGCCGCCGGCTATCAGCCGGGGCTCGCGGAGTCCTGGACGGTCAGCGAGGACGGCAAGACCTTCACCTTCAAGATCCGCGACGGCATCAAGTTCCAGTCCGGCAACCCGGTGACCGCGGAGGACGCCGAGTTCTCCCTGCGCCGCGCGGTGCTGCTGGAGAAGACCCCGTCCTTCATCCTGACCCAGTTCGGCTTCACCAAGGACAACATCGAGGACACGATCAAGGCGACCGACGCCTCGACCCTGGTGATCACCACCGACAAGGTCTACGCCCAGTCCTTCGTGCTGAACTGCCTGACCGCCACCATCGGCTCGATCGTCGACAAGAAGGTCGCGATGGAACACGAGAAGGACGGCGATTTCGGCTATGAGTGGCTGAAGACCAACACCGCCGGTTCCGGCGCCTATGCGCTGAAGTCCTGGAAGGCCAACGAGTCCTACGTGCTCGACGTCAATCCGGACTACTGGCGCGCCACGCCGGCGATGAAGCGGGTGTTCGTGCGCCACATCGCCGAGTCCGCCAGCCAGCGCCTGCTGCTGGAGAAGGGCGACATCGACGTCGCGCGCAACCTGACGCCGGAAGACATCGCCGCCGTGGCCGCCAATGGCGACCTGAAGGTGGACGAGGACCTGCGCGGCCGTATCGTCTACATGTCGCTGAACCAGAAGAAGGCGCCGCTGAACGATCCCAAGGTGATCGAGGCCTTCAAGTGGGCGATCGACTACAAGGGCATGACCGACACCATCGTGCGCGGTCAGTACACCGTGCATCAGGCCTTCCTGCCGCTGACCTATCTCGGCGAACTGAAGGACCAGCCCTATACGCTGGACATCGCCAAGGCGAAATCGCTGCTGGCCGAGGCCGGCCATGCCGACGACGTGGCGGTGAAGATCAACGTCCGCAACGAGCCGTCCTACATGGCGATGGCCCAGGCGATCCAGGGTTCCCTGACCCAGGCGGGCATCAAGGTCGAGCTGACTCCGATGACCGGCAAGCAGTCGCTCGGCGAGTACCGCGAGCGTTCGCATGACGTTTATCTCGGTGCTTGGGGCCCGGACTATCCGGATCCGCACACCAACGCCGATACCTTCGCCCACAACCCGAACAACGCCGACGAGGCGAAGCTGACCGGCAAGCTGGCCTGGCGCAACTCCTGGGACATCCCGGAGATGACCAAGCAGACCGAGGCCGCCGTGCAGGAAGCCGACCGCGACAAGCGGGCCGAGATGTACCGCGCGATCCAGAAGGAGCACCAGATGACGAGCCCGTTCGTCGTCATGTTCCAGAAGATCGAGCAGACCGGCCTGCGCAAGGACGTCGAGAACCTGGTGACGGGTAGCGCGATCTCGGCCGTCTACTACTGGACCGTGACGAAGTAAGCGAACGCAATGAGCCTCGCTGGTTCGCGTCCCGGCGGGAGGGGAGGTTTCCTCTCCTCCCGTCAGGGCCTTCTGAAAGTCGGTCGGGTGCTGGCGACCCTGGCGGTCACCCTGCTCGGCCTGCTGCTCATCACCTTCCTGATCGGCCGGGTGATGCCGATCGACCCCGTCCTCGCCGTTGTGGGCGACCGGGCCTCTAACGAGGTCTACGAGGCCACCCGCAAGGCGATGGGCCTGGACCAGCCGATCATCGTCCAGTTCTTCACCTATATCGGCGAGGTCGTACGCGGCGATTTCGGCACCTCGCTGCTGACCTCGCGCCCGGTGATCGAGGATATCGCCCGGGTGTTCCCGGCGACCCTGGAGCTGGCCACGGTGGCGACCCTGCTGGGCGTTTCGCTCGGCATTCCGGCCGGCGTGATGGCGGCGGTTCATCAGGGCCGCTGGCCGGACCATGTGGTGCGCCTGGTCGGCCTGTTCGGCTATTCGATGCCGATCTTCTGGCTCGGGCTGATGGGGCTGCTGATCTTCTACGGTAAGCTCGACTGGGTGGCCGGGCCGGGGCGTCTGGACATTTTCTTCGAGGACGTGGTGCCGCAGGTGACCGGCGTCATCCTGATCGACAGCCTGCTGGCCGGCGATCTCGAGGTCTTCGCCAACGCCCTGTCGCACATCATCCTGCCGGCCTCCGTGCTCGGCTACTATTCGCTCGCCTATATCAGCCGCATGACCCGCAGCTTCATGCTGGAGCAGCTCGCCCAGGAATACATCACCACGGCCCGGGTGAAGGGCGTGTCGGAGGCCCGGGTGATCTGGGGGCACGCGCTCGGAAACGTCATGGTGCCGCTGATCACGGTGATCGCGCTCAGCTACGCCAGCCTGCTGGAGGGATCGGTGCTGACGGAGATCGTCTTCGCCTGGCCCGGGATCGGCTTCTACATCACCAACGCCCTGCTCTCCGCCGATATGAACGCCGTTCTCGGCGGCACGGTGGTCGTGGGCATCGTCTTCGTGGGATTGAACCTGCTGTCCGACATTCTGTACCGGGTCTTCGACCCGCGCGCCCGGTGAGGGCAGAGCCATGACCGCCTCCTCCGCCAACGCCCCCGGCCTGCGCGCCTGGCTGACCAGCGAGACGCCGTCCAGCCCGCTGCAGGCCCGCTGCATCCAGGTCTATCTCGGCTGGCTCGGGCTGGCCCGCAATCCGCTGGCCATGCTCGGCCTGGCGATCGTCGTCTGCCTGATCCTGGCGGCGATCTTCGCGCCGCTGCTGGCGCCGTACGATCCGATTGCCCAGGACCTGCAGCGCCGCCTGCTGCCGCCGGGAACCCCGGGCAACCTGCTGGGTACCGACGAGCTCGGCCGCGACATCCTCAGCCGGCTGCTCTACGGCGCCCGGATCACCCTCTACGTCGTCGCCCTGGTCGTCGTCACGGCGCCGGTGTTCGGCCTGCTGGTCGGCACGGTCGCCGGCTATGCCGGCGGCTGGGTCGACACCGTGCTGATGCGCTTCACCGACATCTTCCTGGCGTTTCCGCGCCTGGTGCTGGCGCTGGCCTTCGTCGCGGCCCTCGGCCCCGGCATCGGCAATGCGGTTCTGGCCATCGCGCTGACCTCCTGGCCGCCCTATGCCCGCATCGCCCGGGCGGAGACGCTGACGATCCGCAATTCCGACTTCATCTCCGCTATTCGCCTCCAAGGCGCGTCGCCGCTGCGCATCGTCACCGGCCATGTGGTGCCGCTGTGCCTGTCCAGCGTGATCGTGCGCGTCACCCTCGACATGGCCGGCATCATCCTGACCGCCGCCGGTCTCGGCTTCCTCGGCCTCGGCGCCCAGCCGCCGCTGCCGGAATGGGGGGCGATGATCTCCACCGGCCGGCTCTACATCCTCGACCAGTGGTGGGTCGCCACCATGCCGGGCCTTGCCATCTTCACTGTCAGCCTGGGCTTCAACCTGCTCGGCGACGGCCTGCGCGACGCGCTCGACCCGAGGTCGAGCCGATGAGCGGCCCTGGGACCGGATCGCTGCTCGAGGTGGAGGGGCTCAGCATCGACTTCCCCACCCGCACCCGTACCGTCCACGCGGTGCGCGACATCAGCTTCTCCGTCGGCCGCGAGAAGGTGGGCATCGTCGGCGAGTCCGGCTCCGGCAAGACCATGACCGGCCGGGCGGTGCTCGGCCTGATCCGGCCGCCGGGGATCGTCACCGCCCGCAGGATGGATTTCGACGGCATCGACCTGACCAAGCTGTCCGAACGCGAGTACCGGCGGATCCGCGGCAACCGTATCGCCATGGTGATGCAGGACCCGAAATTCTCCCTGAACCCGGTGATGACCATCGGCCGGCAGATCGACGAGGCCTACCGGGTCGCCGCCGGGGCCGCCGCCGGCGCCGCCCGCCGCCGCACGATGGAGATGCTGGAAGCGGTGCGCATCCGCGATCCGGAGCGGGTCTACAAGGCCTACCCCCACGAGGTGTCCGGCGGCATGGGCCAGCGCATCATGATCGCCATGATGCTGGTGGCCGAGCCCGACCTGCTGATCGCCGACGAGCCGACCTCGGCCCTCGACGTGACGGTGCAGATGCAGGTGCTGGCGATCGTCGACGACCTGGTCAGCCAACGCGGCATGGGGCTGATGTTCATCTCCCACGATCTCAACCTGGTGGCCTCGTTCTGCGACCGGGTGGTGATCATGTATGCCGGGCAGATCGTCGAGACCTGCCGGGCCTCGGAGCTGCACAAAGCGACCCATCCCTACACGCGCGGCCTGCTGGCCTCGCTGCCGCGGGTGGATCAACCGGTCGAGCGACTGTCGACGCTGGTCCGCGAGGAATCCTGGAAGACGGAGCCCGGTGTCGATGCCCGACTTGTCTGATACCGCCCTGCTGATCAGCCATCTCGACGTCCGCTTCGGCAGGGGCGAGGACGCGGTGCATGCGGTGCGCGACGTCTCGCTGACCGTGCGCCGGGGCGAGAGCTTCGGACTGGTCGGCGAGTCCGGCTCCGGCAAGTCGACGGTGCTGCGCGCCATCGCCGGGCTGGCGACCGACTGGACCGGGCGGATCGCCGTGGACGGCGAGGATCTCGGGCGGAAGCGGTCGAAGGCGTTCTACGAGACCGTCCAGATGGTGTTCCAGGACCCCTACGGCTCGCTGCATCCGCGCCACACGGTCGATCGCACCCTGAGCGAGCCGGCGAAGATCCACGGCATCGGCAATGTCGGCGCGCGGGTCGAGGCGCTGCTGCACGATGTCGGCCTGGGGCCGGAATTCCGTTTCCGCTATCCGCACCAGCTTTCCGGCGGCCAGCGCCAGCGGGTGGCGATCGCCCGGGCCCTGATGCTGGAGCCGCGCATCCTGCTGCTGGACGAGCCGACCTCGGCCCTGGACGTGTCGGTGCAGGCGGAGATCCTGAACCTGCTTCAGCGTCTGAAGCAGGAGCACGGGCTGACCTACATTCTGGTCAGCCACGACCTGGCGGTGATCGCCCATATGTGCGACCGGTTGGCGGTGATGAATGCCGGCCGGGTGGTGGAGGAGATGGACGTCGACCAGCTCCGCCGGTCGCAGCCGCAGCACAACTACACCCGCCAGCTCCTCAACGCGTCCCTGGGCTACGACCGGGACAAGGCGGACTCGCTGCTGACCTTCGACTGAGGGGTATATCCGTCGTCTCCGGCATGCCCGTCCTTCCAGTCCCCCCGTGATGCTGGACTTGATCCAGGATGACGGGGGAAGACGGAGAGGGTGGGGGTGCCGCGGGCGACGGAAATCCGGTGAGGCTCCGTTGTAACGAGACCGACGCCCGGTCCTCGGCGTCGGGTCCGTTTGAACCCGGTGGAATCCGTGACCGACAGCGACACCCTCAAGGCGCCGGCCAAACACCGGCGGCGCTCACGCAGCAGCCGACGCTGGCTCCTCCTTCTGGTGGCGGTCGTCCTGGTCGCCGCCGGAGCGGCCGTGTACGGCCGCGATCTGCTGTTTGAGCCGGCCCCCGCCGCGCCGCGCACGGTGACGGCCGAAAGAGGCTCGCTGGAGCGCACGGTGACCTCGCTGGGCACCATCAAGCCGCGCGACTACGTGGATGTGGGCGCCCAGATCTCCGGACAGATCAGCAAGCTCCACGTCCAGATCGGCGACCAGGTGGAGCAGGGCGACCTGCTGGCTGAACTGGACGCCCGGGTGCAGGAATCCAAGGTGGTGGCGAACCGCGCCAAACTGGCCGATCTGAGCGCGCAACTGCGCCAGCGGCAATCGGAGCTGCAACTCGCCCGCCAGCAGAACAAGCGCAATAAGCGCCTGTTCGCCGCCAAGGCGATCAGCGAGGACGAGATGCAGATCGGCGCCGCGAGCCTTGCCGTGGCCGAGGCCTCCATCGAGTCCCTCAAGGCGCAGATCGACCAGGCCCAGGCAACCCTCGATGCCGACCTGACCAGCCTCGGATATGCCGAGATCCGCGCTCCCATGGCGGGAACGGTGGTGTCCCTCGATGCGGTGGAGGGCCAGACCCTGAACGCCAACCAGACCGCGCCGATCATCCTGCAGATCGCCGATCTCGATACCATGACCGTCTGGGCCGAGGTGGCGGAAGCGGATGTCGTCCTGCTGAAGCCGGGCACGGCGCTGTATTTCACCACCCTCGGAATGCCGGACCGCGAGTGGTATTCGATCGTCCGTCAGGTGCTGCCGACGCCGGAGGTGGTCAATGACGTGGTGCTCTACAACGCGCTGATCGACATCGACAATGCCGACCGGGCCCTGATGTCGGAGATGACGGCGCAGGTGTTCTTCGTACTCGACCGGGCGGAGAACCTGCCGCTGGTGCCGTTGTCGGCGCTCAGCCTGGCTCCCGAAGGCGGGGGATGGACGGTCATCGTGCTGAAGCCAGACGGCACCCAGGAGCGGCGTCCCGTTGAGGTTCGCCTCAGCAACCGGACGATGGCGGCGGTCGCTTCCGGCCTTGAGGGCGGCGAGCAGGTGGTTCTGCCCGCGGCCGGCGCCGCAAAGGCCGGCGGCCGGACCGGCGGGTTCGGGGCGCGGCTGTGACCGGCGCACCCAGCCTTCTCAGCTTCCGCGGCGTCGGCAAGCGCTACCCGTCGGGCGCCGGCGAGGTGGTCGCGCTCGACGGCATCGACCTGGACATCCACGACGGCGAGTTCGTCGCCATCATCGGCCAGTCCGGCTCGGGCAAGTCGACGCTGATGCATATTCTCGGCTGCCTCGACCGGCCGTCGCGCGGGACCTACGCCGTGCGCGGCATCGAGGTGGACGGTCTCGACAACGATGAACTGGCAAGCCTGCGTCGCGACGTCTTCGGCTTCGTGTTCCAGCGCTACAACCTGATCGCCACGCTGACGGCGGCGGAGAATGTGGAGCTCCCGGCGATCTATGCCGGCCGGTCCCAGGACCATCGGGAGGAGCGGGCCGACGACCTTCTCGACCAACTTGGCTTGGGCGACCGCAGCCATCACCGGCCGAGCCAGCTCTCCGGCGGCCAGCAGCAGCGGGTGTCGATCGCCCGCGCCCTGATGAACGATCCCGCCGTGATTCTGGCTGACGAGCCGACCGGCGCCCTGGACAGCCGCTCGGGTGCGGAGGTGCTCGACATGCTGGAGCGCCTGAACGGCGAGGGGCGCACGGTGGTGATGATCACCCACGACCCCGCCGTGGCGGCCCGCGCCCACCGGGTGATCCGACTGCTGGACGGGCGCATCGTCGAGGATACCGGCCGGGTCGATCCCGAACGGGTCGCCGCGGCGGTCGGGCATGATGGTGCCGGCCGGATACCCGCCGGCTCCAGCCTGGCGACGCTGCCCGAGGCGGTGCGGATGTCCCTGCGCTCCCTGCGGGCCAATCTGTTCCGCAGCGCGCTGACCCTGCTGGGCGTGGTGATCGGCGTGGCCGCCGTGGTGACCATGCTGGCGGTGGGCGAGGGCAGCCGGGCCGACGTGCTCGGCCGGATCCAGTCGATGGGCACCAATCTTCTGCTGGTGCGTCCCGGCGCGCCCGGGGTGCGCGGCGACGGCGATACCGCCACCCTGGTCACCGCCGACGCGGAGGCGCTGAGGACCGTGCCCGGCGTGGCCGCGGTCAGTCCGGAGAAGCGCGGCTCCTCCACCATCCGGTTCGGCAATATCGACTACCGCACCTCCGTTCAAGGCGTCTGGCCGGACTACGCCCCGGCCCGCGACTGGGGCCTCGTCAGCGGCGGGTTCATTACCACGGCGGATGTGGACAGCTACGCCCCCGTCGCCGTGCTCGGCCAGACGGTGGTCGACAACCTGTTCCCCAATGGTGGCGAGCCGGTCGGCAGTTACGTCCTGATCGGTAATATCCCGTTCGAGGTGGTCGGCGTCCTGGAGAAGAAGGGGGCGACCCCCTTCGGCTCCGACCAGGACGACACGGTGCTGGTGCCGCTGACCACCGGGACGATGCGGATCTTCGGCCAGCCCCATCTGGGCACGATCACGGTCAAGGTCGCCGATCTCGATACCATCGAAGCCACCGAGCAGGCGGTGCAGGACCTGCTGCTGGCGCGCCACCGCACCGAGGATTTCCGGGTGCGCAACACCGCCTCATTGATCCAGACCGTGGAGCAGACCCAGAACACCCTCACCATTCTGCTCGGCTCGGTGGCGGCGATCTCGCTGCTGGTCGGCGGCATCGGGGTGATGAACATCATGCTGGTCAGTGTGACCGAGCGGACCCGGGAGATCGGCGTGCGCATGGCCACCGGTGCGCGCATGCGCGACATCATGATCCAGTTCAACGTCGAGGCGCTGATCGTCTGCGGCATCGGCGGCCTGGCCGGGGTCGCCCTCGGCATCGGCGCCGGAATGGCCGCGTCGAGCGTCGGCATTTCCGTCGTGTTTTCGACCGGTCCGGCCGTCCTCGCCTTCGTCTGCGCGGTGACCACGGGCCTCGTCTTCGGCTGGTTCCCGGCGCGCAAGGCCGCGCGGCTGGAACCGGCGGTCGCCCTGACCGTGGAGTGAAGCAATGTCTGTGAAACGGATCGCCGCCACGCTCGCCCTCTGCCTTGCCGCCACCGGCTGTGCGATCGCGCCGGACTGGTCGACGCCCACTGCCGCCACGCCCGCGTCCTGGTCCCAGCCGACCCCGGCGGCGGCACCGCCACCGGAAGCCGTGGCGCCGAGCGCCGACTGGTGGCGCCGGTTCGGCAGCGCCGAGTTCGACCGTCTGATGGCCCAGGCCATGGCGGAGAATGTCGATCTCGCCAGCGCCCGCTACCGGATCGAGCAGGCCCGCGCCGCTCTGCGGTCGGTCGCCGCCGACCGGGTGCCGTCCCTGGACGCCTCCGGCACCGTGTCGCGCGATCAGAACCTGGACGGCGGCGGGTCCGACAGCGGATGGAACGGCGGCCTCACCCTGTCCTACGACCCCGACCCGTTCGGCCGCAACGCCGCCCTGGTGGACAGCGCCCGGTACGATCTGGAGGCCGAGCGCTTCGGGCGGGAGGCGACGCGGCTGGTGATGGAGGCCGACCTCGCCGCGCTGTACTTCACCGTTCTGTCCATCCGGCAGCGCACCGACATCGCCCGGGAGAACCTGGCAGCGGCGGAACAGGTGCTGGAGCTGGTGGACGCCCGGGTGCGCGCGGGTGCTGCGACGGAGCTCGACCTCGCCCAGCAGCGCTCGGCGGTGGCCGCGTTCCGGGCACAGCTGGCGGCCCTCGATCGGCAGCATCGGGAGGCGATGAACGGCCTCGCGGTGCTCGTCGGCCGACCGCCCGGCGCCCTCGAGGTTCGGGAAACGGGGCTGCGGTCCCTGGCCCTGCCGCGCGTGGCGACCGGCCAGCCGGCGGACCTGCTGCAGCGCCGGCCGGACCTGCGCCGGGTGGAGGCGACGCTGCGCGCCTCGGATGCCGATGTGGCCGCCGCGCGGGCCGCCTTCTATCCGAGCGCCACGATTTCGGTCGGCACGGCGGTGTCCGGCGCCTTCGACGGGGGCGTCTCCACACTGGCCAGCCTGGCCGGCGGACTGGCGGCGCCGATCTTCGACGGCGGCCGACTGCAGGGCCAGTTCGATGCGGCAGACGCACGGCGGATGGAGTTGCTGGAGAGCTATCGCGGCGCGGTGCTGACCGCCTATCGGGAGACCGAGAACGCCATGGCCGGGGTCGATACCGGCAGCCGCCGGGTCGCCGATCTGGCCGAGGCGGCGGAGCAGGCGGGCTATGCCTACGAGCTGTCGCGCATCCGCTACGAGGCCGGGGCGGCGGATTTCCTGACGGTGCTCGACGCCCAGCGCACCAAGCTTTCGGCCGACGACACGCTGGTGCAGGCCCAGCTCTCCACCTTCCTGTCGGCGGCGGATCTGTTCGTGGCCCTGGGCGGCGGCTGGGAGGCGGTGCCGGCCGGTGCGTCGCTCTCGGCGGCGAACTGACCGCCGGCCCTGCTGCCGTCAGTCGTTCTCGAGCAGGGCGGGGACGAAGACGTCGTAGAACCGCCGGACAATATGGGCCTGGCGGGCGGTGGCGACCGGCGTGAACGCCATCCGGTCGGCGATGGAGAAGCTGGAGTCGAACGCCTTGAACTGCATCAGCCAGTACGTGCTGGTGAAGCTCTCCCGGCCGGCGATGATCGGGTGGCGCAGGATGGCCAGATTGGTCTGGTCGGGCGCCTGTTCCAGGCCCACCAGAGGGCGGAAGAAGGGCGTGATGTAGCCCCGCTCCCGAGCCACCTCCTGCAGGCGCGGGTCGGCGGTGTGGACCATCCGGAACCTGAGCGGGCCGCCGCTGCGGTGGACCGTGGCGAAGGTGAAGTCGTGCGCGGTGAGATAGTCGCAGTACCCCTCGAAGGTCTCGCATTTCGCCGCCACGGCACGGGCCTCGTGCAGGCGGTGGCTCGGGTTGCTGTCGGACATGTTGTGCATCGAACAGGGCAGAACGGCGTCGCAATCGCGTTCGAAGGCGGCGACCCAGTCCTGCGGCAGCGCACGGGCGACCCGAACCAGCAGCCGGTGCGACGGTCGCCAGTCGTCATGCAGGGTGCGGTGGGTCTGGCTGGTCGACACACCGGCGAGCAACGCCAGCTTGTACGGAGCGATCTGGTTCTCCTCGAGCCAGACCCGGGCCATTTCGGTCATCCGGAAAAAATCGAGCTCAACCTGATAAAGGCATCTCGGCGTGCGAAGATGATTCAAGTCATAGTCAAGATAAGGTGAGAGATCGGTTGTACTTTGTTCCATTCCATCAAACCTTCGAGACTTCGACTCTAGTCGAATGAACCTGACAGGCGTGAAAGATCATTCGCAGCCTGCCCGATACACACGCTCCGAGCGCGATGTCACCGTGCCGCGGGGCGTTGAAGAATTTCGCTATCGAAATGGTGGGATATCGCGCAAATTCAAGAGGATAAGGTTGAGACTCATGTTGTAGGCACAGCTATAAATAACAATAATTTCACAAAACAATCGATCATGGCGGGACGCTGGTTCTTCATTTCCTTGTCGATCGAAAATTAGGAATTCTACTGAATCAGGATTAATTGGGCTGCATATCGGGAAACTTAGATATATAAAATCCTCGCAAAATTCACTTTATAAGCTGGACATAACACTGGATATCCACTGGTAATTTTCAATAAATAGAAAAAATCCATAAAACGGATTGTAATATTATTTGGTTAATTGATCTCGCTCCAGATATTGAGCCTGTACTGTTACGATATTTTGTGTGCCTTCAGGGTCGGGTATTGTGAAAATACGGCCTAGTCATTGAAATCAGCGTATTGGATGCCGGATCGATGCGATCGGATACTGCGCCGGGTGGGGCTACCGTCGGGTGCGCCAGCCAGAACCGGCTCGATGCCACCATGGACGCCGCGAGAATCCTCTCCGTCAGCGACGGGATGCCCGAGGTCCGGGAAAGCCTGGTCGACGAGATCATGGTTCCGATCGCCGACCGGTTCCAGGACCGCCCGCTGCGCGACGTTGCACCGACCGCCGCCGATCTCGATCACCTGAAAGGCCACGGCCCCTGGGGCTACGCGTTGGACCTGTATCCGGGCGTATCGGGCGCCAACCTGGACCGCCAGGCGACGGTGGTCGACTTCACGGCGGAGAGCCGGGAAGCGCTGTCGATCCGCATGTCCCTGCTTGACAAGGCGCTGGCGGAATTCGCGCCGGTCGGCAGCCTGCTGGACCTGCAGACCGGTTGCGGCCTGATCCCGATGAAGCTGGCCGCCCGCATCGGCGGCCGGATCGTTGGCATCGATCGGCGGGGAGAGGCGATCCGCCGGGCGACCGTGCTGCGGGCCCTGGCCGGCTGCGCCCGCTTCGGCTTCAAGACCGCCGACCCCTACGCCTATCTGGCGGCGCTGAAGCCGGATACGTTCGACTGCATCTCGGCCCTGGGGCTGTTCCATCGGCTGAGCGATCCGATCCGGTTGCTGCGGCTGATCCATGAGAAGACGGCGCGCCTCGTTCTCATCGACACGGCGATCCATAACCTGCCCGTTCCGGGTTGGATCCCGACGGAGCCGCGCGTGGGAGCACCGGACGCGCCGGAGGCCGGCGGCGAGACCACGGTCGCCCTCGGCCTGCAACCAACCTATCGCGGGATGATCGACAGCCTGTACCGGGTCGGCTTCGAGAGCGTCACCGAAATCGTTCCGGCCCCAAGCCTGTTGGCCGCCGTCGCACAGCAGACGCCGTATCACACCCATCGCCGCGCGCTGTTCGTCGCCCAGAAAGGGATCGGCTGACGGCGAGAACTCTCCGACACCCTATTTCTCGTAATCCGCGGGAACCGGGCGTCGTCCCGGGACGTTGTGTGATCGGGCGCATGGGAACCGACACCGAGCTGCGGAGAGTGCGATGAAGGACAACGACCGGAAAGCACCGGAGACCGACATGCTGGGACGCCCGGTGGGTGACCCTGCGACGTCGTACATCTGCACCCAAACGGTGGACAAGCTCGCCTGGCGCTCGCGGATCACCGCGGAGCAGTCGATGGCGATCCTGCGGGCGGCCGGCATGGCCGGGCGGCCCCATGACGACAACTGAGGCGTCCGAGCCGTTCGACCGGGTCGGGCGGACACGTCCGGCCTCGGGCCTGAACCGGGAGCTGGACAGGCTGGACGGCCTCGCCGACCTGATGGACAGCCGCTTCCGGTTGCCGGGAACGAGTATCCGCTTCGGTCTCGACGCCCTGGTCGGGCTCATCCCCGGTATCGGCGACGGGCTGGTGACCCTGCCGGCGTTCTACATCCTGGCGCGGGCGCATCGGCTCGGGGCGCCGACGAGCCTGCTGGTCCGCATGGCCGCCAATGTGGGTATCGACTTCCTGATCGGCGCGGTCCCGCTGATCGGCGATCTGCTGGATGTCGGCTACCGGGCCAATCGGCGCAACGTCGCGCTGCTGCGCGAGCATTTCGTCAAGACGGGCCAGGTCTGAGAGGACGGGGCGGTACCGCCCCGTCATTTCTCCCCGGCATCGCGCCGCCGGCGCAGCGTGAAGACCCGCCACAGATACCAGGCCACCAGCGCGGCGATCACCAGATTGCCGACCACCGACAGCGAGTCGGTCAGCAGGTGCTGGCGCTCCCCCAGCCAATGGCCGGCCATGGTCAGACCGCTGACCCAGATCAGCGAGCCGATCGTGGTGTAGAGCAGGAAGGGTATCCAGCCCATTCCGGCCACCCCGGCGGGAACCGAGATCAGGGTGCGGACCCCCGGTACCATGCGTCCGAACAGCACCGCCAGATGCCCCCAGCGCCGGAACCATGCCTGCGCGCTGTCCACGTCCTCCGGCTTGATCGTCAGCCAGTGGCCGTGCCGGGCGCAGAAGCGGCGGATCCGGTCGGCGCCGAGCGCCAGGCCCGCGGCGAACCAGAGCGTGGCGCCGGCGACCGATCCGGCTGTGCCATAGACGATCACCGCCACCACCGACAGCTCGCCCCGGGCTGCGGCCAGCCCCGCGACCGGCATCACGACTTCCGACGGGATCGGCGGGAACACGTTCTCCACGAACATCAGGAACCCGATGGCGGGCGCGCCCCATGTCGCAATCCAGTCGTTGATCAGCTCGACCATGTGGGGGTGTCCTCGCGCGCGTCGTTCTTTCCGGTGACAACGGCGGGCTCGGCGCCCGGTTGCCTTGATCGAGCCCGGTATGTGGGGCGGCGGCCGCGAAATCTAACCGGACGCGGCGTCGGCCGGGACGTTTGGGGATGGCGGCTGGCCCATCAAGGCACTGCCATACCTGGAAAAAGACGATGCTGCATTGCAATATGGTCGCGTTTTCGGTACTCCCTGTCCTCCTGGCATCCCAGTTCCGCCCACGCCCCGGCACCCAGGAGGGTACCTCGCTCGATACCATCAAGACTGAATGGCTCGGCAACGTCCGCAATGACGTTCTGGCGGCCATGGTGGTGGCTCTCGCCCTGATTCCGGAAGCCATCGCGTTCTCGATCATCGCCGGCGTCGACCCCAAGGTCGGCCTGTACGCGTCGTTCTCGATCGCCGTGCTGACCGCCATCTTCGGCGGGCGTCCGGGCATGATCTCGGCGGCGACCGCGGCCACGGCGGTGCTGATGGTGACGCTGGTGCGCGATCACGGACTGGAGTACCTGCTGGCGGCCACGGCGCTCGCTGGCCTGCTGCAGGTCGCCTGCGGCTTTCTGCGGCTGGCGACGGTGATGCGCTTCGTGTCGAAGAGCGTGATGACCGGCTTCGTCAACGCGCTGGCGATCCTGATCTTCATGGCCCAGCTTCCCGAGCTGATCGACGTGCCGGGCCTGACCTATGTGATGGTGGCGGCCGGTCTCGGCGTGATCTACCTGCTGCCGCGCCTGACCACGGCGGTGCCGTCGCCGCTGGTCTGTATCGTCGTGCTGACGGCCGTCTCCCTCGGCCTCGACCTCGACCTGCGCACGGTCGGCGACATGGGCGCGCTGCCGGACACCCTGCCGATCTTCCTGCTGCCGGACGTGCCGCTGACCCTGGAGACGCTGCAGATCATCCTGCCGTACTCGGCCGGCATCGCCGTGGTGGGTCTGCTGGAATCGCTGATGACGGCGACCATCGTCGACGACCTGACCGACACGTCCAGCAACAAGCACCGCGAATGCGTCGGCCAGGGCATCGCCAATTTCGGCACCGCCTTCATCGGCGGCATGGCCGGCTGCGCGATGATCGGCCAGTCGGTGATCAACGTGAAATCGGGCGGGCGTGGGCGGCTGTCCTGCCTCCTGGCGGGGGTCTTCCTGCTGATCGCCTGCGTGGCCCTGGGCGAGTGGGTGCGCCAGATCCCCATGGCCGCCCTGGTGGCGATCATGATCATGGTCTCCATCGGCACGTTCAGCTGGCAGTCGCTGAAGGACCTGCGGGTGCATCCGCGCAGCTCGTCGGTCGTCATGCTGGCCACCGTGGTGGTGGTGGTCGCGACCCACAACCTGGCCATCGGCGTGATTGTCGGCGTGCTGCTGTCGGGCATCTTCTTCGCCTGGAAGATCGCCCAGATCTTCCGCGTCACCTCCACCCTGTCGCCGGACGGCTCGGCGCGGACCTATGTGGTGGAGGGGCAGGTATTCTTCGCCTCGGCCGACAGCTTCCTGGCCTCCTTCGATTTCCGCGAGGCGCTGGAGAACGTCACCATCGACGTGTCGCGCGCCCATATCTGGGACATCTCCAGCGTCGCCGCCCTGGACACCGTCGTCTTGAAGTTTCGCCGCGAGGGCGCCAACGTCGAGATCGTGGGGTTGAACAAGGCCAGCGAGACGATCGTCGACAAGCTGGCGGTACACGACAAGCCCGGCGCCATGGACCGGCTGCTCGAGCATTGAGCGGCCGGACCCGGCACGGGCAGCAAGGGAGGGCGGGATGAGCAAGATCGTCGCCATGATCGACGGTTCGATCTATTCGCAGAGTGTCAGCGAGCATACGGCCTGGGCGGCCGGGCGGCTGGGCGTCACGGAAATCGAGCTGGTCCATGTGCTGGGCCGCCGCGAGGGGCCGAGCGCACCCGCCGACCTGAGCGGCAGCTTCTCCGCCGGCATGCGCGAGGAGCTGCTGAAGGAGCTGGCGGACCTGGACGAGCTGAACGCCAAGGCGGCGCAGAAGCGGGGCCGGATGATCCTGGAGGAAGCCCAGACCTCCCTGAAGGCGAAGGGGATCGAGACCGTGGCGCCGAAGCTGCGGCACGGCGACCTGATCGAGACCCTGGCGGCGGTGGAGACCGGCGCCGACATGGTGGTGATCGGCAAGCGCGGCTCGGCCGCCGATTTCGCCAAGATGCATCTCGGCTCCAATCTGGAGCGGGTGGTGCGGTCCTCCCATGTGCCGGTGCTGATCACCTCGCGGGCGTTCAAGCCGATCAAGCGCTTCCTCATCGCCTTCGACGGCGGGCGCACGGCGCTGAAGGCGGTGGACTACGTGGCCCGCACGGCGCTGTTCTCCGGGCTGGAATGCCACCTGCTGACGGTCGGCGACCGCTCGGCGGAGATCGAGCGCAACCTCGCCAACGCCAAGGCGCTGCTCAAGGGCGGGAACCTGCAGGTCTCGGTCGACGTGATTCCGGGTCAGCCGGACCGGGTGATCGCGAAATATGTGGAGGATGTGGGCATCGACCTGCTGGTGATGGGCGCCTACAGCCACTCGCGCTTCCGGCACCTGTTTCTGGGGTCGACCACCGAGGAGACGATCCGCAACTGCCTGATCCCGGCGCTGATCTACCGGTAGGGAACTTCTCTCTTCAAGATTTGAGCCTTTTCTCACTCCCCGGCCTTGTGCCGGGGCAACACTCGTGGCGTACGGGAAAGCGGACGCCTAGCCCCGGCACAAGGCCGGGGAGTGTGTGAGGGGAAGTAGTGGACAGGGGAGAGGGGGCCGCCGCTAAAGCCGCAGCCTGTGCACGTCCTCGAGCAGCAGATCGGCCAGCGGTTCCAGCACCTCGCGGCCGCTGGCGCCTGAGAGCACCCCGATCACCAGGCCGCAGCCGGCCGCGCGGCCCGCTGCGAGGTCGGCGGGGGAGTCCCCTACCATCGCCGTCTTTGCCGGTGCCAGCCCCCAGGCCGCCTGGGCGGCCAGGAGCATCCCCGGTCCGGGCTTCGCCCCGTGGCCGCTGTCGTAGCCGACGGTGAAGCTCAGATGCGGCGCGATGCCCAGGCGCTCGGCGGTGTCCCGCGCCCCGGTCTCGCTGTCGTTGGTGGCGAGGCCGCAGCGTAGCCCGTCTGCGCGGAGCCCGGCGAACAAGGACGGCAGCGGGTCGATCGGCGTCAGATGCGCCATCGCCTGCGCGTGCCACACGGTATCGAGCCAGGGGATCAACTCGGCGTCCTCGGGCAGCTCGGGCGCCACCGCGCGCCAGAGACGGGCCACCACGTCGGTCGTGCCGGAGGCGAGTTCCGTGCCGGGCAGGATGCGCCGGGCGTCGGGGCACCAGCCACCGGCCACCATCAACGCCTCCGCCAGTCCAGGGCGGCCCAGATCGTCGGCCAGTGCCTCGGCACTGGCCCAGAAGGCCGGCGTCCAGGTCTCCTCGAAGCGGATCAGGGTGCCGTCCTTGTCGAAGACGATGCCGCGGATGCCGGCGACGGCGAGCGCCTCGTGCAGCACCGGCGTCAGTCCGTGTCGGGGGAGGGCCCGCGCCGGGCGCGGCGGATGCCGATCACGATGGTGATCGCGCCGAACACCACCATCCAAAGCGGCAGGATCCAGCGGTCGCGCGGGTCCATCAGCCGGGCATCGGCCGGATTGGCAGGATCGTAGGCGACCGACAGCATCTCGCCGGCCTCGGTCGGGCGGTAGGTGTCGGCGACGGTCGCGGTCATGCCGCCATTTGCGGTCAGATAGCGCACCGTCGGCCGGTAGAGGGTGAAGCCCTCGGTCGGATCGAAGGTCTCCACCGACACCACCTCGGCCTCCGCCTGCTCGGAGGAGACCAGGAAGCTGATGTGGTCGCGCAGGCCGAACGCTCCGCCGACAAGCATCAGCAATCCGATAATCACCAATGTGCGCGGTCGGATCTCAAACGGCGAACGGAAACGTCTTGGCGGATTATCCGGAGAGTCCGGACGGGGATCAGGCGACACCTTCACTCGGCCGGACTTCCACGCCCCGGCTGTTCATGAGCTCCATCAGCTCGCCGGTCTCGAACATCTCGCGCACGATGTCGCAACCGCCCACGAACTCGCCCTTCACGTAGAGCTGCGGGATGGTCGGCCAGCTCGAATACTCCTTGATCCCTTCGCGCAGGGACGGGTCGTCGAGCACGTTGACGCCCTTGAACTTGGTGCCGAGATGGCTGAGTACCTGAACGACCACCGCAGAGAAGCCGCATTGCGGGAACACCGGGGTGCCCTTCATGAACAGCACCACGTCGCTGCTGGCGACTTCGTCGTCGATCCGGGTCTTGAGAGCCTCGTCGAGCATCGTCACGCTCCTTTCAGTCTCTGGCCGCGCCGGTCAGTCCGGGGCGGCGGTTTGCAGGGCGAGCGCATGCAACTCGGTCCCCATGCGTCCCTGAAGAGCTTTGTACACCAGCTGATGCTGCTGCACGCGGTTCTTTCCCGTGAAGGCAGACGACACGACATGGCATGCATAATGGTCGCCGTCGCCGCGCAGATCCTCGATCGTCACATGGGCGTCCGGGAGCGCCTCTTTGATCAGGCGCTCGATTTCGTTCGCTTCCATGGCCATCGTCGTCTCTCCCTCTGCCGCCGGTTCAGCTTTCGGCGGCCATGTATTTCGGCAGCCAGGCCTCGTGCCGACGGCTCAGCTCCTCCCCCGATATGAGGGGCATACCATTGAGTGTCAATCGACCGCCATCCGCCACGGTGCCCACGGTGGCGGCCGGAACCCCGGCCGACTCGGCACGGGCGGTGAGCCCGGCGGGGTCCGAGGTGGTCACCACGTAGCGGCCCTGATCCTCGCCGAACGCCCAGGCATGGGCCACGGCACCCTCGGGTGCCGTGACGTCCGCGCCGAACGTCTTGGAGGCGAGCGCCATCTCCGCCACCGCGACCAGCAGGCCGCCGTCGGAGACGTCGTGGCAGGCGCTCACGGCCCCCTCGGCGATCAGCGCGCGGACCAGGTCGCCGGTGCGCCTCTCGGCCGCAAGGTCGATCGGCGGCGGCGCGCCTTCCTCCCGGCCTTCCACTTCGCGCAGGTACAGCGAGCAGCCCAGCCAGCCGTCTTTGCGGTCGGCCGGCTGGCCGAGGACGACCAGGGTCTCGCCGGCGGCCTTCAGGGCCGGGGTGGCGAGCTTGTTCACATTCTCGATCACGCCGACGCCGCCGATGACGGGGGTCGGCAGGATCGCGGTCCCCTCGGTCTCGTTGTAGAGCGAGACGTTGCCCGACACGATCGGGTAGTCCAGCGCCCGGCAGGCATCGCCCATGCCGGTCACGCAGCCGACGATCTGCCCCATGATGACCGGCTTCTCCGGGTTGCCGAAGTTCAGGTTGTTGGTCGCGGCCAGGGGCGTCGCGCCGGTCGCGGTGATGTTGCGCCAGGTCTCCACCACTGCCTGCGCGCCGCCGGTCTTCGGATCGGCGAGGCAGTAGCGCGGGGTGCAGTCGACGGTGACGGCGAGGCCCCGGTCGGTGTCGCGGATGCGGACCACGCCACTGTCGGCACCCGGGCGGATCATCGTGTCGCCCATGACCAGGTGGTCGTACTGCTCCCAGATCCAGCGGCGGCTGGCCATGTCCGGGCAGGACATCAGGGTGGCCAGCACCTCGCCCAGGGACGCCTTGGGTGCGGCGACGTCGGCGGCGGCGATCATCGGCTGCGGCGCGGTCGGCGTGTGCGGGCGGTCGTATTCCGGCGCCTCGCCGACCAGCGGCTCGACGGGGATGTCGCACTGCACGACACCGTCCTTCTTCAGGACGATATGGCCGGTCTCGGTGACCGAGCCGATCACGGCGAAGTCCAGGTCCCATTTCTCGAACACCGCCCGCGCCTCGTCGGCGCTTTCCGGGCGGATGATCATGAGCATGCGTTCCTGGCTCTCCGACAGCATGATCTCGTAGGCGGTCATGCCTTCTTCGCGCACCGGCACTTGGTCGAGGTCGAGCTCGATGCCGAGACCGCCCTTGTCGGCCATCTCGACGCTGGAGGAGGTGAGGCCGGCTGCGCCCATGTCCTGGATGGCGACGATGCAGTCGCGCTCCATCAGCTCCAGGCAGGCTTCCAGCAGCAGCTTCTCGGTGAACGGGTCGCCGACCTGGACGGTGGGCCGCTTCTCCTCGCTGTCCTCGTCGAACTCCTTGGACGCCATGGTGGCGCCGTGGATGCCGTCTCGGCCGGTCTTGGCACCGACATAGACGACCGAGTTCCCGGGACCGGCGGCGGCCGAATAGAAGATCCGGTCGGCCTGGGCCAGGCCCACGGTCATGGCGTTGACCAGGATGTTGCCGTTATAGGCCGGGTGGAAGTTCACCTCGCCGGCCACCGTCGGCACGCCGACGCAGTTGCCGTAGCCGCCGATGCCGCCGACCACGCCGGAGATCAGGTGCCGGGTCTTGGGATGGTCCGGGTCGCCGAAGCGCAGGGCGTTCAGGTTGGCGATCGGCCGCGCGCCCATGGTGAACACGTCGCGCAGGATGCCGCCGACACCGGTCGCCGCGCCCTGATAGGGCTCGATGAAGGACGGGTGGTTGTGGCTCTCGATCTTGAAGACGGCGGCCAGACCCTCGCCGATATCGATGACGCCGGCATTCTCGCCCGGGCCCTGGATCACGTTCGGGCCGTCGGTCGGCAGCGTCTTCAGCCAGCGCTTGGACGACTTGTAGGAGCAGTGCTCCGACCACATGACCGAGAAGATGCCCAGCTCGGTCAGGTTCGGCTCGCGGCCGAGGATGCGCAGGACGACCTGATACTCGTCTTGGGTCAGGCCGTGCTCGGCCACGACCTCGTCGGTGATGGCGGCGTTGGGAAGGGTCATTGTCTATCCGGTGTTCAGTGCAGCGCTTTGACCAGGCCGTCGAACAGGCCGCGCCCGTCCGTGCCGCCATGGAGGGCTTCGATCGCGTTCTCGGGATGCGGCATCAGGCCGAGCACCGTCTTGGTCTCGTTGTAGATGCCGGCGATGTCGCGCTGGGAGCCGTTCGGGTTGTTGCCCGGCTTGCCATCGGCGGCGACGTAGCGGAACGCGACCTGGCCGCGATCCTCCAGCCGGTCGAGGGTGTCCGGATCGGCGAAGTAGTTGCCGTCGTTATGGGCGACCGGCACCGAGATCACCTGGCCGTCGCTGTAGCCGCTGGTGAACAGGCTCTGCGAGGTCTCGACCTTCAGGTGCACGGTCTTGCACACGAACTTCAGCCCGGAATTGCGCATCAGCGCGCCCGGCAGCATCCCGGCCTCGGTGAGGATCTGGAAGCCGTTGCACACGCCCAGCACCGGCACGCCCTTGTCGGAGCGCTCCTTCACCGTGCGCATGGCGGGCGACAGCGCGCCCATCGCGCCGGCGCGCAGGTAGTCGCCGTAGGAGAAACCGCCGGGGACGACGATCAGGTCGACGTCGGGGATCTCGGTTTCCTTGTGCCAGATCATGGCGGGGTCGCTGCCCGAGGCCTGGCGCAGGGCCATGACCATGTCGCGGTCGCGGTTAGATCCAGGGAAGACGATGATGGCCGATTTCATGGGCGCTCCAACGGCGGTTGCCCCGGCAGCTCGTCGCTTCGGAGGCGGGGAGGACCTGTTCGGCGGGAAACTAGGGCCGCGCGCGTCCGTGTGCAAGCGCGGCAAGCAGGCCGGTCAGGTGGTCGGTGCGGGGGGCGATCCGTCGGCGCCGATCCGTCCCTTCGGCAGGCGGACGATGGCCTTGGTTCCGATCCCCAGTTCGCTTTGAATCTCAAGACTTCCGCCATGCAGCTCGACGAAGGATTTGGACAGGGGCAGACCCAGGCCGATGCCCTCGTACTTGCGGCTCAGCGCGCTGTCGACCTGTTCGAAGGGGCGGAGCACGGTGTCGATGTCCTGCGACCGGATTCCGATTCCCGTGTCGCAGACCCGGATCTGCAGGCCGCCGTCGTCGATCTCCGCTTCGATCGCCACCCGTCCGTCGGCCATGGTGAACTTGGCGGCGTTGGAGATCAGGTTGAACAGGATCTGGCGGATCAGCCTTCCGTCGGCCCAGATCGGCGGCAGGTCGACCGGCACCTCGATCGAGATCGGGGCCATGGCACCGGTCTGCCGGCTGCGCACCATGCCGACCGAGGCGGCGACCTCGGTGGCGATGTCGACCCGGCTCTCGCGCAGCATGATCTGGCCGATCTCCGCCCGCGTCAGGTCGAGCATGTCTTCGATCAGGGAGAGCAGGCTGTGGCCGCTCGCCTGCACGTCGCGGGCATAGGCGACGTAGTGCGGATCGCCGAGCGGGCCGAACACCTCGCTGACCAGCAGGTCGGAGAACCCGATGATGGCGTTCAGCGGCGTGCGCAGCTCGTGGCTGACCGTGGCCAGGAACATCGACTTCGCCCGGTTGGCGGTCTCAGCGTCGCGCAGCGCCCGCTGCAGCGCCTTCTGCGCCTGCTGCAGCTCCTCGCGGTAGTCGGTCTCGTCGACCGAGGTCCCGCGATAGCCGGTAAACGCGCCG
Organism: Thalassobaculum salexigens DSM 19539; assembly: GCF_000423805.1. Classification (NCBI taxonomy): domain Bacteria; kingdom Pseudomonadati; phylum Pseudomonadota; class Alphaproteobacteria; order Rhodospirillales; family Thalassobaculaceae; genus Thalassobaculum; species Thalassobaculum salexigens. Next base: position 1,339,131 of record NZ_KE384093.1, read on the forward strand.
GTCTCGTCGAACACCGGAACGCCGGACACCCGCCAATGGCGGTATTCGCCCGTAGCGCCGGCGATCGCATAGCGGAAGTCGCGGAACGGCTCGCGGCGCTCCAGGGTGGCCTTGTGCTGCGCCCAGTAGGGACTGCTCTCCGGATCGGCGCCCGCCGTCTCCCACCGGGTGCGACCGAGAAACCGCGAGGATGCCGGGTAACTGGTGTCCGCGCGCAGATCCATCAGCAGGGTGAACCGCAGCTTGGCGTCGAGTTCCCAGAACCGGTCGGAGCTGGCCCGCACGAAGTCGCGCAGGCGGGTATCGCTCTCCCGCAGGGCCCGTTCCGCCCGCTTCAGCTCGGAGATGTCGCTGACGCTCGTGATGGTGCCGCCATCGGGCAGCCGGCCGTCGCGCACCAGGTACCAGCGATTGTCCGACCAGGGGATCAGGTGGTCCTCGCCGCCGCGCTGGTGCTGGGCGACGCGCTCGCGGATGAAGGTCTCGGCGTCGTCGCCCTCCAGCGGCTCGGTGGCGCGTTCCGCGCGCGCCCGGATCAGTTCCTCGAAGGTCATGCCGATCCGCATGGGGACGCCGGTTTCCCGGGCGATCTCCTGCATGGCCGGATTGATGTAGAGCAGGCGGTCGGCGGAGTCCCAGATCTCGATGCCCTGGCGGCTGTGCTCCAGCGCGCGGCGCAGCGACGCGTAGCTGAGCATGGAGTCGCCGAGACGTTCCAGCGCGGCGGGACCGCGCTCGTCGAAGGTCACCACGATGTTGCCCGACGGCAGCCGGGAACCGGAAATGAGCTGGACGGAGCCGTTCTCGCGCAGCCGTTCGAGCTGGAAGGGCGGGGCGTTGCGGGTGAAATCCAGGCGATCGCGCGTCCGGGCGTCGACATCGCCGCCGCCGTACAGGCCGCGCTCGGCGTTGCGGCGGATCAGGCGCTCATAGGGCCATCCGGGAACCAGATCCCGCGGATCGAGCTCGTTGAGCGTGGCGAAGCTCGGATTGCACGCGACGAGCTTCAGGTCCGTGTCCAGAACGACGATCCCGATGGCTGCGTGGGCCAAGGCCTCCAACAAGGCCGCTGCTTCCTGGTCGACACGGCCGTCGATGGAGTCGGTGGTATTCGGCGTCGGCACGGGCTCGGCTCAATTGCTCCAGGCGCGCGAATGGTAGCGCAGAATCACGGAGTATGGCCGCGCGAAATTTGCTGTGACGTGCCGGCCCGACGGCCGCACGGTGCCGAAGCGCCGGCGCACAGGCTCATCCGTCGATTCGGATGCTGTAGTTCTCGATCACCGTATTGGCCAGCAGACGCTCGCACATGGCTTTCACGTCGGCCTCGGCCTTGGCGGCATCGGTCTCGTCCAGGCTGATCTCGATGACCTTGCCCTGGCGGACCTCGCCCACGCCGGTGAAGCCGAGCGTGGAGAGCGCGTGGCCGATGGCCTTTCCCTGGGGGTCGAGAACGCCGGACTTGAGCGTCACGTGAACGGTGGCTTTCATCGTCTTATCCCGTGTGGTGCGATTGGCGTGTTGCTGAACGGCCCGGTTACTGAACCGCCTTGGGTCCCTTGAGGTCCATCGGTCCGGCCTCCGGCAGCACGCCCAGGCGCCGCGCGACCTCCTGATAGGCCTCCTTAACACCGCCCAGATCGCGGCGGAAGCGGTCCTTGTCCATCTTTTCGTTGGTGGCGACGTCCCAGAGCCGGCAGTTGTCCGGGCTGATCTCGTCGGCCAGCACGATCTGGACCTCGTCGTGCTCGTTGTACCAGCGCCCGAACTCCAGCTTGAAGTCGATCAGGCGCAGGCCGACGCCGAGGAACAGGCCGACCAGGAAGTCGTTCACCCGCAGCGACAGGGTGACCATGTCGTCCAGGTCCTGGGTGGCCGCCCAGCCGAAGCACGTGATGTGCTCCTCGGAGATCATCGGGTCGTTGAGTTCGTCGGACTTGTAATAGTACTCGATGATCGAGCGCGGCAGCTGGGTGCCTTCCTCCAGGCCGAAACGCTTGGCCAGCGAGCCGGCGGCCACGTTGCGCACCACCAGTTTGACCGGCAGAATCTCGACCTCGTGCACCAGCTGCTCGCGCATGTTGACGCGGCGGATGAAGTGATTGGGGACGCCGATCTCGGTCAGCTTCGTCATCAGGTATTCGCTGATGCGGTTGTTCAGCACGCCCTTGCCGGTGATCACGCCTTGCTTCTGGTTGTTGAAGGCCGTGGCGTCGTCCTTGAAATACTGGATGATCGTGCCGGGCTCGGGACCCTCGTACATGATCTTGGCCTTGCCCTCGTAGAGCTTGCGGCGTCTGGCCATCAAAATGGTCTCCAAATCGGCGGATCGAATATCGGGTCGCGATCGTCGCGCGGCGCCGACTCCGCCGGACTCTGCGCGCGTGAATGCGGACCCTATATCAGCAGGCCCCCGCCAACTCAATCTCGGCCCGTGGGCGCGGCGGTCGGACGCGATCTCAGGTGTGCGGCGTGTCGTCCGGTGCGTCCTCCGGCCCGTCCTGCCAGGCGTCGATCCGCTCGTACGGCGTTGTGTCGGGCCGGCCGGCGGCGAACCTGAGGATCGGGCGGCCTTCCCCCGGGGCGGGGAGGGCGACGAGGCTGGAGCTGCTGGTGCCGAATCCGGTGTCGCTGACCACCGTCATCGCCCCGGCCGGTCCGGCCTCGGCGGCGAAGTCGCGGGAGCCCAGCAGCATGGCCCAGACGTCCCAGTCGCCCGCGCCGTCCGTGCCGCCCGCCGGGTCGGGGGCGGGCGCGGCGCGGAACCGGTCGAGATAGCGCGAGACCCGCGGCGAGCCCCGGCGGTCGTTCATGTCATGGGCGGTCAGCATGGAGACGCCCTCGGGCACGTTCTCCAGCGAGATGCCCGAATCGTCCTCGCGGTTGGCGATCCAGTACGCATCGCGGCTGTCGGCGATCAGCAGGTTGAAGCCGCGATAGCTCGACGGCTCGATGGTGGCCAGCGCCCGGGCCGCATCGGCGGCGTCCGCATGCTCCAGCGCCTCCAGCACGAGTTCGCCCCGCGATCGCTTGTCGACGGCGGGGCCCAGGGTGCCGTGCCGGTTCAGGATACAGGCGAGAACCCCGAAATCGTTGATACCGAACCAGCTCCCGCCGGCCAGCACGTCGAGTCCGGCAACCACCTCCGGGCGGTCCGGCCAGTGCCGGTCCGGCGCCTTCCACGGCCGGTCGGCCATCTCGTCACGGTTGGCGCCGATGATCACGGGCCATCGATGGCCCGGCCGGCGCAGGATGATTACGCTGCACATGGGAGGCCAAAAGTGGCGCGTTGCCGGCCCGGCGGCAAGGCTCAATAAGGGCTGGGCCGCCGGGCCGAACTCCCGCGTTCACATCGCGGGGGCGGTTGTGTATGGTCCGCCCGGTTCGTCCGTGCCGTCCTGCGGGCGATATCCTGTTTTTAAGGTTCCGCCTAGCCTGGGAGGCGTGTGATGAGCGGGTTCGACGATCGTGAGAAGGCCCAAGAGAACAAGTCCGCGCATGATGCGGAACTGCTGTTCAAGGCGACCGCGCGCCGCAACCGGATGCTGGGAGAGTGGGTGGCCGATGAGTTCCTGGGGCTGACCGGCGACGCGCGCGCCGAGTTCGCCAAGGAAGTCGTCGCCGCCGATTTCGACCGGCCGGGCGACAGCGATGTGGTCGAATTCGTCATGGCCAAGGTCAGCGCCGCCGGCGGCGAGCTCTCCGAGGCCCGGCTGCGCCACAAGATGAACGAGCTGCTGGTGGTGGCGACGGCGCAGATCAGCGCCCAGTCCTGAACCGCCTGTCCCGATACCGGCCGACAGACAGTCTGACATGAGTATTCCCGCCCTGCGTCCGGGCGACCGGACGCCGAACCTGACCTTCCCGGACATCAAGGGCCGGGCGCGACAGCTCTATCTGGAGGTCAAAGGCGGGCCGATCCTGGTGGCCGCCGTGCCGAATCCGACGACGGGCGAGGGACGCAAGCTGCTCTCGGCCCTGGCCAGGCGAGCCGGCGCGCTCGACAAGCTGGGCGCGCACCGTTTCGTCCTCATGCGCCGCGAGGCCGAGGGCGAGATGGATCCCGGGGCGCTGGCGATGATCGATCCCTATGGCGACGGCATGCGGCTGTTCCGGCCGCTGCCCGACGGATCGCAGAACGATGCCGACCGGCCGGAGGCGGCGGTTGCCGCCCTGGACGCCAACCAGCGGGTGATCGCGCTGTTCACCACCGCCGACAGCCGCGATCCGGTCGGCGACGCGGTCAGGGTTCTGGAGGTCGAGGCCAAGGCGGCCCGGGCCGGTGCCCAGCGTCTGGTGCGGTCGGCGCCGGCCATGATCCTCGACAAGCTGCTGCCCGATCCTCTGTGCGACGCGCTGATCGATGCGTGGAAGGCGGACAATGTCGAGGGCACGGTCAATGACGGCTTCAAGAACGTCGCCGACGACACGGTGAAGCGCAACCGCGAGCATGTGGTCAAGGACCCGGACATCCAGCGCACGATCGCCCAGCAGATCGGCCCGCGGGTGATGAACGAGATCCAGAAGGTCTTCAATTTCCACGCGCCGCTGCGCTTCGAGATGCTGACGGTCCTGGGCTACGGCGAAGACCGCAAGGACTTCTTCGCCCCGCACCGCGACAGCCTGCGCTCCGAGCGCCGGCGCCGGTTCGCCGTCTCGCTGAACCTGAACGAGGGTTACGAGGGCGGCGAACTGACGTTTCCGGAATACGGCCCGCATCTCTACGCCCCGCCCAAGGGGGCCGGAGCGATCTTCGGCTGCGAGGTCCTGCACGAGGCCAAGCCGGTCACCAAGGGCCAGCGCTGGGTGCTGACGACGTTTCTCATCGATCCGAAGTGACCTGTCGGGCGCTAGCCCGGCAGGTCATCCCGGACCCGATCCGGGATCTTTCTCCACCTCTTCCCTTGGTCACTCCCCGGAATAAATCCGGGGATTGAGGATCGTGGTGGGGGAGGGAGCGGGCAACGGAAACGGCTGAACTCCAGCGGTCCTAACGTTCCGCCAGTTCCAGCACCTCGTCGGCGCCGACGCGACGCCCGGTCTTCCGCCAGCCCAGGTGGCGATACACCGCCGAGGCGCGCAGGTCCGGATTGGGGGAGGCGCAGAGCCAGATCGGCGAACAGCCCTGCTCCCGCAGCCAGTCCACCGCCAGCTCCAACAGCCGGCGGCCGATGCCGAACCCCTCATATCCGGGCCGAACCGCCAGCACCTCCACCTCGCCGTCGCTGCGGTCTGCCATGGCGAAGCCCACGACCTGGCCGTCGGCGGCGCAGAGCCAGCCTTTCAGTTCGGCGGAGAGGCGCGGGGTCAGGCTTCGGACCGTCACACCGTATTGCTGCTCCAACTGTTCCGGCGTGATGGCGTTCTCGTTGGTCGTGAAGCGCATCTCCAGGGCTGCGGGGATATCGGCCACCGTCATCTCGCGATAGGTCAGCGGCGGCGCATCGAACTGGCTGCCGTCGGCGCGCCAGAGATAGCGTACGTCCGGCGTCTTCTCTTCGTTGCCGGCGCCATCGGTGAAGTCGACGGCGCGGAACCCGTGCCGCTCGTAGAAGCGGCGGGCCGGGAGGTTCTGCTGGAAGGCCCAGAGCTGGAGTTCTTTCGTTTCGGCCTGTGCGCGGCAGAGCAGCTCGGTTCCGAAGCCACGGCGCCAATGGCTGGGCAGAAGGTAGAGATGCTCGATCCAGTCGCCGACCGCACTCAGCGCCATATACCCGACGACGGTACCGTCCTCTTCCACGACGGTGACCCGGGCGTCGGGCAGCATCCGGTTCTCGACGAACCAGAGGTCTTCGTCAGGCGTGTAGCGATCGGGCAGCCAGGGCATCGCCGTGCGCATGGAGAGCCGCAGGATGCGGGCGACGGCCGGAGCGTCGGAGGCGAGGGCGGGCCGGTAGTGGATCATATCCGCCCCCGCATCCGTTCGGACCTACTCGGTGCGGCCGAACACGCGCCTGAAGATCGTGTCCACATGCTTGGTGTGGTAGCCGAGGTCGAACAGCCCGTCGAGCTGCTCGGCGCTGAGCGCGGTCGTCACTTCGCTGTCGGCGCCCAGCAGGGTGCGGAAGTCCTTGCCCTCCAGCCAGACCGGCATGGCGTTGCGCTGGACCAGACGATAGGCGTCCTCGCGGCTCACCCCGGCCTGGGTCAGCGCCAGCATCACCCGCTGGCTGTGGATCAGGCCGCCGAGCTTGTCCAGATTGGCCTGCATGGTCTCCGGGTAGACGATCAGCTTGTCGATCACGCCGGTCAGGCGGGCCAGCGCGAAGTCCAGGGTCACCGTGGCGTCCGGGCCGATCATCCGCTCCACCGAGGAGTGGGAGATGTCGCGCTCGTGCCACAGGGCCACGTTCTCCATCGCCGGCACTACCGTCATGCGCACCAGCCGGGCGAGGCCGGTCAGGTTCTCGGTCAGCACCGGGTTGCGCTTGTGCGGCATGGCGGACGAGCCCTTCTGCTTCTCGCTGAAGAACTCCTCGGCCTCGCGCACCTCGGTGCGCTGGAGATGACGGATCTCGGTGGCCAGCCGCTCGACCGACGAGGCGACCACGCCGAGCACGGCGAAGAACATGGCGTGGCGGTCGCGCGGGATGACCTGGGTGGAGACCGGCTCGGCCTCCAGGCCCAGCGCCTTGGCGACATGCTCTTCGACGAACGGGTCGATATTGGCGAAGGTGCCGACCGCGCCGGAGATGGCGCAGGTGGCGACCTCCTTGCGGGCGATGACAAGACGCTCGCGGCAGCGCTGAAACTCCACGTGGTGGGAGGCGAGCGTCACGCCGAAGGTCGTCGGCTCGGCGTGGATGCCGTGGCTGCGGCCGACCTTGACCGTATTCTTGTGCTCGAAGGCCCGGCGCTCCAGGGCGGCCAGCAGGGCGTCCACATCCTCGATCAGGATGTCGGCGGCGCGGGTGAGCTGCACGGCCAGGCAGGTATCCAGCACGTCGGAGCTGGTCATGCCCTGGTGGACGAAGCGCGCTTCCGGCCCCACATGTTCGGCGAGGTTGGTCAGGAAGGCGATGACGTCGTGCTTGACCTCGGCCTCGATGGCGTCGATGCGGTCGACCTCGAAGGCGCCGCGCTCCCACACGGCCTTGGCGGCTTCCTTGGGGATCACGCCGAGTTCCGCCTGGGCGTCGCAGGCATGCGCCTCGATCTCGAACCAGATCCGGAACTTCGATTCCGGCGACCAGATGGACGCCATTTTCTCGCGGGAATAACGCGGGATCATGCGGGGACGGACTCCGGTGGCGGTTGGGATGCGAGGGTCATATCATCCGGCCCCGCCGGAGTCACCTGAACGAAGCAGCAGCGCACCGCCCTATCGCGGGAGGACACGAGACGATGAAGGTCAACGGAACCCACTACCGCCCGATCTGGCAGGCCAAGAACGGCGAGGCGGTCGAGATCATCGACCAGACGAAGCTCCCGCATGCCTTCGAGACGCTGCGGCTGGCGTCGATGCAAGACGCCGCGCACGCCATCAAGGCGATGCTGGTGCGCGGCGCGCCGCTGATCGGCGCGACCGCCGCCTGGGGCCTGTGGCTGGCGATGCGCGAGGATTCCTCCGACGGCAACCTGGAGAGCGCCTACACCACTCTGATGGCCACCCGGCCGACGGCGGTGAACCTGCGCTGGGCGCTGGATGCCGGCCGCGCGAAGCTGGCGCCGCTGTCCCCGGACGCGCGGGTCGGGGCGGCCAAGGCCTTCGCCGAGCAGGTCTGCGACGAGGATGCCGAGCTGAACCACGCCATCGGCCGCCACGGGCTGGAGATCATCCGCGCCATCGCGGCGAAGAAGCCGGGCGAGACGGTGAACATCCTGACCCACTGCAACGCCGGCTGGTTGGCGACGGTGGATTGGGGGACCGCGACCTCGCCGATCTACCAGGCGCATGACGAGGGCATTCCGGTGCATGTCTGGGTGGACGAGACCCGGCCGCGCAACCAGGGCGCCTTCCTGACCGCCTGGGAGCTGAACAACCACGGGGTGCCGCACACGGTGATCGTCGACAATGCCGGCGGCCATCTGATGCAGCATGGCAAGGTCGACATGGTCATCACCGGCACCGACCGGGTGACGGCGAACGGCGACGTCGCCAACAAGATCGGCACCTATCTGAAGGCGCTCGCCGCGTCGGATAACGGCGTGCCGTTCTACGTGGCGCTGCCGAGCCCGACGATCGACTGGACGCTGGACGACGGCATGAGGATCGAGATCGAGGAGCGGTCCGGCGAGGAGGTCACCCGCATTCCCGGACGGCTGGACGACGGCACGCTCGCGTCGGTGACGATCACGCCGAAGGGCTCGCCGGCGGGCAATCCGGCCTTCGACGTCACCCCGGCGCGGCTGGTGACCGGCCTGATCACCGAACGCGGCGTCTGCGCGGCGACCCCGGCCGGCCTGCTGTCGCTGTTCCCGGAGCACCGGGCGGCGGGAGAATAGGGGCGAGCAGGGCAGGCGCCCCTCCACCGCTTCCCCTTCTCTCATTCCCCGGATTTATTCCGGGGAGTGAGAGAAGGGTGGATGGGCCGACACCGCCGCCGCCCGGCACCACCGCCATGCCGCCACCGCTCGTACCGCCACTGCCCGTGCCCCCACCGCCCCGTGCCGTCCCCGCCCGGCACCGGGGTCCACGGTCCGGCGGCGTCCAGCGGCGGCTTTGGGGGCAACGGCCGTCGGCGCGCCGGTGTGGACCCCGGCCGGGGTCGGAGACGGCTGCATAGGGGCCTCCGCTTCTCCCGTCCTCACCATGGAGACCCCAGACGCGATTTCCCGCACCGTGCGACGCCTCGCGAATTGACCCGGCGCCGCGCGGCCCTATCCTCGACCTCTGGCAACACGAGGTCCGACCATGCGCCGACGCTTCCTGCTCGCCCTATCCGCCTTCCTGCTCCTGCTGCCGGGCATCGCCGCCGCGCGCGACACCCTGACCATCGGGGTCAGCCAGTATCCCTCGACCCTGAATCCGATGATCGACGCGATGCTGGCCAAGTCCTACGTGCTGGCCGCCACCCAGCGTCAGCTCACCGTCGAGGACCAGGACTGGGCGCCGGTCTGCCAGCTCTGCGTCAAGCTGCCGAGCCTGGAGGACGGCGACGCCGAGACCTTCCCGTCGAAGACCGAGGCGGGTGAGCCGGTCACCGGCGTGCGCAAGACCTACGAGATCCGCGCCGACGCCTTCTGGGGCGACGGCACGCCGGTCACCACCGACGACGTGCTGTTCGCCTGGGAGATGGGCCGCAACCCGGAGACCGGGGTCGACATCCTGAAGGCCTATCAGGACGTGCTCGACATCGAGGTGCACGGCCCGAAGCGCTTCACCATCGTCAACCGCAAGCTCGACTACCGCTACCGCTCCATGGGCGATTTCTCGGTCATGCCGGCGCATCTCGACCGGCCGGCCTTCGCCGAGCCCAAGGAGTACCGCAACCGCACCCTGTACCAGACCGACCCGACCAATCCGGGCCTGTGGAACGGGCCGTACCGGGTCGCCGAGGTGCAGGTCGGCAGCCAGATCGTGCTGGCCCGCAACGAGCACTGGAAGGGCACGCGCCCGGTCTTCGACCGGGTGGTGATCCGCGCCATCGAGAACACCTCGGCCCTGGAGGCCAACCTGCTGTCCGGATCCATCGACATGATCGCCGGGGAGAGCGGGCTCGCCATCGACCAGGCCATCGCCTTCGAGAAGCGCCACGGCGACAGCTACACCGTGATCTACCAGCCCGGGCTGATCTACGAGCATCTGGACGTCATGCTGTCCAACCCGATCCTGGGCGACCTCAAGGTGCGCCGCGCCCTGCTGCACGCGATCGACCGGGAGGCGATTAACAACCGCCTGTTCGCCGGCAAGCAGCCGGTGGCGACCGGCTCGGTCAACCCGCTGGACTGGACCCATACGACCGAGGGCGTGTCCACATATCCCTACGACCCGGAGGCGGCCAAGGCGTTGCTGGAGGAGGCGGGCTGGACGCCGGGGCCGGGCGGCATCCGGGTGAACGGCGAGGGGCAGAAGCTGTCGATCTCGCTGATGACCACGGCCGGCAACCGGACGCGCGAGCTGGTGCAGCAGGTGCTGGCCGACTACTGGAAGCGGGTCGGGGTGGAGACCGTCATCCGCAACGAGCCGCCGCGGGTGTTCTTCGGCGAGACCGTCTCCAAGCGCCGCTTCACCGGGCTGGCCATGTTCGCCTGGCTGTCGGCGCCCGAGCACCTGCCGCGCACCACCCTGCATTCGGAGTCGATCCCGAGCGAGGCGAACAACTGGGGCGGCCAGAACTACACCGGCTACAGCAATCCGGAGATGGACCGGCTGATCGAGGCCATAGAGGTCGAGCTCGACCGCGACAGGCGCGGCGCGCTGTGGGCCGAGCTGCAGCGACTCTACGCCACCGACCTGCCGGTGCTGCCGCTGTATTTCCGGGCCGACAGCTACATCCTGCCGAAATGGCTGGAGGGCGTGCGGCCGACCGGGCACAAGTACACCACCACCAACTGGATCGAGGACTGGCGGGTGGCGGAGTAGCGGATGACCGAATAGCGGGGAGGGGGCCGTGACCGGGGAACGGGATACGCCGGGCGCGCGGACGTCCGTCCGGGAGGCTGTGGAGTGGGGTGCGGTCGGCCATCCGTTGCTGAGCGGTCTGTACGCCTATTGGGACGCCAAGCGCGGCGACCGCCTGATGCCGGCCCGCGCGGATCTCGATCCGCTGGAGATCCCCCAGGTTCTGAGCCACCTGATCCTGCTCGACGTGACCCACGACCCGCTGCGCTTCCGGGTGCGGCTCTACGGCACCGAGGTCGCCGACCTGCGCGGCCGCGACCTGACCGGGCGCTACCTGTACGAGGGCGCCCCGACCAGCCTGGGGGAGACCACCCGCCCCTGGAACCTCGCCACGGTGGAGACCCGCCGCCCGCATTACGTGACCGGGCCCTACGAGGACATCAGCGACAAGCGGATCGGCACCTTCCACCGGCTGGGCCTGCCGCTCTCTGTCCGCGGGGAGCGGGTGGACATGCTGATGATCGGGCTTGTGCGGGAGTGGGAGGCGTGAACAACGAGGTGGAGCCGAGGAGAAACGTTACCGTCTGATACGCTGGAATGGGGCGTCTCAAGTATACCGCCTAAAGCTCCCCTCCACCTTCACCGTCCCGCTCTGCGACACCACGACGATGCAGAGCAGAAAACTGTCGATCGTCTGGCCGTCCCGGGCGAAGGGCAGGATCAGGCGGTCGTAGCGCAGCTCGCTGGTGCCGTCGCCGATCGGGAAGACGCGCTGGGAGAAATGCGGCACGCGGGCGGCCAGGATCTCCTCGTAGGTCCGGATCGCGGTCGACAGGTAGGCGTCGCGGTACAGCGCGTGAAAGGTCTTGCCGGTCGGGTCGCGGCCGGCGCGCTCGACGATCTCGGTGCCGGCCAGGCGGTAGCGGAACGAGCGCTCCGCCGGCCTGTCATCCTCCGACATTGGGTTCGGCGCCGCCGGCTCCACCGGCAGGCCGTCCAGCACCAGGCAGGGCTCGATCACCGCGATGCGCGGCAGCATGGCGCGGAAGTCCGACGGCTCGAAGGTCTCGCGCGACGGCAGGCCGCCCTCCGGCTTGGCGGCGTACCAGAACTCCAGCAGGGCGCGGTGGTCCGGATGCTCTACGGCGGCCAGGGTCGCCACATCGGACGCGTAGTTTCTGTCGTCGCTCATCGTGAGCCCTAACCTATTGGTGCGCAGCGGAAAGGCAAGCCGCCGCGGATCGGTGCAGCCGGCGGCGCGCCCGCGGCGATTGCGCCGCCCGACCCCCGCGGCGATTGCGCCGTCCCGCGCCGAAGCGTAGGTCTCTGGTTCCGGAGCCCTGCGGTACGCGTCTCTTCCATACGATCCGCAAGCCCCATCCGATCAGTTCAACCGGGCCGATCAGCTCAACCGAGCCGACAAATTCAACCGAGGCGTACCATGACCGACGCGCATGAAGATTACGTTTACGACGAGGCCAGCGGCGAGTGGGTTCCGGCCGGGCAGGCCGCCGCGGCCGCCGAGCCCGACGCGGTGCCGGTGCGCGACGCCGCCGGCACGGTCCTGGCGGACGGCGATTCCGTGACGCTGATCAAAGACCTGAAGGTCAAGGGCGCGAACCAGACCCTGAAGCAGGGCACGGTGATCAAGTCGATCCGGCTGACCGCCGACCCCGAGGAGATCGACTGCCGCCACGAGAGCATCAAGGGCCTGGTCCTGCGCACCGAGTTCGTGCGCAAGCGCTGATCCCTGCCGGTGCGGGCGGAGCGGGGCATGGCGGCAAGACACCCTTCGCGGTCGCGGCGCCATTCCCTGCATTGTCGGCCGCGCGCGGGCTCTGCTAGCGTCGCCGTCCCTTCAACCGGTCCTCGCAGGGAGCGCGTCATGGCCATCACCTTCTACGATCTGTGCGGCAAGGACGGAGCGCGGTTCAGCCCCTATGGCTGGCGCACCCGCATGGCGCTGGCCCATAAGGGGCTGGACTACGACCTGGAGCTGGTGAAGTTCACCGAGAAGGAGAAGGTGGCCTTCTCCGGCCAGAAGCTGGTGCCGGTGATCCGCTACGGCGAGACCGTGGTGGCCGACAGTTTCGCCATCGCCTGCTTCCTGGAGGACGCGTTCCCGGACAAGCCGTCGCTGTTCGGCAGCCCCGAGGTCGGAACGGCCGGGCGCGGCATGGCCAAGGTCATCAACGGCTTCGTCGACCGCATGGTGCAGCCGCTGATCGCGCCGCTTATCGTCGCCGACGTGTTCGACTGCGTGGACGAGACCTGCCGGGAGTATTTCCGCACCTCGCGCGAGCAGCGCTTCGGCATGACGCTGGCGGAATTCCAGTCCAAGCGCGACGAGAAGGTGGCGGCGTTCCGCACCGCGCTGGAGCCGATCCGGCTGGTGGTCAAGGACCAGCCGTTCATCGGCGGCACCGCGCCGACCTATGCCGACTACATCCTGTTCGGCTCGATGCAGTGGGCGCGGCTGACCTCGACCTTCCAACTGGTGGAGGGCGACGATCCGATCCATGCTTGGTTCGAGCGCGTGCTCGACAGCAATGGCGGCATCGCCCGCCAGGAACCGATCGTCGCCAAGGCCGCCTGAACGGAACAAGAAACCCGGAGGAAACCGCATGCCGCCCGTCCTGCCGCCGCCGCGCCTCAGACTGCCCGAACCAGACAAGCTGTCGCCGGAACAGCGGCGCATCCATGACGAGATCGCCTCGGGCCCGCGCGGCAAGGTGCAGGGACCGCTGGCGATCTGGCTGACCTCGCCGGATCTGGCGGACAAGGCGCAGCAGCTCGGCGCGTTCTGCCGCTACGGCTCGTCGCTGGAGCCGCGGCTGTCGGAGCTGGCGATCCTGGTGACCGGCCGGGTCTGGGGCGCGCAGTTCGAATGGACGGTGCACAAGCCGATCGCGCTCAAGGCCGGCCTGTCGGAGGCGGTGGTGGAAGCCGTCCGCACCCGCCGGACGCCGCCCTTCGAGAAGGAGGACGAGCGCGTGGTGCACGACTTCGCCCAGACGCTGCACCGCGACCGCAAGGTGACGGACGAACTCTATGCCGAGGCGGTGACGCTTCTCGGCGAGCGGGGGGTGGTCGATCTGGTCGGCATCCTCGGCTACTACACCCTGATCTCGATGACCCTGAACGCGTTCAACGTCCCGCTGGAGGGCGATGCCCAGCCCGAACTGGACTGAACGCATGTGATCCGACGGAGGAGGCTTCGATGCTGGCAGCGGAACTCACGGCCATCGGGCCGGCCCATGAGGTGGTCAAGGCCGTCGAAGTGGCGGCGCCCGGGGCGCCCGCCGCCGACGAGATCGTCGTGTCCCTGGCGGCCTGTTCGATCAACCCGGCCGACCTGCTGCTGATCGAGGGCAAATACGCCAGCCTGCCCGAAGTGCCGTCGCGCCTCGGCATCGAAGGGGTGGGGACGGTGGAGGCCGTGGGCACCGAGATCGACCACCTGTCCCCGGGCGACGTGGTGCTCAGCCTCGGGCGCACGAACTGGGCCCACAAGGTGGTGCTGAAGGGCACCCAGGCGGTGAAGCTGCCGGCCGATATCGATGTCGAGCAGGCGGCCATGCTGAAGGTGAACGGGGCCACCGCCTATCGCATGCTCAAGGATTACGTCGACCTCGCTCCCGGCGACTGGGTGATCCAGGACGCGGCCAATTCCGGGGTCGGCATCAACCTGATCCGGCTGGCCGCGGCCGCCGGGATCCGCACGGTCAACGTGGTGCGCCGTCCGGAACTGATCGAGCCGCTGATGGACCAGGGCGCGGATGTGGTGGTGGTCGACGGCCCGGACCTGGTGCGGCACGTCCACGACGCCACCGGCGGGGCGGAGATCCGGCTCGGCATCGACGCGGTGGCCGGGAGCATGGTGCACCGCATGGCCGACTGCCTGGCGCCGGGCGGGGTGATCGTCAATTACGGCCTGCTGTCCGGCCGACCCTGCGAGATCAGCGCCGACCACCTGGTGTTCAAGGGGCTCAGCCTGACCGGTTTCTGGCTGGCCAAGGTGGCGTCGGGCCTGGCCTATGAGGAGGTCGCCGAGATGTACCAGGCCCTGGCCGAGCGCATCCAGGACGGCACCCTCGTCGTGCCGGTGGAGGCCCGCTATCCGCTGGAGGAGATCGAGGCGGCGATGCGCCATGCCGGGACCTATGGCCGGGGCGGAAAGGTACTGCTCCGACCGAACGGCTGAACCGCCCTCAGACACAAATTGTCACTAGACGCCATGTGGATTTACCGCCAATATTTTTCACAAAGAACTAACTAATTTTCATCTGACACGTCTGAAAACCTGCCGGGTGTGGCGTTATGGAACCGAGGAAGGTCGTCGCGGCGTTGTCGGCGCTGGCGCAGGAGACTCGGCTGGGAATCTTCCGTCTGCTGGTGCGGGCAGGCCCTGCCGGCCTGTCGGCGGGGGTGATCGCCCGCGAGCTCGGTGTGGTGGCCTCGACCCTGTCCCATCATCTGGGGCTGCTGGAGCAGGCGGAGCTGGTCCGCTCGGCCCGACGCGGCCGGCACGTGATCTACAGCTGCGACCTGGATGGGGTGCGCAGCCTGGTCCGCGTCCTCGGCGAGGATCTGGTTTCCGCGGAGGCCGGCCTCGACTGCGCGGCCGAGTAGGCGGCGGCGCTTGACGGCTTCGGCGCCTTAACCTTGTATTGACGGGTTTCAGCGACACTTAATCGCCATGACCCAGAACCCGGCCGACACCGCTCCGCGCAGCACCGACGAGACCGAGATTGTCTTGCCGGCGGAGCTGTGTGGCGCCGCCAGGCTCGGACTTCAGATCTTCGGCTTCGTGTGCCTCGCCATCGGCATCGCCGGCGTGATCCTGCCGGGCCTGCCGGGCACGGTGTTCCTGATCGTGGCGCTCTGGGCGTTCTCGCGCTCCTCCCACCGCCTGCATCTCTGGCTCTACAGCCATCCGCGCTTCGGCGCCGGCCTGCGGGCGTGGCATCGCCATCGGGTGATCCCGACCAAGGCGAAGATCGCCGCCGTGGCCGCCATGACCCTGGCCGCCGCCATGCTGATCGCCGCCTTTCCGTCGAATGCCTGGATCCCGGGGACCAGCATCGCGGTCATGGTCGCGGTCGCCGCCTGGATCGTCACCCGTCCGGGGCGGATCGCCGACCCGAGCTGACGGCCAACGCCGCCGTCGGACTGGCCCAAACTCCTCACTTCCGTTAAACCCTTCGCCACCCGCCGATCTGTCGGCGCGGCCCTGTACTGGTACTGGGCGGAAAGAAAGTCTGATCCGATATGCCACCGCGCCGCAGACGCTCAAAGCCGACGCCGATCAAGAAGGGTCGGATCCCCGCCAATGCCGGACCGGTCGATGTCGAGATCGAGACCGTCGGCGGCCGGGGCGACGGGGTCGGCACCGCCACCGTGAAGATCGGCTATGACGAGCGTGCGCGCCTGGTTTTCGTGCCCTTCACCCTGCCGGGCGAGCGGGTGCGCGCGCGGCCTGTCGCCGATCGGGGCGAGGGGGTGGCGGCCGAACCGGTCGAGCTGCTGTCCACCGCCGACGATCGTGTCGATCCGGCCTGCCCGCACTTCATGACCTGCGGCGGTTGCGCCCTGCAGCATTGGCGCGACGAGTCCTATCAGGACTGGAAGGTCGGCCAGATCCGCCAGCACCTGTCGCGGGTCGGGATCGAGGGATTTCCGATGGCGCCGCTGGTGACGGCCGAGCCGGGCACGCGGCGGCGCGCCGATTTCGCCGTGCGCCGCCTGTCCGACCGCACCGTCCTCGGCTTCCATGAGCGCGGCGGCAGCAAGATCGTCCCGCTCGATACTTGCCCGGTGCTGACGGCGCCGATCCAGGCACTGCTGCACCCCGTCAGCGACCAGATGCACCGGGTGCTGCAACCGGGCGAGGGCGCCGACGTCATCGTCAACCACCTGCATAGCGGCCTGGACATGCTGGTGGTGCTGCCGCGCAGCCCGAACCTGCAGGAACGCGAGGCCTGGGCCAAGTTCGCCGAGACCGAGGGCCTGGCCCGGCTGTCGATGCGGGTGGCGGGTGATTCCGACCCGATGCCGGAGCCGCTGTCCGGCCGGGGGGCGGCGACTATCCGGCTGGGGGGCGTCGACGTGACGCCGCCGCCGGGCGCCTTCCTGCAGGCGACGGCCTCCGGCGAGACCGCGATCCGGGAGGCCGTGGCGCAGGCGGCCCGCAAGGCCAAGCGTCGGCTCGACCTGTTCGCCGGGATCGGCACCCTGTCGCTGCCCCTGGCCGCCGACGGTCCGGTGCTGGCGATCGACGGCGACACGCTGGCGATCCGTGCCCTGCGCGCGGCCGCCGATGCCGCCGGGCTGGGGACGGCCCGGCTGAAGACGGAAACCCGGGAGCTCTTCAAACTGCCGCTGGAAGGCGACGAACTGGACGGGTTCGACGTTGTCGTGTTCGACCCGCCGCGCGCCGGGGCCAAGGCCCAGGCCGCCGCGCTGGCCGCCAGCGGGATCCCGACGATCGTCGCCGTGTCCTGCAACCCGGCCACCTTCGCCCGCGATGCCGCCGCCCTGGTCGAGGGCGGCTACACGCTGGAGCGGCTGGTGCCGATTGACCAGTTTCTCTGGTCTCCCCACATCGAGCTTGTCGCCGTCTTCCGGCGCTGACGCCTCACCGATCCAAGGAGACCCCATGGCCGCCACCCGCGAAGAAACCGACAGCCTGGGCTCCATCGACGTCCCCGTCGACCGGTATTGGGGCGCGCAGACCCAGCGCAGCCTGGAGAATTTCCCGATCGGCGGCGACCGCATGCCGCTCGCCCTGATCCACGCCTTCGCCCTGCAGAAGCAGGCCTCCGCCCGGGCCAACCGGCGGCTCGGCGGCCTTGAGGCGGAGCTGGCCGAGGCGATCGACAGAGCGGCGGCGGCGATTGCCGCCGGGGATCACGACGCGGAGTTCCCGCTGGTGGTCTGGCAGACCGGTTCGGGCACCCAGACCAACATGAACCTGAACGAGGTGATCTCGAACCTGGCGAACGAGAGCCTCGGCAGCGCGCGCGGCAGCAAGCGGCCGGTCCATCCCAACGACCACGTGAACCGGGGGCAGTCCTCCAACGACAGTTTCCCCACCGCCATGCACATCGCCGGCGTGCGGGAGATCCACGCCAGACTGCTGCCCGGCCTGCGCCGCCTGCATGCCGCACTCGCGGCCAAGTCCGAGGCGTTCCACGACATCGTCAAGATCGGCCGGACCCACCTGCAGGACGCCACGCCGCTGCGCCTGGGCGACGCGGTCGGCGCCTGGGCGTTCCAGGTGGAGACCGGGATCGCCCGGGTGGAGGCGGCGCTGCCGCGCCTGTCGGCGCTGGCCCAGGGCGGCACGGCGGTCGGCACCGGCGTGAACACCGAGCCGGGCTTCGCCGAGGCGTTCGTGGAGGAGCTGCGGGCGCTGACCGACCTGCCCTTCACCTCCGCACCGAACAAGTTCGAGGCCCTGGCCGCCCACGACGCCATGGTCGAGATGTCCGGCGCGCTCAACACGGTGGCCGTCTCGCTGATGAAGGTGGCCAACGACGTGCGCATGCTCGGCTCCGGGCCGCGCTGCGGCATCGGTGAGCTGATGCTGCCGGCGAACGAGCCGGGCTCTTCCATCATGCCCGGCAAGGTGAACCCGACCCAGGCCGAGGCGCTCACGCAGGTCTGCGCCCGGGTGATGGGCAACCACACGACGATCACCGTGGCCGGGGCGACGGGGCATTTCGAGCTCAACGTCTTCAAGCCGGTGATGGCCGACGCCCTGCTGCAGTCGATCCGTCTGCTGGGCGACGCGGCGGCGAGCTTCGCCGAGCGCTGCGTGGACGGCATGGAGGCGGACAGGTCGCGGATCTCCGAGCTGCTGGGCAAGAGCCTGATGCTGGTCACCGCTCTGGCGCCGCATATCGGCTATGACGCCGCCGCCAAGATCGCCAAGAAGGCCCATGAGGACGGCACCACCCTGAAGGAGGCCGCCCGCGCGCTCGATCTGGTCTCCGACGCGGATTTCGACCGCTGGGTGCGGCCGGAGGCGATGCTGGGACCCGAGGGATGACGGTGTCGGCCGGCGCCGATCCGGCGGCGCCGCGCAAGCGCTCGGTGATGATCGCCGGTCACGCCACCAGCGTGTCGATGGAGCAGGCGTTCTGGGATCTGCTGGCAACCTTCGCCGAGGCGCGCGGGGTGTCGCTCAATGCGCTCGTCACCGAGATCGACCGGACGCGCACGGCCAACCTGTCCAGTGCGATCCGCGTCTGGGTGCTACGGGAGTGCGCGCGGCTGGCCGGCCTGGAGGACGGTCCGGCGGGTTAGACGACGAAGTTCAGCAGGCCGTTGCTCTGGGGCAGGATCGAGCCGATCTGGCTGGCGATCGCGCTCTGGGCGTTGAAGTTCGAGTTCACGCTGAAGCCCTGGGATTCCAGATCCTTCTGGATGAGGTAGCGCTCGATGAACTTGCGGGCCTCGTCGGTGAATTCGATCGGCTTCAGGAAGTCGCCCGTGCCGCCGCCTTCGCCCTCGATCGCGATCCGCTCCTCGTTGAGGATCTCTTTCTGGATGTTCAGCGCGTAGCTCTCCGCCTTCAGGCGGCCCAGGGTTCCCTGGGCGACGAACAGCGCATCGTTCAGGGCGCTGACCCGGGCGTCGTCGTCGCCGGCGGTCGCGGCCACGTAGTCGAAGCCTTCCAGCGCGGTGCGGAAGTTGGTCTCGAACGAGGTCTGGGCATCGATCGTGATCGTCGACCCGAGCGAGTCGAAGGCCACCTTGATGTCGCGGGCGAACTCGCCGAGCAGGTTGTTGCCGTCCTTGCCCGACTTGGAGATCAGCTCGTCGAGCTCCACCCGAAGTTCGCGCACCTGGCTGTCCAGGCGACCGCGCGGGTCCGCCTCTTCCAACGCGAAGGCGATGACGGTGCGATCCCGCTTCAGCTGGGATGTCAGGTCCTGCAACGCCGGCTTGAGGTCGTCGTCGAGCTGGGTGACCAGCGCCTCACCGGCGGCCGCGTCGGTGATCGACGCCGGCAGCAGGTCGTAGATCGAGGCCGTAAGGTCTCCGCCCTCGGCCCGGGCCTGGGTCGTGCCGACAACAGTGTAGTTGACGGTACCGTCGGCCAGCAGGTTGTCCAGGGTCGTCGAATTCGCGCCGTTGCTGACCTCTCCGGGCGTGTTGATGAGCTGGTCAAGCTCCCCGAGGCGGGCGGTGTAGTAGGCGTTGATCTCGGTGAGATCGGCGTCGTCTTTCTGGGCATCCTTGGCGAGCTGCCGGATATCGCCGAGCACGCGCTCGATGGTCGTGGCGCGCTTCAGACCGTCGTCGATCGACAGCAGCCCGGTGCTGAGCGACTGGGTGTCCAGCTCTACCGCGAAATCGACATTGTTCAGGGCGTTGGTGATGCTGACCACGTTGATCGCGGTCTGCGATTCCGACGTCTTGAACGCGGCGTTCGCAGTGTCGAAACTGGCGTCGGCGGTGTCGGCGTCGGCCGAGCGGGTAGCATAGGTCGCGCCGTCGACGGCGTCGCGCGCCGCCTGCAGGTCGGTCAGGAAGCCGGACAGGTCCGTGGACCGCGTGATGGCCTTCGTGCCGTCGCTGGCGACCTGGGTTGTGATCACCGCCTCGGTCGCGTCGGTCCCGGCCGGCAGGGCGCCGCCCGTGCCGTTGCGCAACAGGTTCTGGGTCTGGCCGGTCTCAGGATCGTAGAAGGTCGCCGTGTTGACGAAGCCCTCGTCGCCAAGAATCTTGTCGGCATAGTCGAGATACTGAGCCTGCAGGGTGGCGAATGATTCCTCGTCCTCCGCGTTGCGCAGCTTGATCGAGATCTTGTCGAGTTCGTCGAGCACGATCCGGGTGTTCTTTGTCGCCTGGTTGGCCACCGCGACGAGACCGCGCTGGCGCAGCAGGTCTGGAAGGGCGGCTTCCTGGATCGGAATCTCGGCCGCGTTGACCCCGGCCGGATCGGTGATCGCGCCGAGATCGGCATAGGCGGTGCGGGCGGTCTCCAGCTTCTCGACGATGGAGTTCAGCGTCTTGGTGGCCGCGGTGATGGCCGCCGAGCCGTTGGAGATCGAGGTCAGGTCGGCCTGCAGCTTCTCCAGCTGGTTCCGCTCCGTCGCCGACGTCGAACTCAGCTTGAGGGAGCTGAGATCCAGGCCCTTCTCGACCAGGGAGGCCTGCTTCTCGACCGACTGGTTGGCGATCTGGGCCGGCAGGTTCAGCGCGTCGGTCACAATGGCGCGCAGAGCGGAATCGCCGAGGATCTGGTAGGTGCTGTCGACCGAATTGATCCGGCGCAGGAAGAACAGCGCGTCGCGGGCGGCCGAGTTCTGCTGGCCCAGGCTGCGCTCGAACTGGACGGTCAGGTACTTGTCGATGACCTCGGTCTGCTCGGAGGAGAGCTTGAGGTTCTTGACGCCGTATTCGGGGGTGTTCAGGAACTTCGCCAGTTCGCCGTAGCGGGTGTCGGCCAGTCGGTTGGCGAAGGAGTTGATGTCGTTGGGGTCGCTCTCGATGACCTTGCGGATCTTGCCGACATTGTTGATGTCGGAGTCCAGGCCGAAAGAGGTCAGAACGAATTGCAGCGTGTCGCGGTCGTCGAGCAACTCGTCGACGTCGTCCAGCTTGGATACGCCCGACTTGAAATCGGCGATGGCATTCTGGACGTCGTTGCGGTCGAGAAAGGATTGGCGGGCGGCAACCTGATCGCGCTCGTAGCTGCGCCAGGCAGCGATTGCCGACATGGTGGAGCCGCCTCCACCGTACGCGGAGCCAAGGAGTCCACCACCACCTCCGGCGGCGCCTCCAAGGATGGCCGATGCGGCTGCGAAGTTCGTCACGGCGGAAAACTCCTGTTTTTGCCGTAGGCTCGGGCAGTAACGCCCGGTCCGGTCGTTTCTCGACCACCGTCTACTATAGGCGTCTCGTTACCTCTTCACAACGAGATTTACGCTTCTGCACACGGCGTCTCTGTTGAGGGCCCTCCGCCGGGCAGTTCTTGCCGGGCGAATGCCCCCGCTTCTATAGTGTCGACCAATCCCATGCGAAAACCATTCCAAGAGTCTGCGCCATGTTCACGACGCGCCCGGAAATCCGCGGCACCTTCGGAGTTGTTGCTTCCACCCACTGGCTCGCGTCCGCCGTCGGCATGCGCGCGCTGGAGCGGGGCGGAAATGCTTTCGACGCCGCGGTCGCCAGCGGCTTCACCCTGCAGGTGGTCGAGCCGCATCTGAACGGCCCGGGCGGCGACCTGCCGGCCCTGTTCTACAGCAAGAAGACCGGCAAGCTGCAGGCGCTCTGCGCCCAGGGGCCGAGCCCGGCGGCGATGACCATGGAGGCGATCCGCGGCCTCGGCCTCGACCTCGTCCCCGGCAGTGGGTTCCTCCCCGCCGTCGTCCCCGGCGCCTTCGACGGCTGGCTGCGGATGCTGCGCGACCACGGCACGATGACCCTGGCCGAGGTGCTGGAGCCGGCGATCGACTACGCGATCAACGGCTACCCGGCCGTCGGGCGGATCGCGGCGACGATCAACACCGTGAAGGAGCTGTTCGAGACCGAATGGCCGACCTCGGCGGCGATCTACCTGAAGAACGGCGAGCCGCCGGCGCCGGGCAGCCTGTTCGCCAACCCGACGATGGGCGAGACCTATGCCCGGATCGTTAGGGAAGCGGAAGCCGGCGGCGGCTCCCGCGAGGCGGTGATCGATCGGGCGCGCGACATCTGGTACCGCGGCTGGGTCGCCGAGGCGATCGACGCCTATTTCCACGCCGCCCCGATGATGGACGTCTCCGGCCGCCGCCATCTGGGACTGCTCACCGCCGACGATCTGGCGAACTGGGAATCCCATTACGAGGAGCCGGCCACCTACCAGTGGGGCCGCTACACCGTCGCGAAATGCGGCCCGTGGAGCCAGGGCCCCTCGATGCTGCAGCAGCTCGCCCTGCTCGACGGCATGGGCGTGGGCGAGATGGATCCGACCGGTCCCGACTTCGTGCACAGCGTGGTCGAGGCGATCAAGCTCGCCATGGCCGACCGCGAGGCGTTCTACGGCGACCCGGACTTCGCCGACGTGCCGATGCAGACCCTGCTTTCCTCGGAATATAATGCCGAGCGGCGCAAGCTGATCACCGGCGAGGCCTCCATGGACCTGCGTCCGGGCACCATCGAGGGCTATCTGGGCTCGATCGACGCCGCGCTGGGCGTGGATGTCCAACTCGACCCGCGCGAGATGGAGCGCATGGGCATCGGCGAGCCGACGGTGTCGAAGAGCGGCGCGATGAAGGGCGACACCGTCCATATCGACGTCATCGACAAGGACGGCAACATGTTCTCCGCCACGCCGAGCGGCGGCTGGCTGCAATCCTCGCCGATCATCCCGGAGCTCGGCTTCTGCATGGGCAACCGGGCGCAGATGTTCTGGCTCGACGAGCGGTCGCCCTCCGCTCTCGGCCCCAAGCGCCGGCCGCGCACCACCCTGTCGCCCAGCTTCGCGCTGCGCGACGGCGAGCCCTACATGGCCTTCGGCACCCCGGGCGGCGACCAGCAGGACCAGTGGCAAACCCTGATGTTCCTGCACCACGCCGAGCATGGCATGAACCTGCAGGAATCGATCGACTGTCCGGCCTTCCACAGCGAGCATTTCCCGAGCTCGTTCTGGCCGCGCGGCCGCAAGCCCGGCAAGCTGGTGCTGGAGGGGCGCTTCCCCGAGGCGACCGTCAAGGAACTGCAGCGCCGCGGCCATGACGTCCAGGTCGGCGAGGACTGGTCGGAAGGTCGGCTCAGCGGCGCCGTGAAGGACGGCCGGATGCTGAAGGCCGGGGCCAACCCGCGCGGCATGCAGGGCTACGCCATCGGTCGCTGACCGGCCGGCGGACCGGAACCGCCGCAGCGGACGTAGCGATGATCGACAGCCTTACATACAGCGAAGCGGAAGGGATGGTCCGTGTCACCCTCTCCGGCGACCTCGACGTTGAGGATTTTCGTGAGGCGATGGGCGAGGTGGTGCGCATCCGCGCCACCGTCGGCCCGACCCATTCGGTCTGGGACGTCACCGCGCTGGACTTTACGGGGATCGACATCGGTATTCTGCGCAGCCTCAGCCAGGCGCGCGCTTCCTTCGCCCCTCGAGGCCGGGGCGAGCGGGTAGCGATCGTCGTCCCGGGAACGATCGAACAGTCGATCATGAAGCTGTTCCTCGACCTGTCGGAGGAGATCGAGAACCAGCAGCGGGTGTTCACGAACCGCGCCGATGCCGAGCGCTGGTGTCTGACCGGGGCGGAGCCGGCGTAGGGCGCGTCCGGATCGGACCGCTTCGACCTGAAACGCTCGCGTTCTAGAGTCAAATCCGACCATATTGAATCGTTTCGTGAGTCAATTTGGTCGGTGAATTTGTCTCTAAAACAATGAGATAGAGAAGATTCTCGCACGTTGACGCGATCACGAAGTGATCCCGTCACCCCACGATCTGCTCTAGACGTCTTCCGGCATGCCCAGGGAGGCCAGGGCGTTGGACAGGTATTCGCGGAGATAGAAGGCGGTGTCGGGCGTCAGTTCGATCAGGGCCACCCGCCCGTCCTCGCGCTTGATCTTCAGGATCAGGTTCTCGCCCGCCCGTTCGATGATGAACGACTCCGCCCGTGCCGCCATGCCGGGCGCACGATCACGGTCGCTCACGCTGGGCTGAGCGCGCGCGAATTTGTTCCAGTCACTTTCGGCCGGCTTCATCATGGCGCTCGGGGGACGATCATCCTCGTGTCGGCTTGCGATCCATGATTATATAGGATTTGAAAGTGTTTGCCTCGTATTTCCTGCGGAACCGGACGAGGGCGAGAGCCGAGTCGCGATGAAGAAGCTCCTTCTGTTCGTCCTGCTGCCCCTGCTGCTGCTGATCGGCGCCGGCGCCGGCGCTTTCGTGGCGGGACTGATTCCGGGTTTCGGCGGCGCGCCGGAGGCGGAACTCACCGCCGAGCAGAAGGCGGAGCAGGAGCGCATCGCGAACACCGCCCCCTCGGCCGCCAAGCCGAGCCCGGTCGGCGCGGTGTTCCACACGCTCGACGAGTTCGTGGTCAACCTTCGCTCCAACACCGGCTATCCGGTCTTCCTGCTGCTGAGCCTGACCGTCGAACTGCCGAACGAAGGGGCCATTCAGGTCGTGCAGGCGCAGGAGCCGCGCATCCGCGACGCCCTGATCGTCTATCTGTCGAGCCTGACGCCCCAGCAACTGAACGGCTATGACGGAATCCAGAAGGTGCGCAACAATGCATGGCGGCTGCTGCGCGAGCTGGTCGGACCGGACACCATCGTGAACGTCCAGATCGCTAAGCTCACCGTCAAATAGGCGGCCGCCGCGCCGACCGACCACCGTCTTGATCCGATCCAGGGAGAATTCCATGTCTCGCATGCTCGCCGTCGCCCGCGAAAGCTGGCCGATCCGCGGAGTGTTCCGCATTTCGCGCGGTGCGCGCACCGAGGCGGAGGTAGTGCTGGTCACCATCACCGACGGCGAGACGGTCGGCCGCGGCGAATGCGTGCCCTATACCCGCTACGGCGAGTCGATCGACAGCGTGATCGGCCAGATCCAGAGCGTCGCCGAGGCGATCGCCGGCGGCATGGACCGCTCCGCGCTGCTGGACGCCCTGCCGGCCGGGGCCGCCCGCAACGCGGTCGACTGCGCTCTGTGGGACCTTGAGGCGAAGAGCAGGGGCCTGCCCGCCTGGAAACTCGCCGGCCTGGCCGGCGCGCCGCAGCCGGTGACCACGGTCTATACGCTCTCCGTCGACAGCCCGGACGCCATGGGGGCCGCCGCCCGCGAGAACGCCCACCGGCCGCGCCTGAAGCTGAAGATGACCGGCGACGGCGAGGATCTGGCGCGGGTCACGAAAATCCGCGAGAACGCGCCGGGTGTCGATCTCGTGGTCGATGCGAACGAGGCCTGGAGCATCGACAGCTATCTGGAGATCGCGCCGAAGCTGGCCGAACTCGGCGTGTCGATGATCGAACAGCCGTTGCCGGCCGGCGACGACGCCGCATTGGTGGGCGCCCCCCGGGCGACAGTGGTCTGCGCCGACGAGAGCTGCCACGACACCGCCACCCTCGACGGGCTGGAGGGCAAGTACGACATGGTCAACATCAAGCTCGACAAGACCGGCGGCCTGACCGAGGCCCTGCGGCTGAAGGCCGAGGCGGAGAAGCGTGGCTTCCGGGTCATGGTGGGCTGCATGATCGGCACCTCCCTGGCCATGGCGCCGGGCATGATCGTGTCCCAGGGCGCCGAAATTGTCGATCTTGACGCCCCGCTGCTGCTGGCCAAGGACCGCGACCCCTGCATGACCTACAACGGCAGCACGGTGATGCCGCCGGAACCGGCCCTGTGGGGCTGAGCCGATGAGCGGCGTCGCCCAGCATTACGAGCGCAGCGGCCTGGTCGAGCAGCTCGTCGCCCGGCTGGCCGAGCACGGCATCGCCGCGCCGACCCGGGCCGACTTCTCGGTGCTGGACCAGATGCACATGCGCGGCGAGACCGGCACCGAGGACGTGATCGCGGCGACGGGGATGGCCGCCGGCATGGCGGTCGCCGATCTCGGCTCCGGCCTCGGCGGTTCCGCCCGGATCTTCGCCGATGTGGTCGGGGCCCGGGTGACGGCGGTCGACCTGACGCCGAGCTTCTGTGCCGCGGCCGAGGCGATCAACGCCATGGTCGGCCTGTCCGACCGGATCGCGGTGGTGGAGGGCGATGCCACCGCCACCGGCCTGCCGGCGGAGACCTTCGACATCGTCACCACCCTGCACGCCTGCATGAACATTCCCGACAAGGCGGGTGTGTACCGCGAGGCCTTCCGGCTGCTGAAGCCGGGCGGCCGGTTCTGCTTCTACGACATCGTCCTGGGGCCGGGCGGCGCCCCGCGCTATCCGACGCCCTGGGCCGAGCGGCCGGCGCTCAGCCACCTGATCCCGCCGCAGGAGATGCAGGCGCTGTGCGAGGCCGCCGGCTTCCGCACGGTCGACCTGCGCGACTACACCGCGGAGGCCAAGGCCGGCTCGGTCAAGCGGCGCGAGGAGGCCCGGCGACGGGCGGAGACCGGCGAGCCGGTGCCGCTTCAGGCCGGCGACATCATCATGGGGGAAACCGCCGGCGAGAAGATGCGCAATATGGCCCACAACTTCGATGGCGACCATGTCGGTGTGGCGCTCGGCGTATTCGAAAAGCCTGAGAACCCGCTGTAAAAAAAAGAGCCGCGGTAGGGGGACCGCGGCTCTTGCGACATGTCCGCAAGGGACGGAGGAAGCCCAGGGTGGACCTCAGTCGTTCGCGTAGTCTAACGATAGGTCGCGCATCGAGTCAATGCGTGCGCGCAATGCGTGCTGATACCCGTCACTCCACCGGGTAGGGGCCGTCCTCGAAGACCGTGTCGTGATAGCCCTTGCTGCCCACGGCCCGAGCCAGCGGGCTGCCGATGGGTTCGCCCCGGGAAAGCTGGTCGAGCACCCGGGCGAAGTCGTATGCGGGCGCCCAGCCAAGCTCCCGGCGGGCCTTGGCATTGTCGTAGACCCGGTCGATCTCGTCGAACATCCGGTAGCCGAGGCGGGCATAGAGCGGCTCGAAATCCGGGAACAATCGGCCCACCACGCCGGCGGGGGCGCCGCGCAGCGCCGCCAGGTCGGCGCGGGTAAAGGGGGTGGTTGCGCTGACGATGTAGCGCCCGAAGCCGATCTCGGCGGCGCGTTCCAGTGCCCGCAGATGGGCTTCGGCCGCGTCGGCCAGGTCCACCCGGCGGAACAGGAACTCGTTCGCCTTGGCATTGGCATCGGCGTAGAGGGCGCGACGCTGACGGTTGTCGTCCTCTTCGGGAAAGAAGCGGGCGGTCCGCAGCACCAGGCAGGGCAGTCCGTGGCGACGGTGGAACAGCTCGCACAGGTCCTCCGCCGCCGTCTTGGTCACGCCGTAGATGTTCTTCGGCGCGCCGCGCACGGTCTCGTCGATCCAGACGGCGGGCTCGCCCGGGGCGGGGGCGAGGGCGCCGCCGAAGGCGCTGGTGGTGCTGGTGAAGATGAAGGCGGAGACGCCGCCGCGCACCGCCTCCTCCAGCGGGGTTAGCGTGCCGGTGATGTTGGTGTCGACGAAGTCCTGCCGGCTGTGGGTCCCGACATGAGGTTTGTGCAGGGTGGCGGTGTGCAGGACGGCATCGACGCCCCGCATCGCGGTGGCCACGACGGCCGGATCGGCGATCGAGCCGACGATGCCGGTATGGGGTCCGGGCTTGATGTCGAGGCCGACCGCCGCGTGCGGTCCGTCGGCGAGCAGCCGCATCAGCCCTTCGCCGAGATGGCCGCTACTCCCGGTGACCAGGATCCGCATCGTTCCTCCGCGGTCTTTTCGCGTTGTGTCGCGTGGCCGGAAGGTAACGTCGGCGTGGTGGGCTTCCAGGAATATTTAATTCGGAATCACCCGACGAGATGCCGCGTGAAGAATGACAGCAGCCGGGTGTTGTTCTGGTTTTCAGCATCCGGCTGCAGACCGTGGTTCTCGCCCTCGTAGTAATAGATCTCCGGATCCCTGCCGGCCGCTTTCAGCCGGGCCTCGAGGCGCTGGGTGCAGTCGACGGTCCATACCTTGTCTTCAGTGCCATGGCTGATCAGCAACGGTCCGGCATAGCGCTCGATCTCGATAGGCGTGGCCGGCATCAGGCCGTCCGCCGATCCGCGCCATGTCCAGGAGAGTTTCGCCGGGTCCCAGGACGCCTGCTTGGGGTCGGTCCACGGCCGCGTCACGTTCGGCTCGAACCCGCCGCAGATGACGTCGGAAGGCGAATGCGCGGCGACCGCTTCGGGCTGTCCCGACACTCCGTCCCGCGCCATGAGAGCGCTCAGGAGTAGGGCGTGTTCCGCGCCCCGCGATACGCCGAAAAGGCCTATCCGCCCATTCGACAGGCTGTTACCGCGCAACTCGGCGATGGCGGTTTCGGTCTGGTCCAGCGGTACATCGACGATGTCGCCGGCGTACCAGAAGTTCCCCGACCGGGAATAGGCGAACGGGTAGGCAAGAAAGCCGTTGGCCGCCAGCAGCACCGCGTTGCGGTGGCTCCAGCCGGACCATCCGCCTTCGGAACCATGTAGGACCAGAATGGCGGGGAACGGCCCGTCGCCCGGCGGACTATAGCCGGTTATGAATGGGCCGAAGGTTCGGCAGACGACGGCGGACGTCATCCGGTATTCGGCCGCTCGAGGTTGGGCGTCAGTACCCCACCTCCGCCTTCCACAGCTCGTCGTTGACCTCGCGCATGGTGCGGTCGTGGGCGCTTTCCAGGCAGCCGCGCAGGGTCAGCTTGAAGCCCATCTCGGCATACTGGCCGCAGCGGTCCAGCTCGCTCCTGGCCCGGGCGATGCCGGCGTCGGACAGCCCCGTCAGGGCGCCGGACTCCGCCACGCTGCTCCACAGGGCGGCGCGCTTGAACGGGTCGACCGCGCGCGGATCGATCCCGCCGGACATGGTGGCGGGCAGGGTGTTGATCATCCGGGTCAGGGTGACCGCCGCGTCGGGCCGGGTCTTGCCGGGGTGGAAGAAGTCGGCGCCGGTGAAGCGCGCCTCGCCATAGGCCGTCTCGGTATCGCCCTCGGCGATCTCGGCGGGCAGCGGGGCATCGGTCACCGGCACCAGGGAGACCATCGGTGCGATCCGCACGGCGACCTCGGTCGCATCCAGCGACGCGAGCCGGGCGCTGTCCATGGCGATCCGGGTGCGGGTGAAATGACCGTCGCTCTCGTAGGTCAGCAGCCCGGCGGCGGAGAACTCGCGCGTGCTGCCGTCGGACTTGCGCACCAGCAGGGTGACGTCGCCGGAGCCCGCGGTCTGGTAGAGCTGGCCGGCGCCGGGCGGCGGGCGGTGCTCCTGCAGGCAGAAGGACGAGACCAGGGCCTCGCAGGTGCCGCCGTCGCAGGTCAGCGGCACCGGCGTCGCATGGGCGACGAGGCCGAGCACCTGCGGCGGCATGGAACTGTCGGCGGCCGCGTCGGCGGTGCCTGGCATCGCGACCATGGCGGCGAGGGCCGCAGCGGCGAGATGCGAGGCGAGAAGCGCGGGTCGTTGCATGCCCATGGGACCTCCCTCGGGCGGATCCGACGGGACGCCGTCCGCCCTGTGTCGATTATGGGAAAAGTATGGGATCGGCCCGGACCGCAGGCAAGTCACGAAACCCGGAGGATCGGAGCCCGCGTTGTCCAACTCCGACGCATTCCTGTCGCGCCCGGCCAAGAATGATCGTCAAGGGAGCGCATGATCGGTCTCTAACGCGGTGTTGGAGACGGACCATGAGCGACGATCTGGCCGAGACTTTGGGACTGGATGCGGCCGGCGACGACGGTGGAGATGCCGGCGGCCGCCGCGAGCGGCGGGGCCGTTCCGGCGGCGGCGGGCGCGATGCGCGCCGGGCCGCGCGGGGACGTCCCTCGACCCTCTACACCCCCTTCATCACCCGCAACGTCGGGACCTTCGACGTGCTGTCGCAGGAAGGGCTGGAGATCATCGAGGCCAATGCCGAGACCATCCTGGAGGAGATCGGCATCGAGTTCCGCGACGACACCGAATCCCTGGACATGTGGCGCGCGGCCGGCGCCGACGTGGATGGCGAGCGGGTGCACATCCCGCGCGGCCTTGCCCGCGAGCTGATCAAGACCGCGCCCGCCAG
Source organism: Thalassobaculum salexigens DSM 19539 (assembly GCF_000423805.1). Taxonomy (NCBI): domain Bacteria; kingdom Pseudomonadati; phylum Pseudomonadota; class Alphaproteobacteria; order Rhodospirillales; family Thalassobaculaceae; genus Thalassobaculum; species Thalassobaculum salexigens. Next base: position 1,369,305 of record NZ_KE384093.1, read on the forward strand.
CTTCACCCAGCACGCCCGCAACCCGGAGCGCTCGGTGGAGATCGGCGGCGGCAACACCGTCTTCGCCCCGGTCTACGGTCCGCCCTTCGTCAGCGACATCGACGGCGGCCGGCGCTACGCGACGATCGAGGACTTCCAGAACTTCGTGAAGCTCGCCTACAGCCACCAGGGCATGCACCACTCGGGCGGCACCGTGTGCGAGCCGGTCGATCTGCCGGTGAACAAGCGGCATTTCGATATGGTCTACGCCCATATCAAGTATTCCGACAAACCGTTCATGGGCTCGGTCACCCATCCGGAGCGGGCGCTCGACACGCTGGAGATGGCGCGGATCGTCTTCGGATCGGAGTTCCTGGAGACCAACACGGTGCTGGTCTCGCTGATCAACGCCAACTCGCCGATGACCTGGGACGCCACCATGCTGGGCGCGCTGAAGAACTACGCGCGGGCCAATCAGGCGGTGATCACCACGCCGTTCATCCTGGCCGGTGCGATGTCGCCGGTGACGGTGGCCGGCACCCTGGCCCAGACCCTGGCCGAGGCGATGGCCGGCATGGCCTTCGCCCAGCTCTGCCGTCCCGGCGCGCCGGTGATCTTCGGCAGCTTCGCCTCGTCCATTTCGATGCAGTCGGGGGCGCCGACCTTCGGCACGCCGGAGCCGGCGCTGGTGCTGTACGGCTGCGCCCAGCTCGCCCGGCGGCTCAACGTCCCGTTCCGCTCCGGCGGCTCGCTCTGCGGCGCCAAGGTGCCGGACGCCCAGGCGGCGTTCGAAAGCGCCAATACCCTGCTGCCGACGGTGCTGGGCGGGGTGAACTTCGTCCTGCACGCGGCCGGATGGCTGGAGGGCGGGCTGGTCAGCTCCTACGAGAAATTCATGATGGATGCCGACCAGTGCGCCATGATGCGCACCATGCTGGAGGGCGTCGACCTGACCGAGAACGGCCAGGCGATGGACGCGATCCGCGAGGTCGGCCCCGGCGCCCACTTTCTCGGCTGCAGCCACACCCAGGCGAATTTCGAGAAGGCGTTCTACCGTTCCTCGATCGCCGACAATTCGACCTACGAGCAGTGGGAGTCGGAAGGCAGCAGGGACACCTATCAGCGGTCCGCCGCCCTGGTGAAGAAGACCCTGGCCGAGTACGAGGCCCCGGTCCTCGACCCGGCGGTCGACGAGGCGCTGATCGACTTCATGGCGAAGAAGAAGGCGAGCTTTCCGGACAGCAACGTCTGAGACTCAGGCGGTGGCCCGGCCCTTACCCGCGTGGTAGCGGCCGGTGCCGCGGTGCAGAACCGTGTCGGTGTCCAGCACATCGTCCGGCGCGAGGTCCGGTTCCGCCTCCATGCGGGCGTAGATCGGGGTGAAATCCACCTCGGTCGCGCGGCGCAGGGCCTCGAAGCCGTCGATGACGAAATAGGTCTCCTGGAAGTCGTCGATCCGGTAGTCGGTGCGCATCACCCGCTCCAGGTCGAAACCGATGCGGTTGGGCGAGGGATCGTCCAGGGCGAACACGGTCTCGCCTTTCGACGAGGCGATGCCGGCGCCGAAGATCCGCAGGCCGTCCTCCGATTTCGTCAGCCCGAACTCCACCGTGTACCAGTACAGCCGCGCCAGCCGCCGAAGCGCGCCCTGGCCGTCGGCCTTCAGCCCGCCCTTGCCGTATTCCTGCATGTAGTCGGCATAGACCGGGTCGAGCAGCAGCGGGACATGGCCGAACACGTCGTGGAAGACGTCCGGCTCCTCCAGATAGTCCAGCTCGTCCATGGAGCGGATGAAACAGGTGGCCGGGAAGCGGCGGTTGGCCAGGTGATCGAAGAACACCGCGTCGGGCACCAGTCCCGGCACGGCGGCCACGGTCCAGCCGGTTTCCGCCTCCAGCACCTCGTTCAGGCGTCGGAAATCCGGCACGCCGCCCCCACCATTCATACCGTTGCCCATGCTCAGCGCGTCCACATGGGCGAGGAACTCGGGGACCACCCGGTCCTTCAGCAGCGGCACCTGTCGCTCGGCCAGGACCCGCCAGGTGGCATGCTCCTCGTCGGTATAGGCGTCCCAGTGCTGGTCGATGGTGAAATCGGCCTTCAGACCGGCCATATCGCGGTGGATCTCGACGGGCATGGGTATCTCCTGTCGGTGGTTTCAGGTCGCCCCGCCCCGCGTGTCGCCGTGCTCCGCGCGGATCAGAAGAAATCCCCCGCGCCCTGGATCGGCTCCTCGCCGGACAGTTTCAGCCAGCCCTTCACAACCCGGTAGATCAGCCAGAGATAGGCGAAGCCGACGAGCAGGAAGCCCAGCCCCAGGACCCACCAGGTCAGGCCACCGATCACCGTCATCAGCAGCCACAGCCAGAAGGTGCGGATCTGCCAGCGCACATGGGTCTCCAGATAGGTCCCCTCGACATCGCCGCGCTTCAGGTAGGCGATGACCACGGCCAGGATGATCGGGATCTGGAACACCAGGTTCGCGGCGTACAGCGCGTAGATCACATGCACCGCCAGCCGATCGTTCTCCGGGGCGGAGAGCTTGAAGGGAAGATTGCGACGCTGCATGGTCTGGGTGTCGGACATCCGGGCTTTCTCCTCACTCTGTCACCGCTTTAAAGTGTGGACGCACCCGGCGTTTCGCAACGTCCAGCCGCCAACATCCGGAGCTTCCCATGGTCTCGTCCAATCCGACCGCCCAGCCGCGCGTCAACCTGCACAGCGATACCGCCACGCGTCCGACCGAAGGCATGCGCAAGGCGATCTACGACGCCGAGGTCGGCGACGAGCAGGCGGGTGAGGACCCCACCGCCATCCGCCTGCAGGAGAAGGTCGCCGAACTGCTCGGCAAGGAGGCGGCCGTTTTCCTGCCCAGCGGCACCATGTGCAACGAGATCTCCTACCGGGTGTGGTGCGACCACGGCGACGAGATCATTCTGGAGGAGAACAGCCACGCCTTGCATTACGAGGTCGGCGGCCCGGGCGCGTTGGCCGGTGTGATGACCCGCACGATCAAGGGCACCAAGGGCTGGTTCACCGCCGATCAGGTGGAAGCGCTGATCCGTCCGAAGTCCCGCCACATGCCGCGCCAGAAGCTGGTGTCGGTGGAGAACACCGCCAACATGGCCGGCGGCACGATCTGGCCGCTCGACACCCTGAAGGACGTGGCCGGCGCCGCGCGCAAGCATGGCATGCGCGTCCATATGGACGGTGCGCGCCTGCCCAACGCGGTGGTCGCCTCCGGCATCTCCTTCGCCGAGTTCGCCGGTCCCTGCGACAGCGCCTGGATCGACCTGTCCAAGGGGCTGGGCTGCCCGATAGGCGGCGTGCTGGCCGGCAGTAAGGACTTCATCGAGGAATGCTGGCGCTTCAAGCACCAGTTCGGGGGCGCGCTGCGCCAGTCCGGCATCGTCGCGGCGGCGGGCCTCTACGCGCTCGACCACCACGTGGAGCGGCTGGCCGACGACCATGCCCATGCCAGGCGTCTGGCGGAGGGCATCGTGGATGTCGACGGGATCGTCGTCGATCCGGCCTCGGTGGAGACCAACATGGTGTTCTTCGACATCGCCGGAACCGGGATCACCGCGCCGGAATTCTCCCGCCGGCTGATGGTCGAGCACGAGGTGAAGATCAGTGCCGTGCAGCCGACCGTGCTGCGGGCGGTGACCTATCTCGGCATCGAGGACCCGGATATCGAGTTCGCCGTCGCTGCGATCCGGCAGGTGGCGATGGAAGCCTGAGGGTAGGGGCCGGTTCTTCATGCACGGCTCGGCCCTGTGCCGGGCCAAGCGCGTCGCCGTGGTGGATCGCGTCCCCGTTTGGGTGCGGCGTCAGCGCGGGCCCCGGAACGGGTCCGGGGAGTGCAGAGAACGATTATCTGCCTGTCCCAACGATTATCTACCTGTCCCGGAAATCACCAGGGACGCCGCATCCCGGCCCGAGCGGATCGCGCCCTCGATGGTCGCCGGCAGGCCGGTGTCGGTCCAGTCGCCGGCGAGCGCCAGGTTGCGCCAGGCCGTGCGGGCGGGAGGGCGCCGGGCGAGGGAGGCCGGGTCCTGCCGGAAGGTGGCGCGCCTCTCCTTGACGATGCGGGCGGGCGGCTGGGCCTGGCCCGCAAGTCCCAGTACCGGCGCGATATCCCGCCAGAGGATCGCCGCCAGATCCTCGCTCGGACGGTCGAGCAGGGCATCGGCGGCGCTGACCGTGACGCTGGCGATCTCGCCGCGCCGGAACAGCCACTGGGCCGTGCCGCCGGTCAACCCGATCAGATCCGCCCGGCCGGGCAGGTGGGCGGGGGCGTCGAGCCGGAAATGGGCGTTCACGATCGCGCTGGACCCGTCCGGGACCGCGAGGCCCGGCAGCAGACCGGCGGCGATCGGGGCGGGGACCGTCAGCACCAGGGCGTCGCCCGGCGCCAGCGCCACGGTCTCCTCAGCGAACCGCAGGGCGGTGGCGCGGTCGTTCGCGGTATCGACGCCGCGCAGCCGGCGGCCGAAGCCGATGCCCACGCCGCGCTCCGCCAGAACGGCAAGGGCCGGATCGACGAAGCTCTCGCTCAGGCCCTCGCGCGCCGTCAGCGGGACCGCCTCGCCGGTGCGCAGCACCTCGCGGATCACCCCGCGCAGCAGGCGGGCCGAGGCGACCTCCGGCTCGGCGTTGAGCACGGCGACGGTCAGCGGACGCCAGAACCGTTCCATCAGCGCGCCCGGACCCAGCGCCTGCATCACCGTGCTGCGGCGACCGGCGACCGCCAGCCGGAGCAGGCCAAGGGCGTCGGCCGCCCCGGCGCCGGGCACCTGACGCAGCGGCGCGGTGAGCCGCCGCCAGACCCCGCCTTCACCGGGCCGCACGGTCCATTGGCGGCCGTCGGCGATGTCGTGGAACGAGAAGGCGGCGTCGCCGGCGCGCAGCGAGCCGCTCGCCCCGGTCTCGGCCAGATAGGCTAGCGCACTCCGGTTGGCCGACAGCAGCAGGTGGTTGCCGTTGTCGATCCGGCAGCCGAGCCGGGTGTCGATGTAGGACCGGCATCGCCCGCCGGCATGCCCGGCGGCCTCGTGGAGCGCGACCGTCCGTCCGGCGGCGCTCAGCGACAGGGCGGCGGCCAGGCCCGCCAACCCGGCGCCGACCACATGGACCGTCCCGCCGCTCACCGGCACAGATGGCGCAGCAGCAGGAGCCGGCGCCAGGGCGAGAGCGACACGCGTCGGCGCGGCTCCCGCCAGCCGCCGGCTTCCATCCGATCGAGCAGGGCTTCGTAGCCGACCATCATCACCACGGCCGAGCGCATGGCGTGCCGGTCGCATTGGTCGATCAGCGCGCGGGCCTCGCCGTAGCGTCGGCGGGCGCGCGCCGCGAGGTCGCGGCAGACCGCGGCGACGCGCGGGTCGTCGATCACCGCGTCCGGGTCGCGGGCGGCGATGCCGTGACGCTCCAGCAGATCGCGCGGCAGATAGAGGCGGCCGTCGGCGGCGTCCTCCCCCAGGTCGCGCAGGATATTGGTCAGCTGCATCGCCTCGCCGAGGGCGATGGCGGCGTCGTCGGCCTCCGGCTGGTGCGCGCCGAAGCAGCGCATGGAGAGCAGCCCGACGGCACCGGCGACCCGGCGGCAGTACAGCTCCAGCTCGGTCATGCTCGGGGCGACGTTGCGGCCCTGGAGATCGGTCTCCATGCCGTCGATCAGCGCCTCGAACTCGGCCCGCGGTAGCCGGTAGCGCTGTACGGCCGGCAGCAGGGCGCGGGCGATCGGTTCGTGCAGCGTCCCGCCGTCATAGATCCGGGCGATCTCGCCGCGCCAGGCATCCAGCCGTTCCTGCCGCAGGGCGAGGTCGCCCGGTTCGTCGGCGATGTCGTCGATGATCCGGCAGAAGGCGTAGACCGCGTACATGGCGCGCCGCCGGTCGGGCGGCAGGATGCGCATGCCCCAGCGGAACGATGTGCCCGAGGCGCGCACCACCGCCCTGGCCTCGGCCACGGCCGCCGGGTCTTCCAGTGCCGCCGCGCTCATGCCGGATGCCGTCGGGTGTGGCGGTTCGCTGCGCGCAGCCGCCGCCACAGGCATGTCATCGCCGCGCCGGTGCCCACGGCCAGCATCGCCGGGCGGGAGAGTTGGACCCGTCGGGCCAGGGGATCGTGGCGCTTGAGCCGCTTTGCCAGGGCCTCGGCCAGCGCCAGGATGGCGGCGGATTCCAGTGCCAGGCGGGTCGAGCGCAGCCGCAGGGGCAGGGGGGCCGCCGTCGCCAGCAGCCGGTCGACCTCGGCGAGACAGCGATCGATCACCCGGCGCAGTCCCGGAGTCGCTCCCGGTCCCGCGAGCTCCGCCTCGGCGGCTCCGTCGCACGCCAGCCAGTCCGCCGGCAGATAGATACGGTCGAGGATCCGGTAGTCGTCGCCGCAATCCTGCAGGTGGTTGAGGACCTGCAGCGCCGTGCACAGCGCGTCGGATGCCGGATAGTCGGCGGCAGCCTCGCCGTGCAGGTCGAGCAGGAAGCGGCCGACGGGATTGGCGGAATCCGAGCAATAGGCCGTCAGCGCCTCCCAATCGGCGCAGCGCTGCTGCACCGCGTCGTGCCGGAACGCCGTGAGAAGCCGCCGCAGATGGCCGACACCCGCGCTGTCCAGGCATGCGCGGGCGCGGGTCGCCGGGCCGAGATCGACGGCATCCAGCGCGCCAGCGTCGAGACCGCCCGTAAGGGCCGCTTCGAACCGGTCGAGGCGCTTCAGTTTCTCGGCAGCGTCCAGCGTCGGATCGTCGGCGATGTCGTCGGCGGCCCGGGCGGCCGCGTAGAAGGCGGCGACCGACGGTCTGAGCCTGCGCGCGATGAGCAGGGAGCCGACCGGAAAATTCTCCTCATCGGCGGTGCGGGAGGTCCGTGGCGCTCTCATGACCCACCGTCCAGGGGGGCTTTGGCCTGCGCCCCCCGGTTGGCGGCGGAGGCGGCATAGGCCGCGCGGCGCAGCGCGTTGATCGAGCCCAGCGGCTCATGGGCGGCGAGGCAGTTCCACGGGCTGAAGGTCAGGCGGTCGCCGAGAGCGACGGTCGCGGCGACGTCCTGGGGTGGGATCTCCAGGCTGCCGACCGTCACCGTCGGACTGCGCCAGGCCCGGCGCACATCCTCCATCGGGTCGCTGTCCAGCACGCGGGGCTGGAGGCGGAAGTCGAAGCGGATCGGTCCGCTGTCGAGGGCAGCCTGCAGCCTGCCGGCGAGGGATTTGCCTTTGGCCGGGCGCCGGGCCCTGGCAGCTGCGTCGGGGACGAGCGCGAACTTCGTCGCGCCGTCGCCCAGCCGGTAGGGCGTGACGCTGCCATAGGCCAGCTGCGCAAGATCGAAGCCGCGCAGATGCTGCAGCCCGGACTCGCCGAGAAAGAGGAGATAGCGCCAGCGTGCGCGCCAGGGCAGAAGGCTCGGGAACAGGTAGCGCGGGGCGGCGACCGCGGAGATCGTGGCGCGGCGCAGACCGTCCAAGGCGCGAAACAGCGCCATCGCCTCGTCCGCGTTCCGGGCCGGCCCGGTTTCTGCGTTCATCAGCACGAAGTCCTGCTGACCCGGCGGCGCGCCGTCGCACACCGCCCCGTCGACACCCGTCACCTTGAGCGCCAGGCCGCGGGCGTCCGGATGGTCGTCCTCTGCAAAGAAGGAATTTGAGAACCGGACCAGGGTGTCGTAGCGGCCGGGCCGGGCGAACAGGCCGTGGCGGACAGCCGGGTCGTCCGGCGGATCGATCGTCAGGACCGCGTGCAGGCAGGCATGGGTCTTCCGGTGGAACTGGCGCGGTAAGGTGCCGTCGGCTTCGGGTCGCTGGAACGTGCGTTCGCAGATCGCCAGCAATTCGTCCCGCTGGGCCGGGTCCGCCGGACAGGAGGTCGGCCGATTCATAGCGGGTAACCCAGGCGTTCGAGACCGGGCGCGCAGGCGCGGGTGAGGGCCGCCCGCGCGTCGTCGGGCAGGGTCCCGAACTTGGAGCGCGCCGGTCGCGGGATCGCCGCCGCTTCGTCGAGCCAGGCGGCATTCTCCAGCGACGGGTCGATGAAGCGGATGAGCTCTTCCAGCTTTTCCCGCGGGGCGGCCTGGACGTCCTCGAAGCGGACGTTCAGCAGCCGGTCGGGTGGGAGCTTGGCGACGCTCTCCAGCCCGACCAGGATGAGGTCGCTCCAGAACCGGCCGAAATCCTCCAGGGTCGGGAGGGCGGCTGTCTTGTCGATGTCGAGCAGCGAGAACACGATCCGTTGGATCAGCGGATCCAGCGGGCTTCCCGTATCGGCGCGGAAGGCGCGCTGCGGGTCGATGCCGAGGCGGCGGCATTGCTTGATGGCGCCCAGCAGCACCCGGAAATTATGGTGCTGGCTCATCGACATCGCCGTGTCCCGCCCATCCCGATAGACGTGGATGACGCGGGCTTCGGGAAACATCCGCAGCAGCTTGGCGGCATGCATCAGGGTACCGCCGGAGCGTTCGACCCAGACCTTACGGTCGAGGATGGTCGCCAGATCGCCGAACAGTGCCCGGTAGTGGTCGGCCAGCGGCATGCGCGGCCGGGCCCGGACCCGGGGTTCGAGCGCGTCGAGCAGAGCCTCCGGCGTGTCGGTCAGGTGCGGCAGGGTGACCGCGATGATCGGCGGCATGTCCGCGGCCCGGAAGCGCGCGGCGGGGTCGTCGTAGGGATACAGGGCTTCGTCGACCACATGTCCCTGCTTCAGCATGGCATGCAGGCCGGGGCTCTGGGTGGTCAGCAGGCGCCACATGCGGTCGCCGTCCGGCAGGCGCAGGCTGAAGGCCTCCGGGCCGAGCGGAACGAAGAACTCCGACAGGCTGAGGACATCCGGATGCCGGTTCAGCAGTTCCGAGACCATGGTGGAGCCGCATCGGCCCGTGCTCAGGATCAGAACCGGGGGGATCGAAAATTCGGCGGGGGGGCTTCCGATCACAGGTGACCGTCCTTCTCCGCATGGGCGTGCTCGGGCAGACGATAGCTCGCACCCTGCTCGCCATACAGGGAGACGGTCAGCATGGTCTGGAACTGGCTCGCCCGCCGGCGGGCGCCCAGGGCCGGGGCGAGCCGGAACAGCGCCCGCTCAGCGCCGTTCTTCATCCGGAGCAGGGACAGAGTCCCGACCGTGTTCATCGCCGGGTAGTGGAGCTGATCGGCGAGCTGGTCTCCGATCATCGCCCGCGAAATCCGGTAGATCTTGCGGGCCAGGGCGCGGCGGGCGCGGGGCTCGGTGAAGCCGGCGACGATCGGGGCCGAGTTGATCAGCCCATTGGCCAGGATGATGGATTCCAGCGTCGGCGGCGGCTCGCACAGGGCGCCGATCCGGTGCAGGCGCAAGGCGTCTTCCTCCGACGTGAACAGCAGATCGTCCGGGACGCCCATCAGATGGCCGGCATAGCGCCACACCTGCATGAAGGAGTCGCGCTCCTCGTCGGACAGGGTCACCCCCAGCATGGCGGCACGCTTGAGCAGAAGGCCGGAAAAGGCCGCGGTGGCGAAGCCCATATGCGCCGCGCTCAGCGGGGTGCCCCAAGCCTCCTCCTCCCATTCGGGCGCTGTTTTCAGAAGCTGGCGGATGCGGGCATGGACCAGGCGGACGCGCACCGACAGCTTCCATCCGTCGCCGTCCCGGTCGAGCCCGCCCGGCAGGAAGATCTCCACGAGCTGGCGGTTGTTCTGCTTCAGTCGGCGCACCCCCTGGTCGACGATGCGGCCGGTGATGTTGAACGACTGGCTGATCAGGGTCGAGAAACCCTCGATCAGCACGGCGGCGACGAAGGCGCCGATGAACATCTCGGAGTTTCGATGGAAGGCCCGGCAACCCGGCAGGAACCGCGCGGGCTCGACCCAGGGCGGGGGGGCGTCGATGTCGGCGAAGAAGGCCCGCACCACGTCGGGCGCGTCGGCGATCGCCGACGGACCGGACTCGATCCCCTTGGTGATCCAGGGCTGGGAGACGGCGGCATCGTGGCGCACCAGTTCTGCCATCACCGCGTCTGCCTGCGGGTCGCCGATCCGGGTGGCAGCCACGTAACGGTCGGCAAGGTCCCGGTCGATCAGGGCCGCGCGGTCGTATCCATCGCGGTAGGCCGTCGGTATGGCAAGGCCGGACGGAGGGGGAACAATTCGAGTCACAGTCGCCAAACCCAGGCACGTTGGTGGAGCCCGTACGGGCGGGGAGGCGAGTGTAAACTATCTCGTCTCGATTGTGCCCGGATGGGTTTTGATCGTGCCGGGGCGTGGGTCGATCGTGCCGATCGGCGCCGGGGGCTCGGCCTTCCGGATCTCCTGCCGTTTTGACTCGATCGGCTTGGAAGGTTCGGGAGGTGGGTTCGGCTGGATCCGCTCCGGCCGCGTCGGCTGACGGGTGCTGCGTTCCACCGGCTCCGTCGGCGCGACCGGATTGGAGGCCGATGGCTGCTGTTGCGGCTGCTGCGCCGCCGGCTTGGGCGGGACCACCTCGCGGATCGGCTTACCCTCGGAGATCGGGTGGCGCGGTGCCCGCGTTTCGGAAGTCTGTGCTTCTGCCTGTGCTCCCGCCGTGGTCAGCGCGATCAGGGAGAATGCTGTAACGGCCATTCGCCGCATGTCTCACCCGCCCCGGGCGATGAAGTGCCCGTTGCGGAACGCCGGCTTGCCGTAGTCGAAGGGCGTTCCGTCGAATTTGGTCATCGATCCGCCGGCGGCCAGCAGGACCGCATGGCCGGCGGCCGTGTCCCACTCCATGGTCGGGCCGGTGCGGGGGTAGAGATCGGCATCGCCGCGGGCGACGAGGCAGAACTTCAGCGCGGAGCCGCGCGAGACGCTTTCCTTGACATCCATGGTCCCGATATAGGCTTCCAGTTCGGGATTGCGATGGCTGCGGCTGGCGACGATGGTCAGTCCGTCCGGCCCCGGCTTGCGCACCGAGATCGCCGTGCGGGTGCCGTCCTCCGCCTCTTCCCACGCCCCCTGGCCGAGCACGCCACCCCAGACCATCCCGTCGACCGGTGTGTGCAGGGCGCCCAGCACCGGCACGCCGTCCCAGATCAGGCCGATATTGACCGTGAAGTCGGTGCTCTTGTTGATGAACTCCTTGGTGCCGTCGAGCGGATCGACCAGCCAGAACCGGCCGCCGGACACGTCGGGGATGTCGCCGGCCTCCACGCTCTCCTCGGCCACCACCGGGATACCGGGGGTCAGCGCCTGCAGCACCGGCACGATATGGGCGTCGGCCGCCCGGTCGGCGGCGGTGACCGGGCTGCCGTCCATCTTGTCGATCACGGCGGTGTCGGAGCGGTAATACGGCAGGATGATTCTGCCCGCCTCACGGGTGAGGACGGCAATGGCGTCGAGCAGGGCGATCCGGTCTTCCGGATCGACCGCTGTAACTGAAGGCATGAAGTCTACTCCGCTGCTGCCGCCGGCCGGGCCGCCTGGAGCGCCGCCCAGATACGGTCGGGCGTGGCCGGCATGTCGATATCGGTGACGCCGGCCGGGGCCAGGGCATCCAGGATTGCGTTGATCACCGCCGGCGGGGCGCCGATGGCCCCGGCCTCGCCGCAGCCCTTCACCCCGAGCGGGTTGGTGGCGCAGCGCGTCGGGCTCATCGAGAAGCTCACCGGCGGGACATCGACCGAGCGCGGCAGACAGTAATCCACCAGCGACCCGGTCACGAGCTGCCCATTATCGTCATAGACCGTGCGCTCGTACAGCGCCTGTCCGACGCCCTGGGCGACGCCGCCATGGACCTGGCCTTCCAGCAGGGTCGGGTTCACCACCTCGCCGAAATCGTCGACGACGGTGAACTGGATCAGCTTGACCCTGCCGGTATCCGGGTCGACCTCGACCTCGCAGACATGGGTGCCGTTCGGGTAGGTCGAGGCGGCGGGCTTGTACATCTCCTTCGCCTCCAGCCCCGGCTCGATGCCCTCGGGCAGCTTCGACGGGTCGTTGGCGGCCGTCGCCAGCTCGCCCAGCGTGATCGACTTGTCGGTACCGACCACGGTGAACTTGCCGTCGGCCAGTTCCAGGTCCGAATCGGCCGCTTCCAGCAGGTAGCTGGCCAGCATCCGCGCCTTCGCCGACACGCTCTGGATCGCCATGTGCAGGGCCGAGCCGCCGGCCGGCAGGGAGCGCGAGCCGTCGGTGCCCGAGCCGTTCTCGATGGCGGCGGTGTCGCCCTGGATGACCTTCACCATCTCGTTGTCGACGCCGAACGCCTCGGACACGAGCTGGGTATAGGCGGTCTCGTGGCCCTGGCCGGTGGAGCGGGTGCCGATCGGCACGACGATGGTGCCGTCCGGCTCGATCCGCATGTCGGACCATTCCGGCCCGCCGCCGCCGCAGGCCTCCACATAGGTCGAGATGCCGATGCCGCGCAGCTTGCCGGCCTTGGCGCTTTCGGCTTTGCGGGCGCCGATCCCGGCCCAGTCGGCCTTGGCCAGCGCCTTGTCCAGATGGGCGGCGAAGTCGCCGCTGTCGTAGGTCTCGCCCAGGGCGGTGGTGAACGGCATGGAGGACGCCGGAATGAAGTTGCGCCGCCGGATCTCGTCGCGCGGCAGTCCTGCGACCTTGGCGGCGACATCGACCAGCCGCTCCACCAGATAGGCCGCCTCCGGCCGTCCCGCGCCGCGATAGGCGTCCACCGGCAGGGTATTGGTGAAGTAGTTGCGCACCCGCACATGGATTGCCGGGGTGGTGTAGAGCCCCGCCAGCATGCCCGAGCCGGCGACCGTCGGGATCGCCGGACCGTAGAGCGAGAGATAGGCACCGAGATCGGCCTTGGTATCGACCGAGAGCGCCAGGAACCGGCCATTGTCGTCCATCGCCAGCCGGGCGTGGGAGACATGGTCGCGGCCCTGGGTATCGGAGATGAAGGCCTCGCTACGGTCGGAGATCCATTTCACCGGTCGGCCCAGCTTCTTGGCCGCCCACAGCACCAGGGCATGTTCGCGGTAGGGGAAGATCTTCATCCCGAAGCCGCCGCCGACATCGGGGGAGACGCAGCGGATCTTGGCCGCGTCCATGTTCAGCACGTCGGCGATGACGTCGCGCACCCCGTGCGGGCCCTGGGTGGAGACGTAGAGGGTGCTCTCGCCGGTCGCGTCGTCGACAACAGCGGCGGCGCCGCGCGGCTCGATCGAGTTCACGATGATGCGGTTGTTCACCAGCTTCAGCTCGGCGACCCTGGCGGCCTTGGCGAAGCCCTTCTCGACCGCTTCGGCGTCGCCGGTCTCCCAGTCCAGGCACAGATTGCCCGGGGCGGCCTCCCAGAGAGTGGTGCCGTTGTCGACCGCGGCCAGGCCGGGTACGGCCGGCAGTTCGGCATAGTCGACCTCGATCAACTCGGCGGCGTCGCGGGCCTGGTCCATGGTGTCGGCCACGATCAGCGCCACCGCGTCTCCCACATGGCGTACCCGGTCGCCGACCAGCAGGGGATAGTCCGGACCGACCGCCTTCTTGCCGCCGATGCCCTTCAGCAGGGCACCGCAGGGCATCGGCTTCAGCCCGTCGGCGGCGACGTCGGCGCCGGTCAGCACCAGCTTCACACCGGGCGCGGATTTCGCGGCGGAGACGTCGAGGGCGGTGATGTCGCCATGGGCGATCGGACTGCGCAGGACATAGGCGGTCAGCACGCCGTCGATCGGAACGTCGTCGGTGTACTGACCGGTTCCGGTGAGGAAACGCTGATCCTCCAGCCGCTTCATTGTCTGTCCGATGCCGAACTTCGCCATTGCCTGCCTCGCCGGTTCGCGGTTGGGTTGGAGGGATCGTAATGCCGGTACACGTCCGCGCCAAGCAACGTGACGGCGGGCAGAAGGGGCAGTCCATCGATGTGTGGCCGTTACAGCATCACCACGGCGCCGGAGGCCATGCGCCACCTGTTCGATGTGGAGACGGGGCTGAACCTGGAGCCGCGCTGGAACATGGCGCCGACCCAGGCGGCGCCGGTGATCAAGCTGATGACCGAAGGACCGGCCAGGGGGCACCGCGTTCTGGCGATGATGCGCTGGGGGCTGGTGCCATCCTGGGCCAAGGACATCGATATCGGCGTGAAGATGATCAACGCCCGGGCGGAGACGGTGGACGAGAAGCCGGCGTTCCGCGGCGCCTACCGCTACCGGCGCTGCGTGATTCCGGCCGACGGGTTCTACGAATGGCGCACCGAGGGCAAGGTCAAGCAGCCCTATCGGGTGGTGCGCCGGGACCGCGCGCCCTTCGGCTTCGCCGGATTGTGGGAACTGTGGGAGGGCACCGGCGAGGGCAGCGCGTTGGAGACCTTCACCATCGTGACGACCGACGCGACCGAGAGCATCGCCCATATCCATCACCGCATGCCGGTGATGCTGTTCGACCGGGACGCCTTTGCGACCTGGATGGGGCCGGACAAGGACGCTGCCGGCCAGCTCATGCTGCCTTGCGATCCGGGGCTGGTGGAAGCCTATCCGGTGGACCGGCGGGTGGGGAATGTGCGCAACGACGACGCCGGGCTGGTGGAGCCGGTCCGGGTGGACCCTCTCGCGCCGAAGCCGGAGCAGGGATCGCTGTTCTGACAGGTAGAGTTACCTTCCCCTACGTCTCCCACCCGTCTTCCCGGGCTTGCCCCGGGGTCCAGGATCAGGGCAACTGGAACAAGGGAACCCGGATTTCGAAGGCTCCAGCACACGGACGGCTGGATCCCGGGGCAAGTCCGGGAAGACGGAAGACAGAAGAGGGCACGAGGGCAAGCGGGCGTTGTTACCCCAGCAGCGCGTCCTCGAACGGGAAGTCGCTGAGCAGCTCGATCCCCGTCTCGGTCACCAGGATCTGCTGTTCCAGCTTCACGCCCTCGCCGCCGTCGTTATGGCCGATGAAGCTCTCCACGCAGAGCGTCATGCCGGGCTCGATCACCCCGTCATAGCCCGCCTCGGCGAAATCGGCCCGGTGGTAGAGATAGGGATACTCCCCCGACATGCCGCAGCCATGGGCCGAGAGATAATACCGGTGCTCGGCATACTGCTCCGGGATGTCCCAGGCGCGCTCGGAATACTCCCGGAACGTCAGGCCCGGCCGGATGATGCCCATGTTGTGCTGCACCTGTTCATGGGCCGTCCGGTACAGCGTGCGCTGGTGATCGCTCGCCCGGTCCGGCCCGGCGTGGAAGGTGCGCGAGAAGTCGCTGTAATAGCCGTGGCAGCCGACCACGTCGGTATCCAGCGCGATCAGCTCGTTCGCCGCGATCACCTTGGAGGAGGTCTCCTGGAACCACGGGTTGGTGCGCGGGCCGGAATTGAGCAGCCGGGTCTCGCAGTAATCGGCATTGGCGGCGATGACCGAGCGGTGCAGGACCGACCAGAGCTCCGCCTCGGTCTGGCCGGGACGGATGGCGGCGCGCATCTCGGCCACGCCGGCCTCCGTCGCCCGCAGGGAGGCGCGCACGCATTTCATCTCCTCAGCCGACTTTATGCAGCGCGCCATCTCCACCGGCTCCTGGGCATCGACCAGGCGGATGCCCTCGGCGGCGAGCGCGACGGCGGCACCGGCGTTCAGCCGCTCCACACCGACCACAGGATCGCGGCCGCACATCTCGCGCAGCGTCGCCGCCATCTCCCGGGCCCAGGACCGTTCCTTGTCGGCGACGGCGGGGCCTGCGGCGACGAAGCTGGCGGTAGAACTCGGGCGTACCTCGTCGACGGTCTCGTAACCCTCGCCCAGATGCATGGCGCCGGTGAACTCGTAGAGGATCGAGCGGTCGGCGGTCAGCAGCAGGTAGCGCGACGGCTGGTTGCGGCTGGTGAAGACCTGCATGTTCCGCGTGCCGGTGGCGTAGCGGATGTTGATCGCGTCGCTGAGGATCAGGGCGTCGATGCCGCGCGCCGCCATCTGCGCGCGGACCCGGCCCCGGCGGTATAGCCGGACGGCCCGCAGGTCGATGCCGTCGCTCTCCGGCGCCCGGTCGAGCAGGGCGAGATCGGGATGGGTGCCGCGGTCTGCGTGCCAGTCGAGGACGGCCATCTTTGGGGTTCCCTGCTGTGGGGCTCCGTGGAGGGCTTCTTTATGAGGAGTTCCCGGCCGTCATGCCTGACAGCGGGAATAGACCTCCGAGGTGCGCTGGGTGAAGCCGACCGGGGTGGTGTCGCCGATCATCTGGATGTCGTCGTCGCCGAGCTTCTGGAAGTGCTCCACCAGGCTGTCGGAGCGGCGGATGTACCAGGTGTACTCGTCCTCCAGGGTCTCCACGACCGGCACGGCGACCGACGGGTCGCGGCCGCTGGCCTTCACCTGGAAGGCGTCGGCGCCGAACTCGATGTATTCCTGCGCGCAGTCGCCCGACGACCACCGGCCCTGCAGGTCCGGGGCGACGCCGGCATGGCGCTGCGCGTCGCCGGCGGTCTGCGGCATGACCGTGTCGGCATCGGCCGGCGCGTCCTGCGGGCCGCCCGCCGCCGACTGCTTCCAGTCGCGCAGCATCTCGATGTAGCGCGGTGCCGGATCGACCTTGAAGGCGACCATCAGGGCGGCGGCCGCGCCCAGGATCAGGATCAGGGCGATGATGACGGTCCCGACCATGAAGAAGGCCCGGCCGTTGCGCCGGGGCTCGGGGCGGAAGTCGGGCGGCGGTCCGACCGGTTCCTCCGCCGCTTGACCGCCGTGGTGGAAGCCCAGCGATCGCAGATCCTCGTTGCTGGTGTCGTCATAACCGCCGCCGCGCCGGGTGGGCGGCGCGTCGCTGGCGGTCAGGCTGGAGTCCAGGTAGCCGTCGTTGCCGTCCTGCTGCTCCGATTCCTGACGGGCGGCATGGATGGCGTCGGCGAAGGATGCACTGCCCCGGGCGGCGGGCGCGTCGGCCAGGTCCGGCACCTCGCGCTCGACATCACTCCACCCGGCACCGCCTTGCCCGTCGTCGTCGGCACTCACCGGCGGTTCGGCCAGGGAGAGATCGATCGATCCGCGGTCGACGAAGAAGATCTGGCTGAACTCCCACTCGCCGATGGTGGCGTTCCAGTCGCCACCGACGACGCGCAGCTCCGCGTTCTCCTCGCCGTCGAACTCCCGGATCATGGAGGAGACCAGGACCGAGGCGCTCTGAGCCCGCTCGACGGTTTCCCAACCGGCGGCGTCACGCTTCTGCAGAAAATACACATCGAACCGGCGCATCGCGTCGAGCCCCTACCAGCTTCTGTTCTCGCCCAGTAACCGCTCGACCCCGTCCACGTCCAGGGGCGGAGAGAACAAGTAGCCCTGGGCAAAGCCGCAGCCGATGGCCCGCAACTGGGCGAGTTGCTCGGGAGTCTCAACGCCTTCGGCGATCACGTCCAGTCTCAGGTTCTGGGCGAGCAGGCAGATCGTGCGCACGATCTCCAGGTTGTGCCGGTTCCGTCCCATGTCCTGGACGAAGGATTTATCGATCTTGAGGGTGTCGATCGGGAAGGTATGCAGGTAGCTGAGCGAGCTGTAGCCGGTGCCGAAATCGTCCACGCAGACCTGGATCTTCAACGATTTCAGGTCGTTGAGCATCTGGGCCGAGAGATGCGCGTTTTCCATCAGCGCGCTCTCGGTGATCTCCAGCTTCAGCAGGCTCGGGTCCATGCCCGTGCCTTCCAGGCTGTTGGTCACCATGCGCACCAGATCGTACTGGTGGAACTGCCGGCTCGACAGGTTGACGCTGATCTCCATCGGCTCGGCCTTCGGGAACTGATCGCGCCAGCGCACGGTCCGCTCGCAGGCCGTCCGCAGCACCCATTGCCCGATCTCTACGATCATCCCGGTCTCCTCGGCCAGCGGGATGAAATCGGAGGGCGGCACCTCGCCGCGTTTGGAATGGGTCCAGCGGGCCAGCGCCTCGAAACCCTGGATGCGGCCGTTGGCCAGGGAGATGATCGGCTGGAACCGCAGGGTCAACTCCCCGCGCTCGATCGCCCGGCGCAGGTCGGTCTCCATGTCGAGCGGCGTGACCGTGGTGCCGCGCATGTTCGGATTGAAGGCGACCGCCTGGGCCTTGCCGAGTTCCTTGGCCTTGTACATGGCGAGTTCGGCGTCGCGCAGGATGTCCTCCGGCCGCCCGTAGCCCTCGCTGGAATGAGCCGCCCCCATCGACGCGGTGGTGAAGATCTCCTTGCCGCTCAGACTGAAGGGGGAGGCCAGCGCCTTCTGCAGCATGTCGCAGACGCCGATCGACTCGCTCTTGTCGCTGACATCCTCCAGCAGCATGGCGAATTCATCGCCGCCGAGCCGGGCGACCGTGTCGCCGAACTTTAGGTTGTGCTCCAGCCGGCGCGCGGCGGCGATGATCAGGTCGTCGCCATGGATATGGCCCAGGCTCTCGTTCACCACCTTGAAGCGGTCGAGATCGAGATAGACCACGCCGAAGCTGGCCGAGGGATTGCGGCGGAACCGGGCCAGGGCCTGGCGCACCCGCTCCAGGAACAGGGTCCGGTTGGGCAGGCCCGTCAGGTTGTCGTGCAGGGCGTCGTGGATCGACTGCTCCTCGACGCGCTTGCGGTCGGTGATGTCGGTCATCGACCCGGCGATGCGATAGGCGTGGCCGGAGACGTCGCGCACGCCGAGACCGCGCACCAGCATCCAGCGATAGGTGCCGTCGCGGTGCCGAACCCGGTGCTCGCTCTCGAAATTGCCGACCGCGCCGCTCAGATGGGCGTCGAGCTGGGCCGTCACCCGCTGCACGTCCTCGGGATGGATGCGGCTGAACCACTCCTCCGCGCCGTCGCCGATCTCCTGCTCGACATGGCCGAGCATCTGTTTCCAGCGGGTCGACAGATAGATCGAGTTGGTGGCCAGGTCCCAGTCCCACAGCCCGTCATTCGACCCGGCGGCGGCCAGGGCATAGCGCTCCTCGCTCTGCTTCAGGGCGCGCTGTGCCTCCTGACGGTCTGAGATGTCCTCGTAGACGATGACCACGCCGCCATTGGGCATCGGCCGGATGCGGACCTCCATCAGGCGACCGTCGCGGTTCGGCCGCTCGTAGACCGTGCCCCGGGTGGTCTGGATCATTTCCAGAATCTCGGAGGCGCGGTCGGCCGCGTCACCCGCCCCGTATTCGCCCTGGTCCGCCAGGTGATGGATGATGTCCGACAGGCGCATGCCGACGCTGGCGAAGCTTGCCGGCAGGCCCAGCAGGTCGAAGAAATGCGCATTCCAGGTCAGCAGCCGCCAGTCGGCGTCGAAGGCGCAGATGCCCTGGCTGATGGTCTCCAGCGTGCCCTGGAGAAACAGGGTGAACCGGGCGGCCTCGTCGAGCTCTCGGCGCTCCTCTGTCACGTCGCGATAGTGGATCAGCCGGCCGCCGTCTTCGGTCGCGTGGTCCATGACCCGGACCCAGCGGCCGTTCGCCAGGCGTCCGTCGATCAGGCCGTGCGGCTGCTCGTGGGCCTCCATGCGGCGCGCACGCCAGGTCTCCGCGTTGGTCTTGAGGGCCGTGTCCTGTTCGGCCGTGACGTTCAGGTCCAGCAGACTGGAGAAGGCCGCTCCGGGCGTCAGGGAGTCGGCAAGATGCGGAAAGAACGCCAGCACCGGCGCGGTGAACCAGACCACCCGGTCGTCGCGGTCGAGCTGCAGGAAGCCATCATCGATGCCGTCGAGGACGGACGTCGGAAACGCGGCCAACGCGGAACGGGGATTGTCGGCCATCGTCATGCGCGCCCGCTTCTCCAGAGGCGGGCGGGCACGGGCGTCCGGCCGACATGGGGGCACAGAGCCCCGTTCGGCATTTCCGTAATCCTGTCCACGTCCCCGGCTTCCGAATGCATTTTCAGCGACTTTGTTTGAAATCCAACCCTATCAGACGCTCCGGATATCGGCCAGCAGCGTGCGGACGCGATCGGACATCTCACCGATCCGCTCCGAAAACCGCAACCCCGCGCCGCACGCGGTACAGGCGCCACAGCAGGTGGGCGGCGGCACTGCGGTGCGGTGTCCAGGCCGCCGACCGGGTGTCGGAGCCGGCGATGTCGGGACGGGCCTCCAGACCCCGCAGCATCCGGATGCCCTCGCGCAGGGCCACATCGCCGGACGGGAAGACGTCCGGATCGCCCAGGGCGAACATGCGGTAGATCTCCGCGGTCCATCGGCCGATCCCGGGCACGGCCACCAGCGCTTCATGGGCCCCCTGGGAATCGTCGCCGGTCAGCCGGTCGAGGGGCAGGCGGCCGTCCAGCACCCGCTCGGCCAGGGCGCGGCCGTAGCGCATCTTGGCCCGAGAGAATCCGATCGCGCCGAGGGCGGCATCGTCGAAGCCGGAGAAGGTCCGGGGATCGAGCCCGCCGGCCGCCGTCAAGCGTGCGAGGATTGCCGCGGCCGACGCGGTGGAGACCTGCTGGCCGACGATGATGCGGATCAGGGCGGCGAAACCGGGCTCCAGGATGCGGGGTTCGGGCGCACCGGCCTCCGCCAGGGCGGCAGCGATGTCCGCGTCGTGGGCGGCGAGGGCCGTCAGTCCCGCCTCCAGCGCCTGCTCCCGGTTCATGCGGCCGGCGGCCCTAGCCGGTCGGCGGCTTCCGTCGCGACTTCGGCCATCGTCGCGAAAGCGGCACCGCCGTCGCGCAGGTGCCGGATCAGCGCCTCCATCGCCATCATCCGATGGCCCCGCCCGGAGACGAACGGGTGGAAGGTGTAGGTGATGACGCCCCAGTCATGGGTGCGGGCCATGTAGTCGAAATCGGCGGTCCAGTTATCGAGCACCGCCCGCCAGGAGGCCAGCCCCTGGTTCAGTGCGCCGCCGGAGGTCACGCTCCATTCGAAATGGGGATAGTCGTCCAGGCTCCAGCTCACCGGGATCTCGATCAGGTCGACCGGTGTCCCGAATCCGGCCGGCTCCAGCAGCGGCACCGTGTCGCCGGCCCGCGGTCGGTAGGGCAGGTGATCGTGGCCCATCAGGCTGGAATCGTAGGCGTAGCCGAGCTCCAGGAGCAGATCCAGGGTGTGCTCCGACAGGTCCCAGGAGGGGGAGCGGTAGCCGGTCGGCGTGCGGCCGGAGATCCGCTCGATCGCCGCACCAGCGCGGACCAGCTCGTCGCGCTCCTCGTCCTGCGTCAGGGCGGAGGGCCGGCGGTGGGTCCAGCCGTGGCAGGCGATCTCGTGCCCGTCCTCCACCAGGGCGCGGACCGCGTCGGGGAAACTCTCGATCGTGTGGCCCGGCACGAAGAACGTCGCGGCGATGCGATGGACCTTGAGCAGCCGGCGGATGCGCTCGACACCGACCAGGCCGAACTCGCCCCGCGACAGCGGCGTGGGCGTGAGCGTTCCCTTCGCGATCGGCAGGGACAGCGCGTCGAAATCGAAGGTCATGCATGCGATGTGGCGTGGCATCCGGTACTCCGGCGGGATACGGTGGCCCGAGGCTAGAGAGACCCCGGACCGCCGACAAGACGGAAGGGGCAAGCCGCGTGGACAGCATGGAGTGGGAACGGCAACGGTGTTGAGGGAACGCGCGATCACCACCTCGGAGGTCA
This sequence comes from Thalassobaculum salexigens DSM 19539, assembly GCF_000423805.1. Taxonomy (NCBI): domain Bacteria; kingdom Pseudomonadati; phylum Pseudomonadota; class Alphaproteobacteria; order Rhodospirillales; family Thalassobaculaceae; genus Thalassobaculum; species Thalassobaculum salexigens. Next base: position 1,390,700 of record NZ_KE384093.1, read on the forward strand.
CCCGGCAGGCGCTGAGCGAGATCACGGTGGCGACGCCGGGCGCCGGGCTGATCGACATCACCGAGCGGATCGGCAGCTTCGTCGCCGAGTCCGGTCTGGCGGACGGGCTGTTGACGGTCTTCGTGCGTCACACCTCGGCGTCCCTGCTGATCCAGGAGAACGCCGATCCGGACGTCCGGGTCGATCTCGACCGCTTCTTTGCCAAGCTGGCGCCCTGGGACCCGACGCTCTATCGGCATTCGACCGAGGGAGCGGACGACATGCCGGCCCATATCCGCAGCGCGCTGACCCAGACCACCCTCACCATTCCCGTTGCCGGCGGCCGATCGGTCCTCGGTACCTGGCAGGGGATCTATCTGTACGAACATCGCGAGCATCCGCATCGCCGCCACATCGTTCTCCACCTGATGGGAGCCTGACCGACATGACGAACGCCCCGCATCGCCTCGGTGCCCTGGAGGCCCTGCGTGCCATCGAAGGCGGAACGCTGACGCCGGAAGCGCTGATGGAGTCCTGCCTGGAACGGGCGGCGGCGCGGGACGGCGAGGTCGGCGCCTTCATCCATCTCGACGCGGAGCAGGCCCGCGACGCCGCCCGCGCCTCCACCGCGTCGGGTCCGCTCGGCGGCCTGCCGGTGGCGGTGAAGGACATCATCGAGACCGCCGACATGCCGACCGGCTACGGCTCCTCGATCTATGTCGGCCACCAGCCCGAGGAGGACGCCGCCGTGGTCGCCCGGACCCGGGCGGCCGGCGGTGTGATCATGGGCAAGACGGTCTCGACCGAATTCGCCTGGCGCAATCCGGGCAAGACCCGCAACCCGCACGGGCTCGACCACACGCCCGGCGGCTCGTCCAGCGGCTCGGCCGCGGCGGTCGGCGATTTCATGGTGCCGCTGGCCTTCGGTACCCAGACGGCGGGCTCCGTCATCCGTCCGGCCGCCTATTGCGGCGTGGTCGGCTTCAAGCCGACCTTCGGGACCCACGACCGGCGCGGGGTGAAGGAGCTGTCGCGCTACCTCGATACGGTGGGCACCTTTGCCCGCTCGGTCGCCGACATCGCCCATTTCGACTACGCCCTGCGCGGCGAGCCCGCACCCCGTCTCGACGGGTTCGACGGGGCCGCCCCGCGCCTCGCCTTCCACGTGCCCTTCGCCGACAAGATCGAGGAGGATGCGGTCGACGTGATGGAGCGGGTGCGGATCGCGGTGCAGACCGCCGGGGCGTCGGTGGTCGGTCTGGTCGACTGGACCGCTTTCGAGAAGATGGACGACATCCATATGCGCCTGATGACCGCCGAGGCGGCGCGGGCGCTGGCCTGGGAATACGACAACCACGCCGACAAGCTGAGCGAGTTCTATCGCGAGACCATCGCCGCCGGCCGCAAGATCGACGATACCGAGCTGTACCAGCTTCAGGCCGATGCGGACGCCTTCCGTAACGACGCGGCGGCGCGGCTGGACGGGATCGACGCGATCCTGACCGTGCCGGCGGCGGGCGAGGCGCCGGAGGGGCTTTCGTTCACCGGCGACCCGCTGTTCAACAAGATCTGGACGCTGCTGCGCTGGCCCTGCGTCACCATTCCGGCGGGCAAGGGCGACCAGGGGCTGCCCCTGGGCGTGCAGATCGTCACCGGCTATGGCGAGGACGCGAAAGCCCTGGCGGTCGCGGACTGGATCGAACGCGCGCTTCAGGCGGATCAATAAGCAAGCAAGGCCGGGATACGGCGGAGCTTTGACGAGGAGAGTGGAATGCGATTGCAGTTGATGACGTGGATGGAGGTGGAAGCCCACCTCAACGGCAACCGGGGCATCATCATCCCCATCGGCTCGACCGAGCAGCACGGGCCGAACGGCCTGTTCGGCACCGACGCCATCTGTCCCGAAGTGATCGCCGACCGGGCGGCGGAGACGCTCGGCTGCATCGTCGGCCCGACCATCTCCATCGGCATGGCCCAGCATCACCTGGCCTTCCCGGGCTCGATCGCCCTGCGGCCCTCGACCCTGATGGCGGTGGTGCGGGACAGCGTGCTGTCGCTGGCGCGCAACGGGTTCGAGCGGTTCTATTTCCTGAACGGCCACGGCGGCAACATCGCCACCGTGTCGGCCGCCTTCAGCGAGATCTATGCCGAGAAGAGCCTCGCCGTCGGTCCCAATCAACCGCATGTCCGCTGCAAGCTGGCCAACTGGTTCGCCTTCCCGGCCGTCAAAGAGATCAGCAAGGAGCTCTATGGCGACCGGGATGGCAGCCACGCCACCGCCTCGGAGATTTCCGTCACCCAGTACGCCTACCCGGAGCACATCAAGAAAGTGGACATGGACCCGGCCCCGCCGCGCCCGCGTCCGTTCTACGATGCCGAGGATTACCGACTGATTCACCCGGACGGCCGCATCGGCGCCGACAGCTTCCTTGCCACGCCGGAAGCCGGCGCCAGATTGGTGGAAGCCAGTGCGGCGGGGGTGGTCGAGGATTACCGCTCCTTCATGGCGGAGGCATAAGCGGGAGCGTCTCATGGGCGAATACGACGGCAAGCCGGCCGACGTGGTGCCGGTCCGGGTCTGGGACCGGCCGCTGCGGCTGTTTCACTGGGCTCTGGTGCTGTGCCTCGCCGGCTCGTGGATCACCGGCGAGCAGGGCATGCTCGAGTGGCACGAGCGCTTCGGGCTCACGGCCATCGCGCTGGTCGTGTTCCGCGTGATCTGGGGCTTCGTCGGCGGCGAGTTCGCCCGGTTCTCCAGCTTCGTGCGCGGTCCCGGCGCGGTCGTCTCCTATCTGCGCGAAACCCTGGCCGGCCGGCACCCGGAGCATGCCGGGCACAACCCGCTGGGCGCGCTCGCCGTGCTGGCGCTGCTGCTGCTGGTCGGAACCCAGGCGACCCTCGGCCTGTTCGCCAATGACGACATTCTTTACGAGGGGCCTCTGTATCACCTCGTCGGATCCAGCCTGTCGGGCACCCTGACTGGCCTGCACCATCAGCTTTTCGACATCCTGCTGATCGTGGTGATCCTCCATGTGGTGGCGGTGATCGCCTACATGGTCTTCCTGCGCGACGACCTGATCCTGCCGATGTTCACCGGAATGAAGCGCCTGGCGCCGAAGGACGTGCCTGCACGCGTGCGGCGGACTCCGTGGTGGGTGGCGCTGGCGATCCTGATCGTCTGCGGCGCCGGCGCCTACGGGCTCACGCTGCTCGGCTGAAACGGAAAGGCCGGCGCGAGGGCCGGCCTGTCCTTGTCCGAACGGCGTCCGAACGGCGCGGCGGTCACTTCTCGGCGCGATAGGCCTTGTGGCAGGCGCCGCAGGTGGCGCCGGTCGCCTTGAGCTGCTCACCCAGCGCGGCGGCATCGCCGGCTTCGGCCACGGCTTCCAGCTTCTGCACCGCGGCGAGATGGTCCGCGGCGGCCTTCTCGAAGCCGGCCCAGTCGGACCAGATCGCCGGCAGGGCGCGGGTGTCACCGGTCCCGGAGCCTTCGGGGAACCGCGAAGGGATGGATTTGGCGAAGACGACCATCGCCTTGGCCGGTTCGACGGCGGCGGACGCATTGCCGGAGTCGACCGCGGCCTTCACCGCCTTCAGGTTGTCGCCATGCGCCTTGAAGCCCTTGACCCGCTCGTCGACGACATCGGCAAACGCAGCGCCGGCGACCATGGTCATGCCGAGGGCGGCCACCATGGCAAGCGTCGAAAACATCTTCATTCTTTTTTCTCCTCTAGTCGTCCCGGTCGTTGTGCCGGCGTCAGCAAGGTAACCCGGATCGCGGCACGGCAAGACCTGCGTCATAGGGCCGGGCGGGAACAACACCATGCTCTCACGTCAATGTGATGGGGCGATGACGCCCGGGTTTTCTTCCAACCTCCCGCCGCCAGCCACCCTCCGGCCTTGTGCCGGGGCAAGGCTCGAGGCGTACGGAACCTGGAAGGGCTCGCCCTGGCATTTCCCTCCCTTCCCGCGCCTCGCTTCCACAATGTCGACAGAGCGGGCGCGACTCCGTAGAATCGGAGCGATTCGGCACGGACACGACAACCAGCGGGAAGGGGACGCAGCGTGACGGACGACCGCGTAGTTCTCTTGCACCCTGGTCGCAAGGCCGAGGAACCGGCCCTGGACTCCACACCCGAGACCGTCGAGGCGGCGCCGGCGCCGACCCGGCTGACGGTGGGGATCGAGGTGCCGGCCGACCGGCGGTCCGTGCTGCTGGTGCAGACCATCGCCCAGCTCGCCACCCTCGCCAAGGAGGCCGGGGTGCCGCTCGACGACGGGCTCGCCGAAGGGGCCGAGCGGCTGGCACGCAACCTGCGCGGCGCGGGTCTCGCCCTGCCGGCCCATCTGGAAGACGCGCTGGAGGATATCGCCCGCGCGCTCTCGCCGCCGGAGCCGGAGGAGCCGCGGGGCACGGTGCTGCCGTTCCGCGTCGTTTCCGCCGACGACTGATTCCGACGTCACGCCCGCGCCCATTGCGGCAACTGCCCGATGCCAAGCTCAACCGGCACCTGACGGCCCGACCGTTCGCCGTCGATCTCGACAGGCCGGGCGGTGGCGTAGTTAGCTGGTGGGCATAAGAGACAAAAAAGCATTGGGAGGAATGGGCGATGCTGCAGGGCCAGATGATGGACCGGCCGCTGATGATCTCCGACATCGTCACCTATGCGGCGGAGATCCGCGGGGACCAGGAGATCGTTTCGGCCCGGGTCGAGGGCGACCGGCACCGATATACCTACCAGGACCTGGCGGGACGTGCGGCCCAGCTTGCCGGGGCCCTGCGCAAGCTCGGCATCGGCCCGGGCGACCGGGTGGCGACTCTGGCCTGGAACGGCTACCGGCACCTGGAGCTGTATTACGGGATCTCCGGGATCGGCGCGGTCTGCCACACCATCAACCCGCGTCTCTTCGCCGAGCAGATCGTCTATGTGGTCGGCCACGCCGAGGACAAGGTGCTGTTCCTCGACGCCACCTTCGTGCCCCTGGTCCAGGGGTTGCGCGAAAGGCTGCCGAAGGGGCTGCGCTACGTGGTGCTCGGCGACGAGACCCACGGGCTGGAGGGCGCCTTGGCCTATGAGGCGCTGCTGGCCGAACAGCCGGCCGAGATCGACTGGCCGGTCTTCGACGAGCGTACCGCCAGCGGGATCTGCTACACCTCGGGCACCACCGGCCACCCCAAGGGCGTGCTCTACACCCATCGTTCGACCCTGCTGCATTCCTACGGGCTGATGGCGATCGCCACCGAGGTCGGGCTGACCCCGACGGACAGCATCCTGCCGGTGGTGCCGCTGTTCCACGTCAACGCCTGGGGACTGCCCTATGCCATGCCGCTGACCGGCACCCGGATCGTCATGCCGGGGCCGAAGCTGGACGGCGAGAACCTGTTCCGGCTGATGGAAGAGGAGGCGGTGACCTCGGCCTGGGGCGTGCCGACCGTGTGGCTCGGCCTGCTCGGCGAGATGCGCAAGCAGGGCCGAAAGCCGTCCGGATTCGACGTGGTGGTGATCGGCGGCTCGGCCGCTCCGGAGCCGATGATCCGCGAGTTCGAGGTCGATTTCGGCGTCCGCGTCGTGCACGGCTGGGGCATGACGGAGATGAGCCCGGTTGGAACGCTCACGACCATGGGCCCGTCCCTGAACGCCCTGCCGGAGGCGGAGAAGCGCGCCTTCAAGACCAGCCAGGGCCGCCGCATGTTCGGCTGCGAGCTGAAGATCGTGGACGAGGCGGGCGACCGCCTGCCCCATGACGGCGTCGCCTTCGGCGAACTGCTGGTGCGGGGCCATGGCGTCATGGACGGCTATTTCGGCGACGCCGAGGCCAGTGCGGCCGTCTTCGACGACGAGGGATGGATGCGCACCGGCGACGTCGCCAAGATCGACGCGCACGGCTTCCTCTACATCGTCGACCGTACCAAGGACGTCATCAAGTCCGGGGGCGAGTGGATCAGCTCCCTCGACCTGGAGGGAGCGGCACTCGGCCATCCGGCCATCGCCGAATGCGCGGTGATCGCCGCCGCCCATCCGAAATGGGGCGAGCGACCGCTGCTGGTGGCCCGCCTGGAACAGGGCAGGACGGCCACGCCGGAGGACATCCGCGCCTATCTCTCCGACAAGGTCGCAAAGTGGTGGTTGCCGGACGACGTGGTTTTCGTCGACGATCTTCCCCATACCGCGACCGGCAAGCTGTCGAAGCTGACCCTGCGCGAGCGGTTCAAGGATCACGTCCTGCCGACGGCCGCACAGTAAGGCGGTCTCGGCCTTCCGGAAGGCCAAATGGGACCGACAGATGAGTGAAGACGCGGCGGTGAGCGCCGAACCCCCGGCGCCGCGCATCCGCTGGGCGATCCTGTTCGGCGTCTGGACGGCGTATTTCTGCTTCGGGCTGACCATCGCCGGCCTGGCACCCATAATCGGCCCGATCACCCGCGACCTGGAGATCAGCCACACGGCCATGGGCGGGGTGCTGGGCATCTGGCAGCTCACCTATATCGTGGCGGCGGTTCCCGGCGGCAGCTTCCTCGACCGGGTCGGCGCGCGCCGGGCGATCTTTCTCGGCGCCATGATCGTCGCCCTGTCCGGCCTGTTGCGCGGCGTGGCCGACAGTGCCGTCATGCTGTTCGTCGCCGTGGCGATCTTCGGAATCGGCGGCCCCATCGTGTCGGCCGGCGCGCCGAAGGAGATCGCCCGCTGGTTCAAGGGCAGCGACCGCGGCTTCGCCATGGGCATCTACATCACCGGTCCGGCGATCGGCTCGATCGTCGCGCTGTCGCTGACCAACTCGGTGCTGATGCCGTATTTCGACGGGGACTGGCGCGCGGTGCTGCTGCTGTGGTCGGCCGTTGCGGCGTTTGGCGCCTGCACGTGGTTGGCGATCGCCAGTCTGCCGGCGGCGCGCCGTCACGACCCGCCGGCCTCCGCCGCCAAACCGCGACCGCAGAAGGAGGTCATCGGCGAACTGGTGCGCCTGCCGGCGGTGCGTCTGCTCTTGGCCATGAGCGTGGCGATCTTCGCCCTGAACCACGGGCTGAACAACTGGCTGCCGGAGATCCTGCGGGTCGGCGGCATGACGCCGGTTGAGGCCGGGTACTGGGCGACGGTGCCGACCCTGATCGGGATCGTCGCGTCGCTGACCATTCCGCGTCTGGCGACACCCGAGCGCCGCCATCTGGTGTTGGGGCTGCTGGCGGCGGGGGCGGTGCTCGCCTGCCTGCTGCTCTGGGTCGCCGGCCAGCCGGCGCTGACCATCGGTCTGGCGCTCCAGGGTATCGCGCGGTCCTCGCTGATGACGGTGGCGATCCTGACCCTGGTGGAGACCAAGGGCGTGGGCGAGGAGCGTGCCGGCACGGCGAGCGGGCTGTTCTTCTCCGCTGCCGAGGTCGGCGGCGCCGGCGGCCCGATCCTGCTGGGCCTGGTGTACGACGCCACCCACAGCTTCGATCTGTCCCTGTGGATCCTGGCTGGCGTGGCGGGGTTCCTGCTGCTCGGCACGCTTCGGCTGAAGACGCTGCAGAGCTGAGGCTCAAACAGCTCCTCGTCAGCCGTAGCTCTTCGACATCCCGATCGCCGGGTCGGCGAAGGCGCCGAACGGGGGGTAGGGATAGCGCAGGCCGTTCTTCGACAGGCCTTTCAGTCCCTCCACCCCGCGCAGGAATTCGTCCGGCGGGCAGGCCATCAGCAGCTCGTCGTCCGCCACCCCGCCATAGCGCCGCTCGGCGTAGCAGGGGATGGACAGGCTGGTCTGCCTCGTGCTCAGCGCCCGGCCCCAACTGTCGGCGCAGGCGCTCTCGCCGGTGATCGTGAAGTCGTAGCGCCGGTAGTCTTTGAACTGCAGCCCGTTGATGAACAGGATCATCTGTCCCGGCGAGGCATAAAACAGGCAGACATCCGGCGGATCCAGCCGCCCGGTACGCAGGGGCGAGGCGCAGAGGCCGGAATACCGCCCCGGCGCCACCCGCGGCATCTCCGCCTGGTGCTTCTTCGCCGCCTCCTGGTTGTCGAACCAGACCCCGGTCATCTGCTCGCCCGAGGCCAGCCGTTCCGGCACCTCCTCCAGCCCGATATTGGCGCCGCAGCTCGCGTTCGGCCGCAGATTGTCCTTGACGATCCCAAGGGTGAACCCGGCGGTGCGGACCTGGGTGACGAGCTGGCAGGTGGTGAAGGGGATGCCATCCATCGGCGTGCGCACGCCCGGCACCGCCTTCATCTCCTCCACATCCTCGAACAGCTTCATGCCGAAGGGATAGGTGCGCAGCTTCAGCAGGTCGGACAACTCGGCGGAGGCCTGTTTGACGGTCTCGCCGGTGATGGCTGCGGAAATGGACGTGGTGTCGGTGTCGGTCATGGCGGTCTCCCATTGCGGTCTTTTTCTCGCCTGCTGCGCCCAGGTGCTGCACGCGGCGGCGTTTCCGCGCTAGCGTGCTGGTTGCGGGACCGGGCGGCAAGACCCGGCGAATCAGGGAGGATTGCGTGGCGAGAGCGTTCGAGGGAATCCGCGTCGTCGACTTCACCCAGGTGCTGTCGGGGCCGTACATGACGTCCCTGCTGGCCCAGGAGGGGGCGGACGTCATCAAGATCGAGGCGCCCGGGCCCGGCGGTGGCGATCAGATGCGCAACCGGATGATCCCCAGCAAATACACCGATATCGACATGGGCTCCGCCTTTCTGGCGCTGAATCCGGGCAAACGCAGCGTCGCGCTGGACCTGAAATCGGAGGAGGGGCGGGGCATCGCCCGCCGGTTGATCGAGACCGCCGACGTGGTCGCCCAGAACTTCCGCGGCGGGGTGGCCGAACGGCTCGGCCTCGGCTGGGAGGACGTGAAGGCGATCAAGCCGGACGTGGTCTACTGCCAGATCACCGGCTACGGGGCCACCGGCCCGCGCTCCAAGGAAGGGGCCTATGACGGCGCGATTCAGGCCGCTTCGGGGATGATGTCGACCAACGGCTCGCCCGAGACCGGGCCGATGCGCACCGGTTATTTCCCGGTCGACCTGTTCACCGGCGCGTCGGCCGCCTTTGCGGTCGCCGCCGCCCTGTTCCGGCGCGAGCGGACCGGGGAGGGGCAGTATCTCGACATCTCCATGCTGGATGCCGCCCTGAACATCCAGGCGCCGTCCATCGCCCAGTGGAGTATCGACGGCAATCCGGGCGGGTTGATCGGCAACAGTTCGGCCACCCACCTGCCGACCGCGAACAGCTTCGACTGCGCCGACGGCACGGTGTTGATGTCGGCGACCATGCAGACCCATGTGCAGGCGGTGTTCGAGGAGCTGGGCATCGCCGATCTGCTGACGGACACGCGTTTCGCCGACAGCAAGGCCCGGATCGCCAATCGGGAACTGGTGGACAGCACGCTGCGGCAGGCCTTCCTGGCGGATACGGCCGCCAACTGGGCAAGGCGTCTGGGGGCGCGGGGCGTGCCGATCAGCCGGGTGAATTCCATTCCGGAAGCCATGGAGGAGCCGCAGCTCGCGCACCGGGGCACGCTGGCGGAGGTGCCGGCACCCAAGGGGTTCGACCATCCGGTGCGCCTCGCGATGGCGCCGTACAGAAGCGCGGCGGACGGGCCGCGTTTCGACCGTCCGCCGCCTGGATTGGGGGAGCATACCGAGGAGATTCTTGCCGAACTCGGCATCACCCCCGGCTAGGCTCGCGGGCCGGGCTTACCAGCTGCCGGTGTTCTCCATGGAGGCCCAGGGCTCTGCCGGGTCCTTGGGGCCGTGGGCATTCAGCAGCTCGATGGAGATGCCGTCCGGCGACTTCACGAAGGCCATGTAGCCGTCGCGCGGCGGGCGGTTGATGGTCACGCCGTTGTCCATCAGCTTCTGGCAGGTGGCGTAGACGTCGTCGACGCGGAAGGCGAGGTGGCCCCAGGCGCGGCCCTCGACCTTGTAGTCTTCCGGATCCCAATTGTGGGTCAGCTCCAGCATCGGCGCCTTCTTGTCGGAGGCGGCGCTTTCCTTGTCCTCGGGAGCGGCCAGGAAGATGTTGGTGAACCGGCCCTTCTCGCTGTCGTAGCGGCGGATCTCCTCCAGCCCGAGCAGACCGCAGTAGAAGTTCAGGCTCTCGTCCACGTCTTTGATGCGGACCATGGTGTGGAGGTATTGCATCGGCGCTCTCCGTTGGTGCGGGGCTGTTGATTGGTGGGGGAGATTTGACCCCTCCGGCCGGCGATGGCAACCCCCGGCCTACAACCGTCGGGATACCTCAGAGGGCGCGGCCGTCGAGCCAGCGCAGTACATCCGCGCGGGTCGGGGCCAGGAAGGCGAGCCGCTTTGAGAAGGCGCCGATCACCCCGGCATGGGCGACCTTGGGATAGGTGATCACCGTCACGTCGCCACCCAGACGCTCGATTGCGGCGGCGAGGTTGGCGGTGTTCTTCGGCAGCACCGTCCTGTCCGCCTCGCCATGCACCAGCAGCAGGGGCGGCGCGTCGCCGCGGGCATAGGCGATCGGCTGGCTGGCGTCCGGATCGCCGCCGGGGGCCAGGATCGGGCGGAGATTGTCGGACAGCGGCAGGAAATCATACGGCCCGGCCAGCCCGACCGTGGCCTTCACCGTCGCGTCCACGTCGATCCCCTCGGCCGCCAGCCATGTGCTGTCGAGGGTCAGCATCATCGCGATATGGGCGCCGGCGGAGTGGCCGATCAGAATCACCGGCCGGTCGAGCCTGCGCCTGACGGCGGCCACGGCCTTCGCCCCGTCTTCGACGAAGGCGGGGAAGGTGACGTCCGGATACAGCCGGTAGTCCGGGATGGCGACCGTGTAGCCGGCCTTGGCCAGGGTCTGAGCGACGAAACGGTACTTGTTCTTGTCGCCGGTCTTCCAACCGCCGCCATAGAAATAGACGATTGCCGGCGCATCGCGCCGGGGCCCGGTCGGCTCGTAGAGGTCGTAGGTCCGGCGCGGTCCTTCGCCGTAGGGAATGCCCTGCACCCGCTCGTAGCCGGTCTTCGGCGTGAGGTGGTCGACGATCTGCAGCGGCGAGCAGGCGGCGAGGAACGAGAGCACAAACAGTCCAATCAATCGACACATGCCGTTTATACGGGGTGCGCGACGGATTGGACGTATGACCGGCGCTCTATCCCTTTGCCGCGGCCAGCAGGTCGCCGACCGCCCCGGCGAACACCCGGGCGCCGGCGATGATGTCCGCGTCGGAAGTGTTCTCGCTCCAGTGGTGGGAGACGCCGTTGATGCTGGGCACGAACAGCATGGCGCAGGGGATGTAGGGGGCCAGCGTGCGCGCGTCGTGGCCAGCACCGCTCGGCATCAGGGTGTGCTTGCCCGGACAGACCCGCTCGGCCGAGGCGGTGAAGGCGGCCTTCAGCGTCTCGTCCATCAACGCCGGCTTGGTGATACTGACGATCTCCAGGCGGACGTCGCAGGGACCGTTGGTGTCTTCCGCCTTGATCAGCTCCTCGAGCTTGGCATGCATCCGGTCGAGCACCGCAGGGTCGGTGTCGCGGAACTGGAACAGGATCTCCGCCCCGCCCGGCACGATGGCCGGCGCGCCCGGATCCAGCGTGATGCGGCCGGTGGTCCATACGCTCAGCTCGGCGGCGATCTTGGGGAACTCGGTCTCGATCGCCTGCAGCAGGCGGGTCGCCGCCACGCCGGCGTCGCGGCGCATCTTCATCATGGTCGTGCCCGCATGGTTCTGCTGGCCGTCGATGACGATCCTGTACTGCCAGGACCCGACGATGGAGGTGACGACGCCGATGGTCAGGTCGTTGGCCTCCAGCCAACCGCCCTGCTCGATATGGGCTTCCAGGAAACAGAGATAGCGCTCGCGCTCCATCTGCCGGCGCGGTTTGCCGGTCAGGCCGGCCTTGTCCAGAGCCTCGCGCAGGGGCAGGCCGTGGGTGCGGTCGACCGCCTGGTCGATGGTCTCCTCGGTGAGCTGACCGACCCAGGAATTGCTGCCGGGCATGTCGCTGAAATGGCCTTCCTCGTCGGCGAAGGCGATCACGTCGACGCCGCTTTCCCCGTAGGCGCCGCTCTCGGCCACGGCGCGCGCGGCCTCCAGCGCGTAGAGCACGCCCAGCGCCCCGTCGAGCCACCCGGCCTCGTTCTGGGTCTCGATATGGGAGCCGGCGAGGATATGCGGACCCTTGCCGGGCGCGCGGCCGATGACGTTGGCGATGCCGTCGATCTCCGCCTCGTGGCCGATGGCCCGCAGCTTGTCGACCAGCCAGTGCCGGGACCTGATGTCGTCCGCCGACAAGGTCGGGCGGTGCACCCCGGTCTTGAAGGTGCCGATCTTGCGCAGGTCGTAGAAGTCCGCAAGCAGGCGGTCGGCATTGATTTCGAGCATCTCGGGCCTCCATCGGGCATTTGGCGGGCAACAGTGCCGGGGAACCGCCGGGCGTCAGGAACGCTGCCCGGGTCTGCCGTACGCGTTTGGTGCAGTGCACAAAAGTCTGGCCGAGTCTGGACCCGCTTCTCAAGAGGGGAAACGCATCCGGGCGCGTCGGATCCGATGCCGTCCTGTGATATCAGAGGTGTCCGGGGAGGTGACTCATTGAATTTGAAGGAATATTGCCGCAGATGCATCGGTTCCACATTGGAAATGGTGCGATGCGAAATGACCCTGGCCCGTTTATTGCTTGTTAAGAAGGATCAGGTATCCTTCAAGGGCTAAAGAAAATGTCTCCCGATCCCGTAACCCCAACCCTCGGCACGCTCCCGATGACCGTTCTCTCCCTGATCTCGCGCCTGCGTCACGATCTCTTCTCCTGGTGGGGCAAGCGCGCCTATCACCCCGAGAAGCGCTACATGCGCGGCACCCACGACGCCTGAGCGTCGGCGCGGCACCTACCGCCTGAGCGTCGGACGGGCTCACCTCATCTCCCGGAGCCGGGAATTGTTCCGGCCGGCAGACGTGTACAGAAGCTGGCAATGGCGCCCGGCGTGGTCAGCCAGATCTCGTCGCGATGGCGCAGAATGTGTTTCATCGCCCGCCGCAGCGCCCTCAACCGATACGGCTGCCCCACGATGAACGGATGCAGGACCGCGGTGTAGACCAGCGGCCGCTTCTTCGACTGGTGCAGCAACTCGTCGAACTGATCGATCATCATCCGCTCGAACTCCTCCCCGCTATGCTGGCGGAACACCATCGCCGGCGAGTCGTTCACTTCGATCGAATAGGGCACCGACAGGATCCGGCCCCTGCGGGTGCGCATCCAGAACGGCTGATCGTCGGCCGGCCAGTCCATCACATAGCCGTACCCGGCCTCCTGCAGCAGATCGAGGGTCACCGGGGTCTGCGCCAGATACGGGCCGAGCCAGCCGGAGGGCCGGTCGCCGAAGAACGTGGTCAGGGTCTCGGTGGTCTCGCGGATGAGCCTCGCCTCGTCGTCCTCGCCCAGCGTGTCCTGGCGCTCGGCGTTGGTGCGCCCGTGGGCCACCACCTCGTCGCCCCGGGCGCGGATCCGCACGGCGATCTCCGGGCAGGCGTCCAGCAGCATCGAGTTGAGGTTGTGGGACGCCGGAACGTTCATCTCGTCGAACAAATCGAACAGGTACCACTGACCCACCCGGTTGCCGTAGTCGCGCCAGGCGAAGTTCCGGGTCGATTGCGGTGCGCCCGGGCTGGCGCTGTCGGAGCCGAGCCCGTCGAGAAACGAGAAGATCTCGATGTTGTTGCAGAAACAGACAGCGAGGCGTTTGCCGCCGGGCCAGTCATAGACCGGGCGGGAATCGAGCGGCGAATAGCCGTAGCGGTTATGGGTCGTCAGCTGCATGCGCGCATGCTGTCGGCGGCGGCCGCGCCGGACAAGTCCTTAAACGCCGGGATGCCGCCGTTTCGGTGGTTCTCGAACTGTCGGGAATCGGCTGTGGTGGTGGGGATGCGGGCTCCCGTGTGGCGCTGCGGATGGAGAACGTCCGCCGGTCTCGGTTTGCCCCTCCAAAATGCCGGCGGGCATGCCATGCTGCGGCGAGAACAAGACCACGCGAGGTGAGGATATGGATGTGCGGCTCGACGGGCGCTCGGCGCTGATCACCGGAGGCAGTCTCGGCATCGGCCGGGCGATCGCCCTGCGCTATGCGGAAAGCGGCGGACGGGTGGCCATCGTGGCCCGGCGCCAGGAGACGCTGGACGAGGCGGCGGCGGCGATCAAGGAGGCCACCGGCGCGGATGTGGTGACCATCGCCGCCGACATCTCCACCGCCCAGGGCTGCGAGATCGCCTGCGACATCGCCCAGGCCCAGCTCGGTGCGGTCGACATCCTGGTCAACAATGCCGGTTCCTCCAAGCGCGGACCCTTCGCCAGCCATGACGATTCGGTGTGGCAGGCCGATCTGGACCTGAAGCTGTTCGCCGCGATCCGCCTGTGCCGCCGGCTGATGCCGGAGATGCAGCAGCGGCGCTGGGGCAGGGTGATCAACATCCTGAACACCGGAGCCAAGGCGCCGCCGGCCGAGGGCGCGCCGACCGCGGTGACCCGGGCTGCCGGCATGGCCCTGACCAAGGCGATGGCCACCGAGTACGCTCCGTACAACGTCCTGGTGAACGCCCTGCTGGTCGGCCGGATCGAAAGCGACCAGTGGGTGAAGCGGCATGCATCCGAGAATGGAAATCGTTCTCTGGAGGACTATTATGCCGAGATGGGCGAGACGATCCCCATGGGCCGCGTCGGCACCGCCGAAGAGTTCGCTGCCGTCGCCACGCTGCTGGCCTCCAAGGAGGGCGGCTATGTGACCGGCACCGCGATCAACATCGACGGCGGACTGTGCCCGGTGGTTTGAACCAGAGGTGGTTTGAACCAGCGGTGGTTTGAGCCGAAGGTCCGGGGCGGATCGTCTGAGCCGATCGCATCGGTTGGAGAATAGTGCGTGACAATGGGTATCGCCGGCCGTAGGCGCCGGTCATGACGGACTTGGCGGGCGTGCCGTTCGACTACATGCCGCTCATCCTCGCGACCACAGCGTCGCTGATGTTCGCCATCGGCGCCCAATGGCAGAATATCGGCCTGGCAACCGTGGACGGACGGACCGGGGCCATGGTCTCGATCACCGCGGCTGCGGCGACCCTGTGGCTGTTCGCGCCGTTCTTCATGGACTGGCACTACTGGCTCGAGCCGGCGATGCTGATCTTCGCCGCCATCGGCCTGTTCCGACCGGCCGTCTCCGCCAATCTGGCGGTGGCCGGGATGAAGTTTCTGGGCCCCACCCTGGTCAGTACGCTCGCCTGCACCTCGCCGCTGTTCGGCACGGTGATGGGCGTGCTGATCCTGGGGGAGCTGTTCACCTGGCCCCTGGCGATCGGCACCGGCGGGATCATGGCGGCCGTCCTGCTGCTGTCCAAGCGCGGCAAGGTCAAGGTCGACTGGCCGTTCTGGGCGCTGTTCCTGCCGATCGGCGCCGCCTTCCTGCGGGCGCTGGGCCACGTGCTGTCGAAGATCGGCATGGAGGCGGGCATCCCCGACCCCTATTTCGCCAGCATCGTCGGCTTCACCGTCTCGGCCATCCTGACCTGGTCGGTGCGCGGGGTGCGCCGCGAGCCGGTGGTGGTGAACTGGCGGGCGCCGGGGGTGAAATGGTTCGCGCTGGGCGGGGCGACGACCTCGGCAGCGATCATCTGCCTGAACACCGGCCTGCTGCGCGGCGATCTGGTGGTGATCGCCCCGATCGTCGCGACCTCGCCGATCTTCACCATGTTGCTCTCGGCCCTGGTGTTCCGCCGCGAGAGGTTGACGGGCAAGGTCGTGATCGCGACCTTTATCGTCGTGGGTTCCGTCATCGTCATCGCGCTCGGGCGGTGAGGCAGATGCCCGAAGCCGCTAACCCGAGGAGACGTCCATGAACCTCCAAGCTCCCCTCCCGTCCCCGGCCCGCGCCGCCGATCCGCGCGAGGCGCGCCGGCAGATCCGCGAGGGGCTGCATACCGGCCATACCGCGGGGCTGGCGCCGGGCTATCTGCAAGGCAACCTGGTGATCCTGCCGGCGGAACATGCGCTCGACTTCTTCCGGTTCTGCCAGCGCAACCCGAAGCCCTGCCCGCTGGTCGGCGTGTCCGACACCGGCAATCCGGACCTGTTCACGCTCGGCACAGATGTCGACATCCGCACCGACGTGCCGTCCTACAACATCTTCCGCGACGGCGTGCTGACCGAGTCCGTGCCGGACATCAAGGCGCTCTGGGGCGAGGACTCGGTCGCCTTCGTCATCGGCTGCTCCTTCACCTTCGAGCAGGCCTTGGTGACCGACGGCATCCGGCTGCGCCACTGGGACGACGACACCACCGTCTCCATGTACCGCACCAGCATCCAGACCACCCCGGCCGGCCCGTTCCGCGGCGAGATGGTTGTCTCCATGCGGCCGATGACCATGGCCGACGCGATCAAGGCGGCGGCGATCACCGCCCGCTTTCCGCACGCTCACGGCGCGCCGGTCCATATCGGCGATCCGGCGCATATCGGCATCGCGGATATCGCCAAGCCGGACTTCGGCGATCCGACGCCGATCGAGGACGGCGAGGTGCCGGTATTCTGGGCCTGTGGCGTCACCCCCCAGCGCACCGTGCTGGAGGCCAAGCTGCCGCTGGTCATCACCCATACGCCGGGCCACATGCTGGTGACCGACATCCCGGGCTACGAGGCGGGCGGCGGCTGATACGTCCGCGGCAAAACGAAAGCCCCCTCTCCGGCGCCGGAGAGGGGGCTTTTTCGTCCGGGTCGTCAGGGACCGCTCAGTAGAACAGGGACGGCAGCCACAGGGCGAGTTCCGGGAAGCCCACCAGCAGGGCCACCATGGCGAACATCGCCAGCAGGAACGGGATCACGCCGACCATCACGTCGGACATCGGCCCGCTGCCGCGCACGCCCTGGACCACGTACAGGTTCACGCCGATCGGCGGGGTGATCAGGGCGGCCTCCAGCATCACCATCAGCAGGATGCCGAACCACACCGGGTCGTAGCCGAGGCCGACGATGATCGGGGTGATGATCGGCGCCGTGGTGATCAGCATGGACAGCGTCTCCATGAAGCAGCCTAGCACCAGGTAGAACACGATCACCGCCAGCAGGGTCTGGAACGGCGTCAGGCCGAGGGAGGTGATGAAGGTGGCCAGCGCCTGGGTCAGGCCGATCATGCCGAGCACGAAGTTCAGGAAGATCGCCGCCATGATGATCAGCATTACCATCGCGGTGGTCTTCATGGTCCCCTCGATCGCCTCGCGCAGCATCGAGATCGACAGGCTGCGGTAGCAGGCGGCCAGGATCAGTGCCGCGACCACGCCGAGGGAGGCGGCCTCCGTCGGGGTGGCGATGCCGGCATAGATCGAGCCGACCACCACCAGAAAGATGCCGAGCGGCGGCAGCAGGTCGGGCAGGACGCGCGCCCGTTGCAGCCAGGAGGTCTCGACCTTGTCGCCGTCGAGGCTGGGCCGGAAGGTGCAGAACAGGATGACCGCGACCATGAACAGGCCGGCCAGGATCAGCCCGGGGATGAAGCCGGCGAGATACAGTTCCGGCACCGAGGTGTCGGTCAGCAGGCCGTAGACGATCAGGTTGATCGACGGCGGGATCAGGATACCGAGGGTACCGCCGGCCGCCAGGGTGCCGAGGAACAGCCGCTCATTATAGCCGCGCTTCTCCACCTCGGGCAGGGCGACCGTGCCGACCGTCGCCGCCGTGGCGACCGAGGAGCCCGAGGTCGCGGCGAACATGGCGCAGGCGCCGATATTGGAGTGCATCAGCCCGCCGGGCAGCCAGGACAGCCACTGCACCAGGGCGGCGTACATGCGCTGGGCGATGCCGGCGCGCAGCAGGATCTCGCCCAGCAGCACGAACATCGGAATGGCGACCAGCAGGAACTCGATCGACGTCTGCCAGGCGTTGTCCGCCAGTCCGCGCCACAGGAAGCCGCCGGAAAAGATCTGATCGAGGGCCAGCCCCAGCGTTCCCAGCGCCGCGGCGATCGGGATGCTGAGGGCAATCAGCACAATGAGAATGATCAGCGTCGTGCCGAGCATGGCGTCTCAGTCTCCCAAATATTTATCGCGATCAGCCGGCGTGGCCGCCGTCGCCGCTTTGCATTTCTTCATCGAGTGTCGGAACCCCGGCGATGTCGTGGACGCCGGTCAGGTCGCCGCGCAGCAGCCGGGTCAGCGCGACCACGAACACGAGCAGCACGGTGAGACAGAAAACGACCATGCCGGCGAACCAGAGGGACTGGGGGATCGCGATCGGCGTCTGCAGGGGGGTGATGGACTTGGTCCAGAACCCGATATTGTCCTGCAGCATCAGCCAACTGCGCCAGGTCAGCGGGAAGAAGAACACCGCCAGTCCGACGAGGGCGACGAGGTCGAGGATCGAGCGCACGAACGGGGGCAGGGGGATGTACAGCGCGTCGATCCGGACATTCGCGCGATGCAGCACCGCGTAGGGAAAGGCGAAGGCCGTCGAGATCGCGAAGATGTATCCGGAGATTTCGTCCGCACCGCCAAGCGTGACCAGGAAGACGTCCCGCAGGAAGACGTCGATTGTCACCATGATTGCGGCGCCGATCAGCCCGGCACCGCCGATCCAAACCATGAGGCTTGAGAGCTTGAAGTTCGCTGCGAGAAGTTTATCCAGCACCGCTTGGCACCTTCCGCTTGATTGCGGGATTTAAGAACGACCCGGGTACTATACAGCACCCGGGTCGTCCGTCCGTGAAGGGATTGTGCCTTACGGCTTCGGCGCGGTCACGCCCGTGATCTTGCCGACCGTGGCATTCCAGTCGTCGATGCAGGACTCGCCGGCCTTCTCGACGCAACGCTCGGCCCAACGCTTGAGGACGACTTCCTCCAGCGCCTTCTTGCGCGCGGCCGTATCGGCGTCCGAGAGCTCGACCAGCTTCATGTTGCCGGGCTCGCCCACGGTGCAGGTCCCACCCTGGCCAGTGTTGCAGATGATCCCCATCTCGTCTTCGGCAATCATGTTCTTCCAGGCGGACTCGTTGTATTCCTCCATCATCTTCTCGACGAAGGCCTTGGTCTCGTCGCTCATGCGATTCCAGGTGCCAAGGTTCATCGCCGCGAAGGACATGGAATAGCCGACCCGCAGCGGGAAGGCATGGGTGGCGACCTGGTACCACTTGGCCTGATAGGCCGGCATGGTGCCGGTGATGCCGCAATCCACCACCTTCTTCTCCAGGGCCGGTACGACCTCGGCGAAGGCGATGGTCACGGAGGTGCCGCCCAGACCCTCGACGAGATCACCCATCGACGTGGTGTAGACGCGGACCTTCTTGCCGGTCAGGTCCTCGACGCTGTTGACCTCGGCGTTGCACCACAGCATCTGGCTCGGGAACGGGTAGACCGCCAGGAGCTTCGCGCCGTAGGTCTCCTCGAACTGCTTCTCCATGATCGGCCAGTAGGCCTCGGCGGAGCCGCGCACATCTTCCCAGCTCTGCGCGACACCGGCGATGTCGATGCCCTCGACCACCGGGTCCTCGCCGGCGATGTAGCCGACCACGCCGTGGGCGACGTCAAACACGCCGATCTTCAACATGCGCATCACTTCGAAGCCCTTGATGCCGACATCGGTCTGCGGCACGGCATCGGCCGTGATCTTGCCGCCCGACTTCTCCGGCATCGTCTCGTTCCAGAACGGTCCCTCGTTGACCTTCCAGTTCGACAGGTTGCCCCAAGTGCCAACGACCTTGAGGTTCAGTGTATCCAGTTCAGCCGCAGCCGGTCCGGCCATCAGGCCGACCGAAAGCAGAGCTGCACCGAATACGGACAGGGTCTTACCCATTCATTGCCTCCTCACCATTCGAAAGCGCATCCAAAGTTGCGCGTGTGTGCTGTTGGCCAACGCGTGACTCGGCCGCAGTCAACACCAACCCCCGAAGCAGGTCAAAGGGGGTAATAATCCATATTTTTTCAACGGATATTTACCCGAACTACTTCGTACAATTGATGATCTTTCCAGCCTATGGCCAACTCCCGGAGGCATTGTATACACGTCGGTGCGTTAATGATCCATCAAGGAGATGACCATGGCCCGCGTTCGGGATGTTGAAATCGATGAGGTGCCGGAGGAGGTGCGGCCGGTCTACGAGCGCTTCGCCCGCGACTACGGTCCGTTCCTGAATCAGGTGAAGATTTTCGCCCATCGCCCGCCGGCCCTGAAGCACATCATGGGCCTGCTGCTGGACTTCGCCGACGAGGCGATCCTGCCGAAGCGCTACCTGGAGATCGTGCTGGTCGTCGTCTCCAAGCTCAACGCCTGCGAGTACTGTGTCATCCACCATGCGCCGCGCCTGGTGGAGCAGGGCGTGTCGGCGGAGTCCGTTGAGCGGATCCTGGACGAGAGCGTGCCGGGCTTCGACGCGGTCGACCACCTGGTGCGCGACTACGCGGTGAAGGTGACCAACGACTTCAACCGGGTGCGCGACGCCACGTTCGACGCGCTGCGCGAGCATTTCACGGAGGAACAGATCGTCGAGCTCACGCTTCGGATCGCGCTTTGCGGCTTCTTCAACCGCTTCACCGACGTGCTGCAGATCGGCGTCGAAGAGGGGGCGATGACCGACATGCTGTCGATCGGGGCGGGCAACAAGAGCCAGCCGACGGCGGCGGCCGAATAGAAACGGCGGCCGTCACCCCGCCTTGGGGATGACGGCCGCCGCCGGACTTTTGGAACGATCTGGAGGTTACGGCTTCGGCGCGGTGACGCCGGCGATCTTGCCGATGGTGGCGTTCCAGTCGTCGATGCACTTCTCGCCGAACTTCTCCACGCAGCGCTCGGCCCAACGCTTCAGCACGACGTTCTCCAGGATCTGCTTGCGCTTGGCGTCGTCTGCCGCGCTCGGCTCGACCTTCTTCATGCCGCCGGGCTCGCCCGCGGTGCACTCGCCGCCAACGCCGGTGTTGCAGATGATGCCCATCTCGTCCTCGGCCATGGTGTTGGCCCAGGCGGTCTTCTCGAACTCGTTGAAATGCTTCTCGACGAAGGCCTTGGTCTCGTCGTTCATCCGGTTCCAGGTGGTCAGGTTGATGGCGGCGAAGGTGGCGGTGTAGCCGACCTTCATCAGATAGGCGTGGGTGGCGATCTGCCACCACTTGGCCTGATAGGCCGGCATGGTGCCGGTGATGCCGCAATCCACCACCTTCTTCTCCAGGGCCGGAACGACCTCGGCGAAGGCGATGGTGACAGAGGTCGCGTCCAGGCCCTCGATCAGGTCACCCATGGAGGTGGTGTAGACGCGGACCTTCTTGCCGGCGAGGTCCTCGGCGCTGTTCACGTCGGCGTTGCACCACAGCATCTGGCTCGGGAACGGATACAGCGCCATCAGCTTGGCGCCGTAGGTCTCCTCGAACTGCTTGGCGATGATCGGGCGATAGGCGTCCATCGAGGCCTTGGCGTCGTCCCAGTTCTGGATCACGCCCGCCAGATCGACACCCTCGACGATCGGGTCCTCTCCGGCGATGTAGCCGACCACGCCGTGGGCGACGTCGAACACGCCGATCTTCAGCATGCGCACGACCTCGAAGCCCTTGATGCCCACATCGGTCTGCGGAACGGCGTTCGCGGTGATCTTGCCGCCGGAGGCCTCCGGCATGGTCTTGTCCCAGAAGGGCTGCTCGTTGACCTTCCAGTTCGACAGGTTGCCCCAGGTTCCGACGACCTTCAGATTGAGTTGGTCCAGCTCCGCCGAGGCCGGCGTGGCCAGCAGGCCAAGCGACAGCAGGGCGCTTCCCAGCGCCGTGAGCGTATTTCGCATCCGTGTTTCCTCCACTGATTTGGTTCTCTGTTCCATCGCGCCCTTCGCATGGGGCGCTTTCGACTTTTTGATAGCCAGGGGGAAGTAGGCACGACTGAAAACGATTGGTAAAGGTCCGGAATACAGCTCGGCCGCTTCAGCGGGCGGGCACCAGTTCACGGCACATGAACATGCGCCGGCGCCGGGCGAGGCCTTGCCTCGAACAGGTGACCTTCGCACCGGGCGCCGGCCTAGATTTCAATCGCATTGGTCCGGACGACGTTGGTCCGGATGACGACTATGCCGCCGCGCGGGCTCTGGCGTCCTGCAGCACCATCTCGGCGCCCTTTTCGGCGATCATGATCGCGGCGGCGTTGGTGTTGCCGGAGACCAGGGTCGGCATGATCGAGGCGTCGATCACCCGCAGCCCCTCCATCCCATGCACCCGCAGCCGGTCGTCCACCACCGCCATCCGGTCGCTGGCCGGGCCCATCTTCGCGGTGCCGGCGATATGATACAGCGTCTGGCCGGTCTCTCGGGCGTAGCGCTCGAAATCGGCATCGGCCAGGCAGTCCGGGCCGGGCGTCATCTCCTGGCCGCGATAGGGGTCCAGCGCGGCGGCCCCGGCGATGCGGCGGCCGATCTTCATGCCCTCCACGATGGCGTCGACATCGACCGGATTGGTGAGGAACCGGCCGGTGATCGCCGGCGGCGTGGCGGGGTCCGGTGACTTGATGTGGATCATGCCCTGACTCTCCGGGCGGAGCTGGCAGACGGCCAGGGTCATGCCCGGCTCCTTCTCCAGCTTGCGGGTCGCGGCGTCCGCGTAGCTCGCATGGGCCAGATGGAACTGGACGTCGGGCGTCTCCATGTCCGGGCGGCTCTTGACGAAGCCGTGCACCGCGCCGGCGCCGTAGGTGAGGATGCCCTCGCCGAACAGGGCGTAGCGGGCGAGCTCCCGCACGAAGGGCAGGCCGCGGGTGAGCTGGTTCAGGGTGATCGGCTGGGTCACCCGCCAGCGCATGCGGGTGCCGTAATGGTCGCGGTAGTTCTCGCCGACCCCGGGCAGATCGTGCACCACGGCGATCCCGTGCCTGGACAGCAGGTCGCCCTGGCCGATGCCGGACAGCTCCAGGAGCTGCGGCGACTGCACCGCGCCGGCGGAGAGGATGACCTCGCCCGACGCCCTGGCCTCGCGCGGCTGGCCGTTGACGCTATAGCGGATGCCGACGGCGCGTCTGCCCTCCAGGATCAGCCCGGTGGCGAAGGCGTCGGTTTCCACCGTCAGGTTGGGCCGGCTCATCACCGGATGCAGGAAGGCGCGGGCCGTGCTCGCCCGTTTCCCCCGGCGCATGGTGAGCTGGTAGTAGCCGAAGCCCTCCTGGTCGCCGTCGTTGTAGTCCGGGTTGCGCGGAAAGCCGGCCTGCTCGGCGGCGTCGATCCAGGCGTCGAGCAGGGGGTGCTTCTCGGTCGTGGTGGTCACCGACAGGGGGCCGTCGATGCCCCGGCTGTCGTCGCCGCCATCGACGAAGGTCTCCGACTTGCGGAAATAGGGCAGCACCGACTCGTAACTCCAGCCGCGATTGCCGAACTGCGCCCAGGTGTCGTAGTCGAGCGGCTGGCCGCGCACGTAGAGCAGGCCGTTGATGGAGGATGACCCGCCCAGGGTCTTGCCGCGCGGGGTGGCGATCGCCCGGTTGCCGGTGCCTTCCTCCGGCTCGGTCCAGAAACCCCAGTTGTAGTCCTTGCTGGTCAGCAGTTTGTAGAAGCCGACGGGAACGCCGATATAGGGGCTGTCGTCCTTGCGCCCCGCTTCCAGCAGCAGCACCCGGTTGGCCGGGTCGGCGCTCAGCCGGTTGGCGAGCACGCAGCCGGCCGAGCCGGCGCCGACGATGATGTAGTCCCAGGGGGTGGAAGAGGCGGTCATTGGGGTTTCCTCACGCGTTTTGCTCGCGAGTTTAGGGCGCGGGCAGGGGGCGGTGAAGGCACGGAAATCCACCCGCCGCCTTTCCTTCTCCAGACTCCCCGGACCTGCCCCGGGGCAATCCCATCAACGCGCACGACCATTCCGGATCATCTTCCGGCGATCGAGGTTCCCTAGCCTTGCCCCGGCACAAAGCCTGGGAGGGAGGTAAGTAATGGGATGAGGAACCCTATCCGGCCTGCGCCTCGCGCTGGGCCGTCTGCCAGTCCGGGGCGATCCAGACTTCGGCATTGTCGCTGGCCGGGGCCGCGCGGCCGAGGATCAGGTCGGCGGCCTTCTCCGCCACCATGATGGTGGGCGCGTTCAGGTTGCCGTTCGGGATCGTCGGGAAAATGGAGCTGTCGGCGACCCGCAGGCCCTCCACGCCGATCACCGTCAGGTCCGGGCGCAGCACCGTCTCGGGATCGTCCGGACGGCCCATCCGGCAGGTACAGGACGGGTGATAGGCGCTCTCCACGTTCTCGCGCACCCAGGCGTCGATCGCTTCGTCGGAGGTCACGTCGGCCCCGGGCTGGATCTCCTCGCCGCGATAGGGATCCATCGCCGGCTGCGCGACGATCTCGCGGGTCAGCCGCACCACCCGGCGCCAGTCCTCCACGTCCTGCGGGTCCTGCAGATAGTTGAACAGGATCGACGGCTTGGTCTCTGGATCGGCGTCGGCGATGTCGATGCGGCCGCGGCTCTTCGGCTTGTTCGGGCCGACATGCACCTGAAACCCGTCGCCGGCGAAGGCGGCGTTGCCGTCGTAGCGCATCGCGCCGGGCAGGAAGTGATACTGGATATCGGGCCATTCCAGCCCGGCGCGCGAGCGGATGAAGGCGCAGGATTCGAAATGGTTGGTCGCCCCCAGCCCGTTGCGGAACAGCAGCCATCGGGCGCCGATCAGTCCCTTGCGCCACAGCGACAGGTGCCGGTTCAGGCTGAGCGGCTGGGTGCAGCGGAACTGGAAGTAGACTTCCAGATGGTCCTGCAGGTTTCCCCCGACACCGGGCCGGTCGGCGATCACCGGGATGCCGTGGCGCTTCAGCTCGGCGGCGGGGCCGATGCCGGAGCGCTGCAGGATCGTGGGCGAGCCGACGGAGCCGGCGGCCAGGATCACCTCATGCCGCGCGCTCGCCTCCCGCGAGATCCCTCGGGTGGAGTAGGAGATGCCGGTGGCGCGGCCGTCGGCGATGATCACCCGGTCGACCAGCGCATGCTTGACCACCCGAAGGTTCGCGCGCCCCTGGGTCGGACGCAGGTAGCCGCGCGCGGTCGACCAGCGCAGCCCGTCGCGCACGGTCATGTGCATGGCGCCGAAGCCTTCCTGGCGGCGGCCGTTATAGTCGTCGGTGGCGCCGTAGCCCGCCTGCACGCCGGCCTCGATGAAGGCCTTGTACAGCGGGTTCGTCATGTGGTTGCCGTTGGAGGTCGCCAGCGGTCCGTCGCCGCCGCGATAGGCGTCGGCCCCGCCTTCCCAGCTTTCCGCCCGCTTGAAATAGGGCAGCACGTCGGCATAGCCCCAGCCGGTGGCGCCGTGCTCGACCCACTGGTCGTAGTCGCGGGCATGGCCGCGCACATAGACCATGCCGTTGATCGAGGACGACCCGCCCAGCCCCTTGCCGCGCGGGCAGTGCAGGCGGCGGCCGTCCAGTCCGGGCTCCGGCTCGCTCTCGTAGAACCAGTTGAACCGCTTCATGTTCATCGGGATCGACAGGGCCGAGGGCATGGACACGAAGATCGACCGGTCGCTGCCGCCGCCCTCCAGCAGCAGAACCCGGGTCTTGGGATCTTCGCTCAGCCGGTTGGCCAGCACGCAGCCTGCCGAGCCGGCGCCGACGATGATGTAATCGTACGTGTCGATGGTTTCGCTACGATCAGCCATGGGGCCGCATGCCACGCGGCGCGGACCGGCGCAAGGAAATCCGGCGATTGTGGGTTGGGCTCGCCCGCTGCGTCCCGGTCGGCCCCCGGATCAGGTCCTGGGTCCACCGGGATGACGAGGAAGGGTGAGAAGAACGTGTCGCTACATTCCTCCGTCATCCCGGTGACGTCCGGACTTGATCCGGAGCTCGGCCGGAGCCCAGCGGTCTTGGATCTGGCCGTCCTTCTAGGTCTGCGCGCCGCCGTTGCTGGCGATCATCTGGCCGTTGATGAAGCCGCCGCCGTCGGAGCACAGGAAGGCGGTGAGCGCCGCGATGTCCTCCGGCTGGCCCAGGCGGCCGACCGGGATGCGATCGAGCTGGCTCTTGATGTGATGGGTCATCGAGGCGTCGGCATGCTCGGTGTCGATCGGCCCCGGGGAGATCGCGTTCACCGTCACCCCGCTCGGTCCGAACTCCTTGGCCAGCGCCTTGGTCAGCCCCCACAGCCCGTGCTTGGCGGCGGATACGGGCGCGCGGCCGGCATAGCCGTGGATCGCGTTCATCCCCGTCAGGTTCACCACACGACCCCAGTTGCGCTCCACCATGGCGCCGCAGAACGCGCGGCAGAGATAGAAGGCGCTGGTCAGGTCGGTGTTCATCACCCGGTGCCAGTCGTCGTCGGTCATTTCCAGGAACGGCTTCTGCGGCCGGATGGCGGCGTTGTTCACCACGATCGCGACCGGCGGCATCTCCGCCTCGACCCGGGCCTTCAGCTCGGTCACCGCGCCGGAATCGCCGACATCGGCCATGACCACCAGCGCCGTGCGGCCCAGCGCGCCCACATCCTTGGCCACCGCGTCGCAGGCGTCCCGGTTGGCGCGGCCGTTGACGACGATGTCGAAGCCGTCGCGCGCCAGCGCGACGGCGATGGCGCGGCCGATATTCTGGCCGGCGCCGGAAATCACGGCGGTGGCGGGGGTGTCGGGCATCGGGGCCTCCCTGGGCTCGTTGTTCTGCTGGGCTTGTTGTGTCGGTCGGTGTCGGGTTTTGCCGAAGCCTAGGGGATCGCGGCGGCCAAGGGAGCACCCGATTTTTCCCGACCCCGTCCCACGGGGCCGGCGCGTTGACCTGGATCAATGTTCGGCCCGGCGCATCCGGCCACTCTCTGCGGGACACGAGCGAACGGGACCGAGCCCATGTTTCTGCACAGACACGCGACCGCGGCGCTGCCGCGCTACACCAGCTACCCGCCGGCCAACCGTTTCAAGGATGGCGAGGGGCGTGAGCTGTATCCCTGGTGGCTGGACGGGCTGACGCGGGCTGAGCCTCTGTCGCTGTACATTCATGTGCCGTTCTGCGCCCAGCTCTGCTGGTATTGCGGCTGCCACACCTCGGTGGCCAATGACAGCGCGCGCATCGACCGGTTCGTCGGCCATCTGCTCAAGGAGATCCTGCTGGTGTCGAGCCGCGTGCACGAGCCGGGCGAGGTCTGCTCGATCCATTTCGGCGGCGGCACCCCGACGATGATGTCGCCGCAGGCCATGGCCCGGGTGATGAGCACCCTGCGCGACGCCTTTCCGGTGCGCGGCGATGCCGAGATCGCGATGGAGATCGATCCGCGCACGCTCGACGACGCCCATGTGGAGACCATGGCGGCACTTGGCGTGACCCGGGCGAGCCTCGGGGTGCAGGATGTCGATCCCGACGTGCAGCGGGCAATCAACCGGATCCAGCCTACGGAGCTGGTCGCCGACCGCATCGCCACCCTGCGTGCCGCCGGTATCCGCAGCATCAATGCCGACCTGATGTACGGCCTGCCGGGTCAGACGGTGGACCATGTGCACCGCTCGGCGGATGCCGTCAGCGCGCTCGGCGTCGACCGGGTGGCGGTGTTCGGCTACGCCCATGTGCCGTGGTTCAAGAAGAACCAGGCCGCCATCGACGAGACCCTGCTGCCGGGGGCGCGGGAACGCTTCGAGCAGGCCGAGGCGGCGGAGGAACGGCTCGTGGCCGACGGCTATGCCGCCATCGGCATCGACCATTTCGCCCTGCCGCAGGACAGCCTGGCGGTGGCGGCGCGCGAGGGGCGCCTGCGCCGGAACTTCCAGGGCTATACGGACGACCCGGCGAAGACGCTGATCGGCTTCGGCCCGTCCTCGATCTCCGCCCTGCCGGGCGGCTACGCCCAGAACGCGCCGCATGTGAAACAGTGGAGCGAGGCGGTGGCGGCCGGCCGGCTGCCGGTCCAACGCGGGCTGGGCGTCACCCGGGAGGATCGGCTGCGCCGCTCGGTCATCGAGCGTCTGCTCTGCGACGGAGCGGTGGATCTGCGGGCGGTGGCGGCGCGTCACGACGACGAACCGACACTGCTGGTGGACGCGTTCGCGCGTCTGGCGCCGTTGATCCGGGACGGTCTGGCGACGGTCGATGGCTGGCAGGTTGCCGCCACCCCCGCCGGTCGCCGGTACTGGCGCACGATCGCCGCCTGTTTCGACCCGGAACTGGCCCCGTTCACCGGACGGCACAGCGTCGCGGTGTGACGGCGGGTGGCACGGGGGCCCGCGCCGACGGGATTTGCTTTACCCTGCCGTCATGGAGCTCACCTGGTACCGCACCCTTGTGATCGTGATCGCCCTGGCGGTCACCACCGCCGGATTGTGGTCGCGGTGGCGCTCCGGCGATCTGGTCGACACCCATCGTGACCGCGTCCTGGCGCTCTGCCCGCAGCAACTGGCCGCCGCCGGCTACGACACCGGGCCGGACGCTCTGCGCGTGGAGATGGACGCGCGCTGGGACTGGGGCCGCTTCGAGCTGCGCTCCGATCTCTTCGCCGACCGGCTGAGCCATGCCGGGGCGCGCTTCGAGGCGGTGCGGGCGAGCCTGTACCAGCCCCTGGCCGATGGCGGCGACGGCGGGAGCCGTTGCCGGCGCGCGGTGTGCATCTACTCGGTTCCCCTGGACGCGGCCATCGCCTCGGTGCGGGACGGACCCTGCGGCGGCAGCGGCGGCCATGATCTGGTCACGCCCGGCCTGAAGCCGGACATCCTGAACCAGCAATACCGCTGAATCCGCCCCCCGGGTCCCTGTCCTGCGCCCCCGGGCTTGGAAACCGCGCCGGGGCGGGGCATGCTGCACCGCGACTCCGGCCGGCTGCGGGGCCGGAACGACCATTGGACGCGCAAGACGGACAGGAACAGGGAACATCCAGGGAGAGCATGATGGGTAGGGGAATCAAGGCGCTGGCGCTGGCCGCCGGCATGACCGTCGCGGGCGCGCTCGGCGCCGCTCAGGCGGCCGAGCCGCTCAAGATCGGCATGATGGTCACGCTGTCCGGTCCGCCGGCGGTGCTCGGCAACCACATCCGCGACGGCTTCCAGCTTTTCGTCGATGAAAACGGCGGCAAACTCGGCGGACGCGACGTGGAGATGATCGTCGTCGATGACGAGCTGAAACCGGACGTCGCCCTGACCAAGGTCAAGGAACTGCTGGAGCGCGACAAGGTCGACTTCGTCGCCGGCATCGTCTTCTCCAACATCCTGCAGGCGGTGTTCCGCCCGGTGACGGAGAGCGAGACCTTCCTGATCGGCGCCAATGCCGGCACCTCGACCTTCGCCGGCCGGGGCTGCAACAAGTACTTCTTCTCGACCTCCTGGCAGAACGACCAGATCCACGAGGTCATGGGCAAATACGCCCAGGAGAAGGGCTTCAAGAAGGTCTTCCTGATGGCCCCGAACTACCAGGCCGGCAAGGACAGCATCAACGGCTTCAAGCGCTACTACGAGGGCGAGGTGGTCGACGAGGTCTACACCAAGCTCGGCAACCTGGATTTCTCGGCCGAGCTGGCGAAGATCGCCGCCGCCAAGCCGGACGCGATGTTCACCTTCATGCCGGGCGGCATGGGCGTAAACCTGGTGCGCCAGTTCAATCAGGCCGGCCTCGCCGACAGCGTGACCTTCCTGTCGGCCTTCACCGTGGACGGCACCACCCTGCCGGCGACCAAGGACGCGGCCCTCGGCCTGTTCTCGTCGTCCCAGTGGACGCCGGACATGGACAACGAAGCCAACAAGAAGTTCGTGACCGCCTACGAGGCGAAATACGACTCGGTGCCGTCGCTGTATTCCAGCCAGGGCTATGACGCCGCCCAGCTGATCGACAGCGCGGTTGCGGCGGTCGGCGGCGACTTGAGCGACAAGGACGCGGTGA
This sequence comes from Thalassobaculum salexigens DSM 19539, assembly GCF_000423805.1. Lineage (NCBI taxonomy): Bacteria > Pseudomonadati > Pseudomonadota > Alphaproteobacteria > Rhodospirillales > Thalassobaculaceae > Thalassobaculum > Thalassobaculum salexigens. Next base: position 1,420,400 of record NZ_KE384093.1, read on the forward strand.
TCGCGGCGCTGAAGAAGGCGGATTTCGCCTCCGTGCGCGGCGATTTCAAGTTCAACAACAACCACTTCCCGATCCAGGACTTCTACCTGGTCAAGGCGGTGAAGCGCGACGACGGCGCCTATCACACCACCGTGGTCGAGAAGGTGTTCGACGATTACGGCGACGTCCACGCCAAGGACTGCCGCATGGAGTGATCGGCTGCGGCCGGATTGGGCGGGCGGAGCCTTCGGGTTCCGCCCGTTTCTGTTATTAGGGGGCTCCCGGTGAACGAGGGAGCGGGGGGACGATGACGGCGACGCTGTTCGCGGTGCAGGTGCTGAACGGATTGCAGCTCGGCGTGCTGCTGTTCCTGGTGGCGGCCGGGCTCACCCTGGTCTTCGGGGTGATGGACTTCATCAACCTGGCCCATGGCGTGCAGTACATGCTCGGCGCCTATCTCGCCGTCACCTTCTACGGCCTGACCGGCAACTTCTTCGCCACGGTCGTGCTGGCCCTAGCGGCGGCCCTGGTATTGGGGCTGGTGCTGGAGGTGCTGGTGTTCCGGCATTTCTACGACCGCGACCACCTGGACCAGGTGCTGGCGACCTTCGGCGTGATCCTGTTCCTGAACGAGGGCGTGCGGATCGTCTGGGGGGCCTCGCCGCTCAGCTATCCGGGGCCGGAGATCCTGCAGGGGGCGATCCCGGTGATGGACGGGTTCGGCTATCCGGTCTACCGCATCGCCCTGATCGTCGCCGGGCTGATCTGCGCGGCCGGCCTCTGGCTGGTGGTGGCGCGCACGAAGGTGGGCATGCTGATCCGCGCCGGCGCCGCCAACCCGGCGATGCTGTCGGCCCTGGGCGTCAACGTGCGCCAGCTCTTCATGGTGGTCTTCGGCTTCGGCGCCATGCTGGCGGGATTCGCCGGGGTGATGGCCGGCCCGATCTTCTCGGTCGAGCCGGGGATGGGCGACGGGGTGCTGATCCTCGCCTTCGTGGTCATCGTGATCGGCGGCATCGGGTCCATTCGCGGCGCCTTCCTGGCGGCCCTGCTGGTGGGCCTGGTCGACACGCTCGGCCGGTCCTTCATGACCGACATCTTCAAGCTGTTCCTGGAGCCGTCCGCCGCCAACCAGGTCGGCCCGGCGATCGCGTCGATGCTGATCTACGTGCTGATGGCCGGCGTGCTGTTCTTCCGGCCGACCGGACTGTTCCCGGCACCGGGACGCGCCTGATGCGCGACCTGCTGACACGGGAGCGGTTGATCACGGCCGCCCTGCTGATCGTCTTCGCGCTGCTGCCGCCGGTGGCCGAGGCGTTCGGCCAGGGCTACCTGACCAATGTCGCCAGCCGGGTGATGATCTACGCCATCGCCGCCCTCAGCCTCGACCTGATCCTGGGCTACGGGGCGATGGTCAGTTTCGGCCACGCCGCCTTCATCGGCATCGGCGCCTATGCGGTCGGGATCTCGGCCGAGCACAATCTGTGGGAAGGCACGCTGACCATCCCCATGGCCATGGCCGCCGCCGGGCTGTTCGCGCTGGTCACCGGGGCGATCAGCCTGCGCACCCGCGGCGTCTATTTCATCATGATCACGCTCGCCTTCGGGCAGATGGCCTACTACACGGCCTCCAGCCTGTCGGCCTATGGCGGCGACGACGGGCTGACCATCTGGGGCCGCAGCGAGGTCCTCGGCAATCCGGTGCTGGAGGACGACACCGCCCTGTATTTCTTCGTGCTGATCTGCCTCGCACTGTGCTGGTGGGTCGCGAGCCGCGTCGTCGGCAGCCGGTTCGGCCGGGTGATCGCCGGCGTGCGGGAGAACCGGGCCCGCATGTCCGCCGTCGGTTTCGATGCGTACCGTCACCAGCTCGTGGCCTATGTCCTCGCCGGCATGATGGCCGGGCTGGCCGGCGCGCTGCTGGCCAACCACGCCGAGTTCGTCAGCCCGGCCTACATGTCCTGGCAGCGTTCGGGCGACCTGATCATCATGGTCGTGCTCGGCGGCATGGGGTCGCTCTACGGCGCGGTGCTGGGCGCGGTGGCCTATCTGGCGCTGGAGGATGTGCTGGCCGGGTTCACCGAACACTGGCGGGTGATCTTCGGGCCGTTGCTGATCCTGATCGTGCTCTATGCCCGCGGCGGCCTCGCCCGTGCGTTCCGCAGGGAAGGTCCAAGCCGGGAGGGGCGCGATGGCTGACCCGATCCTTGAGCTTGCCGGCCTCAGGAAAAGTTACGGTGCGCTGACCGTCACCGATGGCGTGAACCTGACCGTGAAGTCCGGGGCCATTCATGCAATTATAGGTCCGAACGGAGCGGGTAAGACGACGCTGATCAACCAGATCGGCGGCCAGGCGGCACCCGATGCCGGCACCATCATTCTTGATGGTCGCGACATCACCGGCCTGCCGATCCACGCCCGTTCCCACCTCGGCCTCGCCCGATCGTTCCAGATCACCAACGTGCTGCCCGGCTTCTCCACCCTGGACAATGTCGCCGTCGCCGCCCAGGCCCATGCCGGGCACAGCTTCCGTTTCTTCCGGTCCGTCGCCCGCGAGACGGCGCTGACCGAGAAGGCGATGGCCTGCCTGGAGACCGTCGGCCTGGCCGACCGGGCGCTGATCCGGGCCGGCTCGCTGAGCCACGGCGAGAAGCGGGCGCTGGAGATCGCCATGGCGCTGGCGACCGAGCCGAAGCTGCTGCTGCTGGACGAGCCGATGGCTGGCACCACCCACGAGGAGACCGCGCGCCTGACCGAGACGCTGGAGGCGCTGCGCGGCCGCTTCACCATCCTGCTGGTCGAGCACGACATGGCGGCTGTCTTCGCCCTGGCCGACACGATCTCGGTGCTGGTCTATGGCCGGGTCATCGCCGAGGGCGCGCCGGACGCGATCCGGACCGATCCGGAGGTCCGCGCCGCCTATCTGGGCGAGGAGGAGATCCCATGACCGCGCCGTTGCTGGAAGTGGCCGACCTGACCGCCGGGTACGGGGCCGCGCCGGTGCTGTTCGGCATGAACCTGACGGTGCAGGCGGGCGAGGTGGTCACCCTGATGGGCCGCAACGGCATGGGCAAGACCACCACCATCCGCGCCGTGATGGGCCTGCTGCCGCCGACCGGCGGACGGGTGCTGATCGCCGGCGAGGACATGCGCGGCCGCCCGGCTCATGAGATCGCCCGCCGCGGGCTGGGCCTGGTGCCGGAGGGGCGGCAGATCTTCCCGACCCTGACGGTGGAGGAGAACCTGATCGCCACCGCCGCCAACCGGCTGGGACGCGGCGCACCGCGCTGGGGGCTGGCCGAGGTGCTGGCGCTGTTCCCGCGCCTGGGCGAGCGGCGGCGGCAGATGGGCGGCTCGCTGTCCGGCGGCGAGCAGCAGATGCTGGCGATCGGCCGGGCGCTGATGACCAACCCGCGCCTGCTGATCCTGGACGAGGCGACCGAGGGCCTGGCGCCGCTGATCCGCGAGGAGATCTGGCGGGTGCTGGCGACCCTGAAGGGGGAGGGCCAGTCGATCCTGGTTATCGACAAGAACGTCTCCGCCCTGCTGGCGCTGGCCGACCGGCACACGGTGGTGGAGAAGGGTCATGTGGTCTGGGAAGGCGACACCGCCGCCTTCCGCGCCGACGGAGCGGTGATCGAGACGTATCTGCACGTGTGAGACGGGAACGCTACGGCCCAGCGTCGCTCCTTCCCGACTGCGCCGGGATCTCTACTCTCCCGGTGCCCGGACAGTCGGCGTGGATGCCCCGGTAAGCCTGTCCGGAAGCAGCCAAGCGATCGCCAGGAATGCCAGGCCGGCCGCGAGACCGATCCACTCTCCCGGCACGCCGATCAGCGAGGGATAGTCGGTCCCGGCGATCGGCCCGAGGGTGGTTTTGCCGCCGGCGATATTCTCCAGAATGCCTGTGGTCTCGACCCAGGCGAAACTCAGCATGTAGGCCGCGGCTCCCAGCAGACCGCCCAGGATGAACCACAGGGCGTCCCACCGCCCGGTTGCCGCGGCGGTGAGGCCGGTTCCCGGGCAGTAGCCGGCGACGGCGAAGCCGACCCCGAGCAGCAGCCCTCCGATAAACACCCCGAGATAGGCGGCCTTGATCGAGACATGGCCGGGATCCACTAGGCCGACGAGCAGGCCGGCGAACATCAGGATCGAGGCCGTTCCGATGCCACTTAGAATGGTCTTCATCAGATGAAGGTCCGAAAGGTTCAGCATTCGGATGATATAGCCGGGGTTGGTCGCGCCGACCCGGTCGAGAACGAAACCGAAGGCGCCGCCAATGGCGATGGCGAGAACGATCTCCATGTCAGCTCTCCTTGCGGAATAGAGCGAGGGCGGTCGGGATGCCGGCGAGGAAGGCGCCGGCGGCGAAGATGTAGCCGGACAGAGCGGTCTGCATCATGCCGCTCATCATGTGGCCGGACGTGCAGCCGCCGGCCAGACGGGAGCCATACAGGACCACGAAGCCGGCGATCAGGGCGGCAGCGTAGCGCTTGACCGGCGAGTCGCCGAAATTCGCCCGCCAGACCGCCGGCATGTCGCGCTCGTTCGGCGACAGGCCGCCGCGCAGACGCGACGACAGAAATGCTCCCGCCATCATCGCCAGGACAAAGACAAAGCCGTAGTTCAGCGGATTGGCGACATCCTCGGCGTAGCTGCCGCCGCTCTTGTTCAGATAGGCGTTGGGGCTGCTGTATCCGCTCTTTGCGTCCGGGGAGTCCACGACCACGTCCGGATCGACCGCATCCCATAGGATGCCGTCGAAGATGACGAATTGCGTAGATACGCCGATGGGCGATACCGAAAGCACGGCAGCGAAGAACACGGCACCGAGCAGAAGGCCTCCGGTCCTCCAGGGCAGGATATAGGACATGCAAACCTCGTTGCAGCGGCCGGGTGGTCCGACCTGATGGGGCAATGCCACACCGTGATCGTCGCCCGGATGAGTGCTCCATTTCATTGATCTGAATCAAGATTTTACCCTTTTTGAGCGCAACGATACCGGCCTGCCATTGCCGTCCTCCCCCGCCATGGTATGGCGGCAAAACTGTCGCGGTGATGAAACGCCGCATGGACCCTGCCGGCTTGCCGCACTAGCTCTTCGGTGCGACGAGGGGGATCACAGCGGGCCTTAGGGCCGGCGACAACCATCGAGGAGTGCGGGGCATGGACCTGCCGCTCGCCATCGATCTGGCCCGGTTTCAGTTCGCCTTCACGGTGTCGTTCCACATCGTCTTCCCGGCGTTCTCCATCGGCCTGGCCTCCTATCTCGCGGTTCTGGAGGGCCTGTGGCTGGCGACCGGCCGGCAGGTCTATATCGACACCTTCCAGTACTGGCTGAAGATCTTCGCCGTGGCCTTCGGCATGGGCGTCGTGTCGGGCATCGTCATGAGCTACCAGTTCGGCACCAACTGGAGCGTATTCTCCGACAAGACCGGCCCGGTGCTCGGCCCGCTGATGGGCTATGAGGTGCTGTCGGCCTTCTTCCTGGAGGCCGGTTTCCTCGGGATCATGCTGTTCGGGCTGAAGCGGGTCGGCAAGAAGCTGCACTTCGCCGCCACCCTGATGGTGGCGATCGGCACCTTCATCTCCGCCTTCTGGATCCTCAGCGTGAACAGCTGGATGCACACGCCGGCGGGCTACGCCATCAACGATGTGGGCCAGTTCGTGCCGGCCGACTGGTGGGCGGTGGTGTTCAACCCATCCTTCCCGTACCGGCTCGTTCACATGGTTCTGGCGGCCTATCTGACCACGGCCTTCGTGGTCGGCGCGGTGGGCGCTCTGCACCTGCTGCGCAACCGGGACAACCGGCCGGCCAGGCTGATGTTCTCCATGGCCATGTGGATGGCGGCCGTGGTGGCGCCGATCCAGATCGTCGCCGGCGACCTGCACGGGCTGAACACGTTGGAGCACCAGCCGGCCAAGGTCGCCGCCATGGAAGGCCATTTCGAGTCCCAGGAGGGCGCGCCGCTCTACCTGTTCGGCTGGCCCGACATGGAGGCGGAGGAGACCAAATACGCGATCGGCATTCCCAAGCTCGGCAGCCTGATCCTCACCCATGATCTCGACGGGGCGGTCCAGGGGCTGAAGGACTGGCCGCGCGAGGACCGGCCCAACGCCACGGTGCTGTTCTGGACCTTCCGGCTGATGGTGGCGATCGGCTTCGCCATGGTCGGCATCGGCCTGTGGGCGCTGTGGCGGCGCTGGCGCGGGACGCTGTACGAACCCGACCTGCTGCACCGTCTGGCGATCGTCATGGGGCCGTCCGGTTTTGTCGCCGTGCTCGCCGGCTGGGTGACCACCGAGATGGGGCGCCAGCCCTGGACGGTCTACGGTCTGCTGCGCACGGCGGACTCCGCCTCGCCGATGGACGTGCCGGCGGTGGCGACGTCTTTGATCGCCTTCATCGTGGTGTACTTCCTGGTGTTCGGCGCCGGCGTCTACTACGTGCTGCGGTCGATGAACGCCGCACCGCATGACAATGAGCCGGGGCTGAACGAGGACGAACCGGTCCGTGCCGCCGGCATGGCCCAGGCCGGCGCGGCCGGTCCCGGCGCCCCGGGGGAGGAGTGAGCGTCATGGAGATGGATCTCGCCCTGATCTGGGCCCTGCTGATCGCCACCGCCGTCCTGCTCTATGTGGTCCTGGACGGGTTCGACCTCGGCATCGGCCTGGTCTTCCCGTTCCTGTCGGACGAGGGCGAGCGGGACGTGGCCATGAACACCGTCGCCCCGGTCTGGGACGGTAACGAGACCTGGCTGGTGCTCGGCGGCGGCGGGCTGTTCGCCGTCTTCCCGCTGGCCTATGCGGTGCTGATGCCGGCGGTCTACGCGCCGGTGACGGCCATGCTGCTCGGCCTGGTGTTCCGCGGCGTGGCCTTCGAGTTCCGCTGGAAGACGGTGCGCTGGAAGCGGGTGTGGGACTGGTCCTTCACCCTCGGCTCGCTGGTCGCCGCCCTGTCCCAGGGCATCATCCTGGGCGCCCTGGTGCAGGGGATCGAGGTCGAGAACCGCGCCTATGCCGGCGGCTGGTGGGACTGGCTCACGCCGTTCAGCCTGCTCTGCGGCGTTGCGGTGGCGATCGGATACGCGCTGCTCGGCGCGACCTGGCTGGTGATGAAGACCGAGGACGGGGTGCGGGATCACGGCTTCCGCATCGCCTGGCCGGCGGCGATCGGGACGGTCGTCATGGTCGGCGCGGTCAGCCTGTGGACGCCGTTCCTGGACCCCGTTTACATGGAGCGCTGGTTCTCGCTGCCCTGGCTGCTCTGGGCGGCGCCGGTGCCGGTGCTGACCGGCCTGACGGTGCTGAGCCTGGGCTGGGGGCTGCTGCGGCGGCGCGACTACCAGCCGTTCATCTCGGCGCAGATCCTGTTCGTGCTGTGTTTCGTCGGGCTCGGTATCAGCTTCTACCCGAACATCGTGCCGCCCTCGGTGTCGATCTGGGACGCCGCCGCACCGGACGAGAGCCTCGGCTTCCTGCTGGTCGGCACCGCCGTGTTGCTGCCCATCATCCTGGCCTACACGATCTACGCCTACAGTGTGTTCCGCGGAAAGGTCCGGGCGGGAGAGGGCTACCATTGAGCGGCGGCAAGTACGGTCCCCGTGACGGCAGCCGGCTGCGGCGGCTGGCCTGGTTCGTCGGCCTGTGGCTGGCCGGCGTGGTGACCGTCGGCGTGGTCGGGCTGATCATCAAGCTGGTGCTGGCGCCCTAGGACGGCAGCGCCTATACCGGATGTCGGGTTCAATTTGTAAAGACAAATGTCGTGGCGGATACGCCGATCTATCAGCTTGTGAAGGACGCGCTGCGGGCGAAGATCGAGTCCGGCGCGCTGCTGGCCGGCGATATGGTGCCCGGCGAGGAGCAGATTGCCGCCGACTTCAACTGCTCGCGTCTGACCGCCCATCGCGCCCTGCGGGAGCTGGCGGACGAGGGGCTGGTGGTGCGCCGACGCCGGGCCGGCACCCAGGTCGCGCCCCGGGACGGTGGTGGCGTGCTGATCCGCATCCCCTCGGTACGCGAGGAGATCGAGGGGCGCGGCTTCGCCTATCGCTACGAGCTGCTGACCCGGCGCCAAGCCGCTCCGGCCGCGGTCATCGCCGAGGCGCTCGGCGCGGCGAAGGGCGAGCGGCACCTGAACGTCGTGGGGCGCCACTGGGCCGACGGCCGGGTGTTCCAGCACGACACCCGCTGGATCAATCTGGCGCAGGTGCCGGCGGCGCTGGACGTGGATTTCTCGGAAGTCAGCGCCAATCATTGGCTGCTGGAGAACGTGCCCTATACCGGCGTCGACCACGAGATCTCCGCCCTCGCCGCCGATGGTCGGGCGGCCGAGGCGTTGGAGGTCTCGGCGGGGACGGCGCTGCTGCGGATCGAGCGTGTGTCGCGGCTCGGCGACCGGCCGATCACCCATGCCTCGATGCTGCACCCGGGCGCGCTGTTCTCGCTGAAGTCGGAGCGACGGTAGGGGCTCGGGACATACCCCTCCCGTCATCCTGACGGGCGAGTGGCCGGATCTTCCTCCCGACGTCCCGGGCTAATCCCCCAGAATCCCTGGGAGCCGAAGCTGATGCTCGCGCGCGCACTCGACCGCGATCTCGTAGCCCGCGTCGGCGTGGCGCATCACGCCGCTGGCCGGGTCGTTCCACAGAACGCGCTCCAGCCGCCTGTCGGCCGCCTCGGTGCCGTCGCAGCAGATCACCATGCCGGCATGCTGGCTGAAGCCGATGCCGACCCCGCCGCCATGGTGCAGGCTGACCCAGGTCGCTCCCGAGGCGGTATTGAGCAACGCGTTCAGCAGCGGCCAGTCGGAGACCGCGTCGCTGCCGTCCTTCATCGACTCGGTTTCCCGGTTCGGGCTGGCGACGGAGCCGCTGTCCAGGTGGTCGCGGCCGATCACCACCGGCGCTTTCAGCTCGCCGCTGCGCACCATCGCGTTGAAGGCGAGGCCGAGCTTGTGGCGGACCCCCAGCCCGACCCAGCAGATGCGGGCGGGCAGGCCCTGGAAGCTGATCCGCTCGCGGGCCATGTCCAGCCACTGGTGCAGGTGCGGATCGTCGGTCAGCTCCTTCACCTTGGCGTCGGTCTTGTAGATGTCCTCCGGATCGCCGGACAGCGCGCACCAGCGGAACGGGCCGATGCCGCGGCAGAACAGCGGGCGGATATAGGCAGGCACGAAGCCGGGGAAGGCGAAGGCGTTCTCCAGCCCTTCCTCCAGCGCCACCTGCCGGATGTTGTTGCCGTAGTCGAGGGTCGGCACCCCGGCGTTCCAGAAGTCGACCATCGCCGCCACATGCTCCTTCATGGAGGCGCGGGCGGCCTTCTCGACTTCCTTCGGCGCGGTCTCGCGCTTGTCGCGCCACTCGGCGACGGACCAGCCCTTGGGCAGGTAGCCGTTGATCGGATCATGGGCGCTGGTCTGGTCGGTGACGATGTCGGGCCGCACGCCGCGCCGCACCAGCTCCGGGAACACGTCGGCGGCGTTGCCGATCAGGGCGACGGACTTGGCCTCTCCGGCTTTGGTCCAGTGCTCGATCATCGCCAGGGCGTCGTCCAGCGAGTGGGTCTTCTCGTCCACATATCCGGTGCGCAGGCGGAAATCGGCGCGGGTCTCGTCGCATTCGACGGCAAGGCAGCAGGCGCCGGCGAAGACCGCGGCCAGGGGCTGCGCGCCGCCCATGCCGCCGAGCCCGGCGGTCAGGATCCAGCGGCCCTTCAGCGAGCCGCCGTAATGCTGGCGTCCGGCCTCCACGAAGGTCTCGTAGGTGCCCTGCACGATCCCCTGGCTGCCGATATAGATCCAGGAGCCGGCCGTCATCTGGCCGTACATCATCAGCCCCTTGCGATCGAGCTCGTTGAAGTGATCCCAGGTCGCCCAGTGCGGAACGATGTTCGAGTTGGCGATCAGCACGCGCGGCGCGTCGACATGGGTGCGGAAGATGCCGACCGGCTTGCCCGACTGCACCAGCAGGGTCTCGTCGTCCTCCAGGCTCTTCAGGCTGGCGACGATGCGGTCGAAATCCTCCCAGGTGCGCGCCGCCCGGCCGATGCCGCCATAGACCACCAACTCGTGCGGGTTCTCGGCCACGTCGGGATGCAGGTTGTTCATCAGCATCCGCATCGGCGCTTCGGTCAGCCAGGACTTGGCGGTGATCTCGGTGCCGGTGGCGGGATAGACGTCGCGGATGTTGTGGCGGGCGTTGGTCATGGCAGCACCTCCAAGGTCGGGTGAGGGCGGTTCAGGTGACGGGAAGATCGACGGCGTCGGTCAGGATGCCGTCCGCAACCAGGGCGGCGGCGGCCTCGATATCGGGGGCCAGCATGCGGTCCTCGACGATGGCGGGGATGGTCGCGCGTACCCGCTTCATCACCGCCGCCAGCGCCGGGCTGGTCGTCAGCGGCGCGCGGAACTCGATGCCCTGGGCGGCGCACATCAGTTCGACGCCGAGGATGACGTTCAGGTTGGCGTTCATCTTGGCCAGCCGCCGGGCGCCATGGGCGGCCATGCTGACATGGTCCTCCTGATTGGCGGAGGTCGGCGTGGAATCCGTGGTGCACGGATTGGCCATGTGCTTGTTCTCGCTCATCAGCGCAGCCGTCGTGACCTCGGCGATCATCAGGCCGGAGTTCAACCCCGGGTCCGGGGTGAGGAACGGCGGCAGGTCGAAGCTCAGGGTCGGGTCCACCATCAGCGCCACCCTGCGCTGGGCGATGGCGCCGATCTCGGCGACGGCCAGCGCGATCTGGTCGGCGGCGAAACCCACCGGCTCGGCGTGGAAGTTGCCGCCGGACACGATCAGCCCTTCCTCCACCAGTACAAGCGGGTTGTCGGTGACCGCGTTGGCCTCGATCTGCAGCGTACCGCCGGCGAAGCGCAGCAGATCGACCGCTGCCCCGGTCACCTGGGCCTGACAGCGGATGCAGTAGGGGTCCTGGACGCGGGTGTCGCCTTCGCGATGGCTCTCGCGGATCTCGCTGCCGGCCATCAGGAAGGCCTGGGCGCGGGCGACGTCGATCTGGCCGCGATGGCCGCGCAGCGTATGGATCGCGTCCACCAGCGGGGCGGTGGAGCCCATGATCGCATCGGTGGACAGGGACGACGAGACGATTGCGGCGCGGGCGTTGCGCCAGGCCCGGAACAGGCCGGTGAGGGCCAGGGCGGTGGAGAACTGGGTGCCGTTGATCAGCGCCAGGCCTTCCTTCGGTCCCAGCACGATGGGGGCGAGCCCGGCCCGCTTCAGGGCCTCGGCGGCGGGGAGGGTCTCGCCTTTATAGATGGCGGTTCCTTCGCCGATCATCGCGGCGGCCATGTGGGCCAGCGGGGCGAGGTCGCCGGACGCGCCGACGGAGCCCTGGTCGGGCACGACGGGCAGGACGCCGGCGTTCAGCATGTCCTGGATGAGCTGCACGGTACTCCATGGCACGCCGGAGGCGCCGCGGCCGAGCGACAGCAGCTTCAGCGCCATCATCAGACGGGTGGTGGCCGCATCCAGCGTGTCGCCGACGCCGCAGCAATGGCTGAGGATCAGGTTGCGCTGCAGGGTGGCGGTGTCCGAGGGCTTGATCTTGACCGTCGCCAGCTTGCCGAAGCCGGTGTTCACGCCATAGACGGCGGCATCCTCCGACGCCGCCTTGCGGACCAGCGCGGCGGCGGCCTCAACGCCGGGTCGGGCGGCGGGGTCGAGGGTGAGGGCCGCGTCGCTGCGCCAGATCCGCTCCAGCGTGTCGAGGGTGGCCTCTCCGGGAACCAGCGTGATGCTCATGACCTGCCTCCAGCGCTCACGGGTGCGTCGTAAGAGGAGAATACGGTCGTTCGGCTATTATGTATATACAAATAAGACGCCGTCGGAGGGATGGGGCGGGGTCACGCTGTTCCTCCCCTTACTCCCCGGAACAAGTTCGGGGAGTAAGGGGGGAGAGGTGGGAGAGGGGCCAGTGGGTTACCCCACCTTCATGTGATGTCCGCCATCGACCGGCAGGCACACCCCGTTGATGTACTTCGCCTCGTCGCTGGCGAGGAACAGGGCGGCGTGCGCCACATCCCAGGCGTCGCCCATCTTGCCGGTGGGAGACTTCGCGTCCCGCTCGCGGATCATCGCGTCGATATCGGCATATTGCCCGGCGATCTGGGTGCGGATCAGCGGGGTGTCCATCAGCCCCGGCATCACCACGTTCGCCCGGATGCCCTGGGCCGCGTATTGCAGGGCGAGGCCGACCGTGAGCTGATTCAGCCCGCCCTTGGACGCGTAGTAGCTGGCATAGGGATAGCCCACATATCGGAAGCCGGCGATCGAGGAGACGTTGACGATCGCGCCCCGGCCGGCCTCCAGCATATGCGGCAGCACGTGTTTGCAGGCGAGGAACACGCCGGTGAGGTTCACGTCCATCACCCGATGCCAGTCGTCCTCCGACAGTTCCACCGGCCCGCCCATCTTGGCGATGCCGACATTGTTGTGGAGGATGTCGATCCCGCCCCAGTGCTCGACCATCCGGCTCACGACGCCGGCGACCTGATCGGAGTCGGTGACGTCGCAGGTCTCGGCCACCGCCGCGCCGCCTTCGCCTTCGATGATGGCCGCCGTCTCTTGCGCCGCCGCGCCGTTCACGTCGGCGCAGACGACCTTGGCCCCCTCGCGGGCGAACAGCACCGCCGTCGCCTTGCCGTTGCCCCAGCCCGGACCGGACGACCCGGCCCCCATCACCAGCGCGCGTTTACCCGTCAGCCTGCCGGCCATTGAATTCCTCCCTCTGATGCGGCACCGCCGCTTCTCTGCGGCGTGTTGGTCCGTTGCGTTGCACAAAACTTTGGGCGACCGTCTACCCGATGACAATCTCCGCTTTGAACCGGCGCTGGCGCCCGCCCGTCCTTCTGGCGATCTGGCTGGCCGCACTGGTCCTGCTCTGGGTCGATATCGGCTGGCTTCATACCGTCGCGGCGAGCGCGCTCGGCGTGGTGGTCGTGCTGTCGCTGCTCGACGCGCGCCGGGAGACGCTGGCCGTGTCCGCGCTGATCGCCGGACTCGGCGCGCTCCTGCTCTGGGCCGGGGCCGATCCGGGCGAGATGCTGCGCGGACTCGACCGCACGCTGATCTTCGCCGGCATGCTGCCGACCCTGGCGATGACCCGGACGATCGCCCGCGGCCTGCCGGCGGTGCGCACCGCCCAGCACCGGATCGCGGCGCTGCCGGAGCGGCTGTCGGGGATCGGTCTGCTGTTCGGCGCCCATGCCTTTGGGGCGGTGCTGAACACCGGCTCCTTCGCCTTCATGGCCTCGGTGATTCCCGACGATGCCGGCGAGAAGCAGCGCCGGTCGTCCGCCCTGGCGTCGCTGCGCGGCATGAACACCGTGGCGCTCTATTCGCCGTTCCTGGTGGGCTTCGCGGTCGCCTATACCTATGTGCCGGAGGTGCCGGTCTGGCAGGCGTTTCTGCTGGGCGGGTCGATGGCGGTCTGCGGGCTGATCATCTCGCTGCTGATCTTCGCCCGGCCGCTCAGCCTGGACGCCGTGCGCCGGGGGCTGGCCTGCCTCGCCCCGATCGGCCTGCTGATGGTCGTGGTCGGCGGACTGGTGGTCGCCGCCTCGCAGATCTTCCCGATCAGCACCCTGGGGGCGGTGCTGATGGTCATGCCGGTGCTCTGCGCCATCCACCTGATCCAGCAGCCGCACCGCGTCGCCGAGGTCTATGGCGACACCAAGGGGGCGATGGCGACCATGGGGGACGACCTGCTGATCGTCTCGATCTCCCTCGTGCTGGGAACGCTGGCGGAGACCGCGCCGCCGATCCTTGAGGTGATGGCGCCCTGGATCGCCGACCATCTGCCGGCCTGGGCCGCCCTGTCGGCGGTGGCGGGAGCCATGGTGCTGTTCGCCCTGATGGGCGTGCATCCGATGATCACTGGCACGGTGATGATGGTGGCGGTGACCAGCAGCGACCTGGCGGTTGCCCATCTGCCGCTGATGACGGCGATGCTGTTCGGCTGGGGCATGGGAGCGATGAGCTCGATCAGCTCGCTGACCGTGGTGACGGCGGGCCGCCTGTTCGGCGTGCGGCCGCTCGGCCTGGCGATCAGCCCGAACCTGATCTATGTCGCGGTGTTCTTCGTGTTCACCATGTCGGTGCTGACGGCGCTGAACGCGGTGATGACCGGCTAACGGTTGCGTCGGGTCATCACCAGGAACACGGCCGCCGCGACGCAGAGCAGGGCGGCGTAATCCACCCATTGCGGCCGCACCCCGAAGATCAGCGCGTTGGCGAAGACGCCGACCACGGGGACCATGAGCGTGCCGACCGTGGAGGCCACCACGGGCAGCAGCGACACCACCTTGAAATAGGCCCAATAGCAGAGGATGCCGGTGATCGTCATGTTGTAGAGCACCGCCATGGCCGGCCAGAGCGTCACCTCGCCCATGTTGTCGAGGTCCCAGAAAACGGCGATGATCAGGACCGGGACCGCGCCGATCAGGTGCTGCCAGCCGCAGACCACGGTGACCGGCTGGGTGAAACCGGCATGCTTCACAACCACCGTGCCCGCCCCCCAGCAGAAGGCGGCGGCGACCACCAGGATCGGCCCCAGCGGCGGGCCGGCCAGCGACTTGGCGTCGACCGAAAACAGCAGCGCCATGCCGGCAAGGCCCAGGGACAGCCCGACGATGGCCCGGATTCCCAGACGGTCCTTCAGCACGAAGGCGCCGACCAGGGTCGCCCAGAGCGGCATGGTATAGGCCAGGATCCCGGCACGGCCAGCGTCCATCAGGTCGATTCCATACAGAACCAGGATGTTCCACAGCGCCATGTTCAGGATCCCCGACAGAAACAGCGGACGCCATTTGTCGCGAGGAATCTTCAGCGAATGCCGGCCGATCATCGCCACGGCGAACAGGCCGAAACCGGACACCACGCTGGCCGAGCCCCGGAACACCCAGGGCGGCACCTCGGCCAGCCCCACCTTCATGATCGGCCAGTTGAAGCCCCAGAGCACGGCCAGCATCGCCAACAGGGCGACGGCCAGCGGCGTGGCGGAGCCGGGTGTGGGGCGCTTCGGCGCGGAGAGGCTGGGCGGCGCCGGGTCGATCGGTGCCGCCTGCGGGGAGGAACTGGACACGGGGATGGTCATCCGGTGAAGTGCGTCTAACTCATTGCTAACTGAATTCGTCCTTGAGTGCGAGCGGGCAGGGTTTCTAGGATGCGCGCACGCGTCGAGGAGGCCCCAGGGTAGTTTCGTATCCGGGTCCGTTCGGCCCAACCAGCAACTCGGGTTGCCCCGCCGGGCCGGCCCTTCCAACCAGACTGCAGCGGAGACTGGCGACATGGTGAAGTTCGCAATCGGACAAGGCGTGAAGCGCGTGGAGGACAACCGGCTGCTCAAGGGCACCGGCCTGTATACCGACGACATCGAGGTCGAGGGCGCGTTGGCGTCCTATGTCCTGCGCTCGCCCGTTGCCCATGCGGTGATCACATCCATCGATACCTCGGCGGCCAAGGACGCGCCGGGCGTCGTCGCCGTCTATACCGGCGAGGATGTGAAGGCCGACGGCCTGGGCGACCTGCCCTGCGTGCCGCCGGTGACCAACCGCGACGGCAGCCCGCGCGCCGACACGCCGCGCCCGATCCTGGCGGTCGGCAAGGTCCGTCATGTGGGCGAGCCGGTCGCCTTCGTCGTCGCCGAGACCGCGATCCAGGCGCGCGACGCAGCCGAGCTGATCGAGTTCGACTTCGAGGAGCTGGACGCCACGGTCGACACCGAAGGCGCGACCAAGGACGGCGCGCCGCAGCTCTTCGACCACATTCCCAACAACGTCGCCTTCGACTGGGAGAGCGGCGACAAGGCGGCGGTCGATTCCGCCTTCGACAGCGCCCACAAGAAGGTCGAGGTGCGGATCGTCAACAACCGCATCGTCGTCAACTCCATGGAGGTCCGCCCGGTCGTCGCCGAATACGATCCGGAGACCGACCGCTCGACCCTGTGGTCGTCCACCCAGGGTCCGCATGTGTTCCAGACCCTGCTGGCCGAGAAGGTCCTGAACATCGACCCGGCCAAGCTGCGCTGCCGCACCACCGATGTCGGCGGCGGCTTCGGCATGAAGATCTTCCTGTATCCGGAACAGGCGCTGTGCACCTGGGCCTCGCGCAAGCTGAAGCGGGCCGTGCGCAACCTGCCGGACCGCTCGGAAGCCTTCATGACCGACGCCCAGGGCCGCGACAACATCTCCTATGCCGAGGCGGCGGTCGACGCCGACGGCGTGATCCAGGCGCTGCGGGTGAAGACCTATGCCGCACTCGGCGGCTACCTGCACCACATGGGCGCCTTCATCCCGACCAATGCCGGCACCCACATGCTGTCGGGCGTCTACAAGGTTCCGCAGGTGTACGTGAACGTGCTGGGCGTGCTGAACAACACCACCCCGACGGATGCCTACCGGGGCGCCGGGCGGCCGGAGGCGGCCTATCTGATCGAGCGGGTCGTCGACGTGGTCGGCCAGGAGATGGGGCTGACCCCCGACGAGGTGCGCCGCCGCAACTTCATCCCGCCGGAAGCCATGCCCTACACCACGCCGCTCGGCAACGTGTACGACAGCGGCGAATTCCAGACGCTGATGGAAGAGTGCATGGAGAAGTCCGGCTGGGCGTCGTTCGAGGAGCGCCGCAAGGAGGCCGCCGGTCGCGGCAAGCTGCGCGGCATCGGCATGGGCTACTACATCGAGAAATGCGGCGGCGGTAACCCGGAGACGGCGGACGTGCGCTTCACCGACGAGGGCAAGGTCGAGATCCGTATCGGCACCCAGTCGAACGGCCAGGGCCACGAGACCGCCTATGCCCAGATCCTGTCCGACACGATCGGCGTCGAAGGCGGCGACATCAAGGTCATCCAGGGCGATACCGACACCGTGCCGCCGGGCATGACCGGCGGGTCGCGCTCGGTACCGGTCGGCGGGGCCGCGGTTCTGCTGGCGGGTCGCCAGATCCTCGAGAAGGGCAAGAAGATCGCCGCCAATGCCATGGAGGCGGCGGCCACCGATATCGAGTTCTCCGACGGCGTCTTCACCGTGGCCGGCACCGACAAGTCCATGACCATCATGGACGTCGCCAAGGCGGCCAAGGACGCCGCCAACCTGGACGAGGGCATGACCCCCGGCCTGGACGACAGCCACAAGCGGACGCCGGAGGCGGCGACCTATCCGAACGGCTGCCACATCGTCGAGCTGGAGGTCGATCCCGACACCGGCACCGTCGAGGTCGAGCGCTACACGATCGTCGACGACTTCGGCGAGACCATCAATCCGCTGATGCTGGCAGGCCAGGTGCATGGCGGCATCGTCCAGGGCGTCGGCCAGGCGCTGACCGAGCACACCGTCTACGAGGAAGGCTCCGGCCAGCTCGTGACCGGCTCGTTCATGGATTACGGCATGCCGCGCGCCGATCTGGTCCCGATGTTCGACTTCAACTTGCACAACGTGCGCTGCACCACCAACCCGCTCGGCATCAAGGGATCGGGCGAGGCGGGGGCGATCGGCGCCCCGCCGGCGGTGATCAGCGCCCTGGTCGATGCCCTGCACGCGACTACAGGCATCACCCATATCGACATGCCGGCGACACCGCTGGTTATCTGGGATCTGATCCAGCAGGCGAAGCAGAAGGCGGCGTAAGCCCTTGCGTGGTTGCGACATCCTGGCGGCGGCCCCCCGGTGGGGCCGCCGTCTTGCTTTCGGGCTTGCGGGTCTGCTCGCGGCCGCGGGCGCCCAGGCGGCGGATCCGACGCCGCAATCGCTTGCCGCCGCCGGCCTGCTGACCCTGCCCGAACCCTGTACCGTCTCTCGCGAGGAGCTGTTCCAGGCCGCGCCCGACGAGAATGTCTGGGTCTCGGACTTGGCCGACGGGGTCTGGCTCGCCATCGCCCTGTGCGAGCACCATGCCTATCAGTCCACCGAGGTGGCGCTGCGGATCGAGGAGCGGGATGGGGCGCTGACCTCGACCCTGCTGGCCTTCCCCGTGTGGCGCGAGGGCGAGCAGACGCCCTGGCCCTATATCACCTATCAGCCCTGGCTCATCGGCCTTGCCAGCGAGGTGAGCGAGCGGCGGATCTCCCTGGTCTACAAGGGACGCGGCATCGGCGATTGCGGCGAGCATGTCGCCTACGACCTCACCGGCCCTGTGGTGCGGATCGAGGAATACCGGGCGAAGTTCGAATGCGACGGCGCGTGGATCGAGCCGGACACCTGGCCGCTGGTGCCGCGGCAGGTGCTCGACGACCACGCCCCCGTGCATACGGACCGGATGGCCGGCGAGCTCCTGAGCGCGGTGATGCTGCGCTGGCCGCGCGTCGACTGGATGGGCCATGCGATCGCCCGGGGGGATCTCGATGGCGGCGGGGTCGAGGACCATTGGATCGGCGGTTACAGCCGCAACTGGGACACCGAGCTGACCAACTATCATCTGGTGCGGTTGCAAGAGGGAACGCTGCGGGCCTGGGACATCCCGGTGGCGAACGACACCCAGTACGCACTCTGCCAGCCGGCCGCCTCCCTCGCTTTCGAGGACCCGGCGACCCTGGCCATCGACGACGGGCTCTGCGATCGCATGAGGGTCGGCTGGGACGCCGCGGCCGATACGATCACCTTGGGTCGCCGCTGACCGCGCCGTCCACAGGGCTGGTCGTTTTGCCCCGCAGCCATATTTTCTGATTACTTGAAGCTTTCAGCCGGCTGACTTCCGATCCCTATCGGGATATCCCCGGGACGATCGCACAGGTTGGGGGAGGGGATGCAGATACCGCTCGACGGCTGGTGGCAGATCGACGAGTCGAACGCGCTGCGCTCGGGGGAACTGTGCCGGCTTCTGGAGATGTGGGAGCAGCGTCGGGTCGGAACCGGGGTGCCGGCTCGGGAGGCGTTCACCGCGGAGGAGTTCATGAGTTTCGGCGGCCGGGTGGTGCTGCTCGATGTCGAGCCGGACCCGTTCCGGCTGCGCTTCCGCCTGCTGGGCACCCGGGTGACCCTGGCGGTCGGGCGGGATGCGACCGGCAGCTATCTCGACGAGGTCTACGAGCCCGTCTACTGGAACCGTCTCAGGCAGCATTTCCGGCGGGTGATCGACGAGCGGCGACCGTTGCGGATGTTCGGCAACATGGCCCATTCGCGGAAGCCCCATGTCGCGGCGGAGTCCATCGATATGCCGCTGGCCGGCCCCGACGGCTCGGTCGCCATGATCCTGCAGGGGTTCGATTTCGAGGACGCGTACTGAGCGACTGCGGTGGGGCGCGATCCGGAGACCGGTGCTGACGGAGCGTTCATACTTCGCGCCTTACGCGTCCGCCCGCCACTCGCTAAGGTCGCCGCAACGGAAATCCGCGCACAGGGGGAAACACCGATGATCGAACTCTATACCTGGAAGACCTCGAACGGGCGCAAGGCGTCGATCATGCTCGAGGAGATCGGGGTGCCGTACAACGTGCATCCGATCCCGATCGGCCAGGACGTCCAGTTCACGCCGGAATACATCGCCATCAATCCGAACTCGAAGATCCCGGCGATCGTCGATACCGAGGGGCCGGACGGCAAGCCCTTCACGGTCATCGAGTCCGGCGCGATCCTCATGTACCTGGCGGAGAAGTCGGGCAAGCTGATGCCGCAGGACACCGCCAAGCGCTACGAGGTCATCCAGTGGCTGATGTGGCAGATGGGCGGCATCGGACCGATCTTCGGCCAGGTCCATCACTTCGAGCGGGCCGCCAAGGTCGATGTGCCCTACGGCAAGGAACGCTACGGCAAGGAGTGCCGCCGGCTCTACGGCGTGCTGAACGCGCGGCTGGAGGGCGTCGACTATGTCGCCAACAACGAATACTCCATCGCCGACATCGCCATCCTGCCCTGGGTCGCGCGCTACGATTGGCAGAAGGTCGATCTGGCCGACTACCCGAACGTCAAGCGCTGGTTCGATGCGCTGATGGCGCGTCCGGCAGTGCAGCGCGGCATGGAGATCCCGGCGGACGCCTGATCCGCATGGCACGCGCAAAAGAAAACGGCCGCCCCAATGGGCGGCCGCCTCTTTTTTTGAGCCGTTCAGGCCGGATCAGTCGGCGACGATCGTACCGTCGGCATTGACCTCAACCTCGACGTAGCGGTCCTCGCTGAACTGCTCGCGGGTCTCCAGCTCGGCCTTCGTGGCGCTGTTCAGGATGAAGTGATCGTCGGCGCGGGTGAACTCGCTGGCCGGGATCGCGACTTCGCGCTCACCCAGGCCCAGGAAGCCGCCCACATCGGTCACGAAGTACAGGACGTTGTCGGACTTGCCGCGGACGACCTCGTCGATCTCGCCGATCGAGTCGCCTTTGGCGTCACGCACCGCGGTGCCTTCGATCTCGGTGATCTGGTCGCCGGACAGAAGCTCGCGGATCTTCGTCTCGGTGGCCGTGGCGGCGGTTGCCGCAGCGGCACCCACGGTGTTCGCGGTCTCCTTGGCGACCTCGCCGGCCTTGTCCATGTCCTTCTTGATCTCGGT
Organism: Thalassobaculum salexigens DSM 19539; assembly: GCF_000423805.1. Classification (NCBI taxonomy): domain Bacteria; kingdom Pseudomonadati; phylum Pseudomonadota; class Alphaproteobacteria; order Rhodospirillales; family Thalassobaculaceae; genus Thalassobaculum; species Thalassobaculum salexigens. Next base: position 1,440,874 of record NZ_KE384093.1, read on the forward strand.
CCCGGTCTGACCGTCGGCCTTGATGTGGTCCGTCTTCACGGTGCCATTGGCATTGGTCTCGGCAGACGTCGACCCGGCGATCGCCGGGTTGCCGGCGAGGGCCAGCATGGACGCACCGGCGATCAGGCTCAGGGTCAGGGCGTTGCGCTTCATAACGTACCTCCAGTTAACCTCGTGAGAGGCGTCGTGTGAGTGTCTCGCGGTCGGCCCGTTGGATAACTCGGGGGGTAGGCCGTCCGCTCGACAGGTAAACGTCATGCCTTCGTTGTGGTTCCGTGGATCGACGAAAAACCTTTCCTCTTATTGGGTCTGAATCGCGTCGGCTTTATGGTTATTCATGCAGTTTCAGACCTTTAAGAGACTTGTCGACATCCTTGCGGTCGCCGCGCGTGGCGACCCCGACCAGGTCGAGGGCGTCGCCGGGCAGGGCCGCGACGACGGCCCGGTTGTCGGCGTCGTTGCCGGTCCTGAACATGCCTTCGGCGTACACGGCCAGCTCGAGGCCGCGGTCCAGCGCCCGCCGGTGCGCCTTGGCCAGGGCGTCGCCGCTGCCGGCCAGGATGAGCACGGGCTGCCCCAGGATCGGCAGGTAGGACTGCCCGTCGCGGTCGCGGTAGGTCTCGCCGATGGCGTCCGGATACCGGGCGGCGATGGCGCTGGCCAGGAAGGCGACGACGTTCAGCTTCTGCCAGGTGGCTAGGTCGTCGCGGACGGCGATGGAGATCTTGGTATCGTGCATATCGGATCTGCTGTTGCGGTGGAGAGACCCGCGACACTGCCGCAGATCGGCGCGGCATGATTGGACGTTCGTGCGGTCCCGCTCAGACGCGGTAGGCGCTCTGGAACCGGCCGGGGGTGACGCCGTAGGCCGCCTTGAACCGTCGGCTGAGGTGGCTCTGGTCGGCGAAGCCGACGGCGGCGGCGACCTCGGCCGGGCTGTCGCCGGCCGCCAGCAGGGCGCGGGCCTGTTCCAGGCGGATGTTGGTCAGGTACCGGTGCGGCGGCATGCCGGTAGCGGCCTGGAACGCCCGGTTGACCTGGAACCGGCTGCGGCCGGTCTCGCGGGCCAGATCGTCGAGGCGGATGTCGCTGTCGAAGCCGGCGTGCAGGATCTCGCGGATCCGCGCCACAGCGCCGGCGTCGCCGTCCCGATCGGGCCGGCCCGGCAGGCTGGCCCGGCCGTGGCGCAGCGCCAGAGCTAGCAGCAGCAGGTCGAGACGGCTCTCCGCGGCCAGGCTCTCCCGCGGCGCGGCGGTATCGGTCGCCCGGGCCTGGAGTGCCGGCATGGTGGCGGCGAAGATCCGGGCCACCGCCGGATCGTCCAGCAGGGTATCGGTGAAGAACGGCGGGTCGGCCCGGCCGGTGGCGTCCTCCAGAACGCGCTCCCACACCCCGGTGTCCGGATACAGCATCCAGTAGGCGAAGCCGCTGTCGTCCGCGGCCTCGCCGTCATGGGGATCTTCCGGGTTGAAGGCGATGATCCGGCCCGGCGTGCTGGTGTGGCGCCGGCCGCGATGATTGAAGCGCTGCAGCCCGCGCATGGTCACGCCGATGGCGAAGGTCGCGTGGGCGTGGCGCTCGAAGGCGGGACCGGAGAAGGCGGCCTGCAACACGTCGACGCCGAGTTCCCCGTCGCGGTCGTAAGCCAGGAAATCGGGCGCCTTGGTGAGGGTCATGGCGCCAGTGTCACTCCCGCCGCAGGATCCTGTCGACCAGGATCTTCGCCGCCCAGTTCTCCTTGAAGGCAGCGTTAAGGGCGTCGCGGTCGTACACCGTCTCCACCCACGCGCGGAAGCCGATGCCGGTGTGTTCCTCGGCCTTCAGGTACTGCTCGTAGAAGAAGTCGATTACCCCGGTCTTGGCCTGGCGGATGTGGCCGTAGCGCAGGGACAGGTGATCCATCGCCCGACGCAGCGGGACGCCCTTGTGCTGCCACAGGTACAGCGTCGCCATGAAGCCGGTGCGGTCGGCCCCGGACTTGCAGTGCATCAGGACCGGGTATTCCAGCGTCTTCCAGATGTCGATGGCGGCGAGCAGGGTCGGCCGGTCCAGGGCCGAGCGCGAGCGGATCGGGAAGTCCACCAGGGTGAGGCCGAGTTCGGCGCAGGCCTGACGCTCCAGGGTGTAGGGGCCGTCGTCGCGCGGTCCGCGCAGGTTGAGGATGGTCTTGAAGCCGTCCATCTTGGCCTTGCGCAGATGGGTCGGGCTCGGCTGGGCGGCGCGCCAGAGGTCGTCGTCGACCTTGCGTTTGTTGAGGAACACCGCGCGCAGGAAGCCGTGATCGACCAGCATGAGGTTCCACCACGCCGCGCGGCGGGCGGCGGCGTCGAGGGCATCCGGCATGTCGGCAATCTTCGGCAGGTCGACCATGGGCGCTGGCTAGCACAGGCGGCGGATGGCGGGAAGCGTCCGCTGCCCCGGGACCGAGCGGGCGGCGACGCTTCGGGCGGTCGCAGGCAGGCGCATCCGAGGCGCCGCCCACGGATGCCCGGCCGACCGGTCTGCGAAGACGGCACGACCGAGCATCCGTTTCGGCACGGTCCCAACACCATAGTAGTCTCCATCGCCTCGCGCCGATTGTCTGTCCGTCTCAATTCTCTTGCATCTCCGTCTCGCGCTGCTCAGTCCGGATGCGCCGATGAACGGCGACCCACCTCCGGAAACCTCGGCCGCAGGGTGGATGCGCGCCGGCGCCGGATCGTGTATCAGGGGCCGATGGCCGAGGCGAAACCCGAAAAGACCCGCATTCCGCTGAACGACGCCCGCACCGGCCCCCTGCTGCGCCGGCTGTGGGACGCCTTCGTGCGCCCCCATGCGGGCTGGCTGGCGGTGGCTTCGATCGCCATGGCGATCGTCGCGGCGACCACGGCAGCCACCGCCTGGCTGATGGATCCGGTGGTCGACAAGGTGTTCGTCGAGCAGGACCGCTCCATGCTGTGGCTGGTCGGCGGCGCGGTGATCGTCACCTTCGCGCTGAAATCCGCCGCTTCGTATTTCCAGGACTCGCTGCTCGCCCGGGTCGGCCAGCGGATCGTCGCCGACGTCCAGCTCCGCCTGTTCGGCCATCTGCTGGACCAGGACGTCGCACTGTTCCAGAGCCGGGCGACGGGCGGGCTGATCTCGCATTTCACCTTCGACGTCCAGGCGCTGCGCCAGGCGGTCTCCAATGCCATCGTCGGCCTGGTGCGCGACGGGCTGTCGGTGATCTTCCTGGTCGGCGTGATGCTGTACCAGGACTGGCTGCTGTCGCTGATCGCGCTGCTGGTCGCGCCGCTGACGGTGTTGCCGATCCAGAAGCTCGGCAAGCGCATGCGCCGGGTCTCCGGCGACGCCCAGGCGCGGATGGGCGAGCTCACCACCCTGCTGAGCCAGGCGTTCCAAGGCATTCGTGTGATCAAGGCCTATGCCATGGAGCGGGCCGAGACGAAGCGGATCGGCGAGATCGTCGAGGAGATCTACCGGCTGACCTACCGCCAGGGCCGGGTGCGCGCGGCGGTGCAGCCGATCGTCGACGCCTTCGGCGGCATCGCGGTGGCCGCCGTCATCGTCTATGGCGGCTATCGGGTGATCGAGGGGGCGACGACGCCGGGCGCCTTTTTCTCGTTCATCGCCGCCGTGCTGATGGCCTATCAGCCACTGCGCGGCCTCGGCAAGGTCAGCACCACCCTACAGGAGGGGCTGGCGGCGGCGGAGCGGCTGTTCGTCCTGCTCGACCGCAAGTCGGCCATCGCCGAGGCGCCGGACGCCAAGGCTCTCGCACGCGCGCCGGCGGAAGTGGCTCTCAAGGACGTGCGCTTCCGCTATGCCGACGGCACCGAAGCGCTTGCCGGCATTAGTCTGGTGGCGCCGGCCGGCAAGGTGACCGCGCTGGTCGGTCCCAGCGGCGCCGGCAAGAGCACGGTGCTGAACCTCATCCCCCGGTTCTTCGACGTGGAGGCCGGCTCGGTGACGATCGGCGGCACCGACGTGCGCGCCTTGACCCTGGCCAGCCTGCGCGACGCCGTCGCCCTGGTCAGCCAGGAGATCGTGCTGTTCGACGATACGGTGGCGGAGAACATCCGATTCGGCCGGCCCGACGCGACCGACGACCAACTGCGCGCGGCGGCCGATGCGGCGGCGGCCCATGAGTTCATCTCCGCCCTGCCGGACGGCTACGACACCCGGGTGGGCGAGCACGGCACCAAGCTGTCCGGCGGTCAGCGTCAGCGCATTGCCATCGCCCGGGCGATCCTAAAGGACGCGCCGATCCTGCTGCTGGACGAGGCGACGAGTGCGCTCGACACCGAATCCGAGCGGCAGATCCAGGCGGCGCTGGCCCGGCTGATGAAGGGGCGAACGACCCTGGTCATCGCCCACCGGCTGTCCACGGTGCAGGGCGCCGACGTGATCCATGCGTTCGAGGCAGGACGGGTTGTGGAGAGCGGTGACCACCATGCGCTGGTGGAGCGCGGGGGCACCTATGCCCGTCTGCACGCCCTGCAGTTCCGCGAGCCGCAGAGTGCGGCTTAGGGAAGGGCGGCGGACTACTCCCCCTTCGGCCAGCGCCGGTGGACCCAGAGCCACTGTTCCGGCCGCTCGCGGATCCAGCTCTCCAGCAGGTCGTTGAACCGCTGCACGGTGGCGGCGACGTCTTCCGACGCCTTGCCGTCGCGCGGCACCGTCACCCCCTCATGGGCGGTCACCCGGAACCGCGCACCTTCAAGCCGCTCGATCCGCACCGCGACGATGGGGCAGTCGAACCGCCGGGCGAGCTGGGCAAAGGCCGGGGTGGTCATCGCCCTGCGGCCGAAGAACCGGGCCTCGATCCCGTCATTCATCTTCTGATCAATCAACAGGCCGAGCGGGCGGCCGCGCTTCAGCGCATCCATCACGCCGCGCGCGCCCTGGCTGCCCTTGGGAAACATCGTGGCGTCCGGATGCGGCTTGCGCTTGTCGTAGAGCGAGGAGATCAGCGGATTGTCCGGGGCGCGGTACACCGCGTCGATCACCAGCCCGACATGGGCGGCGGCCAGCGGCATCAGCTCCCAGTTGGCGATGTGGCCGGAGACGTAGATCGCCGGCCCACCATCGGCCATCGCCGCCAGTGCGTGTTCGGCGCCGACGATCTCGACCCGGCGGTCCATCTCGCGCAGCAGGGTGCGGATATGCGCGAACTCGCCGGCGGTCCGGCCGAGGTTGCGCCACATGCCGGCCAGGATCCGGTCGATCTCGCCCGCGTCCTTCTCCGGAAAGGCCCGTTCCAGGTTGCCGCGCGCGACCTTGTGAAGGCGGAGCATCGGGCCAACCCGCGCCAGCACGGCGGCGCCAAGCGCCGAGGCCGCATCGATCGGGAGCAGCCGCATCAGCCCGTAGACGGCGAGCGCGCCAGCGGCCTCCAGCGGCCAAAGCAGGCGTTTGCTCAGGGGGATCTCGCGCGGGTTCGACATGGACGGTGGTATTCGCCGTCCATGTCGGATTTGTCCAGCCCCGTGTGAGCTTTAGACGGTGACCGGGGTGAGCCGGGCGAGCGGCTTCTCGTTGATCGGCAGATGGATGATCGCCGCCGCCAGACCCAGCACCACGCCGGCCCACCACACGCCGTCATAGGAGCCGGTCGTGTCGTACAGGTAGCCGCCGAGCCAGATGCCGGCGAACGAGCCGAGCTGGTGGCTGAGGAACACGAAGCCGAACAGGGTGGCCATGTACTTCACGCCGAAGATTTGGGCGACGATGCCGGTGGTGAGCGGGACGGTCGAGAGCCACAGAATGCCCATGGCGCCGGCGAACAGGTAGATCGTCAGCTCCGTCTTCGGCGCCATGAGCAGCGCGATGATGACGATGGCACGGGCGAAGTAGATCGTGCTGAGCCCGACCTTCTTGCTCCAGCGCTGGCCCGCCATTCCGGAGGCGAAGGACCCGATGATGTTGAACAGTCCGACCAGCGCGAGCGAATAGGCACCAACCGTCGGATCCAGCCCCAGGTCACGGACATAGGACGGGAAGTGCACAGTGATGAAGGCCACGTGGAAACCGCAGACGAAGAAGCCGATGGTCAGCAGGATGTAGCCGCGATGGGCGCCGGCCTCGGCCATCGCCTGACGGAAGGTCTGGTTGCTCGGCACCTCGCCCTTGGCATTGGTGTTCGAGGGCAGGATGAAGGCCAGCGGGATGATGAACAGCGCCGAGGCCGCCAGCATCAGCAGGGCGCTCTCCCAGCCATAGGCGCCGATGAAGCCCTGACCGAGCGGGGAGAACACCACCTGGCCGAACGAACCCGCCGCCGTGCCGAGGCCGAGCGCCAGGGACCGGCGCTCCGGCCCGACGACCTTGGCCATGGCGGCCATGGCCAGCGAGAAGGCTGTGAAGGCCACCCCGATTCCGGTCAGCACGCCGCCGAACAGGTGCAGCTCCAGGGAGCTGTCGGCCGTCGCCATGCCCCAGACCCCGACCGTGTAGATCACCGCGCCGACCGCAAGAACCCGCGAGGGGCCGAACTTGTCGGCGATCATGCCGGCGACCGGCACGCCGATGCCCCAGAGCAGGTTCTGGATCGCCATGGCGAGACCGAAAGTCTCCCGGTCCCACCCCTTGGCCAGGGTCATCGGCTCCAGGAACAGACCGAACGCCGAGCGGATTCCGAAGCCGATCATGGCGATCAGACATCCGGCGACGATCACCACGACCGGAGTCCTCCAGTCGGGTGACGAGGGATGGGCGAGGGTCGACATGGCAGACTCCGGAAGGGCGGTTGGCCGGAAATGCGGGGTGTGTTACAGTACGTGTAGATACACTCGTGTACCTGCACATAATTGTCAATTGGCGCGTGATGATGGTCCCAAGCGACGAAGCCGGTTTGGCCTGTACCTGCTCGCTGGTGCGCGGCGCCGCGCGTCGGCTCACCCAGTATTACGACGAGGCGCTGAAGGAAACCGGTCTTAAGGTCACCCAGTACGGGCTGCTGTCGAACATCGAGCGGATGGACCGTCCGTCGGTGACCGACCTCGCCGACCGGCTGGACCTGGACCGCACGACCCTGACCCGGAACCTGGCGCCGCTGCGGGACGCCGGCTGGGTCCGGCTGGCGCCCGGGTCGGACAGACGCAGCCGCTCGGTGGAGCTGACCGACACGGGCCGCGACATGCTGGCGCTGGCGCGGCCGCACTGGCGGCGCGCGGAGGTGGCGTTGCGCCAGCGCGCGGGCGGCGAGGTGACCGCGGCCCTGCGGGACGTTCTGACCCAGACGGTCGCGGCGGCCGACGCGCAACAGCAGTAAGGCCGCGGCCGAGTGCCGGCCGCTTCACCGCCCCGTGCGGGCCTCGTCGGCGCGATGTTTGCCCCGCCCCTTGCGTTGCCCTAGATCCGTCACGATCTTGCGGTTCTGTTGGGCGACGCTTGAGCCCGCACCCCGATACGCATTAGGGCAGGGGACATTGCCACCGGCCGGGAGCCGATGAATGACCGCACTTCGTTCGATTGCGACGGTCGCCGCCGTCGTTGCCGCGTTGACCCTCTCGATCGCCTCACCGGCCTCGGCCGCGTTCAAGAGCGGGATCTGGCAGGGCGACGCCTATATCTCCAAGGAGGGGCAGTTCCAGCGCTGCGCCATCGTCGGCGACTATGAGAGCGAGACGGATCTCGGCTTCGGACTGGCGGCCAACGGCACGTACGAAGTCTACCTGATCAACAAGAGCTGGACGCTGGAACCCGGTCAGGCCGCCAAGGTCACCATCAAGGTCGACGACCGCCCTGAAGTGAGCGGTGCCTTCCAGGTGGTGAGCAAGGATACGCTCGGCACCCTGATGCAGGACCATCCGGAGCTGGTCCAGGCGTTCAAGGCCGGCAATGTCGCGACGATCACCGGTTTCTTCGGCACCCTGAAGTTTCCGCTGACCGGCACCGCGAAGGCCTTCGGCGTGATGGAGGATTGCGTCCGTCAGGTGAAGGCGGGCGTCCAGGACGGCAAGAAGGCGGCCCAGGCCCGCGAGAAGCTGGCCAAGATCCACGGCCAGGACCTGTTCACGCTGCAGCCCCAGGCCTTTGCCTGGCGCGTGCTGAACGATCTGCCCCAGGACCAGTTCGGCATCCCCAAGGATGTCGATCAGGCCATGAAGCGCTGGAACGCGGCGCTGGTCTGGCGGATCGAGCGCGGGCTCGGTCTGGTCCAGTCGGTGGGAGGCAGCCATAGCGAGGAGGAGCTGCGGGCCGAGCTGACCAAGCTGAAGGCGCCGAGCTGCAAGGGCCAGCTCACCTCCGAGGCGGATCTGCGCATCATGCCGGGCACGGAAACGATCCTGCCGCATGTGGAGCTGTCCTGCACCGATGTCGGCAACGGCAGCGCCGCCTATGAGGTGCTGACCTTCTTCCCGCATGCCTCCGGCAACATGATCGCCGTCAGCCATATCGGTGAAACGCTGCAGATCGCGCAGACGGCGGACGCCACCTTCCTCAACCAGGTGGCTGCCATCGCTGGCCAGCGCTAGAGAAAATCACGATCAGATGGAAACATCTGCTCGTGTGAATTTGCTCTAACTTTAATGGGTTAGAGGGCGATTCACCGTTCAGATCGTTTCGATCTGAACTGCTCGCGCTCTAGCCGCAGGCACCCTCCGCTAGCCGCAGACACCCTCCGATGGCGCGACACGGATCAGCGCGCCGTCGCTCTCGTCGGTCAGCAACCAGATCGCGCCGTCCGGACCCATCCGGACGTCGCGCACCCGGCCGAACCGGCCCTTGAACAGCCGCTCCTCGCCGGCGACCGCGCCGTCCTCCATGTCGAGCCGCACCAGCATGCGGTCCTTCAGGGCGCCGACCAGGATGTCGCCGGTCCAGGCCGGGAAGAGATCGCCGCCCACGAAGGCGAGGCCCGACGGCGCGATCGACGGATCCCAGTAGTAGACCGGCTGCTCCATGCCGGCGGCCGACGTCCCGATTCCGATCTGGCCGCCGTGGTAATGGCGGCCGTAGGAGATCGTCGGCCAGCCATAGTTCTTTCCCGCCTCCGGCCGGTTGATCTCGTCGCCCCCGCGCGCGCCGTGCTCCACGATCCACAGCGCACCGGTCTCCGGGTGCCGGGCGGCACCCTGCGGGTTGCGGTGGCCGAAGGACCAGATCTCGCGGGCGCCGTTTCTGCCGTCGGCGAAGGGATTGTCGCCCGGGATGCTGCCGTCCTCCGCGATCCTCAGCACCGAGCCGGCATGGTCGCTGGGATTCTGCGCGCGCGGCCGGTCGCCGCGGTCGCCGATGGTGAACCAGAGCGTCCCGTCGCCCTTGAAGACGATGCGCGAGCCGAAATGTCGCGTCGTGCCGGTCGCCAGCGACATCGAGAATATCTGTGTCAGGTCGGTGAGCCGCGATCCGTCGGCCGACAGCGTGCCATGGGCGATGGCGGTGCCGGTGAGCCCGTCTCTGCGCCGCTCCGAGTAGGAGAAGTAGAGCCGCCGGTTGTCGGTGAAGTCCGGATGGGCGACCACGTCGAGCAGGCCGCCCTGGCCGGACGCCCGCACGTTCGGGGCGCCGTCGATCGCCGATTTCTCCCCCGATTGCGGGTCGGCCAGCCACAGGGCGCCATCGCGCTCGGTGATGACCGCCATGCCGTCGGGCAGGAAGGTGACGCCCCAGGGATGATCGAGATCGGCGACTCTGGTTTCGGCGGTCAGGGCGCAGGCCTCGGCCTGCTCGGTCTCCTGCGCGACGGCCAGTGAGGGCAGTGCTGCGAGAAAGGGCAGTGCTGCGAGAAAGGGCAGGGCGAGCAGCAACGGTCGGGTCGGGAGCATATGGGGTCCTCTCGGCCGGAAAGCGGGTCTCGCTGAGAGGTGGGGCCGGTCTCCACCGGATCAACTGGGCGATCACGCCACCTTGACTTCGGGGTGGCGGCGGGCTGCCATCGGGGCTTGTGAGATCAAGGAGACGACGATGGCCGGATTGGAGCGCTGCGACCTGAAACTGAGCGGGGGCGAGGTGATCGACGGGACCGGGGCGGCGCGGATGCGGGCCGACGTGGCGATCGTCGACGACCGGATCGCCGCCATCGGCGACCTCTCTTCAGTCCGGGCGGGCCGCGAGATCGACGTCACCGGCCGCATCGTCGCGCCGGGGTTCGTCGATGTGCACACCCATGACGACCGGGCGCTGCTGTCGAAGCCGACCATGGACATGAAGGTGAGCCAGGGCGTGACCAGCGTCGTCGTCGGCAATTGCGGTATCTCCCTGGCGCCGCTGGTCATGGACCGCCGCCCGCCGCCGCCGCTCGACCTGCTCGGCACCGAGGAATGGTGGAAATACGGTACCTTCGACGCCTTCCTGACCGCGATCGACGAGGCTCCGGCCAGCGTCAACGCCGCCTTCCTGGTCGGTCACTCGACCTTGCGGGTCGGTGCCATGGACGACGTCTACCGGGCAGCAAGGTCGGACGAGATCAAGACCATGCGCGGCCGGCTGGAGGAGTCGCTGGACGCCGGCGCCTGCGGTCTGTCCACCGGCCTGTTCTACGCGCCGTCTGAGCAGGCGCCGACCGAGGAGGTGATCGAGATCGCCAGGGCGCTGAAGACCCATGGCGGGCGCTACGTCACCCATATGCGCAACGAGGGTGCCGATGTGGTGAAGAGCCTGGAGGAGACTTTCCTGATCGGCCGCGAGGCCGGGGTGCCGGTGATCGTCTCCCACCACAAGGTGCACGGGAAGGACAATTTCGGCCGCTCCAAGGAGACGCTGGCGCTGTTCGACCGCTACCGGAAGAGCCAGAAGATCGGTCTCGACGTGTATCCGTATCACGCCTCCTCCACGGTGCTGAAGGCGGACAGCATCGCCTTCTCCAACCGGGTCATGGTGACCTGGTCGGTGCCGCATCCCGAGCACAAGGGGCGCGACCTGAAGGACATCGCCGAGGAGTGGGGCGTGGACGTCTACGCGGCGGCGGAACGGCTGCAGCCGGCCGGCGCGATCTACTTCTCCATGGACGAGGACGACGTGCAGCGCATCCTGTCCTATCCGCAGGCGATGTTCGGCTCCGACGGCCTGCCCCATGACGAGTTCCCGCATCCGCGGCTGTGGGGCACCTTCCCGCGCATTCTCGGCCATTATTCCCGCGATCTCGGCCTGTTTCCGCTGGAGGAGGCGGTGCGCCGCATGACCTCGCTCTCCGCCGAGGAGTTCGGCCTGAAGGACCGGGGCGAGGTGGCGGAGGGCAAGTTCGCCGACCTGTGCGTGTTCGACGCCCGGGACATCATCGACAGCGCCACCTTCGAGGACCCGATGACCCCGGCCGCCGGCATCGACACGGTGATCGTCAACGGCCGCATCGTCTGGGCCGAGGGCCGGTGCACCGGCGAACGCTCCGGCCGGGCGCTGCGGCAGGGCCAGGCCTAAAGGCCGAAGGCGTCACAGATCAGCCGGGCACAGTCTTCGGGGCCGTGCTCGGCGGTGTCGATCTCCAGATCGTAGGTCTTGCCCGCATTCACCTGCGGGAACTGCCATCGGGCGAGGCCGATCCTGCGGTCGCCGCGTGCCGCTTCGCGGGCTTCCAGGACCTCCAGCGGTGCGTGGACAGCGATCTTCAGGAAACGGAACCGGGCGAGGTGCCGGTCGTACTCCGCCATCCGGTCGCCCAGAATGACGTCGTCGACGATCAGGTTGTTGCCGGCGCTCGCCAGCGCGGCGACAGCCGCCGGAATGGCTCCGAACAGGCGGGCGCCGGCCGGGCCGCTGCGCACCGCCACTTCGGGCGGACCGTCGCCGGGGACCGGGACGAAGTCGACGCCGTCCGGGGGGCCTATCAGGCGGGCCGGCAGCATGTCGAAGAAGCCGTCCATCTGCACATGCAGGAACGGATCGCGGGCGATCTCCTGAAAGGCGCGGGCGATGGAGGTCTTGCCGGCGCTGCCGACGCCGTCGAGAAGGATGACGGTCGGGGTCATGCCCTGCCTCCGGATGGCCATTTTGGGTCGGCACCGTCGTCGCCAGTACGTTGAGGGCCGGCACGTCGAGGGCCGGATCGTCGAGGGAGGAGTAAGGCGGATGGCACGGGCGGTCGCAATTCTGTTCGGTCTGGGTGTCCTGCTCTCGCTTGCCGGTCCGGCCGCCGGCGGCGAGCGTCTGGTTCATCTCGTCAATATCGGCTGGCACACCGGCATCGCGGTGCGCAGCGCCGATATCGACCCCGCCCTTATCCCCGAGATCGGCGACCTGCCCGAGGCCGGCTGGGTCGAGTTCGGCTGGGGCGATGCTGCGTTCTACCGCGATCCGGACCCGGCGATCGGCAGCTATGTCAGCGCGGCCTTCATCGAGACACCGGCGGTCATGCACCTGGTCGGCATGCCCGTCCCGCCGGCGCGGTACTTCCCGGATGCCGAGGTCGTCGACGTGCCACTGGATACGGCCGGTTTCGACCGGCTCATCGGCTTTATCGCGGCGAGTTTCGACCGCGCCCAGGGAGAGCGGCTGTCGGCGCTGGGGCCTGGCCTCTACCGTCGGAGCGGGTTCTATGACGCCGTCGGCACTTTCACCCTGTCCAATACCTGCAATACCTGGGTCGCACGCGCCTTCGCCGCCGCGGGCCTGGAGATCGATACCGACCTCAGCCGCGCCAGCACGGTGACGGCGCGGGTGCGGGCTGCCGTGGCGGCCCGCTGAAGATTGCCTAAATCGTCGGCAGTTCGATCGGCATCACGCCCTCGAACGCGGCAGAGGCGGTCAGCACCATATCCTCCCCCCATTTCGGACCGACGATCTGCAGACCGACCGGCAGACCGCCGACGCGGCCGCAGGGGATCGTCGCCGCCGGCTGCTGGGTCAGGTTGAACGGGTAGGAGAACGGCGTCCACTCGGTCCAGCGCTTCATGTTGGAGCCCGGCGGTACCTCGTGACCGGCCTCGAAGGCCGGCTGCGGCAGGGTCGGGGTGAGCAGCAGGTCGTAGGTCTCGTGGAACTCGTTCATCGCCGTCCCCATCGCCTCGCGCTGCTTCACCGCGGCGAAGTAGTCCAGCAGCGCGTATTTCGCCCCGGCTTCGGCGACCTCGACGAGGCCCGGATCGATCAGCGCCTTCTGCTCCTCGCTGAACGCGGAGAACAGGTTGGCCGCCCCGGTGAACCAGTGGGCGGCGAAGACCTCGTGGCTGTTGGGCAGCGGGCTTTCCACTTCCTCGACCGTCGCACCGAGTTCGCGGAACACCTCGACCGCCTTGGCCACCAGGGCGGCGACCTCGGGCTGCACCGTGGCACCGCCGAGATCGGGGCTGTAGGCGATTCGCCAGCCGGCCACCGACGGGCGCAGGGCGTTCCGGTAGTCCGCACCCTCGTACGGCACGGCGTACCAGTCGCGCGCATCGGGCTCGCCCATCACCGTCAGCATCAGGGCGGAATCGGCGACCGTGCGGGTCATCGGGCCGATATGGGCGACCGAGCCGAAGGGCGAGGCCGGATAGGCCGGCACCCGGCCGAAGGTCGGCTTGATGCCGTAGATGCCGGTATAGCCCGCCGGCATGCGGATCGAGCCGCCACCGTCCGATCCCTGGTGCAGGGCGCCCATGCCGGCTGCCGCCGCCACCGCCGCTCCGCCGGAGCTGCCGCCCGGCGTCTTCGTCGGGTCCCAGGGGTTGCGCGTGATGCCGGTCAGCGGGCTGTCGGTCACGCCCTTCCAGCCGAACTCCGGCGTGGTCGTCTTGCCGAGCAGCACCGCTCCGTGCTCGCGCAGCCGGGCGACGTAGGGGGCGTCCACATCCCAGGGGCCGTCCGCCTTGACGGTCTTGGAACCACGCAGGGTCGACCAGCCCTCGGTCAGGGACAGGTCCTTGATCGAGGTGGGCACGCCGTCGACCAGTCCGACAGGCTCGCCCTTGGTCCAGCGCGCCTCCGATTGTTTCGCGCTCGCCAGGGCCGACTCGTGATCGACCATCCGGAAGGCGTTCAGCTTACCGTTCAGCGCGTCGATGCGGTCGAGGGCGGCCTTGGTCGCCTCCACCGGCGAGATCGTCTTGCGGGCATAGGCGTGCAGCAGGTCGGTGGCCGACAGGAGGGCGAGATCGGTGCTGGTCATCGAAAAAATATCCTTGGAACGAAGGCGTCATCGCGGCGTCAACGAAACCTTATGAACCTCGGCGCTAGCCTGTCGAGCAGGAACAGTCCTTTTGGGTGTGATCACGATGCGCCTCGACCCCTCTCAGCTTCACCGTCCCGAGCTTCAAGAACTGACCGCCTTGTGGGACAAGGCGCGGCGGGGCGGCGGCATCCCTGCCATTGGCGGGTTGTCGCCGGTCGATGTCGCCCCCTACCTCGCCCACATCGTAATCGTCGAGGTCGAGGAGACGACCGATCGTATCCGCTTCCTGCAGATGGGGCGCGAGCTGACGCCGCTCTTCGGCGACGACATGGTCGGCCGCTACCTGGACGAGATGCCGGCTGCCCTGCGTGATCATGTCGAGGGGACCTACCGGGCCATGGTGGCCGAACGGGCGCCGCAATACGCCGAATTCGAGGTCGCCGGCGACAGCTGGATGGTGATCTTCGAGCGCCTGATGCTGCCGCTCCGCGACGAGAGCACCGACCGGGTGGCCGGCGGCATGGTCGCGATCTATCCGCGCATCTCGATCCGCAAGCGGGTCACCCACAGCGACCGCGAGGAAGACAGCGTCGCCGCCTGACGGCCCGGATCACGCCAAGGGCGCGGGCCAGCTCGGGTCGCGGAACTCCTGGATCTCGAACCGGTAGCTTTCCAGTCCCCGGAAGAAGGTGGAGTAGACGTTGAAACGCTCGCTCAGCTGCGGCGGCCCCTCGAACTCCACGCCGCGGCTCTTCAGCGTCTCGTACGCGGCGTCCGCGTCGTTCACCACGAAGGAATAGGTCACCGCCGGGTTCTCCGCCGGCGGCCGGTTCGTGCACACCCCCAGAAAGGCGTTCGGAGCGGCCTGGTAGATGTGGCAGAGGTCGAACTGGTTGAGCGCCAGGGTCAGGCCGACCTTGTCGCGCAGGAAGGCCGATCCGGCGGCGAGATCGCGGGTGTACAGGAAGGTGACCTGCTGCTGGATCGTGAACGGGGACATGGTTTTCTCCTCGGGGGCGTTGTTTCGGGCCTGACTATATCCGGCGTCGCCGCAGGTCGCGGATCGTGAACCGGTTCGGGTGGACGCAGGCGGCCATTGCGCGGTCGACCGGCCAGGGCTCCCCCAGCATCTGGGAGACCGCGAGTTCCGCCATCAGCGGCGCGGTGACGAGCCCGCGCGAGCCGAGGCCGGTCACCGCGAACAGCCCCTCCAGGAACGGCGGCGGTCCGCCGTCCAGCCGTCGGGCGTCGACCCGCAGGTGACCGTAGGCGTCGACCAGTCCGGCGGCATCGCAGAGCGGGCCGGCGATCGGCTGCCGGTCGGGCGTGACCGCCCGGACCGCCGCCCGGCCGCCCAGCACCGAAGGGGCCGCGCCGAACAGGCGGGACAGGGCGGGGGGCAAGAGGCCGAGGGTGCGTCGGTGGTCCTCCGTCTGCACCGCGACCGGCCAACCCGCCGGGTCGAACCCGCCCCGGGTATAGGTGGCGCCGGTCACATGCGTGCCGCCGATCGCCAGGGACAGATAGCCGCCGAAGGAGATGCAGCTTCGCAGGCGGCTGCTTGCGGAGGTTGCGCCGAGACGGGTGATCTGGCCTCGGATCGCTTCCAGGGGGAGGCGGGCGGCAGGGGCCAGCGCCGGCGAGAGCATGGCGGAAGCGAGGATGACCGCGTCGGCCCGGTCCAGCGTGCGGCCGTCGGCATCGCGCAGGGCCCAGCCGGCGGGGTCATGCGTCAGCCCGGCGACGGTCGAGCGGGCCGGACGGTGCGGGCCGGAAAGAGCGGCGCTCCAGGCGCGCGGCGCGATCCAGCCGCCGGTGCGGTGCCACAGGGCCGGCCGGTCGAGCGCGACACCGGCGATCTCGCCGGCCGGCCCCGCATCGACCAGCGCGGCGGAGATCGGCGCCAGATGGCCCGCATCGGCCATGTCCTGGAACCGGCCGAGCACGGCGTCGTCGGGGGCCAGTTCCAGCACGCCGTCGCCGCCGATCGGCACACCCGACCGGGACGCCTGATCCAGGGCGAAGCGGAAGGCGGCAGCGCTCAAGGCGCCCTGGACGTCGCCGTCGGCGGTCGGCCGGGCCATCACCAGCCCGGCCGGATTGCCCGAGGCCTCGGCCGCGATCCGGCCATGACGATCGAGCCAGACGGCCTCCACGCCGCGCCGCGCCAGGGCGCCGACCACGGCGGCACCGGCGATCCCGGCACCGATCACCGCCACGCGACCCGGACGCAGCGGCGACGGGGGGGCGTACCAGGGCTCGCCCGTGGCCGGACGACGCGGGCCGGTGAAGCGGGCGGCGATGCAGTCGCGCTTGCGCCCGTGGCCCGGCCGCTTCTCCACCGTAAAGCCGAGTTCGGCGAGGCCTCTGCGGACCGCGCCCGCCGCGGTGAAGCTGGCCAGCCTGGTGCCCGGGCCGGACAGCCGCGCCACCTGCTCCAGCACCGCCGGGCGCCACATGGACGGGTTTCTGGCGGGGGCGAAGCCGTCGAGGAACCAGGCATCCACCCGCGCCTCCAGCCCGTTCAATGCGGCCGCCGCCTCGCCGATCAGCAGGGTCAGGCAGAGCCTTTCCTCCTCGAACCAGATCCGGTGATGGCCGGCGGTGGCCGGCTCGGGGTAGCGGGGGCGCAGCCGGGCGGCGAAGGCGCCGAGCCCCGGGAACGCTGACAGCGTCTCGCAGAGCTGCGTCCGGGAGAGCGGGAAGCCCTCCACCGCGACATAGTGCAGGATGCCGCCCGCCGGACGGGCCTCGCGCCAGAGCTGCCAGGTGGCCAGGAAGTTCAGGCCGGTGCCGAAACCGGTCTCGGCCACGGTGAAAAGCCGGGGGGTGACAGTCCCGAGACCACCGCGCCACGCGTCCGGCAGGCCGCAGCCCCGCAGGAAGACATGGGCGGTCTCGGCCAGGCCGTCCTCGCGGGAGAAATAGACATCGTCGAAACGCGTGGACACCGGCACGCCGTCGCGCAGGGACAGGCCGGGATCGGCGGCATCGAGCCGGGAGGCGGCCGGCGGATCGGAAGCGGTGTCGGTCATGGCGGCGACACTGCCACGCCGGACCGGCTGCCGCCACGTTCCGGGTGACAGCGGGTACGCGCCGCGCTAAGCCTCGGCGCACCGGACACGCGTTCCAGCGGAGGCGACCATGAGCGACGAACAACAACCGCCGATCCTGCCCGAAGACGAGCAGAAGCGTCTCGCCCTGCGGGTGATGCTCGAGGCCTGGGATGACGCGGTGGCCCAGGGCGCCTCCTCGGAAATCGTCGCCTCCTCGGCGATCTTCGCCGCCCTGACCGACATGATCGACATCTACGGCGAGGAAACGGTGGCCGAGATGGTCGCCGAATGGCCCGACCGCATCCGCGAGGGCGAATTCACCCTGAAGCCGAATTCACCCTGAAGCAACCGGGCGGCTGACCCGCCCGGCTGGCGCGCTCCCGCTGCCCATCGAGGCCGGGCCTAAAGGCCGAAATTCCGGCGCCAGAGGTCGCGCAGGCTGGAGAGCTTGGTGGCGGACAGCGGTCCCGCTTCCGCCGCCTTGATCGCCAGCTCCAGGTGCTCCAGTTCCGCCAGCCCGACGACCACGCAGGAGATGTCCTCGTTCGCGAGCGAGAAGCGGATCGCCGTCTCGGCCCGGCTCTCGCCGCTGTCGCCGGCGGCGGCGATGGCTGAGCGGGCCCGTTTGGACTCGGCCTCGAGGTCCCGGTTTTCCGGGGTGATCGCCACTTCGCGGCCGTGCCGGATGTCGGTCGCCAGCACGCCGGCTGCGAAGACGCGGATGTTCATGATGCCGACCTCGTGGCGCCGACAGGCGGCCATCAGCCCGGTGAAGTCCTGGGCCACGAGACCGTCCAGCGGCTCGCTCAGCCCGGCGGTCGGATTGAGCATGTTGTAGTAGACTTGGGCGGTGTCGACCTTGCCGCTCTCCACGACCCGGATGCAGGAGGCCGGGTCGCCCAGGGCGGTGAAGCCGATATGGTCGGTCAGTCCTTCCTTGCGCAGACCGTCGAGGAGGTCGGCGATCCCGCCGTCGCCGATCACGTCGTCGACACCGACATGCTGGCCGGTCGCCCGGGGCTCCACCGGATTGTGCAGCTGGAACAGGCTCACCTTGTCCAGGCGCAGGCGATCGAGGCTCCGCTCGATGCCGCGACGGATCTGGCTTGCGGCGGTCTCGTCGCTCTCGAGATCCAGGCGGATCTTGGTGGAGACATGGGGGCGCTCGGATGTGTCGATTTCCGACAGCAGCCAGCCCAGGGCGATCTCCGACTGCCCCTGGCCGTAGTCGCCGGCGGTGTCGATCCAGTTGATGCCGGCATCGATCGCCCGGCGGAGTGCCGCCCGTTTAACCTCGTCGTCCTGGTGGATCAGAATGCCGCCGACCCAGCCGCCGCCGAACACCAGTTCCGAGACCTGCAGGCGGGTCTTGCCCAACTGACGCGTGTTCATATGCTTCCCTCCCTGGAAATCCTTATTGTATTATCCTTAGTATGGTTAAGGTCGATTGCATCCATGCGATCGATGACGAAACGAACAGGGGGTGGCGACGATGCTCTCTGCGCGCGCGTTCCGCCAGTTGATATCCATCGGGCATCTTACTTTGATCGACCCCGATGGTAACCGTCACGAGTGTCTTGGATCCTGCGACGGCCCACGGGCCACGGTCAGGATCCTGGATCGGAGCCTCGACCGCCGGCTGATGCTCAATCCCGAGCTGGCGATCGGCGAGGGATACATGAACGGCGGCCTCGTCCTGGAAGAGGAGAGTACGCTCTACGACTTTCTCGATCTCTGCATGGTCAATATCGGCAGTGTGCGCGAAGGCACCATGCGCAAGCTGCTGGCCGGGGTTCGCGGCATACGGGCTGCGATCCGCAATTGGAACCCGGTCCATCTGGCCCAGGGTAAGGTTGCCCATCACTATGATCTGAGCGACGAGCTGTTCGATATCTTCCTCGACAGCGACCGGCAGTATAGCTGCGCCTATTTCCTCAATCCCGACGACGACCTGGAAACGGCACAGTGGAACAAGAAGCTGCATCTTGCCGCAAAGCTGAACCTGAAGCCGGGCCAGCGGGTGCTCGATATCGGGTCGGGCTGGGGCGGGCTTAGCCTGTTCCTGGCCAGTCTGGTCGACGACCTTCAGGTCGACGGCGTGACCCTGTCGCGCGAGCAGCATGCGGTGTCCAACCGCCGGGCCGAGGAGGCCGGCGTGGCGGACCGGGTGCGGTTCCACCTGAAGGACTATCGGGAGGTGGAGGATCAGTACGACCGCATCGTGTCGGTCGGCATGCTCGAACATGTCGGCCCCAGGCACTATGACGAGTTCTACGGTCAGTTGAACCGCCTGCTGCGCCCCGAGGGTGTGGCGGTGGTCCACGCGGTCGGCGTGTTCAACCGGCCGGAGCCGCAGAATCAGTGGATGGAGAAGTACATCTTCCCCGGCGCCTACACACCGTCCCTGCGCCAGCAGTTCACCGCCATCGAAAACACCAGGCTCTTCACGACCGATGTGGAGATCCTGCGCCAGCATTATGCGGAGACACTGAACCGGTGGCGGCTGCGCTGCGCGGAGGAGAAGGATCGGATCGTCGCGATGTACGACGAACGGTTCTACCGGATGTGGGAGTTCTACCTGACCGCCTGCGAGACCGCGTTCCGCCACGGCTCGCTGATGGTCTTCCAGATCCAGCTCGCCAAGAACCTCTACGCCGTGCCGCAGACCCGCGATTACATCGCCGATTTCGAGCGGCGCTGGCGCGGGCGGGGGGCGACCACCCTGCGTCAGGTCGCCGGATCGGACATGGGACGGAAGGCGCCGCTTCCCGACGCGCCCCAGGAGACGGAGGAGCCCAGGCGGGCTTGATGTTTCAGGGATTTCCCGTCATGTGATACGCCGCCGTCCGGACCCTGGACGGCGGCGTTTTCTCTGGGGGATCCATGGCCGCTGCTTCCGACATTTCGACCCGCCTGGGAACCGGCGAGCGCGACGGTGCCCTCATCACCGCGCTTGCCGCGACGGTCGGGACCCCGTTCTGGCTCTATGACGCCGCCCGGATCGAGAGCCAGATCGCCCGTCTGCGCGGTTTCGACACCATCCGCTATGCTCAGAAGGCCAGCAGCAACCTGGACCTGCTGCGGGTGATGCGGCGCAACGGCGTGAAGATCGACGCGGTGTCGAACGGCGAGATCACGCGGGCGCTGGCCGCGGGGTATCAGGCCGGCGGAGACGACCTGGTCTTCACCGCCGATATCTTCGACCGGCCCACCCTCGAGCGGGTGGCGGAGCTCGGCATTCCGGTCAATTGCGGTTCGCCCGACATGATCGACCAGATCGCCGCCGTCAGCCCGGGGCATCGGATCTGGCTGCGGGTCAATCCCGGTTTCGGCCACGGCCACAGCAACAAGACCAATACCGGCGGCCCGTTCTCCAAGCACGGTATCTGGTACGAGCAGCTGCCCGAGCTCGGCCCGCGCATCAAGGCCGCCGGGCTCGAGCTGGTCGGACTGCACATGCATATCGGCTCCGGCGTCGATTACGGCCATCTGGAGCGGGTCGGCGACGCCATGATCGAGGCCTATCGGGCGCTCGGCCTGCCGGTGCGGGCGGTCTCCGCCGGCGGCGGCCTGTCCGTTCCGTATCACGACGGCGGCAGCGAGATCGATACCGAGCACTACGTGAAGCAGTGGGATTCCGCCCGGCTGGCGATCCAGCAGCACCAGTCGGCACCGGTGGAGATGGAGATCGAGCCGGGCCGGTTCCTGGTCGCGGCGGCGGGCTGCCTCGTCGCCGAGGTGCGCGCCGTCAAGCAGGTGGCGGAGCGGTATTTCGTGGTGGTCGACGCGGGCTTCAACGATCTGGCCCGCCCGGCCATGTATGGCAGCTATCACCGCATCGGCTTCGTCGACGCGGCCGGGGTACCGGTCACCGGTGCCGCGCATCCGGTCGCGGTCGCCGGTCCGCTGTGCGAGTCCGGCGACGTGTTCACCCAGGGCGACGGCGGTGTGGTGGAGTTCCGCGACCTGCCGCTGCCGGCCGTCGGCGATTTCTGCGTCTTCGCCGATGCCGGTGCCTATGGTGCCGCGATGTCGTCGAACTACAATTCCCGGCCGCTGATCCCGGAAGTGGTGATCGATGGTGGGGAGGTGCGCCTCGCCCGGCGTCGTCAGACCATGGACGAGCTGCTGGCTCTGGAGACCGGTGAGACCCTGTCGCTCGGCGACGCGGCCCTGCGCAGCGCCTGAGGTCAGGCGGCCGGACTTCGCGGCAGGCTCAGCCGGACGGTCGTGCCCTGGCCGAGGCGGCTTTCGACGGAGAGCGTGCCGTCCATGGTACGGGCGAGGGACTGGCAGATGGTCAGCCCCAGGCCAACGCCGCCGGCCGCCCGGGCGTAGGACGAGGACAGCTGGACGAAGGGCTTCATGATCTCGCCGAGCTTCTCTTCGGGGATGCCCGGTCCGTCGTCCTGCACGGCGATCTCGATCCGATCCTTGTCGATCAGGGCGGCGCTGACGTTCACATTGGCCGCGGTGCCGGCGTATTTCAGCGCGTTGTTCAGCAGGTTGGCGATGATCTGCATCACTGCGCGCCGGTCGGCGAGGGCGACGATCTCCTCGGCTTCGGCCGAGACCGACAGCGCGACGCCGTTGTTCTCGAACTCGACCCGCAGCCGGGTCGCGCTCTCCAGGAGCAGCGGCACGATATCCACGTGTTCGATCGACGCCGCCCGGCGGCCGCTCTCGATCCGGGACAGGTCGAGAATGTCGTCGATGATCGACAGCAGGAACCGGCCGCTCTGGCGGATGTCGCCCACATACTCGCCCGCCCGCTCCCAGACCCGGCTGTTGCGCGGGCTGTTCTCCAGCAGTTCGCTGAAGCCGATGATCGCGTTGAGCGGGGTGCGCAGCTCATGGCTCATGACCGCCAGGAAGGTCGATTTGGCGGCACTCGCCTCTTCGGCGCGCTGCAGGGCGGCGAGGACCTCCTCGTTGGCGAGCGAGCGCTCCTCCGCGCGTCGGTAGCGCGAGACCGTCCAGACGGCGAAGCCGGCAAGCAGCAGCATCAGGCCCGGCAGGGTGACGGAAAGGTAGCTGGTGAAGTTCGGCCAGCCTTCCCGCGGGGCCGCCATGATCCGCCACGACCCGGTCGGGATCGCCACGTCCAGGCTGATCGGATCCAGCCTGTCGATCCCCGGGTCGCCCCAGATGATCTCCCGGTTCTCCGGATCGCCGTTCCGCCCTGACAGGGCCAGGTGATAGGTCTCGGCGAACCGCTCGTACCCGGAATGGCGCAGCAGAACGGTGAAGTCGATGACGGTGGACGCGATGCCCCAGAGCCGGCGTTCTCCGGTCTTGTCGGCCCGCAGCCGGATCGGGAAGCGGGCGATCAGGCCGAGCCCGCCCTGGACCAGCTCGACCGGCCCGGCGACGATGATCCGTTCCTCCTCGATCACCTGCTTCACCGCCGGCCACTGGTTCTCGGTCTTGCGGTAGTCGAGACCGATCGCCTGCTCGTTTCCGGCGATCGGGTACATGTGGGAGACCACGAGATCCTTGGCCAGCGCGAGGTTGCGCACGTGCTCCGGCGCCCCTTCCAGGATGTCCTGGGCGATCAGGGCGAACTCCTCCGGCGTCAGGTCGGGGCGGGCGCGGACATAGCCGACCATGCCGCGGATCAGCTGAACGTCGCGGCTCAGCACCTGCTGCAGCGAGGCGCGCAGCAGGTTGAGATCGTCGCGCGCCCGGTTTTCCGCGTTCCTGCGCGCCACGTCGGCCAGCGCCAGCTCCAGCAGCAGGGCGCAGACCAGGCCGATCAGGGCGGCGATCGCGCCGCGGCGGATCACATACCGCGGGAGGCGGGTGTCCTTGGTCGCGCGGCGATCGGCCTGGTCGGTCATTGCGTTGGCGCTCTGCATCGATTGGTCTACCAGAATGCCGGGATGACGGGCGTAAATCGACCGCTCTGGAAAGTAGTTCGTGGGCCGGATTAGACACCGGGAAGGGTTAATTTTTCCTCACCCTGATCGGTTTCGCCCCCGCTCTCCGCATCTTCCGGGCGCGGGATCGGGTGTCTATGCTGGCGCCTGCCGACCGAAGGAAAAAGCCATGAAGGGACGGAGATGACCGGCGAAGAGATCGCGCGCATCCTGGGGCGCCTGCCAGAATTGGTGAATGAAAACGAAGGCTTGGTGCGCCGCGGGCGGACGCTGAGCGGCGAGTTCCTGGTCCAGGCCGACGACACGCCGGTGCATATCCGGGTGCATGAAGGCCGCATCGAGGCGGTGGAGACCGGCCCGTTCCGCATGCGCGCCTGGCGCTTCGCCATCAAGGCCGAGGCGGACGCCTGGACCCGCCACTGGGAGGCGATGCCGGCGCCGGGCTACCACGACGTGATCGCCATGACCCGCCTCGGCGTCGCCCGGCTGGAGGGCGACCTGCAGCCGCTGATGGCACATTTACGTTACGTGAAGGAGGTTCTGGCGTTACCCAGACGTTTCGCCAAGCCGACCGAAACCGGCGCGGGGAGGGCCTGACCATGGCGATTCAGTACGAACCGATCACCGGCCGCTACGCTACGTTGGACATCGGCGGCCGCGCCTGCCGCGTCTATATCGAGGAGGCGGGTCAGGGTATCCCGCTGCTCTGCCTGCACACCGCCGGCTCCGACGGCCGCCAGTACCGGCACATGATGACCGACCCGGCGATCACCGAGCATTTCCGCGTCATCGCCTTCGACCTGCCCTGGCACGGCAAGTCGAACCCGCCGGTCGGTTTCCACGAGGAGGAGTACCGGCTGACCTCCGACCTCTATACCGACGCGATCCTGGCCGTGGCCGACGCCATGGAGCTCGACCGCCCCGCCGTGATCGGCTGCTCCATGGGCGGACGCGTCGTGCTGAACCTGGGCGCCCACCACGCCGACCGGTTCCGCGCCCTGATCGGGGTGGAATGCGCCGACCACCAGACCTCCTGGTACGACACGAGCTGGCTGCACCGCGGCGACGTCCATGGCGGCGAGGTCTGCGCCGCCATGGTCTCCGGCCTGGTCGCACCGCAATCGCCGGACGAGTACCGCTGGGAGACCCTGTGGGGCTACATGCAGAGCGGGCCGGGGATCTTCAAAGGCGACCTGTACTTCTACCGCGAGGACAGTGACTACCGCGACCGCACCCACCTGATCGACACCAGCCGCTGCCCGCTCTACCTGCTGACCGGCGAGTACGACTATTCCTGCACCCCGGAGGATACCGAGCGCACGGCGGCCGCCATCGACGGGGCCGAGGCGGTGATCATGAAGGAATGCGGCCACTTCCCCATGAGCGAAAACCCGGTCGTGTTCCGCGACTACCTGCTGCCGGTGCTGGAGAAGATCCGCGCTGGTGGGTGAGGGGCTGGTGAGGGATGGGGCGCTGCTTTCCCGCCTGGGGGAGGGCGGCGCCTGGTCTTTGGTTGAGCCGGATATCCGCCGAACGCGTTATGTTGTACACTGTCCCCTCGCTGAGGAGCGGACCCATGGCGGATCAGACCGAAGTCCGGAACATCATCAAGGCGGAGCTGGCCAGGCGGCTGGATACCGTCAAGATCGTCGCGGTCAACCTGACCCCGCAGACCGATCACGACGGCAGCAGAGCCCTGTTCATCAACGTCGTCTACGACGGCAAGCAGGAGCAGCTCGACGTCGGGCAAACGACATCGATGGTCCGTCACATCCGGCCGCTGCTTGAGGAGGCCGGGGAGACCGCATTCCCGGTCTTCACCTATATCGCAAAGTCCGATCTGGGGAACCGAAGCCCTGAGGCCGCTTGATCTCAGTCTGATCGAGACTGCGAGGGACCTGGTTCGCAGCAAGAAGGGCAAGCCCACCCAGGCCAATCTTCGGCGCGCCGTCGGTACGACCTATTACGCGCTGTTTCATTGTCTGGCGCGCACGGCGGCGGATCTGCTGGTCGGCGCAACCCGCGCGTCACGAAGCGACGCCGCCTGGACCCAGGCCTACCGCGCCTTGGACCATGGCTTTGCCAAAGGGCAATGCTCCAATGCATCGGTCATGGGCACGTTCCCCACGGCGATCCGGGAATTCGGCGAGGAGTTCGTGGTGATGCAGCTCAAGCGCCACGCCGCCGACTACGCCCCAGACGAGACTTACTACAAGTCGGCGGTCCTGCGGGACATCATCAACGCGGAGAACGTGATCCAACGGTTCCACCGCGAGCCGGCGAAGGATCGGCGCGCTTTCGCTGCGTGGGTGGTCCTCCGGACGCGGTGATCTGTTGCGCTGCCTGACCCGCCAGGGGGTGGGCAAGCATCTGGGCGTGCTGGAACAGGCGGGCGTGGTCTCATGCACCCGCGTCGGCCGCGAAAGCCGTTTTCCGTGCGTCAGGACAGCCTGGCCGAGTCCTGTCGCACCCTGGAAACCGCCTCGCGGCAATGGGATGAGGCGATCGAGCGATTGAAGGGGTTTGTCGAGGGGTGATCGGGGGGTGACGATGGATGGCGCAGTTGGAACACCCATCGCCAAGTCGATCATTTGAATTGAAACAAAATGAGGCCGCAAAGCGATCGAGGGGTTCAACTAGAGTCTGACGTTGTGGTTGTATCTGGCCATGCCAATTCCCTTCGATCTTGCTGATCAAATTTTCAGAGCGGAGAAACACCTCGTGCCCCCATTGCGGTGGCGGTCGGTGGAATCCAAAAAGCAGAATGAGCAACGACGGGTCTTGGTCTGTTCGGTCGAGGTCTCTGGCGGCGTCCCTCGAGGGGTCTGGTTTCGCGTTACCGTGTATCCAGGGTCTTTGGCACGGGCGAAATTTCAACTTGATTGTGATCTGCCATCGGGCCGGTCACATGCTGTGTTGTATCGTCTTGAGCTTGATCCCCAAAATAGGCACGTCAACAAACTGTACGGCCCAGAAGAAATCAATGGACTACCTATCGAGGCAGGCCAAACGCACGAGCATGTTTTCTATGATAGTCTGACCGAGGACAATCAGCTTCGACCGAGGCCTGATGAGCAGGCGCGTTTGGTTGATGATCCGCCGAGGGATTTTCCTACCGCTCTTGACTTAGTGTGCCGTAGAATCAATGTGGTCAACGGGATCGAAGTACCGAATCCTGGAGATCAGGGGCTGCTATTATGAGCTTCAGTATTTTGAATCCAGAGCTTATCGAAAGTGTGCACGCCGCGCTGGGCAGGCTTGCGGCAGCGCGTGAAATGAATGATCGGCTGCTCGTTGACCTTCCAGTCATGTATCCAAGTGGCGCAACGGCAGTGGTCCAAGTCGAGCAGAATAGAGATAGGGTTCTGGTATCTGATTTGGGTCACGGTTTGATCGAGGCCGAGATGGCGGCTGCCGAAGAGTTTTTCGGACCAGCGGCTAGGCGGACTGCGGATGAGTTTAGCGTTAATTTCGATGGTTATGCGATATTTGCGCTGTGGGTTCCAATCGGACGGTTGGAAGCGGCCATTGCATGCGTAGCCAACGCATCATGCCGAGCGGCAGCAGAGGCCATCCAAAAAGCATCTGAAATGCAGGTCAGAAACCAAAACGAACAAATATTTGAGAGGGTTTCTAGCGTATTTGGAAAAAATATGGTCATAAAAAAAACTGAAATAGAAGGTCGCCACATCAGTTGGAGCGCCCATAACGTGATTGTTTTTCCGAACAAGTCGCGGGCGATATTTGAATATATGACGGGTCATGCCAACTCTGTTTCAAACAGATATATGATGTTTAGCGATATCAAGAGTGCTGATCATTCAATATCTCTAAACTCTGTGGTGAATTCTATCGATGAACTAGGTGAAAAGGCGCAGATGATTAGTGATGTAGCGAACATCGTTCCCATTAAGGCAACGGACGATCAATATCGACGTTTCGCAAAGGCATCCTGACATTAAGCTAAGAGGTATGCTGGCCCGCTCAATCCCTTGCATTCCCGCCCCCCGGCGCGCTCAATAGGGGGCAGGCCGCGCCATAAGCGGCCGCAGCAAGATTCCCGCTGGACTGTCACCCCTGACACGACCGCCAAGGATCGGCACCAGAATCCACCGGAGGAAACCGCCATGAACGACATGACCCCCGTGAAGGTCGCCCGCCCCGCCGGTATCAGCGACGCCGAGTGGCAGCTCCGGGTCGAGCTCGCCGCCGCCTACCGCATGGTCGATTATTTCGGCTGGTGCGAGCTGATCTACGGCCACCTCACCGCCAAGGTGCCGGGCCCCGACCTGCATTTCCTCATCAACCCCTACGGCCTGAACTACGACGAGGTCACCGCCTCCAACCTGGTGAAGATCGACGTCGAGGGGAACAAGATCGACACCGACAACCCGTACGGGGTGAACCAGGCCGGCTTCGTCATCCATTCCGCCGTCCACATGGCCCACAGCGACCTGCACCAGGTGGTGATGCACACCCATTCGCGCTCCGGCATGGCGATCGCCGCGGTCAAGGAGGGGGTGCTGCCGATCTCCATGGGCTCCACCGCCTTCGTCGACCGGATCAGCTACCACGATTACGAGGGCGTCAGCCTGTATCTGGACGAGCGCGACCGCATCGTGGAGAGCCTGGGCGACAACCACGCCATGGTGCTGAAGAACCACGGGCTGCTGACCACCGGCCGCACGGTGGCCGAGGCCTTCCTGTGGCTCTACCGGCTGGAGCGCGCGGCCCAGGTGCAGATCGATGCCGGTGCGGCCGGGACGCTGAACCTGCTGGGCGACAACGTCGCCAAGAAGTCGGGCGAGGACGTGAACGGCTTCGCGGAATCCGCCGCCGAATACGGCGCGCTGGAATTCGCCGCCCTGATGCGCAAGATGGACAAGATCGACCCCAGCTTCCGCGACTGAGTGCGGCCGCTCGGTGGTCGCCATCGCGAAGCCGAAGTGTAGACGGGGACCATGCAGGCGGATGAAGGCGAAGACCGGTTCTGGGAGACGAAATCGCTCTCCCAGATGACCCGGGCCGAGTGGGAGAGCCTGTGCGACGGCTGCGGCAAGTGCTGCCTGGTCAAGCTGCAGGACGCCGAGACCGACGAGATCTCCTATACCGACGTCGCCTGCAAGCTGCTGGACTGCGGCAGCTGCCGGTGTTCGGACTATGCCAACCGCAAGAAGATCGTGCCGGACTGCGTGGTGCTCAGCGTCAAGTTGGTGAGCCAGCTGCAGTGGATGCCGTCGACCTGCGCCTACCGCCTGCTGAAGGAGGGCAAGCCGCTGTACTGGTGGCACCCGCTGGTCAGCGGCGACCCCGACACGGTGCACGAAGCGGGGGTGTCGGTGCGCGGCCGGGCGATCTCGGAGACCGTGGTCGACGATGCCGAGCTGGTCGAGCACATCGTCGACTGGCCGGCGTGAGAGGGCCCGCCCACCCATCCCTTCACCGTCATCCCCAACTCGTTTCAGGATGACCGGAGGGTGAGGGGGCAAGCTCCCCGACCTCCGCTCCAGAAACCCCACCCTGGCACCGCGCCGCCGCGATCCCCATATGCGGAACACCAGAGACCCGCACACCAGGATGAGGACCCGATGGGCCGAGGCATGTGGATATTGGCGGCGATCCTCGCCGTGCTGGCCATCAGTCAGATTTACATGGCCGAGACCGGCCAGCTCGACCGGCCGTGGGCCGAGTGCAAGGAGAGCCTGTTCACCCAGGTGTTCTCCAACGAGTGCACCCCGCGCGACGGCGGCATGGCGCCGAGCACCGCCGGCGCAGGCGGCGATCAGCCGGCCGGCGACGGCCAGCGGCGCCTGGACGACGGCGTCGGCAAGGTCGATCTGGGCCAGTAGAGCCCGGCCCGGAACGCCCCGGCGTCAGAGCGCGCCGGCCGCCTTCAGTTCGTCCAGCCGCGTGTTGCTCTCCTCGAACAGGCGCACCAGCTTCTCGCTGTCATAGGGCGCCTCGCGCAGGGTCTCGTCGTCCCATTCGCTGCGGCCCGGCGCGAAGAAGTCGCCGCCATAGACATGCAGCGCGCCGGTCAGCCGGGACAGCGGGTTGGTGACCGAGTGGATCGCCGTCTCGCCGAGCCAGACCGCCTCCTTCTCGCCCATCTCCTTGCCGCCGAGCTGCTGCAGCCCGTCGGGGCTGCGCCGCCAGAAGGTGTTCAGCTCGGCCCCGGTATAGATGCCGATCGACGCCCACATGTTGTGGTTATGCGGCATCAGGTGCATCTCCGGCCCCCAGACCAGATTCAGCACGGTGAGCCGGTCGGAGCGGTGCAGGGTGCTGACGCCGGCCTTCTGCGGCTCGCCGAGCGCCGACATCAGGGCGCCCGGGTCCGCCACGGCGCGGGCGACGACCTCCTGGGCCGCGCGATCCGGCGTCTTCTCGTCCAGCGCCGCGTAGCAGTCCTCGATGAACCGGTCGAGATCGAACATTGGTATCCTCCCAAGTCTGTTGACGCCGAGTATGCCGCAGCCGCCGGCCGCGGGGAATGCGTCGGGACTGCGAGCAAAGCGGCTGCGACTGTTGGTAACAGCGGGACCCGGCCCGGACGTGATCCGCGATCAGGCCGCCACGGCGACCGGGACCGGCTCGGCGGTGACCGCGAGGCAGGCGGCGGCGACCTCGCGGCCCTTCAGGCGGAAATGGTCGAGGAAGAACGCCTGGTGCTCGGCGCTCTCATGGAAGCGGTGCGGGGTCAGCACGGCCGACAGCACCGGCAGATCGGCCTCCATCTGCGCCTGCATCAGCCCGGAGATGACGCTCTGGGCGACGAAGTCGTGGCGGTAGATGCCGCCATCGACAACGAAGGCGGCGGCGACCACCGCCCGGTATGTCCCCGCGCGGGCCAGCCGCCTTGCCAGCAGCGGGATCTCGAAGGCGCCGGGCACGTCGTAGACATCGACCGCGAAGGCGCCCGGCTGGTCGCGCCGCAGCGTCTCCAGGAACGAGACCCGGCAGGCATCGACGATCTCGGCATGCCAGCGCGCCTGGATGAAGGCGATGCGGCCGGCCGGCTTGTTTGTGCTGGCAGGGGAGGTGGCGGTGGAGGTGGCGGGGGAGTTGGTGGTGGTTTCGGTGCTCTGATTCATGGCTGTCCTCCTTGGACATGAGCGGTGAACCAGGGCGTACGAACTCGCGGGCGCATCCCCGCGCCCGAGGCGCGCGGATCCGCTCTCTCCTTCGTTATCTTTCATCCGGACTGTGACCGTCGGCTCCGGGATCGCACCGGATCTGCTGACCCTCCAAGGAGGCAATCCCCGAAGGCGCTCGCGGGCTCGGCCCCGGGCGCCGCCTGGGACCATCACCGCCGGTGGGGACTTCCACCCTGCCCCGATAACGCGCCGCACCACCGGTGCGGCGGCGGGAGACTACAGGCAGGGGGAAGGAGGTGTCGAGCCACCCAGCGCGATGCCGGGTGGCTCTTTGGATCGGGTGAGAATGCTTATTGCGGGGTCAGCGGCGTCAGGCTGTCGAAGATATGGCTGACCCCCTGGCTCGGGCTGTCGTTCTTGTCGACCGAATGGCAGCCGAAGCAGTTCTCCGGTTTGAACGACCCGGTGCCCGAGCTGTCCGGGAACTGGTGGAAGGTCTCCATGGTCGCGTTGGCCAGGCGTCGGGTTCCGCGCAGGACGCTGTCGGTGCCGCTGGTGGGAATGGCGTCGGGGCCGCCGCTGCTCCAGATCGACCCGGTCTGGATGTAGTTCGAGCGGACGTCGCCGTCGCCGATCCAGTTGAGGACGGAGCGGTTCAGGGAGATCAGATCCGTGGCGCGGGTGAGCGCCGAGGAATTGCCGCTGTACTGGGCCGCACCGCCCGGCAGGTTGGGGATCGGCGCGTCGCCCCAGGGGTTGATCCGCACCACCGTGTTCGGTCCGATCGTCTCGCCGCTGTCGGCGGTGATCGTCGGCGGGGTTGAGCTGCCGGAATAGGTGGCCCGCTCGACGATCCGCAGCACCGGCGTATGGCTTTCCTGCGGTGAGTCGTTGAACAGCCAGGTCAGGTTGCCGTTGCCGTCATAGGATGCGCTGGCGATGGTGCCGAACGTGGTGAAATACAGGTACCCGTTCTGCGGCGCGTTGTTGATGTGCTCGAAGGTCGCCCAGACCATCTCCGGGTGGTTGTTGACCGACCCGACGATATGCATGCCGACCAGAGCGACGCGCTTGAGGGCGGTGCCGGTCTGCGTCCAGGTCGTCTCCGAGGTATGCTCGAAGGTGGCGACCGTGGCCATCGCCGTCACGTAATCCTGCGGATTGTCGAGGCTGGCCGCGTCGATCCACGAGGTCTTCAATTCCATAGCCAGGGCATCGCCCGACGACAGGCCCGAGGTCCCGAATGTGCTGTCGGCGTAGTTGGTGATAGCGGTGAGGTCGGCCGCCGTGGTCGGGAAATCGGTGGCGAGCTCGCCCTGGAAATTGGCCGGGTTGGACGTGCTCTTCACCCCGGTCTGGTAGTAGGCGTAGACGTTGTTGGTGTTGATCCCGTAGTGGATGATCTCGCCCTGCGGCGAAATGAGGACGCCGCCGCCCCCGGCCTGACCGGCGCCGGTGTCTTCCTGCGGCTTGACGACCCGCGGCTGCAGGGTCATCGCGGCGTTGCCGTCCTGCGCCACGTAGGCATCGTCCGACACGCCGAAGAAGTCGGGGCCGTCGAAGACCAGCGTGCCGTCCGGCTGGGAGGTCAGCCACAGGAACATCTGGGCGCCCCACTTGAAGAAGTTGCAGTCGTTGGCGTCGTCGAAGGTGACGCTGTCGGCCGCCTTGAAGACGCCGGAGGCGGGGGCCTTCCAACTGTCGAACTCGCTCGACGAGACGACGCAGGTATCCATCACGTTGGATGGCAGTGGGGTCTGCGCCCCGGCCGGCCCGGCCAGTCCGGCGACGAGGCAAGCGGCCCCTATGAGTGGGGTGAACTTTGGTATTCCGGTCATGAAACCCTCCGAAAGGATGAGTCAAGGTTGCATTAAAGTCCCCACGTTATTTCAAAGGTAGCATAAATAATCTTATGGTAGAAATTGATAATATAAAAACCGTGGAATCGGTGAGCTGGCGGCGACCCCGCGACGCCTGCCGCGGCGCTGCCCGGTCAGGCGCGGGGTCTCGGGGCGCTCAGTTCACCCGCCAGCGCTCCAGCACGTCGCGCCGGACTTCCACGCCGAGACCCGGTCCGTCGGGCACATGGGCGATGCCGTCGGCCACGCGGATCGGCTCGACCAGCAGATCCTGGCGGAACGGGTGGGGGGTGCTGTCGTATTCCAGCAGCGGCTGGTGGGCGCCGAAGGCCGGGGCGGTGGTCGGCAGCACGGCGAGCAGCTGCATCGCCGCCGCCAGCCCGATCCCGGTGCCCCAGACATGCGGATTGTAGCGGATGCCGTGGGTCCAGGCCATGTCGGCGATCCGCTTGGCCTCGCTCAGCCCGCCGCAGGAGGCGGTGTCCGGCTGGATCACGTCCATCGCGCCGGCCTCCAGGATCCGGCGGAAATCGTGCCGGGTGAACGAGCACTCGCCGCCGGCGATCGGGATGCCGGTGCGGGTGCGCAGCTCGGCATAGCCCGCCACATCCTCGGGTTCCAGCGGCTCCTCGAACCAGCCGATCCCCAGCGGCTCCATGGCGCGGGCCAGGCGGGCGGCCTGCACCCGGTCGCAGCCGTGATTGGCGTCGACGAACAGCGCCACCCCGCCGTCGATGGTCTGGCGCAGCATCTCCACCAGGGCGATGTCGTCGTCGAAGCCGAACCCGACCTTGGTCTTCATGGCGGTGAACCCGGCATCGAGATAGCCGCGCGCCTCCTCGGCCAGCAGCCGGTGGTTGTCGCCCCGGTCGTCGCGGCGCCGGTACAGGCCGGTGGCGTAGGCCCGCACGGACGAACGCACCGGCCCGCCCATCAGCACATGGACCGGCGCGCCGAAATACTTGCCGCGCAGGTCCCACAGGGCGATGTCGAGGGCCGACAGCGCCTGCACCGGCACGCCGCGCTGCCCGTGGTCGCGCAGGGAATTGTACAGCTCCTCCCACAGCGCGTCGCCGGCCAGGGGCGCGCGGCCGATCAGCCGCGGGGCGTAGTATTTCTCGATGACGGTGGCCAGCGCCCAGGGCGGCCCGTACCCGTCGCCCCAGCCGGTGATCCCGGCATCGGTCTCGATCTCGACGACCAGCCCGACCCGCCGGTCGACCCAGGCCTGGCTGAACGCGAACCGCTCGGCGATGGGCGCCTCCAGCACATGGGCGCGGATGGCGGTGATCTTCATGGACGGCCTCCCCAGGGTTTTCGTGGGAGGGTAGCAGATCCGGTGAGCAAGTCCGGCGTCCGGTGCCGGAGAATGACGACCGTGACGGGGCATCGGAAACGGTCGATGGCTCAGTCGGTGCCGGGGGCAATCGACGTGAGGGCGGCGGCGGTCGCCAACTCGGACGTGTCGGAAGCGGCCGGACGCGGCAGGGCCAACGTAATCGCCACGGTCATCGCCAGAAGCCCGGCCGACATCCATAGGGCACCCGGCAATCCGGCAAACTGATAGAGGAGCCCCGACAGCAGTGTTCCGCCGAATCTGCCGATGGCATTCGCCATGTAGTAGAAGCCGACATTCAGGGCGACTTTGTCGGCGTCCGAATAGGCGACGATCAGGTAGGAATGGATCGACGAGTTCAGGGCGAAGACGACGCCGAACAGCATCAGACCGCCGATCAGCAGCAACGACTGGAGTCCCGCAGGCAGCGCCCAACCGGTGGCGTCCGAGAGGGTCGCAAGGCTCGCCGGCATCATCGCCGCGGCGAGCACGGCCGGGATGACTGCCAGACCCGCCCCCCAAACCTTCGCAAGCCTGGGGGCTCTGGCGGCGGCATCGCGGCCCAGCATCCGTGGTGCGACCGCCTGCACCATGCCGTAGCCGATCACCCAGACGGCCATGAAGGCCCCGACCTGATCGAAGGTCCATCCAAGCTGGTCGTACAGAAAGATCGGAACACCGACGACGAACCAGACGTCCCGCGAGGCGAAGAGAAACACGCGGGCCGCAGACAGGATGTTGATCTCCCGGGTCTTGGAGAACAGCTCGCGGGCCTTCACCTTCTCCTTGGCACGACCGAGATCGGCTCGCACCAATATCAGGGCGGCGGTCAGCACGAGCCCGAGCCCGGCCGCCATGACCCACAGGGACGACACGAAACCCAGGGTCTGGAGCATCACGCCGCCCAGCAGGAAGCCGACGCCCTTCAAGGCGTTCTTCGACCCGGTCAGCACCGCGACCCATTTGAACAGCCCGCCCTGATCCCCGGACGCGACGACCAGCTTCACGGCCGACTTGGAGCTCATCTTCGTGAGGTCCTTGGCGATGCCGGACAGGGCCTGGGCCGTCATGACATAGGCTACCGACATCGCGGCGACCCAGCCGGGATCGAGGAGCGAGAGCATGACCAACGCGACGATCTGAACGGCCAGCCCGACGAACAGGGTGATCCGAAGTCCGAAGCGTGACCCCACCCAGCCGCCGACGAAGTTGGTGACCACGCCCATCGCCTCGTAGAGGAGGAACAGGATCGCGATGTCGAGTGGGGAGTAGCCAAGCCGGTGGAAGTGCAGAAGCACCAGCATCCGCAACGCCCCGTCCGTCAGGGTGAACCCCCAATAGGCGGCGGTGACCGTGGCATAGTCCTTCAGGCTGGTCATGGCGGGCAGGTTGGTCATGGCGGGCTCCAGGCCGTCACAGCGAGCCGGCTATCTTGGCCGTCAGCTCCATCATGCGGTTCATGTATCCCCACTCGTTGTCGTACCAGGCGTAGATTTTCACCATCCGTCGGTCGACCACCATGGTGGAGGGGGCGTCGACGATGCTTGAGCGGGGATCGTTGACGTAGTCGCTGGAGACCAGCGGGCGCTCCTCGTAGCCGAGGATGCCCTTCAGCGGTCCCGCCGCCGCGTCCCGGAACAGGCCGTTCACCTCCTCCACACTCGTGTCCCGCGAGACCTCGAAGACGCAATCGGTGAGCGATGCGTTGAGCAGGGGAACGCGGACGGCGTGGCCGTTCAGCTTCCCGTTGAGCTCCGGATAGATCAGCGTGATGGCGGTCGCCGAGCCGGTCGACGTCGGGATCAGCGAGTTCAGGGCGGACCGGGCCCGGCGGAGGTCCGTCTTCGGGCGGTCGACCAGGACCTGCGTATTCGTCACGTCGTGGATCGTCGTCATCGTCCCGTGGTCGATCCCCAGACCTTCGTGGATCACCTTCACGACCGGGGCGAGGCAGTTCGTGGTGCAGGAGGCGGCGGTGATGACGGCGTGCCTGGCCGGATCGTAGAGGTGATCGTTCACGCCCATCACGATGTTCAGAGCCGAGGCGTCCTTCACGGGGGCCGAGACGATGACCTTTTTGATTCCCCGGTCGAAATAGGGCTTCAGGCTGTCGACCGTTTTGAACCTGCCGGTGCACTCCAGGACGATGTCGGTGTCGTCGCCGGTCCAGGGCAGCTCGGCAGGCGAGACCGCGTCGGTGACGGGGATCGTTCTGCCGTCGATCACCACGCTTCCCCCGTCATGGGCCACCGGAACGGACCAGCGGCCGTGAACGCTGTCGAACTCCAGGAGGTGGGCAACGACCTCCGCACCGCCCGAGGTTTCGTTCATCGCCACGATCTCGAAGGCCGGGTTTCCGATTCCGGCTCGGACCCCCAGCAGTCCCATGCGGCCCATGCCATTGATGGCAACGCGTGCGGGCATTTATCGAACCTCCTGCGATCAGATGGAGCGGATCAGATCGGGCGATCTGGGAGTAGACACATCCTCAATCCGACGATACAAATATCTTTGTAATGAGAGAAGCACAAGCGATAGAAGCCCTGCTTGGAATGGCCCATCAGCATCGGATGCGGGTCTTCAAGCTGCTTATGAAACGTGGCCCGTCTGGGTTGCCTGCCGGAGAGATCGGAGACCGCGTCGGGATCAGCAGGTCGAGTGCGTCGTTCCATCTGACCCAGATGGAGCGTGCCGGTCTTCTGAGGTCCCGGCGGGTTCACCGGAACGTCTTCTACGCGGTGGACCTGGAAGGGATGCGGAAACTGATCGCTTATCTGACGGAGGACTGTTGCGACGGTCACCCGGAAGTCTGCGGTTCCCTTGTCACCGGTATGCCGATACCCGCTTGCGGAGAGGGAGTGGAATGATGACGGGCCAGTCGCGTTACAACGTGTTGTTTCTCTGCACCGGGAACTCCGCCAGGAGCATCATGGCCGAGTGCATCCTGAAGCGGCTCGATGCCGAGCGGTTCGACGCCTTCAGTGCGGGCAGTCGGCCGAAGGGAGCGGTCCACCCGTATGCCATCGACCTGCTGAAGCATCAGAACTATCCGACCGACCAGCTTCGCTCCAAGGACTGGGACGAATTCGCCGGTGCCGACGCTCCGGTGATGGACTTCGTCTTCACGGTCTGCGACGACGCGGCGAAGGAAGTCTGTCCGGTCTGGCCCGGTCAGCCGATGTCGGCTCACTGGCCGGTGATCGATCCGGCGGCCGTCGAGGGGAACGAGGCGGAGAAGCGGTTCGCGTTTGCCGAGGCTTTCCGCATGATCCACACGCGGCTCTCGATCTTCGTCAGCCTGCCGATCCGGTCGCTCGACAAGCTTACGCTGAAGAAGCGGCTCGACGATATCGGACAGACCGCAGCGTCGTCGGAGTTGTCCGGGGTCTGAGTCGGTTGCGCTGTCGTTCGATAACCCGACCGGTCCGCCCGCGCTCCTACCCCTGCGACGCCCCCCGGGGCGGGAAGACGATCGACACGGTGGTGCCCTGCTCGGGCACGCTGTCGATGTCGAGGGTGCCGCCGTGGAGTTCCATCAGGGACTTGCAGATCGCCAGGCCCAGGCCCACTCCCTCGCGCGTGGTCATCGGGTTGCTGCGGACCTGACCGAAGCGTTCCAGCGCCTTCTCGATCTGCGGGCCGGTCATGCCGATGCCGGTGTCGCTGATCCGGATCCGCACCCCGCCGTCGTCGCTCGCGTCGGCCGTCACGCGCACCGCGCCGCCGGTGTCGGTGAACTTGATCGCGTTCTCGGTCAGGTTGAGGACGATCTGCTTGACGCGGAGACCGTCGGCGAAGGCGGGCGGCAGGTCGGGGGCCGCGCTGAAGGTCAGCGCGACGGTCTTGGCCTCGGCGCGCGGGGTCAGCATCGCGGCGCACTCCTTCAGCACATCGCCGATACCGACATACTGCGGCACGATGGTGAGCTGGCCCGCCTCGATCCGCGCGACGTCCAGGATCTCGTTGATGAGTTCCAGCAGATGCACGCCGGAATCGTGCACGTAGCGGGCGCATTCCAGGTACCGGTCGCTGCCGATGGGGCCGTAGGCGCGACCGGTGATCATCTCCGAGAACCCGAGGATGGAATTCAGGGGCGTGCGCAGCTCGTGGCTCACATTGGCCAGGAAATCGGTCTTCGAGCGGTTGGCCATCTCGGCCTGGATCAGCGCCTGGCGCAGCTCCCGGGTCCGGTCGCCGACCTTGCGTTCCAGGTCCAGGTTGGCGGCGTCGACCGCCTCCTTCGCCTGGCGCAGATCGCGTTCGGCGGTCTTCAGGGCGGTGATGTCGGTCTGCAGCACCAGCAGCCCGCCGTCCCGCGTCGGCTTCGCCCGGATCAGGAAGGTGATGCCGGTCGGGCGCGCCACCTCCTTGACGATCTCCCGGCCGCTGCGGCGCTCGGCCAGCAGTTCCTGGATCCGGGATTCGGGATCCACCTCCGCCTTCGGGTCCTTGTCCTTCTGGTTGAGGCGGAGCAGCTCTTCCATCGTGTAGCCGAGGATCGCGTCCTTCGACGGGACCTCGGGATTGAGCTCGTGGTAGCGGGTGTTGGTGAACACCACCCGCTCGTTGCTGTCGTAGAGCCAGACGCCGTCCGAGGCGGTGTCGAGCGCGGATCGCAGCAGCTCGGCCGTGGTGACGCTTCGGCGCATGTTCCGGGCGAAGTGCAGCAGGCCGGTCGCGAACAGACCGATGCCGGCGGCGGTCAGCAGCGTCTCGGCCACACCGGGATGGGCCGGAAGCAGGTAGACGCTGACCCGCGACGCGGCGAGGGCGGCGAATCCGGCCGCCATCCAGCGCAGCGCGGCGCGGAAGCTGAGCGGATGCGGACGCGCAATCCGGACGAGCGCGACCGCGACACTGAAAAATAGAAACGCCTGAAATGTGTCCAACTGAAACAAGGTCACCGAAAATGCCCAGGAGTTGCCGGCGGTCGACCGCCACGATAGCCGAACGCGGGCCGTCTTAGAACCGTGGGGCCCCAAAACCATGAGGCCCTACAACCGCGAGATTCTACAACGGTCAGGCTCCGGCCGTGTAAATGCTTGCCGCCGCCCCTACTTGCCGCCGCCCCGCCGCATCAGCCGGAACGCCGCCGGCGCCAGGATGACGATGAAGCCGATCCGGAAGATGTGGTGGGTCGCCACGAACGCCACGTCGCGGCCCAGCGCCAGGGCGATCAGGCTCATCTCCGCCAGCCCGCCGGGCGCATAGGCCAGGACCAGCACGAACCACGGCACGTCGGTCACCTGCTCGAGCACCAGGCCGAAGATCACGCCGAACACCAGCAGGATGATCGTCGAGCCGATGGAGATCTTCACGATGCGGGCGATCTCGCGCACCGGCGTGCCGGCGAAACGGCAGCCGATGCCGGTGCCCATCACCACCTGGGCGCAGGCGACCAGCAGGCTCGGCGGGCTGGCCTCGGTCACCCCGGCCAGATGGATGATGCCGGACATCGCCATCGGCCCGACCAGAAAGGCGGCCGGGATGCGCAGCAGCTTGCCGATGAGGGCGCCGACCACCGCGCAGCCGGCCAGGATCGCCCAGTCCTGCACCGCCATGTCCAGTCCGGCCCCCGGCGGCAGCAGGGTGCCCGACGGCGTGTAGTCGGCGAAGATCCGGAACACGAAGGGGATCGTCATCACCACCAGCAAGATGCGGGCGGAGTGGGTCAGGGCGATCACCCGGTCGTCGCCGCCCATCGCCCGGCCGACCAGCACCATCTCGTTCAGCCCCCCGGGGGAGGAGGCGAAATAGGAGGTGACGGCGTCGTAGCCGCCGACCTTGCGGAAATACCAGGTCACCAGGGCGCCGGCGGTCACCGCGTAGACCAGCAGGCCGGCGATGGACACCGCCCAGTCGCCGGCGCGGTCGATCAGCTCGGGGCGGAAGGCGCTGCCCAGCATGACGCCGAGAATGGCGATCATCGCCGTGCGCAGGCGGTAGTCGACGCGGATGCCGGCACCGGCCACCGAGGCGATGGTGCTGGCGACCATCGCCCCCATCATCCAGGGCAGCGGCAGCTGGGCCCAGGCGAACAGCAGCCCGCCGCCGGCGCCGATCGCCAGCGCCAGGACCATGGAGCCGCGCGGCTTGCCGGTGGTCATGCGGTCGCCGCCGGGCTTGCCGGGGGTCTCCTCCGGGATCAGGTCGTCGTCGGCCTCGGGGGCGTCGTTCTTGGGGGCGTCGTTCTCGGGCTTCCTGCCGTTTCCGTTCTCAGCCATCGACCACCCGCCCGAGGCGCACCGCCGTCTGGCCGGCCGACAGGCGGCGCGACGGCATGATCAGGATGCAGTTGTCGTAGGGGGTGACCACCGGCGTGCCGTCGTCGTAGCCGAGCACGGTGCCGGCCTTCTCGATCTCCTCCATGCCGAGATACTCCGCCACGAAGGAGAAGCTGGCGCCGCGCACGGTGACGGTCTCGGTGACCTGGATGATGCGCTGCGGCGGCGGCGCGGCGCGGTGGGCGGCCGGGATGTCGTCGGGCGCCAGGCTGCCGGCGGCGACCAGGAAGCGGTCGAACGCCTCCTCGGTCACCGGCAGGGTGTCCGCGGCCCAGTGCTGGCCCGCCTCCAGCAGCAGGGCGGCGCGCGGGTCGTCGGGCTCGGCGAAGAAGCCGTAGTCGCGCATCCGCGCGCCCGCGGCGTGGCCGGCATCGACGACGATGGAGGCCGGGGTGCCGACCCGGCGGGCCAGGGCCACGCCCTTGTCGCAGGCGCCGGCCAGCATCAGCGGCTCCACCGGGTTGGACATGGAATGGATGTCGAGCAGCAGATCGGCGGTGTCGAGCAGCGGGCGGATGGCGCGGGCCCGGGCCAGCTCGACCGAGGACCGCGGCCCCTCCAGCGTGGCCCGGTCCCAGACCCGGTTCATGTCCTCGTCGACGAAGCGCGACAGGGTCGGATAGGCCGGATCGAAGGCGCGGTAGGCGGCGACGTTGCCGAAGCCGAGGGTCAGCCGGCCGGCGCGGGGCCGCCGGCCGCTCGCCAGAAAGCGGTCGAGCACGATGGCGCCGCACAGCTCGTTGCCGTGGGTGACCGCCGTCACCATCACGTGCGGACCCGGCCGCTCCGAGTCGAGGGTGGTGAAGAACGGGATGCCGGTATTGCCGGCCCGCCAGCGCTCGATATCGGGGGCGGGCAGCTCGACCGGCCAGGATCCGGTGGGGGAGGCCCCGGACGGGGCGCGGACGATCACGCGGTCATCCCGTGCGCTGTGCCGGGGGACCGCTTGGGTGAGGCAGGGGACATCATTGTGCGGCGGTTGTGGTCGATTGGGGGGCGAGGGCGCGCGGCGCCTGGGCGGCACCGGTTTCAGGCTATGCCAAGGCCGGAGCGAACGCCATAGCGCAACGGGCGCGTTCCCGGCGCGATCGGTGTTTTTGGCCGCCACCGGGATTGTATGCGGCGGTCGTTTCCGCCATGCTCTGGCCTTCGCGCGTGCAACGACACGACTGCGCATGCCAAACAATCCCAATGCAATGATGGAGGCAGGGATGAGTTTTATTCGTCGGCTGGGGGTTACGGCGGTCGCGATGGCGGCCTTGGCCGGCCCGGCGATGGCCGAGGACATTACGATCGGCGTCCGTTCGGAGCCGTCGTCCATGGACCCGTACTACCATAACCTCGGCCCGAACAACGCGATCATCGGGCACGTTTTCGCGCGCCTGGTGGACTTCGATCCGAACCAGCAGCTGGTGCCCAGCATCGCCGAGTCCTACAAGGCGCTGGACGACACGACCTGGGAGTTCAAGCTGCGCCCGGGCCTGAAGTTCCATGACGGTTCCGATCTGACCGTCGACGACGTGATCTATTCCTTCGAGCGTGCCGACGGGTACACCGGCGGCAACTCGTCGTTCCGGATCTACACCAAGGGCAAGACCCTGAAGAAGGTGGACGATCTGACGCTGCACATCTCGACGGAAGAGCCCTATCCGCTGATGCCGAACGACCTGACGACGGTCATGATCATGTCGTCGGAGGCCAAGGGCACCGGCAGCGCCGACACGAACAAGGGCATCGAGGCGAGCGACTTCAACGATGGCACCGCGACTATCGGCTCCGGCCCGTACAAGTTCGTGGAGTGGAAGAAGGGCGACCGCATCGTCATGGAGAAGTATGACGGTTACGTCGGTC
Organism: Thalassobaculum salexigens DSM 19539; assembly: GCF_000423805.1. Taxonomy (NCBI): domain Bacteria; kingdom Pseudomonadati; phylum Pseudomonadota; class Alphaproteobacteria; order Rhodospirillales; family Thalassobaculaceae; genus Thalassobaculum; species Thalassobaculum salexigens. The sequence goes on from NZ_KE384093.1 coordinate 1,482,247, forward strand.
CGTTCGACCAGACCTGGGACAAGGTCACCTTCCGGTTCATCCCGTCCGAGCCGGCGCGCGTCGCCGCGCTGCTGGCCGGCGACGTGGACATGATCGACAACGTCCCGACCTCGGACATCGCGACCCTTGAGAAGAACAAGGACGTGTCGCTGAGCGACGGCGTGTCGAACCGGGTGATCTACCTGCACCTGGACCAATTCCGCGAGAAGTCGCCCTTCGTCACCGACAAGGAAGGCAACCCGCTGGACAAGAACCCGCTGCTCGACCCGCGGGTGCGCAAGGCGATTTCCATGATGATCAACCGCCCGGCGATCGTCGAGCGGGTGATGGAGGGCGTCGCCCTGCCGGCCGGCCAGCTGCTGCCGGACGGTTTCTTCGGCCGCTCGCCGAACCTGAAGCCGGAGAAGTACGACGTCGCCGGCGCCAAGAAGCTGCTGGCGGAAGCCGGCTATCCGGACGGCTTCGGCCTGACGATCCATGGTCCGAACGACCGCTACATCAACGACGCCAAAATCTGCGAAGCGATCGGCCAGTTGCTGTCGGCGGCCGGTATCCCGACCAAGGTCGTGACCATGCCGAAGAACGTCTTCTTCTCGCGCGCCTCCAAGGGTGCCGACGGCGAGCCGGAGTTCAGCTTCGTCCTCGTCGGCTGGGGCTCGGGCACCGGCGAGGCCTCCTCGCCGCTGAAGTCGCTGCTGGCCACCCACGACCCGTCCAAGGGCTGGGGTGCGTCCAACCGCGGCCGCCACTCCGACCCGAAGGTCGACGCCCTGATCGGTCAGGCGCTGGCCACGGTGGACGACGAGAAGCGCGGCAAGCTGCTGGCGGAGGCGACCGACATCGCCATCGGCCAGAACCAGGGCATCATCCCGCTGCACTACCAGGTCAACACCTGGGGCACCCGCAAGGGACTGACCTACCGCGCCCGCACCGACGAGCGGACGCTGGCCTACGATCTGGTGAAGGCGAACTGATCGTCCGATCCTAAGCTAAGGGCGCGGCCGGCCTCGGTCGGCCGCGCCCCGATAAAAAAAGAATCCCGTTTCGACTTGCCTCCCGCGGGGGTCCATGTGAGACCCGTCGCGGTACAGGTTTTATGAGAGGTCGGTGATGACGGTCTTCATCATCAGACGATTGATGCAGGCGGCCCTGGTCGTCCTGGTTATGTCATTTCTGGTGTTCTCGGGCGTGTTCCTGGTGGGGGACCCGACCGAAATCCTGGTGGCCGACGACGCCGACCAGGCGGAGCGGCAGGCGATCATCGAGAGCCTCGGCCTCGATAAGCCGTTCCATATCCAGTATCTGCGTTTCCTGCAGAAGGCGGCCCAGGGCAATCTCGGCGAGAGCTTCGTGTTCAACGAGCCGGCGCTGCAGCTGATCATGGATCGGCTGCCGGCGACGATGGAACTGGCGGTCGCGGCCCTGCTGATCTCCGTGGTCCTGGGCATTCCGCTGGGCGTGATCGCCGGACTGCGGCCGGAGGCGGCCTATTCCAAGATCATCATGACCGGGTCGATTCTCGGCTTCAGCCTGCCGACCTTCTGGGTCGGCATCATGATGATCATACTGTTCTCGGTGCAGCTCGGCTGGCTGCCGTCGACCGGGCGCGGCGACGAGATCCACTACGTGCTCGGATTCCCGACCTCGCTGCTGACCCTGGACGGCTGGAGCCACGTGCTGCTGCCGGCGGTCAACCTGGCGCTGTTCAAGCTGTCGGCGGTCACCCGTCTGGCCCGCGCCGGCACCCGCGAGGTGGTGCACCAGGACTACGTCAAGTTCGCCCGGGCGAAGGGGCTGACCGATCGCCGGGTGATCTTCGTGCACGTGCTCAAGAACATTCTCATCCCGGTCGTCACCGTGCTCGGTCTCGAGTTCGGCGGTCTCGTGGCCTTCTCCGTTGTGACCGAGACGATCTTCGCGTGGCCCGGTATCGGCAAGCTGCTGATCGACTCGATCGGCCTTCTCGACCGGCCGGTGATCGTCGCCTACCTGATGATCATCGTGCTGCTGTTCGTCTTCCTGAACCTGGCGGTCGACATCTGCTACTCTCTGCTCGATCCGCGGGTCCGTCTGCAGGACATCAAGGCATGACTGCGATCCAAGAAGAAACCGCCGTCGAAAAGACGGTCGCCGATCCGAAGGACGCGGCCGTCGAGAGCCCGTTCAAGCGGATCCTGTCCGACTACATGGAGAGCCCGGTCGCCGTGATCGGCGCGATCGGCGTGATCCTGGTGATCTTCATCGCCGTGATCGGGCCGTTCATCGCCCCGACCGACCCGTACGACCTGTCGTCGGTCAGCTTCATGGACAACCTGCTGGCCCCGGGCGAGACCATGGCCAACGGCACGGTCGCCTGGCTCGGCACCGACGGGGCCGGCCGCGATCTGGTCAGCGCCATGATCTACGGCCTGCGCATCAGCCTGGGCGTCGGTGTCGGCTCCGGCATCATCGCCCTGATCATCGGCTGCACGCTCGGCATGATCGCCGCCTATTTCGGCGGCCGCACCGACATGATCATCATGCGCGTCGTCGACATGCAGCTCTCGTTCCCGGCGATCCTGGTGGCGCTGATCCTGCTCGCCGTGGTCAAGGGCGGGCCGAACGAGCCGGGCTATTTCGCGGTGTTCAAGATCATCGCCGCGCTGGTGGTGGTGCAGTGGGCCTACTACGCCCGCACCATCCGCGGCTCGGCCCTGGTCGAGCGGCGCAAGGAATATGTCGAGGCGGCGAACTGTCTGGCGCTCGGCAACAGCCGCGTCGTGTTCCGCCACCTGCTGCCGAACTGCATCGCGCCGATCATCGTGGTCGGCACCATGCAGACCGCGCACGCGATCTCCCTGGAGGCGACCCTGTCGTTCCTCGGTCTCGGCCTGCCGCAGACCGAACCGTCGCTCGGCAAGCTGATCTCCAACGGGTTCGACTACGTGATGAGCGGGAAGTACTGGATCACCGTGTTTCCGGGGCTGGCCCTGCTGTTCATGATCGTCAGCATCAACCTGGTCGGCGACCGGTTGCGCGACGTGCTCAATCCGCGACTGCAGAAGTAAGAGGGGACACCGGTGGCGAAATCCGACGTTCCGACACTCGAGGTCCGGAACCTGCAGACCCATTTCTTCACCCGCGCGGGCGAGGTGAAGGCGGTCAACGACGTCTCCTTCACCGTGCGGCCGGGCGAGGTCCTGGGCCTGGTGGGCGAGTCCGGGTCCGGCAAGACCGTGACCGGCTTCTCCATCATGGGCCTGGTGGACGAGCCGGGCCGCATCGTGGGCGGCGAGATCCTGTACAAGGGCGAGAACATCGCCAACGCGCCGGACGAGCGCATGCGCCGGCTGCGGGGCAACAACATCGCGATGATCTTCCAGGATCCGATGATGACCCTGAACCCGGTCCTGCGCGTCGACACGCAGATGATCGAGGCGATCCAGGCGCATGAGAACGTCAGCCGCGACGAGGCCTGGGAGCGGTCGCGCGCCGCCCTGGAGCAGGTCGGCATCCCGGCGGCCGAGGAGCGGCTGAAGTCGTACCCGCACCAGTTCTCCGGCGGCATGCGCCAGCGCGTCGCCATCGCCATCGCGCTGCTGAACAAGCCGGACCTGATCGTCGCCGACGAGCCGACCACCGCCCTCGACGTCACCATCCAGGGCCAGATCCTCTACGAGGTGCAGAAGCTCTGCGAGGAGACCGGCACGGCGATGATCTGGATCACCCACGATCTTTCCGTGGTGGCCGGTCTCGCCGACGAGATCTGCGTGATGTATGCCGGCAAAGTGGTCGAGCACGGCACCGTCGACGACGTGCTGGACAACCCGACCCATCCCTATACCCACGGGCTGATCAGCTCGGTGCCGAGCCGCAACAAGCGCGGCCAGCCACTGTCGCAGATCCCGGGCATGACCCCGTCGCTGCTGAACCTGCCCAAGGGCTGCCCGTTCAAGACACGCTGCCCCCGGGTCGGACCGGACTGCGACATCGAGCCGGAGATCACCCACCCGGTTCCGGCGCGCGACGTGCGCTGCCACTACCCCGTTGCGGCGGGCGAGGCCGCCGCCGTTCCGACGCCTGAGGTGACCGCATGAGCGCCGCAACCGAACACCAGGCCCCGACCACGGCCCCGACTGCTGCCGCCGAGAAGCCGATCCTGGAGCTGCGCCACGTCTCCAAGCGCTTCGTGAAGCCGCTGGACGCCGCCGCCAAGATCGCCAACCTCTTCGGCGCCGGGCTGAGGGACGAGATCGTCCATGCGGTCGACGACGTCTCCCTGACCATCGCCGATGGCGAGGTGGTCGGCCTGGTCGGCGAGTCCGGCTGTGGCAAGTCCACCCTCGGCCGCGTGGTCGCGGGCGTGCATCCGGCGACCAAGGGCGAGGTCCTGTTCCGCGGCCGCGAGCTGTCGACCCAGAGCTCGGCCGAGGCGCGGGACACCGCGCTCAAGGTCCAGATGATCTTCCAGGACCCGATGAGCTCGCTGAACCCGCGGCTGCGCGTGCAGGACATCGTCGGCGAGGCGCCGAAGGTCCACGGCCTGGTCGATGCCAAGGGCAGCGAGGAATACGTCGCCGAGATGCTGATCCGGGTCGGCCTGGACCCGACCTATGCAAGGCGCTACCCGCACCAGTTCTCCGGCGGCCAGCGCCAGCGCATCGGCATCGCCCGGGCGCTCGCGGTGAACCCGGACTTCCTGGTCTGCGACGAGTCGGTGGCCGCCCTGGACGTGTCGATCCAGGCCCAGGTGCTGAACCTGTTCATGCGCCTGCGCGAGGAGTTCCACCTCACCTACCTGTTCATCAGCCACGATCTCGGCGTGGTCGAGCACCTGTCGGACCGGGTGGTGATCATGTATCTCGGCCGGGTGGTGGAGACGGCGAAGACGGAAGACATCTTCGAGTCCGCCAACCACCCCTACACCCAGGCCCTGCTGGCCGAGGTGCCGCGGCTCGACACCCGCAAGCGCAAGTTCGTGCCGGTGAAGGGCGAGATCCCGTCGCCGCTGAACCCGCCGCCGGGCTGCCACTTCCACCCGCGCTGCCCCCATGCCCATGAGCGCTGCCGGATGGAGCAGCCGCTGCTCAAGGAGATCGCGCCGGGGCGGTTCTCGGCCTGCCATCTGAACGACGGGGCATGAGCGGCCCCCCTTCCGACCCAGACCATCTGATCCCCGGCGTCCTGTGGCGCCGGGACCCGGTGGCCGCGGCGATCCCGCTGGTGGTCGACAGCCCGCATAACAGCACCGACTGGCCGGCCGATTTCGACCCGATCGTCTCCGAGGCCGAACTGATGACGTCGGTGGACCGGTTCGTCGACGCGCTGTTCGGCCACGCGCCTTCGGTCGGCGCCACCCTGATCGCCGCCCAGTTCCCGCGCGCCTATATCGACCCGAACCGGGCCGAGGACGATCTCGATCTGGCGCTGATCGACGGCGACTGGCCGCTGCCGGTCAATCCGGGCGAGAAGACCGAGTACGGCATGGGCGTGGTGCGCCGCTACATCCTGAAGGGTCGGCCGATCTACGACCGCAAGCTGACCGTGGCCGAGGTGATGCACCGGCTGGAGACCTATCACCGGCCGTATCACGCCGCGGTGGCGGCCGCGATCGACGCCGCCCATGCCCGGTTCGGGCGGGCGTTTCATATCGACTGCCACTCCATGAAGCCGATCGGCAATGCCATGAACGTGGATACCGGCGCCGCGCGGCCGGACATGGTGCTGAGCGACCGGGAAGGGACGACCTGCGACGCCGATTTCATCGAGACGGCGGCCGGTCTGCTGCGCGACAAGGGCTACCGGGTGTCGATCAACCACCCCTACAAGGGGGCGGAGCTGGTGGCCCGGCATTCCGACCCGGCGGCGGGCCGGCACTCGCTGCAGATCGAGCTGAACCGGGCACTGTACATGGACATCGAGAGCTTCGAGAAATCGGCCGGGTACGACGCCCTGAAGGCGGATCTCGACGGGTTCCTGGAGGGCATGGCGGGGTTCGTGCGGGAGCGGGTCGGGTAGGGTTTCTCTTCCCGCCACCCCCCAACGCACTCCCCGGCCTTGTGCCGGGGCAAGGCGTCGGCGTGACGGATTGCTGGAAATACATTCTCGACGCTCCAACACGCGGATCGCTGGGTCCCGGCTCAAGGCCGGGAAGAAGCAGGATTGAGAAAGACCCAAGAAATCCCCTTACCGTCTTCCCGGCCTTGAGCCGGGATCCAGGGATGAGCCCGCGGGAACCTCGGAGGATCTGCCCCGGCAATCCGTCACGCCGACGCCTTGCCCCCGCACGAGGCCGGGGAGTGGGGAACGAGCAAAATGGGAGAGAACTCCCTAAACCGCCGTCCCCTCCGTCCGGGTCAGGGCCCGGTACTTCTCCATCAGCCGCACCGTCACCGGTCCCGGGATCGGACCCTTCAGCGGCTTGCCGTCGATCGACTTGACCGGCACCAACTCGCCCACCGTGCCGCAGATGAACACCTCGTCCGCCGTCACGAAATCGTAGACCGACAGGTCGGCCTCCTTCGCGCCACAGCCTTCTTCCACCGCCATCTGCAGCAGGATACCCCGGGTGATGCCGACCACGATGTAGGTCGGGTGCGGCGTCATCAGGACGCCGTCCTTCACGCAGAACATCGTCGTCGAGTTGGTCTCCGCCACGAAGCCGCGGTCGTCCAGCATGATCGCCTCGTCGGCCCCCTGCCGGTTGGCCTCGATATTGGCGAGGATCTGGTTGAGCTGGTTGGTGTGGTGGATCTTGGCGTCGATCACGTTCGGCGAGGCCCGGCGCAGGGTGGAGGTGATCAGGGTGATCCCGGCCTTGTCGAAGATCGGCGGCTTGTGATCGACGAAGGCGACGATGGAGGCGGGGCCCAGGTTCAGCATCGGGTTCATGCCGGTCATCCGCTTGCGCCCGCGGGTGACCTGCAGGCGCATGTGCAGATCGGTGGTCAGCTCGTTCGCCGCGAAGGTGTCGCGCACGATCTTGATCATCCCCGCCTGGTCGACGCCCGGATCGATGTCGAGCATGGTCAGCGCCTCGAACAGCCGGCGGATATGCGCCTCCAGGCGGAACACCTTGCCGTCGTAGAGCCGGATGCCCTCATAGGCGCCGTCGCCGTGGCAGAACCCGCTGTCGTAGATCGAGATCACCGCCTCCGACTTCCGTACCAGGCGGCCGTTCACATAGACGATGGTGTCGGTATCGGGGATCTGCATGGGCGGGTGTCCCTGAAAACTGGTTGCGTGGCGGGCGAGGGCCGGGGGCGGCCGAACTGTGCGAATAATCACAAGCTTTCAGCGAACAGAAAATGCGGCCGTTCTTCGCTTTCCGAAAGATGAAATCGCGACGGATACCCTGGAAATTCAGGGTTAACCGGGCCGTCAGCAGCGCGATCTTTCCTCTCGGATCCCACATCCGGCGCGTGAAAGAGTATGTGAAAAGGGGGTGTTTCGCTCTATCCGTCTGAGTAAGCTTGTGTCGATTTTTCAATGCGAATGTGGACTTAGGAGTGGGTGGGGCGGATGGCGACAGCACCGAGTTGGTGGCCGACCAGTGTTGGGACGACGGCGGCGGAACTGCCGGTTGGCGGCACGGCCGCCGGGGGAATCCTGTTCGATGGGGATTGGGATCTCGCCGTGGTTCAGCTCGAGGCGGGGCACCGCTACGAACTCACGGTGGAAGCGGAATGGAGCACCGGAATCGATACGGTCCTGTATCTCAGTGATTGGGCCGGGTACGTCCTCGACTACGACGACGACAGCGGCACCGACAACGGTCCCAGGGCCTACGGCCAGAACTCCCTGATCCATTACACCGCGCCGACCACCGATACGTACTATCTCGCGGTGCATGATTTCGGGCACAACGACAACGGCGCGATCACCTTCGAGGCGCGGCTGATCTACGATCCGGTGCCGGAGACGCCGCCGCAGACCTGGTCCTGGTGGAACGACGCGTGGGGCACCACAGCTGCGGCGCTGACGGTCGGCGGATCGACCGCCGCCGAGATCGCCTTCGCCGGCGACCACGATGCCGGGCTGGTCAGCCTGAACGCCGGAATGACCTATGCGATCAGTCTCTATGCGGGCGGCAGCGCCGTGACCCCGCTGGTCGGGGTCTACGATTCCAGCGGCACCCTGCTCAGCAGCCTGCGTCTGGCGCCGACCGCCGGCAGCGACGCCGTGCTCTACTATGCGCCGACAACCAGCGGCGACCACTACGTGGTGGTCCGCGACGTGGAGAACGACAGCAGCGGTTCCGTCACCTATCGCGTTGAAGAGTTCGGCACGCCGACGGTGCTGTCGGGCTCCGCCGACGTCCGCACGATGTCGTCGTCCGGTATCGTGAGCGGCGGGGTCGGTGGCGATCAGATCACCGGGTCGGTGGGCGTCGACCTGATCTACGGCAATACCGAGAACGACACGGTGTCCGGCGGTGCCGGCAACGACATCATCTTTCTGGGCCAGAACGACGGCCCGGCGACGGCCCATCCGGATCTCGGCACGGTCCGTCAGCGCCAGGGAATCGAGGTCGCCGACGGCGGTGCCGGCGACGACATCATCTACGGCAATTTCGGCGCCGACCGTCTTTCCGGCGGCGTCGGCGACGACGAACTCTATGGCGGTCAGGATAACGACACTCTGGTCGGCGGGGCGGGGGACGACACGCTTCACGGCAACCGCGACGACGACAGCCTCACCGGCGGCCTCGGCAGCGACGATTTCATCTGGGTGCCGAACACGGGCGGAACGGATGTGATCTCCGACTTCTCCGTCGCGCAGGGCGATCGGATCGGCATCTCTACCGGGCAGTCCTATACCGTCGGCAGCAGCGGGGACGGGTACGTGCAGCTCCAGGCGGCGGCCGGATCGACGCTGACCCTCATCGGGGTGAGCGACGCCGGCTCGGTGACGGGCGCGATCTACTTCGTGTGACGGGGACGACCGTTCGCCGGTTCCGGCGTCTCAAGCGGTCGTCCCGGGCCTTCTCGAGGTTCCCCGGCGGTCCGGCGGTCCCAATCCTCGGTCCCGGCGCAAGGCGGGGAAGACGCTGAAGGGGAGGGGGAAATCGAGCCCCCCGCCCCGATCGCCCGCCTCAGGCGCTGGTGTATCCGTTCTCCCGGTCCGCCGCCTTCGCCGCTTCGCTGCGGTCCGCCGGGTCGCCGTAGCCGCCGCCGCCCGCCGTCTGCAGGCGGAACACGTCGCCCTTGGACGCCGGCACACTGGAGACCTTCGACGGCAGATCCTCGGTCTCGCCGGTCGCCGCGCGCGTCACCGTCAGGCGCCCGGGCTGACCCGGCTCGCCGCCCGCCAGTCCGTAGGGGCGCACCTTGAAGCGGTCCAGATTGGCGGCGAACACCCCCGTCGGCGTCTCCAGCCGGTAGGCGCGGGCGAGACCCAATCCGCCGCGGGTACGGCCCTTGCCGCCGCTGTCGGGCACCAGGGCGTATTCCTGGAACTGAATGGGCAGGCTGTTCTCCAGCATCTCCATCGGCGCGTTGGAGATGTTGTGCAGCCCGCAGGAGAAGCCGCTGGCGCCGTCCTCGTCGGGATGGCCGCCCCAGCCGCCGCATTCCAGGTCGAAATACACCTGCCTGCTGCCGTCGGCGTGGATGCAGTTCATCGCGGTGGCGTAGCTGACCCCGTAATAGGCGGCCGGCACCTTGCCCGGGATCGCCTGGTGGAAGGCGCCCATCACCGCGTTGACCACCCGGTGCCCGGTCGCCATGCGGTTGGCCACGGGGGCGGGATAGCGGCAGTTGACCACCGTGCCTTCCGGCGCGGTCACCTTCGCCGGACGGTAGCAGCCGGCATTGGCCGGGATCTCGGTGCCGAGCGACATCAGCACGCCGCACATGGCCGCCGAATAGGCCATGGCATAGGTGCAGTTCACCGGACCCTTGGCCTGGGGGCTGGAGCCGGCGAGGTCGATCGACATGCCGTCGCCGTCGACGGTCAGCGTCACAGCGACCCGCAGCCTGGTGTCCCGGTCGATGCCGTCGTCGTCGACGAAATCCTCGAAGCTGTAGGTGCCGTCCGGCACGTCGCGGATCATGGCGCGCATGGCCGCCTCCGACTGGTCCTGGATGCGGGCCATGGCGGCGGCGAGCAGGTCGGGGCCGTAGCGGGCGACGATGCGCTTCAGGTTGGCGGTGCCGGTCTCCAGGGCGGCGAGCTGTGAGGCGAAGTCGCCGCCGACATTCGCCGGCTCGCGGGTCTGGCGCAGCAGCAGTTTCACCACCGCCTCGTTCCGCTTGCCGCGCTCGGCGATCTTCAGCGGCGGGATGCGGAAGCCCTCCTGCTGGATCTCGGTGGCGCTGGGATCGTAGGAGCCGGCCGCCCCGCCGCCCACGTCCAGGTGATGCACCAGGATGCCGGCGATGGCGATCCGCCTGCCTTCGTGGAACACCGGCTTGAAGGTCTGGATGTCCGACAGGTGCTGGCCGCCGGCATAGGGGTCGTTGGTGATGATGATGTCGCCGTCCTCCCACTCCTCGATCGGGATGTGGTTGGCCAGGATCTCGGCCAGGCAGGAGGGCATGGAGTTCAGGTGGATCGGGATCGCCGTGGACTGGCCGACGGCGCCGCCATCGGCGTCGAACACGCAGGTTGAATAGTCCAGCAGGTCGCGCACGACGGAGGACCGGCTGGTCCGCCAGATCGTCACCCCCATCTCCTCCGCCGCCGCCACCAGGGCGTTGCGGATGATCTCCACCTGGACCGGGTCCAGCTCCATCGCGGGCGCGGTCATGCGGCATCTCCTTGGGCAGCTAGGGCGGCGATCAGGACGCCGCTGGGGTGCACGGTGAGGTCCCAGCCCGGCGGGATCAGCAGGGTGGAATGGGCCTCCTCGATGATCGCCGGACCGGCCAGCGACGCACCGGGGCCGAGGGTCTCGCGGTCGACGATGGCGGTCTCGCGGATCGCGCCGGCGAGCCGCACCGGTCGCTTCGCCTTCACGGTGATCTCGCTGCCGCCCTCGAACGGCCGGGCCGCCGGCTTGCTGAGCCGGCCGGTGGCGGCCATGCGCAGGGTGACGATCTCCGGCGTCACATGCCGTTCGGCATGGGCGTATTGCCGCGCGTGGGCGTCGTGGAAGGCGGTCACCGTCGCCGCCAGGTCGCCGTCGAAGGGCACGCCGATCTCGTAGGCCTGGCCCGGATAGCGCAGGTCCAGGGTGACGGGATAGCTGCGCGCGCCGTCGGGAATGCCGTCGCGGGCCAGCGCCTCCTGGCCGTCCGCCTTCATCTCGGCGATCAGGCTCTCCACTTCGCCGAGATTGTCGGCCTCGGCCTTCATAAGGCGGGAGCGGGCGATGTCGTGCACCACGTCGCTGAACAGCATGCCCCAGGCGCTGAGCGTGCCGGGGTCGCGCGGGAAGACCACGCGGGTGGCGCCGATCTCCGCCGCCGTGTCGCAGGCATGCAGGCCGCCGGCGCCGCCGAAGGAGATCAGGGCGAAATCGGTCGGGTCGAGGCCTTTCTCGAACAGCGACAGCCGGATGGCGGAGGCCATATGGGTGGTGGCGATGGCGACGATGCCGTCGGCCGCCGGCCCGTCCTCCAGGCCGAGCGGCTGGGCCACCTTGGCCGACAGCGCCTTGCGGGCGCCGTCCACGTCGAGGGTCATCGCCCCGCCGAGGAAGAAGTCCGGATCGATCCGCCCCAGCGCCACATTGGCATCGGTCACGGCCGGCTGGGTACCGCCGCGTCCGTAGCTGACCGGGCCGGGCGTCGCCCCGGCACTCTCCGGGCCGACATAGAGCCGGCCGGTCTCGTCGACCCGGGCGATGGAGCCGCCGCCGGCGCCGATGGTGCGGATCTCGATCATCGGCAGCCGCACCGGCAGCCCGTCGACCTTGCCCTCGGTCACCAGCCGGATGGCGCCGTTGTCGACGATGGACACGTCGTAGGAGGTGCCGCCCATATCGACGGCGATCAGGTTGCCGATGCCGAGCTCAGCCGAGAGTACCTCCGCCGCCCGCGCCCCGCCGGCCGGGCCGGACAGCAGCAGACGGGCCGGCTGCTCGCCGGCGGTCTCCGGCGTGGTCACGCCGCCGTTCGACTGCACCAGATAGACCGGGGCGGTGATCCCGGTGTCGGACAGCCGGCCGCGCAGCTTCGAGAGATACGTCTTCACCACCGGCATCAGCAGGGCGTTCAGCACGGTGGTCGAGGCGCGCTCGAACTCGCGGATCTCCGGGCTGACCGCATGGGAGCAGGAGACATAGGCGTCCGGCAGCTCCTCCTGGACGATGCGGGCGGCCTCCAGCTCGTGTTCGGGATTGGCATAGGCGTGCAGCAGGCAGATCGCGATCGCCTTGGCCCCGGCCTCGGCCGCCTTGCGGGCGGCGGCGCGCACGGTAGCGGGATCGAGCGCGCGTTCCATCGAGCCGTCGGCCCGCAGCCGCTCGGCCACCGGGTAGCGCCGGGCGCGCGGGATCAGCAGGGCGCGCTCCTCGGCCTTGTTGGCATAGACCAGGCTGCGGAAATGCCGGCCGATCTCCAGCACGTCGGTGAAGCCCTCGGTCATCAGCAGCGCGCCGGCCGGCAGCTTGCGCTCCAGCACCGCGTTGGTGGCGATGGTGGTGCCGTGCATGATCGCGCGGATATCGCCGAGCGCGAATCCGAGCCGTTCGGAGGCCTCAAGGATTCCGGCGATCAGCCCTTCGGAGGGATCGGCGGGGGTGGTCGGCACCTTGTGGGCGTCGGCCGCTCCGGTCTCCTCGTTCAGGATCTGCAAATCGGTGAAGGTGCCGCCGATATCGACGGCGATGCGGATGGCGGCCAAGGGGATTCCTTCGGGTAGCGCGGGGCGGGAGCGTCCATGACAGAGGGCGGTCCGCGCGGCGTCAAGACACGAACTTGGCAGGGGGACCGGCTGCGCCTAGGCTGGCCGCATTCAAGCCAGGAGCCTTCCATGCCGATCATCAATCGCATCGCCGACTTCCACGAGGACATGACCGAGTGGCGGCGCGAAATGCACGCCCATCCCGAGACCGCCTTCGAGGAGGTCTGGACCTCCGACTTCATCGCCAAGCGGCTGGAGGAGATCGGCGTCGACCATATCGAGCGCGGGCTGGCCAAGACCGGCATCGTCGCCACGATCAAGGGGAATGGCGGCGACGGCGGTCGCATCGGCATCCGCGCGGATTTCGACGCGCTCGACATCATCGAGGCGACCGGCAAGCCCTGGGCCTCGACGATTCCGGGCAAGATGCACGGCTGCGGCCATGACGGCCACACCGCCATCCTGCTCGGCGCCGCTCGGTATCTCGCGGAGACCCGCAACTTCGCCGGCGAGGTCGTGTTGATCTTCCAGCCGGCCGAGGAGAACGTCGCCGGCGGCCGGGTCATGGTCGAGGATGACGGGCTGTTCGAGAAGTATCCGGTCGATGCGGTCTACGGCATGCACAACCGCCCGGGCCTGCCCGTGGGCAAGATCTGTATGCGCCCGGGGCCGTCCATGGCGGGCGCGGACATGTTCGAGATCTTCATCCACGGCTATGGCGGTCATGCCGCGCGGCCGCATAAGACCATCGATCCGATCATCGTCCAGGCGCAGATCGTGCTGGCCCTGCAGTCCATCGTCAGCCGCTCCACCGACCCGCTGGACAGCGCCGTGCTCTCGGTGACCCAGGTATCGGGCGGCCATACCGGCAACGTGGTGCCGGATCTGGTCTACCTGCAGGGCACGGTGCGGACCTTCCGACCGGAGGTCCAGGACATGGTGGAAGCCAAGATGAAGAAGCTCTGCACGGCGATCGCCGAGGGCTTCGACTGCACGGTGGAGGTGAAGTACGACCGCCGCTATCCGGCCCTGGTGAACGACCCGGTGCATATCGAGAAGGCGGCGGCCATCGCCCGCGAGCTGGTCGGCGAGGAGAACGTGGACACCGACGCCGAGCCGGTGATGGGGGCGGAGGACTTCGCCTACATGCTGCAGCACCGCCCGGGCTGCTACATCAACCTCGGCAACGGGGTGGGCGAGGATGGCGGCGTGAACGTCCACAACCCGGCCTACGACTTCAACGACGCGGCCCTGCCGTATGGGGCGTCCTACTGGGCGCTGCTGGTGGAGAAGCTGCTGCCGAAGGCGGCGTAAGGTCACGGAGCATAAGGTCCCTGGGCATAAGGTCACTGGGCGTACGGTCACTGGGGGAGGGGCGTACTCTCCCCCTCTCTCCTTTTCGTCTTCCCGGCCTTGCGCCGGGATCCAGCCATCCGCGCGCTGGAGCGCAACCGGAAACGCTCCGGCTGCTTCACCCTGGGTCCCGGCGCAAGGCCGGGAAGACGGGGGAGGCCGGGAAGACGGGGGAGGGTGTCGCGGACAACCTCCCCCAATTCACCCTGTACGGCGGCGACCGGTTCGGGGTTAAGGTTCCTGCCAACAGACCAAACCTCCGGACGCGCCACCCGCGCTCACCGGAGACGCATGAACGGGAGGAGTGCATGGCGAAGGCATTCGCAAGCCAGGGCGATCTTGGCGAGAAGAAGATCAGCTTCACCGAGGTCGGCAAGGACCTCTGGGCCTTCACCGCCGAGGGCGATCCGAATTCCGGCGTGATCATCGGCGACGACAGCGTGATGATCGTCGAGGCCCAGGCCACCCCGCGCCTGGCCGAGATGGTGATCGCCAAGGTCCGCGAGGTCACCGACAAGCCGATCAGCCACGTGGTCCTGACCCACTACCACGCGGTCCGCGTGCTCGGCGCCAGCGCCTTCGGCGACGCGCAGATCATCATGTCGGACAAGGCCCGCTCCATGGTGGTCGAGCGCGGCCAGGAGGACTGGGACAGCGAGTTCCAGCGCTTCCCCCGCCTGTTCGAGGGCCACGAGAGCATCCCCGGCCTGACCTGGCCGACCACCACCTTCTCGGATTCGATGACCGTCTATCTCGGCAACCGCAAGGTCGAGATCAAGCAGATCGGCCGCGCCCATACCGCCGGCGACGCGGTGATCTGGGTGCCCGACGAGCAGGTCATGTTCACCGGCGACATCGTCGAGTACCACTCCGCCTGCTATTGCGGCGACGGGCATTTCGAGGATTGGGGCGGCACGCTGGACGCGGTGAAGGCCTACAACCCGCACTCCATCGCCCCCGGTCGCGGCGACGCGCTGGTCGGCCTGGACCGGGTCGATGCCGGGCTGGAATCGACCCGCGACTTCGTGGAGAGCACCTACCGGCCGGCCCAGAAGGTGGCGGCGCGCGGCGGCAGCCTGAAGGACGCCTGGGACGCGGTGCGCGACGCCTGCGACGCCAAGTTCAAGGACTACGCGATCTACGAGCACTGCCTGCCGTTCAATGTCGCCCGCGCCTATGACGAGGCCCGCGGCATCGACACCCCGCGCATCTGGACCGCCCAGCGCGATCTGGAGATGTGGGAGGCGCTGCAGGGGTAACGCACCACCCGAACGCGGGGAGACCGGCGATGCTTCAGGATCGCTACACGCTCGCCTTCCGGGAGTACCCGTACCGGCGGTCGGCGGATCAGGACGCCGCCTCCCCCGTCCGCCATCCGGTGGTGATCGTCGGCGGCGGGCCGGTGGGGATGACCGCCGCACTCGACCTCGGGCTGAAGGGCGTGCCGGTGCTGGTGCTGGACGACCACGAGGGCATCGGCATGGGCAGCCGGGCGATCTGTGTCGCCAAGCGCAGCCTGGAGATCGCCGACCGGCTCGGCTGCGGCGCCGAACTGGTGGAGCAGGGCGTGGTGTGGAACCTGGGCAAGGTGTTCCACCGCGACCGCAAGGTGTTCGAGTTCAACCTGCTGCCGGAAGCGGGGCACCGCTATCCGGCCTTCATCAACCTGCAGCAGCCGTATTTCGAGAAGGCCCTGGTCGACCGCCTCCGCGCCGCCCGGGCGCAGGGCGCGCCGGTGGAGATCCGCGGCCGCAACCGGGTGGAGGGCGTAGCCCAGACCGACGACGGCGTCATCCTGGAGGTGCTGACCCCCGACGGCCCCTACACGCTGGCCGCCGACTGGGTCATCGCTTGCGACGGCGCGGCCTCTCCCGTGCGCAACGCGCTCGACCTCGGCTTCGAGGGCCGGGTGTTCGAGGACAGCTTCCTCATCGCCGACGTGAAGATGGACGCCCCGTTCCCGACAGAGCGCCGGTTCTGGTTCGACCCGCCGTTCAAGTCCGGCTCCTCGGCCCTGCTGCACAAGCAGCCGGACAATGTCTGGCGGCTCGACTTCCAGATCGGCTGGCATGTGGACCGGGAGAAGGAACTGCGCGACGAGAACGTGAAGGCGCGGATCGACCAGATGCTCGGGCCCGACATCGCCTACGAGGTTGTGTGGAAATCGATCTACACCTTCCAGTGCCGACGCATGAAAACCTTCCGCCACGGCCGAGTCCTGTTCGCCGGCGACAGCGCCCATCAGGTCTCGCCCTTCGGCGCGCGCGGCGCGAATTCCGGGGTGCAGGACGTGGACAACCTGGCCTGGAAGCTGGCCCTGGTGCTGGACGGCATGGCGCCCGACAGCCTGCTGGACAGCTACGCAGCGGAGCGGGAGGTCGCGGCCGACGAGAACATCCTCAACTCCACCCGCGCCACCGACTTCATCACGCCGAAATCGGAGACGTCCAAGCTGTTCCGCGACGCCGTGCTGGAGCTGAGCGAACACTACCCGTTCGCCCGGCCGCTGGTGAATTCCGGGCGGCTGTCGGTGCCCTGCATCTATGACGGCTCGACGCTGAACGGCGCGGACGGCCTGCCGGGAGGTCCCGCGCGCAGCCGCCCCGGCGCGCCGTGCCCCGATGTGCCACTGGGCGACGGGTTTCTGCTCGACCGGCTGGACGGCCGTTTCCACCTGCTTACGGTCGATGCCGACACTCCGGAGCGGCTGGAAGAGGGCGGAGTCGCGGTTACCCGGCTTGCCCTGTCGGCGGCCGACGATCCGAGCGGCGCGCTGGCCGCGCGCTATCTGGGCGACGCGGGTGCGGCCGTCTACCTGATCCGCCCGGACCAGCATGTGGCGGCGCGCTGGCCGGCCTACGACGCAGACGCGGTGCGGCTGGCGCTGCGCCGGGCAATCGGGAGAGACTGACCATGGCCGACCTGATCCTTGATCCCAATATCGACCGGCCGGACGATTTCTACGCCGCCCTCATCGCCGCCCATGACGGGCTGAGCAAGGAGGCGAGCGACGCGCTGAACGCCCGGCTGATCCTGATCCTGGCCAACCATGTGGGCGACCGGGAGATCCTGTCCCAGGCCCTGGCCGCCGCCCGCCTGCAAGAGGACAAGCCCGAATGACCCGCCTGAACGCCACCCACGATCCCGCCCGCAAGAGCTGGGTCGAGAGCGCCAACGTTCCGGGCGCCGATTTTCCCATTCAGAACCTACCCTTCGGCGTGTTCTCGCAAGGCGACGGGCCGAAGCGTGTCGGTGTGGCGATCGGCGACCGGATCCTCGACCTGACGGCGCTGGAAGCGGCCGGGGTGCTGGAGCCGACGCCGGGCCGCCCGGTGTTCGCCGAGGGCGTGCTGAACCCGTTCATGGCGCTGCCGCAGGAGGTCTGGTCACAGACCCGGGCGCGGATCGCCGAGCTGCTGGATGCGCAGACCGGCAGGCCGGACGGGCTGGTGCTGGTGGCGCAGGCGGACGCCACCATGCACCTGCCGATCTTCGTGCGCAGCTTCACCGACTTCTACGCCTCGCGCGAGCATGCCAGCAACGTGGGCAGCATGTTCCGCGGGCCGGACAACGCGCTGATGCCGAACTGGCTGCACCTGCCGGTCGGGTATAACGGCCGCGCCTCCACGGTGGTGGTCTCGGGCACGGCGATCCGCCGCCCGAACGGCCAGCTCAAGGCGCCGGATGCCGACGCCCCCGGCTTCGGGCCGTGCCGGCGGCTGGATATCGAGCTGGAGATGGGCGCCATCGTCGGCACGCCGAGTGCGATGGGACAGCCGGTCACCACGGCGCAGGCCTATGACATGATCTTCGGCTATGTGCTGCTGAACGACTGGTCGGCCCGCGACATCCAGGTCTGGGAGTATCAGCCGCTGGGTCCGTTCCAGGCCAAGGCCTTCGCCACCACGATCAGCCCCTGGGTGGTGACGCGGGAGGCGCTGGAGCCGTTCCGGGTGCCGACCCCGGAGCGGATCAAGCCGCTGCTGCCGTATCTGGAGGAGGGGAGCCCGAACAATTTCGACATCGCCCTGGCGGTCGACATGGCGCCGGCGGGAGGGGCGGCGAAGACGATCAGCCGGACCAATTACCGGCACATGTATTTCTCCTCGGCCCAGCAGCTCGCCCATCACAGCGCGTCGGGCTGTGCCATGTGCACCGGGGATCTGCTCGGGTCGGGCACGGTGTCGGGGAGCACGCCGGACAGTCTCGGCTCGCTGCTGGAGATCACCTGGAACGGCCGCGACCCGATCGACCTGGGCGGCGTGTCGCGCACCTTCATCGAGGACGGCGACACCCTGACTCTACGCGGGTGGTGCGAGGGGGAATACCGAGTCGGGTTCGGGGAATGCGCGGGGACGGTGCTGCCGGCGGTGGACTACGGGCGTTAGGCTATCGCCCCTGCGCCAACAACGCCCCCGCCATCTCCGCCCATTCCGCGCCCAGATCCCCCTTCGTGTGCGGCTTGCCGGCGCGGCGGAACCAGTAGCCGGCGTTGCTTTCGTCGCCTTCCACCCGGTGCAGGTGGGCGTGGACCCAGGCGGCGTCGGCGCCGTCGTCGTCCTGCACGGTCACATGGGCGGCTTCCCAGTCGCCCTTGCCCTGGTGCCACAGGCCGAGCAGGGCCGGGCTCAACCCGGCGGGCGGGGCGGGGGCGTCCAGCGAGGCGCGGAATTCGTCGAGGGTCATGGTCTGCTCCCTTCGAAGTGGGCCGGGCGGGGTCAGTTCTTGTGGCGCACCGCTTCCACGGCGACGTTCGGATAGTCGGTGATGATGCCGTCCACGCCCATCTCGGCCAACTCCTTCATCTGGGTGGCGTCGTTCACCGTCCAGACATGTACCTCCAGCCCCAGATCGTGGGCCTGCTTCAGCGCCTCGGGCGTGAGGTCGCGGAAATAGGGCGACCAGATATCGCCGTGCAGCGAGGCGATGGCGCGCGGCACCGAGCCGCCGAAATCGTCGATGTCCAGCCCGCCAAGCCAGGGCGAGGCGTCCGGCCGGCCCGCCTGCACGTTGTTCAGCCAGTTGCGCTCCGCCGTCAGATAGGAGGTGCGGATTTCCGGCGCGATGTGCCGCACCACCGCCAGGGTGCGCCAGTCGAAGCTCTGGACGATCGCCCGTGTCTCCACCCCGGCCGCGCGGATCACGGCGACCACGGCCCGGGCGAAGGTGTCCGGATCGGCGGTCTCGCCGGGGGCCAGCGGCGACAGCTTGGTCTCGATGTTGAAGCGCAGGTCGTCCGGCCCTTCCACGGCCGCCAGCGCCAGCACCTCGGCCAGGGTCGGCACCGGCGTGCCGTCCACCGGGGTCTGGTCCGGGAACCGCTCGGCGATCTTGCCGCCGGGACGGGCGCGGCCGACATCGACCGCGTGCAGCTCCGCATGGGTCATGCCGCGGATCAACTTCGGGGCGTCGATCCAGGTCCCCCCGATTCGGGCCAGGTCGGGCGACAGGGCCGGGTCGTGCAGCACGACCACCACCCCGTCCGCGGTCATCCCGGTATCCAGCTCCAGAATGTCGACGCCGAGCGCGATGGCCTCGCGAAATGCCGGCAGGGTGTTCTCCGGCAGCAGGCCGCGCGCGCCGCGGTGACCGTGGATGTCGGTGGCCAGCGCGGGGCCCGCGGACAGGCCGGCGAGAACGGTCAGGAGTGTCAGGGAACGCCGCATTGGATTGTTCCTTCTATGGGATCGGCCGTCGTGATTGAGGGGCGATTATGCGTTATCTGGCAAGCACGTAACCGGATGGTCATGAAAGTGTCATGTTGCTGTAATTGTCTCTAAGATATGCCTGCGGCGTGCCGATAACTTGCTGCGCATTCGGGGCCCCTCCGCTGTTGCGATCCCCCTTTCCGCCAGCTCGGCACTGGCAACGTCGCCAAGCAAAAGCAACCTGACCCGGGGGAAGAGCATGTTCAACTCCAAGATGATCATCGCCGGCATGGCGGGCGCCTTCGCGCTGTCCATGGCGAGCGAAGCGATCGCCGCCACCGAGATCCAGTGGTGGCACGCGATGGGCGGCCGCAACGGCGAACTCGTGAACGAGATGGCCGAGGGCTACAACGCGTCCCAGTCCGAATTCAAGGTCGTGCCGGTCTACAAGGGCAACTACACCGAGACCATGACGGCGGCGATCGCGGCGTTCCGCGCCAAGCAGCAGCCGCATATCGTCCAGGTCTTCGAGGTCGGCACCGCGACCATGATGGCGGCCGAGGGTGCCGTCTATCCGGTCTACAAGCTGATGGAAGACACCAACACGCCGTTCAATCAGGACGACTACCTGCCGGCCGTGGTCAGCTACTACACCAC
Source organism: Thalassobaculum salexigens DSM 19539 (assembly GCF_000423805.1). NCBI lineage: Bacteria > Pseudomonadati > Pseudomonadota > Alphaproteobacteria > Rhodospirillales > Thalassobaculaceae > Thalassobaculum > Thalassobaculum salexigens. The sequence continues at coordinate 1,502,673 of NZ_KE384093.1, forward strand.
GCCGGACAACAAGCTGCTGTCGCTGCCGTTCAACAGCTCGACGCCGGTGATGTGGTACAACAAGGACGCGCTGGACAAGGCCGGCGTGACCGAGGCGCCGTCGACCTGGGCGGAGGTGTTCGACGCCTCGCAGAAGCTGGTCGACAGCGGCATGAAGTGCGGCATCTCCTTCGGTTGGCAGTCCTGGGTGATGGTCGAGAACTTCTCGGCCTGGCACAACATCCCGATGGGCACCAAGGAGAACGGCTTCGCCGGCTTCGACACCGAGTTCGTCTTCAACAACGACGACGTGATCGGCACCCTGCAGAGCATCGCCGACAGCCAGGAAAAGAATCTGTTCCAGTACGGCGGCCGTCGCGGCGAGAGCCTGCCGCTGTTCACCAACGGCGAATGCGGCATGTGGATGAACTCGTCGGCCTATTACGGCTCGATCGTCCAGCAGGCCAAGTTCAACTTCGCCCAGACCATGCTGCCGCTGAACACCGAGGTGGCCGACAAGCCGCAGAACTCGATCATCGGCGGCGCCACCCTGTGGGTGCTGCAGGGCAAGCCGGCGGCCGAGTACAAGGGCGTGGCGGAGTTCTTCAACTACATCGCCTCCGCCGAGGTCCAGGCCCGCTGGCACCAGGAGACCGGCTACGTGCCGATCACCACGGCCGCCTACGAGCTGTCCCAGAAGCAGGGCTTCTACGAGAAGAACCCGGGCACCGACACGGCGATCAAGCAGCTCAGCCTGAACACGCCGACGCCGAACTCCAAGGGCATCCGCTTCGGCAACTTCGTCCAGGTGCGCGACGTCATCAACGAGGAGATGGAAGCGCTGTGGGCCGGCGACAAGACCGCCAAGGAAGCCATGGACACCGCCGTGGAGCGTGGCAACGCCCTGCTGCGCAAGTTCGAGAAGGCCAACGACTGAGGCCGTCTCCGCACTCCTTGTGAGTGTGCGTGAATCAGGCGTGGGGGCCGGCGCCATGGGTGCCGGCCCCCCGCACGTTGTTGCGGGGGTGAGACTTTGATCAAGCGTGTGACCTTCCGGAATCCGTGGCTGCCCTATGCGCTGCTGCTGCCGCAGCTGGCGGTGACATTGATTTTCTTCATCTGGCCGGCCGTGCAGGCGCTGTACCAGTCGCTGCTGGTGGAGGACGCGTTCGGCCTGTCGACCGAGTTCGTCTGGTTCGAGAATTTCGAGGAGCTGTTCGCCGATCCGCTCTATCTCGACACCTTCTGGAACACCGTCGTCTTCAGCTTCTCCGTCGCCTTCGCGTCGATGTCGCTGGCGCTGCTGCTGGCGGTCATGGCCGACCGCACGATCAAGGGCGCGACCGCCTACAAGACGCTGCTGATCTGGCCCTATGCCGTCGCCCCGGCCGTGGCCGGCGTGCTGTGGTTCTTCATGTTCAACCCGGTGGTGGGCATCAACGCCTATCTGCTGCGCGGTCTGGGCTATGACTGGAACCACTATCTCGACGGCGGCGACGCGATGATCCTGGTGGTCATCGCCGCCTCGTGGAAGCAGATCAGCTACAATTTCCTGTTCTTCCTGGCCGGCCTGCAGGCGATCCCGCGCTCCCTGATCGAGGCGGCGGCGATCGACGGCGCCGGCCCGTTCAAGCGGTTCTGGACCATCATCTTCCCGCTGCTGTCGCCGACCACCTTCTTCCTGCTGGTGGTCAACGTGGTCTACGCCTTCTTCGACACCTTCGGCATCATCCACGCCACCACCGAGGGCGGGCCGGCGGGCGCCACCCAGATCCTGGTCTACAAGGTGTTCAGCGACGGCTTCATCGGCCTCGATCTCGGCGGGTCGGCCGCGCAGTCGGTGGTGCTCATGGTCATCGTGATCAGCCTGACCGTGGTGCAGTTCCGCTATATCGAGCGGAGGGTCGAGTACTGATGGTCGAGAACCGCCCCTATCTGACGGTCCTGTCCCACCTGGTGGTGATCCTCGGGATCATCATCACGGTGATGCCGATCTGGATCACCTTCGTCGCCTCGACCCACCCGATCGAGCACATCATGGACGGCACGATCCCGATGTGGCCGGGGGACAAGTTCTTCGAGAACTATGCCACGGTGCTCGGCGCCGGCGTGGCCGATGCCGGCGGTATTCCGGTCGGCACCATGCTGTTCAACAGCCTGGTCATGGCGCTGTCGATCACCATCGGGAAGATCGCCATCTCGCTGATCGCCGCCTATGCGATCGTGTATTTCGACTTCCCGTTCCGCATGGCCTGCTTCTGGCTGATCTTCATCACCCTGATGCTGCCGGTGGAGGTGCGCATCCTGCCGACCTTCGCGGTGGTGGCCAATCTCGGGCTGCTGAACTCCTATGTCGGGCTCAGCCTGCCGCTGATCGCCTCGGCGACGGCGACCTTCCTGTTCCGGCAGTTCTTCCTGACGGTGCCGGAGGAGCTGGCCGAGGCGGCGCGGATCGACGGGGCGGGGCCGTGGAAGTTCTTCAAGGACATCCTGCTGCCGCTGTCGCGCACCAACATCGCCGCGCTGTTCGTGATCCTCTTCATCTACGGCTGGAACCAGTATCTCTGGCCGCTTCTGGTGACCACCGACGAGTCCTTCTACACGATCGTGATGGGCATCCAGCGCATGACCCAGGCGGCGGAATCCCTGCCGCTTTGGCATCTGGTCATGGCGACCACGATGCTGGCGATGCTGCCGCCGGTGATCGTCGTGGTGGTCATGCAGAAGCTGTTCGTCAAAGGCCTGGTCGAGACCGAGAAATAAGGAGCGCCTGAGATGGCCGAATTGCACCTCAGCGGTGTTCAGAAGATCTACCCGAACGGCTACCACGCGATCCACGGGATCGACCTGAGCGTGGCCGACGGCGAGTTCATCGTGCTGGTCGGGCCGTCCGGTTGCGGCAAGTCGACCCTGCTGCGCATGGTCGCCGGGCTGGAGACCGTGTCCGACGGCACCATCGATATCGGCGGCCGGGTGGTGAACAATCTGGAACCGGCCGACCGGGACATCGCCATGGTGTTCCAGAACTACGCGCTGTATCCGCACATGAAGGTCTACGACAACATGGCCTACGGGTTGCGCAACCGCGGCATGGCCAAGGACGAGATCGACCGCCGGGTGCGCGAGGCGGCGGGGATCCTGGAGATCGAGCCGATGCTCGACCGTCGGCCGAACCAGCTCTCCGGCGGCCAGCGCCAGCGCGTCGCCATGGGCCGGGCCATCGTGCGCGAACCCTCGGTCTTCCTGTTCGACGAGCCGCTGTCCAATCTCGACGCCAAGCTGCGGGTGCAGATGCGGGTGGAGATCAAGCGGCTGCAGCGCCGTCTCGGCATCACCAGCCTCTACGTCACCCACGACCAGGTGGAGGCCATGACCATGGCCGACCGGCTGGTGGTGATGAACGGCGGACGGGCCGAGCAGATCGGCACCCCGATCGAGCTTTACGACCGGCCGGAGACCACCTTCGTCGCCACCTTCATCGGCTCGCCGTCGATGAACCTGCTGGAGGGGACGGTGGCGGAAGGCGGCACCTCGGTGGCGCTGGATTCCGGCGCGTCGATCAACCTGCCGGACCCGCGTCCCGACCTGGCCGGCCGGCCGGTGACCCTGGGCGTGCGCCCGGAGCATCTGACCCCGGCGGCGGACGGCACGGGCATGACCCTGCGCCTGGACCTGGTGGAGGCGCTGGGCGCCGATACGCTGCTGCACGGCCATCTGGACGGCGACGAGCGCCGGTTGGTGACGGTGCGCCTGTCCGGCCACTTCGCCCCGGGCCAGGACTCGGTGCAGGTGGCGGCGACGGACGCGGTGCACCTGTTCGACCGGGAGACCGGCGGGCGGATCTAATCCTAGCCGTCATCCCGGACGGCCCCGGGCTCGACCCGGGGACGGGCCGGGACCGTTATACGGACGCCGCGGCTGGGTCCCGGCCCGCTCCCGGATCAAGTCCGGTCGCGTCCGGGATGACGGGAAATAGTGGGCGTCATGTCGCCGGGCTGGTGTCCAGCACGCCTTCCTGCGCTGGGACCAGGTCGACCACGCCGACCGTCTCCAGCCCGCCGAGTACCGCGTCCACGGCGATGGTGGCGAGGATGATCCCCATGATCCGGCTGATGATGTTCGCCCCCGTCGCCCCGAGGAACGGCTTCAGCCGGGCCGCCATCAGCAGCAGCACCAGGGTGATCGCCATCACGATGAGCAGCAGGATCGCCGTCACCCCCTGATCCAGCAGGGTGTTCTCGTTGTTGTCGGTCAGCACCACGATCGCCAGCATCGCACCGGGCGAGGCGATCGAGGGGATCGCCAGCGGGAACACCGCGTTGGCCAGGTGATCGCGCGCCGCCTCCTTGATCTCCAACTGCGATTTCGACTCGCCGAAGACCATGGTCATGGCGAACAGGAACAGCACGATGCCGCCGGCGATCTGGAACGAGCCCAGACGCAGCCCGAGCGCCTCCAGCAGATACTGGCCGCCGACCAGGAACAGCATCAGCACCACCGTGGCGATCAGAACCGCGCGGATGGCGAAGGCCCGGTGCAGCCGCCGGGGGACCGAACTGGTGGCGTAGTAGAAGACCGGCAGGGTCCCGATCGGGTCGACGACCACGAGGATGGTGATGAGGGCCCGCCCCAGATCGGGCAGGTCGATCATGGACAGCATCGGGTCATCGTCTCCGGTCGGTCAGGGGGCGGGCGAACAGACCTCCATCCTTACCCGCGATCGGGGCGAAAATCCGGATGAATCGCGAAATCTCCGAAGATTCCGGTCGGCCGGGGGTGTTCAGCCGGGCTGGGTCGCCGCCAGCAGGCTGCGCGGATCGGCACCGGTGGCCGCCAGGGCGGTGCGGCGCAACTCCTCCGCCCGCGTCGCGCCGAGCAGGGGCACCACCAGAGTGGCGAACTTGTCCGACAGCTTGGCCTCCTGGTCCTCCAGATCGGTGGCCGGCACGCCCACGTCGTGGATCTCGTGCAGCACCCGTCCGTCCTCCAGCTCGACGATCACCTCGGCCTTGCTCGCCTCCGATCGGTCGATCTTCACCGGCTGCACCTCCACCCGGCGGCGCAGCGCGATCAGGTCCGGTTCGTTGGCGATGGCGTCGCTGAAGGTGTCGACCGCGCCGGTATTGCGCCCGGCCAGCGCCAGGGCCGCGGTGTGACGCAGGCTGAACTTCACCTGCAGGCCGGTCTCGGGTTCCGGGATGTTGCACATCCGCAGGCTGCCCTCGCTGACCTTCAGGGTCACCTTCTTCACCTGCACCGGGTCGATGTCGTGGCGGGCGCGCAGGGTGCGGTTCGCCTCGATGGACGAATGGGTCATGTAGCAGGCGGCGTGGAACTTGAAGAGGTTGCGCTCGATCAGGAAGCGGTCGCCCGGGACCCAGTTCATGTCGTAGGGGGCGGCGTCCGGTCCCTGGGTCTCCCAGAAGCCCTGCACGCATTCCAGCCCGTCCGGCCGCGACACGAAGCCCCGCGCCGCCCAGCGCGCCGCCTTGGTGCCGTTCTGCGCAGCCCGGCCGGCATGCAGCGGCTTGCCCATGGTGCCGAACTGGGATTTCAGGCCCGAGGTCAGCGTGGTGGCGAGGCCGAGCGCATGGGCGGTGCGCTCCGCGTCCAGGCCGAGCAGGTGGCAGACCCCGGCGGCGGCGCCGAAGCTGCCGACGGTCGCCGTCGCGTGCCAGCCGGTGTCGTAATGGCCGTCGCCGGTCATGTCGCCGACCCGGCAGGCGACCTCGTAGCCGATCACGAAGGAGCGCAGGGCGTCCTCCAGGCTGCGGCCCTCGACGATGGCGGCGGTCAGCACCGCGGGCAGGACGGCGACGGTCGGATGGCCGTGCATGGCGCGGTTGACGTCGTCGAAATCGAGCGCGTGGCCGGCCGCCCCGTTGACCAGGATGGCGTCGGACGGGCGCAGCGTCTGGGAGAGACCGACCAGCGGGATGTCGCCGGCGCCGCCATCGGCCAGCGCCTCGTCCAGCAGGATGGCGACCAGCGGGTCGCCGGCGCCGGCCACGGTCACGCCGATCCAGTCCATCAGGCAGTGCCGCGCCCAGCGCAGGGCCCGGGGGGCGACGGCATCGCCCGGGACGGACGCGATCCAGTCGGCCAGCGCGCGGGTGGGGGCGGTCGCGGTCGCCGTCTCGGCGGCATGGATGCTGGCCATGGAAATCTCCCGGGGTGTTTCCCTGCGGCCCGGTTGAGAGGCGGGGGCCTTGAGCGAAGTCTAGGAGCGGGTTGTGGGATGGTCTACCCGTCCAGGGTTTGCTGTACTGACATCCGCCGGCCGACAACGACCAACAGTCAATCCAATCAACCAGAAGGCCGGCGGAGGAGACGCAAGCATGGGTAAGCTGGAAGGGCGCGTTGCCCTGATTTCCGGTGCCGCGCGGGGCATCGGCGCGCAGACCGCACGGCGCATGGTGGCGGAGGGCGCGAAGGTCGTGATCGGCGACGTGCGCGACGAGCTGGGCCGGGCGGCGGCCGAGGAGATCGGCGGCGGTACCGATGCCTGCCGTTTCGTCACCCTGGACGTGACCGACCCGGAGAGCTGGCAGGCGGCGGTCGACCATGCGGTGGAGGCCTATGGCCGGCTCGACGTCCTGGTGAACAACGCCGGCGTGTTCATCGGCCGCAGCCTCGAGGAGATCTCCTTCGAGGAGTGGAAGACGCTGGTCGACGTCAACCTGACCGGCACCTTCCTGGGGACCCGCATCGCCGCGCCGGCGCTGCGCGAGGCGGCCAAGGACACGCCCCATGGCAGCGCCGTCATCAACGTCTCCTCCATCGCCGGTCTGGTCGGCTCGATGGTCGATCCGCTGTATTCCATGACCAAGGGCGGGGTGACGACCTTCACCAAGTCGACGGCGCTGTATTTCGGCCGGCGAGGCGACCGCATCCGGGTGAACCAGATCCACCCCGGCGTGATCGAGACCGATATGGGCGACCAGACCTATACCGCCCGGGCCCGGGCGCTCGGCACCAACGACGTGGACGCCGCCAAGCAGGCCTCGCTGAACATGCACCCGATCGGCCGCCACGGCACGGCGGACGACATCGCCGGCGGGATCGTCTTCCTGGCCTCCGACGATGCCGGCTTCATGACCGGGTCGAGCCTGGTGGTCGATGGCGGTCTGACCGCCCAGTAGCGGTCTTACCCGACCGGCCCCGGCCGAGCGGGCTGAACCCGTCGCCTCCGTCCGCGGGCTCAGCCGGCGCGCCGCGTGGTCCATGACCTGCGGAAAGAGTCGATTTTTCCTAAATTTCGATTTTTTTCGTGCGCGATTGCGTTTGTTTTAACCTTCTCTTTACGCTCTGCGGACAATCGTAGCGTGATCGACCCGGCATGTTCTCGTGCGGGCGGTGTTCGTGTCACGTTAACTGTTGTTGGGTCTGTCATGTCGAAACTGGCCTTCAAGATTCCTGCACTCGTTCTGGTCGCTGCCCTGGTGGCCGGTGTGGGCAGCAGCATCGTCGGAATGGTGCTGTCGTCGAGCGCTCAGGAAGAGGCGATCGACTACCGGCTCGTGACCGTGGCGAGCGAGCGCGCCCGGTCGCTGCAGCACTATCTGGAGACGATCCAGGTCGATCTGGAGACCCTGTCGACCAGCCCGGTCGCCTTCGAGGCGATCGTCGAGTTCAAGCGCGGTTGGACCGAGTTCTTCGCCAAGGGTCCGACCAAGGCCCTGCAGGCCGCCTATATCACCGACAACCCCAATCCGACCGGGTCGAAGGAAGAGCTGGACCGCGCGGACGGACCCGAGGGCTATCACGAGACCCATGCGCATTTTCACCCGTGGTACCGCTCGTTCCTGCGGGCCAAGGGTTTCTACGACATCTTCCTGTTCGATACGAACGGCAACCTCGTCTACACCGTGTTCAAGGAGCTCGACTACGCCACCAACTTCGTGAACGGCGAATATGCCGACACCGGGCTCGGCCGGGTGTATCAGAAGGCGATGGCCAATCCGGGCACCGTGATCTTCGACGATTTCGAGCCATACGCGCCGAGCTTCGGCGCGCCGGCGAGCTTCATCGCCAAGACGGTGACCGACAACTTTGGAAACATCCTCGGCGTGCTCGCCTTCCAGATGCCGATCGATCGGCTCAACGAGGTCATGCAGCACCCGGTCGGTCTCGGCGAGACCGGCGACACCGTGATCCTCGGCCGCGACAAGCTGCGCCGAAGCGATTCCCGCTTCGCCACGGACAGCGCGCTTCTCAAGGAGACGATTTCCTGGCCAGGCGCCGATGCGGTGCTGGCGGGCGAAGTCGGGACCATGGAGGGCCAGATCGGTGACACGGGTGTCCTGGTCGGCTATGCGCCGGTCGAGTTCGTCGGCACCACCTGGGGCGTGATGGCGGCCCTGTCGGCCGACGAGGCCTTCGCCTCGGAAGAAGAACTGCTGTTTTACGAAGCGCTGATCGGCGGACTGGTCCTTCTTGTCGTCCTCGTTGCCGGCATCCTGTTCTCCCGCACGATCACCAGCCCGCTCGCCCGCATCATCGGCGTCATGTCGACGGTCTCCGGCGGGTCCTATGGCGTCGAGGTTCCCGAGAAGGGGCGTGGCGACGAGATCGGCGACATCGCCCGCGCACTGGAACAGTTCCGTCTGAACGGCCAGGAGGCCGAGCGTCTGCGGGTCGAGCAGGAGGAGATGCGCGAACGCAACGAGGCCGAGCGTATCGAGGCCCTGCGGGCCATGGCACGCACGGTCGAGGCCGAGTCCACGCGCGCGGTGGAGAACGTCTCCGCCGAGACCAACGCCATGACCAACCAGGCCGAGGACATGGCCCGTTCCGCCCGGAAGGTGGAGGAGAACAGCCAGACCGTCGCGGCCGCCGCCCAGGAGGCGCTGGCCAATGCGGAATCCGTCTCCGCCGCCACCGAGGAACTCGCCGCGTCGATCGAGGAGATCGCGTCGCGCGTGGTCGACGGCGCCACCACCGCCCGCGAGGCGATGGCGGTCGGCCGCGACAGCCAGGCCACGATCCAGACCCTGGCCGATGCGGCGAAGCAGATCGGCACCGTCGTCGTGCTGATCGACGACATCGCGCAGCAGACCGGTCTGCTGGCGCTGAACGCCACCATCGAGGCCGCCCGCGCCGGCGATGCCGGCAAGGGCTTCGCCGTGGTCGCCAGCGAGGTGAAGAACCTCGCCTCGCAGACCGCCAAGGCCACCGGCGAGATCACCGAGCAGATCCACGAGATCCAGGCGATCACCCAGCGGTCGGTCGATGCGATGCGCTCGATGGTCGAGCGGATCGGCGCGATCGACGAGATCTCCACCTCCGTGGCGACCGCGGTGGAGGAGCAGCAGGCCGCCACCCAGGAGATCGCCCGCAACGTGTCGGAGACCGCCTCGGCGGCCCGTGAGGTGGCGACCAATATCGAACTGGTCTCGGCCGAGGCGCGCTCCAACCTCGACGTCGCGTCCGCGGTGCAGACCGCCTCGGTGCACGTCAAGGACGCGATCGAGAGTCTGAAACAGGCCGTCGTCCGGGTCGTGCGCACCTCCACCCCCGAAGTGGACCGGCGCGAGCAGGCCCGCGCGGTCACCCGGGAGGCCGCCACCCTGCAACTCGGCTCGCAGCGCCACGACGTGATGGTGCTCAACACCTCGGAGGGCGGCGTCGGGGTCGAGCTCGCCGAGGGTATGGCGCTGTCCGGCGACATGAGTCGCGGCGAGCTGTCCTCCGCCAGCACCGGTACGCGCTCCGTCCTTGTCACGGGGGTGAACGGTCGCAATGTGGGGCTGCGGTTCGCCTGAAGGTTGAGCGCTGGGCGTTGACGAAAAATATAAGCATTATCAATTAATTGAGCGGCGTCCCCCGGCCCTGGCAGGTCGGGGGTTGCCGTTCGACGGCGGCGGCACGAAGCTTGCTAGACGACGGTGAACCGTTGAAACCTTCGACCGCCCGGTCGTTTCCCGGTAGACTGCGGGCACCAGGCGGAGGTCGGTAGTGCGAGGGGGCGCGTCGATGTCCAATACCTATCTCGATCCCTATGATCGGAGTCGGAAGCCGCATTCCGCGGATGCCGATGACGGCGCCATCATAGAGATGCCGGATCGGTCGACATGGTCGCCGGGGCAGGGACTGCTCGCCACCTGGTACGAGACCCATGCGTTCGAGGCCATGGTGCCGCCGTCGACGCCGATCGACCTGCTGGGACCGCTGATCGGGCTGGTGCACAAGCTGGCCGTCGACCGCGAGCGCGACGATTTCCGCTATCTGATCTTCGGTCGCTCGATCGCCAAGAAGGCGAATATGGGCGGCGACGGGCAGTGGGTCTCCGACCTGATCGAGCCGACCCGGAGCCTGTTCCTGGCCCATTACCGCAGCCTGGTCGCCGCGCCGCGCCTGTTCGTCGGCCGGCTGCGCTACGAGGGCATCGACATCCCGCACCGCGAGTGGGTCCGCGCCGTGGCGCCGATGGGCACGCCGGAGCAAGGGGTCACCCATTTCATCGTCTTCACCGAAACCGCCCACGATCCGCAACAGATCTGAGGCCCGCCGGGCCTCATGCGCAGGCGTCGCGTGTCTCAGATCCGGCGTCCGGTCTGGCGGATCTCGGCCGTCGTCTTGGTGATGCGCAGCCCGACGACCAGCGACAGCAGCAGCGGCCACAGATGCGCCACCGCGCCGAACGGCGAGCGGGCCGAGATCTCCTGCTCCGCCGAAATCCTACGGACCTCGTCGAACCGCGCCACCATGGCCGGCTCGTCGTCGCAGTAGAGCAGGGTGTACAGCTCGGCCTCGGGCACCCGGGCATCGGATTCCGCCGCCGCCTCCGCGGTATGGTAGGCGCTGCGCGCGACGCCGCAGATCTCGGTCAGCCGGGCCATCTTGGTCTCTGCGAAGAACAGCGAGCCGACGCCGCTGATATGCTCGAAGACATAGCGCTTCGCCTGGGGCAGGACAGGCTGCGCCGCGCGGCACAGCGGCAGGTCGAACAGCCGGGACACGGCGCTGTGGCCGAGATTGTCGGCGGAGATCAGCCGGTCGCATTCGGTCACCAGCGCCAGCATGATCGAGTCCTGGCGGCTGAGTTCGACCTCGGCCAGCCGTTCCATGTTCTGCAGCCGGGTGACCAGGGTGTCGCGCTCGCCCTGATAGGCGCCGAGGATCAGCGACAGGAAGGCGCCGACATACCAGACGTAGTCGATCGCCCGCCAGAACCGCCGATTGCCGTGCATCGCCCGCCACAGCACCAGGTGCCAGAACGCCACCGAGCCGGCGAACATCGCCATGATCAGGAGCGCATGGTTGTGCGGCTGGCGGGCGCTGTCGCCGTCGATATAGGCGATCAGCCCGGCGACGGGGGCGGCGAGGGCATCGAGGAACCAGTCCATGGGCGGCATACCGGGCGATGAGAACCGGCGCCACAATGGCTGATTCGGGGCGGGAAATGGAAACGGGCGGCGCGGTTTCCCTCCGCCGCCCGGCGATGACCCGTTCTGCCCGGCGATGACAGGTCGGTCGGCGGGCGCTCAGCAGCCGGCGGTGCAGGTCCCCGCGCCGTCGAAGTCCATGGCGCGGCCGCTCAGTGGCGGATGGGCGGGGACGCGCCGCCGTCAGATCGCCAGGTATTCGTGGCGCAGGTCGTCGTTGTCGAGCACCTCCTGGGCCGAGCCGTCGAACACGATCTGGCCCATGTCGAGGATCAGCGCCCGGTTCGCCAGATGCAGGGCGGCGATGGCGTTCTGCTCGACGATGATCGTGGTGATGCCGAGTTCCTTCACGCTCTGCAGAATGCCCTCGATCTCCTTGACGATGGTCGGCGCCAGGCCCTCGTACGGCTCGTCCAGCAGCAGCAGCTTCAGGTCGCGGGCCAGCGCCCGGGCCACGGCCAGCATCTGCTGCTCGCCGCCGGACATGGTGACGGCGTCCTGACGGCGGCGCTCGGCGAGGCGGGGGAAGTGGTCGTAGATCCGCTCCAGCGGCCAGCCGATCGGCTCCTCCACCTGGGCGAGCTGCAGGTTCTCCTCCACCGTCAGGCCGCCGATGATCCGCCGGTCCTCGGGCACGAGCTGGACGCCGAGGCGGGCCGCCTGGAACGCCTTCATGCTGTGCAGCGGCTCGCCGTGCAGCCAGATCTCGCCGCGCTGCAGGCCGGGAGTGTCGGTGCGGGCGATGGTCCGCAGGGTCGAGGTCTTGCCGGCGCCGTTGCGGCCGAGCAGGGCCACGATGTCCTGCTCGTGCACGTCGAAGGACACGCCCTGCACGATGTAGGACTCGCCGTAATAGGCGTGGATGTCCTGCACCCGGAAGAACGGGGCGGTGCCGGCGGCGGGCGCCTTGTAATCGGCGGTTCCGGTGCCGGTACCAGCGGTGGAACCGGCGGCGTTGGTCGCCGTATTGGGGGTCGCGGTGGCGTTCATGTCTTGGCCCTCTCTCCAGCCTACAGGTGGGCGCCGCCCAGATAGGCTTCCTGCACCTTGGGATTGCCGCGGATCTCCTCCGGCGTGCCCTCGGCGATGACGGTGCCCTGGGCCATGACGGAGACCTTGTGGGCCAGCGAGAACACCACATGCATGTCGTGCTCGATGACGATCTTGGTGATGCCGCGCTCGCCGATCCGCTTCAGCAGGTCGATGGTGTTGTTGGTGTCGGCCCGCGACATGCCGGCGGTCGGCTCGTCCAGCAGCAGCAGCCGCGGCTCCTGCACCAGGCACATGGCCAGCTCCAGCCGGCGCTTGTCGCCGCGCGACAGGGCGCCCGCATGGTCGGAGCGGTTATCGGCGAGGCCGACCTCCTCCAGCATGTGCTCGGCCTTGTCGCGGATCTCCGCCTCGCCGTCGATGCGCGGCAGCCAGTTCATCTTGAAGGCGCCGTCGCGATGGGCGAAGGCGGGGATCATCACGTTCTCCAGCAGCGAGAGATCGGGAAAGATCTCCGGCGTCTGGAACACCCGGGCGACGCCCAGCTGGTTGATCTCGTGCGGCCGCCGGTTCAGCAGCGACTGGCCGTCGAACATCACGGTGCCGGTATCGGGCTCCAGCCGGCCGACGAAGCAGTTCAGCAGCGTCGACTTGCCGGCGCCGTTCGGGCCGATGATGGCGTGCACCTGGCCCTGCGCGACCTTCAGGTTGACCTGATTGAGCGCCTTGAGGCCGGCGAAGGACTTGTTGACGCCCTGGACGGTAAGGATCGACATGGTCCCGCTCTCCCTCAGGCCGATTCACTGGCGGTGTCGGTGCGCGAGGCCCCGTCCGACCGTCTGAACAACTTTTGAACGCGGCGGATGCCTTCCATGATGCCGCCGGGCAGGAAGATGACGATCAGCATGAAGACCACGCCGAGGGTCAGGTGCCAGCCCTCGCCGACGAACAGTCCGGCGACGGCCACGGCCGCTTCCTGCAGCGTCTCCGGCAGCCAGTTGAACATCTCCATCAGGACCTGGTCGTTGAAGGCGGAGAAGATGTTCTCGAAGTACTTGATGACCGCCGCACCCAGCACCGGGCCGAGCAGGGTGCCGGCACCGCCCAGGATGGTCATCAGCACGACCTCGCCCGACGCGGTCCACTGCATGCGCTCGGCCCCGGCCAGCGGGTCGGTCGAGGCCAGCAGCGCGCCCGCAAGTCCGGCATACATGCCGGAGATGATGAAGGCGGCCAGCGTATAGGGCCGGGTGTTGAACCCGGTGTAGTTCATCCGGGTCTGGTTCGACTTGATGGCCTTCAGCATGGTGCCGAAGGGCGAGCGGGCGATCTTCATGGCGACGAAGAAGCCGATGATCAGCACCACCGCGCAGAAGTAGAAGCCGGGATAGCCGGTCATCTCCAGCCCGAACAGCGAGGTCGTGGGCGTGGAGACCGTGTCGCGCACGCCGGCGAGCTGCTCCAGGATCCGCGGGTCGCTCGGCAGCACCGTCAGCCCGGTCTCGCCGTTGGTGATCGGAGTGAGCACCGAATAGGCGAGGTTGTAGGACATCTGGGCGAAGGCCAGGGTCAGGATCGAGAAGTAGATGCCCGAGCGCCGCAGGCTGATATAGCCGATGGCCAGCGCGAAGACCGCGGCGGTGATCATGGCGAAGAACACCGCCGGCAGCACGTTCATGCCCAGCAGCTTGAACGACCACACCGCCGTGTAGGAACCGACGCCGAGGAAGGCGGCGTGGCCGAAGGACAGGTAGCCGGTCAGTCCGAACAGGATGTTGAAGCCGATCGCGAACAGGCCGTAGATCGCCCATTTCTGCAGCAGGTCGGGATAGCCGGCGCCGATCAGGCTGGCCCAGAGCGGAGCGGTCAGCACGGCGGCGGCGAACAGGACCAGGAAGATCAGGTCGCTGCGGCGGCTGGTGCCGAAGGCGGAGGTGGGAGCGGCGGCCATCGGTCTAACCCTCCATCACGCCCTTGCGACCCAGGAGGCCACGAGGACGGACTTGCAACACGATCACGGCGATCAGGTAGATGATGATCTGGTCGATGCCGGGAATGATGGACTTCACCTCGTTCATCGAGGCGAAGGACTGCAGGATGCCGAGCAGGAAGCCGGCCAGCACCGCACCGGGCAGCGAGCCCATGCCGCCGACCACGACCACCACGAAGGACAGCACCAGGAACTCCATGCCGATATGGTAGTCGGGCGGCAGGATCGGCGTGTACATCACGCCGGCCAGCCCGGCGACCACCGCGGCGATGCCGAAGACGATGGTGAACCGGCGCTCCACATGGATGCCCAGCAGGCCGACCGTCTCGCGGTCCTGCATGCCGGCGCGCACGACCATGCCGAAGGTGGTGAACTGCAGGAAGGCGAACACCCCGCCGATCACCGCCAGCGAGAAGAACAGGTAGATCAGGCGCCAGTACGGATAGACGATCGTACCCGGCACACCGAACCAGATGCCGAGATCGGCACTGCCCGCCACCACTTCGGGGGCGGGGGTCGGGATCGGATTGGCGCCGTAGATCGCCTTCACCAGCTCCTGCAGCACGATCGCCAGGCCGAAGGTGACCAGGATCTGCTCGGCATGGGAGCGATTGTAGAAGAAGCGGATCAGGCCGCGCTCCATGATCAGGCCGATGATCAGCATGATCGGTATGGCGGCGAGCAGCGAGATCGGCACCGCGTAATCGATGATCACGAGGCCGGTATCGCCGAACCAGGTCTCCAGGTAGGGGATTTCCTTATAGGCGTCGAAGAAGGTGATGCTCTCGTCCTTCACCTTCTTCGACAGCGTCAGCAGCTTCTGGATCGTCACGGCACAGAAGGCGCCCAGCATGAACAGGGCGCCGTGGGCGAAGTTCACCACCCCCAGCGTGCCGAAGATCAGGGTCAGCCCGAGGGCGATCAGCGCGTAGGCGCCGCCCTTGTCGAGCCCGTTCAACATCTGAAGAACGAAAGCGTCCATGACGCGGTCCCCCCTCCGGGATTTCGAATTGCCTAAAAAGTATGCCGTGCGCGGAGCTGTTCGACCATGGGTCGAGAGGGGTCCGAACCGGCAAGTCGGGGGCTCCCTGGCGGGAGCCCCCGTTGTGTCAGCGCATCTCGGTGCAGTCTTGAACCCAGATGCCGGTCCCGATCAGGCGCCGTTGTTGCAGCTGCCGAGGCTGCCGGCGAACTGCGGAATGTTCGCATCGTAGGTGACCTGCTCCCGCGGGACTTCCTGGACGACTTCCAGAAGGTCGAACTGCGAGGACGGGTTGTCCTTACCCTTCACGACCAGCACCTTCTTGAAGCACTGGTGGTCTTCCGCGCGATACAGGGTCGGACCGTTGCCCATGCCGTCGAACTCGAAGCCCTCCAGGGCCTTGCCGAGTTCGCAGGGAGCGAAGGTGCCGGCCCGCTCGGCCGCATCGGCGTAGAGCAGCGCCTGAACGTAGCAGGTATGCGCGGCCTGGGACGGCGGGAAGCCGTACTCGGCGCCGAACGACTTCACGAAGGCCTGGGAGCCCGCGTCGCTCAGCGACCAGTGCCAGTTGGTCGACCCGAAGATCCCCTTCACGTTCTCGCCGGCACCCTGCGCCATCAGGCGGCTGTAGAGCGGGACGACGATGGCGAAGTCCTTGCCGTTGACCTGCTTGTCGCGCAGGCCGAACTGCACGGCCTGGGTCAGCGAGTTGACCATGTCCTTGCCGTAGTGGTTCAGGATCAGCACGTCGGCGCCGGAGTTCAGAACCGGCGTGATGTACTGCGAGAAGTCACCGGCGCCGAGCGGCGTGCGGACCTTCTCCACGGTCTGCCAGCCGAGGGCCTCGGTGGCGTCGGCGATCGACTCCTCCTGGGTCCAGCCCCAGGTGTAGTCGGCCGTCAGGTGGTAGGCCTTGCGGTCCTTGCCGTAATTGGCCTCGAGCACCGGGGCCAGCGCGGCGCCGGACTGATAGGCGTTGAAGAAGTGGCGGAAGCCGTTGGCACGGCGGTCCTTGCCGGTGGTGTCGTTGGAGTGCGTCAGACCGGCCATGAAGATGATGCCGGCTTCCTGGCACAGCGACTGCACCGCGATGGCCACGCCGGAGGACGAGCCGCCGGTCACCATCACCACGCCGTCCTTCTCGATCATCCGCTTGGCGGACGCGCGGGCGGCGTCGGACTTGGTCTGGGTGTCGCCCGTCACATACTCGACCTTCTTGCCGAGGATGCCGTTGCCCTTCAGGGCCTTGGACGAGAAGGTGTTCAGCATGCCGCCGTCACCTTCGCCGTTGATGTGCTTGACGGCGAGCTGGTAGGCGCGGAGTTCGTCCGCACCCTCGTCGGCATAGGCGCCGGTCTGCGGCACGTTGAAGCCGAGGGTGACGGTGCCGCCCGTCGGCTCGTTCAGATACGCATAGGCGCTTTTGGTGAAGAAGTGCGGAGCGGCGAGGCCGGCTGTCAGTGCCACGCCCCCCTTCATCAGCGAGCGGCGTGAGACGCCCTTATCGAAGACGGTCATTGGTTCCTCCCGTTCGGTCTTCGTCCCTGCCGCGTCGCGTTCGATCACAGTTCGATCTTGAGGGTGGCTTCCGATGGCGCGATGGCCGTCGCAAGCCTGGACTGCGGCAATACGACTGTAGAGGGTATCTGAAAATTTGCAAACTAAGTTGTTGTTTTGAATTGACTATTTTGTCAATTTGAGACACAACGCACCTGCAAAATAGTAAATCTATGACAAAAGCGGGCTTAACCGCGCGCAGGCTGGGGAAAAAGGAGGGGCGGAAATGGCTTTGGAACTCGCCGGGTTCCGCATTCGCGAGCGGCGCAAGCAGATGGAGCTCACCCAGTCGGGCCTGGCCAAGGCTGTCGGCATCTCGCCGTCCTATCTGAACCTGATCGAGGCCGGGAAGCGGAACATCGCCGGCGGCCTGCTGAACCGGCTCGCCGCCGCGCTGGATCTGGACGCCGAGACCCTGGCCGGCACCACCGAGCGCCGGGTGATCGACGACCTGCGCGAGATGGCGGCCGATCCGCGCCTGAAGGCGGCCCGCCTGCCGGAGCAGGGGGCGCAGGATCTGGTGGCCCGGCATCTGGACTGGGCGCAGTCGATGCTGGCCCTGTACCGCGCCTACGTGGATCAGGCGGAGACGGTGTCGGCCCTGTCGGACCGCCTGAGTCGCGACCCGTTCCTGGGCGACCTGATCCACCAGGTGCTGACCCACATCACCGCCCTGCGCTCGGTCTCCGAGATCCTGGAGAACGTGGACGACATGCCGGCGCAGCAGCGCCAGCGCTTCCAGGGCATGATGACCGAGGAGAGCGCCAAGCTCAGCGACGTGGCCCAGGCGCTGACCGACGTGTTCCAGGTGCCGGAGGCCCACACCCGCTCGGTCACGCCGGCGGAGGAGGTGGACGACTTTCTCATCGAGCGGCGCAACCACTTCCCCGAACTGGAAGCCGCCGCGGCGGGCCTGCGCCGGGAGGTCGAGCGCCAGGGCGAGACCATGATGAGCGCGCTGATCGACTATCTCGACCGGCGGCACGGCATCAGTGTCGTCAACCGGGGGCGCACCGCCGCCGAGGCGCCGACCGGCGAGCGGTTCCGCAACCACTGCCGGTTCGATCCCGAAACCAAGACCCTGATGTTCCTCGACAACGCGTCGATCTCCACCCGCCGGTTCCAACTCGCCCGGGTGGCGGCGGAGCTGACCCTGGGCGACGCCATCGCCCGGGAGATCGACGATCCCCGCCTGTCGAGCGAGGCGGCCCGCAACCAGGCGTTCCGCGCGCTCGCCTCCTACGCCGCCAGCGCGGTGCTGCTGCCCTATGAGAGCTTCCTGGAGGACGCCGTCTCCTGCCGCTACGACATCGAGGTGCTGCGCCAGCGCTACGCCGCCAGCTTCGAGCAGGTGGCGCACCGGCTGATTACCCTGCGCCGGCGCGGCGAGGAGGGGATCCCCTTCGCCTTCCTGCGCTCCAATCCGGCCGGTCACGCGACCAAGCGCTTCCCGCTGCCCGGCCTGCCGCTGCCGCGCTACGGCCATGCCTGCCCGCTCTGGGCGATCTACCAGTCGTTCCAGACCCCGGACCGGGTGGTGCGCCAGCTGGCGGAGTTTCCCGACCGGGGGCGGTTCCTGTTCATCGCCCGCACCGTGACCAAGCAGCCGGCCACTTTCCACGAGCCGCCGGTGCTGCACTCGGTCATGCTGGCCTGCGAGGCGGTGCATGCCGACGCCACGGTCTATGCCGACGGGCTCGACCTGTCGGCGCGGGAGATGGCGGCGCGGGTGGGGGCGAGCTGCCGGCTGTGTCCGCGCATCGAATGCCTGCAACGCGAGGAGGAATCGATCGTGCGCAGCCCGGCCCTGTGACGGTCGACCCTTTATGTTTCGATCCGATGAGTGCAGGTAAGACGTTCGTCAGACCGCATCCTCAGAACCGTTCCGTGCGGGAAGGAACGGCGCTACACTACCGAAAACGTCGCCGGACGAACCGGTGAACCCGGGGGAGGAACACACCGTGCCGGCACATGTGCTGATCGCCGAGGACGAACCGAATATCGTCGAATCCCTGAGTTTTATTTTGAGTCGGGAGGGGTGCGAGGTGACCGCGGTCTTCGACGGCCGGGCGGTGATCGACAAGATCGGGACCATGCGCCCCGACCTGGTGATTCTCGACGTCATGCTGCCGAAGATGAACGGGTTCGAGGTCCTGAAATGGATCAAGAGCAATCCCGACCTGAAGGGCGTGCCGGTGATGATCCTGACCGCCAAGGGCCAGGACAAGGACCGCAAGACCGCCGAGGAGCTCGGCGCCGACGCCTTCGTGACCAAGCCGTTCTCCAACCGGGAGGTGGTGGAGCGGGTCATGACCCTGGCTTCGGCCTGAGGCCCGCCCGGGCGTGCGCATGCCAACCCGTCCCACCAGAACCAAGGTCCGTGACGCGGTGGCGCTGATGGCGCTGCTCGGCACCTGGCTGGTTATGCCGCCGATGCTGGACGTGGTGAACCAGCCGACCTCGGTGTTCGGCATCCCGACCATCGTGGTCTACGTCTTCGCGGTCTGGGCCGGGCTGATCATCTTCACCCGCATGGTGGCGCGTCGCGCCGGCCGGGCCTTCGCCCGCGAGGAGATGCCGCCGGAGCCCGAGTCGGAGGGGGAGGGCGGCTGATGCTCTCCGCCAACGTCGTTCTGGTCACGGCACTGGCCTATGTGGCCCTGCTGTTCATCGTCGCCTTCGTCAGCGACCGCCGGGCCCGCGCCGGGCGGGTGGGCCTCGCCCATTCGCCGCTGATCTACACCCTGTCGATCTCGGTCTACTGCACCTCCTGGACCTTCTACGGCGCCGTCGGCTCGGCGGCCCGCGACGGGCTGGAGTTCGTGACCATCTATCTGGGCCCCACCCTGGTGTTCGTCGGCTGGTGGTTCGTGCTGCGCAAGCTGGTGCGGATCGGCCGGGTGCACCGGATCTCCTCGGTCGCCGATCTGGTGTCCTCGCGCTACGGCAAGAGCACGACCCTGGCGGTGCTGGTCACCATCATCGCCGTGATCGCCAGCACGCCCTACATCGCGCTGCAGCTCAAGGCGGTGACCATCAGCTTCTCGGTGGTCGGCAGTGCCGGCAACGAGGCGGTGATCGACGTCTCCACCGCCTTCTGGGTCGCCGCCGGCATGGCCGCCTTCACCATCCTGTTCGGCACCCGCAACATCGACGCCAACGAGCGCCACCACGGGGTGGTGGCCGCCATCGCCCTGGAGGCGCTGGTCAAGCTGGTGGCCCTGCTGGCGGTCGGCATCTTCGTGGTCTTCGGCGTCGCCGGCGGGCTGGGCGAGGTCTTCGCCATGCCGGGGGCGAGCATCGTGATCGACCCGGACACAGTCTACGGCCCGCGCTGGATGGCGATGACCTTCCTCGCCGGCACCGCCATCCTGTGCCTGCCGCGCCAGTTCCAGGTGACGGTGGTGGAGAACGCCGATGAGGGGCAGCTGCGCACCGCCTCCTGGCTGTTCCCGCTCTACCTGTTCCTGATGTGCTGCTCGATCCTGCCGATCGCCATCGCCGGGCTGACCCTGCTGCCGCCGGGCGCCAATCCGGACATGTTCGTGCTCACCCTGCCGATGGCCCAGGGCCAGGACGCGCTGGCGCTGCTCGCCTTCATCGGCGGCTTCTCCTCGGCCACCTCCATGGTGATCGTCGCCTGCATCGCCCTGTCGATCATGGTCTCCAACCACATCGTCATCCCCGTCGTGCTGCGTCTGCCGGTGCTGAGCCAGGCGGTGAGCGGCGACATGAAGCGGCTGCTGCTGGTCAGCCGACGGATCAGCATCGGCCTGCTGCTGCTGCTCGGCTTCGGCTATTTCGTCGCCAGCGCGCAGTCCGACGCGCTCGCCGCCATGGGTCTGATCGCCTTCGCCGGGGCGGCGCAGATCCTGCCGGCCATGGTCGGCGGCCTGTACTGGCGCTCGGCCTCGAAGGCCGGGGCGGCGGCCGGCATGTTCGCCGGCTTCCTGGTCTGGATGTACACGCTGGTCCTGCCGAATTTCGAGGGCGTGTGGTTCGTCACCCACGGGCTCATGGTGGACGGGCCGTGGGGCCTCGGCTGGCTGCGGCCGCATGCCCTGTTCGGCATCCAGGGCGACGACCCGCTGGTGCATTCGGTGTTCTGGAGCATGACCGTCAACATCGTCCTGTTCGTGGCGGTCTCGCTGATCCGCGAGCAGAACCCGCTGGAACGGCTGCAGGGCACCCTGTTCGTCGACGTGTTCCGCAATCCGGCGGAGAGCGAGGGCCGTTTCATCACCCGCTCCGCCACGGTCGACGACCTCTACGTCATGACCCAGCGGATCCTCGGCGCCGAGGAGGCGCAGCGGGTCTTCGCCGAATTCGCCCAGCGCCAGGGGGCGACCGGCGACATGCCGCGCCCGGATGCCGCCTTCATCTCCCATCTGGAACGGCTGCTCGCCGGCGGCATCGGCGCCGCCTCGGCCCGGGTGATGATCAGCCAGGTGGTCACCGGCGAGACCATCAGCCTGGACGAGCTGATCCGGCTGGTCGACGAGACCCAGCAGGTGATCGAGTATTCCCAGCGCCTGGAGGCCAAGTCCCAGGAGCTGCAGCAGACCGCCAAGGCGCTGCAGGACGCCAACGAGCGGCTGCGCCTGCTCGACGCCCAGAAGGACGACTTCCTGAGCCAGGTGAGCCACGAGGTGCGCACGCCCATGGCCTCGATCCGGTCGTTCTCGGAGATCCTGCTGGACAACCCGGATCTGGAATCCGAGCGGTCGCGCAAATACCTGAAGATCATCCAGGACGAGACCCTGCGCCTGTCCCGCCTGCTGGACGAGATTCTCGACGTCTCGCATCTGGACAGCGGCCAGTTCGCCCTGCGGCTGGCCGATGTCGACGGCGCCCGCATCCTGGAGCACGCGGTGGAGACCAGCCGCGGCATGGCGGCCAGCGCCGGGGTGGCCATCGACTACGGCCCCTGCGTCGAGCAGGCGCCGATCCGCGCCGACGGCGACCGGCTGGCCCAGGTGTTCATGAACATCCTGTCCAACGCCATCAAGTACAACACCAGCGAGCAGCCCCGGGTCACCGTCAGCAGCCGGATCGATGGCGGCTCCTATTTCGCCTATGTGGACGACAACGGGCCGGGCATCCCGGCGGAGGACCGCGAGCGGATCTTCGCCAAGTTCGCCCGGGGACGCGAGCTGACCCCCGGTCACCGCACCGGCGCCGGGCTCGGCCTGTCGATCAGCCGCAGCATCGCCCGCATGCTCGGCGGCGATCTGGAGCTGCTGCCGGAGCCGGGGCGCGGATCGGGGCGGGGCGGGGCGCGGTTCCGCCTGCGCCTGCCGCTGCGCTCGGAAACCGCGGCGGCGGCGGGTGAATAACGCGCCGCGAGTGCTATGTAGGGGACAGTTGCCACCGACCCCGGACCCCGCACCCGCATGACCTCCACCGACCAAGCCGCCGACCAAGCCGCCGACCAGTTCGACGACTCCGACCTCCGTCTCGGCAGCCGCACCGCCCTGCCGGAGACCCTGCGCGTGCTGGTCCACGCCCTGCCGCAGGAGGCCTGGGCGGCGCATCCGAATTTCGGCGGCATGACCCGGTTCTGGCTGGAGCGTCACGCCGCCTTCCGCGAGCTGCTCGACCGCATCGCCGCCGATGCCGGCGCGACCGCTGCGGGGACGATCGCCCCCGACGCCTACGCGCCCCGGCTCTACCGGCTCGCCAGCACCCTGCTGGGCGAGCTGCACGGCCACCATTCGATCGAAGATGCGCATTACTTTCCGCAGCTCCGCCGGCTGGAGCCGTCGGTGGCCCGCGGCTTCGACCTACTGGAGGCCGATCACAAGGATCTGGACGCCCGGCTGCACGGGTTCGCCGGCGAGGTGAACACCCTGCTGCAGGCGGCCCAGGCCGGGACCCTGGCGGCGGGTCAGGTGGAGCCGTTCGCGGACACGGTGGCCGGGTTCCGGCGCCTGCTCGACCGCCACCTGGTGGACGAGGAGGAGATCGTCATTCCGGCCCTGCTGAAAGTCTCCGGCGGGTAGGGGCCGGTCCTTACCTCCGCGCCCGGCGCCCGAAGCCGGCGGTGGCTTCCCATTCCCCCAAACCCAACGTCTTCCCGGCCTTGCGCCGGGACCCAGGATGGGGTCGCTGGAACGCGTGAGGCCGATCTCCCGCGCTCCAGCGCGCGGATGTCTCGATCCCGGCGCAAGGCCGGGAAGACGGGAAGGGAAGATGGAGAGAGGAAGGGAAGATGGAGAGGGAACGGAAAGTGGGTGAGAGAAAAAAGCTGAGGGAGCGAGCTGGCCTATTGCCCGGCGACCGGGTCCCCGAACACGCCGGCGAACTTCATCGCCATCAGCAGCACCACGCCCCACAGGCCCAGATTCACCGCGATCAGGATGCCGATCTGCATCAGCGCCGCTCCCACATGCCCGTGACCGGCCCAGCGCATGGGTTCGGCCTTGGCGGGCGTCGGCTGGTCGGGGGGCGGGGTCGGATCCATCGCGGCACCGGAAGTGATCCAGAACTGCGACCACGGTAGCAGAGCGCCGGGCGGCCGTCGCGCGGGATCGCGCGGAATTTTTGCCGCCCTCCGCGGTCAGGATGGTGGCGGGGGATCGGGCCTTTATGCCGGGTGGCAGTCCAGGCGGCAGCCTGGAGCGATCTCTTGAACCGGGTGCGCGGGTGCCCAGATCCGAGTCCGGGTCAGATCTCACAGTTCAGTCAGGAGAGTTCCGATGCGATCCACACTTGTTCCCCTCGCCCTGGCGGGCCTGCTGCTCGCCGGCAGCGGTTCCGCGACGATGGCCCAAAGCACGGGCCAAAGCGCGGGCGAGGACACCCGGGCGGAAGCCTATGTCGACAGCATGACCGCCACGATGAAGGCCTGGGCCGACAAGGTGGGCGACTGGACCGCCCGTCAGGTCGATGCCGCCAGCGACGCCACCGCCAAGGCCGGCGAGCGGACGGAAGAGGCGCTGGACCAGGCCTGGGTGGCGGTGAAGCGCGACTGGGCGCAGCTCAAGGAGGCGAGCGCCGAGGGCTACGAGGTGGCGCAGGACCGGTTCGAGGAATCTCTCGACGCCCTGGAGAGAGCATGGGACGAACGCGACGAAACCACCACTACGAAGAAGAATTAGGACAGTTCGGCTTTTTCACTTTTCTGCTTTTCAACACTCCCCGGATTTATTCCGGGGTCCACGCTGAGGCTTGCCCGAGTGGACGAGAGAAGCGTTCAGATGGTGATGCGCGTCCTTCCGTGGGCCCCGGAAAAAATCCGGGGATTGAAGAAGGGAACGGGCGTTGCAGCCGCACTCTCTACACCCCCACCAGGAACAGCGTGATCCCCGGGAACAGCACCAGCAGCACCACCCGCAGCATGTCGCTGATCAGGAACGGCAGGGTGCCGCGGTAGGTCTGGACCATCGGCACGTCGCGGGCCATGGAGTTGATGACGAACAGGTTCATCCCCACCGGCGGCGTGATCAGCCCGACCTCGACCACGATCAGCACCAGGATGCCGAACCACAGGGCGAAGGCCTCCGGGTCCATGGCGAAGTCGAGCGCGCTGACCACCGGGAAGAAGATCGGCACCGTCAGCAGGATCATCGACAGCGAATCCATGAAGCAGCCGAGCACCAGATACAGCAGCAGGATCGCCGCCAGAACCGTGTAGGGGCCGAAGCCCTGGCCGGTCACCCACTGCGCCGCCTCCTGCGGCAGCTGGGCGAAGGCCAGGAAGGTGTTGAACACCGCCGCGCCGAGCACGATGAAGAAGATCATCGCCGTCGAGGTCGCGGTCTGCAGCAGCGAGGTCTTCAGCTTCTCCAGGGTCAGCCCGCGATTGGCCAGCGCGATCAGCCCGGTGCCGGCGGCGCCGAAGGCGGCCCCCTCCGTCGGGGTGAACAGGCCGAGATAGATGCCGCCGACCACCAGCACGAAGACCGCCAGCACCGGCCAGATCCGCCACAGGGCGCGGAACCGCTCGGCCATCGGCGCCGGGTCGCGGTGGCCGGCGCTGTCCGGCTTCAGGCGGACATAGACCGCGATCGCCAGCATGTAGCCCAGCGCGGCCAGGATGCCCGGCACCACCGCAGCGACGAACAGTTTGGCGATGTTCTGCTCGGTCAGCAGGGCGTAGATCACCAGCACGACCGAGGGCGGGATGAGAATGCCCAGCGTGCCGCCGGCGGCCAGCGCGCCGGTCGACAGCGAGCCGGAATAGCCGAAGCGCTTCAACTCCGGCAGGGCGACCTGGGCCATGGTGGCGGCGGTGGCGAGCGAGGAGCCGCAGATCGCCCCGAACCCGCCGCAGGCGCCGACGGCGGCCATCGCCACCCCGCCCTTGCGGTGGCCGAGCCAGGACTCCGCCGCGTCAAACAGCGCCTTGGACAGGCCGCCATGGGTGGCGAACTGGCCCATCAGCAGGAACAGCGGGATGATGCCCAGGGAGTAGTTGGAGAAGGTGTCGTAGGCCATCGCCTTCATCTGCGACATCACCGGCAGCCAGGTGCCGTTGACCAGCACCGAGCCGCCGATGCCGAGCAGCAGCATGGCCAGCCCGATCGGCATGCGCAGGCCGATCAGCAGCAGCAGGAGCGGAAACGACCACAGGGCGATCTCGAGCTTGTCCATCACGCCCGCCCCGCCGCACGGCCCGGATCCCGGGCCTCAACCAGGCTGCGCACCACCGTCCAGGCGCAGACCAGCACGAAGACGGCGCCGACCGGCACGCAGACCGCGTAGCCCCACCACACCGGAAACTGCAGGATGTAGGTGGTCTCGTTGTACTGCAGCTTGTCCTGCATCCCGGCCCACAGGCGCCACAGGATGAAGGCCGCCACCACGGTCATCGCCAGGTCGAACAGTACCGCCAGGACGGCGTTGACGCGCGGCCCCAGCCAGTCGGCGAAGACGTCGACCGAGACGTGGCCGCGTTCCATCTGGCACCAGGGGAGGAAGCAGAACACCGCCAGCGCGGTGCCCGCCTCGACCAGCTCGAAATCGCCGGGGATCGGGCCCAGCCCGGCCCAGATCAGCGCCCGGCCGCTGACGCTGAGCACCACCAGCGCGGTGATCGCCAGCAGCAGGATGCCGCCGAGCATCGCCAGCAGCCGCGACAGGCCGGTCAGAACTCCGGAAATCGTCGAATACACGCACGTCCCCTCGGCAGGCATCGGGTACCCAAGGAAAGAGGCAGGCGACCGGACCGCCTGCCTCGTCCGGGTCGGCCGGTGTGGCCGTTACTTGGTCTCGGCGGCCACCAGGTCGCGGGCGTCCTTCACCATGCCGGCGCCGTCCATGCCCTTGCCGTCCATCTCGGCGATCCAGCCGTCGACCACCGGCGTGGCCGCTTCCTTCCAGCGCGCGGTCTCGGCCGCGTCCAGGGTGATGATGGTGTTGCCGGCCTGCTGCGCCTTGGCCATGCCGATCTTGTCGACCTCGTCCATGGCCCGGCCGGCCAGGCGGGCGGCCTCGACGCCGGAATTGTCGTCGATCACCTTCTTCAGATCGTCGGGCAGGGCGTCGTAGCGCGCCTTGTTCATGGCGAACAGGAACGTGGCGGTATACAGACCGCGGTCGCCCTCGAAGCCGGTGTGGTTGCCCACCAGCTCGGCCATCTTCAGCGGCAGGGTGACCTCCCACGGGATCACCGCGCCGTCGATCACGCCCTTGGACACCGCCTCGGGCACGGCCGGGACCGGCATGCCGATCGCCACCGCGCCGAGCTGCTCCAGCATGCCCGTGATCACCCGGGTCGGGCCGCGCAGCTTCATGCCCTTGAGGTCCTCAAGCGAGCTGACCGGCGCCTTGGAGTGGATCAGGCCCGGGCCGTGGGTGTGCACGGCGATCACCTGCATGCCGGGGAAGTCGTTTTGCATGTGCTTATCGGCGTATTTCTGGAACGCGACCGAGGTCTCCTCGGCGGTCGCCACCATGAACGGCAGCTCGAACGCCTCGGCGCGCGGGAAGCGGCCCGGGGTGTAGCCCATCACCGTCCAGATGATATCGACCGCGCCGTCGGTCACCTGCTGCGCGAGCTCCGGCGGCTTGCCGCCGAGCTGCATGGAGGGATAGTGCTCGACCTTGATGCGGCCGCCGGACTGGGTCTGCACCCGCTCGATCCACGGGTTGATGAACTTGTCGGGAATGGCGGCCTTCAGCGGCAGAAGCTGGTGCAGCTTCAGGGTGACGTCCTGGGCGCCGGCCGGCGCGGCGACCGCGAGCATGCCGGCGGCGACAAGCCCGGCGGACAGCAGTTTCTTCAGCATTGCGTGGTCCTCCCCACTGGTTGCGTTTTTTTGAGTATTGTCTGGAACGCGTCCGATTTCAGTCACGTCACCATATTCGCCCCGGACTGTCGATGATGCTGGGCATGCGCCCGCTCACCCGCTGATCAGCGACAGTCCCGGAACCTTGTTGATCAGTTTGGTATCCTCGATCATCACGTCCAGATTGGTCCGGGCGAGCCTGGCGTGTTCCCGGGCAATGGCCTCGGCGCGCGCGCCCTCGCGCATCTCGATCGCGTTGACGATGGCGCGATGCTGGGCCTGGGCGACCAGAAGCGATACGCGGATTTCCGGCATCTCCGCCTGGGCGGTGATGAAGGCGTTGGGGGCGGCGAAGGGCAGGCGCATCACCCGCTCCAGCTCCCGACGGATGGTCTCGCTGCCCGACAGCGTGTGCAGCAGGTCGTGGAACTCCCCGTTGCGCGCGATATAGACCGCGAAGTCGGTCCGTTCCGGGTCGACGACCACTTGGTCGAGCTCGGCGAGCAGGCTGTGCATGGTCTGCAGCCGCGCGGCGGGGACACCGCGTTCCGCGGCGATCCGGGCCGCCACCCCTTCCAGCGCGCCGCGCAGTTCGATCGCGTCGGCGACATCGACCTGGGTGAAGCTGCGCACGGTATAGCCACCCGATGGGATGGCCTCGACCACACCTTCCTGGTCGAGCTGGGCCAGGGCGGCGCGGATCGGCGTGCGGGAAATGCCGAGGCGCCCGGACAGGGTCACCTCGGACAGCCGGATACCGGGGCCCACCTCGCCGGAAAACACCAGCTCGCGGATGCCAAGCAGCGCCTTGAGGCTCTGGGAGGTGCCGCGCTCCCGGCGGGGGGAGGTGCCGCGCTCGCGCCGGGCCGGACTCGCCATGGCTCAGGCCGCTCCCGCCGGTCGTGTCTTGTATACAAAATGGGTGGTGCGGGTCGGACGTTTCAGGCGGATCGGCGCGCAGAACGGGGAACAAGAGGGAACGTCGCCGGACCGGTCCGCGCCAAGATCGGCCGCGAGACCCGGTTCGAAGGCCGGTTTCCGGTCCGGTTCGAGGTGGCGTGCCATCCTGTTTCCTTCCGATCGTCTCTTGCAATCGTATACTTGCTGTATACAACTTAAGGGAAAGGCAAAGCAATCAGCTCTGTCGAAACCGACAAGAACGACATGGAGGAAACACAATGACGACGCCGACTCCGCCCTTCCGTGCCGACGAGGTCGGCAGCCTCCTGCGCCCGGCCGAGCTGAAGACCGCGCGGGCCGATTTCGCCGCCGGAAAGCTCGATGCGGCCGGACTGAAGACGGTGGAGGACGACTGCATCCGCCACGTCGTCGCCCGCCAGGAGCAGGTCGGGCTGCAGGCGGTCACCGATGGTGAGTTCCGCCGCTCATGGTGGCATTTCGATTTCCTGGCAGGACTCGACGGGGTCGAGCTGGTGCAGGGCGCGAAGGCGATCCAGTTCTCCGGCGTGCAGACCAAGTCGGAGAGCATCGGCGTCACCGGCAAGGTCGGCTTCTCCGACCATCCGATGCTGGAGCATTTCAAGTTCCTGAAGAGCGTGACCAAGGTCACCCCGAAGATGACGATCCCGTCGCCGTCGGTGCTGCATTTCCGCGGCGGCCGGGACGCGATCTCCAAGGAGGTCTATCCGGATATCGAGTCGTTCTACGCCGATACCGCGGAGGCCTATGCCCAGGCGGTGCGCAGTTTCTACGACGCCGGTTGCCGCTACCTGCAGTTCGACGACACGGTCTGGGCCTATCTGTGCTCGGAGAAGGAGCGTCAGGCGGTGCGCGACCGGGGCGAGGATCCCGACGCCCTGAAATCGGCCTATGCCGGGATGATCGCCCACGCCCTGAAGGCCAAGCCCGCCGACATGGCGATCACCACCCATGTCTGCCGCGGCAATTTCCGCTCGAGCTGGATCTCCGAAGGCGGATACGAGCCGGTGGCGGAGATGCTGCTGGGCGAACTGGACTACGACGGCTACTTCCTGGAATACGACACCGAGCGGGCCGGCGGCTTCGAGCCGCTGCGCTTCCTGCCCAAGGGCAAGAAGAAGGTCGTGCTCGGTCTGGTGACCTCCAAGTTCGGCGAACTGGAGAACCGCGACGGCGTCCATGCCCGGGTCGAGGAGGCGTCGAAATTCGCCCCGATCGACCAGTTCTGCCTCAGCCCGCAATGCGGCTTCGCCTCCACCGAGGAGGGCAACATCCTGTCCGAGGAGGAGCAGTGGCGGAAGCTCGGGTTCATCGTCGAGGTCGCCAAGGATATCTGGGGCGAAGCCTGATCCCCGCGGCCCGATAGTATTAACCGGTTCTTTACAGTGTCGGCCTAGAGTTCCTCCCGATCCTGGAGGAATTTATGGCCGACCCTGTGCACATGGACGCAAACGCACCCAAGACCTACGACTTCGGCGCCTCTGAGGCCGCGGTCGATCGGCTGTACGCCCTGCCGCTTCACGACGTCCCGCTTCAGACCCTCGGGCTGAAGAAGGCGACGATGATCAAGAACGCCCATCTGGAGAGCGTGCTCGAGCTGTTCCGCGGCGACGGCATCGGCAGCGGCCAGATCCGCATCGACGAGATCCCGCAGTTCTTCACCCAGGACCCCAAGGCCCTGGAGGAGGACGTGGAGATCCTGCGGCGTCTGGCCGAGCTGGAGAGCTTCGACGTGTTCTCCCTGCGCATCGAGCTGCGCCGCATCAATGTCGACTTCACCGGCACCGAGGCGCTGAACCTGTCGCCCGAGAAGCGCGCCGAGCTGTCGGAATACATGGCCTCCTTCACCCGGCCGCTGATCATGAAGATCTACGGCCAGCAGCAGGACGCGTCGGAGGCCAGCGAGCTGATCGACCTGGTCCGCAAGCCGAATCGCGAGGACGCGATGCGGGCGCTGAAGGAGCTGGCCGACACCCTGAAGATCGAGCTGGAAGACGTGCCGAAGTTCCTGGAGGAGTGCGGCGACGTGTTCCTCAGCCTGAGCTATTTCCGCGACGCGCTGGACGAGGTGACCGGCGCGATCCCCGACATGATCGACTGGATGAACGACCTGAAGGACAATTTCCAGGTCCGCTCCGATCCGGCCAACCAGCGGGTGATCTCCGAGATCGCGTCCGATCTGACCGACATCTCCACCAGCCTGGTCGGCCGCTTCGACATGTTCGACCAGCGTTCCCAGAAGCTGTGGGACGACATCGACCCGCATGCCTTCGAGAATTTCCGCGATTTCGTGCGCGACCACCACGTGTCGCTGGCCGCCGTGCTGTGCGGCCTGACCGTGAAGATGAAGCTCTGGGCCGAGCGGTTCCCGTCGCGCGGCGGCGCGCCGATGAAGCGCATCGAGTTCATCAAAGGCGAGATGCTGCCGGGCCTTGCGCGCATCAAGAAGCGCGAGACCGGTCATTGACCCTGCAAAGATAAAATCTTCGCTGTTAACCTTTCATTGGGGTCTCGCCGGTAGAGTCCCATCAGAACGAAGCGGACAGTTCCGCCGGACAGGAGATCGACCATGAATGCGCTCACCCCGCAGGCCAGCGACACCGGGAACGCCATGACCCTGGCTGATGTCGTCCAGTTCGTCACCGTGAAGGTCGGCAAGCAGAGCTTCGGCATACCGGTCCTCGACGTCGAGGACATCATCGGCCCGCAGCCGGTGACCCGCGTGCCGTTGTCGCTGCCGGTGATCCGCGGGTCGCTGAACCTGCGCGGCCGCATCGTGACCGCCGTCGATCTGCGCACGCGGCTGTCGATGCCGAAATCCGAGAGCGATCACCACATGAACGTGGTCGTGGAGTACAAGGGCGACCTGTACAGTCTGGTGGTCGACGAGGTCGGCGATGTCCTGAACATCCACGACGCCTCGATCGACCCGCATCCGGCCACGATGTCCGCCAAGCTCCGTGAGGTCTCCAACGGGATCCACAAGCTCGACGGCGAACTGCTGGTCCTGCTGGACGTCTCCGAGATTCTCACTTTCTGACTGTCTGCCCGGGACGCCCGATCCCGTTTGCCGGAGGTTTTGTCATGCCTATCTGCCTGATCGTCGATGATTCCTCGGTCGTCCGCAAAGTCGCCCGTCGCATCGTGGAGAAGTTCGGTTACGAGGTCGCTGAGGCGGCCGACGGCACTGACGCCCTCGACTATGTGAACTCCCACCCGATGCCGGAAGCGATCCTGCTCGACTGGAACATGCCGCAGATGCAGGGCATCGACTTTCTGGAAAGCCTCCGCAAGATGCCGAACGGCAAGGATCCCAAGGTGGTGTTCTGCACCACCGAGAACGACCTGGCCAAGATCAGCCGCGCTTTGTGGGCCGGTGCCGACGAATACATCATGAAGCCCTTCGACGAGGACATCCTCGCCACGAAGTTCGCGACCGTGGGCCTCCGCTCCGCCGCCTGATCCGCAACGCCAGCGTCCAGGGGGTCGCCATGAACAAAGCTGATTTCGAGCATTTTATCGGATTTCTCAAAACCAAGGCTGGAATCGTCATCACGACGGAGAAGGCCTATCTGGTGGAGAACCGGCTGGCGCCGATCGCCCGCAAGCACGGCATGGCGGATGCCAACGAGGTCCTGACCAAGATCCGCCAGATGCCGTCCGCCGCGCTGGTCAGCGACGTGCTCGACGCGATGACGACGAACGAGACCCTGTTCTTCCGCGACCAGCGGCCGTTCGACCAGTTCCGCGACAATGTCCTGCCGGCGCTGATGGAGCGCAATGCCGCTTCCAAGCGGATCCGCATCTGGTGCGCGGCCTGTTCCAGCGGCCAGGAGCCGTATTCGCTGGCCATGATGTTCAACGAATTGGGTCCCAAGGTCGCCGGGTGGCGCCTGGAGATCGTCGGTACCGACATCTCCAAGACCATCCTGGAGCGTGCCCGCAAGGCCGAGTACTCCCAGTTCGAGGTCCAGCGCGGCCTGCCGATCACCATGCTGGTGAAGTATTTCGAGCAGAAGGGCGAGGCCTGGCACCTGAAGGCCGACATCAAGAACAAGGTGTCGTTCCGCGAGTTCAACCTGCTGGAAAACCCGCGCGCGCTCGGTCAGTTCGACGTGGTGTTCTGCCGCAACGTGCTGATCTACTTCGATCATCCGACCAAGGCGGAGATCCTGGCCCGCATCGCCGGCGTCATGCCGGCGGACGGCCACCTGTTCCTCGGCGGTGCCGAGACGGTGCTGGGCGTGTCCGACAAGTTCGCCGCCGCCCCGGGTCTGCGCGGCATCTACGTGCCGACCGCCAAGGCCGCCGCCCGCGCGGCCTGATCCTCCCCCTCATTTTCCGTCATCCCGGCCCGCCCCCGGATCAAGTCCGCGGCCGTCCGGGATGACGGCTTGTTTTTGAACTAAGCCCCCACCGCCACGCCGTATTGCCGCCCGGCGGCGATCAGCCGTTCGGCCAGGCTGTGCGCATAGCCCCGCGCCATATGCAGGTCGAATGTCGCCGTGCCCAGCCGCCGGTCGAGCGTCACCGGCACATGGAACAGCGCCGTCGACGCCACCCGGTCCTCGGCGAAGGCGCGCGGATGCAGGTCGATCCCGGTCCCGCCTGCCAGCACGTCGCGCGCCCGCGGTCCGGACAGGCGCAGGGTGGTCCGCCCGTGGCTCTGGTCGACCAGGGCCGCGCCGCCGCACCGCTCCCGCAGCAGCGCCATCAGGTCGTCCGGTCCGGCGGACAGCGCCATCCAACGCCCCGGCGCCAGGTTGAGCAGCCGCAGCCCGTCCACCGACACCGCCCGTCCGGGCGCCGGCAGGGGCAAGGCGACGTCGGCGGTCCGCTCCGGTCGGCAGTCGATCTGCACCTGGTCCATCACCCGGGCGGCGATCGTCACGCCGGCCGACGCATCGCTGACGGTCTGCGCGAACAGGCCGGCGACCGGCGACAGCCGCGGCGGCAGGGTCGAAACATCAGCCACGCAGCCGTCCTCCCTCGGGATCGACGAAGACCGGATCGGCGATCCGGACCTCGATTTCCTGCTTTCTCAGGGGGAACACCGCCCAGACCGTCTCGCCCCTGCGCGCCGACCCGCCGGACACGAAACCCAAGGCGATCGGGTGGCCCACCGTGGGCGACAGATAGGCGCTGGACGAGACATGCCCCAGCTTCTCCGGGCCGAGCTGTCCCGGAGGCACCGGCACCTCGGGGTCGGCCACCAGGATCGCGCCGGCCGGTATGCGCGTCTTGCCGTCCACCGGCACCAGCCCGACCAGCTTGGGCCGCGCCGGGGCGGTGAAGGCCGGCTTGTCGAGCATGCCGCTGCCGACGAACCACTTCTTGCTGCTGGCCATCCGACCCATGCCG
The DNA here is from genome assembly GCF_000423805.1 of Thalassobaculum salexigens DSM 19539. Taxonomy (NCBI): domain Bacteria; kingdom Pseudomonadati; phylum Pseudomonadota; class Alphaproteobacteria; order Rhodospirillales; family Thalassobaculaceae; genus Thalassobaculum; species Thalassobaculum salexigens. Next base: position 1,536,090 of record NZ_KE384093.1, read on the forward strand.
GCATCGTCCAGGGTGACCCGGCCGTCCAGCTCGGCATGGGTGACGTGGCCCTTCTCGATCCGCAGAATCGCCATCGCCTCGGTGCCGTAGGGACGCAGGCCGTGCGGCTGGCCGGCGGCGGCCAGCGCCTCCCAGACCCGCGTGCCCCAATCGGCCGGCGCGTTGATCTCGTAGCTCAGCTCGCCGGAGAAGCTGATCCGGAAGATCCGCACCGGCACACCGGCGATCCACGCCTCGATGACGCCCATGAAGGGCAGGGCGGCGTCGGACACGTCGGTGCCGTCCTCCACCACTGCCGCGAGCACGTCGCGCGCCTTCGGCCCGGCCAGCGCCATCGCCGCCCACTGCTCGGTGACCGAGCAGGCGTGCACGTCCAGCTCCGGCCAGACCACCTGCAGGTACCATTCGATCAGCGCCATCACATCGCCGGCATGGGCGGTGGTGGTGGTCATCAGATAGTGTTGCTCGCCCAGCCGCGAGGTGGTGCCGTCGTCGTAGACGATCCCGTCCTCGCGCAGCATCAGCCCGTAGCGCGCCTTGCCGACCGCCAGCGTCTTGAAGCCGTTGGCATAGAGCCGGTTCAGCAGCTCGCCGGCATCCGGGCCCTGGATGTCGATCTTGCCCAGGGTGGAGACGTCCACAAGCCCGACGGCGGTGCGCACCGCCTGCACCTCGCGGGTGATGGCGGCGTCCATGCTCTGCTTGCCGGCCGGCTCCTCCGGGGCGAGGTAGTATTGCGGCCGCAGCCAGTGCCCCGCCTCCACGAAGGTCGCCCCGTTGGCGGCGTGCCAGTCGTGCAGGGCCGAACGCCGCTCCGGCGTGTGATGGCGCCCCCGGTCGCCGCCGGCGAAGGCGCCCAGGGCGACGGGTGTGTAGGGCGGGCGGAAGCGGGTGGTGCCGACCTGCGGGATCGGCTCGCCCCGCGCCTCGGCCATCAGGGCGTGGCCGATGATGTTGGACGTCTTGCCCTGATCCGTCCCCATGCCCAGGGTGGTGTAGCGCTTCAGGTGCTCCACCGACACGAAGCCTTCGCGGTGAGCCAGGGCGATGTCGTCGGCGGTGACGTCGTCCTGCAGGTCGACGAACCGCTTCTTGCCGCTGCCGACGGCCCAGAACGCCTGGATCGGGCGTTGGTCGGGCTCGTCGGTCGCCGGTGTGTCGGGCACGGCGCCCGTGGCGAAGCCCATGGCCTGCGCCATCTCGGCGCCGGCCTTGAACCCTTCCGCCAGGCAGGCCGACAGGCTGTACGCCCCGCGCGCCGCACCCACCGAGACATGGGCCTGCCGGGCGGCTCCCGGCACGAAGGCGGCGAGGCCGTCGTCCCAGTCGATCTTGCCGAGCGCGTGGGTGTGCAGATGCACCGCAGGGCTCCACCCGCCGGAAACCGCGAGCAGGTCGCAGGGCTCGAACACCGGTCGGGCGCTGCCGTCCAGCGGGGCGATGTCGCAGCCGATCACCGCGAGCCTTCCATGCACCCGGGTGACGGCGGCATGGTCCATCACCTCGATCCCGGCGGCGGCGCAGCGCTCGCGCCAGGCGCTGGGGCCGGCGGGCCGGGTATCGGCCACCTTTATGACCTCGACCCCGGCGGCGCGCAGGTCCAGCGCGGTGCGGTAGCCGTCGTCGTTGTTCGCCACCACCACCGCCCGGCGGCCCGGCCGCACGGCGAAGCGGTGCAGGTAGGTGCGCACCGCCCCGGCCAGCATCACGCCCGGCCGGTCGTTATGCGGGAAGGCGATGTGCCGCTCGATGGCCCCGGTGGCCAGCACCACGCGCCCCGCCCGGATGTGCCACAGGCGCTGGCGCGGGACGTGGGGCGGGGGGACGGGCAGGTGGTCGGCCACCCGTTCCACCGCGCCGATCATGTTGTCGTCGTAGTACCCGAAGGCGGTGGTGCGGGTGAGGATGCGGGCCTCGGGCAGGTTCTCCAGCTCGGCCCGCGCCTGGGCCACCCAGCGCATGGCGGGCACGCCGCCGAGGGTCTCGCGCTCCGAGCGCAGGCGGCCGCCGAGCCCGTCAGTCTCTTCCACAAGGATCACCCGCGCCCCGCTGCGCCCGGCGGTGAGTGCTGCGGCCAGCCCGCTCGGCCCGCCGCCGACCACCAGCACGTCGCAATGGGCCGACTGGCGCTCGTAGGTATCGGGATCGAGTTCGGTGGTCGCCTTGCCCATCCCGGCGGCGGCGCGGATGCGCTTCTCGTAGAAATGCCAGCCGGGGAAGCCCATGAAGGTCTTGTAGTAGAAGCCGGCGACCAGGAAGCGGCCGGCCAGGTCGTTCAGCTCCATGGCGTCGAGGGCAAGCGACGGCCAGCGGTTCTGGCTGGTCGCCTCCAGTCCGTGGAACAGCTCGGCCATGGTGGCCCGCGTGTTCGGCTCCTGCCGTCCGTCCCGGCGCAGCTCGACCAGGGCGTTCGGCTCTTCCGGCCCGGCGCTGAAGATGCCGCGCGGCCGGTGGTATTTGAAGCTGCGCCCGACCAGGGTCACCCCGTTGGCCAGCAGGGCGGAGGCGAGCGTGTCGCCGGCATAGCCCGTGTAGCTCCTGCCGTCGAAGCTGAAGGACAGGGCGCGGCGGCGGTCGATCTCCCCGCCGGTGGGCAGGCGGCAGGCGTTCACGTCCTTGATGCGGCCGAAGATCATTGTGCCGCCTCCAGATCCGCATCCGGCCAGCCGCAGGCGAGTACCCGATGGCTGGTCACGTCGCGCAGCACCTTCACGTAGCGCCGGCAGCCGTGGATGTGGTGCCAGAACTCCAGATGCGGCCCGGCCGGGTTGTCGCGCAGATAGACATACGCGTGCCAGTCGGCCACCGACGCGGTGGCGGGATCGGCCGGCCGGGTCCTGGTCGCATCCCCGGCATAGGAGAACTCGTCCTGGTCGCGCGGGCCGCAATGGGGGCAGGTGATCCGGATCATGGTCGCATGTCCCTCAATGCAGCTTCGGGGTCGGCCCCTTGCCGCCCTCGTCCAGCAGGTGTCCGGTCTCGAACCGCTCCAGTCCCATTTCCTGGTTGGTCTCGTGCGGCGCGTCATGGGCGATGGTATGGGCGAAGGCGTAGCCCGAGCCCGGGGTCGCCTTGAACCCGCCATAGCACCAGCCGGCATTGAGATAGAGGTTGTCGACCGGCGTCTTGGAGATGATCGGGCTGCCGTCCATCGACATGTCCATGATCCCGCCCCAGCTCCGCAGGATCCGCACCCGCGACAGGTACGGCATCATCGCCAGCCCGTTGGCCATGACGTTCTCGACCACCGGTAGGTTGCCGCGCTGGGCGTAGGAATTGTGGAAATCGATATCGCCGCCCAGCACCAGCCCGCCCTTGTCCGACTGGCTGATGTAGAAATGCCCGGCGCCGTAGGTGACGACCCCGTCGATCAGCGGCTTCAGCGGCTCCGACACGAAGGCCTGGAGCACGTGGCTCTCGATCGGCAGCTTCAGGCCGAGCATGGCGGCGACCCGCGAGGTGTTGCCGGCCACGGCCATGCCGACCCGGCCGCAGCCGATGGTGCCGCGGCTGGTCTTCACGCCGGTGATCCGGTCGCCGTCGCGCTCGAAGCCGGTGACCTCGCAGTTCTGCAGGATGTCGACGCCGCGTCGGTCGGCCCCGCGGGCGAAGCCCCAGGCGACCGCATCGTGCCGGGCGGTGCCGCCGCGCGCCTGCAGCAGCCCGCCATAGATCGGCCAGCGGGCGTCCTTGGAGTAGTCCAGATGCGGATAGAGTTTCCGCACGCCCTCGCGGTCCAGCAGCTCGGCGTCGATGCCGTTCAGCCGCATCAGGTTGCCGCGTCGGGCGAAGGCGTCCATCTGCCCGTCGCTGTGGCCGAGGTTGAGGACGCCGCGCTGGCTGAACATGACGTTGTAGTTCAGGTCCCGCGACAGGCCCTCCCAGAGCTTGAGGGAGTGCTCGTAGAAATGGGCATTGCCGTCGAGCATGTAGTTGGAGCGCACGATGGTTGTGTTGCGGCCGACATTGCCGCCGCCGATCCAGCCTTTTTCCACCACCGCAACATTGGTGATGCCGTGGTTGCGCGCCAGGTAATAGGCGGTCGCAAGGCCATGGCCGCCGCCGCCGATGATGATGACGTCATAGGATTTCTTCGGCTCCGGATCGCGCCAGGCGCGGATCCAGCCCTTGTGGCCGCTGAGCCCCTCGCGGATCAGCGAGAAAACCGAATATTCCGCCATCGCCTGTTCCCTCCCGTCGCCGGGCAGTCTGCACCAGGTCGGGGGGCGCTGCGAAGCCGCGATCGGACGAAATTTGCCGTGGAACCGCTACGGCGGCCCAGACGGTGCTTGATCCGGCGGCGGTGGCGGGTCGTAGGATCCGGAACACATCCCTGACCGGAGCTCGATCGATGATCACGGCCGCCTATGCGGGACTTCTCGGACTTGTCTTCCTGGGGCTCACCGTGCGGGTGGTCAGGCGCCGGGGGGCGGTCAAGGCCGCCCTCGGGGACGGTGGCGACGTCGTGCTCGAACGCCGCATCCGCGCCCACGGCAACTTCGCCGAGTTCGTGCCGTTGGTGCTGGTGCTGATGACCCTGCTGGAGCTGCAGAGCGTCTCGGTCTGGATCCTGCATCTTGTCGGCGCCTGTCTGCTGGTCGGGCGGGTAATCCACGGTTTGAACATCAGCCGGGAAGACGAGGTCCTGGCCGGGAGGGCCGCCGGCATGGCGTTGACGCTGACGGCCCTGGGCGTGGCGTCCGTCGCCGCCCTGCTGCGGGCGTTCGGGGTGATGTGACGAGGCTCCCTGCGTTCGAGCCGCCGAGGGCGATCTAAATCCGCTCCGGGACCAGCGCGACCATCGGAACGCCGAGCTTCCGGTAGGCCATCACCGCCAGGAAGACGGAGCGGCCCACCACCACCGCGGCGAACACCGAGGCCGCGCCGAGCAGGCCGAACTGCTGCGCCGCGGCGAGCGAGGCTGCGACCATCACCGCCGCCGCGACCAGTTCCGTGGCGAGAACCAGCCGCGCATGACCGCCGTAATCGAGCCAGCGCGGGCACAGCGCGGTGACGGCCTGGAGCGCCAGGGCGGCGGCGACGATCCACACCGCCTCGCGGGCCCGGTCGAAGCCGTCGCCGAACAGGTCCAGCAGCGGGCCGTCCGCCAGGATCAGGATCGCCAGAAGGGGAGCCGCCATCATCAGCGCCTGACGCTGGGCGTGGGCCTGCAGTCGGGTCGCGCTGCGCCGCCCCTGGGCCAACGCGTCGGCCAGGGCCGGGCCGTAGATCTGGCGCTGGCAGGTCACGATGATCAGGAAGGCCTGGCACAGGGTGATGGCGGCGGCATACAGTCCGACATCCGCCTTGTCCTCGGCGAAGACCAGGGCAAAGAGCGGCGCCTCGGCGACCAGGGCGACGACAAGGCCGGTCCCCATCATCGGCAGCGACAGGAGCAGCCAGGCGCGGGGCCCGGTGGCCGCGCCGGGTTCGGTGTCCGGCGGCGTCTCGAGCGGCGCGCGTTCGAGGACCGCAAGGTAGGCGGCGAACACGGCCAGGGTGGTCAGTCCGGCGCCGGACAGCAGGATGACGAACATCACGTCGGACAGGTACCAGTCCGACAGGTGGGCGGCGTAGATCATGGTCAGGCCGAGCACCGGGAAGACGAAGCGCGCGGGAAGGGCGGCCAGCACCGGGCGGCGGGTGGCCATGAAGGTCTGGGACAGCAGGTCGAGTCCGGCCCAGACCGGCACCAGCAGGACCACGAAGCAGACCGGGTGGTGGCCGTGAATGTCGTCGGGCAGCGTGTCGTAATAGGCTAGGGTCAGGCTCCAGATCCCGGCCGCGGCCAACAGGGACAGGATAACGATGGTGCGGCCGAAGAAGTGGAGATAGGTCGCCGCCCGGGGCGAGCCGGCCAGCCGTTCCGGCAGGAAGCGTCCGGCCGCGCGCGAGCCGCCGAGCCCGACCGCCAGCGAGACGATGAGCATGGCGGAGGCCGCAACCTTCAGGTTGCCGAAGTTCGCCGGCTCCAGCCACCGGGCCATGGCGATGAAGATCAGCGCGTTCAGCCCGTAGCCGACCGCCGCGACCGCCATGACTGGCGGCAGCGCCCTGGTGAAATAGGCGAGGGAGCCTTCCATCCGCATGGCGCATCCCGCCGGTGGCTCGAGCGGAGATTCTACGGCGCCGTGTGTCGGATGGCGAGGATCTTGGTTGTTCCGCCCGTCGGGGGATCAATCAGGCCGTGTTCAGCCCCGGCCGGTCAGGCGCCAGCTCGTCCCGGGTCAGGCCGAGCGCCACCATGTCCTCCGGCACGCCCCGGCCGAGCGCCAATGCCGCGCTGAAGCGGCCCATGGCGGCGCTGGTCTGGATGCCGTAGCCGCCCTGGCCCGCCAGCCACAGGAACCCCTCGGCGGCCGGCGCGAAGCCCACCACCGGCGACTTGTCGGCGACGAAGCTGCGCAGCCCGGCCCAGGTCGAATGCGGCCGGTTGATCACGAACAGGGTGTCGGTCTGGATCTTGTCGATGGCCATGGCCACGTCCTCGATCTCCGGCTGGGCGTCGGTCGGCGGCGAGGGGATCTCGTCGGCCGGGCTGCCCATCATCCGCCCGCCCTCCGGGCGCACGTACCAGGTTTCGTCGCACAGATCGGTCATCGCCCAGCGCGAGGGATCGGCGGTGCTGCCGTCGCGCAGGGTGACGTCGAAGGTGAAGGCGGTGCGGCGCTTGGGGATCAGGCCGACCGGGGCGGCCCCCGCCATCTCGCCGACCACGTCGCACCACGCCCCGGCGGCGTTGACGACGATCGGGGCGCTGAAGGTGCCGGCCCGGGTCTCCACATGCCACACGCCGTCGGTCCGGGTCAGGCCCATGACCTCGGCATCGGTGACCACCCGGCCGCCCTTGGCCCGCATTCCGCGCAGGAAGCCCTGCAGGATGGCGTGCACGTCCATGTCCATGGCCCCGGCCTCATAGGCGCCGGCGACGATGCGGTCCGGGTCGAGATACGGGGCGACCTCGAACAGCGTTTTGCCGTCCACCCGCTCCATGCTCGGCGACTGCGCCAGCTCGTGGGCCAGGGTGTCCAGCAGCTCCTCGGTGGCGACGGCGACGGCGCCGCGCGGGGTCATCAGCGGCGCCTCGGCGAAGCCGTCCGGCGGGCTTTCCAGGAACGGCCGGGTCGCCTTGTTCAGCTTGCGGATCGTCGCGTTGCCGTAATTCTCGAAGAACAGCGCCGCCGAGCGTCCGGTGGTGTGGTAGCCGGGCTGGCTCTCGCGCTCCAGCAGGATCACCCTGGCGTCGTCGGCCATGAAATACCCGGCCGAGGCGCCGGCCATGCCGCCGCCTACGATCAGGATATCGGCCATGTTCGGGTTGGCGGTATGCGAGTCGGTGGTCATGGGGCGAACTGCTCCATCAGCACGCGTTCCTCAAGATTGTGTTCCGGGTCGTAGAGCACGGTCAGTTCGACATCGCGGTCCTCGCGGACCTCGACCTCGATGACGTCATGCACCTCCATGACGTCGGCGACCGCGTTGATCGGCCGCTTCTCCGGCCGGATCGTCTCGAAATGGATGACGGCGCCGCGCGGCAGCAGGGCACCGCGCCAGCGCCGGGGCCGGAAGGCGCTGATCGGCGTCAGGGCCAGCACGTTGGCGCCCAGCGGAATGATCGGACCATGGGCCGACAGGTTGTAGGCGGTGGAGCCGGCCGGGGTCGCCACCAGCACGCCGTCGCAGACCAGCTCGGCCAGCCGCTCGCGGCCGTCGACGGAGATGCGGATCTTCGCCGCCTGGGCCGAGGCGCGGAACAGCGACACCTCGTTGATCGCCAGCCCCTCGACCCTGGTGCCGTCGCGGCAGATGGCGTGCATCCGCAGCGGGTGCAGGGTGACCGGCTGGGCCTTGTGCAGCCGCTCGATGAGGCCCTCCTCGCGGAACTCGTTCATCAGGAACCCGACGGTGCCCCGGTTCATGCCGTAGATCGGCTTGCCGGCGCCGATGGCGGCGCGCAGGGTCTCCAGCATGTAGCCGTCGCCGCCCAGGGCCACGATCACGTCGGCCCGGGTCGGCGCCACGCTGCCGTAGCGCTCGCACAGTATCTTCTGGGCCTCTCTCGCCTCGTCCGTATTGGCGGCCACGAAGGCGAGGGCCATACTCTCTGTTCCGGCTGTCACAGCTTTTCTCCGTCGCCCGCCCTGCGGTTCGGCGGCACCATAGGCGAAACCGAGGAGAGCGCGCATCCCTCAATCCGCGCGCTGCCCATCATGTCCAGGTCCTCCCGGCGGGGCGGCCGCTGTTCTGGAGACCACGCTGTTTTGGAGACCATAATGCGCATCGCCCTTTTCGCGTTCCTGATTGCGGCCGCCCTATCCCAGTCCGTCGCCGGTGCCAGCGGCGCCTGGGCGGACGACCGGCACGAGGGTTACTACTACCCGAAGATCACCTCCTCCGAGGTCTACAAGGCGCGAATCCAGAAGTTGCGCGATTCCGACCGGTCGCGGCGGCTCGGCTTCGTCACCGGCATGGCGGCCGGCGCGCAGGAGAACGCCTATGCCCCGCAGATGGCGTTCTTCGCCAAGGGGCGGGACGCGGAGAAGGCGATTCTCATCGGGCTGGAGGACGGCCGGATGGCGACGCTCTACCGCGCCCGGGCGGTGCTCGCCCTGCTGACGGCGACGGCGCGGGCGACCCCGGTGTTCCGGGATCTGGATCCGGACGGCCAGTACACGTTCCTGGACCTGCTGGCGCTGCTGGGCTTCGAGGAACTGACGGTGAGCGACGGGCGCAGCTACGCGCACCGGTTCGAGATCAAATAGCGCGTTCTTCTTCCCCGGCACGCTTCCCGGGTTTGGCGCGCTCCCCGGCCTGGCGCGCTCCCCCAACGCTCTGTGGGTCTATCGCGTTTCCCCGGGCTTAGTACGTTCCCCAGGGCTCGGCCGTTTCCCCGGGCTTGACCCGGGGTCCAGCCATCATCGCGCTGGAGCGTCCGGGCGTTTGTTCCGACGGTTCCGGCTGCTCCTTTTCTGGATCCCGGGGCAAGCACGGGAAGACGGAAAATGGAAGACGGACGCGTGGGGCTAGCCCCCCGTCACACTCATGTGCCGCGCCACGGCCGGGCCGCGGTGGCGGCGGTCGATGATGAAGTCGTGGCCCTTCGGCTTGCGGGTGATCGCCTCGCGGATCGCGTCGTGCAGTGCGCCGTCGCTCTCGCTCGCCCGCAGCGGTTCGCGCAGGTCGGCGGCGTCGTCCTGGCCGAGGCACATGTACAGCGTGCCGGTGCAGGTCAGCCGCACCCGGTTGCAGCTCTCGCAGAAATTATGGGTCAGCGGCGTGATGAAGCCGAGCCGGCCGCCGGTCTCCGCCACCGACACGTAGCGCGCCGGCCCGCCGGTCTTGTACGGGATGTCGGTCAGGGTGAAGCGCTGGGCCAGCCGCGCGCGCACCGCTGACAGCGGCAGGTACTGGTCGAGCCGGTCCTCGCCGCCGATATCGCCCATCGGCATGACCTCGATCACGGTCATGTCGTAACCCCGGTCGCCGCACCATTGCAGCATGTCGCCGAGTTCGTCGTCGTTCACGCCCTTCAGCGCCACGGCGTTGATCTTGATGGCGATGCCGGCCTTGTCGGCGGCGTCGAGCCCGGCCATGACCTTGCCGATGTCGCCCCAGCGGGTGATGGCGCGGAACTTGTCCGGATCCAGCGTGTCGATCGACACGTTCAGCCGCTTCACGCCGCAGGCCGCCAGGTCGTCGGCGAAGCGGGAGAGCTGGCTGGCATTGGTGGTGATCGTCAGCTCCTCCAGGCCGCCGCCGTCCAGGCGGGCCCCGAGGCGGCGGATCAGCCACATGATGTCGCGCCGGACCAGCGGCTCGCCGCCGGTCAGCCGCAGCTTCTTCACGCCGAGATCGACGAAGGCGCCGCACAGCCGGTCAAGCTCCTCCAGCGACAGCACGTCCTTCTTCGGCAGGAACGTCATGTTCTCCGCCATGCAGTAGACGCAGCGGAAGTCGCAGCGGTCGGTCACCGAGACCCGCAGATAGGAGATCGCCCGCTGGAACGGATCGATCAGCGGCGCGGGGGCGTCGGTCGAGCGGATCGAAGAGGTGGCGGTTTCGGTCATCATGTCCCGATATATACGACCAGAATAACGGGATCGAAAGGGGGGCACGTTGAATGGACCAAGGGGACACCCCAGATTTTGACCATGGCACCCACAACGCAAACGCGAACTGTCGATTTTCCCCGGACCCATGAGGCGGTGCTGGGCGTGATTCTGGCCGGCGGCCTCGCCCGACGCATGGGCGGCGGCGACAAGGGCCTCGCCGATCTCGGCGGCCGCACCCTGCTGCAGCGGGTGATCGACCGGCTGGAAGGCCAGGTCGGCGGGCTGGTGTTGAACGCCAACGGCGACCCGGCCCGGTTCGCGACCTACCGGCTGCCGGTGGTGGCCGACACGGTGGCCGACCACCCGGGACCGCTGGCCGGGATCCTCGCCGGGCTGGAGCATGCGGAGGCGACCGGGTGGTCGTGGATCGCCACGGCGCCGGTCGACACGCCGTACCTGCCGCGCGACCTGGTGGACCGGCTGCTGACCGCGTTGGCGGGCGAGGCGGCGGAGATCGCCTGCGCCGCCTCGGGCGGTCGGGTGCATCCGGTGGTCGGGCTGTGGCCGGTCACCCTGATCGGGCCGCTGCGGGCGGCACTGGAGGCGGACGGGCTGCGCAAGGTCGATGCCTTCGCGACCGGTCGGCGCCGGGCAATCGCCGCCTGGCCGGTGGAGCCGCACGACCCGTTCCTCAACGTCAATTCGCCGGCCGACCTGTTCGAGGTCGCGCACGGGATGCCGGTCGGCTAGAGCGGACCGTGCGCTGACGGGTCCACGTCGTGATCGCGTCGGTGTGCGTCACTCTTCTCTATCTTGTTGTCTGTTGGCCGCCGTCGGTAACAGCTTGCCCTCCGGCGCGGAATGCCGCACGGTTCAGGCCATGATACGCAAACCAATGATCGTACTGACGGCCTGTCTCGGGCTGGTCGCCTGCGGTGAGGACGAGCAGCCCCCAGGGCCGCCGACCTCGACCATCTATGTGCGCAACGAAAGCTCCACCGAAGCCAATCTGCGCATCAAGTTCTGGTCCAAGGACTACCTGAAGGTCTCCGCCGGCGACAGCGACGAGATCACCTTCGTTAACGAGGACGGCATCAACGCCGTGCAGGTCGAGGCGAAGACCCGCAAGCAGTGGGACGACTGCTGGGTCACCATGAACGTGGGCCAGACCATCGTCGTCTTCGACGCGATCGAGCGGATCGGCTGCCGCGTCGAGTAGCCCGCGGTTCCGTCCGCCCCCGCCCCATTCGTGACGCCCCAACCGTTACTCCACACCCGTCACCCCTTCCCCGTCATCCTGACCTGCGTCAGGATGACGGTGAGTTGGGGCGCGCCCTCAGGCCCCAGGAACCGTCCCGTCATAGGGGATCGCCGCCTCCGAGGTCTCCCAGATCGTGCGCATGGACGGCTTCTCCTGTTCCTCGCGCACATGGCCGACCAGGCCGGCGCAGCGGGTGATCAGGGCGAAGCCCCGCAGGATCTCCGCCGGCACGCCGCAATCCATCAGCACCGCCGCGATCGCCCCGGTGGCGTTGATCGTGATGTGCTTGCCGTAGACCGCGTCGATCGCCGCGCTCAGCGCCTTCAGGGCGGCGATGTAGGTACCGGACTGGCCATGCTCCTCGGCGAGTTGGAACAGCCGGATCGGCCGCGGGTCGTCGGGCTTGTGCAGGTGGTGGCCGAAGCCGGGCAGGGGCTTGCGGGCGGCCCGGTGTTCCTGGGCGACGCGCGTCGCCGCCGCCTCGATCCCGGCCGGATCCTCCACGATCTCCAGCAGCAGCTGGGCATTGCCCTCCATGGTGCCGACGAAGACGCTGCCGACACCCATCAGCCCCGCCGCCACGCCCGCCTGCATGGCCTCCGGCGCGCTGGAATAGATCAGCCGCGTGGCCAGTGCGCTGGGGGTCAGGCCGTGCTCCATCAGGGTGACCAGGCAGGCATCGATCATCGCCGTCTCCGCCGCCGAGGGCATGCGGCCCAGCATCTGGAAGACGATCATCTCGGTGAAGCTCAGCTTGCCGATCAACTCGCTGCACAGGCTCTTGTCGCGGATATAGATATCGTCGTTGGTATGGGTGGCGATGCTGGTCGTCGGCGCGGCCCGTTTTGTGGCCTTTGGGGCGCTCATGCGTTTCCTCCGAATTGAAGATTAGTCGGCGGCCGGCAGCCGCTTCTCGAGTTCGTGGCGCTGGATCTTGCCCGAGGCGGAGCGCGGGAAGTCCGCCATCGCGATGAAGTGGATGCTCTTGGGCTGCTTGTAGCCGGCGAGTTCGGCCCGGCAGCGGGCGTAGAGGTCGGCCTCGGTCAGGCTGTCGTCCTGTTTCGCGACGAAGGCGATGGGGACCTCGCCCCATTTCGGGTCCGGCCGGCGGACGACGGCGGCGTCGATCACCCGCGGGTCGGCCAGGATCACCCGCTCGATCTCGGCCGGGTAGATGTTCTCCCCACCCGACTTGATCAGGTATTTGACCCGATCGACGAAATCGAGGCTGCCGTCCGGGTTGCGGCGGAACACGTCGCCCATGTGGAACCAGCCGTCGCGGAAGTCCGACAGGTTCGTGGTCTCGTTGCGCCAGTAGCCGCTGAACAGGGTCGGGCCGCGCATGGCGAGCTCGCCCGGGGCGCCGTCTGCCACCTCGGCGCCGTCCGGGTCGACCAGCCGGACCTCGCAGAAGATGCTCTGTTCCTTCGACAGGCTCGCGGGCGCCACGCCGATCGGGATCAGCGAGGAGGAACAGGGCGGGCAGCCGGTCTCGGTCGCTCCGAAGGTGTTGGCGTAGGGGGCGTCGAGCAGGCGGGTGATGCGGGCGATCTCCGCCGGCGGCACCAGGTCGGCCATGACGCCGCAGACCTTGATGCGCTTGGCGGTCACGCCCCGCGTCTCGATCTCGGTCGCGAAGCCGCCGACCATGCCCGGCATCAGCAGCAGCCAGCCGATCGGCTCTTCGCGGACCACCTCGGCCAGATGGCCCTGGTCGAAGCCGTCGACGACGATGACCTTGCCGCCGGCCATCAGGGTGCCGATGGAATTGTCGGCCGCCCCCATGTGGTACATCGGCGACCAGGCGACGAAGCTGTCGGCGGCATCGATGGAGAATTCGGCGCGGGTGACCATGTTGCGCACGATCTGGGCGCGGTGGCTGATCACCGCCCCCTTGGGCAGGCCGGTGGTGCCGGAGGTGTACAGGATCAGCAGCGGCGCCTCGGGATCGAGGTCTTCCAGCGCGGGCAGGGCGGACGGCGCGGCCGCGGCCAGGGCCGCCTCGTAGGCATCGCCCAGCACCAGGCATTTATCCGCGTACCCTGCGATCTGTGCCAGTTTGTCCGCGTGACGCTCGGAGACCAGCACCAGGGACGGCTCGACCAGGCCCAGGCAGTGGGTGAGTTCGGCGGTGGACAGCCGCCAGTTCTGACAGGCCAGCACCGCGCCGGTCATGGCGGCGGCGAGATAGGCCTCCAGGTATTCCCCCCGGTTCTCCGACAGGATGGCGACCCGGTCGCCGGGGCCGATGCCCTTGTCTTCGAGCACCGAGGAGAGCCGGCGGGCGCGGTCGCAGAGATCTGCGTAGGACAGGGTGGCGTCCCGGGTCTGCACCGCCGGCCGGCCGCCGCCGCGGCGCACCTGCTGCAGGAACAGCCCGGCCACCGTGCTCAGGGCACTGCGGGCGATCAGGGCGGAGGCGGAGGGAGCTGGCGTCATGATTCTGGAACCGTAGCGCCTTCCGCCCCCCGGTCAATCGGTCGAGAGGGGCAGGCTCGGCATCAGGCGCCGAAACCGCCGTCGATGGTGTGCATGGCGCCGGTGACGTAGCCCGCCTCCGGACCGGTCAGATAGGCCACCATGCCGGCGATTTCCGCCGGGGTGCCGTGGCGCTTGATCGCCATGAAGCTGTGCATGACGTCGCGCATCGGCCCGTCCACCGGGTTCATGTCGGTGTCGACCGGGCCGGGCTGGACGACGTTCACGGTGATCCCACGCGGGCCGAGATCCCGGGCCAGGCCGCGTGCCAGGCTCTGCATGGCGGATTTCGTCATGCCGTAGGCCGCACCGCCGGCAAAGGGCACCCGGTCGCCGTTGACCGAGCCGATGATCACGATGCGGCCGCCATCGGCCATGGTCTTCGCCGCCTCGACCGAGGCGTGGTAGGGGCTGCGGATGTTGATATCGATCATCCGGTCGACCCCGTCGGGGTCGAGCTCGACGGCTTCGCCGATCATCGCCACGCCGGCATTGACGACGAGGATGTCGAGCGGGCCGGCCTCGCGGACCGTGCGGGTGGTGGCGTCGCGGCTCGCGCTGTCGGACTGGACGGTCTTGGCGCCGGTCTCCTCGGCGAGCGCCTGTGCCGCGTCGGCGGATCCCGAATAGGTGAAGGTCACGTCGGCTCCGTCGCGGGCCAGCCGGCGGACGATGGCGGCGCCGATCCCCCGGCTTCCGCCGAGAACGAGCGCGCGCTTTTGGGCTAGAGTGGACATCTGCGGTCTCCTTGAGAAAATATGAAGTGATCGCTATATAAATATGAGCGCCGGACTATCAAGGATATTTTATAGTGAACGATACAAAAAAAATCCGTGGCCGGGGGAGACCGCGTCGGTTCAACGAGTCCGACGCCATCGAAGCCGCCGAGACGCTGTTCCACGAACGCGGCTATGACGGGGTCGGCGTCGCCGAGCTGGGGGCGGCCATGGGAATCGCGCCGCCCAGCCTCTACGCGGCTTTCGGCAGCAAGCTCGGCCTGTTCGAGCGGGCGCTGCTCGCCTACGAGGCGCAGAATGGCGGCATCCTGGCGGAATTCCTGAACCGCGAGGGGCCGGTGGCGGAAGTACTGCCGTTCTTCCTGGAGGAGGCGGCACGGTTCTATTCCCGGCCCGGCGCGCCCTGCGGCTGCATGGTGCTGAGCGGCACCTGGAACAGCGCCGATGCCGAGGCGGTCGCACTGACCGCCCGGCTCAAGCAGGCCGGCCGGGATCGGATCCGCGACCGCATCGCCCTGGAACGTCCCCAGGATGCCGAGCGGCTAGCGGATTTCACCGTCAGTCTGATGGCCGGTCTGTCGGCGCTGGCGCGCGACGGGGTGGCGCAGGAGCGGCTTGTCGCCGCCGCCCGGGCGGCGGCCCCTGTCTACGCCTGAGGTGCCGTCAGGGTCACCGGCCGCCCGAACCGCTTCAGCGCCTTGGCGCCCGCGCCCTCCATCACCGCGGTGAAGGCGGCCTGCGGCTCGGTCACCACGAAGCCGGCGAGGCGCCGCACCGGGCCGGTCAGCAGGCCGGGACAGAGCGGCACCGACGGGCCGACGACGGAGACGCGGGCCTCGGGCGAGACGGCGGCCAGGATCGCCTCGGCGGTGCCGTTCACCAGCGTGGACGCCGTCATGACAAGGGCCCGGGCCGTGGCGAAGCGGGGGCCGGCATCGGCATAGGCGACCTCGCCCGCGCGCGGGTCGAGCTCGACCACCGTCGCGCCGGGAAACTTGGCGTCCAGGCCGGGGAAGCGGCCGACGATGACGGTGCCGGCCAGCTCTTCCCTGAGCGCCTCCGGGTCCCGTGCCCAGGGGGTCAGGCCGTCGCCCTCCTGCAGGCTTGGGGCGGGCCGGTTCCAGAAGGCGTTGGCGGCGGCGAGGCCGATCGAGCGCTCATAGGGATTGTCGGTCAGGCAGAGCCGGGCAAGGTCGGCCAGCGGCCGGCCGGCATAGGAGCCGGTCTGCGGCGTGGTGTGGGCACCGGCCATGCCGCGCGGCGACCAGGCGAGGCCGACGGACGCGCCGCACTGCACCGCGGTCCAGTTGAAGCCGACCACGATCCGCTCGGCGACGGCCCCGTCGTCCATTCCGGCGATCGCCGGCGCCAGCAGGCTCTGTCTCATGGGGTGAGGGTCAGTTTGAGCGGGAGGTCGTGTCCGCGGAGAGCAGCATGGCGCGGTCGGTGTTGATCAGCTGCTTGCCCGCATGCTCGAAGTTCACCGTCACGCGCGAGCCGACCACCGACTGGATCTGGCCGAGCCCCCAATCGGGCCGCCCCTCCAATCGCACGTAGCCGCCAGGACTGAGGAATTCCATGTCACTACTCCGAGGCCCTGAAACCGACACCTGAGAATATCAGAGTCTCATAGGGTTATTAACGATTCCTTTAAGATGGATATGGTGGAGATACCGTCGGAACGTGACCTGAGGAGGTCGTCTTGAGCATTTCGCCCCGTCATCTGGACTTGCTGCTGTCGCGCCTGTTCCACGACCTCATCGGCCCGGCGTCCGCGGCGCGCAACGGATTGGAGCTGGTGCGCGAGTTCGGCGCGGACGATGTCGGCGCCGAGGCGATGGACCTGGTCGCCAGTTCGGTCGATCAGGCCGCCGCCCGTCTCACCTTCTTCCGGATGGCGTTCGGCGGTGCGGGCAGCGGCGGGGGAATCGGTTTCCTCGATGCCCGGCCGGTGCTGGCCGACTATCTGAGCCACCGCAAGCTGGAGCCCCGGATCGCCATCGCCGACGGGCTCGCCAAGCCCAGGGCCGGGGTGATCAAGGTGATGCTCGGCCTTGCCGTGGTCGCGGCGGAGAGCCTGCCGCGCGGCGGCATGGTGTCGGTTTCCGTCACGGCGGAGGAGATCCGGATCGGCGCCGAGGGCAACGACGCGACCCTGTCGGACAAGACGCTCCAGGCGCTGTCCGGCGCACTGGAGCCGGAGGACGAGGTGCTGGTGCTGCCGGCGACCGTGGGTGAGACGGCGCGGCGCTTCGACATCGACTACAGCGTGACCGCCACCACGCCGCCCGGCTTCGCCGTCCGACCGGATTAGGGCGGCCGCGATGGACACACGCACAATCGAGATTTCAGCCACCGACTGTGCTTGTGTCGCCGCCCCATTCGAGCGAGAAAGTGCGCGAGCGGCTGTGGGAGGTGCTCCACGGCCTGATCCGAGGTTTCTGGCGATCGGACCGCCTGATCCAGTGACGGACGGCAATGGCCAACAACAACCTTCCCTCGACACAGCGCAATTCGGGCGTTCCCCAGGCCTTCGGCGGGGAGCGCGCGACCGGACAGTTCGCCTCCATCTCCATCGGCGGCCAGATGTTCGGCATCCCGGTGCTCATGGTCCACGACATCCTCGGACCGCAGCGGATCACGCGGATTCCGCTGGCGCCGCCGGAGATCGCCGGCTCGCTGAACCTGCGCGGTCGGATCGTCACCGCGATCCATGTCCGCCGCCGCCTGGGCCTGGATCCGCTGCCGATCGACCAGAAGTCGATGAGCGTCGTGGTCGAGCATCACGGCGACCTGTACAGCCTGATCGTCGACGGGGTCGGGGAGGTGCTGACGCTGGACCTGGACAGGTTCGAGCCGCATCCGCCCACCATGCCGGCGCGGATCCGCGAGATTTCGGCCGGGATCTATCAGCTCAAGGACACCCTGCTGGTGGTCCTCGACGTGTCCAATCTTCTCGACTTCATCGGGCAGGAACCCGCATGATGATTGCCGCGCATTTGAGAAGAAACTGCAAAGCCCCAGAAGGGGACGCGAGGCGACGCTGATGAAATCCTGCCTGGTTGTCGACGATTCCAAGGTCGTCAGGATGGTGGCGCGCCGGATCCTGCAGGGTCTGGAGTTCGAAATCGAGGAGGCGGCGGACGGGAAGCAGGCCCTGGAAGCCTGCGAGCGCAAGCTGCCCGACGCGGTGCTGCTGGACTGGAACATGCCGGTGATGAACGGCATCGAGTTCCTGCGCGCGCTGCGCAAGATGCCCGGCGGCGACGGGCCGATCGTCGTGTTCTGCACCACCGAGAACGACATGCAGCACATCCAGGAGGCGATCTCCTCCGGCGCCAACGAGTACATCATGAAGCCGTTCGACAGCGACATCATCGCCACCAAATTCCAGCAGGTCGGGTTGATCTGATGGTGCTGACCTCCCCCCCCAAGCCTCCGCGCTCCGCCGACCCGTATCGGGTCATGCTGGTGGACGATTCCGCCGTGATCCGCGGCCTGTTCGCCCGCTCGCTCGAGAGCGATCCGGAGGTCCAGGTGGTCGCCTCGGTCGGCGACGGCCAGATGGCGGTCAACACCCTGGCCAAGGACAAGGGCAAGATCGAGGTCGTCGTCCTCGATATCGAGATGCCCCGCATGGACGGTCTGACCGCCCTGCCGGAGCTGCTGAAGATCGATCCCGACGTGCCGGTCGTCATGGCGTCCACCCTGACGGCGCGCAATGCCGACATCTCGCTGAAGGCGCTGGCGCTGGGCGCCAAGGACTACATCCCGAAGCCGAGCAGCATGCGCGAGCTGTCGGCCGCCGAGGTCTTCAAGCGCGAGCTGCTGGAGAAGGTGAAGGCCCTGGCCGCCGCGCGTCGGCGCAAGGTCGGGGGCGCGGCTCCGGCCCGGCCGCGGTTCACCGCCGATCGCGGCACCGC
The DNA here is from genome assembly GCF_000423805.1 of Thalassobaculum salexigens DSM 19539. Classification (NCBI taxonomy): domain Bacteria; kingdom Pseudomonadati; phylum Pseudomonadota; class Alphaproteobacteria; order Rhodospirillales; family Thalassobaculaceae; genus Thalassobaculum; species Thalassobaculum salexigens. The sequence continues at coordinate 1,554,541 of NZ_KE384093.1, forward strand.
CGCCACCCCCGCCGCCACCACCGCCGCCACGACACCGCGGGCGGCCCCGGCGGCGAAACCGGCCGCGCCGCCGATCGCGTTACGGGCTGCCGGCCGCCGGCCGCCGCAGGTCCTGTGCATCGGCAGCTCGACCGGCGGACCGCAGGCGCTGTTCAAGCTGCTCGGCGCCCTGTCGAAGTCGCTGCGGATGCCGATCCTGCTGACCCAGCACATGCCGGCGACCTTCACCTCGATCCTCGCCGACCACATCACCCGGTCCACGGGCTGGCAATGCGTGGAGGCGACCGACCGCATGCCGGTCCAGTCCGGCCGGGTCCATCTCGCCCCCGGCGACTTCCACATGCTGGCGGAACGCTCGGGCACCGGCGTGGTGCTGCGGCTGACCAAGGACCCGCCGGAGAATTTCTGCCGCCCGGCGGTCGACCCGATGCTGCGCAGCGCGATCGAGGCTTGGGGCGGACAGGCGCTGACCGTCATCCTGACGGGCATGGGTCACGACGGGCAGAAGGGGTCGGAGGCGCTGGTGAACGCCGGCGGGACCGTCATCGCCCAGGACGAAGCGTCCAGCGTGGTGTGGGGAATGCCGGGGGCGGTCGCCCGTGCCGGCATCTGTACCGCCGTGCTGCCGCTGGATCAGATCGCTCCCTGGATCGATCGGCAGACGGCGAGGTGGGCGGCATGAAACCGGCGGATCTGGAGCATTTGGCCAAGCTTCTCAAGGACCAGTCTGGCCTCGTGGTCACGCCGGAGAAGGCGTATCTGCTGGAGAACCGCCTGGCGCCGGTGGCCCGCAAGTGGGGGCTGGAGACCATCGACGCCCTGGTCGCCGCCATGCGGTCGCGCGCCGACCACAAGATGATCAAGGACGTGGTCGACGCCATGACCACGAACGAGTCGCTGTTCTTCCGCGACATGAAGCCGTTCGACAACCTGCGCGACCTGCTGCTGCCGGAGCTGATGAAGGCGCGGGCGGGGAGCAAGCGCATCCGGATCTGGAGTGCTGCCTGTTCCAGCGGCCAGGAGCCCTATTCGATCGCCATGCTGCTCACCGAGCTGGGGGCGAAGGTGGCCGGCTGGCGCTTCGAGATCGTGGCCACGGACCTGTCCTCCGACATCATCGGCCGCGCCAGGCAGGGCACCTATTCGCAGTTCGAGGTCCAGCGCGGCCTGCCGATCACCATGCTGGTCAAGTATTTCGCCCAGGAGGGCGACAAGTGGCGGATCAGCGACAAGATCCGCACCATGGTCCAGTACCGGGAGTTCAACCTGCTGGATCACCCGCGCATGCTGGGCCAGTTCGACATCGTGTTCTGCCGCAACGTGCTGATCTATTTCGACCAGCCGACCAAGGCGAAGGTTCTCGCCGGCATCGCCGACCAGATGGCGCCGGATGGCGGGCTGTATCTCGGCGGGGCCGAGACCGTGCTCGGAGTCACCGACCGGTTCGAGCCGATCCCGGGCCAGCGCGGCGTCTACCGGATTTCCCAGAAGGCGGCGGTCAAGGCGACCGCCTGACCGAAAGCAAAACGCATCGCCGGGAGGGACCGGCGATGCGTTTTGCTGGTTCGGCCAACGGGGCGCCGAACGGGGGAGAGAACCGCCGACGGCTTACGCCGCGTTGGTCTTCGCCTCGTTCGGGTCGCGCAGCACGTAGCCGCGGCCCCAGACCGTCTCGATGTAGTTGTCGCCGCCGGTGGCGTTCGACAGCTTCTTGCGCAGCTTGCAGATGAAGACGTCGATGATCTTCAGCTCCGGCTCGTCCATCCCGTTGTACAGATGGTTCAGGAACATTTCCTTGGTCAGGGTCGTGCCCTTGCGCAGGGAGAGCAGCTCCAGGATGCCGTATTCCTTGCCGGTGAGGTGCAGGGGCTGGCCCTCGACGTCGACCGAGCGGCTGTCCAGGTTCACCTGGAGCTTGCCGGTGGCGATGATCGATTCGCTGTGGCCCATGGACCGGCGCACGATCGCCTGGATGCGGGCGACGAGCTCGCGGCGGTCGAACGGCTTGGTCACGTAGTCGTCGGCGCCGTAGCCGAGGCCCTTGATCTTGGCATCGAGCTCGGACAGGCCGGACAGGATCAGGATCGGCGTCTTCACCCGGGCCTGGCGCAGCTTCTTCAGGACGTCGTAGCCGTCCATGTCGGGCAACATCAGATCCAGCAGGATGATGTCGTAATCGTAGAGCTTTCCGATCTCGAGACCGTCTTCGCCGGCTTCGGCCCGGTCAACCACCCAGCCTTCGGCGCTCAGCATCAACTCGATGCTGCGTGCGACCGCGTCCTCATCCTCGACCAGCAGGATGCGCATGGCTTTTCTCCCTTTGATCCCTACCTGGGCATTAACGCCTAGGTTTAAGAGACATGGCTTAAAAGAAAGGTTAACGCCGCAGCGCCGCTCGTGCCTACGAAAAGCTTGTGATAATCTTCGAAATCCCAGCGGATCAAGGAGTTGGCCGTGGCCACCCTGCTTAAACACCTGGCGAGCGATATTGAAAAAATACCTGAATTTCGTCTCTATGGCCGCGTAACCGCGGTTTTGGGGATGATGGTGGAGATCGGCGGCGTGGAGCGCGCGCTGTCGATCGGCGACCGCTGCTTCGTGCAGGCGCGGGGCGGCCGCATGGTCGCCTGCGAGGTGGTCGGCTTCCGCGACGGCCGCGCGCTGGCCATGCCGTTCGGCCCGCTGGAAGGGGTCGGCATCGGCTCCCGCGCGCAGATCTCCGACGCCGCACCGGTGATCTATCCCGACGAGAGCTGGCTCGGCCGGGTGGTCGACGCGATGGGACGCTCGATCGACGGCGCCGGTCCGCTGGCCGAGGGGGCGGAGGGCTATCCCCTGCGCAACAGCCCGCCGCCGGCCCACCGGCGCCAGCGGGTCGGGGCCAAGCTCGACGTGGGGGTGCGGGCGATCAACCAGTTCATCTCGATCTGCCGCGGCCAGCGCATGGGCATCTTCGCCGGCTCGGGCGTCGGCAAGTCGGTGCTGATGGCCATGCTGGCCCGGTTCTCCGAAGCCGACGTCTTCGTCATCGGCCTGATCGGCGAGCGCGGCCGCGAGGTGCAGGAGTTCATCCAGGACTATCTGGGCGAGGAGGGCATGCGCCGCTCCGTGGTGGTGGTCGCCACCTCCGACGAGAGCCCGCTGATGCGCCGCCAGGCGGCCTATCTGACCCTGGCGGTGGCCGAGTATTTCCGCGACCAGGGCAAGCAGGTCCTGTGCATGATGGACAGCGTCACCCGCTTCGCCATGGCCCAGCGCGAGATCGGCCTGGCCACCGGCGAGCCGCCGGCCTCCAAGGGCTATACGCCGACGGTGTTCGCCGAGCTGCCCCGCCTTCTGGAGCGGGCCGGTCCTGGCGTGGAGGCGGGCGCGATCACCGGGCTGTTCAGCGTGCTGGTGGAAGGCGACGACCATAACGAGCCGATCTCAGACGCGGTGCGCGGCATCCTCGACGGCCATGTGGTGCTGGAGCGCGCGATCGCCGACCGCGGGCGCTATCCGGCGATCAACATCCTGCGCTCGGTCAGCCGGATGATGCCGGACTGCAATACCGGGGAGCAGACCGCCCTGATTCGCCGGGCCCGGGCGCTGATGTCGACCTACGAGGACATGGCGGACATGATCCGCCTCGGCGCCTACCGCCGCGGCAGCGACCCGCTGGTGGACGAGGCCATCCGGTTTCACGAGCCGCTGGAGGCGTTCCTCAACCAGGACAAGGACGACAACGCGGATATCGATGCCGGCTATGCCGAGCTGGCGGAGATCCTGGGCGTCGCCATGAGCGAGGCGGAGTAGGGGAGCGGCTGAGCCATGCGCCCGTTCGACACCCTGATCGAACTGTCGGAGAACCAGCTCGACGAGAAGCGCAAGCGGCTCGCGGCGCTGGAGGAGCGGCTGGCCGCCGCCCGGGACCAGCGCCAGGCGCTGGACGACGAGCAGGCGCACGAGCAGCAGGTGGCCTCCCAGGAGGTCGGGCTGGTCGGCTTCGCCTATGGCGCCTATGCCGGCCGGCTGGTGGAGCGCCGCGCGGAGGCCGACCGGGCGATCGCCAAGGCCGAGCAGTCGGTGGAGGAGCAGCGCGAGATCGTCCGCGAGGCCTTCGCCGAGCTGAAGCGCTACGAGATGGCGCACCAGGCGCGGCTGGAGAAGGCCCGCAAGGAGCGCGAGGCCAAGGAGCAGATGGAGATCGACGAAATCGCCGGCAACCTGCTCCGCCGCCGGGACGAGCGGCTGTAGGGGGCTTTCCCCCGGTTGCCTCCTCGCCCGTCTTCGCGAGGTCTCCTCGCCCGCCTTCGCGAAGTTTCTTCATCCGTCTTCCCGGGCCTGACCCGGGACCCAGCCGTCGGCGTGCCGGAGCGCCGGGGCTCTTACTCCGGCAGTTCCGGCCGCCCGTTTCCTGGATCCCGGGTCAGGCCCGGGAAGACGGGGAGGGGGATCCTCCTACCCCCTCGCGCTCGACCCTCCCTCGCGCACTTCTTCTCTGCACTCCCCGCTTCTCTGCACTCCCCGGCCTTGTGCCGGGGCAAGGCCGGGAACAGCTCGATCGCCGAAGCTTCTCGCCGAACGACGAAGCGGCGGAACCGTTGCCCCGGAATAAATCCGGGGAGTGGGTGAAGGTTGAAGGAAAAAAGGAAGCAGGAATGGATGAAGAGGAAGCGGAACGCACCTACCGCCGGCGGCGCTCGCCCCACAGGTTGATCATGTTGCCGGAGAAGATCAGCACGCCGCCTATCAGAACGTAGGGGTTCCAGGGCTCGGCGTAGAACAGGTAGCCGATCACCGCGATGATCGGCAGCCGGATGAAGTCCATCGGCGCCACCACCGCCGCGTCCGCATGGCGCATGGCATGGGCCACGCACCAGTGCGAGCACAGCCCGCCCAGGCCGATCGCCGCGATCCAGATGTAATTCTCCGGCGACGGCGTCACCCACATGGTCAGCGCCGGGATCAGACCCAGGGGCAGCTGGATCAGGTTCATCCAGAACACGATGGCGAAGGGCCGCTCGGTCGAGGCCATGTGCCGGGTGAAGACATAGGTCGCGGCATAGGCCATGGCGGCGCCGAGCACGGCGAAGGCGGCCACGTCCAGCATCGCCGCGCCCGGCCGCACCACGATCAGGATGCCGACGAAGCCCATGGCCACCGCGATCATCCGCCAGCGGGTGAACGGCTCGCCGAGGAACATGGCGGCCAGGATCGCGGTCCAGATCGGCACGGTGAACTCGATGGAGAACACCGCGGCCAGCGGCAGCAGGCTGAGCCCGTAGACCCAGCCGAACTGACCGGCGAAATGGACGGTGTTGCGCGCCAGATGCAGGCCGATGCGCTCGGTGCGGATGCCCTCGAAGCGCCGGAACGCGGCGATCCCGGTCAGCACGGCGACGCAGATGATGCTGCGGAAGCTGAGCGCCTGGAAGACCGACATCTCCTGGGTCAGCTCGCGCCCGGCCAGTGCCATGGTGGTGAACGAGGCCAGCGCGCCCATCATCCACAGCACGGCCTTGAGGGTGTTGGTCTGAAGCGGAACGGTCGTGACGGCCACGCGGCGGCTCCCTCGGGTGGGCCCCAGCGGAAGGGGAGGAGGAAAAGACACCCCCGGACGATCCGCGTCAAGCGATGGCCCTCCGGGTCGGTCGGGCTCCGGCGGGCCGGACCGGAACCAGCCGGGCCGGAGCGGATACTGAACCATTCCGGTCCTCATTCCCGTTGACCCGGGGGAAGGGGCGACCTATGTATACCGTACCGGAAAGGTACGGTTTGTGATGTTGCGACTTAATCGCATGACGGATTACGCGATCGTCATCCTGGGCCACATGGCTCACGATGTCGGGCGCGTGCGCACGGCGGCGGCCCTGTCGGAGTCGACCGGGGTGCCGGTGCCGTCGGTCTCCAAGATCCTGAAGATCATGACCCATGCCTCGCTGATCACCGCCCATCGCGGGGCCAAGGGCGGTTATTCGCTCGACCGGCCGGCCGCGGCGGTGAGCATGACCGAGATCATTCAGGCCCTGGAGGGGCCGATCGCGCTGACCGCCTGCGTTGACGGGGCGGAGGAGAGCTGCGAGGTCGAGCATTCCTGCTTCATGCGGGGCAACTGGAACCGGGTGAATGCCGCGATCCATGCCGCCCTGGATGCCGTGACGCTTGCGGACATGATGGATCCGGAAGAGATGTTCCCGGACCGGTCGGCCGACGGGGCGTCCCGCCGGCAGCCGAGTCTGCAAAACGCCTGAGATAACGCCTGAGACTTGGACTTAAGAGTCGAATAGGACTGGGAGAGAGAAGGATGGCTGCAACAGTCGATACCGTGCGCCAGGTCGAGGAAGTCACCGGACGTGCCTACAAGCACGGCTTCGTGACCGATATCGACATGGACATGGCGCCGAAGGGGCTCGACGAGACCACCATCCGCTTCATCTCGGCCAAGAAGGAAGAGCCGGAATGGCTGCTGGAATGGCGCCTGAAGGCGTTCCAGCAGTGGCAGCAGATGAAGGAGCCGAACTGGGCCAAGGTCGGCTATCCGCCGATCGACTACCAGGACCTGTACTACTACGCGGCGCCGACCCAGAAGCCGCAGCTGAACTCCCTGGACGAGGTCGATCCGGAACTGCTGGCGACCTACGAGAAGCTGGGCATTCCGCTGAAGGAGCAGGAGATCCTGGCCGGCGTGGTCGCGGTCGACGCGGTGTTCGACAGCGTGTCCGTCGCCACGACCTACAAGAAGGAGCTTGAGAAGCACGGCGTCGTGTTCTGCTCGATCTCCGAGGCGGTGCGCACCCATCCCGATCTGGTGAAGCGCTATCTCGGCTCGGTCGTGCCGGCGGCCGACAACTACTTCGCCTGCCTGAACAGCGCCGTCTTCACCGATGGCAGCTTCGTCTACATCCCCAAGGGGGTGCGCTGCCCGATGGAGCTGAGCACGTATTTCCGCATCAACGCCCAGAACACCGGGCAGTTCGAGCGCACCCTGATCGTCGCCGAAGAGGGCAGCTACGTCTCCTATCTGGAGGGCTGCACCGCGCCCCAGCGCGACGAGAACCAGCTTCACGCCGCCGTGGTCGAGCTGGTCGCCCTGGACGATGCGGAGATCAAGTACTCCACCGTCCAGAACTGGTATCCGGGCGACGAGGACGGCAAGGGCGGGATCTACAATTTCGTGACCAAGCGCGGTGCGTGCCGCGGCAAGCGCTCGAAGATCTCCTGGACCCAGGTCGAGACCGGCTCGGCCATCACCTGGAAGTATCCGAGCTGCATCCTGCAGGGCGACGACAGCGTCGGCGAGTTCTACTCGGTGGCGATCACCAACAACGCCCAGCAGGCCGATACCGGCACGAAGATGATCCACCTGGGCAAGAACACCCGCTCGACGATCATCTCCAAGGGGATCAGCGCCGGCCGGGCGGACAACACCTATCGCGGCCTGGTGCGCGTGGGCAAGCGGGCCGACGGGGCGCGCAACTTCACCCAGTGCGACAGTCTGCTGATCGGCGACAAGTGCGGGGCGCACACGGTCCCGTATATCGAGAGCAAGAACCCGTCCGCCCGCATCGAGCACGAGGCCACCACCTCGAAGATCAGCGAGGATCAGCTTTTCTACTGCATGTCCCGCGGTCTCTCGACCGAGGATTCGGTGGGCCTGATCGTCAACGGCTTCTGCAAGGAAGTCATGAAGGAACTGCCGATGGAGTTCGCCGTCGAGGCGCAGAAGCTCATCGGTATCAGCTTGGAAGGCAGCGTCGGTTAAGACGACGCGTGAGGAAAATCTGTTATGGCACTGTTGGAAATCGAAAATCTTCACGCCGAAGTTGACGGCAAGCCGATCCTGAAGGGCATCGACCTGTCGATCGAGGCCGGTCAGGTGCACGCCATCATGGGGCCGAACGGCTCCGGCAAGAGCACGCTGAGCTACGTGCTGGCCGGCCGCGAAGGCTATGAGGTGACCGAGGGCTCGATCCGTCTGGATGGCCACGACCTGCTGGAGATGGAGGCGGACGAGCGCGCCGTCGCCGGCGTGTTCCTGGCCATGCAGTATCCGGTGGAACTGCCCGGCGTGACCGGCATGACCTTCCTGCGCGAGGCGGTCAACGCCCGGCGCAAGGCGGTCGGCGAGGAAGAGATCGACGCCATGGGCTTCCTGAAGATGGTGCGCGCCAAGGCCAAGACCCTGGGCGTCACCGACGAAATGCTGAAGCGCGCGGTCAATGTCGGCTTCTCCGGCGGCGAGAAGAAGCGCAACGAGATCCTCCAGATGGCCGTGCTGGAGCCGAAGTTCTGCATCCTCGACGAGACCGATAGCGGCCTCGACATCGATGCGCTGAAGGTCGTCTCCGAAGGCGTGAACGCCCTGCGCACGCCGGAGCGCTCGATGCTGGTCATCACCCACTACCAGCGGCTGCTGAACCATATCGAGCCGGACGTGATCCACGTGCTGGCCCATGGCCGGATCCAGAAGAGCGGCGGCAAGGAGCTGGCGCTGGAGCTGGAGCAGAACGGCTATGCCGATTTCGTTGAGGCGGCGGCCTGAAGGACTTGAAATGGCTGACAAAGCAACCCTTCCGCTGCTGGCCGCGGTCCCGAAGACCGAGGGCGGGTCGCCGTGGCTGACCAAGATGCGCCGCACGGCGGTGGAGAACGCGGAGCGCACCGGACTGCCCGGCGTGCGGACCGAGGCGTGGAAGTTCACCAACCTGAACGCGCTCAAGGCCCTGGAGCCGGTCGCCGCGACCGGCACCGCCGAGATCGCGCGCCTGCCGGCCTTCGCCGATCTGCAGGCGGTCGAGCTGCACCTGTCGAACGGCACGCTGACCCATGCCGACGCCATGCCCGAGGGTGTGGACCTTGTGGGGCTGGCCGAGCCGGACGACGCGCCCGACTGGGTGTCGGAGACACTGGGCACGGTGGCCGAGACCGCGCCGCATCCGTTCACCGCGATCAACACCGGCGCCTTCACCGGCGGCATCGCCCTGCGCATCCGCAAGGGGGCGGCGGTCGAGACGCCGATCCTGCTGCTGGTCGATACCCGTAGCCTGGAGGGGGCCGGGACCGTCGCCGCCCATCCCCGCATCCTGGTGGTCGTGGAAGACGGCGCCATGGCGGATCTGGTGGAGGTCCATACCGGCGGCGGCGCCTATGTGAACAACGCCGTCACCGAGCTGGTGATCGGCAAGGACGCGCGCCTGGGCCACTACAAGCTGCAGGCCGAGAGCGGCGAGGCGTTCCACATCGCCATGACCGCCGCCCGCTGCGCCGCCAACAGCACCTACGACAATTTCGCCCTGTCGACGGGGGCGACGCTGTCGCGCAACGAGATCCGCGCCACCCTGGCCGGCCGGCACATCGAGTACCGGATCAACGGCGGCTATCTCGCCTGCGGCGACCAGCACATGGACACCGCCACGTTCATCGACCATGCCGAGCCCGACTGCGCCAGCCACGAGCTGTACAAGGGCGTGCTGGCCGACCGCGCCCATGGCGTGTTCCAGGGCAAGATCCTGGTCCGCCCCGACGCCCAGAAGACCGACGGCTACCAGATGAACCGGGCGCTGCTGCTGTCGCGCGAGGCGGAGATCAACTCCAAGCCGGAGCTGGAGATCTACGCCGACGACGTGAAATGCAGCCACGGCGCCACCGTGGGCGAGCTGGAGGACGACCAGCTGTTCTACCTGATGGCCCGCGGCATTCCGGAGGAGCGCGCCCGCGCCATCCTGGTGTCGGCCTATGTGGACGAGGCCGTCGATCACATCCAGCGCGTACCGATCCGTGACGCGTTCCGCGCGGCGGCGGCCGAGTGGATGCAGAAGAACATCGCCGGCGCGCCGGCCGAGGGAGGGCTCTGAGCATGCCGGAAGGTGCGACCGCCAAGGGTGAGGCCTACGACATCGCGCGGATCCGCGCCGATTTCCCGATCCTGTCGAGCACGGTGCACGGCAAGCCGCTGGTCTATCTCGACAACGGCGCCTCGGCCCAGAAGCCGCGCCAGGTGATCGACCGGATCTCCGAGGTGTACAGCAGCGGCTACGCCAACGTGCACCGCGGCCTGCATTTCATGAGCGAGAAGGCGACCGACGACTACGAGGGCGCGCGCGAGACCGTGCGCGGCTTCCTGAACGCCGCCTCCACGTCGGAGATCATCTTCACCCGCAACACCACCGAGGCGATCAATCTGGTCGCGTCGAGCTGGGGCCGCGCGAACCTGCAGCCGGGCGACGAGATCCTCATCACCTACATGGAGCACCACTCCAACATCGTGCCGTGGCAGATGCTGCGCGACGAGAAGGGGCTGGTGCTGAAGGCGCTGAAGCCGGGCGAGGGCGGAGCCTTCGACATGGCGGCCTTCAAGGAACTGCTGACCGAGCGCACCAAGCTGGTGGCGATCTGCCACGTCTCCAACGTGCTGGGCACCGTGGTGCCGGTCCATGAGGTGACGAAGCTGGCGCATGACGCCGGGGCGGCGGTGCTGCTCGACGGCAGCCAGGCTGTGCAGCATATTGGCGTCGACGTCCGGGACATCGGCTGCGACTTCTACTGCTTCACCGGCCACAAGCTCTACGGCCCGTCGGGCATCGGCGTGCTGTACGGCAAGGAGAGCGTGCTGGACGCCATGCCGCCGTATCAGGGCGGCGGCGACATGATCTCCTCGGTCTCCATCGAGAAGAGCGAGTGGGCCGACCTGCCGGCCAAGTTCGAGGCCGGCACCCCGGCCATCGCCCAGGCGATCGGCCTGGCCGCCGCCATCGACTATGTGAACGGCGTCGGCCTCGACCGCATCGCCGAGCACGAGCGCGACCTGCTGAACTACGCCACACAGAAGCTCGCGTCCGTCGACGGGCTGGAGATCCTGGGCACGGCGGCCGGCAAGGTGTCGCTGGTGACCTTCACCCTGGACTGCGCCCATCCGCACGACATCGCGACCATCGTCGATCAGCAGGGGGTGGCGGTGCGCGCCGGCCATCACTGCGCCCAGCCGCTGATGGACTTCTACGACGTGGGCTCGACCACAAGGGCGAGCTTCGCCATGTACAACACCCGCGAGGAGATCGACGTGCTGGTCGGTGCCCTCGACAAGGTACGCCAGATCTTCGCGTGAGCCGGACGTCTGATAGGAAATGGACCTCGTCATGAACCATGAGCTCGGCCTGCACGATTTCATGCCCGGCACCGTCGGCCCGGACGGCATGGCGCGCGCCGGCGCCCCCCTGGACGATCCCAAGGGTCCGGCCGACGAGCAGACGATCATCGAGGCGCTGAAGACCGTGCACGACCCGGAAATCCCGGTGAACCTGTACGATCTCGGCCTGATCTACGACATCGAGCGGTTCGACGACGGCTCGGTGAAAATCGAGATGACCCTGACGGCCCCGGCCTGTCCGGTGGCGGGCGAGATGCCGAAGATGGTCGCCGACGCCGTCGCCAAGGCCGAGGGCGTGGGCGAGGTCGAGGTGACGCTGGTCTGGGATCCGCCCTGGACCAAGGCTCGGATGAGCGAAGAGGCTCGACTGCTGCTGGACATGTTCTAAACTATCCCCACCTGTAGGGTGAGGAAGAGAACGCGCAAACGGACTGTGAACGACTGTCGAAACCTTAGGTGAGATCGATGTTCCAACCGGGAAAAGCCCCGATCACGCTGACCGAAGCCGCCGCCGAGCGGGTTCGCAGACTAGTGGACAATGCCGGCGACGAGGGCGTCATCGGCCTGCGCGTGGGCATCAAGAACACCGGCTGCTCGGGCCTGTCCTACATTGTCGAATACGCCAAGGAGCAGAAGCGGCTCGAGGACGTGGTCGAGGACAAGGGCGTGAAGATCTTCATCGACCCGACGGCGGTGATGTTCATCCTCGGCTCGGAGATGGACTACCAGGAGGACAAGCTGTTCTCCGGCTTCGTCTTCAACAACCCGAACGAGACCGGCCGCTGCGGCTGCGGCGAGAGTTTCAGCGTCGCCGCCGCCGAATAGTCCGGATCACGCCGTCTCCAATCCGTGCACGGCGAGCGCCTGCCGCATCGACGGCAGCGCCCACACCGCATCCTTCATCGCCCTGACCTTCGGGCAGGCGGCTGCGAGCCGCTCCGGTGCCGGATGCCATAGGGCCAGCATCGCCAGATAGACGTCCGCCGCGCCCGGCCGGTCGCCGAACAGGCCGGGCCGGCCGGCTTCCAGGGCGGCTTCCACCACGTCCCAGCACCGATCCAACGCCACCACGGCCGCCTCCCGGGCGGCCGGCCGCGCGGCTTCGTCCGGGACGATGTGGTCGGTGTGGTAGACCCGCTGATACGCCGGGTAGAGCGACCCGGCGCCATACGCGACCCAGTTGAGGAACATCGCCCGGTCGGCCGAACCGGCGGCGGGGGCGAGAGACGGTGCCAGCTCCGCCAGATGCAGCACCATGGCGCCGGATTCCAGGATGACCTGGCCGTCCGGCAGGCGCAGGGCCGGCACCGTGCCCAGCGGATGCACGTCACGCAGATAGTCCGCCGTCTTGTGCGCATGCCGGCTGGTATCGACCTGTACGGTCTCGTGCGGCACGCCGCATTCGATCAGCAGGCAGAGCGGCGCCAGCGACCCGGCCCGGCCGCTCCAGTACAGGACATGCATCATGGTGAAGATCCTTCGTTGCCAGGCGGATGCGGGCGGGCCATCCGGTTCGCCGCGAGGCCCTGACGGTCAATCTGCCCGACTTGGTCGCGAACGGGAATAACTCTCCCCACGGAGGCGTCTGACTAGGGTGTTCCGGCGCCGGCTTTCCTCCCGCGGCGGCACCGTTCCTGTGTCCGTGCGGAAGTGAACCTGCGTCATGTCCAATCGCAACCGGCCCATTCCTCCCGGGACAGCCACCGGCCATGGCCGGGTGCGGCCGCTGGTCCTGTCGGTGCTCTGTGCCTCCATGACCCTGGCGCTCACCATCGGCATCGTCCTGGAGTTCCAGGACTACATCTCCCAGTCGATCGTGGGGCCGTATCAGTGGCTGCTGGTCGGGCTGTTCACCATCCTCACCGCCTGGATCTCCGCCAATTTCTGCCTGTCGGTCATCGGCGCGGTCTCGCTGGCGATCAGCCGGCGCAGCAGGGCGCCGTATTCGGACCGGGTGGTGGGCGGCCGGCTGGCGGTGGCGATCCCGATCTACGAGGAGGATCCCGACGCCGTGGAGGCCGGGCTGGATCGGATGTTCGCCTCGCTCAGCGCCGAGGCCCGGCTCTACGGCTTCCACCTGTTCATCCTCAGCGACACCCGCAGCGCGGAGAAGGTCGAGTTGGAGATCGCCGTGTGCCGCCGTCTGCGCCGCAAATACGACGCGGCCGACCGGATCTTCTACCGCCAGCGCAAGGACAACCGCGGGCGCAAGGCCGGCAATATCCAGGATTTCGTGGAGACCTGGGGCGGCGCCTACGAGTTCGCGCTGATCCTCGACGCCGACAGCCGCATGGACGGTCCCACGGTGCAGCGCCTGGCCGATGAGCTCGACGCCGATCCGAAGCTGGCCCTGGTGCAGACCTGGGTGCGGCCGGTGCGCGGCACCACGCCGTTCGGCCGCATGCAGCAGTTCGCCACCTCGGTCTACGGCCAGGCCTCGGCCGAGGGCGTGCGCCTGCTGATGGGCGACAGCGCCACCTATTGGGGCCACAACGCCATGATCCGCATGGCGGCCTTCGCCGAATGCTGCGGCCTGGCCGCGCTGCCGGGCAATGCGCCGCTGGGCGGGGAGATCCTGAGCCACGATTTCGTCGAGGCGGCAATGCTGCATCGCGGCGGCTGGTCGGTGAAGGTCGTGGCCGACCGCCTCGGCAGCTTCGAGGAGCCGCCGCCCAGCCTGCTCGCCCATGCCGCCCGCGACCGGCGCTGGTGCCAGGGCAACCTGCAGCACATGCAGCTGCTCGTCGCCGACGGTATCGGCTGGACCAACCGGCTGCATTTCTTCATGGGGGCGCTGGCCTATCTCGCCTCGCCGATCTGGATGCTGTTTCTGATCGCCGGCGCGGTCGGTCTGCTGGCCCGCGCTCCGGCCATGGCCGCGCTGTCCGGCGTGGCTCCGGTGTCCCTGCCGCCGATCGTGGACGCCAATCCCTGGCTGCTGGTCGCCGTGTCGCTCGGTATGCTGTTCCTGCCGAAGATCATCGGCACCGTGCTGGTGTTGACCGACGGCCCGCTGCGCCGCGGCCATGGCGGGGTTTTCCCGCTGCTCGGCAGCATGCTGGCGGAGATGGTGTTCAGCACCCTCAGCGCGCCGGTGATGATGTTGCTGCACACCCGCTTTGTCGTCGAGATCCTGGCCGGCTCTTCCAGCGGCTGGAAGCCGGGCCAGCGCACCGGCGAGCAGGCCGCCCTGGGCGAGGTCCTGCGGGCCCATGGCATGCACATGGTCGTCGGCGTTCTGGCGGCTATCGCGATCGGCTGGGCGTCGCTGGAGGCGCTGGCCATTGCCTCGCCAGTGATCGCCGGGCTGGTGCTCTCGGCACCGCTGACCCTGGCCGGCAGCTCACCGGCTCTGGGGGCCGCGATGCGCCGGGCCAGGCTGTTCCTGATCCCGGAAGAAGTTCACCCGCCGAAGGTTTTGACCGATGGCGGGTGAGACGAGGACGGATTGTCGGGGAAGCGGGGAGGAGGGCAGCCGGAACGCGTTCCGGACCTATCGGGGCGTGCTCTTGTTCTCCACGGCCGGCATGACGGCGCGTTGGGCCAGGGACGAGGCCGGCAGGGCTGAGGGTGCCAGGGCGGAGGGTGCCAGGGCGGAGAGCCCTGACATGGCCGAGATCATAAGCCCGCCGACGGTGCGCAGCTCACGGGAAGGCATCGGCATCGGGGCGGGGGCCGGGGTCAGCGCGGAGGCGTCGTCGGTACCCTCGTTGAACAGGTTTTCAAGATCAATGTCTGCGGAAGACATGAGGCCGGCCCTTTCTGGCGCTTTGTTCGGACAACGAGGCGGTAGATCGTCTCGTGCCTCAATGGACACTGACGGTGAACGCGCGCCGGAAATTCCGGAGTGGCGTCACCAAATCCTTAACGCGCAACGGGGCAAACGGTTGCCTGATCCGTTTATTCCCGTGTTTCAAAGCACTTAACGGAGGCGAAATGAAGATCGACCGTCGACATCTGCTGGCTCTGGGCGCGTCGTCGCTCGCGGTCACGTTCCCGATGGCGGGAGTCTGGGCCCAGGAAGGCGGGCTGCGGGAGCGGATGGGCCAGGTCGGCTCGTTCGAGGACCTGCAGGCCCTCGCCCAGGAGGTGGCCAAGACGCCGTTCGAGGCGCCGCAACGGGTGCCGAGCCGCTTCACCGACCTCAACCACGATCAGTACATGTCGATCCGTCTGGCCGAGGGGGGGAAGGTCTGGTCCGGCACCGATCTGCCGTTCCGGATGGCGCCGTTCCATGCCGGCTGGCTGTTCCCGCATCCGATCGCGCTGTACCAGATCGGGTCCGACGGGACCCAGCCGGTGGCGTTCGATCCGAACCGCTTCGCCTATCCGCAGGAGATCCCCGCTCCGGACCAGGGCGAGACCGAGCGGCTTGGTCATGCCGGGTTCCGGCTGTTCGACCGGTTCGATTACGAGCGCGACATCGCCGCCTTCCTGGGGGCGAGCTATTTCCGCGCGGTCGGCAAGGAGATGCAGTACGGCCTGTCGGCCCGGGGCCTGGCCCTGAACACCGCCCAGTTCGGCGAGGAGGAGTTCCCGATCTTCCGGGCGTTCTGGTTCCACCGGCCGGGCCCGGAGAGCAACGCCATCATCGTGCTCGCCCTGCTGGACAGCGCCAGCACCGCCGGCGCCTACCGCTTCGTCATCGAGAGCGGGCGCTCGACGGTGATGGACGTGACCGCGTCGATCTATCCGCGCACCGAGCTCGACGGCATCGGCCTGGCGCCGATCACCTCGATGTATCTGCATGGCGAGAACGATTACAGCAAGCGGGACGACTTCCGCCCGGAAGTCCATGATTCGGACGGCCTGGTGATGCGTACCGGCGCAGGCGAGTGGATCTGGCGGCCGCTGCGCAATCCCTCCGCCCCGCGGATCAGCACCTTCAGCGATACCGCGCCGCGCGGCTTCGGCCTGCAGCAGCGCGACCGCAGCTTTGCCCATTACCTGGACGACGGCGTCTATTACGACCGGCGCCCCAACCTGTGGATCGAGCCGAGCGGCGACTGGGGCAAGGGCCGGGTCGAGCTGGTGGAGCTGCCGGCGAACGACGAGACGGTGGACAATGTCGTCGTGTACTGGCGGCCGGAGAGCACGCCGCAGCCGGACCAGCCGGTCACCGTCGGCTACCGGATGACCTGGGGTACGGAGATGCCGGACCGGCTGCCCGCCCCGGGGCGGGTGATGGCGACCTGGACCGGGATCGGCGGCATTCCAGGCGAGGAACGCGACCCGAAGGTGCGCAAGTTCGTCGTCGACTTCACCGGCGGCGATCTCGCCCGGCTGGGCGAGGGCGACGCGGTCGAGGCCGTGGTCAGCGGCTCGGCCGGGGCGGTGCGCCGGGTGGCCTGCCGGCCGATCGAGGAGCTGGGCGGCTGGCGGATGAATTTCGATCTGGACCCGGAAGGGGCCGACTCCGTCGACCTGCGTGCCTTCCTGCGGTACCGCGGCGGGGCGCTGACGGAGACCTGGATCTATACCTGGAACCCGAAGGACGGCTGAGACCGGACCCCGGCCGCTGGGACGCTGGGACGGGGTGAATCCGTCTCAGCGACCCTTGCCCTCGCCGATGCCGGGCTCTGGTGGGTCGGAGTCCGGCTGCTCCGCGGCCGGCGGGCCGGGCTCCGGGCCGTCGGCGACCGTGTCGGGGATATCGGCGGTGATCAGCGTGTCGCCGGAGCGCCAGCCGAAGCCGATGAACGCCCAGTCCCGGTACCCGGCGACCCCCTGGATCGGTTCGGAGCGGTCGGCCAGGGCGCCGCTCTCCCGCCAGTAGGCCGTGTAGGCGACCTTGGCCACGCCGAGCCGCTGCCGGCGGGATGCCAGAGAGATCTCCGGGACCGAGAGGTCGCCGGCCAGCGGAACCGGCACGTCGAAGGCGGGGATGCCGACGATGGTCTTGGTGCCGTCGGTCGACAGCGCGCCGGAGCGGATCTCGACGATGACTTCCGCGTCGTTCAATTGGCTGACCAGATGGGCGCCGCTCTCCAGCACCCGGTCGCGGAAGGCGCTGATGGCGTAGCTCTTGTCGTAGGCCTCGAACCGCGAGGCGTCGACGAAGACCTTGGTGCCCTCGGGCACGTTCAGGGTGACATCGTCGACCGCCCGGTCCACCGCCGTCGACAGCAGGAGCTGCTCCTCGGCGGTGCGCTCGGGATTGCTGGTCCGGGTCTCGGTGCAGCCGGCACACAGCGCCAGCACCGCCAGCGGGATCGCGAGTAGGTCGGTCGTCGATGTCATCGCTGAGATCGCCGTTCTGGGTGGGGAGGGCGGTTGCCGTCAACTGTATCTGGCCGCATTGGTGGGGCCGCATGGGTCGGATCGCAGCTGTGGCTCTTCGCCTAAGCGACCGCCGGACCGGGTCTAAAATTCCGTCCGGCCGGCAGGGCGGGGACGCCTTTGAGCCACCCTGCATGCGTCGATGCCTGGACGCCACCCCCCGACGGTGGATAAAACAGAAGGGACGCGCGCTCGCGCCGACGACATTTCTTGGGGAGATTCCATGGCGCGGCCCGTGATCGGCATCCAGTGCAACCGTTTCGTCGCCGAAGGGGTGATCGAGGCCCAGATGACCGGCAAGCGGACCATCGAGGCGGTGGCCGAGGTGTCGGGTTGCACGCCGCTGCTGATCCCGGGCATGCCGGAGGCGGTCGACGTGGCGGACCTGCTGGAGGTGCTGGACGGGGTGGTGCTGACCGGCGGCCGGGCCAACGTGCATCCCAGGCACTACGGCGAGGAGCTGAGCGAGCGCCACGGCGAGATGGACGACGGCCGCGACGGCCTGACCCTGCCGATGGTGCGCACCTGCGTGGAGCGGGGCATCCCGATCTTCGGGCTGTGCCGGGGCATCCAGGAGATGAACGTCGCCTTCGGCGGCACGTTGCATCCGGAGGTCGGCGAGCTGCCGGGCAAGCACCGCCACCGCATGCCGAAGGGCTGCAAGGATCCGGAGATCATCTTCGCTCTGCGCGAGCATGTGCGGCTGACCCCCGGCGGGCTGATGGCGCGGATGCTCGACGCCGAGGAGATCGTCACCAACTCGCTGCACGGCCAGGCGATCCAGCGCACCGGCGACCGGGTGGTGGTCGAGGGGCTCGCCGCCGACGACACGATCGAGGCGATCTCCATCGCCGACGCGCCGAGCTTCGCCGTCGGGGTGCAGTGGCATGCGGAGTACAACGCCGCCGCCGATCCGGTCAGCCGGGTGCTGTTCGAGCGGCTGGGCGACGCCGCCCGCGCCCGCCAGAAGCTGCGCCATGCCGGCCGCCTCGCCGGAGCGGCGTGAGATGAGCGGGCAGACCCGTCCCTCGCCCGACAATTGGGGATGGCAGGCGCGGATCGGGATGTTCATCGTCTCCAGCGAGGCGGTCCCCGAGGCCGAGTGGTGGGCCATGTGCCCGCCCCATGTCTCGATCCATGCCGCCCGGGTGGCGGCGAAGGCGCCCTGGGCGCGCTGGAACGCGGACCGCTCGGCGGTGACGCTCGAGCCGGACCTGCAGCGTGCGGCCGAGCATTTCGCCGGGATGCGCCTGGGCGCGGTGGTGATCGGCCACAGCTCCAGCAGCATCCTGGGCGGCGCCGGCTGGGACGCGGCGACGGTGGCGGCGATCTCCGGGATCGTCCGGCCGGAGACGCAGGTCACCACGAACGGGATCGACGGCCAGGCGGCGATGTTGGCCGCCGGCGTGCGCCGGCCTTTCATCGTGCTGCCGCCCTGGTTCAACGACGCCACCGCCGAGGCCGCCATGGCCTATTACCGGGGTCTCGGCGTCGCGCCGGTCGGCCCGCTGCGCTACGACCCGGGCCGCGGCTGGCGCGAGGTGCCGCATGGCGAGATGTACCCGCAGGGCCTTGGCTTCGAGCAGGAGGTGGAACCGCTCTACGCCCAGATCCGCGCCGCCTGTCCGGCCGAGGCCGACGGCGTGTTCATCGCCGGCACCGGCTTCCGCTGCGTGGCGATCCTGGACGCCCTGGAGCGCGACCTGCAACGCCCCGTCCTCTCGGCCAACCAGGTCAGCCTCTGGCACTGCCTGCGCCTCGCCGGGGTGCGGGCGCAGGTGTCGGCGTACGGCAGCCTGTTCGGGCTGTGAGCTAGGGGCTCTGGACCTCTAAATCGGCGTAAGTAGAAACGACCGTGTCTTCGTTGCCAAGGATCGCCTGATGATCGGATTTCGTCAAACGGTGCAGCGACACCGAGAAACCTCGCAGACGCGCTCGGACTCATGCACGCGCGGTATCGAGCGCCTTAAACGCTGAAACCCAATGCTGGCCGATTTCCGCCTCGCTGTAGTGCTTCGCCACCACCGTCTGCCCGGCATCGATCCGCGCCTCCAGATCCGCAGCCGGCGTGGCCAGCGCGTCGCGGATACCGTCCGCCAAACGGTCACGGATCAGCACAAAGTCAGCGAAGGGCAAGTAGGATGGGATCGGCGAGGCTACGGCCAGCCGGCCTGCGGCGATGGTGTTGATCAGCCGGTTCGGGCTCTTCAGTAGGGAACCTTTCGACAGATCGCCGGGGATAAGGACGATGTCCGCCGCACCGAGAGCTGCCGCCTGAACCTGCGGTGTCCATTCTTCGAACCGGATCTTGAACAGGTCCTCATCCTGCTGGGCGGCCGCGGCACACAGTTGGCGAGCCACGGTGTTCTCGTGGCAGACGAGGGTTATCCTGAACGTCCGATCCTCGGCCAGGGCCGCGATCTCCGATAGATGCGGGACCAGGTGGACGATGTTTTTGCTGGTGCCGAACCAGAGGAGATCGAGAATCCCATCGCCCTTGAGCCGAACACGGGGCTGGCGGAATGCCTCTTCTGCCGGTTCCTCGATGCAGAAGCGCCGGCATGCCGCCGGTACCCATGCTTCCGCCATCTCCATCATCCGGACGCTCGGGCAGAACGCTGCATCGGCGAGTGCTGTAACACGGCGAAGCACATCGAAGCCGCCCGTCGATCCGAGTTCGTCGGCGATATCTGCCATTACCCTCTTGCCGGCACGCTTCGCTGCTAGGGCCGTCGCGCTGTGATCTTCAAATGTCTTGCCGAACAGCAGCGCATCGGCCGTCCGGAACACGTCGCTGTTGATCAGGTCTGCCGGCTGTTGGCGTACGGCGACCCACGCGCCAAAACCGGCCGACTGGGCAGCAGCATAGGCGACCAGTAGCCGAAGCCTGGTGGTGGCGAGTTGCGCTGTCAGCCGCCCGTCCGGCCGTTGCGCGACGGTGTCGTCGGTGATGATCAGGAGTTTCATGGGCGCTCCCAGGATTGATGCAGAGCATATGCCTTCGAGACCGTCCGCGTCTGTTCACGTGTGCAGCGGGGACTAGGGACCGAAGCTCATGTAGAGCATGCAAGTGACCGCTTCCGGTGTCTAAGGAGGCCCCCTGCCACTTAAACCGGATCGCGGATCAGCGGCATGGTGGAGCAGTGGATGCCGCCGCCGTTCAGCATCATCTTCTCGTAGGCGATGGTGGTCCACGTCACCCCGGCGGCCGCGAGCTTGTCCAGGGTCTCGTTGGTGCCGCCCTCCGGCATGATCAGCCGGCCCGGCGCCACCGCCAGGGAGTTGATGATCGCGCGGTTGTCGGCCGGGCTGATCTCGATGGTGCGGATGCCCTTCTCCTTCAGCGCTTCCAGGAAGGAGTAGGGCAGGCGGTCCTGGTCGATCAGGGCGAGGTCCCTATCGACCATGAGGAACTGGCCGTCGATATGGATGTCGTGGCCGGGCAGGTCGATGGCCAGCAGCTCCACCCCCTGGGTCGCCAGCACCTCGCCGATCTGCCGGGCGGCCTCCCGGTTGACCCGGATGCCGCAGCCGACCACGACGGTCTTGGCGTCGATCCAGGCGAAGCTGCCGCCCTCGAACAGCGCCGTGCCGGACAGGGTGCGCAGGATCGGGATGCCGAGCTCGGCCAGGGTCCGAGTGATCGCCAGCACCTCGCCCCGGCGGATGCGCGCACCCATGCGGCTGACGATGGCGCCGCCCTTCACCATGACGAAGGGGTCGCGGGTGTAGCAGGATTTCAGCCGTCCGTCGGAGACACCCCGGACCTCGAACACTTCGACATCCTCGGCCTTCAGCGCCGCCACCAGCGCGTCGTGCTGGGCGCGCATCTCGTCGAAATCGGGGACGCTCTCGCTCTGGAAATACCAGCCGTGCTCGACATTGCCGAAGGACCCGGTGGCGGCGATGCGCTGGGACGGGTCGACCACGTCCATCTCCGGCCCCGGCCGATGCACCATCACTGCCCGCAGCCGGCCCACGTCGTTGTCGACGCCCCAGTTCCGCCCCCAGATGGCGGTCATCTCGCCCTCGCTATGGAAGGCGGGCTCGGCCGGGGCGGCGAAGAGGCGGATGGTCTCGTTGTAGACCCAGTGGGCGGACGGCTTGGCGGTCATGGGAGGTCCTTCATCGGTCGCGGTGTCCGGACCAATGGTGCGGTGCGGTGACGTCCGGCACCACCCGCTGATTTTCAGGACCGCTCCTTACCCGGGGTCCGGCGCCCCAGGGGACAATCCGGACCCCGGGCCTCCCCCCGGAGCTCTGGAGATGTGATCGGGCCTCGGTCTCAGCCGCCGGCAAGAAGGTCCGGGTACTGGGCGCGGGCCGTCGGGCTGAAGATCGGCTCCACCCAGTCGCCATGGGTGCTGCGCAGGATCCAGTCGCCGCCCAGGGCGAGGCTGCCGACCGGCATCAGCGAGCCGGAGACCTCGGCGCGCAGGACGACGCTCAGGAACCGGGCGAAGCTGGCGCCCCTCGGTCCGGCCAGGACGGAGCAGCCGTAGAGCACGACGCTGGGCGCTTCGCCGAGCGCGGCGGCGATGGACTCCAGGGTCTTATGGCTGAGCACCAGGGCGGCGAGATCGATCCGGCTGCCGGCAAGCATCAGCGTGCCCGGCCTGCCGTGGCTGAGGATGTGCAGAGAGGGAACGTCGTGCCGGCCGGCCAGGAAGTCGGCGATCTGGCCGAGGCCGCTGCGGTCGGGCACGAGCAGAAGAATGTCGACGTCGTTGCCCAGATCGGCGATCAGGCAGTCGGCGTCGCGAACGTCGGGGTCGATCACCAGGACCGGTTTGGCCACGGCGGGCGCCTGCGAATTGGCGGCTTTGCCTTCTAGCAGAGTCATATGAGGTCTCCCTTCTGGATCCCACGCCATCGGATGACCGCTGTCCGGCACGTTTCTCGCCACCGGATCAGCGTTAACCTTAGTATTGCCGAGATTCGCGCCGCCGGGTTTTCCCGGCGTCTCAATAATCTTGCGCCAGCGTCTCATTTTCGGATTTCCGAAGGTGCGGGTTCGGGTTTCCGAAGGTGGCTGGCGTCGAACGGGCAAGCCGTGCTCGGATGGGGCATAGGCGCCAAGACCTGTGGAAGGGGATGGAATGCAGACGGATCGGGCCACGGCCCAGACTGGGGACGAGGCGCTCTGCGCCTTCGCCGCGACGTTGCGCTGGGAGGATATCCCCGACCATGTGCGCCACGAGGCCAAGCGCTCTCTGGTGAACATCTTCGCCACGGCGCTGGCGGGCTGCCGCGAGCCGGCGGTCGATATCATGCTGGAGACGTCCGCCGCCTATAGCGGCCCGGCCACCAGCACGGTGATCGGGCGCACCGAACGCATGGACGCGCCGACCGCCGCCTTCGTCAACGCCATGGGCGCCAACATCTTCGACTTCGACGACACCCACGAGGCGACGATCATCCATCCGGCATCGGTGGTCTTCGCCCCGATCTTCGCGCGGGCGGAGGCGAGCCCGTTCTCCGGCATCGACGCGCTGCGGGCCTTCGTGATCGGCGGCGAGGTCGTCTGCCGTGTCGGCCTGTCGGTATCGCCGTATCACTACTCCCACGGCTGGCATATCACGTCGACCTGCGGCGGCTTCGGGGCAGCGGCGGCAAGCGGCGCGCTGCTCGGTCTGGACGCCGCGCAGATGACCAGCGCCTTCGCCACCGCGGCGGCGCAATCCTCCGGGCTGGTCGATGCGCTCGGCACCATGGCGAAGAGCGCCAGCGTCGGCGGCGCGGCCCGCAACGGACTGATCGCCGCAGATCTGGCGTCGCGCGGCTTCTCCGGTCCGGCCCGGCCGCTGACCGGCGCGCGGGGATATCTCGCCGTCTATGGCCAGGGGGCGAAGCCGGAGGCGCTGGGCGACGATCTGGGCCACCGCTGGGAGATCGCCGACAACGCCTTCAAGCCCTATCCGGTCGGCGTGGTGCTGAACCCGGTGCTCGATGCCTGCCTGGAGGTCTATCGGGACGAGGAGGTGCGGGCCGGCGACGTGGCCTCGGTGGAGCTGACCGGCCATCCGCTGCTGCGCCAGCGCACCGACCGGCCGGACATCGCCACCGGGCGCGAGGCGCAGGTCAGCGCGCAGCACGCCATAGCCATCGTCCTGGCGCGGGGACGGGCCGGGCTGGCGGAGTTCACCGACGCCGCGGTGGCCGAGACCGCGGCATCCGGCCGGCCGCAGGTGCGCTTCCACGACGAGGCCGGACGCGACGTCGCCTCCGCCGTGGTGACGCTGCGCCTGAAGGACGGGCGTATCCTGACCCGCGAGATCCACGCGGCACGGGGTTCCAGGACCAACCCGCTCAGCGACAGCGAGCTGGAGGCCAAGCTGACGACACTGGCCGAGGGGGTCGGGTTCGCCGGAGAGGTGGACCGGCTCCTCGAGGCGCTCTGGACCCTGGACGATCTGGCCGATGCCGGCGATGTGGTCCGGCTGGCGGCCGGAGGCTGAGATGCTGGCCGGACGCACCGCGCTGGTCACCGGTTCCGCCGCCGGTCTGGGTTATGCGCTGGCGGAGGGGCTGGCGGCGGCAGGAGCCAATGTCGTGATCAACGGGCTGTGCGCCGACGCGGAGGGCCGCGCCGCCGCCGACCGGCTGGCCGAGGCGCATGGGGTGGGGGCTGCCTTCGATCCGGCCGACCTGCGCGACGCCCGGCAGATCGAGGCGATGGCCGCCGGTGTGGCCCGGCGCTTCGGGTCGCTCGACATCGTGGTGAACAATGCGGTGATCCGGCATTTCTCGCCGATCGAGGCGTTCGCGCCGGCCGACTGGGACGAGTCCATCGCCGTCAACCTGACCGCCGCCTTCCACCTGGCCCGCCTGTCCCTGCCGGGGATGAAGGCGCGGGGCTGGGGCCGCATCGTCAACCTGTCCTCCTATTACGGATTCCGGGGGGCGGAGAACCGTATCGACTACGTGACCACCAAGACCGCGCTGATCGGCATGGCCCGGGCGATCGCCATCGAGACGGCCGGGAGCGGGGTGACCTGCAACGCCCTGTGCCCCGGCTCGGTGCTGACGCCGGCGATCGAGGACCGCATCGCCGGCATCGCCGCGCGGAGCGGGGAACCGGTCGAGGAGGTCGCCAAGCGCTACGCGTCGGAGCGCAGCCCGATGGGCCGGTTCGTGGATCCGGCGAAACTGGCGGCCGCCCTGGTGTTTCTCTGCGGCCCGGCGGGCGACGACATCACCGGGACCGCCCTGCCGGTCGATTGCGGCTGGTTCGCCGCCTAACAGCCGGGTCGCATGTGGCGGTGGCCCGGGGGCGACGGTCAGGCGCCGCTGCCGCCGACCAGCAAGGGCAGGGCGATGGCGACCGCGTAGACCCCGAGCATGGCGGCGCTCTCCAGGCCGATGCCGGCGGGACCCTCGCGCTGGCGGTAGAGCTGGCCCAGGGTCAGCACCGCCGTCATGATCAGTCCGACCGCCAGCCAGTACAGGTCGTCCGGCCCGATCGCGTGGTACAGCGAGCCCTCGCGGTAGCCGACGTCCGAGATCGTCAGGAACAGGGTGTCGAAGGTGTTGCCGCCGATGATCCCGCCGACCGCGAGCTGCAGGGCCCCGCGCCGCACGGCGGCCAGGGTCGTGACCAGCTCCGGCAGGGAGGTGACCACCGCCGTCATCAGCGCGCCGACGACCGACGCGGAGAGATCGAAGCGGTCGGTCAGGGTCTCGGCGATCTGGGCGATCACCCAGCCGATCGTCCCCATCATCAGCATCAGAGCGATGAACGAGGCGAACAGCAACGGCGTGGAGGGACCCTTGCCGTTCTCCGGCTCCGGCTCGTCGGGGCGGGTGTCGCGGGTCTTCACCGGCCGCCACATGGGCTCCTCGCGGATCCGCCGGGTGGCGATCACGCCGCCGACATAGATCGCCACCAGCAGGATCGACACCGGATGCACGCCCAGCACCGATACGTCCGGCCCGGTCAGGGCGAACAGCGGCAGGGCCAGCATCAGCATCAGCAGCGCGCCCTGGAACACGTTAGACAGGTCGGCGGCGGCGTGTTCCAGGTTGACCTTGCGGTGCAGGATGTCGGCCAGGGCCAGGAACGCGGTCTGTGCGGCGATGCCGCCGATGCCGTTGGAGAAGGCCAGCGACGCCCTGCCGTCCAGGGCGGCGGTCAGGGAGACGATGGAGCCGGACAGGGAGGTCGCCGCGCCCAGCAGCACGCCGCCGACCAGGGCCTCGCCCAGGCCGGTGCGGTCGGCGATCTGGTCGGCCTGGCCGGTCATGCGCAGCCCGCCGAGCAGAATCCCGACGGCACAGGCGGCGAAGATGCCCAGCAGCATCGCGGTGGAGAGATCGGAGAACATCACTTGGCAACGGGCCAGCCCGGCGCCGGTTCGCGGAAAGTTGGCTCAGGCGGCCGGGGTGCCGGACACGATGATCTCCAGAACCTCCTGCTCGGACGTCTCGGCGATCCGCCGCTCGCCGACATTCTGGCCGCGTTTCAGCACCATGACCCGGTCGCCGACCTCGAAGATGTCGGTCAGCCGATGCGAGATGATGACCTGGGCCACGCCCAGCCGCTTCAGCTCCGCCATGGTCTCCAGAAGCTGGGTGGTGGCCATGACCGACAGGTTGGCCGTCGGCTCGTCCAGGACGATCAGGCGCGGTTGGAAGGAGATCGCGCGGGCGATCGCCACGGACTGCTGGCGGCCGCCGGACAGGCTCTCCACCTTCTGATAGACCGAGTTCACGTCGACCTTGAGCCGGCGCAGGACGGTCTCGGCGTCGGCGTACATCTTCTTGCGGTCGACGAAGAGGCCTTTGCGCGGCCAGCGGCCAAGGAAGATGTTCTGGCCCACATCCAGGTTCCCGCACAGCGCGAAGTCCTGGTAGATCATCTCGATCCCCCGGTCCCGGCTCTCGTGCGGGCTGCGGAAGTCGGTCGGCCTGCCGTCGACCAGGACGTCGCCGCCGTCGCGGTGATAGGCGCCGGTCAGGATCTTCATCAGGGTGGATTTGCCGGCGGAGTTGTCGCCGACCAGGCCGAGGATCTCGCCATGGCCGATGGAGAAGTCCACGTCGCTCAGCGCCTGGATCGCGCCGAAGGACTTGCGGATTCCGCGCATCTCGATGAACGGCTCGGTCGGGGCGTCAGGCATGGGGGTGCCTCCTGGGGATGTCGGGTTTTCTGCCGGTCAGAGCGGCGACCAGCCGCGCCAGCGGACGGGACTGACGCAGCCAGATGTCGGTCAGCACCGAGAAGATCAGGATCAGGCCGATGATGACGTTGACCCAGTGCTGCGGCAGCACGATGGACTCGCCCGAGGCGGTCACGATGTTGAGCTGCAGGATGGCGCGCACCAGGGTGATCACCGCCGCGCCGGCGAGCGAACCCAGCATCGTGCCGTAGCCGCCGAAGATCGAGCCGCCGCCGATGATCACCGCGGCGATGGCGTCGAGCTCGCGGAACTGGCCGGCGACCGGGTTGAAGCTGCGGAAATAGGCGACGTTGATCACCCCGGCCATGGCGGCGCAGAAGCCGCAGAGCAGCAGCGCCATGATCCGCACCCGGTTGGTGTTGATGCCGGCATAGTCGGCGGCGCGCCGGTTGCCGCCGGTGGCGTAGACCGCCTGACCGATGGTCGTGCGGGCCAGCACGATCCCGGCGATCCCGGCGACCACGAGCAGCCACACGGTCTGCACGCTGACCACGTCGGCGAGCGCGCCGAACCAACCGCCGGGCGGGGCGATGCCGCCGTAGTCCAGGATGTCGCCGACCTTGCGGCCGATCAGGTTGAAGCCTTCCGACCAGCCGGTGAGCTGCTGGCCGGAGACGATCCAGGCGGCCACGCCGCGGGCGATGTAGAACATGCCCAGCGTGGCGATGAACGACGGCAGGCCGAAACCCACCGTCACCAGGGCGTTGACCGACGCGGCCAGCAGCCCGGCGAAGAGGCCCAGCGCCATGGCCGAGGCCGGGTCGAGGCCCAGCACTTTCAGCCCGTAGGCCGCCGCGCTCCCCGCCAGGGCCAGCACCGCGCCGACCGAGAGGTCGATGTCGCCGCAGGCGATGACATAGGTCAGCCCGACGGTGAGCAGGGCGAGCTCGGTATAGTTCAGCAGGATCGCGAAGCTGTTGGACAGGTGCCACCAGTAGTCCGGCCGCAGGGCCAGGCCGATCAGCCAGAGCGTGACGGTCAGCAGGATCGCCAGCGCGTCACGCCGCGCCAGGAAGCGGACGAGCGGGTTGGTCGACAGGCTGAGCTCGCCGCCGCCCGACGTCCGGGTCTGGGCGCCGACCAGGGCGATGCCGCCGACATCCGGGATCGGCGGTGGTGGCCGGTTGCGCAGCCGTGCCCAGAGCCGGGCCAGCAGGCGTCGGCGGATCACATAGGGCTCGATCAGCACGGCGACGATCAGCAGCGTGCCGATGAAGGCGGGCACCGCGCCGGCGGGCAGGGTGGAGACGGCGTTGACCTCGATCTTCTGGCCGCCGATCTCCACGATCCGGGTGATCGGCACCCCTTCGCGCAATACCTTGTTGATCAGCACGATCAGCAGCGCGCCCAGGAAGCTGCCGATCACCCGCCCGCGGCCGCCAAGGATGGAGGCGCCGCCGACGATCACCGCGGCGATCACCATCAGCTCGGTCAGCAGCCCCGCCTGGGAGGTGACGCCCTTGTCCTGGGCGACGGTCATCAGCCCGGCGAGCGTGGCGCAGAGCGAGGACAGGACATAGGCCCGGATCCGCACCAGAGTGGTCGGGATGCCGGCATATTTGGCGGCCTGCTCGTTGCCGCCGGTGGCCATGGTCTCGTAGCCCCAGCGGGTCTTGCCGAGCACGACGGCGCCGACGGCCACGCAGATCAGGGCGATGGCGATCTGGTTGTTGAAGCCCCAGCCGTTGGTCTCGCCGAGCTGGAAGAACGCCTCGTAGTCCCGCGCCTTGATCGGATACAGCACCGAGCGCCCGCTGGTCAGGCCGAGCACCAGCCCGCGGCCGATGAACAGCATGGTGAGCGTCGCGATGAACGCCGGCACCCGCAGATAGGTGACCAGCACCCCGTTGATCACCCCGATCAGGGTGCCGAGCACGACGCAGACGGCGATGGCCGGGACCACGCCCATGTCCATCCGGTTCGGGTCGAAGACGATGGAGAACACGACGGCGACCAGTCCCAGGGTGGAGCCGACGGAGAGATCCAGGTCCTTGTTGGCGATCACGAAGGTCATGCCGACCGCCATCACCGCCACCCGGGCGCTGTCGCGGAACAGGGCGTGCAGGGCGTCGGTGGTGCCGAAGAAGGCCGGATTGAGCACCGCGCCGGCGACGAACAGCAGCGCCATCATCGCCAGCAGCCCGGCTTCCCAGGCGCCGACCAGCTCGCCGGGCCGTCGCCAGGCCGGCCGGGGAAGTACGTCTGTCATGGAGGGTCCGGTCCGCTTCCCTGGGGGCTGGCTCGGCGGGAGGGACACACCCTCCCGCCGGATGCAGTGCGGCGGGGGCTACGCGCTCAGTTCTCGAACCGCTTGCCGACGCTGCCGACCGTCTCGCCCGTCACCAGTTGCGCGCGGGTGTCGAGATTGGCGGCGGCGATGCCGCGGTCGATCTGCAGATAGAGCTGCATCACCGGCCAGAACCCCTGCAGGAACGGCTGCTGACCCAGCGCGCCGGTCAGGTCGCCGGAGCGCAGCGCCTCCTGCTGGGCCGGACCGAGGTCGAAGCCGTAGGCGCACATCTTGCCGCTGTTGCCGGTCTGGGCGACAGCCTTGGCCAGGGCCGGGGTGAAGACGTTGTTGCCGGCGAAGGCGCCGACCACGTCGCCGCGGCTCTCGATCAGCGAGATGATGCTGTTCACCGGGTCGTTCATGTCGGCCGATACGCCGACGCTCTCCGGGCCGGCATCGACCTTGAAGTTGCCCAGCGTCCCCGCCTTGGCGAGACCGGCGACGATCGCCTCATAGGCGGCGGTGACCCGCCGGTTCACCTCGATATTGCCCATGGCGGTGTCGTTCGGCAGCAGGATCGTGCCGCCGGTCACGCCGCGCTCCTGCAGGCACTGCACTAGCGCCTCGCCGGCGATGGCGGCGGCCCCGGCGTCCTGGCCGGTGTGGCTGATGGCGTTGCGGTTGAGGATCGAGCCGTCATAGGAGTTGGTGGTGGCGACCGGCAGGCCCTTGTCCATCGCCGCCTTGACGATGTCGTCATAGGCGCCGACCTGGGGCGTGGTCATGATCAGCCCGTCCAGGGTCGGGTCCTGAATGATCTGGTTCAGGATCTCGATCTCGCGGGCCGGGTCGTCGGTCGGCGATTCCGAGCCGAGCAGCAGCACCTTGGCGCCGATCATGTTGGCCGCCGACAGCGCCCCGACATAGACAGGATCGAAGAAGCCGTTGCCGGCGGTGTGGGTGACGATGGCGAAGGTCAGCACGCCGTCGTTGGAGTGGAAGTCCTTGGTCCCGGGTGCCTCCTTGGCGGCGTCCTCGAAACTGTAGCCGCTGACGGCGCGGTCGATGCTGCCCGACTGGGCCATGGCACCGGTGGCGGCGAGCCCGACGCTTACGAAGCTCAGGGCGGATGCGAGAAGCAGTGTGCGTAGCGCTGACATGGGCGTGTCCTCCACTCTCTCATTTTTTCTGTCGGCGTTTGTTTCCTTGGCCGGGCGGTTCCGCCGTTGTGACCGCCCCGTAAATCGCTGCGGCGTCAGTGCCAGCCGGCATCGACGATGTAGTGCTGGCCGCTGCAGCCCCGCGCCTCGTCGGAGGCGAGGAACAGCACCGGCCGGGCGATGTCGATCGGGTAGAGCTTGTATTTCAGGCATTGGGCCTTCATCAGGTCGGCCTCGGCCTCCGGGGTGAGCCAGTTGTCGAGCTGGCGCTGGGTCATGATCCAGCCCGGCACGACGCAGACCACACGGATGTCATCCGGCCCGAGGTCGCGGGCCAGCGAGCGGGTGAGGCCGAGCACGGCGGATTTGGCCGTGGTGTAGCCGGGCATGCCGCCCTGGCCGACCATCCAGGAGATCGAGCCGAGATTGACGATGGCGCCGCCGCCGGCCGCCTTCATGCCGGGGGCGACGGCCTGGGCGGCGAAGAACTGATGCTTCAGGTTCACCGCCAGCCGGTCGTCCCAGTACTCCGGCGTCACGTCCTCCATGGGATGGCGCTGGTCGTTGGCGGCGTTGTTGACCAGCACGGTGATCGGCCCCTGGACGGTCGCCGCCGCGGCGATGGTCTCGCGCAGGCGGTCGATGTCGGTCAGGTCGCATTCGTAGAACGTCACCGCGCCGCCGGCGGCGGACAACTCCTCGGCCAGCGCCTGGGACGCCGCCACGTCGATGTCGAGGAACGCCACCTGGGCGCCCTGGCGGGCGAACTGCCGGACGATCTCGGCGCCGATGCCGGAGCCGCCGCCGGTGACCAGAACGCTCCGGTTCGCCAGGCTCGGATAGGTCGCCACTTGCTCGGTCATCGCGGATCTTCCTTCTGCGTGAGGGCCGGTCCCGGCGGCCGCTCGGGCGGGCCGCCGGGACCGGGCAGGCGTGGAGCGGCCTATTGCGCGAGGCAGCTGTCGGCGGTTTCCGGCGTGCACTCGTCGAGGCCGGTATAGAGCGGGTCCTCGACGCTCTTGCCCTCGATCAGCTCGATCATGACCGTGGGCGCGCGATAGCCCATCTCGAACGGCCGCTGACCGACCTGGACATGGCTGCGGCCGGCCTTGAGCGCGTCCATCTGCGGCGGCAGGGTGTCGCCGGCGATGATGATCAGCTCCTTGCTGTTCAGCTTGTCCATCACCTGGTCGGTGACCTGGGCATAGGCCTGGGGCGCGAACTGGGCCCAGCCGCCGATCAGGATGAAGGCGTCCAGGTCCGGGTTGGCGGTGAAGGTGTCGGCCATCTGCTGGTTGGCGAGGTCGACCTGGTCGTTGGTGAAGACCGGGCAGCCGTCGATCTCGGTCCAGCCGCTCTGGCCGGTCAGCCGGTCGGTGCCCTTGGCGCCGGCGATGGTGTCGCGGAAGCCGGCGGCGCGAGCGTTGATGTTGTCGGCCGCGACGTTGCCGAGCTGCAGGCAGACCGTGCCGCCCGACGGCTTCAGCCTGGCCGCGTGCTCGGCCATCTTCACGCCCATCAGGTAGTTGTCGGTGCCGAGATAGGTCACCCGCAACCCGCGGTCGGCCTCGATGAAGTCGGCGTCGATGGTCATGACCGGGATCTCGGGCGCGCGGCGCTTGATCAGGTTGCCCATGGCCGGGGCGTTGGACGGCGAGATGGCGATCGCCGCCACGCCGCGGGTCAGCAGATCGTCGACGATCTGCACCTCGCCGGCCTCGTCGGCGCTGGAGGCGGGGCCGGTATAGAGGCAGGTGTAATCGGAGTCCGGGTTCTCCTTCTGCCATTTCTGGCAGCCCAGATTGATCTGCTCGAAGAAGGGGTTGTCGAGACCCTTCACGACGATCGCCAGGGTCTTCTTCTCCGCCGCGTTGCCCGTACCCGCCACCAGAGCGAGCATGAGAGCCACGGCGCCAAGGCCTGTTAAGCGTTTCATGATGGTATCCTCCCGTCCGTCGGTTTGCTCCACCGGTTTTGGCGGTTCCGCGGATTAATTAGTTAATAAGAAAAATTATTTGTCGGCATGGGGCATGAGTCAAGCAAGATTGCTACCTCAGTGGCGGCGATGTTGGTTGCTTGGGTCTCAATAAATTGATAATTTGAAGAAAAAATAGGATGCCGGTGTCGATGTCCGGCCCGCCGAGGGAGAAAGCAATGCCCATCGCACAGCAGGACCGCGCGCCGTGGAGCGTCGGCTTTGTTCAGGTTGTGGTTGATATTCCCGTCGCATGCGGAGGCGGACGCCGTGGCGGGTGAGACGGCGGCGCCGGGCCCCGGCGATGCGCTGAAGTCGGCGATCGGCCATCGTCAGGATGCGACCTGGCTGCGCTGGATGGTCGGGCAGCAGACCTTCTGGATCTTCCTGGCGGCGATGATCGCCTGCCTGGTGCTGTCGACCGTCACCGATACCTTCGCGACCGAGCGCAACCTGTTCAACGTGACCCGCAACTTCGCCTTCGTCGGCATCGTGGCGCTGGGGATGACGGCGGTGATCGCGTCCGGCGGCATCGACCTGTCGGTCGGCTCGACCCTGGTGCTGGCGGGCATCGTGGTCGGCGGAGCGATGGAGGCGGGGCAGCCGCTGATCGTCGCCATGCCCCTGGCGATCTTCGCCGCGCTGTGTGTCGGGCTGCTGAACGGCGTGCTGATCGCCTATGTGGGCATGCCGCCCTTCGTGGTGACCCTGGGCACCCTGGCGCTGGCCCGCAGCCTCGCCATGGTGCTGTCCAACAACAAGATGATCTACCAGTTCGGCCCGGATCAGGACCTGCTGCTGGAGCTCGGCGGCGGGACGCTGTTCGGGATCGCCAATCCGGTGCTCATCCTGGTGCTGCTGGCGCTGGTGATCGGCGTCGCCTTCCGCTGGACCCGCTGGGGTCGCCACCTCTTCGCCATCGGCGGCAACGAGGAGGCGGCGACCATGACCGGCGTGCCGGTGCGGCTGATGAAGCTGTCGGTCTATCTGGTCTCCGCCTTCTGCGCCGGGCTGACCGGCGTGCTGGAGGTCGGCTGGCTCGGCGGGGTGACCACCAATCTGGGCCAGGGCATGGAGCTGACGGTGATCGCCGCGGCGGTGATCGGCGGCGCCAACCTCGCCGGCGGATCGGGCACGGCGTTCGGGGCGGTGATCGGCGCAGCGCTGATCGAGGTGATCCGCAACAGCTTGATCCTGCTCGGCATCAGCACCTTCTGGCAGGGCAGTTTCGTCGGCACCTTCATCATCGTCGCCGTCGCCATCGACCGGCTGCGTACGGTGCAGAAGTCGGATTAGCGCCCGGACCTCACCGGATCACCCAGATCGGCGGCTCGTCGGCCAGGCCGGGGTCGAGATGGGCGTGCATGCAGATGTTGTTGCCCCGGCAGGGCGGCACCTCGGTCAGGTGGACGCAGGGCGAGCAGGCGAGGCGGCTGTAATGCACCTCGTCCGTACTGCCCGCCGGCAGCGGCAGCAGCAGCGTCTGCGGATCGGTCGGTCCCCAGAACGAGACGGTCTCCACCCCGATCAGCCGGGCGATGTGCAGCAGCCCGCTGTCGAT
This sequence comes from Thalassobaculum salexigens DSM 19539, assembly GCF_000423805.1. Lineage (NCBI taxonomy): Bacteria > Pseudomonadati > Pseudomonadota > Alphaproteobacteria > Rhodospirillales > Thalassobaculaceae > Thalassobaculum > Thalassobaculum salexigens. The sequence continues at coordinate 1,588,053 of NZ_KE384093.1, forward strand.
CGAGTACAACCGGTCCATCGTGTCCAGCAGGCGCAGGCTGCCGGTCAGGTCATGGGCGCCGCACTCGTTCACGAACTCCGCCGTCGGCAGCGCCTGGGCCAGCAGGGTGATGAAACGGTCGGCCGCCGGCCGGTCCTGCTTGCCGCCGAACAGATGCACGGTGACCTTCGCATCCCCCAGCCGCTGCGAGAGGATCCGCGCCCATTCTTCGGCGCTCAGCATCCGCTCCACACTCAGATCCGAGCAGAAGCAGCCGAGGCCGATCCGGGTGGCCGGGTTCTGCGGGCTGCGCGCGGCGGGCAGGCCGTTGGCCGCGCGATAGGCGGCGCGGACCTCCGCGATCGGCGCGATGGTGCCGCCCAGCGCCCGGGCGATCTGCTCGTAGTGCACATGGCTGGCGCTGGCCCGGTTGTAGAAGAACAGATGGGTCGCCACGCCCCGGCGCCAGAAGGCGGTGTCGAGGTAGAAGCCGATCCGGTTGCGCGCGCAGGTCAGGCAGCCGAACACCGTGCTGAGCCGGCTGTGCACTTCCAGGTCGATGACGGTGTCGACCCGCCAGCAGTGTCGCAGCGCCCGCAACCCGGACACGATCAGGGAACGCACCCCGGAATCCTCGACGACGATGTAGTCGTCGAACACGCCCAGTGTCTCGGCGAAGGCGCGGGTGCCCCGGGTGCACAGCAGGCTGAGGCGCCGTGCCGGGTGCGCCCGCCGCAGGGCCAGCAGGGCCGGCATCGCCAGGACCAGGCTGCCGCCACCCAGCAGCTTGATCACCACGATATCGCCGCGCACCTCCAGCGCGTGGTCGCGGCGCAGCAGGAAGCCGAGAGCCAGGGCCATCGGCTTGAGCAGCGCGATCAGCAGGCTGCCGAGCTTGTCGTCGACCCATTGCTTGGCGCGCAAACTCTTCATGCCGACCTCTTCATAGCGGGCGCTCCTCGTCGGGCGGCGGGGACCCTGTGCTGCGGAACAGGGTGGCGGGGTCGGTGCGGTCGAGCAGCAGGGCGATGCCGCCGAGCAGGCCGCCGAACAGGGTCACCCCACCCCAGAGCAGGGAGATGGCGACGGCCGCACTGGGATCGACATCCAGGAAGCCCAGGGCGGTGACCATCAGCCCCTCGCGCAGGCCCCAGCCGGCGATGGAGATCGGCACTGCCAGAAGCAGCATGACCGGCAGGATCAGTGCGAACAGACGCAGCGGATCGAGAGCGACGCCCATGGACAGGGCGATCAGCCAGACGGTGGCCACATGGCTGGTCAGGATCAGCACGCTGCACAGCGACAGCACCGCGGTGGTCGAGCCCCGGCGCCACAGGATCGCGCTCTGTCCGGCGGCGGCCAAAAGCGGGCGCAGGATCCGGCGCTCGGGCAAGCGGGCGACTAGCCTGCCCATCACCACGGGGGCCAGCGGCAGGACCACCGCCACGGCGGCGGCGCCCAGCAGGACCAGCACCGTCAGGCTGGTCCGCGCGACGGCGTTGTCGATGATCGGCGTCAGCACCGGCAGCAGCGGCACCGACAGCACCAGGATCATGAAGATCGCCGCCGCCCTGTCGACGGCGACGGCGCCGAAGGCCCGGCTCCAGCCGATGCCGGTGCGCGCCGACAGCCAGACCCGCACCCCGTCGCCGCCGATGGTCGACGGCAGAACCTGATTGAACAGCAGCCCGATCATCAGGAAGGAGAAGGCGTCGCGGAACGGCATCGCCACGCCGTCCTTGGCCAGGATCATCCGCCAGCGCCAGGCGCCGATCGGGAACTGGGCGCATTGGGCCAGCACGGCGGAGAGGCCGAGGACCGGGTCGATCCGGGTGAGCTGGGCCAGCACCGCCTCGCGGTTGACCAGGGAGAACACCCAGGCGAGCAGACCCAGGGTGACGCAGATCTTCAGCCCTGTCTTCAGGTACCCGGCCATCACGGAACCTTCCGCGACCACGCGGCCCCGTCGGACACCGAACAGGCCGGCGGCAGGGACAGGGCGAACCGGGCCGTCCTCGCCGCCGGGGCGAGGGCCTGGGACGGCCAGATGTCGAGGGGCAGGAGGGCCAAACCGGTGCTCGGGCTGAAGATGAAGGACGGGGTCTGCTTGCCCGCCGCCCAGGTGATTGTCGCCGGGTCGGCCTCACCCATACAGCTCAGCGTCAGCCCAAGGAAGTCGATTGCCCCGGGCCTCTCCAGCGCGACCGCCACGGAACGGCCGTCGTTCAAGGATATCGTCGCGGCAAGCGGTTCAAGGTCGTCGGCGATGGTGTCGGCGGACGCTCCCCAGGCGGTCGGCAGGCGGTCCAGCTTGGGCCGTCCCCAGATGCCGTCGAGCCGGGCGATGCCCTCGGCCACGGGCAGGGTCGGGGAGGGCGCGCGGCCGGGGGCGAACAGGGCGGTCAGCGTGCCGTCGGTCCAGACCTCGTAGCGGCCGGCCGCCAGTTCGTCCATCAGCGTGCGGTACAGCAGCGGCGTGCGCAGCGGCGGCGGGAAGGGCTGGCCCGAGGTGTATCCGGCATCGACCAGCACCAGTGGCGGCGGGTCGGCGCGCAGGCGGGCGATGGAGCGGGTCTGCATGCCCCGGGTCGCCATGGTCGCCACCGCCCCGCTCTCCACCGGCACCGGGCGGCGCAGGTAGAAGTAGTTGGCGTTGCGCTCGGTCAGGTCGAGATAGGTCTCGTCGTCGGCCAGCACGCTGTCGACCAGATCGTGCACCGGCTTCACCAGCACGATCAGGCTGGGCGACATCAGCCCGGTGCCCAGCGCCGGAATGCCCTCCGCCGCCCCGTCGATCCACTGGCGGGCGGCGTCCTCCCGGTCGCGGGACTGGTGCAGATGGGCCAACGCCTGCGGATCGAGAACGGCGCGGAAGGCCGGGCTGAGCAGGCCGATGGGCACCAGGGCGAGCCACAGGGCGGGCAGCAGATGCCGGGGCGCGCGCAGGGCGACGACCATCGGCAGCAGGATCGCCAGCGCGAACACCGTCTGCGCCCCGGTGCGCGACGGCCCGCCGAGATCGATGCGGCCGAGCGTGTGGCCGATGGTGCCGAGCAGGTAGATCAGCACCGCGACGCCCATGAAGATCCAGGCTCCGCGCATCTCGCGTCGGGTCGCGGCCAGGACCAGGGCGCCGAGCAGGCCGGCGGCGACCGGTATCCATAGCGCGCGCAAAACCTCCCACGCCACCGGGCCGAGCGGCATGTCTCGGGTGAAGGACGCCGTCCAGGGCAGGCCGTGCACCGCCTCGTAAAGGGCGCGGTTCTCCAGGATGAAGCGGATCTGCGCCCGGAGAACCGGCCCCGGACCGTGTCCGAACAGGCCGAGCACTCCGACCAGGGCGAAGACGGTGATGGCGACCGCCATCGCCACGATCAGGGGGCGGCGCTGCCCCTGCCAGGCGCGCCACAGCATCAGGACGATGACCGGCAGCAGGGCCACGGAAGCGATCGCCCCCTGGCCCGGCGCCAGACCGACCAGGGCGATGCAGACCGCCAGCGCGGCGCAGAGCCAGGCCACCGGATGGCGGGTCTCGGTCCGGGCGATGAACCAGCCGAAGGCGGACGCGACCAGCAGCAGGATCGGGGTGCGGCCGCTGAACGGCAGCAGGACCAGGGCGAGCAGGGCGGCCGGCCCGCCGAGCAACCGGCCCAGCACCAGGGAGGCCACCGTCAGGCAGGCGCCGCGCACCAGAAGCTGGCCCTGCTGCAACCCGACCATGGTGCCGTCGCCGACCAGCGCCGCCACGGCGCCGACTGCCAAGTTGATCAGGCCGTGGGAGGGAGCGCTGTCGACATAGGGGATCACCCCGTGGCGCCAGAACTGGTCCCAGGGGATCAGCCATTCGCCGTGGTGATAGAGGTCCAGCGGGTTGTCCATCGCATAGGCGATGGCCCCGCCGTCGCCGAGCTTGAGGGCGATCAGCGCACCGGCGACGGCCCAGGGGGACAGGGTCGGCCGGTCGGGTGTGCGGAAGCCGCGCAGGATGCCGACCGCCGCGCCGACCGACAGCAGCGCCAGCAGGATCGGCAGCGCCGGACCGCTCAGCCCCCCCTGGCGCAGCAGCGCGCCGTCCACCTCGGCCGGCGGCAGCAGCAGGCACAGGAACCCGGCCGCCAGGCCGAGCTGCGCCGCCAGGGTCAGCCGGGCGAGCCGGGTACCCCGCGCCGTCTGCGGCAGCGTGAAGGAGAACAGGCAGAGCGCCGTCAGCAGGACCGGAAACCACGCCAGATGCCAGACGCTCCACCCTGACAGCACTGCGAACAGATCCAGATCCAGGCGTCCGAGACCGGTCAGCACGGCGATGCCCGACACCGTCGCGAGCACCGGGACCAGAAGCCCCCAGCGGGCGTCGCGCACCCATGCGGCGTCCGTCTGCCGGGCAAGCAGGGCACTCGCGGCCGTCAGCGCGATCAGCCCGGCGGAGACGAACAGCCAGATCGTGTCGCCCATCGCCTCGGCGACGGGGGCGGGCGGGGCGATGACGCGGTTCGTCAGCCAGTAGACCGCCGGCATCAGCGCCGGCCAGAGCACCTTGTGAAGCTCGGGCTGGACCCGATGGCGCAGCGTCTCCAGCCCGGCGAAGGCGAGGCCGGCGACCAGCATCAGGGTCCAGACGAACCGGCTCTCCAGCGCCTTGCCGAGTCCGAGCAGGCTCATCTCGCCGGCGACGAAGCTAGGATGATGGGCGGGTGCGACCGGTCCGGCGACCGCGACCGCCGCGATCGCCGCCGCCCCGCCCAGAACCAGCCCAGCGATCAGCGACCCGGAAAGGGCGCTGACCGACGGCGTTCCGGCGTTGGCATCAGGCATCGTGCAGGGTCTTCTCCGGTCCCGGGCGGCGCTTGATACCGTACAGGTGTCAGGCATTTCCAGGGGATACTGATTTCCGGGCGGGCCGCGCCGGGCTGTCCCAGGCCGGTGCGCAACTGTCGCCGCCGATCCGCGTTCCCTCATCTAGGGGCCTTCACCTAGGGGGATGCCGGATACCGTTTTGGAGGACAGCACATGCCGAGTAAGAAACCCGGGCCCAGCGTGAAGGACAAGGAGACCTACGAGGCCCTGCGCGAGGATGGCGCCAGCAAGGAGAAGGCGGCCCGCATCGCCAACGCCCAGGGCGCATCGAAGAAGGGTGGCAAGTCGGAGCCTTATGAGGAATGGCGCAAGGACGAGCTCTACGACCGCGCCAGGGAGATCGGCATCGCGGGCCGCTCGGACATGACCAAGCCGCAACTGATCGAGGCCCTGCGCAGCCATTGACCCTGTCGGGTGCCGGATTGGCCGGCGGTCGTCTTGGACGGAATGCTGTACATTTGCCGCGCTGCGGCATATGGTGCGCGCCGCTTTGACACGACTCCTGCGCCCGGAGCGCAGGACTGCCGATCCCGCCTGGAGAGTTCCATTTCCCGACCGGCCGATCGCAGGCACCCGAAAGACACGAAATGACGGAAATCGAAGGCGTTGTACCGGCGCTTGCCCAGGCTTTGGCGAAGCGCGGATACGAGACGCTGACCCCCGTGCAGCAGGCGGTTCTGGGCGCGGAGATGGACGGCGCCGACGCGCTGGTCTCCGCCCAGACCGGCTCGGGCAAGACCGTGGCCTTCGGCCTCGCCATGGCGCCGACCCTGCTGGAGGGTGCCGAGCGGCTGGAGCGCGCCGACCTGCCGCTCGCCCTGGCGGTCGCGCCGACGCGCGAACTCGCCCTTCAGGTCAAGCGCGAGCTGGACTGGCTCTACGAATTCGCCGGGGCCAAGGTCGCCTCCTGCGTCGGCGGCATGGACATGCGCACCGAGCGCGCGGCGCTGGAGCGCGGCGCCCATATCGTCGTCGGCACGCCGGGCCGTCTGCGCGACCATATCGAGCGCGGCTCGCTCGACATGACGGCGATGAAGGTCGTGGTGCTGGACGAGGCGGACGAGATGCTCGATCTCGGCTTCCGCGAGGATCTGGAATTCATCCTGCAGTCGGCGCCGCAGACCCGGCGCACGCTGATGTTCTCGGCCACGGTGCCGCCGACCATCGCGTCGATGGCCAAGCGCTACCAGCGTGACGCGGTGCGGCTGACCACGGCGAGCGAGAGCCGCCAGCACGGCGATATCGAGTACCGAGCCCTGACCTGCGCACCGACCGACCGCGAGAACGCGATCATCAACGTGCTGCGCCACGCCAACCCGAAATCGGCCATCGTGTTCTGCGGCACCCGGGCGACCGTGAACCATCTGACCAGCCGCTTCACCAACCGCGGCCTGTCGGTCGTGGCGCTGTCCGGCGAGCTGAACCAGGGTGCGAGGACCCACGCGCTGCAGGCGCTGCGCGACGGCCGGGCGTCGGTCTGTATCGCCACCGACGTGGCGGCGCGTGGCATCGACCTGCCGAACCTGGAACTGGTGATCCACGCCGACCTGCCGAAGAACCCGGAATCCCTGCTCCACCGCAGCGGCCGCACCGGCCGGGCCGGGCGCAAGGGCATCTCCGCGCTGATCGTGCCCTATCCCCGCCGCCGCCATACCGAGCGGCTGCTGGCCAACGCCAACATCAAGGCGACCTGGGGCAAGCCGCCCTCGGCCGACGAGGTCCTGGCGCTCGACCGCCAGCGGATCCTGGACGATTCCGACCTCACGGGGGAGACCACGCCGGAGGAGCAGGCCTTCGCCGCCGATCTGCTGGCGAAATACGACGCCCAGGCGGTCGCCGTCGCCTTCCTGCGCAAGCACATGGCCGGTCTGACCGCGCCGGAGGAACTGCTGGACGGCCCCGCCGCCGGCGAGCGCCACGAGCGCCCGGAACGGGGGCGGCGCGACGATCGGGGTGACCGTCCCGATCGTGGACCGCGCAAGGAACGTGACCGTCCGGAACGCGACCGGGGCGAGCGCGGGGGCAAACGTCCCGGCGATTTCGGGGGCGGCACCTGGATCCGCCTGTCGGTCGGCCGTCATCATAGTGCCGAGGCGCGCTGGCTGCTGCCGATGCTGTGCCGCGCCGGCAACCTGACCAAGAACCACGTGGGCGCCATCCGCATCCACGACAACGAGACCCATGTGGAACTGCATCCGGAGGCGGCGAGCGCCTTCCTGGAAGCCGTGGGCCCGAGCCGCAAGATCGAGAAGAGCATCACCGTCGACAAGATCGAGGGGATGCCGGTCGAACCTGCCGCCGTCCCGCGCAAGGAGCGGGTCGAGCGCGCCCCGCGCAAGCCGAAGCCCGAGGATGCGTCGAAGCCCGAGGGTAAGCCGAAGCCGCAGGGCACCCTGCGTGCTGCGGCGCCCAAGCCGCAGACTGTCTCTGCCCCGGCACCGGGGCCAACCCCCGAACCCACCGCTGCCGCCGCCCCGGTCGAGGCGCCGCGCGCCGAGAGCCCGTTCCCGGATCGGTCCTTCAAGGAGAAGCGCCGGCGGGAGGCGCCGACCTTCAAGCGCGAGACGGTCAACCCGGCGGAACGGCCGCTGAAGCGCCGCCGCGACCGCGACCAGGCACCGGCGGGACAGCCTGTCTCCGGCCCGGTGGACGCGACCCCGATCGCCACGGCGGAAGACCGCGGCCCGGCGCCTAAGAAAGCCTGGAAGGGCAAGGACGGCCCCAACAAGGGCGGCCCCAACAAGGGTGGCCCCGCCAAAGAGGGCAAGAAATTCGGCGCCAAGAAATTCGGCAAACCGCACCCGGCGAAGACCCGGCTCGGCCTGGACAAGCCGAAGAAGGCCCCGCACCGCAAGGGCTAGGAATCCCGGGCGCCGCCCGGACGTCCCAAGCCTGCGATTGCCGGGCGGGCTCAGACGGCATCTTGCCGGGGCCCCGCCGGCCACTCCATGATCGGGCCTCATCTCCGAAGACGAGGCTCCCAACGTGACCGTATCCGACCCCTGCCGCCTGACCGCCGGCGAGGCCGCCGCCGCCATGGCGGACGGCTCCCTGACGGCCGTCGATCTCCTGACCGGCCTGCTCGCCCGTATCGACGCCCGAGATCCCGCCGTGCGCGCCTGGCTGCATGTCGACCGCGCGGGCGCGATGGCCGAGGCGAAGCGGCTGGACGCGGAGCGCGCGGCCGGCAAGGTCCGCGGCCCGCTGCACGGCATTCCCATCGCGCTGAAGGACGTCATCGACGTCGCCGGCATGCCCGGAACCCATAACTCGCCGCTGCATGACGGCCGGGTGCCGGTGGACGATGCCGGCTGCGTCGCCCTGATGCGTGCGGCCGGCGCCATTCCGCTCGGCAAGCTCGACACGGTGGAGTTCGCCGCCCTGGGTCGGCTGCCGAAGACGGTGAACCCGCACCGGCTGACCCATACCGCCGGCGGCTCCTCCAGCGGTTCGGGGGCGGCGGTCGGCGATCTGCACGTGCCGATCAGCTTCGGGACCCAGACGGGCGGCTCGGTCATGCGCCCGGCCTCCTATTGCGGCACCTACGCCATGAAGCCGACCTGGGGGGTGGTCAGCCGGGAAGGGGCGAAACTGTTCGCCGCCAGCCTCGACACCATCGGCTGGTATGCGCGCTCGGTTGAGGATCTGCGGCTGGTGGCGGCGGCGAGCGGCATCGCCGAACAGGCGGGCACGGCGCGTACCGTGGCGTCCCTGCGCATCGCCCTGTGCCTGACTCCCTATGCCGACAAGGCCCGCGACGGCGCATTGGACGTCCTGACCCGGGCGGCCGAGGCGCTGACGGCGGCGGGCGCGACGGTGGAACGGGTCGAACTTCCCGCGTCCTTCGCCGAGATCGACGACGCCAAGGACACGATCATGCGCGGCGAAGGGCGGGCGGCCTTCCTGCCGGCGCTGCTGACCCGGGGCGAGGACCTGCACGACACCCTGCGCGGCATCGCCGAGTACCGCACCGGCATCACCCCGATGAGCCTGAAGGCGGCCCAGGACCACGCCGCCCATCTGCGGATGGCGTATGAGGGGCATTACCGAGGCTTCGACGCGGTGCTGACCTTCGGGGCGACCGGCGAGGCGGATGCGGGGCTGGAGAGCACCGGCAATTCGGTCTTCAATTCGCTGTGGACGCTGCTGCACCTGCCGGTGATCGGCGTGCCGGCGGGGGACGGGCCGACCGGGTTGCCGATCGGCGTCCAGTTCGTCGGCTTCCGCCACGGCGACGACGCCCTGCTGGACGTGGCGGCGGTGGCCGCCCCGGTGGTCGATCCGTGGCACGGCAAGGCGCGCGTCCCGGCGGGGTGAGGCCACTCCCTCTTCTAATCACTCCCCGGACTTGTTCCGGGGCCTACGGCGGGGCCGCCTTTGTCGCCTGGAGATTACGCTTCGGCGATCGAAGCCACGGACGCGTGGGCCCCGGAACGGGTCCGGGGAGTGTGTAATGGGGAAGTGCAGGAGAGGGAGGAGGAGCCGCGTGCTTTCCGCTCCCCCACCGTAGCCGCCTCAAGACCCGGGGATCGTGCCTTCCGGCAGGCCCGCGCAGTACTTGGCGATCTCGCCCGGGGTCGTCACCCAGATGTCGTCGCGGTGGTTCAGGATGTGCGCCATCGCCCGGCGCAGGGCGCGCAGGCGGAACGGCTGGCCGACCACGAACGGGTGCAGCACGGCGGTATACACCAGCGGCCGCTTCCTCGACTGCAGCAGCATCTCGTCGAACTGGTCGATCATCATCCGCTCGAATTCCTCACCGGAATGCTGGCGGAACACCATGGCCGGGCTGTCGTTCAGCTCGATGGAGTAGGGGACCGACAGGATACGGCCCTTGCGGGTGCGCATCCAGAACGGCTGGTCGTCGGCCGGCCAGTCCATCACGTAGTCGTAGCCGGCCTCGTCCAGCAGATCGAGGGTCACCGGCGTCTGGGCGAGATAGGGGCCGAGCCAGCCCTTCGGCTGGGTGCCGAAGTATTCCGCCAGGGTGTCGGTGGTCTCCTTGATCAGCGCCGCCTCGCCGGCCTCGTCGAGCACGTCCTGGCGCTCGGCATTGGTGCGGCCGTGGCCGACCACCTCGTCGCCGCGCTGCTTGATCTTCTCGCCGATCTGCGGGCAATGCTCCATCAGCAGCGAGTTCAGGTTGTGCGAGGCGGGAACGCCGAATTCCTCGAACAGGTCGAACATGTACCACTGGCCGACCCGGTTGCCGTAGTCGCGCCAGGCGAAGTTGCGCGTGGTCTGCGGCGCGCCGATCACCGTGCTGTCCGTGCCCAGCCCTTCGAGGAACGAGAACACCTCGATGTTGTTGCAGAAGCACACCGCCAGGCGCTTGCCGCCGGGCCAGTCATAGACCGGGCGGTCGTCCAGGGGGATGTAGTCGTAACGGTCGTGAACGGCGAGTTTCATGGCGTATAACCGGCGTTGGAGGGTTGCGGAATGTTGACAAGTGAGGCCAACGGATCGTCAACTGTCGACACTTTAGCAGGCCGATAAGCAGGATGGGGAGGGCGCGATGAACCCGTGGTCGCAGACAATCACCGAAGACGAGCAGAAGCGCTATGACGCGGCCGGTTTCGGCCGGTCCAGCGGTATCGGCAAGCGGCCCGCCCTGCTGATCATCGACGTCCAGTACCGCACCGTCGGCACCGAGCGCCGGCCCTACTGGGACGCCATCAAGGAATACCCGACCGCCTGCGGCGATGTCGGCTGGGAGGCGGTCGACAACATCGTCCCGCTGCTGGCCGAGTTCCGCCGCCAGAACCTGCCGGTGCTGTATCCCCATGTGGCGCCGAAGAACGCCGACACCGATGCCGGCCGGCTGGCCGAGAAGGTGCCGGCAATCATGACCGTGAACGCCAAGGGCTACGAGTTCGTGGCCGAGGTCGCCCCGGTGAAGGGCGACGTGCTGCTGCCGAAGAAGCACCCGAGCGCCTTCTTCGGAACGCCGCTGGTCAGCCACCTGATCGATCTCGGCGTCGATACCCTGTTCGTCACCGGCTGCACCACCAGCGGCTGCGTGCGCTCCTCGGTGACCGACGGCTTCGCCTATAACTTCAAATGCGTGGTGCCGCAGGAATGCGTCTACGACCGCAGCCCGACCAGCCACGCGGTCAACCTGTTCGACATGAACGCCAAATACGCCGACGTCATGCCCACATCCGACGCGCTCGCCCTGCTCAAGGGGCTGGACACCGGCGTCGACCGCGCGGCCGGGGAGTGAGGACGACACGATGATCGACGGTTCCCCCCAGCCGACCGACCCCGCAAGCCGCATCGTTGCCGGCATCGAGACGCTGACCCGCTGGGCGGCGGCTCTGCGCTTCGAGGATATTCCCGAGCCGATCCGCGTCCGCGCCGCCACGGTGTTGGCCGACGACCTCGCCGCCATCGTCGCCGCGCGGGACGAGCCGGAACTGATCGGCCTGACGGCAGGCATGGCGAAATCGTCGGGGGCGGCCGAGGCGACCGTGTTCGACGGCAAGGGCACCCGGCTGGACCGCTACTCGGCCGCCACCGTCAACGGCAGTGCCGCCGACTGGTGCGAGCTGGACGAGGGCTACCGCCGGGTGATCTGCCATGCCGGCCTGTACTGCGTGCCGGCGCTGCTGGCCGAGGCCGAGGCGGGCGGGGCGACGGCCCGCGACCTGCTGCGGGCGCTGACGGTGGGCTACGAGATCGCCGGGCGTGTGGCCCGGGCCTTCGGCTGGGCCACCCTGACCCTGCATCCCCATGGCAGCCTCGCCGCCGTGGGCGCCGCCGCCTCCGTCTCGGCCCTGCGGGGCCTGTCGGCGCAGGAGATGGCCAAGGCGATCTCCACCGCCTGTACCCTGGTGGTGCCCGGCCCGTTCAACCACACGGTGGAAGGCGCCTTGGTGCGCAACGTCTGGCCGGGCGTGGGCGCATGGAGCGGGCTGCGGGCGGTCGACTGGACCCTGTGCGGCATCACCGGCCGGCCGGAAAGCCTGCACGACGTCTATGCCAGCGCCTTCAACGGCGAGCCGCATCCGGAGGAACTGACCGACGGGCTCGGCGAGGACTGGGCGCTGTCCGACGGCTATCACAAGCTGCACGCCTGCTGCCAATACGCCCACTCGGCGGTGGAGGCGAGCCTGGCACTCTGCGCCAAGGTCGACGCGTCGACGATCCGCGAGATCCATATCGACACCCACTGGAAGGGTCGCCACCTGGACAACGCCCAGCCGGCGACGACGCTGGCGGCGAAGTTCTCCATGCAGCACATCCTGGCGGCGACCGCCCAGTTCGGCCATGCCGGGGCGGAGGCGTTCCATGCCTCCACCCTGACCGCGCCGGAGCTGGCGGCGATGCGCGAGAAGGTCACCATCGGCGCCTACGAGCCGGAACCGGCATGGCCGAACGACCGGCCGGCCCGGGTGACCTGGGTGCTGTCCGACGGCGCGCGCGTCACCGAGGAATGCCTGAGCGCTCGGGGCGGCCCCGACCGGCCGCTCGACCCATCGGAGGTTCGGGCCAAGATCCGCGGCATCGTCGACGCGCCGTACCCGGCCATGGGCGCGGTGCTCGAGCGGCTGCTGGATCTCGACCCGGCCGGCCTCGACCGGTCCTGGGCCGACACCGTGGTTGAGATGACGGCCTGACCGATGAGCGAGGTGGATACCGACCTGCTGGTCATCGGTGCCGGTGCCTGCGGGTTTGCCGGGGCCATCGCCGCCCATGACGCGGGGATCTCCGTCGCCATCGTCGAGAAGCTGGCCCGTCCCGGCGGCAATTCCGCGCTCAGCACCGGCTCGGTGCCGGGGGCGGGCAGCCGCTTCCAGCGCGAGGCGGGCATCGAGGATTCCCCCGAGCAACTCGTCAACGATCTGCTGGCGACCGCCGGGCACCATGACGCAGACGGCCTGACGCGACGGATGGCGGAACAGTCGGCACCGCTGGTGGAATGGCTGATCGACGATCTCGGCGCCCGCATGGAGCTGGTCACCGCCTACAAGCATGTGGGCCACAGCGTGCCGCGCCTGCATGCGCCCCGCTCAAGGCGCGGACAGGACCTGGTGGACGACCTGCTGGGCTTCGTCTCCGACCGGGGCATTCCCCTGGCGGTCGGCAATCCGGTCGACCGGCTGATCGTCGAGGACGGCGCCGTGAAGGGCGCCATCGTCGCCGGCGAGCCGATCCGTGCGGCTAAGGTGCTGGTGGCGACCAACGGCTTTGCCGGCAACCGGGAGATGGTGGCCCGCTGGTGCCCGGAGATCGCGCCGGCGGAGTATTTCGGCGCGCTCGGCAGCACCGGCGAGGCGGCGGCCTGGGGCGAGGAGATCGGGGCGGCGCTGGGCAATATGGGCGCCTATCAAGGCTATGCGGCGGTCGCCTATCCCCAGGGCAGCCTGCTGTCCTGGACCACGATCGAGAAGGGCGGGATCCTGGTCTCCGCCAATGGCAAACGCTTCGGCAACGAGGATGCGGGCTATTCCGGCTTCGCGCCCAACGTGATGGGGCAGGGCGAGATGGTCTATGCCGTCTACGACCGCCGCATCCACGAGATCGCCGCCCAGGAGGAGGAATACGCCGAGCTGGCCGAGATGGGCGGCGTGCGCTGGGCCGACACGCCGGAAGGCCTGGCGGATCACATGGAGGTCGACGGAGCGACGCTGGCCGAAACGGTGACCGCCTATAACGCGGCGGCGCGGGGCGCGGCGGTGGACGCCTTCGGGCGCGCCAAGTTCGAGCTGGCGCCGCTGGCCGCACCCTACGCCATCGTGCGGGTGAAGCCGGGCCTGTTCCACACCCAGGGCGGGCTGATGGTCGACGGTGACGCCCGCGTGCTGCGCCCGGACGGTAGCGTGGTGGAGAACCTCTTCGCCGGCGGCGGGGCGGCAGCCGGGATCAGCGGGCGGAGCGGCGCGGGCGGCTATGCGTCCGGCAACGGGCTGCTGACGGCGTTGGCGCTCGGCCGCCTGGCGGGGCTGCGGGCGGCGCAGGATCTGCGCGGCTGAGGCTCCTTCCTCGTCCTTCTCTCTGACTCCCCGGATTCATTCCGGGGCCGACCTTTCCGCGTGACGGATCAGGGGCAGGAAATTTCCCGGCGTAGGCCCCGGAATGAATCCGGGGAGTGCGCGATGGGGGAGTGCGTGAAGCAAGACGGCCGCGCCGGTCTCCCGGGGCGGCCGCTGCCGTCCGGATCTGCCGGTCCCGCCTACCGCATCAGCTCCGGCAGGAAGGTCACGATGGCCGGGAAGGCGATCAGCAGGCCCAGGGTGATCACGTCCATCAGCACGAAGGGCATGACGCCGGAGAACACCTCCTCCAGGGTCAGCGGGATCGGCGAGGCGCTGCGCACCACGTAGACGTTCAGGCCCACCGGCGGGGTCATCAGCGAGATCTCCGCCAGCTTGATCGAGATCACGCCCAGCCAGATCGGGTCGAAGCCGACGCCGGTCAGGATCGGGAACATCACCGGCAGGGTCATCACCATGATCGCGATCGGCTCGATCAGCATGCCGAGGATCAGATAGACGACCGCGAAGGCCAGCAGATACAGGTACGGGTTCAGGTCCCAGGACAGCAGGATCGTCGAAATGTCGGCGATCAGCCCGGTATAGGTCAGGAACCGGGCGAACAGGATGCCGCCGATCACGATGATGAAGATCACCGAGGTGGTCACGCCCGCGTCCTTGAAGGTTTCCACCATCGACTTGCCGGTGAACCGGCCCTTGGCGAGCACGATCAGGAAGGCGCCGAAGGCGCCGACCGCGCCGGCATAGGTCGGCACGAAGAAGCCGGTGTAGATGCCGCCGATCACCAGGGTGAACAGGAAGATGATGCCCCACACGCCGTAAAGCGACCTGTAGCGCTCGCGGGCGGGGGGACGGGTGTCCAGGGTTGGTGCCATGTCCGGTCGGCGCAACGCCCAGATATAGATGCCGACCACGAAGACGGCGGCCGACAGAATGCCCGGCACCAGCCCAGCCATCAGAAGCACCGCGATCGACTGCTCGGTGATGACCGCGTAGATCACCATCAGGATGCTCGGCGGGATCAGCGAGGCGAGCGTGCCCGAGGCGGCGATACAGCCTGCACTCAGGCGCTTGTCGTAGCCGAACTTGGTCATCTCCGGCAGGGCCATGCGGGTGAAGACCGCGGCGTTCACCACGGTCGATCCGCAGGCCGCGCCGAAGGCGGCCGAGGCCAGCGTGGTGGCGATGGCGAGACCGCCGCGCAGGTGACCGAGCCAGTTATAGGCCGCCTTGTACAGATCCGTGGTGATGCCGGCGGTCGTCGCCAGCGAGCCCATCAGGATGAACAGCGGAATGACCGCCAGCGTGAACTCGTTGGTGGTGCTGAACGGAATCGTGGCGAGCTGCGCCCAGGCGGCGTCCGGCCCGATCGCCAGATACATGCCCAGGATACCGCCGAGCCCGAGAGCCACGCCGATATGGACGCCGACAGCCAGGAAGAGCAACAGCAGGATGCCGACAATGATGCCTGTCGTGGCGGGATCGAGCATTCGGGGGTCCTCAGTCGGTGCCTTGGGGGCGCGTGGGATCGTAGTCCTCGGCCAGCACGATCTCGCTGCCGTCGATGATCCGGCGGATGTCGGTGATCAGGTCGAGGCACAGCTGCAGGATCAGCATCGCGGTGCCGACCGCCAGGATGATGCGCGCCGGGTACAGCGGGAAGCGGATCAGCCCGACCGTCGCCTCGCCGATCTGCAGGCTGTAGAGCGCCTCGTTATAGGCCTGCCACAGCAGCAGACAGAAGAACACCAGGCCGCAGAGGTCGGCGAAGACGTCCATGCCGGCCCGCACCCGGGGACCCATGTTGGTGTAGATCAGCTCGACCCGGATGTGGCTGCGGCGGATCTGCGCGTAGCACAGGGCGCCGAACACGATCAGCACCATGGTGCTTTCCGTCAGTTCCAGGGCGCCGGGCACCGGCGTGTGGAGGATCTGCGTGCCCACCACCTCGATGGTGCCGAGGAACATCGCCGCCATGGTGCCGACCCCGCCGATCAGCAGGATGGTCAGCGCGAGGCGCCGCAGAATGCCTGAAAATAGAACCATGGTCCCGCCGTGCCGGTATGGATGAAAGGGCTTAACAAAAGGGATCCGTAAAAGATCCCGGCCGCCGAAAGCGGCGGCCGGGGGGGAATGCGTCCGATCAGCGGCCGAGCCAGGCGTGCCACTGGTCGTAGACCTTCTGGGCCTCGTCGCCGAGACCGCGGCCTTCCATGTCCTTGACCCAGTCGCCGAGCAGGTCGGGGGCCATGTCCTTCCACTTGGCGAGCTCGGCATCCGGGAACGGCTTCACCACGCCGCCATTGGCCTGAATGTCCTCGACGGCCTTGCTCTCGAAGGCGTCGATCCAGTCGAGATAGGCCTGCTGGGAGACCTTCGCCTCTTCCATGAAGATCGCCTGGGTCTCCGGGGTCAGCTTGTCCCAGGCGCGCTTGCCAATGGTGATCAGGTGACCGGTGATCGCCATGACCGGACCGCAGCTGAACTTGCCCGGCTCGTAGAAGCGGTTGGTGACGATGTTGCCCGGGTTGATGAAGGAATAGTCCAGCGTGCCGCGCTGCAGGGCCTCGTAGATGTCGCCGACGCCGATCGAGACCGGCACCGCGCCGACCGCGGCGTGCAGCTTCGGAATGTCCGCGCCGAAGCTGCGGATCTTCTTGTCCTTCAGACCGGCGACCGTGTCGCAGTTCTCGTCAGGGCCGGTCAGGTAGTACTGGCCGAGCGGCTGGTGGAACAGGAACTTGACGTTGAACTTGTCGAGCTCCTCGGAGAACGCCGGAATTTCGGCGAAGGAGTTGCGCGACAGGGTCATCGCCTCCGCCGGCGTGTCGAACACGAACGGGATCTGGAACGCGCGGATGAACAGCAGCTGGTCGGCGTAGTAGCCCGGCACGATCGACGCCATGTCGATGGCGCCGCGGCCGGCGAGGGTCATCAGCTCGTTGCCCTTGCCGAGACCGCCGGCATAGGTGATCTCGATCTTCACCTTGCCGTCGGTGCGCTCCGCGATCTTCTTGGCGAAGTTCTGCTCAACTTCGAGGAACGGGCTGTTCGGCAGATAATGGCCCCAGCGCAGCGTGACCTCGTCCTGTGCCACGGCGCTGCCGGCGATGCCGAGCGATGCGGCGACCGCGGCACCCTTGATAAGGTTTCCGATATATTTGTTCATTGAGTTTCTCCGTCTCCCTGTTTCAGCGCCGGTGTGGCGGAATGTCCCCTGGGCCGGCACCGGCTCCGCATCATCTGCGGTCCGGGGCCTCGGGTCGACCAGATATTCCGGCCCCGCCGGCCGGCCGGATGGCCTGTCGGCAGTGCCAGAATAGTCAACTGTTGACATTTTTCCGCCCCGACACCCTTCTGTCAACGCCTCCTCCGCAGGGGTAGTCTAGGAGAAATCGCCGATAGGAGACTAGGGATGGATGACGCGCGTTCGCGCCCGCATTCTTCGGAAACCCATGCCATGGAAGCCAATGCCGTGGAAGCCAACGCCGTAGAGGATTGGCAGCGGATCCTCGGGGTCCTGGCCGACCGGCGGTCGTGCCGCGACTTCGACGGCACGCAGATGGATCGTGAGCTCCTCGCCGAGATCGTGCGCGACGGGATGCAGGCGCCGTCCTCCTGCAACCAGCAGCAATGGCACTTCGTCATCGTCGACGACCGCGACCTGCTGCAGCGGTGCCACGACATCTCCGGCGGCAATCACCATTTCGCCGAATGCTCGGCCCTGATCTACCTGTGCTTCCAGAAGGGCTGGACCCACGGCAATTTCTCCGTCGTCCAGTCGGTGGCCGGTGCCTGCTACCACATGATGCTGAGCGCCCATCTGCGGGGCTACGACACGATCTGGAACGCCGGAATCGGCGACAACAAGGCATTGGCCGAGCTGTTCGGCGTGCCGCCGATCTTCGAGATCACCGGCGCCCTGGCGATCGGCCGGGCCAAGCCGAGCGCGCCGGCGATGAAGGCGCCGCGCCGGCCGTTCGAGGAGGTGCATTCCTGGAACGGTTTCGCCCGGCCGGCGCACACGGTCTATCCGGTGAAGCCGGCCAAGGCCTATCCGTATTTCGAGATCACCAACCCCTCCAACCCCTTCGCCGTGTGGGATCCGCGCGGCTGGTCCTGGGCCCAGCTCGGCGATTTCCGTGGCTATGCCGTCTGGGCCAAGTCACCGCTGGCCGGGGTCTATGTGTCGCGCCGTCAGGGTGAGGCGACGGCGGCCGAACTCGACCTGCTGCCGGATCTGAAGGCGGGGGCGAAGGTGGCCGAGCTGATGCCGTGGGGCGGGACCTACAGTGCGGAGATCCGCCGCCGCCTCAATCCCGGCGTCGACTTCCATCTGGCCGAGCTGGCCCAGGGCAACCTGACCTTCATCCTGGAGCGGCTGAAGCGCGAGGGCTTCGCCCTGGATCACACCCACGGGGACCGGATCGACGGCCCCACGCTGCCCTATGCCGACGGCAGCCTGGACGCGGTGATCCTGCCCCAGGTGCTGGAGCAGATGCCGGAGCCGGAGACGATGCTGGACGAGGTGCGCCGGGTGCTGAAGCCGGGCGGGGCGGTGATCGCCAGCGTGCGGAACCTGGACTCCGACTATGGCGACCACTGGAGCGAGGTCGAATCCCTGGGCTGCATCCCGAACCAGGGCCCTTTCACCCCGCTCTCGGCGGAGACCGTGCGCGGCTGGATGGCCGCCCGGTTCACGCCGGAAGTGGAGCAGGGGATCGGGACGGCGGTGAGCCAGGACGCCACCATCGTCACCGACGACAACCGCACCGGATGCCGGCTCTATGCCGGGCGCTGGCGGGTCGCCTGACGCCTCAAGTGAGGGTGCGGGCCATGAACCGGCCGGTGCCCTCGCTGCCTTCCGTCAGCGCGCCGTCGCGCACCACGAAATTGCCGCGCACGACCGTGTGCAGCACCTTGCAGGCCATCTCCTGGCCTTCCCAGACCGAGTAGCCGGCATCGCTCTGCAGGCTGGATTTCTCCACTTTCCACGGCGCCTTCATGTCGAGGATCGCGAAATCCGCGTCGGCCCCCGGCGTGATCCGGCCCTTGCGCGGCGCGAGCCCCATGGCGTCGGCCGGCTGGCAGGTGACCAGCTTGGCGAGCTGCTCCAGCGGGATGCCGCGTTTGACGTGGCCTTCGGTGAAGAACGCCGGCAGGAAGGCGTCGAGCCCCGGGAAGCCGGGCTGGGCCTTCCAGATGCCGCCGTCCTTGCTGGAGACCGGCCGGTGGATGTGATCGGTGCCGAGCGTGTCGATATCGCCGCGCCGGATGCCCTCCCACAGCGCCTCCCGATCGGCTGGGTCGCGCAGCGGCGGGTTCACCTTGGCGACGGCACCCCAGTGCGTGCTGGTGTCGTGGGTCAGATAGTGGGTGCAGGTCTCGATGGTGAGCTTCGAGCCGGCCTTGCGCTGCTCGATGGCGGCGGCCAGCGCCTCGCCCGAGGACGTGTGCACGGTGTAGACCCGTGCCCCCGTCACCCGGCCGAAATAGGCGGCGCGGCGGATCGCGTCGGCCTCCACGAAGGGCGGGCGGGTCGCGTTCCAGCTTTCCAAACCGTTCTTGCCCTCGGGGTCCGCGGCCATCACCCGGTCGCGCAGCACCCAGGCCGCCTCGATGTTCTCCGGGTGCGGACACATCATGCCGCCATGCTCGGCCAGAACCTCCAGCAGGCGCAGCATGAAGCCGTCATCGGTGCCGGGCAGGCCGAGCCGCTTGCCCTCGTCGCCGCGGATGTTCATGAACAGTTTTGCCGTGGGAACCCCGAACTCCTTGATGTAGCGCGGCAGTTCGGCGATCTGGTCGTCGGTGGCGATGACGAAGTGGAAGCCGAAATCGATCCGCGCGCCGGCCTCGGTCACCGACTTCAGCTCCTCGAACTGGGCGGCGTAGGGGTCCGGGCTCATCACATAGGGGATGAAGGACGTCACGCCGCCGACGGCGGCGGCCGCCGTCTCGCTGGCTGCGTCGGAGGGAACCCGCGGCTTGGAGATGTCGCTGCCGTGGCCCAGATGCAGGTGGACGTCACAGGCGCCGGGCAGCACCGTCAGACCGCCGAGCTGAACCGTTTCGGCGGCGTCCGGGCCGCTGCCCGGCTCGGTCACCGCGGCGATGCGCCCGTCGGCGACCAGCACGTCGACGTCGCGGAATCCCTGTCCCGGCAACAGCACCGATCCACCGGCCAGTCTCAGATCCATCTTCGTCATCGTGTCGTCTCCATCCTGTGCTGTAGATGCTGTCCCGGCGGGCGTCCGGTGCCGCGCTCGGGCCCGCGCTCTGGGCCGAGGTCGGGGCCGTTCCGCGGTTCGGAATGTTGGCGCCAATAAATGGTGGCGGCGCAAGTCGGCGTGGCAAATTCATCGCCCGAAGGACGGATTTGACACAGATGCGCGGGCATTCCCGCGCTATTGTGATTAGAATGATAAACAACCCGGGCAGGCAAACAGGCCCGGCCATAGGTTGAGGAACCGTAGCTGTGGCGACGATTGAGACGATGCAACCGATCACCTCCACGAACCTGTCGACGCTGGCGTTCGAGCGGCTGGAGCAGGCGATCATGTCCGGCGAACTGAAGCCGGGCGAGCGGCTGTCGGAGGTGACGCTGGCACGGCGCTACGGCATCAGCCGCGGCCCGCTGCGCGAGGCGATCGGCCGGCTGGAGGGCCGTAATCTGGTCGAGCGCCAGGCCAACCAGGGTGCGCGGGTGGTCTCCCTCGACCAGGCCCAGATCCTCGACCTGCTGGTGATCCGCGAGAGCCTTGAGGGCATGGCCTGCCGTCTGGCGGCGACGCGGATGAAGCCGGCGGAACTCAAGCGTCTGCAGCGTATGCTGGACGACCATGCCCATGACGAGCACGTGGTCGCCGGCAAGGGCTACTTCCAGGGCGGCGGCGATCTCGACTTCCATTACCGCATCGTGCGGGCCAGCCGGAACGACCGGCTGATCAAGATGCTTGACGAGGACCTGTACTCGCTGCTGCGCCTGTTCCGCCAGCGGCTGAGCACGGCGCCGGGCCGTCCCGCCCAGGCGCTGGAGGAGCACCGGGCGGTGCTGGCCGCGCTGGAGGCGCGCGATCCCGACGCGGCCGAGGCTGCCATGCGCACCCATATCCGCAACAGCCGCGCCAGCATCAACCATCTGGTGACGGCGGACGTCGCCTGACGACGGCGTGTCAGGCGACCGGCACATCGTTGATCGGAATATCGACATCGAGCATCGGCGCATGCTGCTGGCAGCCGTAGACGTCGGTGTCGCCCAGGTCGCCCGCAGGGATGTGCCGGGGAATCGTCGCCTTGAACGCCAGACCCGCCGGATAGGGCGTGAACAGCACGTCCTCCTCGTCCACGTCGTACAGCCCGGCGATCAGCGCCGGGGTCAGGACGCCGGTCGCCGCCACCGCGTCGTAGGTCGCGCGGGTCTCGAACACCACGTCGATGGTGAGCTGGAACGGGCCGGCGTTCTTCGACTTGCAGACCTTGGCGATATCGCGGATCCGGGGCATCACAGGTCCTCGTAGGTGATCGGGAACGGGGCGAGCGGATCGTCAACGGCCATCGTCTGGAACACCGAGAAGCGATAGACCGGTCCGGCCTGGATGTCCGACGGCGAATAGGGGAAGGCCATGTTCCCCTCGCGGCAGAGCCGGCCCGGGAAGTCGGTGTGCAGCATGGTCACCCGGGCGACCGACAGCACCGCGTCGGCGGTGTCCTGGTCGTCGGCCACCGCCTCCACCACAAAGCCGATCTCGTGCGGTTTCGCAGTGCTGCGCAGCGGTTCGGCCGCGCCCATCACCCCGTCCAGGCCGTAGCGCCGGATGATCAACGTGTAGTCGTCCGGCGTGACCCCGAGATTGCCGACCTTGGTCGCGGTCGACTCGTGGATCGATTTCAGGAAGTCGTCCAGCGTGTCTATCAAAAGCGGGTCGCGGGTGCCGCAGATACTGATCGATCGATAGCCGACCAGTTCCACGCCCTCCAGCTTCACCGTGTAGGGCGAGGGCGTCCAGGTCATGCCGGAGACCCGCACCGCCCGGTCGTTCACCGCGTCGAACCGGCAGTCGGTGGTGTCGAGCACGCCGCCCGGCTCCACATGGATGCAGGGGGACGGGTTCTCGTGCAGCGCGTGGTTGGCGACGGAGGAGGGGGTGCAGGCCCGCTCCGGCGCGGTCGGCTCCAGCACCACGCCGTCGTCGTCGACCGTCACGTAGAGGCAGTCATGGCCCTTGGGGATCGACGGGGTGGCGCCGCATTCCAGCATCTTGCCGGCATACCAGGCGGGGGCCGGCGCCTTGCCGGCGCGGATCGCCATGGCGGCCCAGGGGGCGGGATCGCTCGACCGGCCGGCCAGCACCACGTCGGCGCCGCCGTCCAGCGCCGCGGCGAAGGGCTCGGGGCCCATCATGCCGACCACCCGCTCGGCCCGGTCGATGGCCTCGGCGTCGATCGCCGGACCGCCGGTCAGCCGCTTCATCTTTCCCTCGGCGGTCGCCCGTTTCAGCGCCGCCTTGTCCTGTTCGGCGTCGATGGTGGCCAGCCGCAGGTGGATGCCGTCCTCGCGGGCGACCTCGCGCACGATGTCGGCGGTGATCTGCAGATGCGGCGTGCCGCCCGCCCCTCCGGCGGTGCCGATGACCACGGGCACGCCCTGGCGCCTGCCGGCCTGGATCATCAGCCGCAGGTCGCGCTTCATGGCCCGGCGCGAGCTCAGGGTCTTGCCGGAGCCGAGATAGAACGGCCCCGGGTCGGTGCTGCCGCCATCGACCCCGATCATGTCGACGCCGCGCGCCTCGCCCTTCACCAGGGACAATTCAGGGAATCCGTAGCCGAGGATGCCGCTGGTCGATAGCATTCGGTAGGCGCCGCTGCTCACGGTGGTTTCCTCGCGGTTGTTTCTTGGACCGTTTCTTTGGCCGGATCATCCCCGGCGGCATCAATAACTGTCAACAGTTGACGATATTGTCCGACCCCGCTGTAATCCGGGCGGGCGGTAAGTCCCGATAGAAACAGGGCCGGGAGGTTTGGAACAGATGACGACGCTTGCTGATCGCCGAAAGAAATTCCGGGCGATGCTGGAGGAACGGCGCGCCGTTCTGGTGCCGGGGGCCGCGAACGCCCTGACCGCCCGGGTGATCGAGGATCAGGGGTTCGAAGCCTGTTACGTCACCGGTGCCGGCATCGCCAACACCCTGCTCGGCGTGCCGGATATCGGCCTGGTCACCATGAGCGAGATCCAGACCACCACCGCCGCGATCGCCGAGATCAGCAGCCTGCCGCTGTTCGTCGACATGGATACCGGCTTCGGCAACGCCATCAACACCCACCGCACCGTGCGGGTGCTGGAGCGGGCCGGCGCCTGCGCGGTGCAGATCGAGGATCAGGTCTTCCCGAAGAAATGCGGCCATTTCGACGGCAAGGCGGTGATCCCGGCCAAGGAGATGGCGACCAAGGTGCGCGCCGCCGCCGACGCGCGCGAGGACGAGAACTTCCTGATCATCGCCCGCACCGACGCCCGCGCCATCGAGGGCATCGACGCTGCTCTGGACCGCGCCCGGATGTATATCGAGGCGGGCGCCGACGTGACCTTCGTGGAGGCGCCGATCTCGGTGGAGGAGATGCAGCGGATCTGCGCCGAGCTGCCGGTGCCGCAGGTGGCGAACCTCGTTGTCGGCGGCCGTACCCCGATGCTGTCCCAGGAAGATCTGGCGACGATCGGCTTCGCCATCGTGCTCTACGCCAATACGCCGCTGCAGGCCGCCATGCGGGCCATGAGCGAGGTGCTGGGTGCGCTGAAGCGCGACGGCAATCTCGACGCTGTGCAGGACCGGCTGGCCGATTTCGTCGAGCGCCAGCGGCTGGTCCACAAGTCGACCTACGACGCCATGGAGAAGACCTACGCGGTCGAGGAGTAGGAGAGCGTCCGCATGAACTTCGCCTACGAGGATAGGGCCCCGTATTCCGCCATCGTCGACCGCCCGAAGCTGACCTGGCCGAACGGCGCGAAGATCGCGGTGTGGGTGGTGCCGAATGTGGAGCACTACGAGTTCCTGCCCCGGCCGTCGCGGATCCGCGATCCCTGGCCGCGCACGCCCCACCCGGACGTGCACGGCTATGGGGTGCGGGACTATGGCAACCGGGTCGGCCTGTGGCGGATGATGGAGGTGATGGATGCCCACGGCGTGCGCGGCACCCTATCGCTCAGCATGTCGAACTTCGTCCACTACCCGGAGATCTTCGAGGCCTGCGAGGCGCGCAGGTGGGCGATCATGTCCCACGGCATGTACAACACCCGCTATCACTGGGGCTATACAGAGGAGGAGGAGCGGGACGCGATCCACGAGAGCCTGGACCTGCACACCAGGCTCACCGGCCGCAAACTGCGGGGCTGGTTCTCGCCGGCCGGGTCCTGGACCTTCAACACGCCGGACCTCGTGGCCGAGGCGGGGATCGACTACTACTGCGACTGGTACCACGACGATCAGCCGTTCCCGATGCGCACCCGCTCGGGCAAGACGCTGATCACCATCCCCTACACGATGGAACTGAACGACGCGGTCATGTACCGCAACCAGTTCGACGGCGAGGATTTCGCCAACTGGACCT
Organism: Thalassobaculum salexigens DSM 19539; assembly: GCF_000423805.1. Taxonomy (NCBI): domain Bacteria; kingdom Pseudomonadati; phylum Pseudomonadota; class Alphaproteobacteria; order Rhodospirillales; family Thalassobaculaceae; genus Thalassobaculum; species Thalassobaculum salexigens. The sequence goes on from NZ_KE384093.1 coordinate 1,612,484, forward strand.
GCGACGCCTTCGACACCCTGTACAAGGAGGGCGAGGAGCAGCCGCGGGTGCTCTGCCTGGCGCTGCACCCGTATATCCTGGGCCAGCCGCACCGGATCAAGCATCTGGACCGCGCGCTCGCCTACATCACCGGCCACGACAAGGTCTGGCTGGCCACCGGCGAGGAGATCGCCGACTGGTACATCGCCAATCATCTCGACACGATGAAGGCCCATCTGGGCTGGGAGGACGCGCCATGACCGAACCGCGTCCCGGCATGGACCACGACCTCTATCGCTATTCGGCGATGGACCGGCGGCCGGCGATTTCCTGGCCCGACGGCAACGGGCTCGCCTTCACCGTGGTACTGCATCTGGAGTTCTGGCGGCTCGACCCGCCGAAGGAAGACTGGCGCGACCCGCGCTATCAGGGCGCGTTCGGCAACTTCTATCCGGACTATACCGGCTACACCCAGCGCGAATACGGCAACCGGATCGGCTTCTTCCGGGTGCTCGACCGGCTCGACCGCCACGGCCTGAAGCTCACGGTGCCGGCGAACGCGGCGGCCCTGAAGCGCTATCCGGCCATCGTCGAACGTCTGATGGACCGCGACGTGGAGTTCGTCGCCGCCGGCACCCATGCCGACCGGATGATCACCTCCAAGCTCGACGCCGACACCCAGCGCTGGATGATCGACGAGAGCGTCGACGCCATAGAGCGCATCACCGGCCGGCGGCCGACCGGCTGGGCCGGCCCCGGCTACGGCGAGAGCGAGATCACCGCCGGCCTGCTGGCCGAGGCCGGGCTCGACTACGTGATGGACTGGCCGAACGACGACCAGCCCTACATGCTGACCACAAAGCCCGAACTGGTCTCGGTCCCGCGCCAGCCCGAATGGGACGACGGCGAGATCATGTGGCTGCGCAAGGTGCCGCGCGAGACCTGGGAGGAGATGGTCGTCTCCGCCTTCGACCGGCTCTATCAGGAGCGGGCGGCCGGGCGGTATTTCTCGCTGTCGCTGCACCCCTGGATCGTCGGCCAGTTCCACCGCATCCGTTTCCTGGAGCAGGTGCTCGACCGCATCGCCCCGCCGCGCGACGGCGTGTGGCAGACCACCGTCGGCGCGGTCGCCCGCCACTTCCGCTCCCTGCAATCGGACTGAGCTTCGCCCCCAACCTGCCCGCCCCTTAGGAGAGACTGACATGGCCACCGCAGGCATCGACAATGTCGACTACATCCGCGCGTTCATGACCGAACGCCCGGTGGTGTTCGAGCGCTCGGCGCTGGTGATCGTCGACATGCAGAACGCGTCGGGCTCGCGCACCGGCGCCCTCGGCCGCCGCATGAAGGCGGAGGGGTCGACCTCCACCGACTACCGCTTCGACCGGATCGAGACCCTGGTGGTGCCGAACATCCGCCGCATGCTGGACGGCTTCCGCGCCAAGGGCGGCGGCATTGTCTACGTCACCCTCGGTGCCCAGCGCGAGGACGCCGCCGACGCCCCGCCGCACATGCGCAAGATGTTCCAGGAGACCAACAACTGGGTCGGCAGCGAGGAGCACAAGGTCGTCGCCGGGCTGGAGCCGCAACCGGGCGAGCTGATCGTCCGCAAGACCAGCATCGGCGCCTTCGCGTCGACCGGGCTGGACCATCTGCTGCGCTCGATGGGCTGGGACAATCTCTACATGACCGGTGTCTCCACCAACATGTGCGTGGAGACGACGGCCCGCGAGGCGGCCGACCGGGGCTATCACGTCACCATGGTCGAGGACGGCTGCGCCACCACCCGCAAGGAGCTGCACGAGGGCACGATGCAGAACTTCCAGCGCCTGTTCGGCCGGGTGCGCAGCACCGACGAGGTGGTGGCGGAACTCAACCTGTAGTGTTGTCTTGGTCGGCCGAGGCCCGGGCCTCGGCCGTAGGTCTTATTTTAGTATTCCCTGTTAGACTATTATTGGAGGTTCCCTCGCATAGAGGACGGCGTCTCCGCGAGGAACGCGAGTACCGCGTCGCCGAACGCCCGGGGCTGCTGGCGGAACATGCTGTGCCCCGCCTCCGGAATGATCACGGTCTTCGCACCCGGCACATGCGCCGCCAGCGCCCGCAGCACCACCGGCAGCATGCCCGGCGTGTCGGCGCCGCCGACGAACAGGGTCGGCGGGGTCAGCGCCTCCGCCTCGGCGCGCGAGAAGGGCAGGCGGCCCTCGTTCACCTGGGCCAGCAGGGTGGTCGCATTGTCCTCGCGCATCTGCCGGTCCGCCGCCGGCAGCCGGTCCCAGGCGCCGGGACCGTTGATCCCCTCGATGAAGGCGCGCAGGCCGCCCTCCAGATCGCCGGCGGCGATCTTCTCCGCCGACTGGGCCACATGGGCGCGGGTTCCGGCGCCGGCGCCGAGATCCGGGCCGTCGGTCGGCATCAGGGTCTCGTCGAGCGCGCCGCCCGGTTCCGCCAGCACCAGCCGGTCCACCAGGTCCGGGCGTTTCAGGCTCAGGCGGAAGGCGAGGTGGCCGCCGCGGGAATGCCCGACCAGGTCGACCGGACCGACATCCAGCGCCTCGATGAAGGCGATCACATCCTCCACATGCTGGGCCATGGTGAAGGTGCCGTCGGTACCGCTGCACGTATCGGGAAAATAGTGGCGCAGGCTCGGCGCGATCAGCCGGCGGCCGCTCGAGAGCGGCTTCAGCACCGGCATCCAGGCTCGGAAGTCGTTCAGCGATCCGTGGATGCAGAGCAGCGGCTTGCCCTGGCCGATATCGAGATAGGCCATGTCGAAGCCGTTCACGGGCAAAGTCTTCATGGCGGCGGTCCTGATCTGGCTGGTGGGTCCCGACTCCAATATCGGCTTCGGCCGCCGGCGGCAATCCGCGTTCGGGCCGCGGCGTCAGTCGGCGGGGCGCGCGTACTGCTCCAGGGTGTTCTCGATCCGGCCGATCAGCTCTTTCTTGTCGGCCGGCAGTTGATCGCTGGCCTCGACCTCCTCGGCCAGCAGGCGCAGCTCGGCGACCATCGTTTCGCGCTGGTCCGGCTCTGCGATGGCGACCATGCGCGCGATCGCCCGCTGCAGCGCGAGGCTCATCAGGCCGTTGCGCCGGGCCGCGCGGCGCATCGGCGGAAAGGCTTCCTGAAACAGGGTGTCGGCGGTGGTGGTCGGCGACACCACCCGGGCCACGCCGTCGCCGTCCAGATAGACCCCGGACGACAGCCGCTCGGCCCGGGCCGTCGCCAGCGCCGCCGACAGCCGGTCGACACAGGCGATGGCGGTGAAGGTGTCGTTGACGCCGGGCGACAGGGCGCGCAGGGCGATCTCGACCAGCAGGTTCACCGAGAACCGCAGATCGCCCTCCGGCGTGCGCACCGACAGCAGCGGCAGCGCCGCGATCACGTGGCCGTCGAGAGTCCGGTCCGGGTCGTTGAAGACGGTGGCGACCGGCTCACCCGCGATGACGAAATCGCCGGGCTGCACGTCGTAGAACACGGTGGCGCCGACGGCCTGGGCCGCCTGCAGGAGCTGGCCCGGCTCGATGGCATCCACATAGCCGTCGCCCGGGGACGACACCGTGCGCTCGTCGCCTTCCGGCAGGACAAGCTCGCTGGACAGGATCGGCGTGCTGCGGGCCAGGGCGTCGGCGACCTGATGGTCCAGGGCCCGGGCGATCTCCGCCGCCTCCTGGTCGATGCTGACCCGCCTCGATACCCGCTGCACGAAGAGCAGGAGCAACAGGACGGAGATCACCATATAGGCCGCTCCGACCGCGACGGTCAGGTCCGGCACCGCGTCGTTGCGGGTCAACCAGAGCGACTGAAGCGAATACAGGAAGGTGGCGCCCAGCGACCCCACGGCGATCTGGCTGACCCGGTCGTCGCCGAAACGCTGCAGCAGCCGCGGGCCGATGGCGCTGGCGGCCATGGTGTAGACCAGCAGGACGATGGAATAGACCATGACCAGCGCCGACATGGACGCCCCGGCGGAGACGGTGAACACCGCGCGCGCGGTCTCCACCTGCACCACCAGGAAGTTCGGCACGAGACCGGCATGCGCGTCGCGCAGATAGGCCTCCAGGTGCCATATCCCGATCGCCACCAGCAGGCCGGACAGGCTGATCGCCCCTGGAATGGTCAGGAAGCCGCGCAGGACGCGGATCGTTCGGCGAAACGGGGTCAGGACCATCGGCGGGGCCGTTCTGTGTCTGCGGCAAAGTCTGCAGCAAGGTTTGCGGCAAGGTTTGTGACGGAATGGTTCGGTTCTGGAGTGCCACGGCCGGGGGACGACGTCCAGCACAACCACCGATACCGGACCGGCCGCGCCAGTACCTGCGGCGCCGTCGCACTGGGTGGGACCGTGCCGATCCGGACAGCAGCGACGGTTTCGTTCTGGCGCCGACCACGGTCCCGGGCATGTTCGAGCCGGTCGACCTGTCCATCGCCGACAGCTATTTCGCGCCGCCGGAACTTGATTGGCTGCGGGCCCAGGGGGAGGCGGAGCGGGGCGGGGCCTTCATGACCCTGTGGACCCTGAAGGAGGCCTTCATCAAGGCGACGGGGAAGGGGCTGTCCCAGGAACTCGACCGGTTCTGGTTCGCCGATCCGTCCTCGGGACCGATCCGCATCGGCTTCGCGCCGGACCTGCCGGAAGACCCCGAACATTGGGGCTTCGACCACCGGGTGATGGCGGGCGACTACCACCTCGCGGTCGGCTGGTGCGGCCCGGGACAGGTGGCGTGGCGCGGGATGCCCCACTGACGGACGCGCTCCCGAAGCGGCGGCGCCGCCTCGGGAGCAGAGGTGTGTTACTCGGCGGCCGCCGCCGCACTGGCGCCGGTATAGGCGGCGGCGCTGTTGCCGGCGAGGCGGCCGAAGACGGTGCCGGCCATCAGGCCGCTGCCGCCCGGATAGTTCTCCACGAACAGCCCGCCGACCAGCTCGCCCGCGGCATAGAGGCCGGGGATGGTCTGGTCCTGCATGTCCTGGACCTCGCCCTTGTCGTTGATCTTCAGGCCGCCGAAGGTGAAGGTGATGCCGGTTGTGGTCACGTACGCCTCGAACGGCCCCTCGTTGATCGGCAGGGCCCAGTTGGTCTTGTTGATCGCCAGGCCCTCGGTCGTCACCCCGTCCAGCACCGACGGGTTGAACTTGCCCGGTTTGCAGGCGGCGTTGAACTCCTCGATCGTCGCCTTCAGGGCGTCCGGCGCGATCTCGAGCTGCGTCGCCAGATCCTCGATGGTGTCGGCGGTCACCTTGGTGACCTCGCGGATGCGGTATTCGTCGCGCAGCAGGGGAATGGTCTTCTGGTCGAAGATCTGCACCGCCGTGCGGTAGGGCTGGCTCATGATGGCGCGGCCGAACTTCACATAGGTGTGGTTGCGGACGTCCTCGCCCTCGTCGACGAAGCGCTCCCCGTTCATGTTGACCATGATGCCCCAGGGATAGGAGTGCTTCTGGAAGTTGTCGAGGATCACCCGGTCGCCATAGGCCGGGGCCGAGATGTCCCAGCCGACCGAGTGGCAGCCGGACCAGTTGCCGTAGGGCCGCGCGCCCATGTCCAGCGCCATGCGGATGCCGTCGCCCATGTTGTGGCGGGTACCGCGCACCCGGCACAGGTCCCAGCCCGGGCCGAGATAGCGCACGCGCATCTCCGGATTGGACTCGAACCCGCCGCAGGCAAGGATCACCGCGTCGGTGGTGATCTCCTCGTAGCCGTTCGGGCCGAAGACCTCGATGCCGGTGATCTTGCGATGCTTGTCGTGGATCAGCCTGGTGGCGCCGGTGCCGTAGCGGATCTCGCAACCCATCCGCTCGACCTCGGCCAGTTCCATCTCGATCAGGCCGGCACCGCCGCCGACGGACTCGATGTTCACCCCGCCGTAGAAGTGGTGCTTGCCGTCGACCAGGAAGGACTGGCGGCCGAACATCGGGATGAAGCGGATGCGGTGCTTGCGCAGCCAGGCCATGGCCGGGCGGGAGCCGTCGATCAGGGTCCAGGCCATGTCCTCGTCGGACTGGTGGCGGGTGACCTTCATCAGGTTGTCGTAGAACGCCTGGCGGTCGTGCGGCGGCAGGACGATCTGCTCGCGCTCGGCGTCGGACAGGTCGACCAGGACGTCGGTGACCGCATCGTCGATGCCGGTGTGGCAGAACCGGAAACCGCCGGCGGTGAAGTAGGAGTTGCCGCCCTTCTCCTCCTCGCTGGCCTTCTCCAGGATCAGGACGCTGGCGCCGTTCTCGCGGGCCGCCATCGCCGCCGACAGCGCCGCGTTGCCGGCGCCGACCACGACCACATCATACTCCGCCATTTTTTCCTCCGGGACGTTTGGATCTTGGCGTCGAGATTGACAGCCGGTGTTTCGACAGTAAATTGAAACATTCTTAGATATTGATTAGGAAACATGAATTATCGATGGATTACCTGCTCAAGGAAATCGCCGTTTTCGTAAGGATCATCGAGCTGGGCAGCTTCAGGGCGGCCGCCGAGGATCTGAACCTGACCCAGTCGGCGCTGACCCAGCGGCTGAAGAAGCTGGAGGAGGCGGTCGGCGTGCGGCTGATCGAGCGCACCACCCGCACGGTGGCGCCCACGGTGGTCGGCGGCAGCTTCCTGCCGGTGGCCAAGCGCATGCTGGTGCAGTTCGAGCAGTCGATGGAGGATCTGAACACCCTGATCCGGGCGCGCACCGGCCAGGTGACCATCGCCAGCCTGATCTCGGTGGCCACCTACGTGCTGCCCGGCGCGCTGAAACGGTTCACCGCGGCGCATCCCAATGTCAGCGTGCGCATCTTCGACGACCCGGAGCTGGAGATCTCCGGTCGGATACGCCGGGGCGAGGCGGAGTTCGGCATCGACATGGAGACCGCCGATCAGGATCCGGATGTGGAGGTCACGCCGTTGCTGGAGGACCGCTATGTGCTGGTGTTCCATCCGGACTATCCGGGCGTGCCGTCGGGCGCGGTGGCCTGGGCCGATCTGGCGGAGCTGCCGCTGGTCACCTATGGCGCGCGCAGCGGCACCAACCGGCTGATGCACGAACGCCTCGCCGGCCTGCCTCGGACGGGGAAGTGGCGCTACGAGGTGCAGCACCTCTCCACCCTGCTCGGCCTGGTGCGTGCGGGGCTGGGCGTGGGGATCGTGCCGACCCTGGCGATGGCTGGGCAGGAGGAGGGGGCGCTGCTGCAGCGGCCGCTGGTGGCGCCGGACATGCGGCGGACCATCGTCCTGGTGCAGCGGCGCGGCGCGGAGCTGTCGCCGGCGGCGGAGATCCTGAAAGCCTTCACCCTGGCCGAATTCGAACGCTTCGGCGACACCGGTTAGGTCTTCACCCGCTGCGGCGACGGCTGAATCGAAGGCTGTTTCGGCCGAGGGCTATTTCGGCCATTTCCCGGCGAGGCCGAGATCCCGCTCGCGCTGGTGCATCTCGTGCCAGATCTCGGCCGGGGTGATGCCCATCCAGACCCAGAGGACGGTGAGATTGTACAGCAGGTCGGCGGACTCGCGGATCACCCCGTCGCGGTCGGCCACGGCGGCGTCCAGCGCCACTTCGGCGGCTTCCTCGACCACCTTCTTGGCGATCTTCGGGTTGCCGTCGCGCAGCAGCTGCGCGGTCCGGTTGCCGACCTTGGTATCCGCGCGCGAGGTCTGGACCATCTCGAAGAGCTGGTCGATCGGATGGGTCATGGGCACTCCGCGGGGCTCTGAACGTGAGTGGGGTCAGGCATCGATCAGGCGGCTCTCGGCGATCTGGCCGGTCGATTCCAGGATCGGATAGGCCACCGACGTGATGTGGCTGTTGATTCGCTTCAAGTCCCGCAGCACGTCCAGATGCAGCGACGAGCTGCCCAGGGATTCCGGCGTGCCGTCGCGCATGCGGGCGTAGTGGGCCTCGGCGAATTTCTGCTCCAGCTCGCGGATATGGACCTTCTGCTCCATCAGCCGGCGGGCCAGCAGCGCGTCGCCGCTCATGAACACGCTCAGCGCCAGCTTCAGGTTGGCGACCACCTCGCCGTGCATGGCCTGCAGTTCGGTCATGCCGGCATCGGAGAAGCGGGCGCCGTCCTTGATCTTCTTGGCCGCCAGCTCCAGCAGGTTCTTGTCGATGATGTCGCCGATATGCTCCAGGTTGGTGTTGAAAGTCAGGATCTCGACCACCCGGCGGCTTTCCTTGGGGTCCAGTTCCTGACGCGACAGCCGGGTGAGATAGAGCTTCACCGCCTCGTGCAGCACGTCGACCACGTCGTCGTCGCGCTCGATCTCCTTGATCAGGTCGGAGCGGCCGCTCTTGAACACCTCCATGGTGCGTTCGAGCATCGATTCCACCGTATCGCCGATCCGCAGGGTCTCGCGCGCGGCGCTGGACAGGGCGACGCCGGGTGAATCGAGCGCGGACTCCTCCAGATGCCTCGGCGCCTTCTCGTCTTCCGCCGCCGGACTGTCCGGCAGCATCCGGGTGACCAGGGCGGCTACGAGGCCGACGAAGGGCAGGAACAGGAGCGCCACCGCCAGGTTGAAGCCGGTGTGGAAATTCGCGATCAGCCGGGCCGGATCGTCGGAGATGTCGCGCAGATACGGCACGATCCAGGGCACCATCCAGAACACCAGGGCCACGCCTGCCGTCCGCATCATCAGGTTGCCCACCGGAATGCGCCGCGCCGAGGGATCCGCCCGCCAGTTCATCGCCACCGGGGTGATCGAGCTGCCGATATTTGCCCCCAGCACCAGCGCCATGGCGAGCTGAACCTCGACCACGTGTAGGGAGACCAGCGTCATCACCAGCACGATCACGGTCAGGCTGGAATGGGCCAGCCAAGCCAGCCCTGCGCCGAGCAGGATCGCCAGGATCGGCTCGTCGACCATCGGCGCCAGCAGGACCGACAGGGTCGGCCCCTCGCGCAGCGGGACCGAGGCCAGCATCACCATCTTGATCGCCAGCAGCATCAGCCCGAGGCCGATCAGCACCCGGGCCATGGCCCGTCGGCGGGAGTCGTCGGAGGTCAGGAAGGCGGTCACGCCGACGAACAGAAAGAGCGGCGAGATCCAGGAGACGTCGAAGGCCAGCACCTGCACCACGACCGTACTGCCGACATCCGCACCCAGCATGATCGCCAATCCGGCCGGCACGGCGATCATCTTGCGGCCCCCGAAGGAGCCGACGATCAGGGCGGTGGCGGTACTGCTCTGCAGGAAGCCGGTGACCGTGAACCCGGTGAGGAACGAGGTCAGCCGGTTCCGCGTCGCCGCCGCGATGCCGCGCCGGATCGCCGAACCGAAGGCCCGGGTGATTCCGGTGCGCACCATGCGCACGCCCCACAGGAGCAGGGCGACGCCGCCGGCGATTTCGATGAGCAGATGCATTCAGGTTTCCCGCAGTCGCGACCGGTACGGCCGCGACCCTTCGTCAGATGATGGCATGGCGGACCTTGGCGGAGACCCACTCGCTGACCAGCACGGTGATCAGGATCAGGATGAAGATCACCGTCACCTGGGGCCAGGCTAGCACGTTCAGGGATTCCTGCAGCCGCAGGCCCAGTCCGCCGGCTCCGACCAGCCCGAGAACCGTCGACTCGCGGATGTTGATGTCCCAGCGGAACACCGTGATCCCGGCGAAGGCCGGCAGGATCTGCGGCACCACCGCGTAATCCATGAGCTGCGCCTTGCTGGCGCCGGTGGCGGCCACCGCCTCGACCTGTGCTTCGTCGATCTCCTCGATCGCCTCGTAGAGCAGCTTGGCGACGAAGCCGATCGAGCGCAGGGCGATGGCGACGATGCCGGCCATCACGCCGGGGCCGATGACCGCGACCAGCAGCAGCGCCCAGATCAGCGAGTTGATCGAGCGGCTGGCGACGATGATCAGCAGGGCGACCGGCCGCACGAAGCGGGTGCTGGGGGTGGTGTTGCGGGCCGCCATAAAGGCCACCGGCACCGCCATGAACAGCGCCAGCAGCGTGCCGAGCGTGGCGATGTTCAGAGTGTCCCAGAGCGGCTCCAGCAGGGCCGGGATATACTCCCAGCGCGGCGGGAACATGCGCGAGCCGATATCGGCGGCCTGACGGGGCGCGTCGGTGACGAAAGCCCAGATCGTGCTCTCGGTCATCACCTGCCAGCAGAACACGAACAGGGCGACGAGCAGGAGCCAGCCGAGCCAGAGCGCCAGTTCCTTGCGGGTGGAGCGCCGGCGCCAGGTCCGGTGGGCGAGGTCGGTCATCGTCATCATTGCACCCACTTCCGCACGTAGCCCGACAGGTATTCGGCGGCCATGACGATCAGGATGATCAGGATCAGGATCGCGGCGGCGGAATCGTATTCGTAGCGGTCCATCGCGGTGTTCAGGGTGGCGCCGATGCCGCCGGCGCCGACGATGCCGATCACCGCCGACTCGCGGAAATTGATGTCCAGCCGGTAGAGGCTGAGGCCGATCAGGCGCGGCATGACCTGCGGCTGGATCGCGTAGTTTACGATCTGCCACCAGCCGGCCCCGGTCGCCCGCACCGCCTCGGCCTGGGCCTCGTCGATATCCTCGATGTCCTCGGCCAGCAGCTTGGCCAGGAAGCCGATGGTGGCGAAGGACAGGGTCAGGAAGCCGGCGAACGGGCCGAAGCCGAACATGGCGACGAACAGGATGGCGACGATGATCTCCTGGAAGCTGCGTGACAGGGCGACGATGGCCCGGCACACGGCGTAGATCGGCAGGGGCGCTATGTTGCGGGCGGCGCCGATGCCGATGGGGATGGAGATCAGCACGCCGACCACGGTCGCGGTCACCGACATGGTCAGGCTCTCTTCCATGCCCTGGAGGATGTCCTCCCAGCGGCTGGTGAAGTCGGGGACCAGGAAGCCCTCGATGAAGCGCTGGCCGCGCTCCAAACCTTCCCAGACCCGCACCCAGTTCACCTCGACCGAGGCGACGGCCAGCACCAGATAGAGCAGGCCGCCGCCGTACAGCGCCCAGCGCAGCCAGGGCCGCTTGATGATGGGCGGCCGCGTCCAGCCCCGGTAATCGGTCGCGCCGGTCATGCCCGCGTCGGTCATGTGAGGCCCGCCAGGCGTTCGCGGTCGACCGGGACCGTGCCGGGATGGTCGGCGTCCTCGTCGATGTCCTCGCCGTCTTCGTCGGCCTTGCGGATCGTGGCGGACCAGTCCTCCTCGCCGTAGATCTGGGTGAGGACGTCCGCGGTGAGTTCGTCCGGGCTGCCGTCGAAGACCACGCGGCCGGACTGCAGGCCGATGACCCGGCGCACGAACTGCTGGGCGAGGGCGACGTCGTGAATGTTGATGATGGCGGGCAGGCCGCGCTCGTCGCAGATCTCCACGATCAGCCGCATGATCTGCCGCGAGGTCTTCGGGTCGAGCGACGCCGTCGGCTCGTCGATCAGCAGCAGGTCGGGATCCTGCTCCAGGGCGCGGGCGATGCCGACCCGCTGGCGCTGGCCGCCGGACAGGGCGTCGGCGCGCTTGTTCACATGGTCCGACAGTCCGACCCGGTCGAGCAGGCGGTAGGCGTTCTCGATCGATGCCGGCGGAAACTTGCGGAAGAAGCTGCGCCAGAAGCCGACATAGCCGAGCCGGCCGGACAGCACGTTCTCCATCACGGTGAGGCGTTCCACCAGGGCGTATTCCTGGAAGATCATGCCGATCCGGCGGCGGGCGCGGCGCAGACCGCCGCGGCTCAGGCCGGTGATGTCCATGTCGCCGAGATAGACCTGGCCTGAGGTCGGCTCGACCAGACGGTTGATACAGCGGATCAGGGTGGATTTCCCCGCCCCGGACGGCCCGATCAGGCCAACGACCTGACCGGGCTCGACCGTAAGGCTCACATCGGTGAGCGCCCGATCTCCGGTTGCATAGACCTTCGAGAGGTCCTTCAAGCGCAGCATTCGGCCGCTCCCTAAAATGTGCCGGTCAAAGGGTGTTGTGTGACCGTGGGGTCACTTGCAGTCGTAGGAGACGCCGTTGGCGGTGTCGATCTTGCGGATCACCTCCCAGTGGGACTTGTAGGTGATCGGGATGAACTGCTCCTCACCGGACCGGGCGAACTCCTCCTTAAGGGCCGAGCCTTCCCAGTCGAAGGTGAAGAAGGCTTCCTTGATCTTCTCCTGCAGCTCCGGCTTCAGGTTGTAGACGTAGCCGAACCCGGTGGTCGGGAACTTCTGCGACTTGTAGATCGAGACGACCTGATCGGCCTTGATCACGTCGCGGGCCACCATGCGGTGCAGCACCGAGTTGGCGATCGCGGCGGCCGGATAGTCCTTGTTGGCCACGCCGAGGATCGAGTTGTCGTGCTTGCCGGAGAACACCGGCTCGAAATCCGTCTCCGGGACCATGCCGTAATCGGCCTTCAGGATCGCCGACGGCGCCTTGAAGCCGGAATTCGAGGTCTGCGAGGTGAAGGCCATCTTCCGGCCCTTGATGTCCTCGACCTTCTCGATGCCGCTGCCCGGATAGGTGATGATTTCCATGTTGTAGCCGAAATCGCCGTCCTTCGAGGCCATGATGGTGAAGGACACGAAACCGGCGCAGTTCACCGCCAGCGGGTTGGAGCCGGTGTTGAAGCCGGCGACATGCAGGCGACCGGCGCGCATCGCCTCGATCTGGGCGGCGTTGGACTGCACGGGGAAGAACTGGACCTTCTTGCCGGTCACGCTCTCCATGTGGCGCAGGAAGCCGTCCCACACCTTGGCGTAGACCGCCGGATCCTCGACCGGGGTATAGGCGAAGATGAGGGTGTCGGGATCGACCTGCTGGCTCGGATCGGTCGGCGTATCGGCGACCAGATCACCATTGTCGTCCTTGAACCGGGAGTCGAGGGCGTAGCTGGGGGCGGCCCAGCTCAGCGAGACCGCGCCGACCAGACCGGCGAGGGCCGACAGCATCAAATTTCTGCGAATCATGTGATTCTCCCTACAGGTCGTTATCGTCGGCCCACCTGCGGTATGACCGAACATTACAGTTTTGTGACATCAGCATTATCGTGGTCCCGGGCGTGACCCAAGCACAAAATATATGCGTCAGTGTCCGATGGACCGGCGGAACTGGGGTTCGACCTAGTGCGGCAGAATCCACGGCCGCCCGGTCAGCGGATCGGCCATGACCTGGGCCGCCAGGCCGAACGCCCGGTGCAGGTTCTCGGCGGTCACTACCGTCTCCGGCGCGCCCTCGGCGATCAGCCCCTGCGGGCTCAGCAGCACCAGGTGATCGCTGAACCGGGCGGCGAGGTTCAGGTCGTGCAGCACGCTGACCACCGTCATGCCGGTGTCCGCGACCCGTTGCTGCAGCAGTTTCAGCATCTCGATCTGCTGTGCCAGATCCAGGTGGGAGGTCGGCTCGTCCAGCAGCAGCAGCGGGGTCCGCTGAGCCAGCACGAGAGCCAGCCAGGCGCGCTGGCGCTGGCCGCCGGACAGCTCGGCCAGCGGGCGGTCGGCCATGTCGGTCATACCGACCGCGTCGAGGGCGTCGGTGCAGGCGTCGCTGTCGTCCCGCGTCCAGGGGGCGAGCAGGCCGCGCCACGGGGTCCGCCCGCGCCGGACCAGCTCGCCCACGTTGATCGCGTCCGGGGCGAGAGGGAACTGCGGCAGGATGGCGAGCTGCCGGGCGACGTCGCGGGTGTCGGCGGCATGCAGGTCGGCGTCGCCCAGCAGCACCCGTCCCGCCGACGGTTTCAGCAGCCGGGCCAGCGCGCGCAGCAGGGTCGACTTTCCGCAGCCGTTGGGGCCGAGGATGGCGGTGCTCCGTCCCACCGGGAAGACGAGGTCCAGTCCTTGGATCACCTGGCGGTCCTGGTAACCGACCGACAGGGATTCCGTGCGCAGGCTGATCGGGCTCACAGCTCGCCCCTTTCCATCTCGCGTGACAGGCGCCACAGCAGGTAAGGCGCGCCGAGAATGCCGGTGGTGACGCCGATCGGCAGCTGCAGGCCGGGGAGGCTCGCCCGGGCGACAAGATCGGCAAGCACCATGATGACCGCGCCCGCCCCCGCGGCCGCCGCAAGCCGGGCGCCCGGGTCGGTCGCCCGCGCCAGGCGTACGCCCACCGGCGGGGCCATCAGCGCCACGAAGGCGACGGGGCCGACGATCGACACGGCCACCGCGCACAGGCCGATGGCGGTCGCCGCCAGCAGCAGCCGGGCCCGCGCCACCTTCAGGCCGAGCCCCGAGGCCAGCTCCGCCCCAAGCTCGAGCAGCCGCAGGGCGCGCACCTGAAGGGCCAGGCAGAGGACGAGCGCGCCGCCGGCCGCCATGAGGATCCGGACATGCGACCAGTCGCGGGCGGAGAGCGAGCCGACCAGCCAGCGTTGGGCCTCCGCCGCCTGGGGACCGGACAGGCGGGTCATCAGGAACGAGCCGAAGGCCGAGGCGGCGAAGCCGACCCCGATACCGACCAGGACAATGGTCACCGGCGAGGCGCCGTCGATGCCGCCACGGCTGCCGGCCGGGCGCGACAGGGTCAGGACGATCAGGCCGGCCGCCAGTCCGCCCGCCGCCGCCGCCAGCGGCAGCGGGACGCTTGTCCCCATGGCGATCGCCGCCAGAATGGCGAGGCCGGACCCGCCGGTGAAGCCCATCACGTCGGGCGACGCCAGAGGGTTGCGCAGCAGGAGCTGGAACACCGCGCCTGCCAGGCCCAGGGCGGCACCCGACAGCAGGGCGACGGCGACCCGGGGGCCGCGCAGAACCGAGATCGTCAGCGCCGCCGGTCCGTCGCCGCCGGTCAGGCCGTCCCACAGGCTTGCCGGGCTGAGGTGGATCTGGCCGACCAGCAGGGCCAGGGCCGCCGAGCCGGCCAGCAGCAGGACGAGGACGGTGCCGCGGATCATCCGATCGCTCCCGGCCGGATCCGCCGCGCGATCAGCACGAAGATCGGCCCGCCGAGCAACGCGGTCATGACGCCGGCCCGGATCTCCGCCGGGGCCAGCAGCAGGCGCCCGGCGCTGTCGGCCAGGAGAAGGATCGACGCCCCCAGCAGGGCGGCGGCGATCAGTCCCGGCCGCAGGGAGCCGCCGACCAGCCGACGGGCGATCGGCGGTACCATCAGGCCGAGGAAGGCGATGGGTCCGGCGATCGCCACCGCCGCGCCGGTCAGCAGCGCGATGCAGACCAGTGCCCCCGCCTGAACCCGGCCGGGTCGGGTGCCGAGGCCGCGGGACAGCGCGTCGCCCAGCGCCAGGACCTCCAGTTTCGGGGCCAGGGCCAGGACAAGCAGGAAGCCGGCACCGGCGGCGAGCGTCATTTCCACCAGCGGGCGGGCCCGCGCCTCGGCCAGGGATCCGACGATCCAGAACCGCATGACATCGAGGGTCTCGCCGCGCATCAGCACCGAGGCGGTGACCAGCGAGAGCAGCAGCACGCCGAGCGCGGCGCCGGCCAGGGTCAGGCGCACCGGGCTGGCATTGCCGCGCAGCCCGCCGCCCAGGGCGAAGACCGCGGCGGCCGCCAGGGCCGCGCCCGGAAAGGCGAGGAGCGACAGAAGGCCGGCATCGACCTGTCCGAGGACCAGCGCTCCGACCACCACCCCGAAGGCGGCCCCGGCGTTGATCCCGAGGATGCCCGGGTCGGCCAGCGGGTTGCGGGTGACGGCCTGGATCGCCATTCCCGCCGCGCCGAGCGCGCCGCCGCAGACCAGCCCGGCGACCGTGCGCGGGAACCGGATGGCGCGGATGGTGACATGGGCGGGGTCGGTCGGGTCCGGGGCGACCAGCGCCTGCCAGAGTTCCGCCGGGTTGATCGGCCGATACCCCAGCAGCAGGCTGATCAGGATCGCCAGGAGCAGCAGGCCGAGCAGGGGCGCCCAGCGCGTCATGGGGCGAGGCCGGCTTCGCGCGCGCTGGCGACCGGGGTCGCCGGGTCGCCGTCGATGGCCGCGGCGATGTCGTCCTCCAGGGCGTTCAGCGCGAAGGGGAGGGACAGCACGCTGCCGAAGGACAGGGCGGCGGCCAGCACGCCGCCGGCGAAGACCTCCCGGCCCTCCCGGCAGGCCTCCAGGGTCTGGCGCATGGGTAGTGCCACGAGATCCGGGCTGGTCTGGAAGCTGGACACCCAGAGCAGCAGGTCGCCGTCCAGCGGCGACAGGTCCTCCGGCGACAGCGGCGCGTAGAAGTCGTTGACGCCCGACAGTGCCGCGACCGCGTCGGTCGGCCGGAATCCGAGCTCGACGAGGAAGCGGGCCCGGGTGTCGGCGCCGATGAACGCGCCGGTCTCCCCGCTCCAGTGATAGGCGGCCACACCGGTCTTGCCGGCCGAGGCCGGATGGCGGCGGCGGGCGTCGGCGAAGGCCGCCCTCACGCCGGCCATCAGCTCCTGCGCCTGGGCAAGCCGGCCGGTCGCCCGGCCCAGGGTCAGGGTCATGCGGTCCCACGGCGTGCCGTACGTGCTGTCGGTGGCTTCATGCACCAGGACCGGCGCGATGCGGGAGAGCACCGTGTACTCGGCCTTGGAGATCCCGGCGCCGATGGCGACGATGAGGTCGGGGTTCAGCGACGCCACCCGCTCCATGGACACCTCGCCGGTCAGCACGTCCGGCGTCGCGTCGCCGAGCTGGCGCTGGGCCCAGGGCCACACGCCGTAGGGGAAGGCGCCGAACCAGTGGCGCACGGCGACCGGGCGCACACCCAGGGCCAGAAGCGGATCGTGGCTGGTATAGCCGAGCGAGACGACACGCTGCGCCGGTCGCGGCATCAGCGTCGTCCCGAAGGCATGATCGAAACGTAGGTCAGCGGCAGCCGCCGGGCGCGCCTGTACGCAGGCAGTCGCGGCGGCCGCCAGGCCGGTCAGGAAGGAACGGCGCGAGACTGTCCCGCGCCATCCGATGGTCTTCGCTGCCCGCCGATCGGCAGAATTCGTCACCAAGTGTACCTGAGTGTCGCTTTCACTGTGCGTCCGTCGGCGTAATAGGCAGTGTTCGGGTAGGTGTCGACACTTGAGATGCCCCGGTCGTCGCAGATGAGGGTTGCAAGTATCGCAATCGCGCCCGGTCGCCGTCCGGCGACAGGCGAAGCTGCAGAGATCCCGGAAAAAGGTTCGGGCGAACCTCGACACCACGCTCGACAGGCTTCTGAGACAGGCCGCGTTCCCGCGGCGGCGGCCGGAGATCGGCGTGCGCATGCTGGCCGATGCCGCCACGGTCGCGGCCCTGCGCGCCTGGCCTCCCGGCCGGTCTGACGCACCTGGGAACGGCGCCCTTGCCGGCCATTGCGAAGAGAGTATATGAATCGTATACGTTTCGTATCGCCAAGGAGAGCTCGATGGGTATCGTCAAGATCGGCGACGACCTGCACGAGGAGGTTCGCCGCGCCAGCGCAGTGATGTGCCGCTCGATCAACGCCCAGGCGGAATTCTGGATGAAGATCGGCATGCTGGCCGAGGCCAACCCTACGGCCTGTTTCACCGACATCATCCGCATGCAGCTCGACGCCGCCCAGGCCGGACCCGTCCCCGCGAACCGGGCGACCGCCTGACATGGTGAAGACTCCGGAAGAACTGGCCCTGATGCGGGCGTCCGGCCGGCTTCTGGCCTCGGTCTTCGAGATGCTGGACGGCCTGGACCTCGCGGGACTGTCGACCCTGCAGGTCAACGATCTGGTCGACCGCTTCATCACCGGGGACCTGGCGGCGCGACCGGCGAGCAAGGGCCAGTACGGCTACGAGTACGTGCTGAACTGCTCACGCAACCACGTGGTCTGCCACGGCGTGCCGGACCCGGGCGAGATCATCGCCGACGGCGACATCGTCAACCTGGACATCACCCTGGAGAAGGACGGCTTCATCGCCGATTCCAGCAAGACCTATGTGATCGGCAACGCCAGCCCGGCCGCCCGGCGCCTGGTGCGGATCGCCCAGGCGGCCATGTGGAAGGGCATCGCCCAGGTCCGACCCGGCGCCCGCCTGGGGGATATCGGTTACGCCATCGAGCGTCACGCCAAGCGCAACGGCTGCTCGGTGGTGCGCGACTATTGCGGCCACGGCATCGGCCGGGAGATGCACGAGGAGCCGCAGGTGCTGAATTTCGGCCGGCCGGGCACCGGAGGGACGCTGCGCGAGGGAATGGTCTTCACCGTCGAGCCGATGGTGAATCAGGGCACCCGCCAGACCGCCACCGAGGCCGACGGCTGGACGGTCGTGACCGCCGACGGAAAACTCTCCGCCCAGTTCGAACATACGGTCGCGGTCACCGCGACCGGCGTCGAGGTTCTCACCCTGCGAAGCGACGAGACGCCCATGCTGGGACGGGGGTGAGGCTAGGTGTCCGATAGGTGGTCGGGGAGATGCATCCTTTCATGCACCACCCGCACGATAAACACGCCATCCGGTTCGACGAGATACACGACCCAGTGCTTTTCGTCGCTGGCCGGCGCCCCATTGCCGCTGGGTGTGTAGGCCGATGTCCCGGATATCGCTCTGCGCCTTTCTTGAGACGCGGTAGAGGGCCATCAGCGGCTATCCAGATCCGACTGGATGTCCTCCATGCTGAAGTCCTCGGCAACTCCGCTCTCGACTCCTTCCATGATCACAGCCTGAAGCCGGGCGATATCGGCCGCCCGTTCCTGGTCGCGCCGGATGAGATCGCGCACATAGTCGCTGGCATTGCTGTATCGGCCCGAGCGGGCCTGGGCTTCGACCCAATGCTTCATCGGGTCGGGCAGCGAAACGTTCATGGTCGCCATGTGATCCTCCATACGACGAGTATGGCGAAAATTGGCAAAGATTGTCAAACTTGGATCAGAACCCGGCCGCCCGGATCGCCAGGCCGCCCAGGGCGGCGACCACGAGCACCTTGCCGATGCCGAAATGGAACCGGAAGGCCAGCACCGCGGCCAATGCGAACAGGGCCAGCGCAGGCAGGTTCAGGCTTGCCGGGTCCGGCCAGGTCAGCCGCAGGCCCCACCGGTCGACCTGCTCCACCCGCTCGAAGAACACGTGCATGGCGAACCACAGGGACAGGTTCAGGATCACCCCCACCACCGCGGCGGTGACCATGGACAGGGCCTGGCGCAGCCGCCGGCGGCCGGCGAGCCAGTCGATGTAAGGGGCGCCGGCGAAGATCCACAGGAAGCAGGGCGCGAAGGTCACCCACAGGGCCATGGCCGCGCCCGCCACGCCGGCCGCCAGTCCGCCGGCCTTCGCGGCGGCGAGAAAGCCGACGAACTGGGTCACCAGGATCAGCGGCCCCGGCGTGGTTTCGGCCAGGCCGAGCCCGTCCATCATCTCGCCGGTGGTCAGCCAGCCCTTTTGCGCCACCACGTCCTGGGCCATATAGGCGAGAACCGCATAGGCGCCGCCGAAAGTGACCACCGCGAGCTTGGAGAAGAACACGCCGATCTGCGTCAGCAGCCCGCCCGGGTCGAGGGCGGCGGCGATCAGCACCGGTGTCCACCACAGGACGAGCCATACCGCCACGGTGCCGGCGGTCCCGGCCAGGGCCGGGGCGCCGGCCGGCGTTGGCGCGACCGACGAAGGTCCGGCCGGCCGCAGCAGGCCAAGAACCGCCGCCCCCAGGATGATCAGTGGGAACGGCAGGGCGAGGAAGAAGATCGCCACGAAGGCGAGACCGGCGACCCACCAGTGCAGTGGCGAGGACAGGGTGCGGCGGGCGATCCGCAGCAGCGCCTCGATCACGATGACGACCACCGCCGCCTTGACCCCGAGGAACAGCGCGTCGACCAGCGGCACCTCGCCGAACGTGGCGTAGAGGGCGGCCAGGGCGAGGATGACGGCGGCGCCCGGCAGGACGAAGAGCAGCCCCGCCGCCAGCCCGCCGGCCAGCCCGTGCAGCCGCCACCCGGCATAGGTCGCAAGCTGCATCGCCTCCGGTCCCGGCAGGAGCATGCAGAAGTTCAGGGCGTTGAGAAACTGGTCCTCATTGAGCCAGCGCCGCTCTTCGACGATCTCTCGGTGCATCAGGGCGATCTGCGCCGTCGGTCCGCCGAAGGACAGCAGGCCGATCCGCAGCCAGACCCGCAGCGCCTCGCCGAAGCCGGGCGTCGCCGGCGCGCTCTCGTTCACGATGTCGCTCATGCCACGGCCCTCTTGTCCGATCCGGCCTGCGCCGTCTCGCGCGCCCAATGATAGAGGGCGTCGTACACCACCATGGCGGCATCGAGTTGGGCAAGGTCCTCGGTGAACAGTTCGGACAGGCCCAGGGAGAGGGCGAGCAGCCCGGATGCCTCCGCTGCCAGATCCGGCTGCCGGGTGTCCGCGCCGCGCACGATGGTGGCCAGCCGCCGCAGCGGCGGGGTGTCGAGGCCGAAGCGCTCCACCATCGCGTCGAAGGTACAGAACTCCCCGCGATGGCCCCAGTCCCCGCCCTCGGTGCTGACGGGCATGGCGTCGAAAGGCGTGGCACCGAACCGCTCGGCCACCGCGTGCACCTCGTCGGGGGCCACGAACAGGAAGCGGGCGCGGCGGTCGACGAAGCGGCGGATCAGCCAGGGGCAGGCGATCCGATCCACCTTCGGCCGGCGGCGGGTAACCCACAGGGTCCGACCCTCCGCGTCGCGCGGCGGCAGGGCGGCCAGCGGCACAAGGGGCAGGCCGGCATCGCTCCAGCCGAGATGCCCGCCGTCGAGCGCGACCGCGGCGACGCCCCACAGGCGCAGCAGGGCGGCCGCCCCCTGGCTGAGCTTGGCGCCCCGGTGGCAGATCACCACCACGCGGCGACCCTGAAGCTGGGGTGCCAGGTCCTCGATGCGGTGATGGGGCTGGCGGAAGGCGCCGGGCAGCAGGCGCGGATCGGCCTGGACGTCCTCGTCGATGCGGACATCGACCAGGATCGGGCAGTCGGGCGTGCCGATCAGTCGGCGCAACTGTGGGGCGGAGATATCGATGGGAGCGGCCATGGCGCATCCTCTCTGTCAGGTGACGAAGGATGCGAACTTGGGCCGAAGCCTGATGGGGCGTTCGCCAGCCCCGCGCCTTTCTGTGCGCCCTGCGGATCCGACCGTCAAGCGTATTGGTGGGGCGGAGGTCCGCAGGGTCGATGTCTTGCCGCGGCGCGGGGTATTAGAGAGCGGGTATCAGGTGGCCTTGCTGGTCTGAACCTGCGCGCTTCGGGCGGCCGCCTCGGGGTCGACCGCGCGCATGGCCTTGCGAACCGCGGCGAGCGTATGCTGCTCCCCGCCGCCCATGTTCTCCTCGGCCGCGACCTCAAGTTCGCGGGCATCGGCCTCCATCGACTTGAGCACGCTGAGCTTCTCCTCCTTGGTCAGGTTCTCGCTCCGCGCGACGGCCATGGGGTCTTCGAAATGCTCGTAGGGGCTCAGCATCATTGCCGCGAGATCTGCGGCGCCTTGGGCGACCATCTTTCAATCCTCCATTTGACTGAGGCAGATCGGCGTCCGTCTGCGTGAGGGTGGCCGAGCGGCCTTGCCGCGTGCCTCAATCGTCGGCAACGCCTGACCTGCAGGCATTGCCTTCGACTGGTGATGGAACGTCACGCACAGGCCCCGGTTCCTGAATTCGGTCGCCGATGCCGCCGGCCGATCGCTCCCGCCGGACGCTTACCGCGACAGGGGCCGCGCGAAGCTGATCTCGTGGCCGTCGGGGTCGGTGACATGGAAGTAGCGTTCGCCCCAGGGTGCGTCGGAGGGGGCGAAATCCGGGCTGTATCCGGCATCGACGACCGCCCGGTGCATGGCGTCCACATCGTCGACGAAAAGAATGACGCGCCCCCACCACCGCAACGGCACGTCCGGTGCCGCGAGGATCAGGTTCAGCGCGTCCTCGCCTGCCGCCAGCGTGGTGAAGGCGGCGGTCTCGCCGCCCTTGGCGACGTCGAAGCCGATCGAGCGGTAGAATGCGACTGAGCGCGCCATGTCGTGGGTCGCCAGGGTGATCGCGCTCAACTTCTCGATTTTGGCCATCGATGTCTCCCAGTCCGATCCCATGTGCCGGTCCCATGTGCCGGTCTCACACGCGGGCAACGCCGGCGGCCGGTTCCTGGTTCCGGAACCGTCCCGGCAACCGACCGTTTCCTTCCTAGACAAGACAGGAGGAGAAAATGCCTCGGACCAGAACTCTGATGGCCGGCCTGCTGGCGCTTCCGGTCAACGCGATCCTTTTCGGCAGCGGTGCCGTCCTCGTTCTCTCGATCCCGCAGCTGCAGCCCTACATGGAGTATGTCCTGCCGGCGGCGATCGCGGTCGCCTTCGCGCTGACCTGGCCGATCGCCTGGACGCTGGCGCCGCGGCTGCGCGTGCGGAACGACTACTATCCCAACCTGTTTCGCAAGGACTGATGCCGGACGGCTGAGCGATGGCGTCGGATTCTCCCAAAGCAGCGTCCCGGAAGGCCGAGACGGCGGAACGGCTGGAGCGCTATTTCGAGAAGCGCGACTTCACCCGCACGCCGGAGCCCCGGAAGGCTGGGGATCCCGAGGGGCTCGCGTTGCGCTATTCGATGCAGAAGCACGACGCCAGCCGCACCCATTTCGACCTGCGTCTGGAATGGAACGGCGCGCTGCTGAGCTGGGCGGTGACCAAGGGGCCGTCGCTGCGGACCAGCCAGAAGCGGCTCGCGGTCCGCACGGAGGATCATCCGGTCTCGTACCTGGACTTCGAGGGCGCGATTCCGGAGGACAATTACGGCGCCGGCACGGTGATGCTCTGGGATATCGGCCACTGGCGGCCGCTCGAGCCGCTGGAGAAGGGCCTGAAGAAGGGGCACATCCATTTCGCCCTGCACGGTCGGCGGCTGACGGGCGGCTGGCACCTGGTGCGGATGGACGGCAAGCGGCGCGGCGACAAGCGATCGGGTAAGAGCGACCGCGAGAACTGGCTGCTGATCAAGGAGGAGGACGAGGCGGCCGGAGAGCGCGACCCGATCCGACGTTACCGGCGCAGCGTCTCCACGAACCGTACGTTCCGCGAGATCGCCGCCGGCGCCGACCTGCTTCCCTTGGTGGAGCGCGCCAAGCCCCTGCCGCGCTTCCGCAAGGTCCAGCTCGCCACCCTGGGCGACAGTCTGGTCGATGGCGAGGCGTGGTGGCACGAGATGAAATTCGACGGCTACCGCGCCCTGGTCGCCCTGGGGAAGGGCGGGACAAAGATCTACACCCGCAACGGTCACGACTGGTCGGACAAGTTCGAGGCCCTGCTGCCCGATTTCGCCTCCCTGAACTGCGACAGCGCGCTGATCGACGGCGAGATCGTCGCCGGGGCCGGCATGTCCGGCTTCTCCGATCTGCAGAAGGCGATCAAGGCCGGCGGCCCCTTCACCTTCTATGCGTTCGATCTGCTGGAGCGCGACGGCACCGCGCTGCGGTCCAGGCCGCTGACCGGGCGGCGCGCGGCCCTGGAGGAGGTTTTCACCGATGTGCCGCCGCTCGGCGCCGTCCAGCTCAGCCCGATCATCACCGAGAACGCGTCGGAGGCCTTCGAGGCGGTGTGCGCGGCGCGCGGCGAGGGGTTGATCGCCAAGCGCCGGGATGCCGCCTACCAGGGCAGGCGCACCCGGGACTGGATCAAGGTCAAGTGCACGCGGCGCGACGAGTTCGTCGTGGTCGGCTGGCAGAAAAGCGACAAGAAGAGCCGCCCCTTCAGCTCCCTGGTCCTCGCCGCGCACCGGGACGACACGCTCACCTATGTCGGCAAGGTCGGCACCGGGTTCGATGCCGATCTCCTCGAAGAGCTCGCGTCGACCATGAAACCGCTGGCGCGCAAGACCGCGCCGCTGACCGTGCCGAAAGCCGAGGCCCGCGGCGTGCAGTGGATCACGCCGAAGCTGGTGGCCGAGGTGACCTATGCCGAGTTCACCGCCGACGGCCGCGTGCGCCACGCGGTGTTCGAAGGTCTGCGCGCGGACAAGCAGGCAGCCGATGTGGAACTGGGAGGCGACACCATGGCCGAGGACGGGCGCGTCGAGATCGCCGGACTCTCCGTCAGCCACCCCGAGCGGGTGGTCTACCCCAAGGCGAAACTCACCAAGCGGCGGGTCGCCGAGTATTACGAGGCGATCGCCGACCGGATGCTGGAAGCGTGTGCCGATCGGCCACTGTCGCTGGTGCGTCTGCCGACCGGACTCGACGGTGATCGCTTCTTCCAGAAGCACGCCGGCACCGGTTTTCCCGACGCTCTCAAGACGGTGGAGATCGAGGAGAAGGACGGGAACAAGGAGCTTTACATGTATGTCACCGACGCCGCCGGGCTGGTCGGCGCGGTGCAGATGGGCACGCTGGAGTTCCACGTCTGGGGCTCCCGGCGCGACCGGTTGGACCGGCCCGACCGGCTGGTCTTCGATCTCGACCCCGACGAGGGCCTGGCCTTCGCCGACGTGAAGCGGGCGGCGTTCGACCTGCGTGAGCGGCTGGACGGACTCGGGCTACCATGCTGGCCGATGGTGACCGGCGGCAAGGGCGTGCATCTGGTGGTGCCGCTGCGCCGGATCGCGGAATGGGAGGCGGCGAAGCACTATGCCCAGACCTTCGCCTCCCTCATGGCCCAGCAGGATCCCAAGCGCTACACGGCGGAACTGCCGAAGGCCAGACGCAAGGGTCGGGTATTCATCGACTGGCTGCGCAACCAGCGGGGCGCGACGTCGATCGCCCCGTTCTCGCTGCGCGCCCGGGAAGGGGCGCCGGCCGCGGTGCCGGTTGCCTGGGACGAACTGGACACGCTCAATTCCGCCCAGGCCTTTCCCCTGGATGCGGCACTGGAGCGGAGCTGGAAAGATCTGACGCTGCCCAAGCCGGTCGGCCTGTCGCGCACGCTGATCGAGCGCCTGGAGGAGGCGGCGGGCTGACTCCGCCGCCGCGGGGCGGTTCATCTCAGGGGTCGGTTCCCGGGTCCAGGGAGGCGTAGAACGCCGCCAGAGCCCGCAGCTCGCCGTCGTCGAGATCGCGTGCCGCCTGATGCATCAGATGCGCGCGGGCGGTGCCGCCCCGCTCCCCGTCGCGCCAAAGCTCCAACTGACGCAGCAGATAGGGCTTCGGCTGCCCCGACAGGCTGGGGAACAGCGCGGACCGGCGATCCGGCCAGGGACCGTGGCAGGCGTTGCAGGCCGGCACGTCGCGGCGCGCCGGCGAGCCCATCGCGAGGCTCCGTCCCAGGACG
Organism: Thalassobaculum salexigens DSM 19539; assembly: GCF_000423805.1. Classification (NCBI taxonomy): domain Bacteria; kingdom Pseudomonadati; phylum Pseudomonadota; class Alphaproteobacteria; order Rhodospirillales; family Thalassobaculaceae; genus Thalassobaculum; species Thalassobaculum salexigens. Next base: position 1,637,485 of record NZ_KE384093.1, read on the forward strand.
ATCCGCTCCCGGTCGCCGCTCGGCTCCGAGGTTGGCGCAGGGGAGGGTCGTCGCGCCGCGTAGAACCCGGCGAGGCGTGCATCGTCGGTGGCGTCCAGGGTCGAGGCCGCGTGCCGCATGATGCCGCTCTGCCGCGCTCCGGAGCGATAGGCGGCGAGGGTGGCGGCGATATAGGCCTCCCCCAGCCCGTCGAGACGGGGCACCTGCGCGTTGCCGCGTCCCCGCCCGTCGGCACCGTGACAGGAGGCGCAGGAGGCGGCATCCGCCCCGGCCGTCTCGTCCGGCATGTCGGGCGGTGCCACCAGGGCCTCGTACTCGGCCAGGCTCATGCCCGCCACCCGTGTCAGGAAGGCGACCACCGGCCAGACATCGTCGTCGCGGGACCGCGTCGGCCACGCCGGCATCCCGCTCATCTTCACGCCATGCTTCACGATCCAGAACAGGTGCCGGGGCTCCCAGTCCGACACCGCGTCCCTGATCGGCGGCGGTGCCGGTACCATGGACAGCGCCGTCGCCGTGCGCGCCTCGCCAGGCCCCGCATGGCACATATGGCAGGCGGCGTCGTAATGGCGGGCCCCGAGGGCGACGAGGTCGGGATCGGACAGGTCCGGCACCGCCTCGGCCGGCGGCGCGCGCAGCTCCACCGCATTGCGGAAGGTGGTGTGCAGGACCCAGGACACGCCCGGCAGGTGTCCGCCCCGGGCCGAGACGTTGAACAGGCCCAGGAAGACGACGAGCCCGGCCGCCACGGCGGCGACGGCGATCAGGATGCCGGTGTGAAGGAGGAAGCGCGTCATGACCGGGCCCCCTCGCGGCGCCGCCGGTGCCCGGCCGGGTCGGCGAGCAGGTCGCGGGCGACCAGCACCAGGCCGGCGATGAGATAGATCGGCGTGCCGACGGCGAGCATGATCATGCCGCCGACCTGCTGATCCGCCGCGCCGCCGCAGATCTCCGACGGATAGACCGAACGGGTGCCGACCATCAGCAGCGCGCCCAGCAGCGTCATGTGCATCGAGGTCAGCAGCAGTCCGACCGGCCCGGCCAGGGACAGGCTGGGCCGCAGCACCGACATCCAGACCAGCACCCCCGCGCCGAGATAGGAGGCCTGCTCCATCGCGAACCAGAATAGCGAGGTCTGGGCCGCCGCATGGGCGGACGGCACATGCCAACCCCAGACGGCGACGAACTCGACGATCACCGCCACCATCGGCGAGACGCGCCGGGCAACGCGGCTCTCGGCCAGCGGCACGGCGAGCAGCGGGGCGGCGACCGCGACCACGGCGATGTGCCGGGCCATGTGATCGGCGAAGGACCACGGCCAGGCGACCGGCGGGAGCAGCCAGGCGAGTACGCACAGGAGCAGGCCGGCGGCCAGGCAGAGCGAGGAAACCGTCACCCGCCGCATCACACGCACCCCGTCACGAACACCGCCGGCAGGGCCACGTACAGCACGCCGACGAAGGACAGGCAGGCCAGCAGAAACGAGGCGTGGCCCAGGAATTCGTGGCGATGCTCCGTCACCGGCCGATGGTGCACATGGTCCCGGTCGTCGAGGAAGTCCCATTGCCGCCAGGAGCGCCAGCCGATCCAGGCGATCAGGGCGAGGGCCACCGCCGTCGCCGTCCCGATCATCGCCCGCAGCAGCCACCCGTCCTCGGCCAGGCGGTCGAGCTTGGCGCAGACCACGGCCGTCGCCGCGTAGCAGGCGATGAAATGCAGCGCCCAGATCGTCGGGCCGAGGGCGATCAGCCACAGGCTGCTCTGCTCCTCGGAGAAGGTCTTGAGTTCGGTCTTTTCCTCCCGGTGCTGCGCCATGTCAGATCATCCCCGGCAGCAGGTCGACGACGGCGGCCGACACCAGCACCGTCGCGGCCATGAAGTTCCAGTACAGCGACACGTTCCACAGGTCGGCGTCGTATTCCGGCGTCAGCTTGCCGAACAGGCTGCCGGCCAGACAGTAGAGCTGCATGATGCAGCCGGCCGACACGTGAACCGCCGTCCAGACCAGGACCGCCCAGATCGTCGCCGGATAGACGTGGGATGTGGGATCGAGCCCGGCGCTATGGGCCGACCACAGCATGGCGCCGGCGCCCAGGGCCGTCAGCGCGGCCGCGGTCGCCAGCGAGGCCCGGGCGATGCCGACCTGCGCGGCACGATTGGCGCGTCTGGCGTATCGGGTCAGCGCCCAGGAGGCGGTGAGGGCGGCGGCACCGGTCCAGACCCAGCCGCTCGCCGCATGGGCCGCCCCGTCCGGCGGAAAATCGGCGCTGGCGGTCCAGAAGTAGAAGAAGCCGAAGATCAGGCTGGCGAAGGCGGTGGCGTCGGCCAGCATGGTGATCCACATACCCCACCAGCCGGGCGCCGCCGGGCCGGAGACGTAGATCGGCACGGTCAGGCCGAGCCCGATCTCCTTATACGTCTTCTCCGGCGGTCGGGCGGTACCGGTCCACAGCCACCAGATCACGCAGGCGACGGCCAGCACGCCGCAGACGATGGCCGGCGGATACCAGTGGAAGGTCGGGAAGATGAAGGCGCCGCCGGTGAACGCCGCCGCCAGATGGGTGATCCAGGTCGGGCCGCCCACGCGCAGGCACTGCACCGGCACGGCGTCGAGCACCGTGGTCACCAGGGTCTCGCGCTTGCCCTCCTCGGCGTCGGGCAGGTAGTAGCGCCCGGCATCCATCCGTTCGACGATCTTCGGCTGGTCCCACAGCGGGTAGCGGCTCTCGATATACGGGATCGAGCGCACGCCCCAGGCCTGGTCCGGGACGTCGTGCGACCACTCCAGCGTGCCGCCACCCCAAGGATTGCGCGCCGTGTAGGGCTGGCGGCCCTTGGGCCGGATCAGGTCCCAGGCGAAGACCAGGAAGCCGGCGGCGACGACGAAGGCGCCGACCGTTGAGATCAGGTTCGGCAGGTCCCAGCCGATGTCGCCCGGATAGGTGTAGACCCGGCGCGGCATGCCCATCAGCCCGGCGAAATGCATCGGCATGAAGGTGACGTTGAAGCCGACGAAGGCCAGCCAGAAGGCCCAGCGCCCGAGCTTCGGCGACATCTGCTTCTTGGTGAAGAACGGGTAGAAGTAATAGACCCCGGCCATCACCGGGAACACCATCCCGCCGAAGATCGTGTAGTGCAGATGGGCGACGATGAAATAGGTGTCGTGCACCTGCCAGTCCATCGGCGCCAGCGCCAGCATCACCCCGGTCAGCCCGCCCGCCGTGAAGATCGCCAGCGACCCGGCGATGTAGAGCATCGGCACGCTCCAGGTCACCCGGCCGACCATCAGCGTGGCGAGGAAGGCGAAGATCTGCACGCCGGTCGGGATCACCACCGCCTCCGACGCGGCGGAGAAGAAGCCGAGCGACAGGGCCGGCAGGCCGGTGGTGAACATGTGATGGGCCCACAGCCCGAAGGACAGGAAGCCGGTCCCCACCGCCGAGAGCACGATCCAGGAATAGCCGAAGATCGGCCGCTGGGCGGCGGTCGGGATCACCATGGCGGCGATGGCGATCGAGGGCAGGAAGATGATGTAGACCTCCGGATGGCCGAAGATCCAGAACAGGTGCTGCCACAGCATCGGGTCGCCGCCGCGCTCGGGGTCGAAGAACGGCCAGTCGAAGCTGCGCTCCAGCTCGAACAGGAAGTCGCCGGCGATCAGCGGCGGGAAGGCGAACAGGATCATCCCGCCCACCACCAGCACGTACCAGGCATAGAGCGGCATCAGGTTGATGCGCATTCCCGGCGGCCGGCATTTCAGCGCGCCGACGATCAGCTCGACGGCGGCGGCGATGGAGGCGACCTCGATGAAGGACAGGCCGAGCAGCCAGATATCGGCACCCATGCCCTCGCTCTTGGTGGCGAGCGGCGGATACATGAACCAGCCGGAACTCGGCCCGACGCCGAACAGCACCGACCCGAGCACGAACACGCCGCCGATCAGGAAGCACCAGTAGCCATAGGCCGAGAGCCGGGGGAACGGCATGTCCCGGGCCCCGAGGAAGGCCGGCAGCAGCAGAATCGAGATCGCCTCGAACATCGGCACGGCGAACAGGAACATCATCGCCGAGCCGTGCATGGTGAAGAACTGGTTGAACGTGTCGGCGGGCAGGAAGTCGTTCTCCGGCACCGCCAGCTGCACGCGGATCAGCAGGGCCAGCACACCGGCGCAGAGCATGAAGAAGAACGCGGTCAGCGAATACCAGGCGCCGACCTCGGAATTGTTCACCGCCGACCAGTAGCGCCAGCCGGTCGGCGTCTTCCAGGCCGCGCGCAGCCGGTCGGCCGAGGCCTTGGCGAAATCCGGGTCGACCGGCGCGTCGAGCATGGCGTCCGTGGGCGGGTAGGCGTCGCCATGAGTCTCGGCGGCGTCGCGCGGCTCATTGCGGCCGCCCGGGCTCCGGCCCCGATGATCGGTCGTGTCGGTCATCAGCGGAGCCCCTTCAGATAGGTCGCCAGATCGATCAGGTCCTGCTCCGGCAACGCGCGGTAGGTCGGCATCCGCACATCCGGCTTGATGTGGTCGGTGCGGGCGAGCCACTGGCCGAACCCCTCCGCCGTCGCCGGCAGGGTGCCGGCGCCGATGGTCCGTCGCCCGCCGACATGGGTCAGGTCGGGCCCGACGGCCCCCTTGGCCGGGGTGCCGCGCACCGCGTGGCAGGCGCCGCAGCCCTCGGCCAGGAACACCTCCCGTCCGCGCTCGGCGGCGGCGTCGACCGGCACGGCGGCGTCCTCGCGCTCCTTCGCCAGCCAGGCCTCGAACTCTTCCGGCGGCAGCACGACCACGGGAAAGGCCATCAGCGCGTGGCTGGTGCCGCAGAACTCGGCGCACTGTCCGCGAAAGATTCCGGTGCGGGTCGGCTCCAGCGCCATGCGGGTCTCGCGGCCCGGGAACATGTCGATCTTGCCGCCGAGGTTCGGGACCCAGAACGAGTGGATCACCTTGGCCGCCGTCAGCTTGATCTCGGTGCGGGCGCCCACCGGCAACCGAAGTTCGTTGGCCGACACCACCGGCCCGCCGCCGTCCTGCGGCAGATACTCGACCCGCCACCACCACTGCTCGCCGGTCACCCGCACGGTCAGCCCGTCTCCGGGCGCGCGCTGGTTCGGCATGATGGAGAGACCGTAGGACAGCAGGATGGCGAGCAGAACGGTGGGAAAGGCGATGCCGGCGCCGATGATCACCGCTTCGCCGATCTTCCGGGAATGGGGTCGGACCCGCATGCGCGTGACGTAGAAGAAGGCCCCGTTCAGCAGCAGCCAGAGGACGACCGCGCCCGACAGCAGGACCCAGAACAGGGTCGCCAGGACCTCGGCATCCGCCCCGGCCGGATCGAGCACGGACTGCACGCCGGTGCAGCCGCCCAGGCTCAAGGCACAGGCGGATGCGACACCCGCGCGGATCCGGAGCCGCACCCTCAAGACGGTCTCCGTCCGCGGAGGAGAGTGGCGCGGGAGGCCGGCGGGTCGGGCGAATACATCATGGCCTCGGGTCAAGCGTGCGGCACCGATGCCGCCCGGCGGACCCGTTATCCGGTCGGACGGCGACACGGACGCAACGCACCACGGCCGCCCAGGTTCCCGCCAAGGCCGGCCTGGGTGACCGTCACCACCTTGGTCGCGAAACCGAGGGTCACCGCACGCGTGCCGGAGAATGTCGAGCGACCCGCCCCACTACCTGCGCCAGCCCCGAAGGCGGGCGCCGCCGGCTCACCCCGACAGCAGCCGCGCGAGCTGACCCCGGCCGCGGGGCAGGGCGCCCAGACCGCCGGCCAGACCGGCGGCCAGCGAGGTCAGCACGCCGAGGGCCAGGGGCAGGGCGACCGCCGCCGGGCCCGGAACCCAGTCGACCCGGAGCGCGCCGTTGGCGATCCACCAGCTGCTCAGCAGCCCGGCGGATCCACCGACGACCGCGGCGATCAGCCCGGTGGCGGCGGTCTCGCAGAACCGGGCAAGCGCGATTTCCCGGCGGGTCGCGCCGACGATCGACAGGGCGACCGCCTCCCTCCGGCGGGCATCGACATCGGCGGAGACCGTGGCGGCGAGCGACAGCGATCCCGCCAGCAGAAGGATGGCGGCGATCAGCAGGGTTCCCAGGATCGCGCCCTCCACCACGTCGGTGGCCTCGCGCACGATGCGGCGGACGTCGATCACCGTCACGTTGGCCGCGCTGCGTGACAGCTCGGAGATGAAGCCGTTCAGCGCCGCCTCGTCCCGGCCCTGCAGCGAGACGATCCAGCCGTGCGGGGCGTCGCGGAACGGGTCGGGGCTGGCGACCACCAGGAACTCGGGCCGCATGGTGCGGTGGTACTCCTTGCGGATGTTGGCCACCTCGGAGGTGAAGACCCGGCCGAGCACGCTGTAGGTGAGGGTATCCCCGGGCTTCAGGTCGAACGCCTGCATGACGTCCTCCTCCGCCGAGACCAGCGACGGGCCGTCATAGTCCGCCGGCCACCAGGTGCCTGCCAGCAGTTCCGCGCCGGTCGGCTCCGCCGTCCAGGAGAAGCTGCGGTCGCCTTCGATCACCCAGTCCTTGTCCGGATCGACCAGGGCCTCCTCGACGGGGCGTCCGTTGACCTCGAGCAGGCGGGTCCGCATGAACGGCGTCGCCTGCAGCTCGCCGAGGGCGGGCGTGCTGGCCACCCGGTCGCGAATGCGCTCGACCTGGGCGGCCTGGACGTCGAGCAGGACGAGGTCCGGTGCCTTCTGCGGGATCTGGGTCTCGAACGCGGCCTGCAGGGAGTGCTGGACCGCGACGACGCCGGTGATGCCGGCGATGCCGATGCCCAGCGCCACGGCCCGGAGCATCACCGCGCGCTGTGAGTCGAACCCCTGCTTCACGGCGAGCGACAGGAACCTGACGGACGGCACGCGCCTGACACCGCGGGCGATCAGAGACCCGAACAGGGCGAGCAGGCCGGCGACCGCGGCGAGACCGAGCGCCGCGACCACGGCCATGGCCGGGTTGGGCAGGCCGGCGATCGCCAGGGCGAGTGCTGCGAGCACCAGTCCGCAGGCGATCAGCCCGTCGCGGCGGACCAGGCCGGCGCCGGCGCCATCGCCCCGCAGGGCCCGCAGCGGCGCGAGACGGGCGACGCCCGAAAGCCCTGCCACCAGCGCGCCGGCCAGACCGAGCGAGAGCGTGACGGCGACCAGCAGGATATCCGCCCCGAGATCCGCCGGCGCCCAGAGCAGGTGGAGCCGCGCGGTGAGCATCTCCAGCAGGGAGATCGCCACCGCGGCCGCGAGCCCCAGCCCGATGGCCAGGGCGATGGCGGCGGCGATGGCGACGAGCGACGCATGCAGGGCGACGACCATCGAGGCAGTGGCGCCGGACAGCCGGTACTGGGCGATGGTCCGGTGCCGGCGGCCGATCCACATGGCGACGGCGGCCCAGGCGCCGGTGAGGCCGACGGCGAAGGCCGCGAGCCCGGAAATGCCGAGGAAGGTGGTCGTCCGGTTCGTCACTTCGCGGACCCGTTCGGCCGCCTCGCTGGGGCTCTGGATCTCCCAGCCGCGCGCGGGCTCGGCGGCGGCGACCGCGGCCATGGCGTCCGACGACGGTGTGTCGGTCGGGAACCGGATGCGGGTGCGGTATTCGACGAGGGACCCGCGCTCGGTCAGGCCGGTCGCCTGCAGCCGGTCGAGCGCGACCAGCACCCGGGGACCCACCAGGAACGTCCCGGCCGAGAGCCGGTCCGGCTCCCGCAGCAGGGCGGCGCGGATCTCGAAGTCGGTGCCGCCCAGGCGCACCCTGTCGCCGATATCGAGGCCGAGCTGGGTGAGCAGGCCGGGCTCGACCACGGCGCCGGGCAGGCCGTCGCGGGCGCCCAGCGCCTCCTGCAGGACCTGACCGCCCGCGAGCTCGACGGAGCCGTAGAGCGGATAAGCGCCGTCGACGGCCTTGAGCTCGACCGTCAGGCGGCGCGGCGCCTCGGCCGGCCCCGCGGCGGCGGTGGACCGCAGCTCGACGACCCGCGAGGATCGGCCGACACCGTCCAGCGTGGAGACCGTGGCCTCGTCCAGGGGCGCGTTCACCACGGTCACCGCCACGTCACCGCCGAGGATACGCCGGGCATTGTCGCCCATGGCGCGGTCCAGACCGGAGCTGAGCAGCCAGATCATGCCGAGCATGGCGCTGGCGATCACGACGCAGGCCATGAACAGTTTCAGGCCGAGAATGCCGAAACCGAGTTCGGCCCTGAGCAACCCGGCCAGCACCGCGGCGCGGGAAGCGATCGTGTCCTGTGCCGTCATGTCAGGACGCCACCCGGCCGCCTTCGATGACGAGGGTGCGGTCGCAGCGGGCCGCCAGGGACGGGTCGTGGGTGACCAGCAGCAGGCCGGTGCCGGACCGGCGCGCCAGATCGAACATGGTGGCGATCACACTCTCGCCGGTGCGCTGATCCAGATTGCCGGTCGGCTCGTCCGCCAGGACCAGGCGCGGGGCCGCGACGAAGGCGCGGGCGATGGCCACACGCTGCTGTTCTCCGCCGGACAGGGCCGAGGGCCGGTGCGTCAGCCGGTGGCCGAGTCCGACGCGCTCCAGCATGGTCGCAGCACTCGCCAGGGCGTCGGGCTCTCCGCTCAGGGTCAGCGGCAGCGCGACGTTCTGCTGGGCGGTCATCGACGGCACCAGGTGGTAGGCCTGGAACACGATGCCGATGTCGCGGCGGCGCAGCAGCGTGCGTCCGCGTTCGCTCACCGCCGACATGTCGGTGCCCAGGACCAGGGCGTCGCCGCCGGAGAGCGGCTCGAGCCCGCCGATCACGGCGATGAGCGACGATTTCCCGGATCCGGAGGGGCCGGTGACGGCGACGATTTCGCCGGGGGCGACGGCGAGGTCGATTCCGTTGAGCACCGGAATCTCGCCCTCCGGAGAGGGATAGGAGAGACGGACCTGGGAAAGCCGGACGATGGGGGAAGCGGTGAGATCCATGATCCTCGACGGGGCAGGTGACGGCGCGCCGGTGTCGCCGGCTCCCTCAGAAGTAGGGCGTCCGGTCGAAGATTAAATGCGGGCGACCTGAACACCTGCCCCGGTGGCTAACGCCGGTCGACCTCCTCGGCCGTCCTCCTCGGCCGTCCTCCTCTGCCGCCCGCCGAAGGCCGAGGCGATTGCGGCGTTCCGGGAAGAGGCGCCTCGCGCGCTATCCGAGTGGACGCGTCCAGGCAACCTGATATCTTGAATTGTATCGTTTCATCCCGAGCGCCGACCGGCGGTCAAGCATGAGACGGTCGGTGGGGGACTTCGGAATGATCAGACTTTTGCCGCGCCTGCTCGTCGTTCTCTTCATCGCGAATGCCTGGTCGACGTCGGCGCGGGCGGAAACGGTCGTCGCCCTGTGGAACAAGGCGGCCATCGGTGCCGTTCAGTCGAGCGGCAGCAGCGATCTCGTCACCTCCCGGGCGCTGGCCGTCGTCCACCGGGCGATGTACGACGCCTGGACCGTGTTTGATCCGGCCGCCCTGGGTGTTCGGCTCGACACCGCGGCACTGCGCCGCCCGGCGGCGGAACGGACGGACGATAACAAATCGACAGCCGTCAGCTACGCCGCCTATCGCACGCTGAGCGATCTGTTTCCTAGCGAGGAAGCGCGGTTTCGCGCGGTGATGGACGCCTTGGGCCTGGATCCCGCACGGTCCGCGTCGGATGAGGGGGCACCCGCAGGGCTCGGCCTGCTCGCGGCCGACCTGGAACTGCGCCATGCCCATGACGACGGGGCGAACCAGCTGGGCGACCGCAGCCCGGGCGCGTATTCGGACTATTCGGGCTACACACCGCCGAACCCGGCGGATCGGCTCATCGATCTTCGCCGGCACCAGCCGATCCTCAGGCCGAATGGCAAGCCTGCCCTGTTCGACGGAGGCCACTGGCCGCTGATCCGGCCGTTCGCGCTCTACCGGGCCAGCGAGTTCCGGCCGATGTCGGCGCCGGCGCTCACATATGACGACTGGGAACTGCGGTCGTTGGCCCAGCATGTCATCGACGTCAACGCGGAGCTGACGGACCGCGACAAGGCGATCGCCGAGTTCTGGACCCTGGGCAACGGCACGCCGACCCCGCCGGGCCAGTTTCATATCCTCGCCCAGCACATCTCCGAAACGCGCGGCCACGGTCTCGACCAGGACATCAAGATGTTCTTCATCCTGGGCAATGCGCTGCACGACACGGCGATCGCGAAGATCGAAGCCAAGATGCACTTCCTCACGGCGCGGCCGGAAACCCTCGTTCGGGCGCTGTTCGCGGGCGAAGAGATTCTCGCCTGGGGCGGGCGCGGCCGCGGCGCGGAGATCATCGACGGCAAGGACTTCAAGCCGTACCGCCCGACCGCCGCCGCTCCGGAGCATGTTTCGGGACACAGCGCCTTCGGGTTTGCGGGCGCCGAGGCGATCCGTCTGGCCACCGGCAGCGATGCGTTGAACTACACCGTGGTGGTGAAGGCCGGGAGTTTCGCGTTCGACGACGGTCCGGCCAACGACGTCGTCCTCGCCATGGAGACACTGACCGAGGCGGCCCGCGATATCGCCCTCTCCGGCATTTACGGCCAGGCGCATTTCACCACCGGGGACCAGATGGGCCGCCTGCTTGGCCGCGCCGTCGCCCAGAAGGTCTACGCCCACGCGATGCGGTTCATTGAAGGCACCCTGTGATGCGCGAATGTCTCGGTCGGCCGGGGGCGGAGAGCATCGCCGTCTCCCGGATCATCTGGACAGTCGCCCTGATGATGCTCGCGACCGCGGGATCCGCCCTGGCGCACGACACCTGGGTGATCACCCACGAGCAGGAGGCCCTCGCCCACGCGATACCTCCGCCGGCGATTTTCACGACGCTCGGCATCGCGAACGTGGCGATCGCGCTGATCGCGCTCATCGGCGTGGTGGGTTGGATCGGCATCGGCCGCACCGACATCCCGGATCGGATCGCCGCCCGTCTCAACCTCCCCAGGGTGGACGCCGCGCGCCTGGAGCCGTGGGTTCCGGTCGCGCTTCGGCTGGGGCTGGCGGCCATGTTCGTCACGGCGGCTTTCGGGCTGCACCCGCGTCTGGGCTATGCGGTCGGCGAGAGCCCGGTGCTGTTCGCGTCCGATCTCGAGTTTCGCCATCTTCCCGGCGACTGGACCTGGCTGGTGTGGGTGCAGGTCGCCCTGGGGGCGGCCTTTCTGCTGGGTGTCTGGACCCGGGTGGCCTCGATCCTGTTGGCCGTGCTCGTGCTGCTGGGCTGCTGGCTGTTCACCGTGGATATGCTCGCCTATGCCGGCGTGCTGATCGGGACCGCCTATTACCTCCTGGTGAAGGGCGGCGGTCGTTTAGAGCTCCTCGCGGACCCCGATGGCCTGGTCCGCCGGGTGGCGTCCGTTCCTCCCGGCCGTCCCCAGGCCGTCCTTCGCATTCTCACGGGGCTCAGTTTTCTGTATCTCGGGATCCTCTACAAGTTCCTGCACCCCACATATCTGCTCGCCGGCGTCGAGTTCTACGGTCTGCCGCTGTTCGGGTTTCCGGCGGAGGTGTTCGTCTTCATCGTCGCCACGGTCGAGGTCGTCGTCGGGATCCTGATCACCGCGGGCGTGATGGTCCGGCCGCTGAGTTTCGTCCTTGTCTTCGCGTTCGCGTTCTTCTCGATCTCGATGAACGAAGGCGTCCTCGGCCATAGCTTCCTGTACGGCATCGTCTTCGCGCTGTTCGCCAGCGGTGCCGGACGCTGGTCCGGGAACGCGGCGCCGGCAACGACCTATCAACCGTCGCCGTCGGTCTGAGGGCGATCGACCTCCAGGGCGCGGAAACGGGTGATCAGGTCGGCGAGGCCGCTGGCGAGATCGGTTTCGGCCTGCCAGCCGAGCATCGCCTCGGCCCGCGCCGGGTCGCCGTAGAACCGGGCGACGTCGAAGCTGCGCGGCGGGGCCTGGACGACCGTCGCCGCGCTCCCTGCCAGGCGGACGGCGACGTCGGCTAGCTCGCCGAGAGTGGTGCCCGTGCCGGTCACCAGATGGACCGGATCGAGGGACCGGCCGTCAGCCTCCAGCCGGGCGATGGTCCGCACGATGCCGTGGACCACATCGTCGACATGGGTGAAGTCGAACAGGTGGTCGGCGCCGTCGATCCGCAGCGTTCCTCCGTCCGCCGCCGCCCGGGCGAACGCGGGAACGACACGGTCGGGATAGTCGGTCACCCGGCCGAACACGTTGGAAAAGCGCAGGACGGTGGCGGCGATCCCGCCGTTCCGGGCCGCTTCGTAGGTCATGTCCTCGGCGGCCACCTTGGAACGGGCATAGACGTTCATCGGCCGCAGGGGGGCCGTTTCGGCGACCGGGAGCGCGTCCTGTTCGCCATAGACCTCGCGGCTGCTGGCGTAGATCACCCAGCGGCAGGTCGGGCTTCGCTGTGCGGCGTCGAGGACCGATCCCGTTCCGGTCACGTTCACCGACCAGCAGGTGTCCGGGTCCCGCTCCGCCGTGATCACGCGGGAGACGGCTGCCAGATGGACGATCCCGCGCGCGCCCTCGGCGGCCCTGAACACGGCGTCCCGATCCCGGATATCGATCCGCTCCGCCGGGTCGGTCGATCGCAGGTCGATCCCGCGCGTCGCATCGCCGGCCGCCCGAAGCCGCGTGGCCAGCGTGCCGCCGATCAGCCCGCTGGCGCCGGTAATCAGAATGGGGGCGGTCATGCGAGGCTCCGATGTCCGGGCGAGGGCGGCGCGACGGCGCGGCCGGCCGGTGCCGGTGGGCGGGAGGCGTCCTCCCAGAACGCGGCCAGGGTCCGGCAGGCCTGGAGCCAGTCGAACTCGCGCCGGGCCAGGTCGGGCGCCTGCGGCGCCTCGCTCAGCGCCCGTCGGAGCCCGGCCAGCGCACCCTCGGTGTCGCTGAAGAAATGGGTATTGGGATAGCGCCTGAAGGGCTCGTTGGCCGGGCAGTCGTACAGCACCACGTGGCGTCCCGCGACCAGGGCCTCCGCCGTGGTCGAACACAGCACCTCGCTGGCCGACGGGTTCACGAACACTCGGTAGTCGGTCAGGCATCGCCACGCCTCGGCGGTGGGACCGAGAAAGCGCAGCGGCGCCGAGCGTTGAGTTGCCAGCGCGCGGATCGCGGCCTCGTCGGGGCCGTTGCCGATGACATCGATCGGATGGCCGGAGAGGCGGGCGATGTCGATGACCGCCTCCAATCCCTTTTCCCAGACGAGGCGGCCGATGAAATAGGCGCCACGGGTCGTGGCCGTGACCGGCGGCACCTCGGCGTAGCCGCCATAGACGCCGGTGACCCGAGCCTCCCCGCCGGGATGGCCAGCCGTCACATCGGCGACCGCCGGAGAGATCGGGATCGCCAGATCGGTGTATCGGCGGATGAGGAAGCGGTGCAGCCGGGTCACCCAGCGGGCGAGGAGCCCGGACCCGGGAAAGGGTTGGCGCGCGATGTAGTAGCCGTAATTGGTCATGACCACGCCGATGACCCGCTCGAAATCGGCGGCCGGCCGGGGCGTGCTGACGGCCTTCCAGGTCAGGTGCTCGGGCTCGATCATCACCAGGGCGCGCGACGATAGTGCGGCGGCAATCACATCTTCCTTAGGCACGATGCTGCGGAACAGGTGCCAAACCTCGGCCCGGTAATGGAAGATCTCCAGCCGAGCCTCGCATCCGAGCGCTTCGGCCTCCCGCAGCAGCCAGTCGCGATGGGCCTGTCGGCAGGCGAAGATCGGCGTGCCCCACAGCCAGTCCTGATCCTCGGCCTCGACCCACGGAACGCCGTATGCCACCCGGTAGCCGAGCCGCGTCAGCCCGATCGCCTGATGCAGCGAGAGATAGGCCGGGCCGGTGAGCCAGGGCAGGGATGCCGTCGTCACGACCGTCACGTCATAGTCACAGCGATCAATCGTCGACATGTGGTCTCGCGGGCGCACGGTTCTGGCAGGGCGCGCATTGTGGTTGCCGAAGGCCTGCGACGCAACGAAGGCGTGGGCGAGCATACCCCGAATGCTCAACCCGGTTTCGTCTTCGCGTTTGTCGTCGCCCCACCGGCCTTTTAGACTGCCGGCGGATCGCGGATATGGGGTGGCAATGGAGCTGAAAGCCGAAGCAGCGGCGGGCGACGGATCGACGGGCGACGACGCAACGGCGGGCGGAAGCGGCGCGACGCGCTGGACCGTGCCGGCAATCGACAGGCGCTATTTCGAGGTCCGTCCGGCCCTGTTCTACCGCGACCTGATCGTGCCGGGAGCGGCCTTCGCCATCGCCTACGCCTCCCTGCTGCAGTTTCAGGGGTGGGCCTTTGCGGCGGCTTTCCTGATTGCCGTCGTCTCGCTGCATCGCGCCGCGATCCTGATGCATGACATCTGCCACCAGTACGACAACCCGCGCCTGAAGCGGTTCATCTGGGTTTGGGACCTCACCATCGGGGCGATCGCCGCCATTCCGTCTCCCCGGTTCCTGCGCCCCCATCGTATCCATCATGCGACCGGGACCTTCCGCACGAAGGACGATCCGCAATACCTGCTGGTCCGGACCGACCGGACCCTGGCGGTGTTCGTGCTGATCCTGATTCCCTTCATCATGCCGATCCTCAACCTTGCCAACGCGGTCGTCGCCAGTGTTGCCGGCACGGCACTGGACGAGGCGGTGGAGCGCTGGGCGGCGAAGCGCGGGATGCCGACCGGCAGCGTGGTGGCGGACCGTCACCGCCCCCGGGTCATCTGGCTCAGCCGTTACTGCGTCGCGCTGTATGCGCTCTACGCCTATCTGCTGCCGGAGACGCTGGGGATCGCCTATGCGGTTCTCGTTGCCGGCTGGTGGCTCACCACCATCCGGATTCCTCTGGAGCATCGGATGGAGCATCTGCTCGAGCGGTCGGACAAGCGGGACCATATCCTCGACAGCTTCACCATCGAATCGCCGCTCGCCGCCATCCTGCAACCGCTGGCCATGCGCTTCCATGCGGCCCATCACCTCTATCCCGGCGTTCCCTATCACAACCTCCCGGCCCTGCATCGCGACCTGAAGGCGTCCGACGCCGAGTATCGCGCGACGATCGTGCCGTTCTGGAGCGTGGTCCGCGGCAACATACCGGAACGGCCGCGGGCTACGGCCTGAGCCCCGAGCGTCGGACGATCTCCTCGAAGATGCCGGGGATCTGGGCCGCCGCCCGGTTGCCGCCCGGCTTGCCGGCACCCGGGTTTCGCGCTGCGGCCCCTCTGACCAGCAGGGATCTGAGCGACGCGGCGAAGTGCTTCGGCGTGGAGAACACCGCGCCGGCGCCGTTGCGGGTGATCCATCTCAGCACGGCGTGTTCCTGCGGCAGCACGTTCTGCCGGTCGATCAGGATCGGCAGACCGACGGCCAGGGCCTCGCTGACCGAGAGCGGGCCGGTCTTGCCGACGAAGATGTCGGAGACCGCCATGTAGCGATGCACCTCGCGGGTATAGCCCTTGACCAGGGTCGGGAACGGCAGGGCGGCATCCTCGATCGACCGTGCGAGCGCCTCGTTGCGGCCGCACAGGAACACCATCTGGATGTCCGGCGGATCGCCGCGCAGGGCCTCGGCCATTTCCAGCATCCGCGCACTGCCGTAGCCGCCGTACATCATGCACACCACCGGCCTGTCCGGGGCCAGTCCCAACGCGGTCCGGGCGGCGGCCATGTCGGCGGGGACCGGCTCCAGGAACACCGGCCGTGTCAGCAGTCCGTCCATGCGGAACAGCTTGTCCTCGGGATGCGGCTTGCGCGCGAGGCGCTGCTGGCAGACATCGGTCCCGGCGATGGCGAAGTAGTCCTGGCGCCTGGGAAACCAGACCGACGGCAGCATCTCGGTCCAGTCGGTCATCAGCACCGTGAACGGCGTCGCGCCGCCGCGGTACCGGTTCAGGCTGTCGAGCAGGAGGTGGTTGATCATCGGCAGGACGGAGACCACCAGATCGGGCTCGGTCCGCTCCCACAGGGCGGAGAAGGCGGCCCGTGCCCATCCGCCGAGCATCGCCACGTTGATCAGCGCGCCGAGATAGAAGGCGAGGCAGAAGGCCCCGGTCCGGCCCTGCTGCAGGATCAGTTCATTGTAGGTCTGTTCGACATCCCGCGACGTGTGGCGGGCGAACAGGTCCAGATGCGGCAGCACGTCCTGATACGCGTTGACCATCGTGACCCGGTAGCGGCCGGTCGCCTCAAGGATGTCCTTGAGCGCCTCTCCGGTCGCCCGATGACCGCCACCCGCATCGGTGTAGACGACCACCACATGCCGCCGCCTCATCGATAGAGATGGTCCCGCGTCAACGGCAGGTCGTTGTTCAGGCCCTTGGAGAACACCGTCTGGAACAGCCGGTTGCCGCCATATTCGAAGGATGTCTTGCTGACGATCCAGTACAGCCGGTACATCCGCGCGAACCGCTCGCCGTACCGCTCGACCACCGTGTCGTAGTTCTGCTCGTAGCGTTCCATCCAATGCTTGATGGTCAGCGGGTAGTGCATGCGCAGGTTCTCGACGTCCAGGATGCTGAGCCGGCGCGCGCTCATCTCCTGAATGATGTGAGAGAGCACCGGCACGTGGCTGCCGGGGAACACGTACTTCATGGTCCACGGGTCGTCGGGGAACGGCGTGTCGTTGGCGATCGTGTGCACCAGACCGACCCCGCCGGGCTTCAGCAGGTCCGAGATCTTCGACATGAAGGTGCCGATGTAACCCTCGCCCGCATGCTCGAGCATGCCGATCGAGCCGACCTTGTCGAAGCTGCCTTCGAGCTCGCGGTAATCCTTCAGCTCGAGCCGGATCCGGTCTTGCAGGCCGCGCTCGGCGATGCGCCGGTTCCCCAGCTCGACCTGGGGTTCGGACAGGGTCACCCCGACACCGGAAATACCGTAGGTCTCCGCCGCGTAGATCAGGAACCCGCCCCACCCGCAGCCGAGATCGGCGATATGCTCGCCCTGCTTCAGCATGAGCTTGCGGCAGACATGCTCGAACTTCTGCTTCTGCGCCTGCTCCAGAGTATCTTCCGGCGTGTGGAAGTAGGCGCAGGTATAGGCGAAGGTCTCGTCCAGAAAGAGCTCGAAGAAGTCGTTGCCGAGATTGTAGTGGAAGCGGGCGTTCTTGCCCGAGCGCTGCACGGTGTTGCGGTGCAGGAGATAGGTCGCCGCCAGGCGGGCCTTTTCCTTCCAGGACATCGGCAAGGTGCCGAAATCGATGATGTGGCCAAGCTTGAACAGAAGATCGACATCGCCGTCGATCTCGATGTCACCGTTCATGTAGGATTCGGCGAAGCCGAGGAAGTTGTCGGCAAGGCACCGGCTGAGTGCTTCGCGCGTCTTGATCCGGAGCGTGACCTGCGGCTCGCCGTCGCCGACGCGGACCTCGTCGTCGTCCCAGAATCGCACGGCGAACCGGGCCGACGGATCGGCCGCGCCCATTTTCGCGATCAGTTGCTTGGCGGCATCTTTCATCCGTAGATCTTCCTGTCCTTGCGCGGCGGCGATGGTTACCGATCATACGTCATCGAACAACTGCTTTGATGATGCTTGAAGCGCTGTGTTTTCCGTGGCTTGTGGTCGGCGGCGTCGGGCTCCGGGGGGAAGGCTCGACAGACGGGGAGTGGGCAATGTACCGGGAAATTCTGGCGCGATGGGATCGTTTTGCGTCCGCGCAGTCCCGCAGCCGGCACCTGCCGCCCCGTCTGCTGGCCCATCTGAGACCGGGACAGAGCGTGCTCGATATCGGCACGTCGGACGGCCGGCTGGTGCGGGATCTGCTGCAGGCGGAGCCTACATTGGACATCACCGCCATCGATTCGCATCCCCGTGCCGAGACCTACATCCCGGTGATCGAAGCCAACGGCCACGATGTCCCGTTTGCGGACAATGCCTTCGATACCGTCATGCTGATCGACGTGCTGCACCACGACCTCCATCCGGAGCGCATCCTGCGCGAAGCGGCGCGGGTGGCGCGCGGCCGGGTGCTCATCAAGGACCATTACTGGGTGACCGCGTTGGACCGCGCGGTTCTCCGACTGTCGGACTATCTGGGTAACCGGGCCTACGACATTCCGCTGCCGTACAACTACCTGCGGCTGGAGGAGTGGCGCGACCTGTTCGCCGGCCTGGATGCGCGCGTCGTCGCGACCGAAACGTTCCACTACAGCGTCTACGACCGCTGCAAGCAGGTGACCTTTCTGCTCGACACCGGGTGCAAGGAGTGATCGAACCGCTGTCGGGTAGAGTTTGGAATTCGGAGCCGGATGGATGACCGATCTCGCAATATCGGCGCTCACCAACGCCATTCTGGCGGCCGAGATCTTCTTTCTGGCAGGCCTGTCGTTCCGGGGCGGTCTGGAGCGGTGGTCCGCGGCCTGGCTGTTCGCGCTGTATCTCACGTTCATCGGCCTCGCGAACCTGCTCGGGACGATCGATCACGGCTTCCTGGAGCCGATCGACCACCCGGCAAACATCCCGGTCCGCACGGCCACGCGATCGGTGATCGCCCTGGCGACCTTCGCCTTGCTCATGTGCACCGCCCGCCAGTTCTTCGGCGCGCTGGGCGTGCGGATATGTCTGGTGGTCGGGTTTGCCGGGCTGGCCGCGACGGTGTGGGTGACCGCGACCCAGGACAATTTCCTCGTGCTGGTCGCCGGAAACTTCGTGGTCATGCTGCTGACCCTCGGCCTGCATCTGTGGGGTCTGCGGCGCGGCACCGGATCCCTGCTGCTCTGCGCCGGTATCGTCGCCTCCATCGCCGCCAGTCTGATCATCCCGTTCGGCGGTGACGGCGTGGAGCCTCTCGGCCTCTACGGCACGTTTCACATCGCCTTGATCGGCGCTTCCTTCATCCTGTATCTGGGCGGGCGGGACCTGAAGGCCCGTGTCGCCTGAGGGCGGCCGGGCACCCGGCGATGGTCCCGCTCCGGCAGAACCGATGCGCCAGTGAGGACTACCCGTCCATGACCGATACCTCTCCCGACGCATCCGTCGCCGCGGCTCCGCAACCCGCCTCCGTCGCCAACCTGAAGATGCTCTCGCCGGAGACGCGGGAGGCCATGATCTCCGTCGCCGAGCGTCTGGACATCGCCGCCGGGGATGTGCTGTTCGCCGAGAACGAGGACGGCAACGAGCTGTTCATCATCGAGACCGGCCGGGTCGTCGGGTTCCGCGCCGGACGGGAGGACGACGAGGACTGGCCGGTGCTGCATCTGGCCGAAGGCGATATCGTCGGCGAGCTGTCCTTCCTCGATGGGGCCGAGCGTCACATCACCGCCCGGGCCGAGACCGACTGCACGCTGCTGCGGATCAGTCCGTTCGACCTGCTGCTGCTGGAAGGTGGCGACCATTTCTACGACAACCTGCGGGCCAGCGTCGGCATCACCGTCGTCAGCCGGCTGCGCGTCGGCACGGACATCCACGTGGCGACCCTCGATCACCAGCTGGAGCTGGCGCGCACGCAGCAGCAATTCGGCCAGTTCTTCATCTACATCATCGCGATGTTCTCGATCGGCATGCTGGTGAGCAATGTGGTCGCCACCCAGCTGATCGAGATCAACGTCTATACCGAGGTGTTCGCCTGGCAGTATCTGGCGGTGCTGATGATCCCCAGTCTGGTGATCGTCCGCATGATGAAGATCCCCTTGCGGGACCTCGGGCTCACCACGACCGGCATGCGGAAATCGGTGACCGAGGGGCTGGCGGTATCCGCCGTCTTCGTGGCCGCGTCGGTGGCCTACTACTTCGCGTCCTTTGCCGTCGAGGCGATCCCGCCGGTCACGCTCAGTTTCGACTTCTGGGGCTCGGTGAGCTACTTCGCGCATTCCTTCCTTCAGGAGGTCGTCGCCCGTGGTCTGCTGCAGTCCTCGTTCCAGCGGTTCCTGAAGGACCGCAAGGGCTACCGCGCGGTGTTCCTGAGCGCCATGCTGTTCGGGATGTTCCATATTCATTTCGGCATCGCGGCGGTGGTCATGGTCTTCCTGACCAGCGTGCTGTTCGGCCTGTTCTACCTGCGTCACCAGAACATCGCCGGCGTCACGATCTTCCACTACTTCGCCGGCGCCTGCGCCTTTGCCATGGGAATGCTCTAGGACTGACGGCCTGGACACGTTCGGACGATGCCGTCCGGGGGCGCTTCGCTTTCGGGGCCGGCCGTCAGCTGCGGTGCGAGACCCGCTCACGCCGGGGCCGCTCGCGCCCGGTGTCGACCGCCGCGAATGCGCGGGCGGCATCCGCGATGATCTGCTCGAGGCTGGAGCGTCGGGACGACCAGTTCAGGCACCGCTGGGCGAGGGTGGGATCGGCCACGAGCATGGCCGGATCGCCGGTGCGGCGCGCGGCCTCCCTGATGGGTATTGGACGACCGACTGTCTCTTCGACCGCCGCGATCACCTCCCTGACCGAATATCCCCGCCCGGAGCCGAGATTGGCGATCAGATCGTCCTTGCCGGCCAGCAGGTGCTGAAGTGCCAGGACATGCGCGTCGGCGATGTCGCTGACATGGACATAATCCCGCACGCAGGTTCCGTCCGGCGTGTCGTAGTCGGTCCCGTAGATCGACATGCTCCCGTGCTGGGCGAGGGCGGTCCGCAGAAGGCGGGGGATCAGATGGGTCTCGGGCTCATGGTCCTCCCGCAGCTCGCCGTCGGGATCGGCGCCGGCGGCGTTGAAGAACCGGAAGCCGCAATAGCGCAGGCCGTGCGAGGCCGACGCTTCCCGCACCGCGTCCTCCATCATCAGCTTGCTGCGACCGTAGGGCGTGGCCGGCCGCAACGGGTGGGCCTCCGAGATCGGGGCGGTTGCTGCGTCGCCGTACACCGCGGCGGTCGAGGAGAACACCAGCACGTCGACACCGCTCGAGCGCAGGGCCTGGAGCAGGCTGCGCGTGCCGGTAACGTTGGTCGAATAGTAGCGCGCTGGGTGGCGCGTGGACTCGGCGGCGTCGATCCGGGCGGCGAAGTGCAGCGCGGCGACCGGGCGATGGCGGGAGACAACCTCGGCCAGCCGCTGTCCGTCGCAGATATCGCCGACTTCGATCGGCCCCCAGCGGACTGCGGCGCGCGTTCCGTTGGAGAGGTCGTCATAGACCACCGGCTGATACCCCGCGGCCGCGAGAGCCTTGCAGGCATGGCTGCCGACAAACCCGGCGCCACCGGTGACAAGAACAACAGGGTCAGCCATTTAACCGTCTTTATGCCGTGGCCGGAGTCGGGGCAGGGCGTCGCACCATATTGCGGATCCGTCGCGCGGCAAGACTGGAATCATTGGATGCTGGATTGGACCGGCCCTGACGAGGAATGCGGCTTCGGGCGAAAACAGCCGTCTATGCGGACACCTACAGCCGCGCAACGGCCGTCGCCGGCACCCGAACCCTCGCCAGCAGGGCGAGGCCGGCGGCGATCAGCGCCGCGGCGCCGAGCATGAGCGTGATCCCGGTCTGCCACAGGATCTGGGTGACGACCGCTATCGGAATCCCGACCGCCACCCGGTATTGCGGGCGGTAGAGCCGGCGCGGCCGGACCTCGATGACGGCGTCCAGCACGCCGGTCGGCCGGGCCCAGCGATCGGTCTGGTCCTGCAGTCCCGCCGCCGCCTCGATCCGGTTGCCTTCGAGCAGCGCGACATACGAGATGATGTCGTTGGTTTCCTGGTATTCCCGGACCACGTCGCCGAGGCCGACCAGATCGCTGGGATCGATGCCGAGGGCCATGGCCTCGCCGAGGCGGGACCCGAGGGATTCCCCATAGGCGTTGGCGGTCTCGATCGCCTTGGTGGCGCCAAGGCCGAAGATCGTCGCCCCCACGATCGCGAGCCCGATCAGGCAGGTGACGGCGTAGAGGGTCGCCAGCTCCCGGTAGGACTGGAAGACCTCCGGATTGGCCAGAACGGCGGTGTGCACCACGATCCCGAGTGCCAGCAGAACCATGGCGGCGAGCCCGGCGATCGCCGTGCTCCGGCTGAATTCCGCGACGATCTCGTGCTCGTAGTAGACGACGATGCTTCCGGCGGGTCCGAACCGGCCGCTCACCGGCAGCGAGAACCGGGACAGCGAGCCATGATGCTGGATCCCGGGAACCTCGCCGCCCATTCCGAGATAGCTGCCGTCGCTCCACTCGACAGGCCCGGCGTCGAACGCCTCGGGATTGCTCAGCACCACCTGATCCGTCAGGTCGACGATCTGGACGGCGCGGACCGCCGAGTCGAATCGCAGCACGCGGTCGCTGGCGGCGCCGAAGCCGATGAAGTCCGAGACCGGCAGACCCATGGCCAGCATGCCGCCCATCGCCTTGTGGACGGTCTCCGCCTCGGTGCGGATGCGCTCCACGTCGAAGCGCGACGACGCCAGGGTCCACCACGCACCGCCGAGCAGGACGAGACCGGTCAGCACGACGCAGACGAGGGCGGCCAGGCGCGGGCGGGCACGCGCGACCGTGCCTGTCTGCGGGCCGGTCTCCGTCAAATTCGCTTCGAGTTGCTGACTCATACGGGCGCACCTTTCACGAGACCGGCAGAATAGGTCAGCCCGAAGGCGATGCAAGCCGGAGTCGCCCCCGGACCCGTCGCGCTAACGAGTTGCTGCGACTGAACGCGTGTGAAACAGTCGGGCAACGCAATAGCCCTATGTCTCGATGGGAGGAAGGATTCCGTGACGGCAGTCATGTTCCGACGGGCACTGGTGGTGTGCCTTGTCGCCCTGATCGGAGGGACGGCGCTCGCCGGACGCCCGGCAGGGGCTGCCGAGGGCCGGCCGGTGCTGAACTGGCTGGAGTTCGGGGCTGCCACGCAGGAACACTACGAGATTTCTTCCGATCCGCAGGACACGGCGCGGATGCGCGCCGTTCCGGTATGGACCGACAAGCCGGCACGCTTCCGGCTGCTGATGCTGATTCCGTTCAAGTCCGTTGCCGCCTACTCGATCGGCGTCGATGCCGTGATGGAGACGTTCCGGCAGCAGAATATCCCGGCGGAGTTCGAGATCTGGCTGTACGGAAACGACGACGCCATCGCGCAGGAGGCGGTCGCGTGGGCGGAGTCGAACGATGTGGACCTGATCATGCCCGTCGGGTCGAGGGCCGCGGCGTTCATGCACGAGACCTATTCCGGGGGCCGCCTGCCGGTGGTCACCAATTCGGCCAAGGATCCCGTCCTGCTCGGACAGATGCCGGACTACCAGAGCGGCAGCGGCACCAACATCGCCTATACGTCGAACACGGTGCCGATCCGCCTGTTCATCAGCTATCTTTTCCAGCTCCTGCCGGACCTCAAGAATGTCGGCGTGCTGTATGCCGAATCGAACCTCAGCGCGATCGAGACCCAGGTCGCGCCGCTGCACGATCTGGCGGACTCGTTCGGGCTGACCGTGCACGACGTGGCGGTGCGCGACGGGGAGTTGCTGGAAGACGACCTGATCGCCGGCATGGGGCGGGTTCGTCTGCGGATGGTGAATTCGGATCCCGGTCTCACGGCCAGCGCCTGGATCGTGACCGGATCGACCTCGGTGTATCAGCGGATCGGCCTGATCAACGGGCTTGCCGGCCGCGCGCCGGTCGTCTCGACGCTGCCGGACGTCGTGCGCAGCGGCGACGACAGCGCCGCCGTCTCGATCGGGATCAACCAGTCCACCGCGGTTCAGCTGTCGGCCTTCTACGCCATCAGCATCCTGACGGAAGGCGTCGATCCGGGCTCCCTGTCCGTCGGGGTCGTGACGCCGCCGGACCTCGCCATCAACTTCCGCGTCGCCCGGCAGATCGAGCTTCGGATCCCGTTCCGCTTCATGGAGGCGGCCACGTTCATCTATAACTACGACGGCAGGCAGGTGCGGGCATTCGGTCAGCCGGTCGGATTCATAAACTAGTGCCAGTCTCGGAAACTAGTGCCAGTCCCGGATCGCCCATGACCGATTTCCCATGACCGACTTCCCATGAGCAGCGTCACAGAGAAATCCCAAGAGGCGGCGACCAGCCGGATCCGGCCGGCGCGGCGCTACAGCCTCGTCATGGGGCTGTCCTATGTCGTCCTGCTGGCGGTGTCGGTCGGGTTCTTCCTGTTCCAGATCGACAAGCGCGAGAAGGCGGAATGGGACGTGCTCGCGAGCGGCCTGAAGGAGCACGGCCTGATCCTCGACGCGCTGGCGTCCGCGGTGGTCAAGCGGTCGCAGGAGATCCGCCAGGACGCCGTTGCGGCCTATGCGTCGGCCCTGAGCGACGCGCATGAGGACCAGGTCCAGAGCCTGATCGACCGGGGGGAGTTCGGCGGCATCTCCCTGCGGATCAACTCCGGGGCCGACGTGCCGTCGACAGCGGCGATCTCGGGCGAGTTCAGCAGGGAAGCCGGCCAGACGGACAGTGCCGAACTGGTCGCGGCCGTGCGGTTGCTGACGGAGTTCCGCTATCTCGTCTCGCTCCTGCCGACGATCAAACGGTCGGCATATCTCTCGCGGACAGGCTTCTCCGTGATGCTCCCGGCGACCCAGGCCGAAGCCGACGCGTTCCAGCAGGGCGCCCAGTCGAGCAATCTGGTCGAGACCGGGATGCCCGACGACAACCCGGAGCGCCAGGGCCGGTGGCTGTTCGGAACCGATCGGGCAGGGCAGCCCGCTCTGCACCTGGTGGTCCCGGTGGATGTCGGGGACCGGTTTCTCGGCGTGATCGCCTTCGAGATCTCCATGGAGTACCTGAACCGGGTCAACGGCGACTTCGACTATCCGGTCGGGCGCACGCTGCTCGTCACCGCCGACGACATCCTGCTGGCGTATCCCGAGGAGGAGGGACTCCGGGCCCCGGTCGGCTCCGACCTCACCGACGCGCTGCCGTCCGACGCGGCGGCGGTCGTCGCGCGTGCCAGCGCGGTTCCGTTGCGCCGCGTCGTCGATGTCGACGGAACCCTGCTCTATGTCGAGCCCCTGGAATCGGCGCCGTGGACCCTGGTCTATCTGGGCGACCGCTGGACAATCCTGGCTAGCCTGATCTCCGACCGCGGACCGGAAATGCTGGCCCTGGTGGCGGTGCTCACGCTCATGCTGCTGATCGCCGGCGGGCTCACCGGCCGCGAGTTCGTGTGGCCGGCCAGCCAGCTGGTCGAGCATATCAAGGCGGCGGGCGAGGTCGGCCCCGCCGGGCCGCCGCGGGTTCCGCCGGGCTGGCGGCCCTGGTTCCGCACGGTCACCAGGGTGTTCCGCGAGAATTCGGACCTGGTGCGCCTGCGCCAGGAATTGCAGATCGCCCATGACATGCAGGCCTCGGTGCTGCCGCGGGAGCCGTTCCGGCACGACCGGATGGTGATCGTCGGCCAGATGCATGCGGCCTACGAGGTCGGAGGCGATTTCTACGACTATTTCGAGATCGACGAGAAGCGGGTCGGCGTGGTGATCGCCGACGTCTCGGGCAAGGGCGTGCCGGCCGGCCTGTTCATGATGATCTCGCGCACGCTGCTGCGCGCCGAAGGGCTCGGCGGCGGCGACCCCGGGGAGTGTCTGACCCGGGTCAACGCCCTGCTGGAGCGCGAGAACGAGGCGGCGATGTTCGTCACGGTGTTCTATGGCGTGATCGACCTGGAGACGTTGACCCTGTCCTACGCGAATGCCGGCCACAATCCGCCCTTCGTGCTGCGGGCCGACGGCACCGTGGTTCCCATCGCGCCGCTGGGCGATCTGGTGCTCGGCGTCATGCCGGGTATCGAATACGGGTCGGCCACGACCCAGCTGTCCCCGCAGGACGCCCTGTTCCTCTATACCGACGGCCTGACCGAGGCCTTCGACGTGAACAACGAGGAATACAAGGAGGCCCGGCTGATCGAGGCCCTGGCGCGATGCCGGGGGCAGTCGGCGGCCGAGATCGGCGACCGGTGCATCGCCGATGTCGAAACCTTCGCGACAGGTGCGGCCCAGGCCGACGACATGACCTGTCTTGTCATCCGGATCGAGCCCGAGACCCCGTCCGCGCCCCAGACGTCATAGCCCGGCGGCCTACAGGGCACGGCATCGGCAGACCTGTCAGAGCGGTCCCGTCTGCAGGATCACCGGGCGGCCCGTGCGCGGATGCGACAGGATGTCGGCGTCCAGTCGGAAGACATCGGCCAGCAGGGCCGGTGTCAGGCCGCCCGCCACCGGGCCGTCATAGGCCACGCCGCCGTCGTTCAGCACGACCAGACGGTCGGCATAGGCGGCCGCCAGGTTCAGGTCATGCACCACGGCGATCGCCGCGTTGCCGCGCCTGGTGAAGGCGCTGGCGATCGCCATCACCCGATGCTGGTGCGCCGGATCCAGGCTCGCCGTCGGCTCGTCCAGGATCAGCAGCTTCGGGCCGAGCCGCGGGCTCGCCTGCATCTGGACGAGGCACCGGGCGAGATGCACGCGCTGGCGCTCGCCGCCGGACAGGGTCGGCACGTAGCGGTCGCGCAGATGGGCGATGCCCACCTGCTCCAGCGCGGCAGCGACGAGCTCCGGGGCGTCGAGGTCGGCCCCGGCCTCGCGCGCGCAGTGCAGTCCGAGATGAACCACCTCACAGGCGGTGAAATGGAACAGCAGCGACGTCGACTGCGGCAGCACCGTGCGGCGCAGGGCCAGTTCCCGGGCCGAGTAGTTCGCCACCGGCTGCGCCTGGAGCAGAACCGTGCCGCCGGTCGCGGGGACCTCGCCCGAGATCGCCGCGACCAGGGTCGATTTGCCCGCTCCGTTCGGCCCGACGATCGCCACAAGCTCTCCGGCGTTCATTGAAAAATCGACGTCCGACAGAACCTCCGTACTGCCGTAGCGCATCGTCAGACGCTGTACCTGCAGCAGCATCGTCATCCCCAATCCCTGCGGCGGACCAGCAGCCAGATGAAGAACGGCCCGCCGACCAGGGCGGTGACCACGCCGATCGGAAGCTCGGCCGGCAGCACGATCATGCGGGCCAGCAGATCGGCCAGCAGGAACAGGCCGGCGCCGAGCAGCGCCGTGCCCGGAAGAAGCCAGCGGTGATCCGGCCCGGCCAGCAGCCGCACGATATGCGGCACCACGAGGCCGACGAAGCCGATGACGCCGGAGATCGATACCGCTCCTCCGACCGCCACGGCGCTCAGTCCGATGGCCAGCCGCTTGACGCGCTGCGGGTCGTGGCCCAGGTGGAAGCTCTCGCGCTCTCCCAGAAGCATCGCGTTCAGAGCGCCGGCCAGGCGCGGCAGCAGGAGGATCGGACCCGCCATCAGGACGGCGGCCGGCAGCAGCAGGGACCAGTTCAGCCCGGCGACGCTGCCCAGGGTCCAGAACGACAGGTCGCGGAGCTGCTGTTCGTCGCTGAGGAAGATCAGGAAGCCGATCCCGGCCTGGGCGATGGCGGTGATCGCCACGCCGGCCAGCAGGGTCGTGGCCGCCATGATCTGGCCCCCCACGCTGCCGAGGCGGTAGACGATCAGCGTCGCGGTCAGCCCGCCGGCCAGCGCGGCCACGGGCAGGGCGAAGGCCCGGATCTCCGGCGGCAGGGTCCCCACCATGCCGCCCCCGACCACGATGACGGCCACGGCCGCGAGCGCCGCGCCGCTGGAGACGCCGATCAGCGCCGGATCGGCCAGCGGGTTGCGAAAGATCCCCTGCATCGTCGCCCCGGCCAATGCCAGGGCGGCGCCGACCAGGCAGCCGGCCGCCACCCGCGGCACCCGGATCGACCAGAACACCAGGGCGTCGCGGGTTTCGGTCTCCCACACAAACTCGGCCCCGAGCGCGTTCAGGATCAGGCGGCCGATCACGCCGGGCGAAATCGACACCGCACCGATGCCCAGCGCCAGAAACAGCGACAGGACCAGCAGGGCGGCACAGCCCGCCACGACGGCCGCCGCCCGGCGCTCGCGCGGCGCCATCGCGGCCAGCCGGGCGCGGTACCCCGGCTTTGACCGTTTCATCGCCGAAGAGAGCGTCATTGCGGTTTGGCGGAGGTGGGGCCGGGATGAAAGGCCGCCGACAGCAGCGCGACCGCCTCGGCGATGCGCGGTCCGAAGCCGAACACCAGCAGCCCGTCGACGCTGACGATCCGTCCGGTCCGCGCCGCCCGGGTCGGCGCGATCTCCGGGCGCTGGAGGATGGCCTGCGGTCCGCCCATCTGCTCCAGCGTGCGGTCCGGCACCAGGACGATCTCCGGGTCCGCGAGCACGGCCGCCTCGGGAGACAACGGCTTGTAGCCCTCGTACCCGGAGATCGCGTTGACCCCGCCCGCCGCCTCGATGATGCCGGCGGCCGCCGTATCGCGCCCGGCGGCCAGCGGGGCACCCTTGCCGACGCTGAGCAGGAACAGCACGCGGGGCGGGTTCGGATGGGCTCGGGCCTGCTGTGAAAGGGCGGTCGCGCGAGCGGTGATCTCGCCGGCCAGCCGCTCCCCATCCGCGGCCCGGCCGAGGGCCGAGGCGACGGTCCGGATCTTGCGGCCGACGCCGGCGATATCGGTGGTGTGTTCCGTGCGCACCAGGGCGACGCCCGCCGCGTCCAGTTGTTCGATCACCGCCTCGGGGCCGGCATCGCCTTCGGCGAGGATGAGGTCCGGCGCCAGCGCCAGGATCGGCTCCACCGCAAGACGGCGCAGATAGCCCACATTGGGCAGCTCATGGGCCGACGGCGGATAGAGGCTGGTGGAATCCACGGCCACCAGCCTGTCCTCCTCTCCGAGCAGATAGACGATTTCGGTGATCGAGCCGCCGATCGAGAGGACCCGCGAGGGCTCGGCCCGGCTCCGGGTGCCGGTCGCCGACGCGATGGCGGCGGCCAGCAGCAGGACCAGCAGAGGTCGAAGTATGATGCGCATCTGCCCGCTCCTCAGAACGCGAGGCGGTAGGCGATGGAGCCCTTGAGGTTGCGGCCCGGCTCCGAGACGCCGGCGAAGACCCGCTCGTAGTCTCGGTCGAACACGTTGTCGACGCCGAGATTGACGGTCAGCCCCTGCAGCGCCTGTTCCGACGGCGCCCATTGCAGATAGACGTCGAAGACCGAGTAGCCGCCGCGCTCCTCGCTGCCATCGTCCACATTGTCGAAGCCGGAGGCGAACTCGCCCTCGACCCCGACCACCGTGTCGATCTCGGACAGCCGCAGACCGATATCGGTGCTCAGCCGGTCCGGGGTCAGCACGCCGAGAGACTCGCCGGTCCGTGTGTTCTCGCCGTCGATCGACGAGAAGCCGGCCGTCACATAGAAGCGGGGGGTGTCGTAGGACGCTTCGAGTTCGTAGCCCTCGAGCTCCGCCTCCGGAACGTTGACGGTGTTCGTGGTGCCCGCGTTGCAGCCGGTATAGGGCGGGATGAAGCATCCGCGCGACGGTCCGGCGCTGTTCACCGAGATGTCGATCAGGTTTTCCACGTCGGACTGGAAATAGGCGCCCTTGATGCGGAACGCGTCGTTCTTCAGGAGGGTGTCCGAGCGCTCGTAGCCGACGCCGAACTCCAGGGTGTCTGAGACTTCGGGCTTCAGGTTCGGATTGGCCACGAAGCTGTTCACCGCGGTCTGGCCATTGGGCAGCGGGATCGCGAAATGGGTGCCCTCGTTGTAGAGCTCGTTGATCGACGGCGCGCGGAAGGCCCGGCCGTAGCTGGCGAAGCCGACCAGTCCGCGGATCGGCTCGTAGGACACCGCGATCTTCGGCGACACCTCGTCGTCGCTGGAACCGTCGTCGATGTCGGAATCGGCCGAGAAGCTGTCGTAGCGGACGCCGGGGATCACGGTCAGGGTGCCCGGGATCACGTCCTTGACCTCGAAGCTGCCCTGCAGGAAGGCGCCGGCGAACTCGGCCTCGGCGTTCGGCACGCCCGACCGGGTGCCGTCGGCGCTGGCGGAGTCGTAGCCCTCCTGCTCGTCCTGCGAGGCCTCCACCCCGTAGGTCAGGGTGAGGGACGAGCGCTCGGCCAGGGAGAACCGGCTGCGGTTGTCGATGAACAGGCCGTAGGTGTCGACGTCCTGATCGACGATACGGCCGGAGTCCTCATAGGTCTGTCCGACCTGGGAATTGGTGAAATAGGCCGACGCGTCCAGGTCGAGCCAGGTCTGACCGAGCGGGGCGTAGAGAACCTGGCCGCGGATCGTGTCGCTGCGGATGTCCTTGTCGGTGATGTCGGAATCCGCCGCCGTATTGGCGAACTGGCCGTTCGCGGGCTCGCGGGCGTCGTTGTTGAACACCAGATAGGAAAGCGAGGCCGACAGGCCCGGGGTAAACTGGATATCGGCCTTGGCCAGGCCCGAGATGATGTCGTCGTCGGAGACGAGCTCGGTGCCGTCGCCGAGTTGGATGTCGTCGGAGTCGCGCTTCACGACGCCGCCGAGCAGGCCGACCCCGTCCATCGGTCGGCCGCCGACGACCAGACTCTCGGTGAATTCCTGATTGACGTCCTGGTAGCCGAACTTGGCGCGGCCGGCGAGGGTGTCGTCGCCGTCCAGCAGATCGTCGGCCGACAGGGTGCGCAGGGCGATCATGCCGCCCATCGCCCCGCTGCCGTACAGCGAGGAGGCGGGGCCGCGCAGGACCTCGCCACCGGCCAGCAGGGCGGGATCGACGAAGACCCGGCCGTTGTGGCCCGACACGAAGTTCTGGCGCGCGCCGTCGATGCGGATCTGGACGTTCTCGCCCTCGAAGCCTCGGATCGTCGGCACCTGGCCGGTGCGGCGCGGGCCGCCGTCGAAATGGACGCCGGGCACCGAGCGGAACATATCCTCCAGCGTGTCCGGGTCCTTCAGCTCGATCTGGTCGCGATCGATCACGGTGACCATGCCAGGGTACCGCATGGCGGAGATCGGGCTGCGGGTTGCGGTCACGGAGATCGGCCCGAGTTCGAGGGGCGCCGTCTCCGCCGATTGATTGGCGCTCTGCTGCCGAGTGTCGCTCTGCTGGGCCGTCGCGCCCGTCGCAAAGCCGCTGATTGCCAGCGCGAGCGCCGCTGCGCCGACGCTGCCCAAACCGATTCTGGTCGTCACTCCAACCCCCTGTCCCTGGAAACGCAAACCGGACGATGATCGTCGGCGATCGGGACGTTATTAAGAATGACTCGCAAAAGCAATAGTGTTGAGAATGACCCGCAATTGCGTTAATCGGATCGTGTAGACTGGTTTCGGATGCTAGGCAGGGAGTGCAACATGTTCATCGCGATGAACCGCTTTAAGGTCACCAAGGGCTCGGAGGAGGATTTCGAGAAGGTCTGGGCGGAACGGGACAGCCATCTGGACGAGGTGCCCGGCTTCGTCGAGTTCCGCCTGCTGCGCGGGCCGGAGGCGGAGGACCACACGCTGTTCGCCTCGCATACCATCTGGGAGGACCGCGCGGCGTTCGAGGCCTGGACCAGATCCGAGGCCTTCCGCAAGGCCCACGCCGGCGCCGGCGACCGCAAGGTTCTGTATCTCGGCCACCCGCAGTTCGAGGGCTTCGAGGTCATTCTGGAAGGTCGGTAGCCGGTCTCAGGACAATGTCGGAAGGCGTGACGCCGCCGCACGGCACGCCGGACGACCTGGGGCGCAAGGCGGAGGATGAGGCCGTCATGGGCTGATCGTCGGTTTATGGGTCTCCAGCTCCGGCTGCCAGGCGGTATGATCGGCACAGCCGGCCGACCGGGCGGCGGCAGCGTCACTCCAGGTTGACCACGTGCTGAGACAGATCACCCCGAAGCAATGGCTGACTCTGCTGTGCGTTCAACTCTGTACGATCCTGTTTGGCGTCACCGTGACCAGCGTCGCGGTGATCCTCCCGCAGATCAAAGGCGCGCTCTCCGCGACCCAGGATCAGGTGGCATGGATCCTGACTCTCAACCTAGTGGCGACCGCGGCGGCGACGCCGCTGACCGGATGGCTGGCCTCGAAACTGGGCTGGCGCCGGTTGATGGTCGGTTCTGTCCTCGGGTTCACGGGGGCGTCGGTCGCCTGCGGGACCGCCACCTCGCTTGAGTCGCTGCTCGCCTTCCGGGTCATCCAGGGAGCGCTCGGCGCGCCGATCTTTCCCATGGGGCAGGCCATCATCCTGGCGAAGTTCGAGCGAAAGTTCCATCCGATGGCGGTGATGATGTGGGGCGTCGGCGGGGTGATGGGGCCGATCCTGGGTCCGACATTCGGCGGCCTCGTCGCCGACAGTCTGGACTGGCGCTGGTCGTTCTTCATGATCCTGCCGCTCGGCCTCGTGGCCTGTATCCCGACGGTGCTGGCCCTGGGTGACGAGGAACGCGGAACCGCGCGTCGGTTCGACTTCGTCGGTTTTGCCTTCATCGCCATCGCGATCGGGGCCCTTCAGCTCATGTTCGACCGCGGCCAGAGGCTCGACTGGTTCGAGTCCCCGGAGATCATCCTGGAATGCGCTCTGGCGGTCGGATGCCTCTACCTCTTCGTCGCACATTCGGGCACAACGGCCGCGCCGCTGTTCGAGAGCGCCACGTTCCGAGACAGGAACTTCGTTCTGGGCATCGGCATGGCCATGGTTATGGGAATGCTCCAGTTCACCCCGATGGTGCTTTTCCCGCCCTTGTTGCAGGACCTCCGGGGCTACCCTGAATCCATCGTCGGCTACCTGATCGCCATGCGAGGGGTTGGGAATTTCCTGAGCTTCCTGGTGGTCGCCCCGCTCACCCGGTGGAACCCCCAGGCCACGCTGGCGGCGGGGCTGCTCATCCAAGCCGGTGCGGCTGCCTGGATGGGCGTGCTCGACATGAACATGACGTTCGAGCAGGTGCTGTGGACCAATCTGCTGCACGGCTTCGGGTTCGGGCTCGCCTACACGCCGATGGCGGTCCTGGCCTTCTCCACGCTCGAGCCGCGGCTGCTTACCCAGGGCAATGCCATATTCAGCCTTCTGCGGATGCTCGGCAGCAGCTTGTTCATCGCCGTGACGCTGGTGGTGTTCGTGCGCTCGTCCGCCGAGGCGCATTCCAGTCTCGCCGCGCTCATAACCATGTTCGACGCCCGTTCCCTATCGCTGTGGATAGAGCGGTTCGGCGATCTCGACACACCCCTGCTGCACGGACGTCTCGGCGAAGAGATCCGCCGCCAGGCCGCGATGATCGGCTACATCAACGCCTTCAACCTGCTGGCGATCGTTCCGTTCCTCGTCGCGCCGGCGGTGCTGATGTTCCGGCTGAGACGCTGAGCCACGCGGTGGGCAGGTCGATGAGACGGCACCGGCGCGGCGACGGAGACGAGACCATCCGTAGGGAGGACTCAGAGCCGACGCAGCGTCTTGTGTCCACGCCCACTGGCGTTCGTTTTTGCTTCGTTTATGATCGAATTTGCGAAAACGGCAGATTGGACGAAGACAGTGATGTTCCTGAGCGACCGCCAGTCCGATATCGTTGAACTGGCGAAATCCCAAGGGAAAGTGCTCGTCGAGTCCTTGGCCGAGCGGTTCGGTGTCACGCCGCAGACCATACGCAAGGACCTCAACGATCTTTGCGATGCCAAGATACTGCGCCGGATCCACGGCGGAGCGATCAATCCCTCAGGCACCGAAAATCTCGAATATGAACAAAGGCGTCAGGTCGCGGCCGACGAGAAAGCGGCCATCGGGCAGGAGGCAGCAGCCCTCATTCCGAACGGCGCGTCGCTCTTCATCAATATCGGTACGACGACAGAAGCGGTTTCGGAGGCCCTCGTCAATCACCAGAACCTTATGGTGATCACGAACAATCTCAATGTAGCCAATCGCTTGCGGTTGATCCCCACGGTCGAGGTCGTGATTTCCGGCGGCATTGTCAGGCGGTCGGATGGCGGGATCGTCGGAGAGGCGGCGGTCGATTTCATCCGCCAGTTCAAGGTCGACTATGCCATCATCGGAGCCTCCGCCATCGATCAGGACGGCGCCTTGCTCGACTACGATTTTCGAGAAGTGAAGGTGGCTCAGGCGATCATCCAGAATGCGCGAAATGTCATTCTGGTCGCGGATTCAACGAAGCTGGACGTCGCGGCTCCGGTCCGCATCGCACACATCTCCCAGGTCAACACCGTGGTGACCGACGACGGCATTTCGTCCGAATTCCGGGATCTGTGCCGCCAGAACGAGGTCGAACTGATCCGCGTAAGATCCTAGGCAGCTTCATGGATTTGGGCGCGGATCGTTTTCGATTGCTTTTCGAAATCTGCTTAATCATCCTTTAAGCGAAAATTCGAGGATCCAGGCAATGGATCCCGGGCGTAAAGCCGACGCAAGGGTGGAGACGTGCTTGGGTAAGCAGATCTTCGATCTCGCCATTATCGGTGGTGGTGTGAACGGTTGCGGGATCGCACGCGATGCCGCCGGCCGGGGCCTGAGCGTGTTTCTTTGCGAGATGGGCGACCTCGCGCAGGGAACCTCCTCGGCGTCCACCAAGCTGTTCCACGGCGGTCTGCGCTATCTGGAATATTTCGAGTTCAGGTTGGTGCGTGAAGCGTTGAAGGAGCGCGAGGTCCTGCTGCGCGCCATGCCACATATCGCCTGGCCGCTCAGGTTCGTGCTGCCGCATCATCGGGGACTTCGACCGGCCTGGTTTCTGCGGCTCGGCCTGTTCGTCTACGATCATCTGGGTGGTCGCAAGATCCTGCCGGCCACCGAAACCGTGGATCTGCGAAGCGGCCCGATCGGCGCTTCCCTGAAAGACCAGTTCGTGACCGGGTTCGAGTACTCCGACGGCTGGGTCCAGGATTCGCGGCTCGTGGTTCTCAACGCGCGCGACGCCGCCGACAGGGGCGCGTCGGTCAACGTGCGCACCAAATGCCTCGCCGCCGCGCCATCGGACGGTGTCTGGCAGGTTCAGGTCCGCGACGAGGACACCGGCGCGACGCGGACGGTGGCGGCCCGGAGCCTCGTGAACGCCGGCGGTCCGTGGGTCGGTCAGGTCATCAGCCAGTGCGTCCGGGTGAACACCAACGATAACGTCCGCCTGGTGCGAGGCAGTCACATCGTCGTGCGCAAACGGTTCGAGCACGATCGCGCCTTCATCTTCCAGAACGCCGACAAGCGGATCGTCTTCGCGATCCCCTATGAGGAGGGTTTCACGCTGATCGGGACGACCGATCGCGACCACGAGACCAGTCCGTCGGAAGCGGTCTGTACGCCGGAGGAGATCGAGTACCTGTGTCGGTCGGTCTCGGAGTATTTCCGCGATCCGGTCACCGCCGAGGACGTTGTCTGGACCTATTCCGGGGTTCGTCCGCTCTACGACGACGGGGCGAAATCCGCGACGGCGGCGACACGGGACTACGTGCTGAAGGTCGAGCGGTCAGGCGACGCGCCACCTCTGCTCAATATCTTTGGCGGAAAGATCACCACCTATCGCCGGCTGGCGGAGGCCGCGCTGGAGAAGCTGCGCCCGTTCTTTCCGCAGATGGGAAGCACGTGGACCGCCGGAGCCTGTCTGCCGGGCGGTGATTTTCCTGTCGGCGGTGACGAAGACCAGGGGACGCGCCTGAGGGATCGGTACGGGTTCCTCGATGTGGACTGGGCGCGAAGGCTGATACGGACCTATGGAACCGACGCGTTCGACCTCCTGGGCGATGCGGCATCCATTGAGGATCTCGGCCAAAACTTCGGCGCGACCCTCACCGAGGCCGAAGTCGTCTGGCTGATGCGGAAGGAATGGGCCCGCTCCGCCTCCGACGTCCTGTGGCGGCGTACCAAGCTGGGCCTGCGGCTGAGCGACGAGCAGGCGAGGACGCTGGACGTCTGGATGCGGACGTCGCGCGCCGATGAACAGCGCCACGCGCACGGCTCGCGATGATGGAACGGAAGGGAAAGCGGGTGACATGTCGCTGACGTTGGACACGGTCTCGAAGATCATGGGCGGCGAGGTCCATATTGCGCCGACCACGATCGAGTTCGCATCCGGATCGATGAACGTCCTTCTGGGCCCGACCCTGTCGGGCAAGACGACCTTGATGCGGCTGATGGCCGGGCTCGACCAACCCACGTCGGGACGGGTGTTCTGGCAGGGACGGGACGTCACCGGGATGCGTGTCCAGGACCGTCAGGTGGCCATGGTTTACCAGCAGTTCGTCAACTATCCGTCGATGACCGTGTACGAGAACATCGCCTCGCCCCTGCGGCTGCGCGGGTTCGCCTCGGCCGAGATCGACGCCAAGGTGCGGGCCGCCGCCGCCATGATGAAGCTGAACGAGAGCCAACTCGGCCGCCGTCCGCTGGAGCTGTCCGGCGGTCAGCAGCAGCGGTGCGCCCTGGCACGCGCGCTGGTCAAGGAGGCGGGGCTTGTTCTGTTGGACGAACCGCTTGCAAACCTGGACTACAAGCTGCGCGAAGAGCTGCGCGCGGAGATCCCGAAGATCTTCGAGGAGTCGGGGGCGATCTTCGTCTACGCGACGACCGAACCGCATGAGGCCCTGCTGCTCGGCGGTAACACCGCCTGCCTGTGGGAGGGGCGTGTGACGCAGTTCGGCGCCACGCCGTCGGTCTATCGTCGACCCACCGATGCCACCACGGCGCGGGTGTTCTCCGATCCGCCGATGAACTTTGTGGCCCTGTCCAAGGCCGGAGACGAGCTGGTGATCGACGACGCCCGCCTCGCCGCCGATTTTCCGACCTTTAACCGGCTCGCCGATGGCCGGTACATCGCCGGTTTCCGCGCCAATCATCTCAGAATCGAACGGGGATCCGAGCGGGATCTGGCGTTCCACTGTCGGGTCACCGGCACCGAGATCGGCGGCTCGGAGAGCTTTGTCCATGTCCTGCACGGCGCCGACCGCTGGGTCGCGCTTGTCCATGGCGTCCACGATCTGCCGCATCAGTCCGATCGGACGGTCTTCGTCGATCCGGCGCATGTCTACATGTTCGCGCCCGACGGCGCGTTGGCATGTGCCGCCGCCTATGCGGACGCAGGGTGAGGAGGGCGACATGGCAAAGATCACGCTCTCCAACCTCGCGCACTCCTACGCCGGCGCCCCGGCAAGCCGGGACGACTACCAGCTCAAGCCGACGATCGATCATGTCTGGGACGACGGAGAGGCCTACGCGCTGCTCGGACCGTCCGGCTGCGGCAAGACCACGCTGCTCAACATCATCTCGGGGCTCCTGGTGCCGTCCCAGGGCCGGATCCTGTTCGACGACACGGACGTCACGGCACTCTCCACCGCGGCGAGGAACGTCGCCCAGGTGTTTCAGTTCCCGGTGGTCTACGACACCATGACCGTCTACGAGAACCTGGCCTTTCCGCTGCGCAACCGGGGTGGGAGCGCGGCCTATGTCGACCGCCGGGTCAAGACGATCGCCGAGATGATCGGCATGACCGGCGACCTGGATCGGCGGGCGCATGGGCTGACCGCCGACGCCAAGCAGAAGATTTCGCTCGGCCGCGGAATGGTCCGCGAGGATGTCTCCGCGATCCTGTTCGACGAGCCGCTGACCGTCATCGATCCGCATATGAAGTGGGAGTTGCGCACCGAGCTGAAGACCCTGCACCGCGAGTTCGGGCACACCATGATCTATGTCACCCACGATCAGACCGAGGCGCTCACCTTCGCCGACAAGGTCGTCGTCATGCTCGACGGCGAGGTGGTGCAGCTCGGCACGCCGGTCGAATTGTTCGAGCGGCCGGAGCACACGTTCGTCGGGTTCTTCATCGGGTCGCCGGGGATGAACGTCCTGCCGGCGACGGTCGAGGGCGATACCGCCTTCCTCGGCGGCCACGCGGTGCCGCTCGGCCGCGCCTTCAGCCATGCCGGTGCCGACGGCATCGAGATCGGGGTCCGCCCGGAGTTCGTAAGCCTCTCGGATGGCGATGACGGTCTGCCGATCAAAGTGACGCGGGTCGAGGATGTCGGCCGGCACCTGGTGGTGCGAACCGATTTCGACGGGACGGAGGTCAACGTGATCGCCCCGGAGGGGGCCAGCATCTCCGACCGGCACAACCGGATCCTGTTCGACCCCCAAGGCATCCATGTCTATTCGGACGGATGGATCGTCGACAGCGATCGACGCGCCGCACGCGGTGGAGGCAGGCGATGAACAAGACGCTAAACCATCGCGCCTGGTGGATGGTCCTGCCGGTTCTCATTCTCGTGGCGATGAACGCGGTGATACCGCTGATGACGGTGGTGAATTTCTCCGTTCAGGAGGAGTTCTACGGCGAGTTCTCGTTCGTCGGCCTTCAGTGGTTCGCCGACACGCTCGCCGACGAGCGGTTCCAGAACGCGCTGATCCGCCAGCTTGGCTTCACCTTCACCATCCTCGCCATCGAGATCCCGCTCGGCATCGCCATTGCGCTCACCATCCCGCGGTCTGGAGTGTGGGCCTCCGTCTGCCTCGTCCTGATGGCGCTGCCCCTGCTGATCCCGTGGAACGTGGTGGGGGCCATGTGGAACATCTACGCCCTGCCGGATATCGGGTTCCTGGGCTACACGCTGAACTCCGCAGCCGGATTGTTCGGCCACGATCCGGCAAGCGGTCCCTGGTTCGACTACACCCAGGAACCGGTGGCGGCCTGGTTCACCGTCGTCCTCATGGACGTCTGGCATTGGACGTCGCTGGTGGTGCTGCTGGCCTATGCCGGGCTGCAGTCGATCGACAACGCCTACTACCAGGCGGCCAGGATCGACGGCGCCTCGCGCTGGGCGGTGTTCCGCTACATCCAGCTGCCGAAGATGAAGCACACGCTGACGATCGCCGTGCTGCTGCGCTTCATGGACAGCTTCATGATCTACACCGAGCCCTCGGTCCTGACCGGCGGCGGGCCCGGAAACTCGACCACGTTCCTGTCGATCGATTTGGTGAAGGTCGCGCTCGGCCAGCAGGATCTCGGCAACGCCGCGGCGATGAGCATCATCTATTTCCTGATGATCCTGTTGGTCAGTTGGCTGTTCTACACGCTCACCATGCAGGGAGGGAAAAAATGAGAACGCGCTGGATTGTCCCGACGCTCTACATCCTCTTCCTGATGCTGCCGATCTACTGGCTCCTGAACATGTCGTTCAAGACCACCAATGAGATCCTTGGCGGGTTCTCGATGTTTCCGGCGGAGTTCACCGTCGAGAGCTATGTGAAGATCTTCACCGACCCGACCTGGTATTCCGGTTACATCAACTCGATCATCTACGTGGTGATCAACATGGTCATCTCGGTGACCGTGGCCCTGCCGGCGGCCTACGCGTTCTCGCGGTACCGGTTCCTGGGCGACAAGCATCTGT
Source organism: Thalassobaculum salexigens DSM 19539 (assembly GCF_000423805.1). Taxonomy (NCBI): domain Bacteria; kingdom Pseudomonadati; phylum Pseudomonadota; class Alphaproteobacteria; order Rhodospirillales; family Thalassobaculaceae; genus Thalassobaculum; species Thalassobaculum salexigens. The sequence goes on from NZ_KE384093.1 coordinate 1,676,517, forward strand.
TCTTCTGGCTGCTGACCAACCGGATGGCTCCGCCGGCCGTCTTCGCCCTGCCGTTTCTGCAGCTCTATTCGACCATGGGTCTGCTGGACACCACGCTGGCGGTGGCGCTGGCGCACTGCCTGTTCAACATTCCGCTGGCCGTCTGGATCCTCGAGGGCTTCATGTCGGGCGTGCCGAAGGAGATCGACGAGACCGCCTATATCGACGGTTACTCCTTTCCGAGATTCTTCGTGAAGATCTTCATGCCGCTGATCGCGTCCGGCATCGGGGTGACGGCGTTCTTCTGCTTCATGTTCTCCTGGGTGGAGATGTTGCTGGCGAAGACCCTCACCACCGTCCAGGCGAAGCCGATCGCGGCGGTGATGACCAAGACGGCGTCGACATCGGGCTACGAACTCGGGCTGCTGGCGGCGGCCGGCGTGCTGACCATCATTCCCGGCGCGATCGTCATCTATTTCGTGCGGAACTACATCGCCAAGGGCTTCGCGATGGGGAGGGTCTGACCATGCGGTTCGGGCTTCTGACGGTCCTGCTCGCGCTGATCCCCGGGATCGCGTTGGCGCAGAACACCGACCCCACCGGCGTCTCGTTCCTGGGCTGGATGGCCTGGACCTGGCAGACGGCCGTGTTCTTCGCCTGCATCGCCACGGCTCTGTTGGTCATGACGGTTTGGGAGATCGCGCGCCCGGGCGGGGATCCGCGTGAACCGGGCATCCTCGGCATCGATACCACGCGCGGCGACCGGCTTTTCATCTCGCTCTTGAGCGCCGCCTACATCCATCTGGCCTGGTTGGCGTTCTTCAGCGGCCCGCTGTGGTGGGCGTCGATCATCGCGCTTGTCTGGGCGGCGGCGGTCGCGAAATGGGTCTGAAGGCCCGAACGGAATCGTCTTCGAGCCGGCATGGGCCGGTCGAAGCCGTGCAGCACGCGACAAGCGTGCGGAACAAACCGGCGGTTGCCGGAACAAAAGACGTCAGAGGAGGAGACCAATGAAGAAGTCGATATTGGCGGGTTTGGCTGCCACCGGGCTTCTTTGGGGAGGCCCGGCACTCGCCGACATGGCCGCCGCGGAGAAGTGGGTAGACGACGAATTCTCGCAATCGGTCTTGAGCCGGGACGAACAGCTCAAGGAGATGGAGTGGTTCATCAAGGCGGCCGAGCCCTATCAGGGCATGGAAATCAACGTCCTGTCCGAGACCATCCCGACCCATACCTATGAGTCGGAGGTCCTGACCAAGGCCTTCGAGGACATCACCGGCATCAAGGTGAACCACCAGCTGCTGGGCGAAGGCGAAGTCGTGCAGGCGGTCCAGACCCAGATGCAGACCCGCCGGAACCTCTACGACGGCTACATCAACGACTCCGATCTGATCGGGACGCACTCGCGTCTGCAACTGGCCTACAATCTGTCCGATCAGATGGCCGGCGAGTGGGCGGCGTCCACCAATCCGATGCTCGATCTCGACGATTTCATGGGCATCTCCTTCACCACCGGACCGGATGGCAAGCTCTACCAGCTTCCGGATCAGCAGTTCGCCAACCTGTACTGGTTCCGCAAGGACTGGTTCGATCGCGAGGATCTGCAGAAGCAGTTCAAGGAGATCTACGGCTACGATCTCGGCGTGCCGGTGAACTGGTCGGCCTATGAGGACATCGCCGAGTTCTTCAGCGTCCACGTCAAGGAGATCGACGGCGTCCGGGTCTACGGTCACATGGACTACGGCAAGCGCGCGCCCGACCTCGGCTGGCGGATGACCGATGCCTGGCTGTCGATGGCCGGCGCGGGCTCTCCGGGCGAGCCGAATGGCGTGCCGATCGACGAGTGGGGCATTCGCATGGAAGCGGGCTCCTGCAACCCGGCCGGCGCGAGCGTCAGCCGCGGTGGTGCCACCAACGGCCCGGCGGCGGTCTACGCGATCCGCAAGTGGGACGAGTGGCTGCGTGCCTATGCGCCTCCGGGTGCGGCCAGCTACGACTTCTACCAGTCGCTGCCGGCTCTCAGCCAGGGCAATGTCGCCCAGCAGGTCTTCTGGTACACCGCCTTCACCGCCTCGATGGTGGCTCCGAAGTCGGAGGGCAACAACACGGTCGACGATGCCGGCAAGCCGCTCTGGCGGATGGCGCCGTCCCCGCATGGGCCGTACTGGCAGGAAGGCCAGAAGGTCGGCTATCAGGATGCCGGTTCCTGGACCTTCCTGAAGTCCACCCCGAGCGATCGGGCCCAGGCCGCCTGGCTGTACGCCCAGTTCGTGGTGTCCAAGACCGTCGATGTGCGCAAGAGCCATGTCGGTCTGACGTTCATCCGCGACAGCACCGTCCGGCATCAGAGCTTCACGGAGCGGGCGCCCAACCTCGGCGGTCTGATCGAATTCTACCGCTCGCCCGACCGGGTGCGTTGGTCGCCGACCGGCATCAACGTGCCGGACTATCCGAAGCTGGCCCAGCTCTGGTGGCAGCAGATCGGCGACGTCAACTCCGGTGCCTTCACCCCACAGGAAGCCATGGACCGTCTCGCCGGTGAAATGGACACCATCATGGGTCGGATGCAGCGTGCCGATGAGTCGAGCAACGTCTACGGCGGCTGCGGTCCGCGCCTGAACGAGCCGAAGGATCCTTCCGAATGGCTCGGCAAGCCGGACGGCCCCAAGGCGAAGCTCGACAACGAGAAGCCGAAAGGCGAAACCGTCGCCTACGAGGAAATCATCAAGCGCTGGCAGTAAGGTTCCGCGCATACCGAGTATCGGACGCCGGGGCTTCGCCGCCCCGGCGTTCTCTTTGGTTCACGACAACGCTCTACCGCGGGTTACGTTTCCGCGGCCCCGATCCTCTGCCGGCGGTCGGTCCGGACGTTCCAGATGAAGAACACGACGAACAGGGCCGTCCCGATGAAGTTCACGGACCAGTCGTTCGGCCACAGGATCGTCACGCCAATCGCGAACAGCACGGCGCGCATCGGCCAGGACACCGGTGCCTCCAGATAGCCCTCCATCGCCCCGATCAGCGCGTAGATCCCGACCAGGGCGAAAGCGAAGATCTCCAGTGCAAGAACAGGATCACCGTTCAGGAAGGGCGTGTAGGCGAAGAGCACCGGCACGATGTACAGCGTCTTGGCGATCTTCCAGGCGGTGAACCCGGTCGCCATCGGCGGGCTCTTGGCGATCGCCGCGGCGGCAAAGGCGGTGAGGCAGACCGGCGGCGTAACATTCGAGTCCAGGCTCAGCCAGTAGATGATCATGTGGGCCGACAGCAGCGCCGTCGTCAGGATCGCCGGCGTCAGCGTGGCATCCTTCACCATGGACATCATCTCGGCCGGGATCGCCGCCACCAGCCCGGCCGCCGCCTCGCGGGTCATCGGTCCGTCGAGCAGGGCGGCCTTGTCCGGGGACGTGAGCATCAGGATGGCCTTGGCCGCGTCCGGGATCTGTCCGGAGGCAAAGGCGGTGATGATTTCGCTGCGCACGATCATATCCGCCAAGGCGGGCGCCGAGAGGGTGGCGAGGACGATATAGGAGGCGGTCACCGGTAATCCCATGCCGAGCACGAGACTGGCCAATGCGATCAGCACGAGGGCGATCAGAAGGTTCCCGCCGGCCCAGTCGTCGATCATCAGCGAGAACGTGTTGCCGATGCCGGTCAGGGTCACCGCGTTGACGACGATGCCGACCGAGACCAGCAGGACCGCCGTCAGGATCATGTTGCGGGCCCCGCCGGCCATGGCCGACAGGATCTCGCGATGGCCCATACGATGCGTGCGGGTCAGCCAGGACGACGCGATGGTCGCCAGGATGGCGTAACCGGCGGCATAGGTCGGCGTGAACCCCGCGATCAGCATGGCGATCAGCAGGGTGATCGGGATGAAGAAGGTCGTGCCGCGCTTGAGCACCTCTCCGATCCGCGGCGCATCGTCATCCAGGGATTTCAGGTCGCGCTTCTTCGCCTCTACCCGCACAAAGCAGGCGACCCCGAAGAAATAGAGCATCGCCGGCAGCACCGAGACGGCGGCGATCGTCAGATAGGGGATCTGCGTGTAGCTCGCCATGACGAAGGCGCCGGCGCCCATGATCGGCGGCATCAGCATACCGCCGGTGGATGCCGTCGCCTCGACCCCTGCGGCGAAGCGGGCGGGGAAGCCCGCGCGTTTCATCAGGGGGATCGTGATGACCCCGGTGGACACCGTGTTGGCCACCGCCGAGCCCGAGATCGTTCCCATGAGCGCGGAGCCGAGCACGGCGACGAACCCGGGGCCGCCGACCAGCTTGCCGGCGATCGCGCGGGCGAAGTCGATGATGAAATCGCCGGCACCGGACTGAACGAGGAAGGCGCCGAACAGAATGAACATGAAGACGTAGCTGTAGGAGATCGTTGCGATCACCCCGAACATGCCGTCGTCCGAGTAGAACGAGCGGAACAGCATGGTCTCGTACCCGAGCCCCGAGAACGACAGCACGCCCGGGAACCAGCTTCCCCATGCCGTCACGTAGGTGAAGGCGAGGACGATCAGGATCGGGATGATCAGACCGGTGGTCCGCCGGGTGAACTCTATCGCCAGCGCGACCGCGATCGCGGTGAAGATCCAGTCGTACCAAAGGAAGGACCCGTTGCGGGCGTAGAACGTCTCCTCGCCGAGAACGAGATAGGCGAACAGCGAGAGGGCGGCGAGACCGAGGACGATGTCCAGCATCATCGCCAAACGGCGCCCGGTCGCGCTCGCCGAGTGCCAGGCCGGGAAGAGCAGCGCGCACAGCAACCCGAAGCCGGCGAAATGCAGCACGGACGCACGCAGCTCGGACATCGTGCCGAGGGTGTTGATCCAGATGTGCAGAACCGCCAGTCCCACACCGATCCAGAACGCGGCGCGGCCGGCCAGGGAGTCGGCCGGGCGTTGGCGCGTCGACTGGTCGACCTCTGCGGCGGCGGAAGCGTCCATCGTGTCTGAAAGTTCATGCGCGCCGGCTTGGCGCTCGCCGTCGGTCACGTCGGTGCTCCCGATTCCGAAGAGGGGCGGCGGGTGCTGGAACGACCGTTCCCGCACCCGCCGCGTGCTGTCAGACCAATCGGGTCACTGGGCGACCAGGGAGGCGGGGATGGTGAGACCGGCCTCCTTGAAGTAGCGCGCCGCGCCCGGATGCAACGGCACCGGCAGGCCGGACATCGCGCTGTCGAGCGACATCGCCTTGGTCGCCGCGTGGATGTTGTTCAGGAAGGGGAGGTTCTCGAAGATCGCCTTGGTGATCTGATAGACGTCCTCCTCCGGAACATCCTGGTGCACGCCGAGGAAGTTCGGCTGTGCGATGGTGTTCAGGTCGGTGTCCTGACCCGGATAGGTGCCGGCGGGGACCGTGTACTTGTAGTACAGGCCGGTGCCGCCGTCGGCCTTTGCGGCTTCCTCGTCGGTGAACTGCAGGATCTTCACGCCGCCGCCCATCTGCGCCTGGATGCGGGTGATGACCGAGACCGGCGGGCCGCCGGGAATGCCGGCGCCGACGATCGAGCCGTTCTGCAGGCTGTCGGCGGTCGGCCCGTAGCCTTGGAACACGAGGTCATAGCCCTCGGCATCGATGCCGAGATTCTTCAGAATGAACCGATTGGAATGCTCGGTGCCGCTGTTCCGCGCGCCGATCGAGAACTTCTTGCCCGTCAGGCCCGCCAGATCGGCGGCGGTGCCGGTCTTCGCGTCGTCCGCCATGACGACGAAATGCTCGACATTGGGCCAAAGCATGGCGATCGACCGCAGGTGCGGCTGGGGGCCGTCCTGGGCGAGCGATCCGCTACCTTCCTTGGCGTAGAGGCCGAACAGGCCCTGCAGAATAGCGAATTCAGCCTGCTTCTCGCGCATGAGCTTGACGTTCTCACCGGAGCCCGCGGAGCTGATCGCGGACAGGCCGATCTTCTGAGTCGGCTCAAGCTTGACCTTGATCAGCGTCGCGATGGCGACGCCCACGGGATAGTAGGTTCCGCCGGTTGTGGCGGTTGAGAGCACGTAGTTTCGGGCGTCCTGCGCGTGGGCTGGAGATCCCGAGATGGCAGCGATAATCGCCGCGGCGGCAGCGAGCACTTTAAGGCTCTGAGTCTTCATTACTTGTTTCCTCCAGGGGGAAATGCCTGGGACAGACGCAAGACTGACCGCCCGGTATTTTCCGGCGGATTCATGGAAGGGTCGCGGCGCGGACTCTCTGCCCATGTCTTGGCGGCATTTCCGAAAACGACGGTCACCATTTGTACCGCCGGGCGCGACGGTATATCGGGTCGGCGGATACTGGAACTGGGAAATGCAGCGAACGGCCGTCTGAGCCGCAGAATCTTGGGGGCTCTCACACCCGCACCCTGTCACGGCTTCGAGGATGGGACGCTCGAATCCGAGGGGCCGGTTCTGGATCGCGCCGCATCGGCTGAGGATGTCCATCGGGACAATGCTTCGGCGCGCCGGATCCGGATGGTTTGCGGCCGACCAGAGGACGCTGGATGCTGAAGGGCGTTCTGCCCCTCCGGCGCTACTGGCCAGGGAGCGGCACCTGCATGCGGGTCGGTACAGTCGGCGTCGGGAAGGTGCCGACGTGGTAGGCGTGGCACTGGGTGCAGCTGTCTCCGGCCTGTCCCGGGGCGTGGCACTGCGAACAGGTGGCGACGGTCGGCTGGCTGAAGCCGGCGATCACGCCGGTCGTCGGATCGCCTTGCAGGTACTGCTCCTGGAACGCGGTCGCGCCGCCCGGTCCGTCCGGCCGGATCACCGCGTGGCAGGTCTGGCATCCGCCGGACTCGGCGACCAGGCTGAAATGCGGCGCGTGGGCGAAGCGCACGAAGGTCCGGATGTCGGGATCGTAGTCCATCGTCGACCAGTTGACGCTGCCGGTCCCGGCAGCCGTCCCGTCCTGGGGGTGGTCGATGCTGTGGCACCGCAGACAGGTTCCGGGAGCCTGAGCGCCGCTGAAGACGGAAAGCAATGTGCTGCCGCCTTCTGTCTGCGGCTTCGCGGCCGCTATGTCGATCCAGGCCCGCATGAATGGATCCGCATGTCCGGTCGGCCGATACCTCAGCGCGAATTCGCCGCGGTACCAGCCGCCGGCGGGCATCCAGTCCTCCGGAGTGACATTGGGCTCGATCCGCATCGGCGGCGAGGCGAGGTCGGTTCGTGCGACCGGCGGCGTCTGTGCCGTGTCCGGGGGCGGTGCCAGAGCCTCGTCCGCGGGCACCTTGGGCGCCTGGAAGGTGTTCAGGCCGTCGGCGGAGGGTAGGGCCAGGATGTCCGACTGGTCGACGGCCGGCGCCAGATCGCCCGACGGGGCGGCGAGAATGTCCGACTGATCCGCTGACGGTGCGGCGAGGATATCCGACTGGTCCGGCACGGGGGCCAGGATATCCGACTGGTCGCTCGAAGGCGGCGCCAGGATGTCGGACTGCGCGTCGCTTGGGGCGGCGAGGATCGTCGATTGGTCGGGTGCCGAAATGGAAGCCGGAGCGTCGGTTCCTGCGGGTTTGGGCCCGGGGATCGGGTCCGGCAGCTCCGGGAACGGTCGGGAGAGGTCGCTTGCCAGGGACGGGAACCATTCATCGGCGGCGGCCGCCAATACGTCCATCGGCAGATAGCCGAGCAGGGTGCCCGTCTGATCGGCGGTCGGGCCCGCGCCGCGCCGGTCGGGAGCACCGTCCGCCAGCCTCGTTTCCGCCGCCTGGACCCCGTCGGCCAGCAGGTCGCCGATCAGGCGCTTGACCGCGAAGGCCACGGTCGCGACCGCCCGGATATCCGCCGGTGCCGCATCCCGCAGGTCCAGAAGGTCCAGGCCCTCCAGTCGGTCGAGGGCTGCCGCCACCGACGCGTCCGCCGCGAGAAGGCGCGCCATGAACGGGCTGATCGGCTCTTCCGACCATTCGGGCCAGGCACCGATATCCACGCCGCGGGCTTTCAGTTCCCGCAGATCCAGCCCCGGCACCGCCAGGAACCGGAGCCCGGCTGGTCCGATCGATCCGGTCCCGGCGATATCGGCCTGGTGGCAGGACGCGCACATGGTCTCGAAGCTCGCGGTGAGCATGGCCCGGCCGTCGTCCGACGGCAGGTGACAGACCGTGCAGCTCTCCGGCGCCTTGCCGGCGCTTTCGGCGGCACCGAAATGCCGGTCGAGATGGGCTGCATGGTCGAAGGCGATACGGGGTCGACGGTTGAACAGCGGCCTGTCGAACTCCGGGTGGCCGTTCGCGAACGAGGCAAACTGAGCCGTGTGGCAGGTCTGGCAGGCGCCTTCCGGCATCTCGGTAAGGTGGGCCTCGACGCCTCGGTGCTCACGGTGACAGGTGGCGCATCCGACGCTCGACGTCGGTGCGTCGGCATCGGCGAACAGCCATCCCGATACCCTGAACTCGAACGGCGTTTCGGTGTCGTGCTCCGCGCGATGCGCTTGAGCCACGTCGGTCAGGGCGGCGGTCGCGGCGGCCGGCCGGGAATGCGGCAGCTCGGCATGGTCGCCGAGGTCGTGGCAGGTGTGGCAGGCGGCATCGCCGTGGCCTTCCGGCGCCATGCCGAAAGCGGTCATGACCCAGCCGGCGGGCCCGTCGTCGAATCCCTGGTGGCAGCCCGCGCAGCCGCCGACCACGCTGTGCTGGAACGTGAGCGGCCCTGGCGACAGCAGGGCTTCGCGGTCGGTGCCCGTCAGCGCGATCATGACCAGTCCGATGACCGCGACCACGACCATGCGGGTGACCCGGCGGCGCAGCGCGCTCAGGCTGCGTACCGGGACGCAGGGCGGGCGCTGAACCGAACAGGCGCCGTCGGGCAGCGGACCGGCCTGGCAGGGGCCGCCGGCGCTCGGTGGGCGTGTGCAGTGCCAGCGGTCGCCCCGGCGCACCGGCGCGCAGTCGGCGGCACCTCGGCAGCTGCCTGTGGCGTCGGGCCCACGCGGGCATGGCTGACCGAGGGCGAGCCGCCCGCATCGCCATTTCCGGTCGGGGCGGTCGTAGGATCCGGCGTCGCCGGCTTTGCCGGGGCCACCGGTCACGGCCCCACCTGGAAGGCATAGGCGAGGACCGCGTGGATCACCATCAGGATCAGAAGCGCGTGCGCCAGCGGGACATGGGCGAACAGCCAGAACCGCAGTGCCATCTGAGCGGCGTACTGGTAGTCGAGGTCATCCTTGGCCTCGACAAGTTCACAGAGCCGCTCGAGCGTGTCTCGCCCGCTCGCATCGACATACCGGTGAAGCGAACGGATCTGCTGGAGCTGACGACGCTGGTGGCCGTGATATCCGGTCAGATGGGACAGCGCATTCCGCGGCCGCTGGAAATAGACGCTCAGTTCCTTTTGGTAATAGTCGGCGATGGTGACCGACGCCGTGTCCCGGGCCGAGGCGATGGCCAGGGCCTGCGCCTCGGCGGCAATCTCGGCCCGGCGGGTGGCGATACGGTCGTAGAGTTCCCGGGCCCCGTGATCGCGCATGCGCCTGGGCAGGATCCGGTTCAACCAAATCCCGACGGTCCCGCTGATCGCAACCGCCACGAACGGGATCCAGAGCGCGACCTCGAACGGGCCGTCCGGCAGGCCGAATCCGGTATGGGTCAGGAAGACAGCGACGGCGAACCAGCCGGCGTAGATATGGACCTGTTCCCAGGCCGACGCGCTGCCCAGGGGGAGCACCGGGATGCGTCGGCGCGCCTCGAACAGGGCGAGCGCGGCGATCAGGATCAGCAGGATCCAGCCGGTCACGAACCGGGTGTCGTGCAGGGTCGTTTCCGCCAGATGGGCGGTGGCCACGAGCAGGGCGGCGGCGATGCCAACGATCGTGCCGTTGCGGATCCTCCGGCGGGCGAACCCGGTCAGCGACGCAGCCATGCCACCAGCTCTCCCGGGTCGCTCATGTCGAGGCGGACCAGGGCGTCGTTCGGGCAGGCGCGCTGGCAGGCTGGTCCGCCAAGCTGTCCGGCGCACAGATCGCATTTGGTCGCCCGATGGATCGCCGTTCCCGTCTCCCGGTCGGTGATCACCTGGCCGGCGCGGTCGGCGATCTCGACCATGACGATGTTGTCGTAGGGGCAGCTCCGCGCGCAGGTGCCGCAGCCGATGCAGGTCTCGTCGTTGATGTGGACGTCGCCGAGCGACAGGTCGCGCTGGATCGCGCCGGTCGGACAGCCGATCAGGCAGACGGCATCGACGCAGTGCATGCAGGCATGGGCGATCATCACGTCGCCATGGGAGGGGCCCTGGCGCACGAAGCGCGGGTTGCCGTCATGGGTCGCCGCGCAGGCCTTCACGCAGTCGTCGCAGCCGGTGCAGCGGTCGAGGTCGATCACCATCGACTGGGTGCCGTTGATGATCCGCTCGTCGATCAGGAAGTCGACCAGCGGCTGTTCGATCCCGGTGGCGCTCTCGTCCCGCTTCCAGACCGGCGTCGAGGGCGCCTCCGCCGGGGTCTCTGTCGGCAACAGGTGCTCGGGCAGGGTGGGCAGGACGTAGCGCTCCATGACCAGGGCCGGCACCCGCAGAATGTCGAGATAGCCGATCGCCCGCAGGCTGTAGCGCAGCGGCCGTGCCGCCCCCGATCGCCATTGCCGGACCAGTTCCTCGAATCCGAAGAGGTCGTTGTTCTTCAGGTAGCCGACCGTGCGGTCGCCGTGATCCAGGTGCTCGGTCACCCGGGCGAAACCGGCGCGAACCATGATCAGGTCGTCGGCAAGGCTGCCTTCCTCGGCGATCAGCGGTTCGCCCGCCAGGGGCTCGCCGGAGTCCGACGGCACCTCGCCGGTGGGGAAGAGTTCCTGGGTCCCGTGGTTCTCGAAGCGGATCTCCTCGGCGACGACGGCCCTCGTCTCCGCGTCCAGGTGGGCGAACAGCGGGCTTTCCGCCAGATGGGCGAGCAGGCTGCGGGTGCGGTGCAGGTGGTCGACGGTCTCGCGCAGGCCGGGGTCGCGGGCGCGCAGGTCGCGCAGTCCCTGCCATCTCAGCTCGATCACTTCGCAGTCGGTGCCGGCGAACACCGTCGCGGTGCGCGGGGTACGCGAGAGGGCCGAGATCTCGCCGAACATGTCGCCATGACCGAGCGGAATGATCGACTGCTCGGCCATCACCCGGTCGATGTCCGGCAGATAGGCCCGGTCCCGGTCGGCGCGCAGATGCACGGCGCCGGATCGCGGCGACAGGGTTCGGGTTTCGATCTCCGGCGAATTGCCCCAGAGCTGGGACAGCGCCCGCCAGACCGACCGGCGACGCCGCGGCATCGCGCGGTTGCTGTCGGGAAGGCCGGCATAGAGGACGCAGGCCGTGCCGGTCAGGATCACGAAGACCGAGTTCCCGTAGTCCCCCTCTCGCACCACGATGTCGCCGCGCTGGTAGCGGTTGATCCGGGCGTCGTTGCGCACGATGTCCGCCAGGAGCAGGCCCGGCGGGAACCGCTCCGGATCGAGATCGCGGAACACCGGTGCCGCCAGGATCCGCTCGACCGCCCCCGCCGCCAGATCCGGGTCGAACGGATTGTCCCAGCGTCGGGGCCGGCTGATCGCTGTGGCGGGGGAAAGCACCTCGACGATCCTCAGCGGGCCGGGGTGCCCTTGTAGGCGGAGTCCGGCGGCAGGACCTGGTCGATCGCGCCGAAGGTGCTGCCGTCGTACTTCTCGACGATCTGGCGGGTGATCGCGCCGACCTTGTCCGCCGCCGCCGACAGGGCCGCGTCGTTGTTCAGCTTGAGGCCGGCGCTGTTGGCAGCCACCCCCATCTGTCCGAGTTCCTCGATCTTCAGGTACCCCTCGAGGGCAGCGATCGCCTGGCGGGCCGCCTGGGCGCGCGTGGCCATGGACACCGCGTAGGACGCCTTCTGGGTCGCCTTGCCGACCGCGCGCAGCGCCGTCTCCAACTCGACCGCCCGGCCGACGACGAACATCAGCCGCTTGTCGTTGAGCGAGGCGGGCGCGTTGGCGGCCCCCTTGTTGTGCCAGGTGTTGTGGCGGACCTCGCCCTGGGACCAGGTGACCAGCTCGAACGGGCTGCCGGCCTTGTGCCCGCCGACATTCACCAGCTTCTCGTTCGGCACCACGTGGCAGGAGAAGCAGTTGCTTGCCCAGGCATACATATCCTTGGGGCGGATCATGCCGGCGGCCTCGGCCTTCTGCCAGCGGAGCGCGATCTCTTCCTGGCTTTCCTGGCCTTCCTTCTTGCCGCTGAAGCCGCTGTGGATCGGCTGCCAGGCGCTCGCCGCGCCGTGACAGCTCTCGCAGGACACGCCGGCGACCGGCTCGGGCTCTCCGCCGCTGGTCTCTACCGTGGTGAAGTGGCAGTTGAGGCACAGGCTCTCCGACTTGATCCGCCGCATGCCCATGCGTTCGGCGATGTCGTTCGCCTCCTTCTTGCGGGTCAGCTCGGTGAAGGTCGAGAAGTGGTGCGTACCCTTCCAGACTTCCGTCTCGGTCTTGTGGCACTCGGCGCATTTGGCCGGGCCGATCACCTTGAACGCACCGTCGCCGGTCTGGGCCGCGGCGGGCGAGCCGGCGAGTGCCGCCGTGACGACCAGGGTCGTGACAAGCAACGATGCCGCCGTGGCGAGCCGGCCGAGGGCCGATAGTCCCGTTGACTGGTGCATCGTGGCGTCCTCCGTCGATTTCATTCTAGCGTCGTTCGGTTTGGTCATGCGTCGAGTATCAACCTGTCGCGCGGTACGGCCATGCAGGCGAGGCAGGTGCCCGGTTCCGGAACCACGGCCGGTTCCGCCACGTAGTCTACCGCGCCTGCCTTGATGGCAACGATACAGGTGCCGCAATGCCCGGCCCTGCAGCCGCTCTCCAGGGCCACGCCGTTGCTCTCGGCCAGGGCGAGAATCGAGCCGGCCGACCCGTCCCAGTTCAGGGTCTTGCCGGACCGGTCGAAGCGGACCTCCACACCCGGTTTGGCTTCTGCCGCGGGGCGTTCGGTCGGTTGACGGTGTGCGGTGGCCGCGCCGAAGGCTTCGACCCGGATATCCTCGGACGGCACGCCCCAATCGCGCAGGCCGCCGGCGACGGATTCCATCATCGGCGCCGGTCCGCACAGATAGAAGAGGTAGTTGGTCGACGGCAGCGTGTCCTTCAGCAACGCCAGATCGATCCGGCCCGGCCGGTCGTAGTCCCGGCCGAGGACGCAGGCCTCGGTCGGCCGGCTGTAGCAGGTAACCACATGCAGGGTCGGGTAGAGCCGGCGCAGTCCGGCGATATGCTCGGCGAAGGCGTGCTGGTCGCGGTTGCGCACGCCGTAGAACAGCCGGATCTCGCGTTCCGTCTGGCCGTCGCACATCGCGTTGAGCATGCTCAGCAGCGGCGTGATGCCGATGCCGCCGGCGATCAGCACGATCGGCTGGTCGGAGGCGGGATCGCCGGTGAAGGCGCCGGTGGGCCCGCGCACGTCCAGGATGTCGCCCTCGCGCACCACGTCGTTCAGGTAACCCGACACGATGCCCGGATCGCAGGCCGCGCCTTCGGGGGCGGGCACCTTTTTCACGCTGATGCGATAGCGTCCGCCGTCGCTCGGCGCATCGGACAGGGAATAGCAGCGCACCAGCGGTTTGGACCGGTCCGGGAGCCGGAACTGGAACGTCAGAAACTGGCCCGGCAGGTAGCGCGGCAGGGGGCGGCCGTTGTGCGCGACCAGCTCTAAGGAATGGACGTCTTCGGCCTCGCGGACCTTGCGCACGACCTTCAGCTTGCGGAATCCGCTCCAGGAATTGATGGCGAGGTCGCGCTCCGCTTCGGCGCGGCGCAGCGACAGCTCGACCCGACGCTCGAACAGTCGGGCCTCGGCGGCGAAACTGCGGCGCTCCAGATAGCCCCGCCGCCATGTCCCGTACAGGCCGAGCGCCATCTGGGCGGCTGTGCCGGCGACGATGACATAGCCGAGTGTCTCAAGGATCCCGATCATCGCTAGAATCTTACCAGCAACTCGGTGCGCGCGCCGTAGCCGAGGTCGCGGGCCTCTTCGCGGGACACGAAGCCGTCGAGCTGCAGGACGAAACGGGAGCCCAGCGCCTGCTGAAAGCGCAGGCCGATTGCGGCGGCATCCCGCTGGTCCGGATCGGTGGCGATCCGGGTGCCGAGTTCGGCGACGAGTTGGGTGCGCTCCTGGTTGAAGAACATCTGATAGCCGGCGGCGGCGGCGACCACGTCGTCTGCCCGGTTGCTCAGGGCGGTCCCGTAATCGCCGAGACCGGGGGAGGCGAAAAGGATGCCGACCGGCCCGAGCGGGCCGCCGGCGATCGGATCGCGGGCCGCCGAGGTGAACCGGTCCACGGCCCAGGCGGCGTTGACGTACATCACGTCGTCGTTGCCCATCGGGTCGCCGGAAAGCTCGGCCAGGAACACGGTGCCGGTATCGACCGCCTCGGACGTGTCGTCGAGGGCGACGGACTGGGCGACGCGGAAGGCGGTGTTCAGCTTGCCGAAACGCTGGGTCGCGGCCGCACCCAGGAACAGGCCGTCGGTTCCATTGTCGCCGTCCTCGCCCCCCGTCACCCAGAGTGCGTCAAGCGCGACGGTGGAGGCCCGGAAGTCGGTCTCCGAGAACAGGCCGACCAGCTTGGCCTTGTCGTCGCGCGCGTTGTCGCTGCGGTGGATGTTGCCCCAGCCGAACAGCGCGGTGAGGCGGGTATCGACCGAGATGTCCCGGGCGATCAGGGTGTCCCGGGTGACGGCGACGGCATCGACCGTGTCGTTGATCAGCAGGCCTTCCTGGAACAGCAGCTGCTGGCGCCCGACGGTGAAGCCGATATCCAGGCCGCCGGTGTCGAACGGATCGGCATCGGGGAAGATCTCGCCGATCTCTCCCTCGAAGAACAGGGCGGTGATCTCGCCGCTGAACTGATTGTCGAAGCCTTCCCTGTCCTCCGGGCGGCGGTGGTAGCCGGAGAACCGGCCCCCGTCGCGCAGGGGCGACAGGCCGAACAGCACCCGCTCGGTGCCGCTGAGCTGCAGGTTGGCGAACAGGTCGAGCCGGTTGGCCCATTCCTGCACTTCCGGGGCGTCGCCGTTCTTGAAGATTCCGACACCCGTGCGGTACTGGCCGAAGACCCAGAGCGCGGGCTGCCACACGGCGCCGGTGGGCAGCTCGAAACCGGGATCCAGCGGGCCGGTCCCCAGCAGGTCCGAACCGATCTCCAGCAGCGGCTCGGTGCGCGCCGGCAGCGCGTCGCCCTTGTAGGGGATCACTTCTTCGGAAAGCGTCTTCACCTCGGCCGAGACCGACGACGTGGCGAGGACGATGGCGGCTGCCGGAAGCAGCCGCAGCCAATGGGGCATCCGGTTCATTGGACTTCTGCCCGGTTCTGGCCGCCGAGGGTCACGACCGTCTCCCGTTCGGCGATGGTCAGCGTGCCGTCGACGACGGCATCGGCGACCTGGCGCGGGCTCATGCCGTAGTCGAAGCCGATGTCCTGGATCGCCAGGATCAGGTTGACCGGCACCATCTGCGCCTTGAGCTTCATGGAGATCGCATAGGGCCCCGACCCGGTGAGGGCCTCAGCCGGCACCGCATACTCGGCAGTCCGCTGGCCCAGCGGGTCGATGGTCTGCTTGTGTTTCCGCGCCGTTCTCGGCCGGCCGTAGATCGTCGTCGGCAGCGCTTCGGGCCGCACGAAGGGCAGCACGCCCTGGGAGGTGTTGATCGGCAGCACCTGCTCCCGTTCGCCGCCGCGCAGCAGGCGGACCAGGAACTTGGACTGCAGGTTGAACAGATCCTCGTCGAGCGGAAGTTCGCCGGCATGGACATAGGCGGAATGGGTGTCGCGCAGGTCACCGTTCGGATCGCGGTCGCCGGACCGGTACACAACGGCCCCATCGGCATTCGTCACGGTCACGTCCAGGAACATCAGCCGTTCGGCGTCGAAGCCGGTCGGCACCGAATGGCCGTCCGTGATGTTGCGCACCGTCGCCGAAAACGACAGGTCGCCCGGCGCCGCCGACGTGATTCGGATCTCGTCGAGCGCCAGGCCGTTGCGCAGAACCTCCAACCTACGCTCGTCGGCCTTCGCCAGGCGTTTCTTCTGCGCCTCGACGATCTTGCGGCCGTCATACCGGTCGTCTATCGAGCGCCATGCCTCGGGGAAGGGGTAGTCGCGCGGGGCGGCATTCTCGAAGGCGTCGGTTCCCCAACCGGCGGCATCATCGAAGGTCATCCATTCCCGCATGGTCTTGAAGCTCTGCGCCTTCACGTTCAGCGGGAACAGGCCGGGGTGAAGGATGGAATGGTCCGGACCGGCGAAGAAATGACTGGCCAGTTTGCGGGTCCGCGTCGGCTCGCCGCCGACGACGGCCGCCGGGCCTTCCTCGTAGCCGGAGGCCACGCCCTGCTCCTTGCCCATATGGCAGTCCTGGCAGGTCACCCCGGCCTGGGAGGCCGGCGACTGATGATACTCGGCGAAGGCCTCCTCCAGGCGGAAACCGTTGACCAGGGTCACGTCGTGGCAGGTACCGCAGAAGCCGGGGGTGACCAGCGGAAAGAACCGTTCGACTTCGGTATGGATGGCGCGGCCGGGTGCCGAGCGGTCGGTGGAGACCCGATAGGTCTCCGGTTCGTCCAGCACGCGATTCAGTTCCTCGTCGCCCTTGGGGCCGAAGACCGGTTCGTACAGATCGCCCTCGACGATGGCGAGGCGGCCGCTGATCTTGCCGTAGTTGCGGTCGATCCGGTGGCAGGTGATGCAGGTCACGCCCTCCCGCGAGGTCGGGTGCCGGTCGAAATTGGAGACATAGACCGACTCTTCCAGGTTCATGCCCACCGGCGAATGGCAGCGCACGCAGAAGTCGCCGTTGGTGCCGCTGGTCTTGGCGTTGATCGCCGCCTGCATGGTCAGGAAGATCGGGCTGAGCTGGGCATAGGCGTGCTGGGAGGCGGACCATTCCTCATACTGCTTGGGATGGCAGGTGGCGCAGGTCGTGGCGGCCGGGAAGCGGTTCTCGGCGAACAGCTTCTCGTGCTCCGCGGCCGCGCCGGATGTGCTCCCGGCCGATGTCGTCCCGGCGGCGTCGGGCGGTGTTTCGGTCGGTATCGGAGCGCCGATCGCCGGTGCCACGGACGGGCTGACGACGTCCGGTGCCGGGGTCAGCAGCAGATCGTCCTTGGCCGAGGGCTGGACCAGCAGGTCGTCCGACTGCGCCGGTGCCAGCTGCAGCAGGAGGTCGTCCGATTGTGTCGGCGTGGGCCGCAGCAGGAGATCGTCGGTCTGCGCGGGGGGCGTCTGGTCGCCTGCGCTCGGCTGCAGCAGCAGGTCATCGTCGGCGGCGGCCAGATGCTCTGCGATCCGTTGAAGAGATTGGGCTCCGACGGTGGTGTCGGCCTCGGCAGCGCTGACAAGCAGACAGATCGCCAGCGGCAGGGCGGAAACGGCGATGATCAGATCGCGGTGCAGGCCGTTCTTTTTCATAGACAGCTTCCGGTCGCTTTCTGCGGACGAGATCAGAGACGTTATTACCGTGATTTAGCGATCGGTCAAATCTCGCAATGTGCACATAAAACTAGAAATATGCCGCGCTGTCACACCTCCAGAACACCCAGCTTGCCCTCCCGTTGGTTGTCGGTCCTTGGCCGGTTACTGGCCTCGGGTGGCGCGTTGATTTGTTCGGCTTTTGATGATCCAGGCCGATTTCCCGGGTTCTGAGCACTTCCATCCGGCGGCGGCGCGGCGCTCGTGGAAGGTCAGCCGGTCGAAGGGGCAAGCCAGATGGGCGAGCGTCGGTTCGGCCGCCGCTGGGGCCAGCGCGATGGTTGGGATCAACGGTCCAAAGCGTATCTACTGTTGCGCGAACACATGCTCCACAGCGGCGCGGACTGACGACGTCTTCGCATTGGTCTGGACTGGGATTATGGACATCGACGTGCCGGGCGGTTTGCGCCGATGGATCGCGCTGGTCGGTATTGAGGACAGCCGGGCCCGGATCATGAACTCCAACCGCTTGCCGCGCAGACTGGGCTGCGCCAACAGGATCAGCGCCTCGAACATCGACACAGGACTGAGCGGAGGACGGCCGCCGTTCGAGCCGTCGCCGTAGTCCAGGCCCCCAGCGTTCATTCCGACACGCCGTCGATATAGACCCAACCCGCTCCTTGGCGGCGAAACCGGCTGGTTTCGGTCAAACGGCCCGTCTGACTGCCCTTGCGCCACGTTGCGATGAAGCGGACAAGCGCGGTATCGGGGCCGGTCACCTCGTGACGGTCGATCGTCAGCCCGGTCCAGGCCTGCGCGGTGTCCAAGGTCAACGTCAACGGCCGCGTTTCCGCTGCCCAGCTCTTGTACAGGTAGGCCGCATTTCCGCGGCTGAAGGCGCAATAGCGTGACCGCATCAGTTCCTCGGCATTGCGCGCCGGCGCCCCTGAATGCAACCGGCCGCAGCAGCCCACATAGCTCTTCCCGCTGCCACACTCACACGGCTCAAACAAGTCTGTCTCCCAAGGGCGTGGTGACACGCCGCCTGCCGATTTGCGGTCCATGCACCGGCTTGACCGTCATCACCATTGCGACGGCTGGACCATTGCGACGACTGGACGCGAAGACGGGCTGGGGTCCACCGTCAAAGAAATGGCTGTCCTAGCGTAATCCATCCTGTCCCTCAGCCTCGTCGTGGCTCAAACCACCGACGCGGGCGAGAGGGCGGCCGCTGTCGGTCACAGCGACGGCAACCATGATCTCGCCCGCACGGGGGGAATCGTTCAGGCGGACCTCGATCGCGTCGAAATGGCTGCGGACATAGGCCGCGTTCTTGTGGCCCAACGGCACATCCAGAACGTGCCCCGGTCCTCCCATTTTCTTTGACGAGGGTACCAGGGCCGCGCCGCCGCCGACTGCCGCCCGCAGCGGAGCGCCGAGTTTGGGGTGGAGAATGGCCGCTGCGTGCTCCAATTCGCCCGCCTCTCCGACCATGGCGGCCTTGCCATAGCTCTGCACCTGGTCGGGGGCGATTCCTAAAGCCTCGACGCATCGTCCGGCCAGAAGGCCGCCGAGTTCGCTGCCGATATCCATGAGGACAGAGAGATCGTCGACATAGCGTCCGGCGAAAGGGTTCGCGATCACCGCCACGGCGACGGCCTTCCGGCTGGCAGGCGAAACGGTACGCCCAGCCTCTTTGAGGGTTTCTTCAACCCAAACAGCGATCTTGCGAATGTCGGCGATCATTTACGGTTCATCCTGCCAACGGCAGTCGTTTCCATCAACAACAAGCCATCAGTCGATGCTCGGGCTCTACCAATGGCCGGAGGAAACTCGCGGCTCGGGTCACCGCGCATATACCGCGCATATAAAGACGATCGCAATGGGGCGGCCGGATGGTGGCCTCCAACGACCGTTCTGGGTCGACAGGGCTGAAAGTCGGGATCGCTCCGGCGACATGAACCGTTAGAAGCAGCCGCCCTATCGCGGCCAGGTCGGGTGGTGGTCGTCGATCACGAAGGCATGGGCATGCCGGACCGGCTTGTGGCGGTGCGCGCCGTCGGGCCGCCACTCGACCCGGCCCTGGCCATGATGTGCGTCGTCGGGCTCGCCGTGAACATGCGTGATGCCGTCATGCTCGTGCTCGATGACTTCCGGGTCCCGGGACGGCCAGACCGCCCAGGCGACGGCGCATCCCAGCACCACGCCCCCGGCCAGGACGACGAAGGTGTTCGGAAGCCCGATCAGCGGACCGAGCCACCCAGCCGTCGGATAGGCGATCAGCCAGCAGGCATGGGACAGGGCGAACTGGGCGGCGAACAGGGCGGGCCGGTCCTCGGCATGGGACGACCGCCGCAGCAGCAGCCCGGACGGCGTCATGATCAGGGAAACGCCGATACCGACAACCGCCCAGAGCCCCATGGCCGCCGCGTAGCCGGGTTCCAGGACGCCGAAGGGCAGGGCGACGGCGAGCAGCCCGCCGCCGGACAGCATCACGGTTCGGGGCGGCAGCCGGTCGAGCAGGCGCGGCAGAGCGAGCGCGACCAGCATCGAGCCGACCCCATAGGACGCGAACAGGAAGGCCACGTCCTGATCCCCGCCGCCGAGCACCTCGCGGACATAGACGACCGTGTTCACGATCACCATCGACCCCGCGGACGACACCGCGAAGCTGAGGGCCAGCAGCCCCCGCAGCCGCGGCGTGCGCAGGTAGATGAAGGCGCCCCGGGTCAGCCTTTCCCGGAACGGCCGGGCAACGCTCTCGGGACGGATCGCCGGCAGGATCACCGAGATCACCAGGGCGGCGGAGGCCAGGAAGGCGATGCCGTTGCCGACGAACAGCCAGTGAAAGCTCATCACGGTGAGCAGCAGGCCGGCCAGCATGGGGCTGATCAGCGATTCCAGATCGTAGGCGAGCCGGGAGAGCGAGAGTGCGTTGGTATAGTCCTTCTCGTCGGTCAGCACGTCCGGAATGGTCGCCTGGAAGGTCGGGGTGAAGGCGGCCGAGCAGGCCTGGAACAGGAACACCAGGAGGTAGACCTGCCAGACCGCCGACACGAACGGCAGGAACAGCACCATCCCCGCCCGGCAGAGATCGAGGCCGACCAGAAACCGGCGCCGCGGCGCCTTTCCCGCCAGGGCGGCGGCGACGGGGGCGAGCCCGACATAGGCGACCATCTTGATCGCCAGGGCCGTGCCCAGCACCTGGCCCGCCTGCGCTCCCGCGAGGTCGTAGGCGAGCAGGCCGAGGGCGACGGTCGTCAGCCCGGTCCCGATCAGCGACAGCACCTGGGCCGCGAACAGATGCCGGTAGGTTCGATTGCCCAGGACGCTCAGCATGCCGTCCTCCGCTCAAAGGAACTTGGTGATCGCCTTGAAGTCGGACAGAGCCTCCGGGTCCCCGTCGCCGGGTTGAGCCGCGGCATCGAGGCAGTGGTCGATATGGTCCCGGATCAGGGTCCGCTTCGCCTGGGTGATCGCCTTCTCAACAGCATGGAGCTGCTGGGCGATATCGGTGCAGGCCCGGCCTTCCTCGATCATCGAGACGACGCTGAGCAGGTGCCCGTTCGCCCGCTTCAGACGCTTGACGATATCGCCGTGGGTTGCATGCCGGTGGGGTTCTGTCATAAACAACAAGTATCCTCCCTGGGAGGATCGGGCAAGCTGTCTCAGACCGGAAGCTGTACCAAGCACCCCTATGAAGCACGGGCTCAGAAAACTGCGAAGAATTGTGCTCGTGTGCATATGCGGAGCATTCCTGCTTTCCGCTGTTCGACCCGACCTCGGCCATCTGCCCAATCTGCTCGACGTGCTGAGCGAGCATGCTGAGACGGCACTCGATCATGGACACTCCCATGGTCTCGAAGAGGATATCTTCACCGCGCTGCAAGGCCATGCCCATGGGCTGGGCGATCATGAACACGTTCCCGATCTGTTGCCTGTCGCGAATGTCGGACCCATGCCTCAGACGTTTGGAGGCTATCGCAGCGCACGGCTATCGGACGCCAGCCCCACCCCCATCTTCCTGTTTGAAAGACCCCCGCGCAGCTGATTGCCCCGAGGCGAGACCTCGCAATCACGACTGAATTCCGAAACGCGGAGACATCTTCATGAGAATGTCCTTCCGGGCGCGCGACTGCTCCAGGTTCTGGCTGGCCGGCGCCCTGCTGCTCTGGGCTTTCGCGCTTGGAGCTACACAAGCTGTCGCCCACAACGTCACAGAGGGTGACGCGGGCTACATCCAGGAAATCTGGGGGGTCAACATCATCCCCTTCATCTATCTCGGGGCCAAGCACATGGTCACGGGGTACGACCACATCCTGTTCCTGTTCGGGGTGGTCTTCTTTCTCTATCGCATGAAGCACGTGGCGCTTTACGTGAGTCTCTTCGCGATGGGGCACTCGATCACGATGCTGGCGGGCGTCTACTTCAACTGGGCCGTCAACCCCTACGTGATCGACGCGATCATCGGCTTCTCAGTCGTCTACAAGGCGCTCGACAATCTCGGAGCCTACCAGCGCTGGTTCGGTTTCCAGCCGAATACCAAGGCCGCGACCCTGATCTTCGGCCTGCTCCACGGTCTCGGCCTCGCGACTAAGATTCTCGACTACAACATCGCGTCGGATGGACTGTTGGCGAACCTCATCGCCTTCAATGTCGGCGTCGAACTCGGACAGATCATGGCCCTGGCGGTGATCCTGATCGCGATGGGCTATTGGCGGAAGTCGGCAAGCTTCTGGAAGCATGCCTACACCGCCAACGTCGTGATGATGTCGCTCGGCTTCATGCTGATGGGACTGCAGATCACCGGTTACTTCGTGGCCGCCTAAGAGATTGGAGACAGACATGAACAACACTCAAGAGCCGACGACCGACGAGCTTCCCAGCTCGGCGCAGCTTCTGCGCTCCACCCTTATCGCTCTGGCCGCAGCGATTGCGATCCTCGTCACCGTGATCCTGCCGTCCGAGTATGCCATCGACCCGACGGGGGTGGGACGCATGCTTGGATTGGCCGAGGTAGGCGAGACCAAGCAGCAAGTCGCCGCGGAAGCGACGCAGGACCGCGGGATGCCGCAGAAAACGGGCAATCGGCCCGGCGCGCTGGACGGGATCCTCGGCCTGTTCGTCTCGACCGCTCATGCCCAAGAGGCGTGGCGGGACGAAGCCACCTTTACGCTCGGATCGGGCGAGCCGATCGAGACGAAGATGGTGATGAAGAAGGGTGAAACCGTTGAATACGAGTGGGCCGCCGAGGGAGGCCGGATGAACTTCGACCTCCATGGCCATGGCGGGGGAGAGTCCGTGACCTACGAGAAGGGACGGGGTCAAACCTCGGGCAAGGGGAGTTTCACCGCCACGTTCGATGGCGAGCACGGCTGGTTCTGGCGCAATCGCGACAGCTCCGACGTCACGGTGATGCTCAAGGTTCGCGGCGAATACGGCGCGTTCAAGCGGTCGCAGTGATGGAACCAGCCCGCCGGCAACGGCGGCCTCGCCTGACGGAAGGGCTTAGGCCCGAAAGGAACTCAGATATGTACAACGCCAACAAACCCAAACCCGAAGATCTGCCAAGTTCGGCTCAGCTCGTTCGCTCGACGATCATTGCGGCCGTCGCAATCGTCGTGATCCTGGTCACCGTCGTCATGCCGGCAGAATACGGCATCGATCCCACCCGTATCGGCCGAGTGATCGGACTGACGGAGATGGGCGAGATCAAGACGCAGCTCCACGAGGAAGCCGAAGAGGACCGTCGGCGGGAGTTGCAGAATCAGTCCCCGGCAATCACGGACGACAAGAGTTCGAGCTGGTTCGACCGGTTGCCGAGCCTGTTCATCTCCACGGCCCATGCTCATGGTTCCGGCGGCCACGGGCCGGGAACCGCGGTTCAGGAGCACGTCGTCGTAAAGCTCGAACCGGGTCAGGGGGTCGAAATCAAGCTGGTGATGGAGAAGGGAGCGGTCGCGGACTTCACCTGGTTCGCCGAAGGTGGAAAGGTCAATTTCGACCTGCATGGCGACGGCGGCGGACAGACGATCAGCTACGAGAAGGGACGGGGCGTCGAAGCTCAGGACGGCCAGTTCATCGCCGCGTTCGCCGGCAATCACGGCTGGTTCTGGCGGAACCGAGACTCTCAGGCAGTCACCATCACTCTGATCGTGAAAGGTGAGTTCAGCGACGTGAAACGCTTCGACTGACCTCGTCCCGCCGACCGTCCGCCCTGCGGCCTGTGTGCCGCGGGGCGGTGCGGCTGAGGATCAGACCATGCAAGAACTCGCCGCTTATTGGGGCCTGTTTGCGGTATCCTTCCTGGCCGCCACGATCCTGCCGGCGCAATCGGAGATCGGACTTGCCGCCCTGCTGCTGACCGAGGCGTATTCCGTTGCCCTCCTGGTCGCCGTGGCGAGCGTCGGCAATACGCTGGGGGCTGTCGCCAACTGGGGGCTCGGCCGGGGGATAGAGCAGTTCCGCGATCGGAAGTGGTTTCCCGCGTCGGCGGCGCAGCTTGACCGCGCGACGGGCTGGTACCGACGGTATGGCCGGTGGAGCCTGCTGATGAGTTGGGCGCCGTTTATCGGCGACCCTCTCACACTCGCCGCCGGTATCCTGCGCGAGCCGCTATTGACCTTCGTCCTGCTGGTCGCGGTCGCCAAGACGGTCCGCTACGTGACGGTCGTCGCGGTCACCAGCAATTTCATCTGATGTCTTGAGGGATCGCGCAGGCAAGACTTCTGCCTGCGCGATCGATTTGCTTCGCCTCGGTCAGAACAGCATCTTCGTGCCGACGACGAAGAACAGATTGTCCCGCTGCTCGCCTTCTGCCCGCGCAAGGTCGGCCGTCTCCCCGAACCGGCGCTCGTAATGCACGCCGATATAGGGCGCGACCGCCCGGTCGAGCAGGTCGTAGCTGAGCCGGGCGCCGACCTCGAGTATGGGCGCGAAGGCCCCGACCCCGAGGTCAGCGTCGTCGCCCAGCGGCGTGTCCAGCTCCAGGCTCGGCGTGAGGGTGATCCGGTTGGTGATCAGGCCCTCATACTCTGCCTCGATCCGCACGAACGAGGTCTCGCCGACATAGAGATCGGCGTCGAGCTCGAACCATTGCGGGGCCAGACCCTTCACCCCGATCACCCCGTAGGCGCGGTCCTCGCCGCGCGGCGTGTCCAGCCGAACCCCGACGACCGCGTCGAAGAAGGTCGAGATCGGCGTCTGCAGTCGGAGCTGGTTCTCCAGCTTCTCGAAGCGGCTGCCCTCCGTCAGATATTCCGCCTCGCTGCGCCAGACGAGTTTGAGTTCGTCCGTCCCGACCAGAGCGTCGAAGTCCCAGGCATAGAGGTCCGATCCGTCGTCGAACCGGCGTTCGGCCTGTTCCACCTGCAGGCCGTAGATCAGCGGCTCGGCCGGTGCCGGGGCCGTCCAGAACAGCGTCGGGATCAGGCCTGCGGTCGCAAGAACGTGTCTGCGCATGATCTCAGCCTCCGGTGGTCTGCTGCGGGACGGCAGGGAGATCGGCGCTCTTACCGGCCGGTCCGCCTTCGACGATCACCTTGCGGAACATGCCGCTGTCCATGTGATAGGACAGGTGGCAGTGGAAGGCCCATTCGCCGGGCGCATCGACCTCGGTTTCCATGTACAGCGTCGTGCCCGGGGCCACGCTGACCACATGCTTGACCGGGTTCCACTTGCCCTGACCGACATCGAGGATCGACCACATGCCGTGCAGGTGCATCGGATGGGTCATCATCGTCTCGTTGACGAACTTGAACCGGACCCGCTCGCCGTATCGCAGCCGGATCGGCTCGGCGTCCGAATACTTCACGTCGTTGATCGACCAGATGTAGCGCTCCATGTTGCCGGTCAGGCGCAGCTCGATCTCCCGGGTCGCATCGCGGTGCTCGTAGAGCGGCTTCTGCGCCTTCAGGTCGGCATAGGACAGGAACTTGCCGCCGTCGGCCGCCTGCGGTGTGAGACCGCTGCCGGGGGCGTAGAACGGATCCGCCGCGGCCATCGGCATGGCGCCGTGCCCCATGGCGCCATGGTCCATGGTGCCGTGGTTCATCCCCTGCATCACCGTCCCGTCCGCCATGGTATGCGTCGGCTGCGGTGCCTGGGAGTTGGACGATCCGTGATCCATGGACCCGTGCTCGCCATGGGCCATGCCCATATCCGCCATGGTCAGAAGCGGCGGTTCGCGCAGGTCCGGCACCTCCGCCTCCATCCCCGACCGGGGCGCCAGGGTGCCCCGCGCGAAAGCCGTGCGGCCCATGGATTCCGCGAAGACCGTATAGGCCCGGTCCTCGGTCGGTCGCACGATCACGTCATAGGTCTCGGCCACGGCGATCCGCAGTTCGTCGACGGTCACCGGCTGCACGTTGTTGCCGTCGGCCTGCACCACGGTCATCTGCAGCCCGGGAATGCGGATGTCGAAATAGGTCATCGCCGAGGAATTGATGAAGCGCAGCCGGATCCGCTCGCCTGGCTCGAACAGACCGGTCCAGTTCTGCGATGGGCCCATGCCGTTGATCAGCGGCGTGAAGCCCTGCAGGTCCTCCACATCCGTCGGCATCATGCGCATCTCGCCCCAGGCGCTGCGGTCGTCGAGGGCGGAGGCCAGCCCCCGGTCCCGGCTGTCGTCCAGGAAGTCAAGCAGGGTGCGCTGCTGCCGGTTGTAGTAGTCGGGCATCAGCTTGAGGTTCCGCATGATCCGCTCGCCGGAATGCGGATGGGCGTCGGTGAGCTGGACGACATAGTCGCGGTCGAAGCGGAACGGCTCGCGTCCCTGCGGCTCGATGACGATCGCTCCATAGGCGCCGTCGGGTTCCTGGAAGCCGGTATGGCTGTGGAACCAGTAGGTGCCGCTCTGCACGATGGGGAAACGGTAGGTGAAGGTCTCGCCGGCCTTGATCCCGTCGAAGGAGATCCCGGGCACGCCGTCCTGCCGGTAGGGCAGGATCAGCCCGTGCCAGTGGATCGAGGTGTCCTCGGCGAGGTTGTTGGTCACGGCTATCGTGACCTCCTCGCCCTCCTTGAACCGAAGGACCGTCGGCGTGGACGATCCGTTGTAGCCGATGGCGGTCTTGGCGAAGTCGCCGGTCTCCAGGGCGACCCGGTCGACGGTGATGCTGTAGTCGCCGGCGCTGGCGGCGGTCACGCTTGATACGGTGAATGCCGCTGCGAGCGCGCAGGCCCGGGCAAACGATGTCGCTGTCACGACGCGTCTCCTGATCTGGGGGATGGGTCGGAGCACCGGGCCGCGCGCAGGGCGGCCCGGCTCCTTACACGGTGACGGTCAGTTGGCCTTCCGGAAGTCGCCCATCATCCCGGCCTGGTAGTGGCCCGGGACGTTGCAGGCGAACTCCAGGTCCTTGGCATCCGCGAAGCGCCAGATCAGCTCGCCCGACTGGCCGGGCTCCAGCAGCAGGCTGTTGCCGGCGGCGTGCATCCCGTGGCCCATGGAGGTCTTCATCTTCTCGGCCGCCGCCCGGTCGATCCGGTCGGGCATGAGCACGCCGTGATCGACCAGCATCTGCATCTCGGCTTCGTGGGCCTTATGCATCTCGGCGGTGGCGATGTTGAACTCGTGCACGATGGCGCCGGCGTTCTTCACCAGGAACCGGACGGTCTCGCCCTCGGAGACGGAGAGGGTTTCCGGATCGTAGTAGTTGTCGTGCATGGTGATCTCGACGGTCCGACCGACCGCCGAGGCGTCGCCCGGCTGGCCGATGGACATGGCGGCGCCATGGCCCCCTCCGTGCGACATCTGGGCCGACGCGATGCCGGCAACGGACAGGGAAAGCGCAAGCGCAGCCGCAACGGCACGCGCATACAGGCGGTGGTTCATTGGAGGTATCCTCGCAAGAAAGCAAATGATCGAAAGGCGTTGCAGCCGCCGAGCCGGAGGGCATCGGCGTGGACGGTCAGTCGATCAGGCGCGAGGCGGCGGTGTGGTCGCTTCCGCATTCAGGCCGGCGGCCAGCCGGTCGGACGGCGCCGACCAGTCGTGCCGGGTGTAGGGCAGACCGGCGACGGCCGCCATATCCGGCGTGACATAGCCGGCGCAGCTGTGGCCGGCGATCGCGCAGGCGGCATGATAGCCGGCACGGTCGGTCTTGTGCTCCCCGTGACCGTCCGTATGCCCGGGCATCGGCGCCTCGGCCGCCTGCGACACCGGCATGTCGCCGCTCCCGCCTCGATGCGGATCCGCCATCCCCATCGCCCCCGTGGAGAGGGCGATCAGGAGCATGGCGGCGATGGCGATGAAGCGCTTCATGACGGTCGAATAGGGCCTCCAGCAACCGGAAGGTCAAGAACAGTCTGCGCCCGCCTGCACAGGGGGACACGGGACCGTGCCGTAGGAGCAGAACACGCAGCAGTCTCCCGGCTTGGGCTTCAGAACGGCGCCGCAACCCTTGCAGTCGTAGAACCACTGGCAAGCGTCGGTCGGCATCCGCTCCTCCTCGCGATGACCGCAGCGCGGGCAAGTGACGGTCGACCGGTCGGTCGGCTCGGGCTGGCGTCTCATTCCGGACGCTCCGGGTCCATCAGGTACTCCACCAGGGCCGCGATGTCCGCATCGCTCCAGTAGCGTGTGCCGTCCCGGATCACCTCGGCCATCGACCCGCCGAGGCTGTCGCCCGTGGGCGTCAGTCCCGACCGCAAGGCATAGCGCAGATCGTCTGACGTCCATCCCGCCCGCGCCAGGGCCTCGGGCGTGATCGCCGGGATTTTCTCGCTCCCGGGACCGGTGCCGCCCTCGAACTTGCGGTCCGGATCGGGGCCGCCGAGCAGGGTCCGGGGCGTATGGCAGGCACCACAATGGGCGGCGGCCTCCGCCAGATAGCGCCCGCGGATCCAGGATTCGTTTCGGTCCTCCGCCGGTGCCAGCGGCCCGGACTCGAAATACAGCCGCTTCCAGAGCCCAACACCGCGAGCCCAGCTGAACGGGACGCGCAGCCGGTGTTCCGGCGGCCCGCCGGCCACCGCCGGAACCGACCGGACGGCGGCCCAGAGGTCGACCACGTCCTGATCGGTCAGCCGTGTGTAAAAGCTGTAAGGAAAGACCGGAAAGAGGTGGCTGCCGTCCGGTGCTTCTCCGGCCGTCAGCGACCGGGAGAAATCCGCCAGCGTCCACGCCCCGATCCCGTCCTCGGGATGGGGGGTGATGTTCGGGGCGAAGAAGGCGCCGAATTCGGTGTCGATCCCGGCGCCACCGGCCAGCACGGCACCGTCGCTCGTCGGGTCGGTGTGGCAGGCGATGCAGCCCGACAGGCGCGCCACATAGGCGCCGCGGTTCACGTCGCCGGAGAGGCCCACCAGGTTGCGCTCGGGCACGCTTGGACCGGCAGTGAGCCAGACGAAGGCACCGCCGCCCAGAAGGGCGGCGGCGCCGACAATCAGCCAGAAGGTCCGGGCCATCAGTTCTGCTTCTTGCGGAAGCTCTGGTGACAGGCGGAGCAGGTGTCGGCCAGATGGAAGAAAACCCCGTCAGGCGGCATCTGCGCCAGCATCTCGGCGGTCGGACCCTGTCCCCCGCCCATCATGCCGCCGCCCATCATGCCGCCGCCCATCACTCCCTGGCCCTGCATCATGCCCTGTCCCTGGCCCTGTCCCCGGCCCATCATGCCGCCCTGGGCGCCGCCCGACGGTCGCGGGTTATCGGCCGCAGCCGCAAGGGCGCGGGCATAGGCGGAGAGCTGATCCGACAGGGCACTGAACCGGTCCCAATCGCTCCAGATCGCCGGCAGCGCCTCCGACGGGTGGTCGAGGCTGTCCTTGGGAAAGAGCCTGGTCAGCGCCTCGCCGCCATGGCTTTCGATGGTGGCGGCCAGCGACCGGACCCGTTCGGCACCGTAATCCTGCTGACCCCGCATCATCGCGGTCAGTTCCTTCATGGCGTCGCCGAGCGCTTCCATGGAGTCCATGCGCTCCTTCACCACGCCCGAGGCGCCGCCATGGGCGATCGCGGTGGTTGCACCGGCTCCGATCGCAGCCGCCATCGCGACCGCGACAATCATCTTACGTTTCATCGTCAAACTCCGTTCGTCGTCGGATCGTTACAGGATCAGTCGAGGGTGACGCGGAGTGTGCCGGTTGGAGGAGGGCAGGGAGGGGTACGCGCGATGTCCCGCGCAGGCTTCACCCCCATGGGGAGCAACGGCCGACCCGCCTTCCGGAGGTGCAGAGGCGTGGTCTGTCTGGGCACTTCGAGACCCGCGTGCGAGCATCCGCCGCCCAGCCCGGCCAGCGACGTCCGGTTTGCCAGGCCCGGCCCGTCCGTGCCGGTGTCTGCCGCCACCGCGGCGCCGGCCGCCAAGGCCTGTTTTGCAGGCGCGCTCGAATGCAGCGGATGTGCTTCGGCGGCGGATGGAGCAAGCAGGAGCGTGGCCAGGCCGATCAAGAGGGACACCAGCAGACCGGCGGTTCTCACGGGGCGTGGACCTGTCGGGGTGAAGTTCCTCGGCGCTCGCATGGGTCCAACCTCAATGGCTTGGTGCGGGGGAGACCATATCGCGGTTGGCGCTTTATTGGGAGCCCTCGGCCTGTAGGCAGTTCAACCGCCCGGTCTCCTGAGTCCATCAGCGCTCCATCAACAGTGATTTTCTGGTCTGAGTGAAGTCACCAGCCGTGATCGTCTAGAACAATAATCCCACTTGATGGAAGTCTGGGGTGGATCTCCGCTATAGCCCTGGCCCTCCCCGGTCCTCCGTTTTCACAAATATGGCGGTGGGCCAATTCAGTGGGGGAAGATCGGCAATCCAGACGGTATGATCCTTCGTTGAAACCGAGTTCGGACCCGCGATGCCGGTTCCCGCCGACGGTTATCCAGCATGCCGTCTGGTCGTGCCTCTGTTTCAATTTATCGTTATGAAATCCGAGCCCCTTATAAAGGGAACGAGGCCTTCACCGGCTTTCAAGCGTTTCATTTTCGAGCGTCGGCAAAGGAGTTTGCAGGAAGGCACGGCGCCCGTCGGAGTGGAACGCTTGTGCTATCTGCGGCGCAACGCTCTCAAGATAGAACTTGTTTATCGTTCCCGACCGGAACCGCTTGTACTGCGTCCAGTAGATGTCGTCGGTGAGACCAAACACCCCCGTGTCCTCAGTTCCGTCCGAAAACGTCATCCGACAAACGCCGTCTTGCCCATAATGCGCGGTCGCAATATGGACGCGGCTTTCTGGATCGTAACAATTTAGGGTTTTCCCGAACAAAAATTCCCGAAGTTCATTTGGCTTCAAGCGCGCCACGATCATGCCCTACCCCTGTCGATTGGTCCGATTTGCATATTAGTGCATAGGCGATTGGTGCTGACCTCATCTTTGGTCCAGGCATTGCCCAAGCTCGTTACTAAGGGCGAGGCCCTCATCACCGGGGGCAAGGCCCTCATCGCACAGTCTTTTCAATCCCGATTGTCGTCTGACTGCCCGAGAGCATGCCAATCTGCGCTACGGCGCAGTTTTCTCGGTTCGCACATTGAGACTGAGATGGGGTTCTCTGACCAGCTCAAGTCCGGCTTTGTGGCGAGCCCGGGTGAATTATGCAGCACTCTTCCATTTGAGCGGGGTCAGGTAGACGATGCGATCACCTAAACTAACCATTACATCGCCATCCTGAATATTGATCTGGAGCCTCATCGTGCGGCTTGCCAGTTTTGCCAGTTCGCCTGTGTCTTTCTCGGAAAAATTTACCACTTGAAGGTTGTCAAAACGGTTGGTGCTTTTTTTAATCTTGTCCCACCAGATCTCGGCTGTCCTGCCGCCATAAGGATAGACAATCACCTTGCCGGCCTTGCCACAGGATTGACGCATCACCTTCTCGCTCGGAAGCCCAAGGGCCACCCACACATCAAGCGCGCCGTTCAAGCTTTTCTGCCAAATGTCGGGCTCGTCATCCGTTGACAGCCCCTTTGTCATTTCCAGATTTTCATGGGCATTTAGTGCAAAGGCGACAATGCGCACCATCATCCGTTCATCCGTCTCAGATGGATGTTTTGCCACGGTCAATTTATGGGTCTCGTAATAGTGACGATCCATGTCCGAGACCGAAAGCTCAACTTTGTAGATGGTGGCATTTTGCGCCATGACTTGTCCCAAAACTGCGAAGATTGCGATGCTTACAGGGTCTGTGAGGTGGTCCCCTTTGTTCGGACAGTTTGGCGGCTTGATTAAGCTATAAGAAGCATAATGAGCTCTTAACAACCGCTTTTAACAAAAGAACGGGCGGCATAGTGTGCCGCCCGTTGAAGGTGTTTGTTCGAAGTCTCTCTTGGTCTGCTAGCTGGTGGGCTTCATGTGCATCAAAGCCATACGGAGCCTAAGCGTCTTGTGCAAACCGGCCCAGTGGCTTCGGGTCTTGCCGACTATGTTCGGGGCGTTGCCGTGTTCTTTAATTGTGGCCCTCGTCTCTGCAACGAGTTCGGCTTTTGCATCCTCCCACAGCTGAAGCACCGAGGGAAAACCTCCGGCCCACCGCGCTTGGCCGGTCGAGGGATCGATATCTACGCAGGCGCGGAAAGCTGCCAGGATAGGCATCAGTGCCGGGCGGGACAGCCGCTGTTCAGTAGGGCTATCGCCAGAGAACGGGTACTTAAACCAGCTTTTTCGGTTCTTTGCCCGTTCGACAATTTTCAGCTTACCGGCAGAGCCGCCCTGGCGGTTCCATTCGTCGGGAAAGTCTCGCCGGATCTTATCGAAAAGGACCAAGGCGTCCCGAAGAATCGGGCGCAGTTTGTAGTACTTAGACTTGTGCCAGTTGGGCTGATGCTCCTGGTAGTCGTTCCCGAATTTTTGAAGCGGGGCGCTTACCTTCTCGTACGACGATGTCGGATGGATTGGCTGGTCGTTCGGGAAGTCCAACACGTTCAGGGCTTCGAGGACAGCGATGATGTCCTCGACTCCGAACTCTTTGTTGTCGCTCTCTTTGAAGCCGATGATATCGGCATAAGGCGACCGCTCGATCTCAGACTTAATCCAGTCGAAAACCCCACTGATGTCGTAGATCGACTTGGGTTTCACCTGCATGCCCGTGTTAAGGCCCTGTGCGATTTCGGACACCATGAACGGCTCAATGCCCGTCCGGATGTAGACCTCAACATGCTGCTCGGGCGGGATGCTGCCCTCGTCTTGCTCTTGGAGGATCAGTTGGTAGGTGTGTGCCCCATCGACGATGCCTCGATCATTGTCGATATCGACTTCATACACGCCTTTTGCCTTGTCGATCAGGCGGACATCTTCTGCAAGGATAGTGATGCCCTTGTTCAGCAAGTCGAAAGCACCAGGCGTGAATTCTTCGCCCTGAAGGCTTGAACGGACTTCCTTGTAGACCTTTCGGTTAAGCCCAACCGGTTCGCGAGCGTTCGCTTTCCAGCTGATACCGCTTGGCAGTTGGTCAGCTCGAACCAAAAGAACGTGTTTTTGGATTGTCGGGAAAGTCGGGTGCTGCATGCGCCGCGCTTCGGCAACGCGAAAGGTGTGCGTGGTGATCTTAGCCACGGTACTTCTCCTTAATTTGATGCCCACGGTGGGGCTCCTGATTGCTGTCCGCACGCTGGCCGCAACAGCTCTGCACGATGGCAGGAGGACATAATTTAAGGTCGCTTCCTAAAATCAGCAACCTTTATGCGCTGTGGGTGTGGATAATTATCACGTGCACCGGTCTCGTGTACCGATCGGCTGCACCATCGGTATCCGTAACTGTATGATTTTGAAAAGAAATGAAGAAGTGGCTGGGGGACCTGGATTCGAACCAGGGTTGACGGAGTCAGAGTCCGTAGTCCTACCGCTAGACGATCCCCCAGCAGGACCGGGAGGGCCCGGTGTCCGTGGACTTGGGCGCTCCCTCGCGGTGAGCCGGGCTTCTAGCACAGCCCGGGGCCAGGATGCAAACCCTTGAAGCACTCCGTCTCGCACCCCGTGTTTCCGCGGCGCCGCGACCGTCCGCATCGCCCGTCCTTCCGCCCCAAACCGTCGCCGAACCGCGACCCGGGCGCCGGCCTTCGGAGCGGGGTGGGCCCGTCGGCGCCGGGGAGCGGGTGCCGTAACGCTGGTGGCGCCGTGTCCAGGCGGCTAGACTGATCGCGAAGAAAGCGTCGGGGACACACAACACCGGCGCACAGGACAGGGAAGGACGTCAGGGGAATGGAGAGCGGTACGCAACGTGCCGACCGTTCCCGCCCGCAGGACTCGCCGCAACGGTCGGGCAACGACCGGGCGGAGGGGGCTGCAATTCGGGACGGGATCGGCGACGGCGCCACCAGGCCGGCCACGCGCCGGCACGCCTCGCGCGGCGACGGCGCGGCCAGGGGAAACGACATACTCGCCGCGCTCGACCTCGGCACCAACAACTGCCGCCTGCTGGTCGCCCGGCCTTCCGGGCAGGGCGGATTCAGGGTCATCGACGCCTTCTCGCGCATCGTTCGCCTGGGGGAGGGGGTGGGGGCCTCTGGCGCGCTCGCCGACGCCGCCATCGAACGGACCCTGGACGCCCTGCGGATCTGCGGTTCGAAGATCCGCCGGCGCCGGGTCACCCGGTTCCGGGCGGTCGCCACCGAGGCCTGCCGACGGGCGCGCAACGGCCCCGAGTTCCTGGCCCGGGTGGAACAGGAGACCGGCATCGCCCTGGAGGTGATCTCGTCGTCCGAGGAGGCCGGACTGGCGCTCGCCGGCTGCGCGCCGCTGCTCGACCCCAACCTGCCGGGCGCCCTGGTCTTCGACATCGGCGGCGGCTCCACCGAACTCGCCTGGTCGCGCGGCACCCTGGCGCAGGGGCAGGCGGCGGTCACGTCCATTCCGATCGGGGTGGTCACCCTGGCAGAGACCTATGGCGGCGACCGCTACGGCCCCGGGGTCTACGAGCGCATGATCGAGGACGTGGCGGTCTGGCTGCGCGCCTACGAGCGCGAGCACGCCATCGCCGCCGAGGTCGGGGCCGGCCGGGTGCAGGTGGTCGGCACCTCCGGCACGGTCACCACCCTGGCCGGCGTGCACCTCAACCTGCCGCGCTACGTGCGCGACCGGGTGGACGGGCTGTTCCTGGATGTGGCAGACACCCTGGCCATCGGACGGCGGCTGGCGGACCAGAGCTTCGAGGGGCGGGCCGCCCATCCCTGCATCGGCCGCGAGCGCGCCGATCTGGTGGTGGCGGGCTGCGCCATCCTCGAGGCGATCTGCCGGCAATGGCCGGTGATGCGGATGAGGGTTGCCGACCGGGGGGTGCGCGAGGGCATCCTGTTCGGACTGATCGCGGGGACGTCCTGATCCCCGCAGGCTTGCAGGGAGCGGCGACGGAGCATGGCGAACAAGAGTTCGGGAGGCGGTGACCGCCGGGGGTCCGGCAGCCGGCAGACGACGGTCAAGCTGCGCACCGCCCGCGGGCGCACGGCCTCGTCCCAGCGCTGGCTGCAGCGCCAGCTCAACGACCCCTATGTGGCCGAGTCCAAGCGCCTGGGCTACCGCTCGCGCGCCGCCTTCAAGCTGATCGAGATCGACGACCGCTTCAAGCTGCTGAAGAAGGGTCAGCGGGTGGTGGATCTGGGCTGCGCGCCCGGCGGCTGGACCCAGATCGCCGTGCAGCGGGTCGGCGCCCCGGACAAGGGGCAGGTGGTCGGCCTCGACATTCTGCCGCTCGATCCGATTTCCGGCGCGGAGCTGCTGCTGGCCGATTTCACCGAGGCGGAAGCGCCGGAGTTGCTGAAGGCGAAACTGGGCGGGCCGGTGGACGTGGTGCTGTCCGACATGGCGGCCTCCTCGACCGGCCACCGCAAGACCGACCACATCCGGATCGTCATGCTGGCCGAGCTGGCGCTCGACTTCGCCTTCGAGGTTCTGGCCCCGAACGGCGTGTTCGTCGCCAAGGTGTTCCTGGGCGGCAGCGAGCGCGACCTGCTGAACCCGATGCGCCAGGCGTTCCGGCAGGTGCGCCACTTCAAGCCGCCGGCGAGCCGCTCCGAGTCGGCGGAAACCTATGTCATCGCCACCGGTTTCCGCGGCCGGCCGGAGACCGCCGGAGAGGCCGATCCGGAGCCTGAGGAGGAGGGCTGAGGCCGGGCCGACGGCGCGCGGCTGCGGCCATTTCGCCCGCCCGGATTATGCCGCTTGGCATGTGACTGCCGCAGTGTATATTGCGCCGCCACCGACCCACCGGAGGCACCATGGACATCCGCGACGCGCTGACTTTCGACGACGTTCTCCTCGAACCCGCCCGCTCGAATGTCCTGCCGGCAAAGGTCGACACCCGAACCCGGGTCACCCGCACCATCGAACTCGGCATCCCGCTGCTCTCCAGCGCGATGGACACCGTGACCGAGCACAGGCTGGCCATCGCCATGGCCCAGGCCGGCGGCATCGGTGTCGTCCACAAGATCCTCGACATCGAAAGCCAGGCCAACGAGGTCCGGGCGGTGAAGAAGTTCGAGGCCGGCATGGTCATCAATCCCGTGACCATCCACCCCGAGGCCACCCTGGCCGAGGCGCTGGACCTGATGAAGCGGCACGGCATCAACGGCGTGCCGGTGGTGCAGACCCGCACCGGCAAGCTGGTCGGCATCCTGACCCACCGCGATGTGCGCTTCGCCACCGACGAGAGCCAGCCGATCAAGGAGCTGATGACCAAGCGGGTCATCACCGTCGGCGACGACGTGAAGGCCGACGAGGCGCGCGCCCTGCTGCACAAGCACCGTATCGAGAAGCTGCTGGTGGTCGACGGCGACAAGCGCTGCGTCGGCCTGATCACCGTCAAGGACATGGAGAAGGCGCAGAACCACCCGACCGCCGCCAAGGACGACAAGGGACGGCTGCGCGTCGCCGCGGCGACCGGCGTCGGCCACGAGGGTATCGCCCGGGCCGAGGCGCTGATCGACGCCGAGGTCGACATCGTCGTCATCGACACCGCCCATGGCCATAGCGAGGGCGTGATCGGCGCGGTGGAGGAGATCCGCAAGCGGGCCAACTACACCCAGATCATCGCCGGCAACGTGGCGACCGCGGAGGGTGCCAAGGCGCTGATCGACGCCGGCGCGGACGCGGTGAAGGTCGGTATCGGTCCCGGCTCGATCTGCACCACCCGCATGGTGGCCGGTGTCGGCGTGCCGCAGCTCACCGCCATCGTCGATGCCGCCAAGGTCTGCCGCGAGGCGGGCGTGCCCTGCATCGCCGACGGCGGCATCAAGTATTCCGGCGACCTGGCCAAGGCGATCGCCGCCGGCGCGGACTGCGCCATGATCGGCTCGCTTCTGGCCGGAACGGACGAGAGCCCGGGAGAGGTCTACCTGTACCAGGGCCGCTCCTATAAGGCGTATCGCGGCATGGGCTCGATGGGCGCGATGGCCCGTGGGTCGGCCGACCGGTACTTCCAGGAAGAGGTCAGCGACACCCTGAAGCTGGTGCCGGAAGGCATCGAGGGCCAGGTGCCGTACAAGGGGCCGGTCGGTGCGGTCGTGCACCAGCTCGTCGGCGGTCTGCGGGCGGCCATGGGCTATACCGGCAGCGCCTCGATCAAGGACATGCAGGCCAATGCGAAGTTCCTGCGGATCTCCAACGCCGGCCTGCGCGAGAGCCATGTGCACGACGTCACGATCACCCGCGAGGCGCCGAATTACCGGCCGGGCATGTAGGCCGGAAGGCGCAGCGTCATGAAACCCGCGGGCCGCCTGGCGGCGGCAATCGAGATTCTCGAGGCGATCGACGCGACCGATCGGCCGGCCGACCGTGTGCTCGACCGCTACGTGCGCGACCGCCGCTATATCGGCGGCGGCGACCGCTCGGCCATCGCGGGGCGGGTCTGGGGCGTCTTCCGCCGGCGCGCGCGGCTGGACTGGTGGATCAAGAAGGCGGGCAAGGGCATCGGCCGCGACGCCCGCGGCCGGGTGCTGGCCGATCTGGTGCTGCACGACCGCCAGGACGTCGCCGGCATCGCCGAGATGTTCGACGGCTCGCGCCACGCGCCCGCCATCCTGGCCAAGTCGGAGAGCGAGGCCCTGCGCCGGATCGTCGGCGGCGAGTTCGACAGTCCGGACATGCCCGACGCGGTGCGCGCCGAGTGCCCGCCCTGGCTGTGGCCGCATATGGAGGCGCGGTTCGGCGCCGAGGTCGGTCCGGCGGTGGCGGCCCTGGGGCAGGAAGCGCCCTTCGATCTGCGGGTGAACCCGCTGGCCGGGATGAGCCGCGAGGCGGTGATCGCGGCGCTGGCCGCGGAGCAGGTTCCGGCCGTGCCGACCGCGCTGTCGCCCTTTGGACTGCGGCTGGACCGGCGGCGCCCGGTGGATGCCATGGCGCCGTTCAAGTCCGGGGCGATCGAGGTGCAGGACGAGGGCTCCCAGCTCGCCGCCCTGCTGGTCGGCGCCGGACCGGGGATGCTGGTGGTCGATTACTGCGCCGGGGCCGGGGGCAAGGCGCTGGCGCTGGCGGCCGGGATGGAGAACAAGGGCCGGCTGGTGCTGTTCGACGTCTCCAAGGGCCGGCTCGACCGGGCGGCGGTACGCCTGCGCCGGGCGGGCATCCACAATGCCGAGCGCAAGGTGCTGGCCGAGGGCGACAAGTCGGTGAAGCGGATGGCCGGAAAGGCCGACCGGGTGCTGGTCGACGCGCCGTGTTCGGGCACCGGCACCTGGCGGCGCAATCCGGACGCCAAGTGGCGCTACGGCGAGCAGGACCTGGCGGAGCTGACGAAGACCCAGCGGTCGATCCTGGAACGGGCGGCGAGCCTGGTGAAGCCTGGCGGCCGGGTGATCTACGTGACCTGCTCGGTCCTGCGGGCCGAGAACGAGGACGTGGTGGAGGGCTTCCTGGCGGACAGCGACCGGTTCTCGGTGCTGCCGGTGGCCGGGGTGTGGGCGCAGAGTATCGGTGAGACGGGGTGTCCGGCGACCGGGCCGTACCTCACGCTCTCGCCCCATCGCGAGGGCACCGACGGGTTCTTCGTCGCGGTCCTGGAGCGTGCCGCACAGCCGTAAGGGCGGCACGCACTCTTCACCATTTCTCGTCTTCCCGGACTTATTGCTTGTCTTCCCGAAACTATTTCTCGTGTTCCCGGACTTGATCCGGGACCCAGCCATCGGCGTGCCGGAGCGCTCGAGGCAAGGGCCCAACGCCGCAGCGACTCCATTCTGGACCCCGGCGCGAGACCGGGGAGACGGTAGGGGAGGCCGCAGGGGGAGAGAGCTCAGATCCGCTGCCCGCTGTCCCGGTCGAACAGGTGGCAGCGGCCGTCGCCCGGCATCACGTTCAGCCGGTCGCCGCGCGACGGCAGAGCGGTTTCCGCCGGGATGCGCAGGGTCGCCTGCGGTCCCTCGGCCAGCACCCCGTGCAGTACGCAGGTGTCGCCGAGATCCTCCATGACCTCGACCTCGAAGGGCAGGCCGGTGCCGTCGTCGCGCAGCTCGGCATGTTCCGGCCGGAAGCCCAGCGTCACCGGCCCGTCGGCCCGGTCCGCCCCGTCCACGTCGTCGATCCGCGCGTCCGTCCCTTCCAGCACCACCGATCCGCCCTCGACCCGGGCGTCCAGCAGGTTCATCGCCGGCGAACCGATGAAGCCGGCGACGAAGGTGTTGGCGGGCCGGTCGTAGAGATCGCGCGGGGTGCCGGCCTGGGCGACCACCCCCTGGTTCAGCACCACGATCTGGTCGGCGAGCGTCATTGCCTCGACCTGGTCGTGGGTCACGTGGATCATGGTGGTGCCGAGACGCCGGTGCAGGCGGCTGATCTCCAGGCGCATCTGCACCCGCAGAGCGGCGTCGAGATTGGACAGCGGCTCGTCGAACAGGAACACCTTGGGATCGCGCACGATGGCCCGGCCGATGGCGACGCGCTGGCGCTGGCCGCCGGACAGTGCCTTCGGCTTGCGGTCGAGCAGGTCGGTGATCTGCAGGATCTCCGCCGCGTTGCGCACGCGCTCCTCCACGGTCTCGTCGGATTCCTTCGCCAGCTTCAGCCCGAAGCTCATGTTCTGGTAGACCGTCATATGCGGGTAGAGCGCATAGCTCTGGAACACCATGGACACGCCGCGCTCGGCCGGGGCGATGTCGTTCATTACCTCGCCGCCGATCGACAGCGCGCCGCCGTCGATATCCTCCAGCCCGGCGATCATCCGCAGCAGGGTGGACTTCCCGCAGCCGGACGGGCCGACCAGCACGCAGAACTTGCCGTCCTCGATCTCCAGGTCGATGCCCTTGATCACCTCGGTGTCGCCGAAGCTCTTGCGCAGGCCGCGCAGGGTGACGGTTGCCATGCGTTATCCTTTCACAGCGCCGGCGGTCAGGCCGGAGACGATCCGGCGCTGGAAGATCAGCACCAGCGCGATCAGCGGCACGGTGACGATGACCGAGGCGGCCATGATCCGGCCCCAGGGCACCTCGAACTCGCTGCCCCCCGTGATCAGCGCGATGGCGACCGGCACGGTGCGCTGGTCGTTGCTCAGCGTGAAGGTGAGGGCGAACAGGAACTCGTTCCAGGCGACGATGAAGGCGAGCAGGCCGGTGGTGACCATGGCCGGCCACATCATCGGCAGGAAGATCCGGGTCAGCAGGGTCCAGGGCTTGGCCCCGTCCATGATCGCCGCTTCCTCGACCTCGGCCGGCAGGTCGCGGATGAAGCTGGTCAGCACCCAGACGGTGAAGGGCAGGGTGAAGATCAGGTAGGACAGGATCAGCCCGCCGGGATTGTTGAACAGGCCGAGCACCCGGATCAGCTCGAACATGCCCGACAGCACGGCGACCTGCGGGAACATGGACACGCTGAGCACCGCGAGCAGCATCATCCGCCGGCCTTTGAAGCGGAACCGGCCGAGCGCCAGCGCGGCGGTCAGCCCCAGGAACAGCGAGATGCCCACCACCGACACCGACACGACGAGCGAGTTCAGGATGTTCCGGCCGAACGGCTGCTCGGCGAAGATGGAGGTGTAGTTGGCGGCCGACAGCGCGGCCGGCAGGTAGTCGACCTCGAAGATCGCCGAGCCGGATTTGAACGAGGTGATGACCGCGTAGTAGAACGGGAACAGCAGGATCACCAGCAGGACGGCGACCAACAGCCAGAAGCCGATCTTCGCGGCGGGCGATGTGTGGCGGGCGGCCATCAGCGGCCCTCCTTCATCACGTCGGCCCGCATCGCCGTCAGGTACAGCGCGGTCATGAAGGCGATCACCATGAACAGCAGGGTGGAGGCGGCGGAGCCGTAGCCCACGTCCTGGAAATCCACGAGCTGCTGGCGGGCATAGACCGACATGGTCATGGTGGATTCAGCGTTGCCGGTCATGATGTAGACGACATCGAATACCCGCAACGCGTCGAGCAGGCGGAAGATCACCGCCACCGTCAGCGCCGGCCGGATCAGCGGCAGGGTGATGCCGAAGAACACTTTGATCGGATGCACCCCGTCGACCCGGGCGGCCTCGTAGCAGTCCTTGGGCAGCATCTGCAGGGCGGCCAGCACCAGCAGGGCCACGAAGGGGGTGGTCTTCCAGGCGTCCACCAGGATGACCGACAGCATGGTCAGGTCCGGATCGGCCAGCCAGGCGATCGGGGTGGAGATCAGGCCCAGCGTCATCAGCGTGTGGTTCACCACGCCGAACTGGTCGTGCAGCATCCAGGCCCACATCTTGGCGGAGACGACGGTCGGGATCGCCCAGGGGATCAGCACGGCGGCGCGGAACAGGGCGCGGCCGGGGAACTCGGCGTTCATCACCAGGGCCAGGATCACCCCCAGCGCCACCTCGATGGCGACCGATCCCGCCGCGAAGACCAGGGTGTTCCAGACCGCGTTCCACCACAGCGGGTCGGTGATCAGCCCGTACCAGTACCCGTCCTCCTCGACCGCGAAATTTTCGAAGCCGAGGAAGGCGTAGTCGCCGGGGGCGGAGAGCGAGGCGTCGGTGAAGGCGTAGAAGACGGTGCGCGCCAGCGGCCAGATCGCCACCACCGTCAGCCCCACCAGCATCGGCGCCAGGAACAGCCAGGCGGTGCGTACCCGTCGCTTCCGGTGGGAGGAGGCCTGTCCTTCTGCCATCGATCCGCCGGGGCCGCCGCGGGCCGCCGTTACCAGCGGCCGCGCCGGCCGAGACGGGTCAGGCTGCTCTCAAGCCCGGCCAGCGCCGGTCCGGCCTCCTGCTGGCCGGCGAGCACGCCGTGCACGGCCGACCAGAACTGGGAGGAGACCCGGTTGTACTTGTCGCCGACGACGGCCGAGGGTCGGGCGACCGCGTTGGTGAAGGTCTCCTCCAGGGTGCCGAAGAACGGGTTGGCCTCGAGCACCGCCGCGTCCGCGTACAGCTCCGGGTAGGTCGGGTTGTAGGACGACGAGATGGCGCGCTGCTTCTGCTGCGCCTGACTGGTCAGGAACAGGGCGAGATCGACCGCCAGCTCCGGGTTCTTGGAGTATTTGGAGACCGCCAGGTTCCAGCCGCCGAGGGTGCCGGTATGGCCGCCGTCCTCGCCGCCCTTGGGAAGGGCGACCACGCCGACCTTGCCCTTGATCGGGCTGTCGTCGCCCTGGGCCAGCGCCCAGGCATAGGGCCAGTTGCGCATGAACACCGCGTTGCCCGACTGGAACACACCGCGCGAGGCCTCCTCGTCATAGTTCAGCACGCCCTGGGGGGTGATGTCGCCGACCCAGGAGGCGGCCATTTCGAGCGCTTCCACGGCCTTGGGATTGTTGATCGTGACCTCGCCCTCGGCATTGACGATGGCGCCGCCGCCATAGCTGTCGACCCATTCCAGCGCGTCGCAGGTCAGGCCCTCGTAGGACTTGCCCTGCCAGACATAGCCCCAGAGGTCGTCATCGCCGGCGGCG
This sequence comes from Thalassobaculum salexigens DSM 19539, assembly GCF_000423805.1. Taxonomy (NCBI): domain Bacteria; kingdom Pseudomonadati; phylum Pseudomonadota; class Alphaproteobacteria; order Rhodospirillales; family Thalassobaculaceae; genus Thalassobaculum; species Thalassobaculum salexigens. The sequence continues at coordinate 1,718,639 of NZ_KE384093.1, forward strand.
CGCTCCTTCTCCATGATCGTCTTGGCCGCCTCGGTCATCTGCGCCCAGGTGGTCGGCGGCTCGAAGCCGTATTTCTCCAGCAGGTCGGCGCGGTAGTAGAGCACGCCGGCATCGGTCCACCAGGGCAGGGCGAGCAGCTTGCCGTCCACGGTGTTGTTGTCGATCAGCGCCTCGAAATGTCCCGTGCCGGCATCGGCGTTGTGCGCCCGCATGTCGACCAGGTGCGGGGCGAGCACGCCGGGCCAAACCACGTCGATCTGCAGGATGTCGATATCGTCGCCCTGGGCGGCCAGGATCTGCTGATACAGCGCCAGACGTTCGGTGGAGGAGTTCGGGGTGGAGACGATCTCCACCTCCACATCCTTGTCCTTCGACCAGGCTTCGACGCCGGCCTTGCAGAGCTCCAGCTCGACGCCGACCGCGCCGCAGGAGATCGACAAGGCCTGGGCGGATGCGCTCTGCGTCGCGGCGAGTTGGACACCCATCAGGGACCCGGCGCCCAGCGCCAGAGTCGCGAGGGTTCGTGCGATCGTCGTGCGGACCATGTGCCTTCCCCAAATGATTAGCGCTCCGCAGATCGGCGCCGCAGGGAGCCGTCGGTTTCGCGCAAAAATTTTATCGGTTCTCTTCGATATAGGAACGTTCCGGCGGACGTCTACCCAAAGACTCTACCCTTGAAATATAGTTCACAAACGTCACCTTGTCCGAAACGCGACAATTTGAGAGGCGCTTATGTGCGGATTAGCCGGCGAGCTAAAGTTCGACGGAGGCTTTGTTACGTTCGATGGCCTGACCTCCATGGCCGATGCCATGGCGGCGCGGGGACCCGACGCTCAGGGCACGTATGTTCAAAGCGATATCGGACTGGCGCATCGGCGGCTGTCGATCATCGATCTGTCCGACCGCGCACAGCAGCCGATGCACGACCCGTCCCTGGGGCTGACCATCGTCTTCAACGGGGCGATCTATAACTACAAGGAGCTGCGCCCGGAGCTCGAAGCTAAGGGCTACAAGTTCTACAGCGACGGCGACACCGAGGTGATCCTCAAGGCGTTCCACGCCTGGGGCGAGGCCTGCGTGGAACGGTTCCACGGCATGTTCGCCTTCGCCATCTGGGATCGCGGCAACCGGACCCTGACCCTGGCGCGCGACCGGTTGGGCATCAAGCCGCTGTATCTGGCGCCGATCAGGGGCGGCCTGCGCTTCGCCTCGAACATGCAGGCGCTGCTGGCGGCCGGCGGCGTCGACACCGAGATCGATCCGGTGGCGCTGAACCACTACATGAACTTCCACGCGGTGGTGCCGGCGCCCTACACGATCGTGTCCGGCGTGCGCAAGCTGCCGCCGGCGACCACGATGACGGTCACCGCCGACGGCAAGCAGACCCAGCGCCGCTACTGGGAGCCGGTCTACGGCACCCCCGACGAGGATCTGCGGGTCTCCGAGGACGAGTGGCGCGACCGGGTGCTGGACGCCCTGCGGGTCGCCGTGCAGCGCCGGCTGGTCGCCGACGTGCCGGTGGGCGTGCTGCTGTCCGGCGGCGTCGACAGTTCGATGATCACCGCCCTGGTGGCCGAGCAGACCGGCGGCAACCTGGACACCTTCAGCGTCGGCTTCGAAACCGTCGGCAACGAGCAGGGCGACGAGTTCCGCTATTCCGACGTGATCGCGGAGAAGTTCGGCACCCGCCATCACAAGATCCAGGTGAACAGCCGCGAGCGGCTGCTGCCGAGCCTGCCGGGCTGCATCGCGTCCATGTCCGAGCCTATGGTCAGCCATGACTGCATCGGCTTCTACCTGCTGTCCCAGGAGGTGGCGAAGAACGTGAAGGTGGTGCAGTCCGGCCAGGGCGCCGACGAGGTGTTCGGCGGCTATCACTGGTACCCGCCGCTGATGGAGAAGGGCGCCGGCTCGGCCGACTATGCCCGTCTGTTCCGCGACCGCACCCATGAGGAGTTCCTGTCGGTCGTCCATCCGCGCTACCGCAACGGCGACCATGCCGGGCAGTTCATCGAGGAGATGTTCGACAAGCCCGGCGCCTCCAGCGCGGTGGACAAGGCCCTGCGCCTGGATACAACGGTCATGCTGGTGGACGACCCGGTGAAGCGGGTCGACAACATGACCATGGCCTGGAGCCTGGAGGCCCGGGTGCCGTTCCTCGATCACGAACTGGTCGAGCTGGCCGCCAAGGTCCCGCCGGAGCTGAAGGCCGGCCATGGCGGCAAGCACATCCTGAAGGAGGCCGCCCGCAAGATCGTCCCCTCTGAGGTGATCGACCGGCCGAAGGGCTACTTCCCGGTGCCGGCGCTCAAGTATATCCAAGGGGACACGCTGGACTATGTCCGCGGCGTCATGGACAGCCAGAAGGCGCGGGAGCGGGAACTGTTCGACCGGGCCTACGTTGACCAGTTGCTGGACAAACCCGAGGAGCAGATCACCCCGCTCGGCGGCTCCAAGCTCTGGCAGGTTACGCTCCTGGAAGCCTGGCTGCAGACCAATGGACTTTAGAACACCCGGAGGTTCGGGATGACCGACCGCGCACAGCGTGAATTCAAGCAGCGCCGCGCCCGGGCGCGCGGCCGCTCGCGCCGGGGCTGGAGCCGTCTGCCGGGAGAAGGTCCGCCGCAGGACCGGGGGCAGTCGAACGCCGTGGTGAATGTCGGCTGGGGCCGCCTGATCTTCGCGGAAACCTTCGAGACCGCCGAGGACCTGGCCGCCGTGATGCGCCAGGAGGCGCCGGACGAGCGCGACATCACCATCAACGTCAACAACCCGCATGTGGTGCTGGCGCAGGCGCCGGAGGCGTTCTTCCTCGACCCGTCGCATACCTTCCGGCTGGAGTTCGAGCATTACCGGCCGCGCACCGACCGGATGGTCGGCGTCTATGTCCGCCGGCTGCGGTCCAGCGCCGATGCGGAGGCGGTGAACCGGATCTATGCCAAGGTCGGCATGGTCCCGGTGGGCCGCGACTTCCTGCTGTCGCACCGCGGCTCGCGTCGCATCGTCCATCTTGTGGCGGTCGACGAGACCACCGAGGAGGTGGTCGGCACGATCACCGGCGTCGATCACGAGCGGGTCTATGACGATCCGGAGGGCGGCTCCAGTCTGTGGTGCCTGGCGGTCGATCCCCAGGCGCCGCTGCCCGGCGTGGGCGAGGTGCTGTTACGCCACCTGATCGAAACCTTCCAGACCCGGGGGCTGGCGCATATCGACCTGTCGGTGATGCACGACAACGCGCCGGCGATCAAACTGTACGAGAAGCTCGGGTTCCAGCGCATCCCGCTGTTCAGCCTGAAATACAAGAACCCGATCAACGAGAAGCTCTACAGCGCGCCGATGCCGGAGGCGAAGCTGAACCCCTATGCCCGCATCCTCATCAACGAGGCGCGGCGCCGTGGGGTCACCGTGGAGATCGAGGACGCCGAGGGCGGCCTGTTCGCCCTGTCCCATGGCGGACGGCGGGTGTGCTGCCGGGAATCCCTGTCGGAGCTGACCAGCGCGGTGGCGCTGAGCCGCTGCGACGACAAGGCGCTGACCCACCGTCTGCTGGCCCGTCACGGCCTGCGGGTGCCGGCCCAGCACGAGGTCGATGACGAGAGCGACGCCCGCGCCTTCCTGCAGAAATACGGCCGCATCGTCGTCAAGCCGGCGCGCGGCGAGCAGGGCCGCGGCATCTCGGTCGACATCTCCGACCCGGTCGACATGGTCCGCGCCATCGAGGATGCGGAAATCGTCTGCGACCGTGTGCTGCTGGAGGAGTTCTGCGAGGGTGCGGACCTGCGGATCATCGTCATCGGCTTCAAGGTCATCGCCGCCGCCGTGCGCATTCCCGCTACGGTGATCGGCGACGGGGTCAGCGACGTGCGCAGCCTGATCGACCGGCAGAGTCGGCGCCGCGCCTCCGCCACCGGCGGCGAGAGCAGGATTCCGGTGGACGGCGAGACCGAGCGTTGCGTGAAGTCCGCCGGCTACGATTTCGACGTGATCCTGCCCAAGGGCACGTCGCTCGCCGTGCGCAAGACCGCCAACCTTCACACCGGCGGCACGATCCACGACGTCACCGACCAGCTCAACCCGCACCTGCGCGAGGTGGCGGAGGAGGGCGCGCGGATTCTCGACATCCCGGTCGTCGGGTTCGATTTTCTTGTGCCCGACGTCGCCGGCGAAGAGTATGTGATCATTGAAGCAAACGAGCGTCCGGGCCTCGCGAACCACGAACCGCAGCCCACGGCGGAAGCGTTCGTCGATCTGCTGTTCCCGCAGACCACGGACCGTTTTCTTGAGATGAAGGAACCCAGAAATGCCACCGGCTGACCACGGCCATCTCCGCCCCATCGACACCCGCGACCCGATCTCCCGCGTGATGCGGCGGATCGACGGCGAGCGGATCATCGAGCTGCTGCTGGAGCTTCAGGCAATTCCCAGCCCCACGGGCTACACGGACACCATCGTCCATTATGTCTGCGACCACCTGAAGGGGCTGGGGGTCGCCTACGAGATCACCCGCCGCGGCGCGATCCGGGTGAACCTGCGCGGCGACGTCTACAGCCCGGACCGGGCGGTGGTCTCGCACCTGGACACCCTCGGCGCCCAGGTCACCGAGCTGAAGGAGAACGGCCGGCTGTCGGTGCGTCCGGTCGGCACCTGGGCGGCGCGCTTCGCCGAGGGCGCGCGCGTTACCGTCTTCACCGATGTCGGTCCACGCCGCGGCACGATCCTGCCGCTCAAGGCCTCCGGCCACACCTTCGACACGCAGATCGACACCCAGCCGTCGCACTGGGACAACCTGGAGATCCGGCTGGACGAGCGGGTGTCTTCCTACGGGGATCTGGTGGGCGCGCGGTTCAATGTCGGCGACATGGTGGCGGTGGACCCGCAGCCCGAGGTGACGCCGGCCGGCTTCATCAACAGCCGCCACCTGGACGACAAGGCCGGCGTGGCCTCGATGCTGACGGCGCTGGAGGCGGTGCTGGCCGAGGAGCTACCGCTGCCGGTCGACTGTCATTTCCTGTTCACGATCTCCGAGGAGACCGGGTCGGGCGCCTCGTCGATCCTCCATGGCGACGTGTCGGAGCTGCTGTCGGTCGACAACGCCACCGTGGCACCGGGGCAGAACTCCTCGGAATACGGCGTGACCATCGCCATGGGCGACATGACCGGGCCGTTCGACTATCACCTGTCCCACGGCCTGATCGGCCTGGCCGAGCGCCACGGCATCGAGCACAGCCGCGACGTCTTCAAGCATTACCGCTGCGACGCCGCCTCGGCGATCGAGGCCGGCAACGACATCCGCACCGCGCTGATCGCCTTCGGGCTGGACGGCAGCCACGGCTGGGAGCGGGTGCATATCGACAGCCTGGTCGCCGTCGCGCGGCTGGTGGCGGTCTACATGGCGTCGCCTCCGGTGGTTGCCCGCGACACCCAGGGACTGGGCCCGATCGAGGGCTTTCCGAACGTCCAGGAATAGGCCCCTTCGGCCAACCGCCGTCTTACCTATGTCCGTCGTCCCGAACTCGTTTCGGGATGACGGAGTTGGTTGGCGTGGTGGGTGGTGCGAACCCGGCAACAATTTAAAACGATTCCAAACTTCTCGCTTCACGTCGGCCCCGCGAGCGCCCATCATCGCCGTAAAATAAGAAGCTCCGTGGGAGGTAGGCGATGACGGAATGCGGGACCGTGCTCGTGGAGCGGGTCGAAGGCGTGTGCCGGATCACCCTGAACCGGCCGGACAAGCTGAACGCGGTCAACGCGGCGATGCACACCGCCCTCTATGCGGCCCTGGAGGCCGCCGGTCGGGACGATGCGATGCGCGCGGTGCTGCTGACCGGCGCCGGCCGCGCCTTCTGCGCCGGGCAGGACCTGGGCGACCGCGACCCGGCGATGGCCGGCGATCCGCCCGATCTCGGCGCCATACTGGAGCGCACCTACAACCCGCTGATCCGCCTGCTCCGCGCGCTCGACAAGCCCGTGGTCTGTGCCGTCAACGGCGTGGCCGCCGGTGCCGGGGCCAGTCTGGCGCTTGCCTGCGACATCGTGCTGGCTGCCCGTTCCGCCCGGTTCATCCAGGCCTTCAGCCGGATCGGTCTGGTACCGGATTCCGGGGCGACTTGGACCCTGCCGCATCTGGTCGGCGAGGCGCGGGCCAAGGGGCTGGCCCTGACCGGCACGCCGCTGGCCGCGGAGACGGCGGCCGACTGGGGCCTGATCTGGGGCGTGGTCGCCGACGGGCTGCTGATGGACGAGGCGCGCACCCTGGCCGCCGAGCTCGCCGCCGGGCCGACGGTGGGGCTCGGCCTGACCAAGCGGGCGATCCAGGCGGCCGGCGGCAACAGCCTGGACGCCCAGCTCGACCTGGAACGCGACCTGCAGCGCGAGGCGGGGGTCAGTGCGGATTACGCGGAGGGGGTGTCGGCCTTCCTGGAGAAGCGGACCCCGGCCTTCACCGGACGACGCGGATGAGCCGGAGACCCGACCCGGCGGACCAGGTGCTGGCGGAGGCCTGTGCCGCGGCCCTGTGGGCCGAGGACAAGGCGTCGCGGGAGCTCGGCATGGCCCTGGACCGGGTGGCGCCGGGCGAGGCGGTGCTGTCGATGACGGTGAGCGAGGCGATGGCCAACGGCCACGGCACCGCCCATGGCGGATATATCTTCACCCTGGCGGATTCCGCCTTTGCCTATGCCTGCAACGCGCGCAACCAGCGCACGGTGGCGCAGCAGTGCAGCATCACCTATCTGGCCTCGCCGGTCGCCGGCGACCGGCTGAGCGCCCATGCCGTGGAGCGCGCCCTGGTCGGCCGGGGCGGGATCTACGACGTCACGGTGCGCGACCAGACCGGCCGCGTGGTCGCGGAGTTCCGGGGGCACTCGCGCACGGTGAAGGGGACGCTGCTCGGGGAGTAGGGGGCTGAGGCGGGATCCATCCCGTTTCGGGGACTTACGCCCGTCGTCTCAGGGCTCGTTCACCCGGTCCAGCGGGTAGATCGGCCGGCGGACCTTCTTGAAGTCCAGGATCGAGTTGTCCGACGTCGTCACCCCGTCGCCGTCGAGCGTGATCGTCGCCTTGCCCAGGTCGCCGAAGCCCGCACGGTAGTGGATGCGCGACTTCAGCAGCAGGTAGCGCTTGTGCTGCGGCTGGATGCCGACCGAGGTGAACACGCCCACGTCCCAGGGCTCGTGGTGGTTGGAGGTCACGACGATCTCCACCTTGCCGGTGTCGAGCACCGCGCTGTGGCCCATGGAGACCTGCACGCCGGTATACATCGGCCCGCGCACGGTCCAGCGGCCGTCGGTCAGGGTCTTCACGGTCCCGGTGACCTCCAGCGGCCGGCCCTTCAGGTCGATCGACGGCATGTCGGTCTTGCCGCCGAGCTTGAGGGTGACCTTGGCGCCGATGCCGGCCTTCTGCATCTGCTTCACCGCGTCGGGATCGTAGACCGCGGCCACGGCCACATCCTCCAGCCCCTGGTTCAGCACCTCCTCGATCACGGTCATGACGTCCTGGGTGCCGCCGGAGCCGGTGTTGTCGGCATGGTCGAGCAGCAGGGTCGGCCCGCCCTCGGTCTTCAGGGTATCGAATTCCTTGGCCCGGGCGACGGCGTCCACCAGCGGCTCGTGCCGGTAGACGAACTCCTCGCGGCGCTGCCACATCTCCTTCACCAGCCGGTCGCGCCATTTGTCGGCGAGCGCCTGGTCGTTGTCGGTGACGACGACGATGGAAGATCCGGCGTCCTGGAAATCCGCCAGCGGGAAGCCGCCGAACACGGTGGCTGCCAGCACCTTGGGGTCCTCTTCGGCCTCGCGGGCCAACGCCAGCAGGGTCTTCATCGGCTCGTCGTCGTGACCCATGCGCAGGGTCTGGGCGAGCAGGGCGGGCTGGCCCCAGGCCATGACCGGCTTTACCTCACCGGCGATGGTGCGCATCAGCACATGGGCGATCTGGCTGCCGACCTCGACCATGTCGATATGCGGATAGGTCTTGTAGCCGATCAGGCAGGTGCAGTTGTCGACCATCTTCTGGGTCAGGTTGGTGTGCAGGTCGTAGGTCACCGCGATCGGGATGCCCGGGGCGATCTTGCGGATGTTCTCCAGCAGCGTGCCTTCGCCGTCGTCGGTGGTCTCCGCCACCATGGCGCCGTGCAGGTCGAGCAGGCAGGCGTCCACACCCTCGCGCACCGCGTCGAGGATCTTGGACGTCAGGAACTCGTAGGCCTCGGCCTTGACCGGGCCGGACGGCATGGCCTCGGCGGCGACCGGGGTGACGACCTCGTGGCCGGCGGCCTCGGCGATATCGAGATAGGCGCCGAACGGCATCCCGGTGCCCTTATAGGCCTTGTACGCTTCCTCGCCTAAATACCCGCCCCAGGCCATGAACCGGTCCAGATCGGTGACCACGGGGGAGAAGGTGTTGGTCTCGTGCTTCATCATGGCAACGAGCAGGCGCATGGGAAGGCTCCGGTTAGGTTGGAGAGAGGGGCGCTCGGACAACCCCTGGATCTTGTGGTCTCGCGCGCTGCTTGTCGAGGTGTGCGCGTCAGGTGCCTGGGGCGATCTCCACCTCCGCCACCAGCGGCCGGTGATCGGAGGCGGTGCGGGCCAGCGGGGTGGCGGGGACCCGCACGCTGCGCAGCCGCATCCGGTCGTTCACCAGAATGCGGTCGAGCGCCAGCAGCGGCAGGCGGCTGGGGAAGGTCGGGATCCGCCGGACCGCGCCGATATGCCGACCGAGCGACCGGCTCAGCAGCCGCACCACCGGCGAGAACGGCAGCCAGTCATTGAAATCGCCGAGGATGACCGTCGGCATCTCTCCCTCCTGGGCGGTCAGCTCGCCGATCAGCTCGGCCTGGGCCCGGCGCTCGCGGTGGAACAGGCCGAAATGGCTGGCCACCACCCGCAGCGGACCGTCCGGCGTGGCGACCGTCGCCATGATCGCATTGCGCGGCTCGCGCTCGGGATGGGCGAGGTCGGCCACAAGCCAGTCGGATACCGGCCAGCGCGACAGCAGGAGATTGCCGTAGCGCCGGTCGCCGTCCTGCAGCGCCGGCCCTTCCACGGCATGGCCGCCGAAGGCGCGGGCCAGGGCGACGAAATCGTCGGCACGGTTCGTTCCGGCATCGCCCGGGCCGGAGACCTCCTGCAGGGCGACGATCCCGGCGCCGGTCTCATCGATGGCGCGGGCGATCCGCTCGACATTCCGGACCCCGTCCGTGCCGACCGCGTCGTGGATGTTGTAGGTCGCGACGGTGATGGGCATGGCAGGCTAATCGTCGTCTGGCTCGTCGGTGTCGAAACTGTTGACCAGGCGCTGCAGGGCGATGCTGAGGGCAAGCCAGCCGAGCACGACGCCGACCAGGATGCCGACCTTCGCCAGGGTCGGCTCGGCGATGAGCTGCCACAGGCTCTCGCCCACGGCGGTCAGCGCGACCACGCTGGGCAACAGGCCGAGCGCGGTGCCGATGACGAAATCCCAGGGCCGGATATGGGTGGCGCCGGCCAGCACGTTGATCAGGGTGAACGGCGCGATTGGGGTCATGCGCAGGGCCAGCACGGCGACGATGCCCTGGCGACCGACCCGGCCGGACAGCGCCTTGAGCCGATGCCCCATCAGCCGGTGGACCAGGCGGCGCCCGCCCCAGCGGCCGAGTCCGTAGGTCAGGATCGCGCCCAGTGTGGTACCGAACACGGCGTAGAGCATGGCAACCACCGGCTCGAAGGTGATCGCGGTCAGCACGAGCAGTACGGTGATCGGGAACATGGTCAGGCTGGCGACGGCATAGACCGCGGCCACCAGCAGCGGCGTCCAGATGCTGCCGGTGAGCTGCTCGAACAGCGGACCGAGGCGATCGACATTGGCGAAATCGGCCAGCGGAGTCATGGTCCAGACGGCGGCCAGGACGATCAGGCAGAGGATCGTGCCGCCGAGCACCAGCTTCTGCAGCCGCGGCCGGAAAGCCGGGGCCGCGTCCACGTTGAGGAAGCCGAGCACGTCCGACTTGAGCTGGCGGTCCGGATCGGCAAGGTCCAGCAGCACCGAGGTCGCCGGGTCCAGTTCGAACGCCGTCGGCTCCTTGATCGGCAGCAGGCAGCGGTCCTTGCCGCTGCCCGCGCGGTAGCGATCCGCCTGCTCGCGCAGCAGGGCGCCGAGGCTTGCGTAGCCGGCGGCTTTCCCGGCCAGGGTTTCCGGCTCGATGCCGAGATGCTCGCCCAGCAGCCGGTGGCGCAGCCCGGCGATGACCGCGCGGCGCTCCTCGGTATCGCCGACCAGATGCAGGTTGGCCTCGGTGTCGAAGCGCATGGAGCGGCGGTTCAGGTTGGCCGAGCCGACGGTGAGGAACCGGTCGTCGACGATCATCAGTTTCGAATGCACCATGACCGAGGCGGTGGCGCCCTCGGCCGACCGGGTGACCGGGGCGACCAGGGTGACGCGGTCGAGCACGCCGGCCTCCTCGAGCTGAGCGCGGAACAGACGCCTGCCGCCGCCCATGGACTTGGTCTCCAGCCAGGTGTTCTGCACGGCCGGCGCGATGATGACGGCCTCCAGCTCCGGGCGCTCCTGCAGGCGGCGGGTCAGCGCCTCGGCGACCACGGGGGCGGTCAGGAACTGGTTCTCGATGAAGACCAGGTGCTCGGCCTGTAGGATCGCGCGGCTGTAGAGCGTTTCGATCTGGCGCAGGGCCGGGCCGTTGTTCAGGGACGGCTCGGTCAGGGACAGCGCCACGTCGATATCGGTGAAGTGGGGTTCCAGCCCCTCCGGCCAGATCGGCTCCGGGGCCTCCAGGCGCGGGATGCCGTCCGGATCCACCGCCCGCCAGCGGCGCGCGGTCAGATCGCCCAGCGCGCGGGCCGCCGGGCCGGTGACGGCCATATGGGTGTCGTGGAACGGGGTGTACAGACCGCCCTTCGGCGACACCCGTCGAGGGTCGTCCGGGATATGGTCGCTGGTGTCCCAGCGCTCACGGGTCACGTCCAGCCCACCACAGAAGCCGAGGGCATCGTCGATCACCACCAGCTTCTGGTGGTGGCAGGCGCCGAAGGGCAGGGCGTCGTCCAGGTGCACATGGATGCGCGCCGAGGTGGTCAGCATCAGGTTGACTGTCGGCAGCGGCTCGCGGTCGCGCACGAACAGCGGCGTGAAGTCCCAGAGCAGCAGCCAGACCTCGAGCTCGGGGCTACGCTCGATCAGGAATTCGAGCAGCGGCTTCAACCGGGTCGGCACTCCGTCGCCGTCGATGCCCGAGCCGTCATGCAGATGCGGCGCCAGATCCATCTGGCTGTCGAGATCCCAGCCGACCATCACGATGGTCCGCCTCGCCTGCAGCATGGCGCTGCGCAGGGCGGCGAAATACTCCTGGCCGTCGACCATCAGCGCCGCCCGATCGGCGCGGGCGATGGTTGAACAGGTCTCGCCTTGGGCCATGACCGCGTCGATCAGGGACGGAACGTCACTCGAGTTTTGCATGCTTACCGTGAGTATAGCCTAGGAGTGCGGGTCGGGCACCAGCCAGACCACCGCGCGGCGGGACTGGATATGCCGTCTAGGAAGTAGCGATGAAGCCCGGGGGATCAACCTTGGGGCCCCGGCCAGGTGTCGCTGAGGCGGTACCCCGCCGGCCACGGATCGCTCGGATCGAGCAGAATCTGGCGGGTGTCGGTGAGCCAGGCGCGACCCTCCAGGCTCGGGGTGATCCAGGCCCGTCCGCCGCGGTCCTCGACAGACTCGATGCGGCAGTCGAACCGGCTGTCGATCAGCGAGGTGCCGGTGAACCGCTGGCCGACGGCGAGCTGTCCCTTGGCGTGCAGCACTGCCATGCGGGCCGAGCAGCCGGTGCCGCAGGGCGAGCGGTCGATCTTGCCCGGCCGGATCGCCACCGCGTTGCGGCCGAGCAACCCGTCGCCGTCGGGCCGGACGGCGGCGGCCACCTGACAGAACGAGATGTGCCGCCAGTCGGGCAGGTCCGGATGGGCGAAGCCGAGCTGCTCGGTCGCCGCCGCGGTGATCTTCGTTCCCAGAACGGCGATGTCACGCGCCTCGTCCGGGGTCAGGGCGAACCCCAAGGTCTCGGCGGAGACGATGACGAAACTGTCGCCGCCGAAGGCGGTATCGACGGTCAGCGTGCCGACCCCCGCCACCTCCAGCACGGCATCGAGCCTATCGGCGAAGGAGGGCAGGTTACGCATCCGCACCCGCTCCACCTTGCCGTCGCGGCACGTCGCAGTCGCCTGTACCAGCCCGCCCGGCGCCTCCAGAGTGATCACCGTCTCCGGCTCGGTCATCGGCACGATTCCGGTCTCCAGCAGCACGGTGGCGACGCACAGGCTGTTGGAGCCGGACATCGGCGGGGTGTCGGCCGGCTCCATGATGATGAAGCCCATGGCGGCGCGCGGGTCCTTCGGCGGCACCAGAAGGTTCACATGGCGGAACACGCCGCCGCGCGGCTCGTTCAGCACCAGGTTGCGCAGGGTCTCGTCTGTGGCGATGAAGCGCGACTGCGCCCACAGGGTGTCGCCGGGCGGCGGGGCGACGCCGCCGGTGATCACGTCGCCGACCTCGCCCTCGGCGTGACACCCGACGATCTGAATCATGGTGGTCGAGCGCATTCCGCCCCCCTTTCGCCCCAGCGGAGCCCGCATTTACCTCTGCCCGGTCACAGCCATATCACAGCCGTCCCCTCATATCAGGGCTGTAGCGGCGACGATCCCATCCCGGGGCCCCGATCGCCTCGACACAGTGAGACACCCGAGCACGATGAGGGAGACGGCTATGACACAGAACACCAAGTCGACGATCACCGGCGCTTCCTTTGCGACCGTCCTGTCCCTGGCGATGGCCCAGACCGCCGCTGCCGATCCGCAGATCTCCTCTCCGACCTATGTCTGGGGCGGGAAGCCGGCGAATGTCGCCTTCGTGCCGGTGCCGACCCCGAACGTTCTGGTGCCGACGGCCGACACGGCGAGCATGACCTGCAACCGTCCTCTCCTCGCCAGCAATCCGCCCCTGGCCGGCCAGATCCTGGGCAACGCCCATGGCGACATGGCCAACAAGCCGGTCGGTCGTGGTGCGCAGAACCTGTCGGCCACCGCCGGCGGCGTGCTGATCGGCGTGCTTGCCAATGAGCCGTATTTGGATCGCGTGGGTCCGGCCGACGCGGCCTGTGCCCAGTACGCGCTCGAGAACACGCGCAACGGCCAGACGGTTACTTGGATCAGCCCGGAATACGGCCGGCACTTTACCTTCACCGCCTATGACAGCTCTGCCATCGGCGGCAATGAGTACTGCCGCGACTATACCGGCCAGAGCTACGCCAACGGCGAGACCACGACCATGGCCGGCACGGTCTGCCGCCGGGCGAACGGCCAGTGGAAGGTCGTGAACTGACCGGACGCATCAGAACTGGCACACCCCTTGCTTAATGAAAATAGGGGGCCGAGCGGCCCTCTCAATGGAGGATAGAGCGATGCGACACTTCCCCAAGTTTTCCGACGATTACGGCCTGGCTCCCGCCGACCTGTCCGAGGCGGCCATCCTGTCGGCCGACACGGACGAGATGCTCGAGGCGATCGGCGACGACTGGTCGCTGGAGGATGCCGAGGAGCTGGAGCTGATCAGCGCTCATTGAGAGGTCCGCTGAGGGTGCCGAACCAGCGCAGCGCGGGTGCCAGTTCCTCGCGCCACAGGCGCCATTCATGGTCGCCGTCGCGCACCCGCAACTCCACCGCGTGACCGCCACCGCGCGCCGCCCGGAAGAACCGCAGCGCGCCGTCCCATAGGCCGAGGCCGTCATGGTCGCCGGTCATGACGTAGAAATCGACCGGCAGGTCCTTCGGGATCTCCCGCAGCGGCGCGAAGGCATTGGCCCCATTGAACAGGGCCGGGTCGAACGGCTCGCCGAAGGCGCCGGCGAAGAACCGGAGTTGGAAGTCGGGAAAGTCCGCCGCCGAGGTCACGTCCTCGAACACCGCCGGGCTGAAGGCCGCCGCCGCCCGGAAGGTCGCCGGATGATGCGCCGCCAGCCGCAGCGCCCCGTACCCGCCCATGGACAGACCGGCGACGAAGCGCTGCGCGCGCTCCGGCCGGGTCGGATAGAGCCGGTCGATGGCCGGGATCAGGTCGTCGAGCAGGGCGCGCTCCCAGGCCCCGTACTTCTGCGAATCCACGTACCAGGAATTTCCCACCCCCGGCATCACCAGCAGCATCGGCACCGCGCCGGGCTCGGCGAACACCGCGTCGGCCGTCGTCTGCGCCGCGCCGCCGCCAATCCAGTCATGGGCCCCGCCGCCATAGCCATGTAGCAGGTAGACCACCGGCAGGGGGGTGGCGGTGTCGTTCGGGACATAGACCCGGATATCGATCGACGTGCCGAGGCTTGGGCTGGGGATCGACCGCTCCTCCACCGTTCCGGCCAGGGCCGGAACGGCGATCAGAAGCATCAGCAGAAGAGTGAGACGGGCGATCACTCCGCCGGCGCGGTATAGGCGCTGCGCGGTGCGTCGGCGGTATGGGCACGCCGCTGCGCGGGTTTCTGTTCGGCCGTCTCCGCGTCGTGCTGGGCCGCCAGCTTCCGCCAGGGCTGTTTCTTCAGCATGGTGCACCAATAGGCAAATCCGATGATGATCGCGAGACCCGCGATATTGACCAGGGCGACGGCCGGCGTCGAGCGGCCGATCTGGTCCAGCACCATGCCGGCGACCCGCGACAGCCCCATGCTCAGCAGGAACACCGCCAGGGAGTTCTGGCCGACCGTGACGATCGGCTTCGCCCAGTCGCCCCGCAGCAGTTCGATCCGCGGGTTCACGAGGGCGATGGCGAGATAGGCCAGCGCGAGGAAGTGCAGGTAGCGCAGCAGGCCGAAGTCGGTCTTCTCCTGCAGGTCCCAGACCACCTCGCGCACCCAGCGCAGAGCCTCGACATCCTTGGCGATGTCCCAGTTCGCCGCCGGCGCGGACAGCAGCACGAAGGCGGCCGCCGCGATCACCCAGGGCTTTGAGATCCGCGGCGCCGGGATCCAGCCGAGCGCGAAGGCGAAGCCGGTGAAGAACAGAAGCTGCCAGGCCAGCGGGTTGAAGAACCACGGGATGTCCTGGTGGTCCGGATGGGCGGGCAGCATCCAGCCGAACAGGTGCACGCCGGCATAGACCGCCGCCACGAAGCCAAGGGCCGCCCAGGGATGGATCCGTGACAGCGCCATCACCGCCGGCACCAGGACCAGCGCGCCGATATACATCGGCAGGATGTCGAAGTAGTTCGGCACGTAGGTCAGGGTGAACAGCCCGACCAGAGCCTCCGCCGGGTGATCGAAGAACCAGTTGAGGTTGAGCTGGCTGACATAGTCGTGCTCGCCGTCCAGCAGCCCGGTCATGGCTAGGACCAGGGTGGCGATGAAGATGAACATGGTGATGTGGGCGACGTAGATCTGCCAGACCCGATAGCCGATGCGCATCGTGCCGTAGGCGAAGTTCGCCTTGTGGAAGGTCGAGCCGAAGGCCAGGGCCGCCGCGAAGCCGGAGCAGAACACGAACATCTCCGTCGCGTCCGACCAGCCGAACCGCGCGGGGATGTAGTTCGCCCACAGGTTCTCCGGCACATGCGCGATGAAGATGATCAGCATCGCGATGCCACGGAAGAAATCCAGGCGGGGGTCGCGCGGCGCGCGGCCGGGAAGGCTCATCGGCGGATCCTCAAGGCGGGTCCTCAAGACGGTGTCGAGGAAACAGATAGGCCTTCGCCCGGTTCAAGGCCAATCAAACTCCCGTAATGCCTGGCCCACGGGTTCGTGAACGCTCCGCGCGGCCCGCACACCTCACGATTAGGTCACCGGGCCTTCAAGCCTATGGAAGCCGGGGCGGCGGCACACATATTGTGCGGCCAAACCCGGCGACGACCGGGACCCTGGAGACCTTTACGGCTTGGATGGACGGCATGACGGCGAATGACCCGGACGCTTCCGGCAGCAGACGGATGCGTGTGATGCGACGACGGCGCTGGGCTTTCCTCGGACTGGTCGGCGCGACCTGCCTGGCGCTGTTCGCCTGGATGACGCGGCTGCTCGGCGCCGACGGGATCGACGGCCTGGATATCGCCATGCTGGCGCTCTACGCCGGCACGCTGCCCTGGGTGATCATCGGGTTGTGGAACGCGGTGATCGGTGTCGCGCTCCTGCATCTGCGCCGCGACTGGCTGGCCGCGGTCCTGCCGCTGGACGGGCTGGAGGACGAGACCTCCGCCGTCACCGCGCCGACCGCCATCGTCATGCCGGTGTTCAACGAGGATCCGAGCCGGGTGTTCCGCCATCTGCGGGTCGTGGAGACCTCGCTCGCCCGCACCGGCCAGGACGACGCCTTCGAGATCTTCCTGCTGTCCGACACCACCGATCCGGAGATCGCCGCCGAGGAGCAGCGCCGCTTCGCCGCCTGGCGGGCGGTCTCGGCACGGCCCGCGCGCATCCACTACCGCCGCCGCGCCGACAACACCCGTCAGAAGGTCGGCAACATCGAGGAGTTCTGCGCCACCTGGGGCGACCGGTTCGAGCACATGATCGTGCTCGACGCCGACAGCCTGATGAGCGGCGAGGCGATCCTGCGGCTTGTCCGGCTGATGCAGCGCAACCCGTCGCTCGGAATCCTGCAGACCCTCGCCGTCGGCCTGCCGTCCTCCAGCGCCTTCGCCCGGATCTTCCAGTTCGGCATGCGTCACGGCATGCGCGCCTACACCACCGGCAGCGCGTGGTGGCAGGGCGACAGCGGGCCCTACTGGGGCCACAACGCGATCCTCCGTCTGGCGCCGTTCCGGACCCATTGCCATCTGCCGCGCCTCAGGGGCACCCCGCCACTGGGCGGCGAGATCCTCAGTCACGACCAGGTCGAGGCGGCGCTGATGCGGGCGGCCGGCTACGAGGTGCGGGTGCTGCCGGTGGAGGGCGGCTCCTACGAGGAGAATCCGCCGAGCGTGCTCGATTTCATCAAGCGCGACCTGCGTTGGTGCCAGGGCAACCTGCAGTATTTCAAGCTGATCGGCTGGCCGGTCTGGCGGCCGCTGGGGCGGGTGCAGCTGGCGCTGGCGATCCTGATGTACCTGTCGGCGCCGATGTGGCTCGGCTTCATCGCGCTCGGCATGACCCGGCTGTTCGCCGGCGGCCTCGATCCGGCCAGCTCCCTGGCCTTCTCCGAGGCGTTGTGGTCGGCGGTGCAGTGGAACGAGGGCGTCGCCCTGTTCGCCACCATGATGACCATCACCTTCGCGCCGAAGATCATGGGCGTGCTCGACATCCTGCTGTCCGCCGCCAAACGCAAGCGCTACGGCGGCGGGCCGCGCATTCTGGCGGGGGCGGCGCTCGAGCTGGTCTTCGGCATGCTGGTCGCGCCGGCGGTGGCGGTGGCCCAGACGATCTTCATCGGCGGGCTGATGATCGGCCGGCGCATCACCTGGAACGCCCAGATGCGCGACCCGCGCGAAGTGCGTTGGGGTCAGGCGCTGTCCACCCTGTGGCCGCAGACCCTGATCGGTCTCGCCATGGCGGCGGGGCTGGCGCTCTACGCGCCGTCGATGCTGCCCTGGGCCGCCCCCATCGTGCTGGCCTGGCTGCTGGCCGTCCCGTTCGCGGTCGGCTCGGCGGCGCCGGCGCTCGGGCGCATGCTGCAGCGCTGGCGGCTCTGCGCCGTGCCGGAGGAGTTCGACACCCCGCCGGAGATCGCCGCCGCCCTGGCGCCGGCGGATCAGGACATCATCGAGATCCTGCCGGCCGGCGGCCCGGTCGCCCCGGCCTTGGCCAACCGCGTGCCGGTGCCGCTGAAGCCGGAGAGTTGACGCGGGCGCCGCGCTGGCGTTGGTTCGACACATGGACCTTCACACTCCCCGCTGGATCGACTGGGAACACCTGACCACCGCCGACCTCGCCGACGGCGTGCCGGACCGCGCGGTCGCGCTGCTGCCGGTGGCGGCGGTGGAGCAGCACGGCCCGCACCTGCCGCTCGGCACCGACGCGATCCTGACCGACGCGGTGGTCGCCGCCGCCCGCGCCAAGGGAGCGACGGCCGCGACCGTGCTGCGCCTGCCGACCCAGCGCGTCGGCCTCAGCCCGGAGCATCTGGCGTTTCCCGGCACCCTGTCCCTGGAGGCGGAGACGGTGATCGCCGCCTGGACCGCCATCGGCGCCTCGGCCGCGCGGGCGGGACTGCGCAAGCTGGTGATCCTGAACGGCCATGGCGGCCAGACCGGGCTGGTCGACGTGGTCGCCACGAGGCTGCGGGTCGACCACGGGCTGACGGTGGCGCGCGCGACCACCTTCCGGCTGCTGGGCGACGCGGTCGATCTCGGCGCGGAGGAGGAACGCTACGGTCTGCATGGCGGCATGCTGGAGACCTCGATGATGCTGGCCGCCGCCCCCGAGCTGGTGCGACAGGCGGCGATGGCCGACTTTGCCTCGCGCGCCCAGGCATGGGAGAAGGACTTCGCCGCGCTGGAGGGGGAGGGGTCGACGGGCCTCGGCTGGATGGCCCAGGACCTGAACCCGGCCGGGGTGACCGGCAACGCGGCGGCCGCGACGGCGGAGCTGGGGCATCGCATCATCGACGCGATGGCCACCCGGCTCGCCGCGGTGATCGAGGATCTGTCAGGGTTCGGGGGACTGGCGTGAGCATTACCTGGGAGACGGTCCGCGAGACCATGTTGCATGCCCGCGAGGTGCGCCGGCTGGACGGCGACGCGCGGCCGCTGATCGCCGAGATCGGCCGGATGCGCGAGGAGGGCTCCGACATTCCGGGCTGTCCGGCGCTGCTCGACCTGGTGGAGGCGGCGGCGCGCGGGCGGGTCGCGATCGGTCAGAGCGGCCAGACCCTGGACGGCCGCATCGCCACTGCGCGCGGCCATTCCCACTACGTGAACGGGCCGGAGGCGTTGGACCATCTGCACCGGCTGCGCGCCCTGGTCGACGTGGTGATCGTGGGGGCGGGGACCCTGCGGACGGACGATCCGTCGCTGACCGTACGGCGCTGCGCCGGCGAGAACCCGACCCGGGTTGTGCTGTCCGGCAACGGCAGCGTGCCGCAGGACCGCAAGCTGTTCACCGACGAGGCGGCGCCGACCATGGTCACCGGCGTCGACCTGCCCTGCGAGCCCGACGAGAACGGCCTCGTCGATCCCTGCGGCGTGCTCGACAGCCTGTCCGCCATCGGCCACGACGTGGTGCTGGTGGAGGGCGGGGCGGCGACCCTGTCGCATTTCGTGCGGGCGGGGTGCCTCGACCGGCTGCATGTGATGGTGGCGCCGATCATCCTGGGCTCCGGCCGCCAGGGCTTTCTGCTGGAGGAGGTGGAGACGATGGACGAGGCGCTGCGCTTCTCAAGCGCGCGGTATCCGCTGGGGGCGGACACGTTGTTCGACCTGGTGCCGCAGCGGTAGGGCACACTCTCTCACCCGCACACTCCCGTCCCGGATTTAATCCGGGATTATTCCGGGGCCCACCCTTCGGTTTGCTCCAACGCCTCAGTACCGGCGGAGACGTACGGTCGCTCCCAACCGTAGGCCCCGGAATAAATCCGGGGCGTGATTAGAAGGAAAGAGAGGGAGGGTTTCTCCCTCAGCTCTCCGTTCCCGGTTCCACGATCAGGCGGCAGCAACCGTCCTGACCCGGTTGCCAGGTGCGGCCCTTGAAGACGAAGCCGGCGGTTTCGAACAGGCCGCCATCGATCCGGCCCGCCGCCCGGCAGAGCCGTTCCACATCCTCTTGCGACCGTCCGTCGGCGACCCAGAAATCCTTCAGCGGACACCGGTGGAACTGGATCTCGATCCGCTCGTCGCTGCGTTCGATCACCTCGGGCGCGAACATCGCGTCTCGGCCGGGAATGCCGCCCAGGAAGGCGTCGCACAGGCCGACCGTATCGGCCGGCCCGTACGCCGTGAAATGCGCGCCCATATCCGTGCCCAGCCGGCGGGTCGCCTCGCCCAGGAGATCGACCGCCTCCTCGGCGCCGAACTTCTCCTTGAGCACGTCGAAGATGTGGCCATAGGCGGAGGCGCGCATGTTCACCGCCGCCCTGAGCTGCTCCAGCGTTACCTCTTCGGCCATGGTCCTCTCCCCCTTACGCCTTCAGCATGATCTTACCGATATGCTTGCTCGACTCCATCAGCGCGTGCGCCTCGGCCGCCTGCTTGAGCGGGAAGGTCTTGTACATGATCGGCTTCACCGTGCGGGCGGCCAACAGCGGCCAGACCTTTTCCTCGAGCTGCCGGGCGATCGCCGCCTTCTGGGCCACCGTGCGCGGCCGCAGGGTCGAGCCGGTGATGGTCAGGCGGTTGGTCATCACCTTCAGGAAGTTGAAGCCGTCGACCTGCGGCGGCTGCAGGAAGGCGATCTGCACCAGCCGGCCCTCCAGCTTCAGGCTGTCCACGTTCTTCTGGATATACGGCCCGCCGACCATGTCGAGAATGACATCGGCGCCGCCGGCCTCCTTCAGGACCGCCTGGAAATCCTCCTCGCGGTAGTTGATCGCTCGGTCGGCGCCGAGATCGGTGCAGACCTTGCACTTCTCGGCCGACCCGGCGGTGGCGTAGACCGTCGCGCCGAAATGATGGGCGAGCTGGATCGCCGTCGTGCCGATTCCCGACGAGCCGCCGTGAATGAGAATGGTCTCGCCCTTCTGCAGGCGGCCGCGCTCGAACACGTTGGTCCAGACCGTGTAGTAGTTCTCCGGAATCGCCGCGGCCTCCTCCAGGGAGTAGCCCTCGGGGATCGGCGAGCAGGTGTCCGACGCCGCCGTGCAGTACTCGGCATAGCCGCCGCCCGGCACCAGGGCGCAGACCTGATCGCCGACCTTCCAGCGGGTCACGTCCGGGGCGATCGACACCACCTCGCCGGCGATCTCCAGGCCCGGAATGTCGGAGGCGCCCGGCGGCGGCGGATAGCCGCCCGAGCGCTGGATGCAGTCCGGCCGGTTCACCCCGGCATAGGCGACCTTCACCAGGACCTCGCCGGCCTTGGGCGCGGGCACGTCGCGGGTGGTCGGCTTCAGCACCTCGGGCGGGCCGCCCGCGCCTTCGATCTCGATCGCCGTCATCGTCGCCGGAATGTCGGTCATGGTTTCCTCCCTGTTGGTCGAGGCTCCTTCCTAGACCATGCGGCGGCCGCTTGGAATTGCCCGCTTGGAAATGGCGGAAAACAGAGCACGCGTGCATTCGGCGAACGGCTGCGCGCGCAATGCGCAGGATTGACGCCCGTTTACCATCTTGACTCTCAAGAGCCCCCGTTTCGACACTTGGCGTCCAATCAGCGATCCGGGATCACCGGACGTACATGCTCAAAAGAGCCGGAGGAAACGTCATGAAATCAACCAAGGTCGCCCGTCGGGCGGCGGTGTCCGCGCTTGGCGCGGCCGCACTCGCCCTACCGCTTCTGTCCCTGATGCCGGCGACGGCACAGGCCGCAGATCCGATCCGGATCGGCGTGATCTACGACTTCACCGGGCCGTTCGCGGCCGGTGGCTCGACGGCGGCTGCCGTCGGCAACGAGATCGCCGTGGAGCTCATCAACGAGCAGGGGGGTGTCGAGGGCCACAAGATCGAGACCATCGTCGCCGACGCCCAGTCCAAGGCCGAGGTGGCGATCAACGAGGCTACCCGCCTGCTCGATCAGGAGAATGTCGACCTGATCATGGGCGTGTTCTCCTCCGCCCATTGCGTGCCGATGGCCCAGAAGGTCGACGCGCAGCAGAAGTTCATGTGGGCGAACGTCTGCGTGTCGTCGGCGGTGTTCAAGGACAAGAACCTGAAATACGTGTTCCGCGGCCAGGTCCACTCGGACCAGTTCGGCTGGGCGTCCTGCACCTTCCTCCAGGAGTATGCGGAGAAGAAGCTCGGCATGAAGCCGTCGGACCTGAAGGTCGCGATCATCTATGAGGACGGCCCGTACGGTTCCGGCGTCGCCTCGGGCAACGAGGAGACCTGCAAGGGCTACGGCATGGACGTGACCCTGAAGGAGGGCTACTCTGCTACCGCCCCCGACCTGTCCAGCCTGATCACCAAGCTGCGCCGGGCCCGGGCCGATGTGATCCTGCACACCGGCTACAACCCGGACATCACGCTGTTCCTGCGCCAGGCCAAGGAGCAGGGCCTGAAGTGGAAGGCGCTGATCGGCCACGGTGCCGGCTACGGCCAGATCGACAAGCTGACCGAGGCCTTCGGCGAGGACGCCAACTACATCTACAACACCGACCCGGTGGCGGCGCAGCTTCTCGATCCGTCGACCCTGGCGCCCGGCCTCGGCGATCTGACGGCTGAGATGGTGAAGCGCTACAAGGAGAAGACAGGGGCCAACGAAGTGCCGCCGCACACCTCCATGGGCTTCAACCAGGCCTGGATCTTCTTCAGCGACGTGCTGCCGCGCGCGATCAAGGAGTATGGCGGCTACGATCCGGAATCCCTGCGCAAGGCCGCGCTGGACACCGACATTCCGGTGGGCGGCACGGTTCAGGGCTATGGCGTGAAGTTCAACCCGCCGGGCCACAAGATGGCCGGACAGAACGAGCGCTCGTCGCCGGTCGTCATGCAGTACGTGGACGGCGCGACCAAGATCGTCTGGCCGACCGCGATCCAGACCATGGACCCGGTGCTTCCGCTGCCGGACGGCCACACCTACGCGCGCTGACGCCGGTTTAGGCGTTCAGAGATCGGTCACGTCGGCACAAGGGGTTTCGGCGATGGGAGAGATGTTGCAGGTCCGCGGCCTGACCAAGAAGTTCGGCGGCTTCACCGCCGTCAACGAGGTCGCGTTCGATCTTGACGAGGGCGAGATCCTCGGCCTGATCGGACCGAACGGCTCGGGCAAGAGCACCACCTTCAACCTGATCGCCGGGGCGCTGCCGCCGACCGCCGGTACCATCACCCTGGAAGGACGGGACATCACCGGTCTCGTCCCCACCAGGGTGTGCCACAAGGGCGTGGCGCGGACCTATCAGATCCCGCGCCCGTTCCGAAAACTGACCATCCTGGAGAACGTGGCGCTCGCCGCGTATTTCGGCGCCGACGGCTCGATCTCCCGCGAGGAGGCGTGGCGCCGGGCCGAGGACGCGCTTGATCTCACCCAGCTCCCGGTGGACGGCCGCGCCCGGGTCGACGGGCTGGGGGCAGCGGGCTTGAAGAAGCTCGAGTTGGCCCGGGCGCTGGCCACCCAACCGCGCCTTCTCCTCGCCGACGAGAGCCTGGGTGGCCTCGACGAGAAGGAGATGGACCAGGCGGCCGACATGCTGAGCCATATCCGCGAGCAGCGGGGCATCACCATCATCTGGGTCGAGCACATCATGGGCGTGCTGATGCGCGTGGTCGACCGCTGCATCGTGCTGGATCACGGCGAGATCATCGCCGCCGGTCTGCCGCACGAAGTGGCCCACGATCCAAAGGTGGTCGAGGTCTATCTCGGCACCGACGCGGAGGCCGTGCAGACCCAGGTAGGCGGCCAGGCGTCCGCTGAAACAGTCGGCGCGTGACGGGGGACGGCATGCTTGAATTGAAGAACGTTTCCGCCGGTTACGGCACCTTCCAGGCGCTGTTCGACGTCAGCCTGGAGGTCCGCGCCGGCGAGGCGGTGGCGGTGATCGGCCCGAACGGGGCCGGCAAGACCTCGCTGCTGCGGGTGATCTCCAAGGTCATCGACCTGAACGGCGGCGAGATCGCCATGGAGGGGGTGTCGCTGAACGACGTCCCCGCCCACAAGATCATCGAGATGGGCATCGCCCACGTGCCGGAGCACCGGCGCCTGTTCCCCCGGCTGACGGTCGAGGAGAACCTGAAGATGGGCGGCTTCATCGCGTCGGCCCGATCACATTTCGACGAGCGGCTCGCCTATGTCTACGAGCTGTTCCCGCGCATGAAGGAACGGCGCCACCAGCTCGCCGGCACCATGTCCGGCGGCGAGCAGCAGATGTGCGCCATCGGCCGCGGCCTGATGTCGGGGCCGAAGCTGCTGCTGCTGGACGAGCCGTCGGCCGGTCTCGCGCCGGTGATCGTGCAGCAGGTGTTCGACCTGGTCCGGCGCATCCGCGAAGAGGGCTACACCGTGCTGATCGTCGAGCAGAACATCCAGCAGGTCCTCAAGGTGGTGGACCGCGCCTACCTGCTCGAGGTCGGCCAGATCAAGATGAGCGGATCGTCCCGGGAGCTCCTGGAGAACGACGACGTCCGCCGCGCCTATATCGGCCTCTGAAGGAGACGCCCCGTGGATTTTCCGCTCACCGACCCGTTCTTCTGGGAGACCGTCATCCAGGGCCTGCTGTTCGGCGGCGTTCTGGCCCTGCTGTCCCTCGGCCTCAACATCATCTTCGGCGTCATCGACGTGGTGTGGATCTGCTACGCCGAGCTGATCATGCTCGGCATGTACACGATCTACTTCCTGTACAGCGACTACGGGGTGCCGTTGCCCCTGGCCATGCTGGCCGGGATCCTTGTGGTGGCCCTGCTGGGCGCGGCGCTGCACTACTTCATCATCCGTCCGATCCTGCATACCGAGCCGATCAACCAGCTTCTGGTGACCGGCGGCGTGCTGTTCTTCCTGCAGGGCTTCGCCACGCTCGCCTTCTCCGTCGAGTTCCGCAACCTGGGCGTCTCCTTCGGCAGCATCGAGGCGGGGGACATGTACATCCCCACCACCCGCCTGCTGGCCTTCATCGTCAGTCTGGTGGCGGTGGTCGGCCTGTGGCTGTTCCTGAAGCGCACCTATCTCGGCACCGCGATCCGCGCCATCAGCCAGGACCGGGACGTGATGCCGCTGATGGGGGTGAGCCCGGGCAAGATCTATCTGGTGACGTCGGCCCTGGGGGGCGGGCTCGCCGGGCTCGGCGCCTGCCTGCTGGTGCTGCTCTACGACATCCATCCGGCGATCGGACTGACCTTCGGGCCGATCACCTTCATGGTCTGCGTCATGGGCGGGCTCGGCAACATGATCGGCGGGTTCATCGCCGCCTTCATCTTCGCCGAGTTCATCGCGCTCGGCGGGTTCTACGCCGAGATCGAGTGGGGCTACGTGATCGCCTTCGCCTTCTTCATCGTCATGATGTTCATCCGCCCGCAGGGCATTCTCGGATCGAAGAGCTGAGGAGGCGGCCATGAACATTCCCATGATCATCAAGGCGGTCGGCTTCCTCGCCGTCCTGTCCATCCCCGCGCTGGGCTTCAGCGACTACGTCCTGCACATCGCCATCTCGGCGCTGCTCTGGGGCTTCATCTATACCGGCTGGTCGGTGATGGGCCGGTTCGGGCTGGTGTCGCTGGGCCATGGCGCCTTCATGGGCATCGGCGCCTATATGGTCACCATGCTGTGGAACCATGCCGGCATCACGCCGTGGATCGGTATCCCGGTGGCCGTGGTGGTCTCCATGGCGGTCGGCTTCATGATCGGCTTCCCCTGCTTCCGCTTCCGCATCACCGGGCATTACTTCGCCCTGGTGACCCTGGCCCTGTCGGAGGTGGTGCGGCTGCTCATCGTGGCCCTGCGCGACTACACCGGCGGGTCGCTCGGCGTGACCCCGGACAGCGTGATCTCCGCCGACACGCCGAACTCGTTCATCGCCATGCAGTTCTCCGACAAGGTGACCTGGTTCTACATCGTGGTCGCGGTCTGGGTGGTTGGCCTGCTGGTCTGGCGGGCGGTGGATCGGTCGATGATCCGCTACGCCATGGAGGCGGTTAGCCAGGAGGAGGACGCGGCCGCCTCGCTCGGCGTGCACGTTACCCGCACCAAGCTGATCGTCACCATGATCTCCGCCGGCATGACGGCGGTGGGCGGGGCGATCTACGGCCAGTACCAGCTCTACATCAACCCGGAGACCACCTCGGGCATCGCCATCTCCCTGCAGATCGTCTTCGCCGCCATCGCCGGCGGCATGTTCGTGCAGCTCGGCCCCACAGTCGGGGCGGTTATCACATTGCTCCTGACCGAAGGGCTGCGCCAGACTGTGGGCCATGACGTCCACGGTCTCGACGTCATGATCTACGGGGCGATGCTGGTGCTGTTCATCATCTACATGCCGCGCGGGGTGCTCGGGCGGGTGATCGAGGTGTTCGAGAACAGAACCGGCGGCACCTCCGGCCCCACCACGCAACCGAGGCCGCAGCCGGGGGAATAGTGTCCGACGCCGCATCGCAGAGCCTGCCCGCCCACGCGCCGTCCCTGTGGGCGGCGACCGCACCCCCGCCGCCGCAGACCGCCGAGCTTCGGGAGTCCCTGAAAGCCGACGTGGTGATCGTCGGCGGCGGCGTCACCGGCCTGTCGGCGGCGCTGCACATGGCCGAGCGCGGCATCTCCGCGGTGGTGCTGGAGGCGGCACGGGCCGGCTTCGGCGGCTCCGGGCGCAACAGCGGCCATATCATTCCCACGCTCGCCGCCGGCGATCCGGACGCGCTGGTGGCGAAGTTCGGCCCGGACGCGGGCGAGCGGATGGTCGCCTTCCTGCGGGACAGCGCATCCCTGACCTTCGATCTGATCCGGAAATACGGGATCGACTGCGATGCGGTGCAGAACGGCTGGGCCCAGCCGGCGCACCGGGCCTCGCGCATGAAGCTGCTGGAAAAGCGCTACGGCGAATGGACCCGGCGCCAGGCCCGGGCCGAGCTGCTGGACTCGGGCGAGATCGCCGCCAAGCTCGGCACCGACATCTATCACGGCGCCCTGTTCATCGAGTCCGGCGGCCATGTGAACCCGCTGGCCCTGGCCCAGGGCCTCGCCAAGGCGGCGATGGAGCAGGGCGCGAAGGTGTTCACGGGCTCCCCGGCGCTGACCGTCACCCGCGAGGGCAGCGCCTGGCGGGTGACCACGCCCCAGGGGCAGGTAACCGCCGACCGGCTGGTGGTGGCGACCAACGCCTATACCGGCGCACTGATCCCGGCCCTGGCCAAGACCCTGGTGCGGATCATCAACTACCAGGTCTCGACCCATCCGATGGCGGCCGACATCGCCGCCAGCGTGATCCCCAGCGACATCTCCTCGTCGGACACGCGGCGCGATCTGTATCCGTTCCGCAAGGACCGGGCGGGTCGGCTGGTCACCGGCGCGACCCTGGCCCTGCCGCTGAACATGGATTCCCGTATCCGCCCCTGGATCGCCGAGCGCATCGGCAACGCCTTTCCGCAGATCCGGGACCGGCGGCTGGACTATGTCTGGAACGGCCGCATCGCCATGACCCCGAACCGGCTGCCCCGGGTACATTCGATCGGTCCCGGCGCGATTTCGCCGATCGCCTATAACGGCCGAGGCATGGCGCTGGGCATCGCCATGGGCAAGGAACTGGCCGACTGGGCCCAGGGCAAGCCGGAAGACGCGCTGGGCCTGCCGAAGATGGAGATCGAGCCGATGCCCTTCGTCAGTTCGCTCGGCCGTCTCGCCCAGGCCGCGCTGGTCCGCTACCGGCAGCTCGACCAGCGGGACTGAACCCGTATTCAGCCGCTTCGGTTGACCTCTCCCGGATCTGTGCTGTGATAGGCGCACGGTCGCTCGCAACCGGCGGGCGATCAAAGCCATCAATTTGAAACGGGAGAGTTTTCACGATGAAAACCAGAACCGCCGCGTTTGCCCTGGCGTTGAGCCTTTCCGCCGGCACCGCCTATGCGAGCTGCGATACCGTCACATTCTCCGATGTCGGCTGGACCGACATCACCGCCACCACGGCCGCCACCACGGAGGTGCTGGAGGCGCTGGGTTACGAGACCGACATCAAGGTCCTGTCCGTGCCGGTGACCTATACCTCCATGGCCCAGGGCGATATCGACGTGTTCCTCGGCAACTGGATGCCGACCATGGAAGGCGACATCGCGCCGTATCGCGAGAAGGGCACCGTCGACACGGTGCGCGAGAACCTGGAAGAGGCGAAATATACTCTGGCGACCAACGCCGCCGGCGCCAAGCTCGGCATCAAGAGCTTCGCCGACATCGCCAAGCATGCCGACGCCCTGGACGAGACGATCTACGGCATCGAGCCGGGCAATGACGGCAACCGCCTGATCCTCGACATGATCGAGAAGGACGCCTTCGGCCTGAAGGGTTTCGACGTCAAGGAGAGCTCCGAGCAGGGCATGCTGGCCCAGGTGGCCCGGGCCGACCAGCGCGGCGAGCCGGTGGTGTTCCTCGGCTGGGAGCCGCACCCGATGAACGCCAATTTCGAGCTGACCTACCTGACCGGCGGCGACGACTATTTCGGCCCGGACCTGGGCGGCGCGACCGTCTACACCAACACCCGCGCCGGCTATGTCGCCGAGTGCGAGAATGTTGGCGCGCTGCTGAAGAACCTGAAGTTCACGCTGGCCATGGAGAACGAGATCATGGCCTCGATCCTGGACGAGGGTATGGACCCGGACGAGGCCGCGACCGCCTGGATGAAGGCCAACCCGGACATGGTCATGGGCTGGCTCGACGGCGTGACCACCAAGGACGGCGGCGACGCCCAGGCGGCGGTCAAATCGGCCCTCGGGCTCTGAGCGACAACGCGTATGGGGAGGGGCTTCGCGCCCCTCCCGGTCGTTATGACTGACGGGCGGGGGATGCCATGGAGTGGTTGACCGAGACCAAGATCCCGGTCGGCCGGACGGCGGGTGAGCTGTTCGACTGGCTGCAGACCAATGGCGGCTGGTTCTTCTGGACCCTGTCCGACGCGCTGGAATGGATGATCGACGCGATCCTGCTGGTGCTGCAATGGCCGCATCCGCTGGCGATCGTCGCCGTCTTCGCCGGGCTGACCTACGCGCTGCAGCGTAACTGGAAGACCACCGCCTTCATCGTGGTGGGCTTCCTGTTCATCCTGAACCAGGGCTATTGGGAGGAGACCACGGAATCCCTGACCCTGGTGCTGTCGGCCTGCGTGGTCTGCATGGGGGTGGGGGTGCCGATCGGCATCGCCGTCGCCCACCGCCCGCGGCTCTACCGGGTAATGCGCCCGGTGCTCGACCTGATGCAGACCCTGCCGACTTTCGTTTATCTGATCCCGGCCATCGTGTTCTTCGGCATCGGCATGGTGCCGGGCCTGATCGCCACGGTGATCTTCGTCGTGCCGGCGCCGATCCGGCTGACCCATCTGGGCGTCGTCTCCACCCCGACCCACCTGCTGGAGGCGGCGGAGGCGTTCGGCGCCACGCCCTCGCAGAAGCTGTGGAAGGTGGAGCTGCCCTACGCCTTCCCGCAGATCATGGCCGGGCTGAACCAGACCATCATGCTGTCCCTGTCCATGGTGGTGATCGCCGCCCTGGTCGGCGCCGACGGGCTCGGCGTGCCGGTGGTTCGGGCGCTGAACCAGGTCAACACCGCGCTCGGCTTCGAGAGCGGCTTCATCATCGTCGTGGTCGCCATCATGCTCGATCGCATGCTGCGGGTGACCAAGGAATGAGCGCCGCAACGGGAGTCGCCGTCGAGTTCCGCAACGTCTCCATCGTCTTCGGCGAGACCCCGCAGACCGCCCTGCCGCTGATGGATGCGGGGCAGTCGCGTGGCGAGATCCAGTCGGAGACCGGGCAGATTCTGGGCGTGCACGACTGCTCGCTGTCGGTGGCCGAGGGCGAGATCCTGGTGCTGATGGGCCTGTCCGGCTCCGGCAAGTCGACCCTGCTGCGGGCGGTGAACGCGCTGAACCCGGTGACGCGGGGCTGCGTCATGGTCAATGACGGCGACGGGATGGTGAACATCTCCGAGGCGGATCCGGCCACCCTGCGCCGGCTGCGGCAGAACCGGGTCGCCATGGTGTTCCAGCAGTTCGGCCTGCTGCCCTGGCGCAGCGTGGCCGAGAATGTCGGCCTCGGCCTGGAGCTGGCCGGCATGGCGGCGAAGGAGCGGGCCGAGCAGGTAGCCGAGCAACTCGCGCTGGTGGGGTTGTCCGACTGGGCGGACCGCAAGGTGGCGGAGCTGTCCGGCGGCATGCAGCAGCGCGTGGGCCTCGCCCGGGCTTTCGCCACCAAGGCGCCGATTCTACTGATGGACGAGCCGTTCTCGGCTCTGGACCCGCTGATCCGCACTCATTTGCAGAACGAGCTGCTCGACCTGCAGAAGAGCCTGAAGCGCACGATCGTCTTCGTCAGCCACGACCTGGACGAGGCGTTCAAGCTCGGCGACCGGATCGCGATCATGGACGGTGGGCGGATCGTCCAATGCGGAACACCACGCGAGATTTATTCAGATCCGTCAAATGATTACGTGGCGGAGTTCGTGCACAACATGAATCCTCTCGGCGTGCTGACGGCGGGGGACGTGATGGTTCCGGCGACGGGTACGCTCTCCGAGGTGAGCGTGGAGCGCGACACCGAGATCGAGGACGTCATGGAGTGCATCCTGCGCGGCCCGAACCCGGTCGTGGTTCGTGACGGGGATGAGACGGTGGGGATGGTGACCCGGGACTCGCTGCTCGCGCGGCTGGTGTCGCTGGGCGAGGGGAAGGGGTAGGGCGCTTGCCCCTTCCGCCCCACTCTCCGGACCTGTTCCGGGGCCCACGCCGGGGAATACCAAGGCTTCCGTGAGTTTTCGCCAGAGTTGGGTCACGCCGCCCCGTCGGTCCCAGAACAGGTCCGGGAAGTGTTCCTAATTGGGGACGGGGGAACGGTAATTGGCGAACCCTCCCCCGTCTTCCCGGCCTTGCGCCGGGATCCAGGGCTTCTTGTGCTGGAGCGCCGACGATAGATCTGTGCCGTTCCAGTGAGCGTCACCCTCGGTCCCGGCGCAAGGCCGGGAAAACGGGAGGTGGAACGGGGGACCAGGAAACCCCTATGTCAGCCCCATCAGCCGGTCGATCTCGCCGGACTCCGGGCCGTCGGGTCTGCCGCGGAAGACCACGCGGCCGCGGCTCATCACCAGCACCGTGTCGGCCAGCGCCTTGGCGAAATCCAGATACTGCTCCACCAGCAGGATCGCCATGTCGCCGCGCTCGCGCAGGATCTCGATGGCGCGACCGATGTCCTTGATGATCGACGGCTGAATGCCCTCCGTCGGCTCGTCCAGGATCAGCAGCTTCGGCTTGGTCACCAGGGCCCGCGCGATGGCGAGCTGCTGCTGCTGACCGCCGGACAGGTCGCCGCCACGCCGGTCCAGCATGGTCTTCAGTACCGGAAACAGCTCGAAGATCTCGTCGGGCACCTTGCGCTCGCTCGAGGGCAGGCAGGCATAGCCGGTGTGCAGGTTCTCCTTCACCGTCAGCAGCGGGAAGATCTCGCGGCCCTGGGGCACATAGGCGATGCCGGAGCGGGCGCGCTCGAAGGAGGGCAGGGCGGTCAGGTCGGCGGCGCCCCAGGCCAGCGTGCCGCCGCTGACCGGATGGTGGCCGACGATGCCGCGCAGCAGGCTGGTCTTGCCCACACCGTTGCGGCCGAGCACGCAGGTCACCTTGCCCACTTCGGCCTGCAGGTCGATGCCCCAGAGGATCTGGGCGGCACCGTAATGCAGGGTGAGGTCCTTGATCGTCAGCATGTCTGGTTCCTCACCGGCCGAGATAGACGTCGATGACACGCTCGTCGGCGCTCACATGGTCGAGCGAGCCTTCCGCCAGCACCGAGCCCTCGTGCAGCACCGTGACCATCACGCCCAGATCCTGCACGAAGCTCATGTCGTGCTCGACCACCACCACGGAATGGTCGCGGGCGATCTCCTTGAGCAGGGTCGCGGTCTGCACCGTCTCGGCGTCGGTCATGCCGGCCACCGGCTCGTCCACCAGCAGCAGCGACGGGTCCTGGGCCAGCAGCATGCCGATCTCCAGCCACTGCTTCTGCCCGTGGCTGAGGTCGGCCGCCATCATCCCGGCGCGGTCGGCCAGGCGGATGGTGTCGAGCACCCGGTCGATCCTGTCGGCCTCCTCCTCCCTGGCGCGGGCGAACAGGGTGTCGAACACCGAGCGCTTGCCGGCCAGCGACAGCACGATGTTGTCGCGCACCGTGTGGCTCTCGAACACGGTGGGGCGCTGGAACTTGCGGCCGATGCCGAGCTGGGCGATGTCGGCCTCGTCCAGTTTGGTGAGGTCGTGCTGGCCGGCGAACAGGGCGCTGCCGACATCGGGGCGGGTCTTGCCGGTGATCACGTCCATCATGGTGGTCTTGCCGGCCCCGTTCGGGCCGATGATCGCCCGCATCTCCCCCGGTTCGACTACGAAGGACAGGTCGTTCAGCGCCTTGAACCCGTCAAAGGACACGCTGATCCCGTCGAGATAGAGGACGGTGCGGGTCAGTTCCTTGTGCAGTGTGTTCATGCCCGTTCCTCCGCCGCGGTGGAGGAGGGTGCGCCGGTCTCGGCCGCCGGTTCGGGCGGTGGCTGACGGCGGCGCCACTGGGAGATCAGGCCGAGGATGCCCTTGGGCATGAACAGGGTGACGACCACGAAAAGCCCGCCCAGCGCGAACAGCCAGATCTCCGGCAGCGCGCCGGTGAAGTAGCTCTTGGCCAGGTTCACGCCGATGCCGCCGATCACCGCGCCCACCAGGGTGCCGCGTCCGCCGACGGCGACCCAGATCACCGCCTCGATGGAGTTGGCCGGGGCGAACTCGCCCGGGTTGATGATGCCCACCTGGGGCACGTAGAGGGCGCCGGCCACCCCGGCCATCATGGCCGAGACGGTGAAGACGAACAGCTTGTAGTGCTCCACCCGGTAGCCGATGAAGCGGGTGCGGCTCTCGGCGTCGCGCACGGCGATCAGCACCTTGCCGAGCCGCGACAGCACGATCGCCCGGCAGATCAGGAACATGACCGCGAGAGCGGCAATCGACAGCAGGTAGAGGCCGATGCGGGTGCTGTCGGCCTGCAGGTCGAAGCCGAGCACGTCTTTGAAGTCGGTCAGGCCGTTATTGCCGCCGAAGCCCATCTCGTTGCGGAAGAAGGCGAGCATCAGGGCGAAGGTCATGGCCTGGGTGATGATCGACAGGTAGACGCCGGTCACCCGCGAGCGGAAGGCGAGGAAGCCGAAGACGAAGGCCAGCAGGCCCGGCACCAGCACGACCATCACCATGGCGAACCAGAACATGTCGAAGCCGTACCAGAACCACGGCAGGGACTCCCAGTTCAGGAACACCATGAAGTCCGGCAGGATCGGGTTGCCGTAGACGCCGCGCGGCCCGATCTCGCGCATCAGATGCATGCCCATGGCATAGCCGCCGAGGGCGAAGAACGCGCCGTGGCCGAGCGACAGGATCCCGCAATAGCCCCAGACCAGATCGATCGACAGGGCCAGCATGGCGAAGCAGAGATACTTGCCGAAGACCACCACCGACGCGGTGTTGACATGGAACGGTGAGCCGGGGTCGATGACCTGGTTGGCGACGGGGACGTAGATCGCCGCCGCCAGCAGGCAGGCCAGCAGGATCAGCCCGGAGGTGCCGGTCAGGCGCAGAAAACGGCCGGAGATCATGATTCCACCGCCCGGCCCTTGAGCGCGAACAATCCGCGCGGGCGCTTCTGAATGAACAGAATGATGAAAACCAGCACCAGAATCTTGCCGAGCACGGCACCGGCATAGGGTTCCAGGAACTTGTTCAGCACGCCCAGCGACAGCGCCCCCACCAGGGTGCCCCAGAGATTGCCGACCCCGCCGAACACCACCACCAGGAAGCTGTCGATGATGTAGGACTGGCCGAGGTTGGGGCTGACGTTGTCGATCTGGGACAGGGCCACGCCCGCCACCCCGGCGATGCCGGAGCCGAGGCCGAAGGTGAGGGCGTCGGTCCAGTTGGTGCGGATACCCATGGAGCTGGCCATGCGCCGGTTCTGGGTGACGGCGCGCATCTGCAGCCCGAAGGACGTATGCCGCAGCACCAGCACCAGCACGGCGAAGACCACCAGGGCGAAGACGATGATCCAGACCCGCCCATAGGTGAGGGTGAGTCCGCCCAGCTCGAAGGCACCGCTCATCCAGCTCGGCGCGCCGACCTCCTGGTTGGTCGGGCCGAACAGGCTGCGCACCACCTGCTGCAGGATCAGCGACAGGCCCCAGGTGGCCAGCAGGGTCTCCAGCGGCCGTCCGTAGAGGAAGCGGATGATGCCGCGCTCGATCGCCATGCCGACGGCGCCGGCGATGGCGAAGGCCAGGGGCAGCGCGATCAGCAGGGAGACGTCGAACAGGAACGGCGCGTGGTTGCGGATGATCTCCTGCACCACGTAGGTCACATAGGCGCCGATCATGACCATTTCGCCATGGGCCATGTTGATCACGCCCATGACGCCGAAGGTGATGGCGAGGCCGATGGCCGCCAGCAGCAGCACCGAGCCGAGCGACAGCCCGTACCAGACGTTCTGCGCCGCCGACCACAGGGCGAGGTCGCCCTCCACCCGGCGCACCGCGTCGGCGATGGCGGAGCCGAGTGCCTCGCTGGCGCCGTTGGAGGCGGCGAGCAGGATCGCGCGGGTGTCCTGGCTGCTCTTGGCGGCGATGGTCTTCACCGCGTCGATCTTCACCGCGTCGGAAGCGTCGCTGTTCAGGATGGCGGCGGCGCGGGCGCGTTCCATGACGGCGCGCACGCTGTCGTTCTGTTCGGCCGCGATCGCCTCGGTCAGCGGCTCGACCGCTTCGGGATCGCCGCTCTTCAGCACCGACTGGGCGGCGGCGATGCGGATGGCGGGGTCGGGGCTGCGCAGGGTGAGGGTGCCGATGGCGGCCCGCACGGCCCGGCGCAGGCTGTTGTTTACCCGGACCTTGGCGACCTCGCGTCGCCCCGCCTCGCCGGCGCTCGTGCCGGTCAGCGGGTCGGTCAGCAGGTACCCCTCGCCGCCGCGGGTGGCGATGAAGACGGCGTTGTCGGAGCGGCGGTAGTACAGGTCGCCGTCACCCAGTGCTTCGAGCAGGCGGGCGACCGAGGCGTCGCCGGAGGCGGCCAGGGCTTCGACCACCCGCTCGGTCTCATTGAAGTCGGCTCCGGCGAGGCGGGAGACGAGGTCGGGGACGGAGGGGCCGGATTGGGCTTGTGCTGACCCGCCGATGAGGGCGGTCGCCAGGACAAGCACAAGCGCGATCCGCTGCAGGATCAGGAGGAGAGGACGGGCCATCTCGCGGGGAACTCGCTGGGCTGCTTCGACAAAGGGCGTCCGGAGTGAGCCCCGCCGGTCGTGCGGCGGGGCTCAGCGTTTCAGGTGACCCGGGTCAGCTACCCTTGCCGCCGCACTTGCCGGTGGCGGTGTTGAAGTTGCCGCAGTTCATCGGCTTGCGCCAATCGGAGATCAGCGCCTTGGAGTCCGGCAGGAAGTCGGACCACGCATCGCCGACCACCAGACCGGGGGTCTCGAACACGGTCTCGAACTGGCCGTCGTCCTGGATCTCGCCGATCAGCACCGGCTTGGTGATGTGGTGGTTCGGCATCATCGCCGAGTAGCCGCCGGTCAGGTTCGGCACGGAGACGCCGACGATGCTGTCGATGACCGCATCGGCGTCGGTGGTTCCGGCCTTCTCGACCGCCTTGATCCACATGTTGAAGCCGATGTAGTGCGCCTCCATCGGGTCGTTGGTCACGCGCTTGGTGTCGCCGATGAACTCGTGCCAGGCGGCGATGAACTCGTCGTTCTCCGGGGTCGGCGCGGACATGAAGTAGTTCCACGCGGCCAGGTGACCGACCAGCGGGCCGGTGTCGATACCGGCCAGTTCCTCTTCGCCGACGGAGAAGGCGACGACCGGGATGTCCTCGGCCTTGATGCCCTGGTTCGCCAGTTCCTTGTAGAACGGCACGTTGGCGTCGCCGTTGATCGTCGACACCACCGCGGTCTTCTTGCCGGCAGACCCGAACGCCTTGATCTCGGCGACGATGGTCTGCCAGTCGGAATGACCGAACGGCGTGTAGTTGATCATGATGTCCTCGGGCGCCACACCGCTGTCGAGCAGGTAGGTCTCGAGGATCTTGTTGGTCGTGCGCGGATAGACGTAGTCGGTGCCGGCGAGTACCCAGCGCTCCACGCCTTCGGTCTCGGCCAGGTAATCCACGGCCGGGATCGCCTGCTGGTTCGGCGCCGCACCGGTGTAGAACACGTTGCGCTGGCTCTCCTCGCCCTCGTACTGGACCGGGTAGAACAGCAGGCTGTTCAGTTCCTCGAACACCGGCAGCACGGATTTGCGCGACACCGAGGTCCAGCAGCCGAACACGGCGGCGACCTTGGAGCCGGTGATCAGCTCGCGCGCCTTCTCGGCGAACAGCGGCCAGTCGGACGCCGGGTCCACCACCACCGCCTCGAGCTTCTTGCCCAGCAGGCCGCCCTTGGCGTTCTGCTGCTCGATCAGCATCAGCATGGCGTCCTTCAGCGTGGTCTCGCTGATCGCCATGGTGCCGGACAGCGAGTGCAGAATGCCGACCTTGATCGTTTCCTGAGCCTGAACGGCGGTGGACATCAGCAGCCCGGCTGCCAGACCGATCGCCGATCCCCTCAACATCTTCGTCATTTTCATGGATGAAGCCCCTCTTTGGGCGGGCAGAGGCCCGCGACAACGGGGAACAGGCGCAAGAGATGTGCCACTGTCGCGCGTAATTCGATCCTCGTAAAAAGTGAGGTATTTCATATAGTTTGGTTTAATATCCCTAGATTAAATCTCCCTATCCGTGCTTCATATTTTTGCAATGCACAATTACCTGCCCAAAATTGGGGCAATCCCGCCGGAGGTCCTAGCCGCCGCGCTGCTGGTCCCATGATTCACGCCTCGACGGTTCTGATTCAGACCTCAACGATTATGATTCCCGCCTCAACCGTTCTCCGTCTTCCCGGCCTTGCGCCGGGACCGAGGGTGCGGCGTGCAGGAGCCGCGCGGTTCCATCTCCCGGCGCTCCGGCACGCAGATCCCTGGATCCCGGCGCAAGGCCGGGAAGGGGCTGGGCGGAAGAGCGGTTGGGAGACGTGGCTGTGAGACGTGGCCGGAAAAAGCGGCCAAATCCCTTTTCCCGTCTTCCCGGCCTTGCGCCGGGACCGAGGGTGCGGCGTGCCGGAGCCGTGCGGTTCCATCTCCCGACGCTCCGGCACGTTGATCCCTGGATCCCGGCGCAAGGCCGGAAAGACGGAGAACTAAAAAGCCCGTCTCGGCCCGGAGTCCCGCATCGGCCGGGAAACCCGTCTCGGCCGCAAACCCGCTTTTCCGGGCCGCGAAATCCGGATACACGGGGCTATGACCTTTCCAAGACAGATCCGCGCCGTCGTGTTCGACATGGACGGCCTGCTGGTCGATACCGAGACCGGTTTCCGCGACAGCTTCTTCGCCGTGACAGCCGAGCGCGGCCACGACGTCCCGATGGCGCTGTTCCAGCAGTTGATCGGGGTGCCGAACGCCTCGGCGCTCAGCGCCCTGCGTGCCCATTACGGCCCCGATTTCGATGCCGAGGGGGTGTTCGACGCCTGCTGGGTGCGGTTCCACGAGTCCCTGGATGTGGGCTCCATCCTGAAGGCCGGGGTGACGGACCTGCTCGATCACCTCGATGCGATGCGGATCCCCCGGGCGATCGCCACCTCCTCGCCGCAGGAGGCGGTCACGCGGTATCTCGGGCCGGGCGGCATTGTCGATCGGTTCGACGCGGTGGTGACCAAGGGCGATTACGCCCGTCCGAAGCCCGCGCCCGACCCGTTCCTGACGGCCGCGGCGCGCCTCGGCATCGATCCGGTCGACTGCCTGGCGCTGGAGGACTCCCACAACGGCGTCCGGGCCGCCCACGCCGCGGGCATGATGACGGTGATGGTCCCGGATCTGCTCGACCCGACCGAGGAGATGCACGAGAAGTGCCTGCATGTGGCGGAGACCCTGCACCACGTGCTCGACCTGATGCGTCCAGGCCGGCGGAACCGTCTCTGAAAGACATGTTTCTAAAATTGTCTTAAATATTGATATTTAGAAGGATTCACCATTCTTTTACGGAGCGTCTCTTAGGGTTCGGCAACATCTTTTCGCTGGAGACTTCCCGATGACGCATTTTCTCTCGCGCCTTTCCGTCGCGGCCAAGCTTACTGCGCTCGCCGCGGTGACGGTGCTGGCCGTGCTGGGCCTGTCCGCTATGTCGCTCTACAACGGTTATCAGCAACTCCGTCAGGATCGCCTCGACCTGGTCAAGGCGGTCGTTGACTCCACCCGCTCCTACGCCGACAGCGCCTATGCCAGGGCGGATGCGGGAGAGATCACCGAGGACGAGGCGTTCTCGCTCCTGCGCGGTTTCATCAACGGTGTCCGCTTCAACGGCGAGGACTACCTGTTCGCCTACTCCATGGACGGCGTCGGCCGAATCCATCCGATCAACGCCAGCCTCGAGGGCAAGTCCCTGCTCGGGGTCAAGGACAAGAACGGCACGCATATCGTTCGCGAGATGATCGACGGCATTCGGGCGGACGGCGACGCGGTGGTCGAATACTACTGGCCCAAGCCGGGTGTGGACGGCGATGTTCTTAAGCTGAGCTATGCGGTGGGTTTCCCGCGCGGCGACATGTTCTTCGGCTCCGGTATTTATGCCGACGACATCAACGCCGCTTTCATCGAGCAGGCCATCCAACTCGGATCGATCAGCGCCGCGATCCTGGCGTTGGCGCTGCTTCTGACCGGCTTCACCGTCGTCGATCTGCGCCGCGCGATCGGCGGTCTCGGCGGGGCGATGACAGGGCTGGCCGACGGCGACCTGAAGGTGCAAGTGCCGGGGACCGACCGTCGCGACGAGATCGGCGCCATGGCCCGTACGGTCGAGGTGTTCCGCGAGAATGCGATCCAGAAGGACGCAGCCGAGCGACGCCAGGCCGAGCTGGAGCGGGACTCCGTCACCAAACGGGCGGCGCTGCTGACCGAGCTGGCCGACGGGCTGGACTCCAAGGTCTCGGCCATCGTCCGCGATCTCGGCAAGGGCGTGAACGGCATGACCGACCGGATCGCTACCCTGCGCGGGGTGACCGATACTGCCCGGTCGATGAGCCAGGACGTGGCGGCGGCGACCGAGCAGACCACCTCGAACATGCAGTCGGTGGCGGCGGCCTCGGACGAGATGAGTTCCACGGCGGCCGAGATCAGCCGTCAGGTGACGATGTCGACCGAAGTGGTCGGCGAGGCCGGCGCCTCCGCCTCGGCGGCAGCGGAACAGGTCGCCCGCCTGTCGGACTCCGCGGACAAAATCGGCCAGGTCGTGGGCCTGATCACCGAGATCGCCGAGCAGACCAATCTGCTGGCCCTGAACGCCACGATCGAGGCGGCCCGGGCCGGGGATGCGGGCAAGGGCTTCGCGGTGGTCGCTTCGGAGGTGAAGAGCCTGGCGACACAGACCGCCAAGGCCACTGAGGAGATCTCCGGCCAGATTGCCAACAACCAGAGCCTGATCCGCGAGACCGTCACCGCGATCTCCCGGATCAACGAGATCATCGCCCGGGTGCGCGAAACCGCCACCTCCATCGCCAGCGCGGTGGAGGAGCAGAATGCCGCCCTTGGCGAGATCGCAGGCAACGTCCAGCAGGTCGCCGGCGCGTCGCAGGATGTCGGCGACAAGCTGCGTCAGGTAGCGGACGGCGCCCGCCGCGGCGCCGAGGCGACCGAGGAGGTCTCCTCCCTCGGCGGCGAGCTCGACCAGCTGTCGACCTCGCTCAGCCGGACGGTCGAGTCCGTGGTGGCCGAGATCAGGGGGATGGCAAAGACCGCCTGACCCGATCACGCGTTTCGTCCCGCTTCGCCTGTATGCCCTGCCGCCCGGCCGTTTGGTCGGGCGGCTCGCATTCCGGCGTCCGGCTTCTTGGGCGCTTTTCGCAATGCCACGCCTCGTGTAGGACTTCCGACACAACCGGTCGGCCCTGAATGCCGGTCGCCTTCGTCAGTTCGGGAGAACGCCATGAAGTTCGTGAAGTCGCTGGCCGTGGCCGGCCTCGTTCTCGCCGTGTCGGCCACCGCCGCCTCGGCCGAGACCCGCGTCACCTACAAATCCGCCAAGTCCAGCTCGTCCTACTACCAGATGGGCGTGCAGATCGCCGAGGCGATGAAGGCCGGCTCCGACGGCGCCGTCATCGTCACCGTCGAGGAGAGCCAGGGCTCCGTCCAGAACGTGATGGAGGTGATGGGCCGCAAGGGCAACTACGTCTTCACCACCCCGCCGGCCCTGGTCGGCCTGGCCCAGGGCGGCAAGGCCATGTTCGAGGGCAAGGGCAACCCGCGCTTCGACGAGATCCGCGCGCTGTTCCCGATCCCGTCGCTCACCATGCATTTCGTCATGCGCGCCGATGCCGGCGTGTCGAGCTTCGCCGACCTGGAAGGCAAGACGATCCTGCTCGGCAAGGGCTCGTTCGGCGCCAAGGAAGGCGAGAAGTATCTCGACCTGTTCGGCCTCAAGGACAAGGTCACCCTGGCCGATGTCGAGCTGTCCAATGCCGTGCCGGCGCTGAAGAACGGCCAGATCGACGGCTTCGTGACCGCCGGCTCCTATCCGGCGCCGAACGTGATCGAGGCCGCCGCCGGCACCGGCGTGACCGTGCTGTCGCTGAGCGACGACCAGATCGCCCAGACCAAGCGCGCCCGACTGGTGATCCCGGCGGGCACCTATGCCGGCCAGGACAGCGACATCGTCACCACCTCGCTGCCGGTGGTCGCCTACACCACCACCGACATGGACGACGACACCGCCTACCAGCTCACCAAGACCTTCTGGGAGCAGAAGGCGAAGATGGGCAAGGACGCGGCCTGGTGGAACGGCGTGGACGAGGATCTGATGGCCAACATCGCCGGCAAGATCCATCCCGGC
The DNA here is from genome assembly GCF_000423805.1 of Thalassobaculum salexigens DSM 19539. Lineage (NCBI taxonomy): Bacteria > Pseudomonadati > Pseudomonadota > Alphaproteobacteria > Rhodospirillales > Thalassobaculaceae > Thalassobaculum > Thalassobaculum salexigens. The sequence goes on from NZ_KE384093.1 coordinate 1,759,276, forward strand.
GCCGTCAAGTTCTACAAGGAGAAGGGCTTCGCGCTGACCGACGCACAGATGTGATCCGCCTTTCCTGACCCCGGCCGGCCCGTGTGATCCCGCACGGGCCGGTTTCGTATTCGAGACACTGTATGACCCCTACCGCCCGCCTGATCTGGAGCGTCCTCGGTGCCGCCTCGATCGCCTTTCACCTCTGGCTGATCTTCTCGGGTCTGGTGCCGAACCTGGTCAGCCGGCCGCTGCACATGGCGCTCGCCCTGCCCTGGACGATGCTGTTCGTCGCCCGTAGCCGGGCTGAGTTGATCAGCGGCGTGGTGCTGGGCGCGGCGGGGCTGGCGGCCTGTCTCTGGCTGGTGGTGAATGCCGACGCCCTGTCCGACCAGTACGGGTTCCTGGACGGCGATTTCCAGCTCGTCGTCGCCGTCACGCTGCTGGTGGTGGTGCTGGAGATGGCGCGCCGGGCAATCGGCTGGCCGCTGCCGCTGGTCGCCTCCCTGGCCCTGCTCTACGGCCTGTTCGGGGAGTGGATCCCCGGCGAGTTCGGCCATCCGGGCACGCCGCTGAACAGTTTCCTGGGCACGCTCACCATCGCCGAGGGCGGGCTTTGGGGCAGCCTGACCGCCGTGTCGGTCAACATCGTCGCCATCTTCGTGATCTTCGGCGCCGTGCTGAACGCCGGCGAGGCCGGGCAGGGCTTCATGAACGTGGCCGCCGCCGCCGCCGGCCGCCTGCGCGCCGGGGCGGCCAAGGTCTCGGTGATCTCCTCCGCGCTGTTCGGCTCGATCTCCGGCTCGGCCTCCGCGAACGTCGCCTCCACCGGGGCGATCACCCTGCCGACCATGCTGAAGCTCGGCTATCCGCGCTCGCTGGCCGCCGCGGTGGAGGCCGTGGCCTCGTCCGGCGGGCAGATCATGCCACCGCTGATGGGGGCCGGCGCCTTCGTGATGGTCGAGCTGACCGGCACGCCCTACACCTCGATCATGGCCGCCGCCCTGCTGCCGGCGATCCTGTACTTCCTGGCCGTCTGGGTCGGCATCGACGGCTTCTCCCTGCGCCACGACCTGCGCGGACTGGCGGCGGATGCGCGGCCGGCGACCCGCGACGTGCTGATCACCTCGGCCTTCTTCCTGGCGCCCTTCAGCGTCCTGCTCTGGGGCATGTTCGCTGCCGGCTACACCCCGCAATACGCCGCCTGCCTGGCGATCCTGGCAGGTGCCATGCTGCTGCCGGTCGACGGCCGGCTGAGTTTCGACTGGGGCCGCACCCTGGAGCGGGTCGAGCAGGCCTGCATGGGCGCCGGCAAGCAGATCGCCACCATCGCCTCGATCATCCTGTGCGCCTCCATCATCATCGGCGTGCTGGGTATCACCGGACTCGGCGTGAAGATCACCTCGCTGATCCTGTCCGGTTCCGGCGGCGCGCTGTGGCCGGCGCTGCTGCTGACGGCGCTGGCCTGTCTGGTGCTGGGCATGGAGGTGCCGACGACGGCGGCCTACGTGATCTGCGTCTCGGTAGCCGGACCGGCGCTGATCGAACTCGGCCTGGCGCCGTTGCAGGCGCATCTGTTCGTGTTCTGGTTCGCCCTGCTCAGCACCATCACCCCGCCGGTCTGCGGTGCCGTGTTCATCGCCGCCGGGATGGTCGAGGAGAACTGGCTGAAGGTCGCCGGCCATGCCATGGCACTGGGCATCGGGCTGTACCTGATCCCGCTGGCGATGATCGCCAATCCGGACCTGATCGCCCTGGCGACAGATCCGGTCTGGGCGATCCTGGCGGCGGTTAAGATCGGCCTCGGCCTGACGGCGGTGTCGTTCGCTGTGATCGCCCCGCGCCGTTTGCTGCTGCGGGCCGGGCTGCTCGTCGTCGGCGCGCTGCTGCTGTTCTGGCCGCTATAGGGCGCGCTCCGCATTCGCCATCTGGCTCCCCGAGCCCTGCGCACGCTAGGCTTCCCGTATCCGAACACGCGGAGGAGGCGGCGATGAAGATCCTGATGGCGATGATGCAGCATGAGACTAACACCTTCTCCACGGTGCCGACGCCGCTGGCGCGGTTTTGCCGGGGCAGCAGTACGGGATTGCCGGCGGAGGGCGAGGCGGCGGTGAAGGCCTTCAAGGGCACCGGCTCCGCGCTCGGCGCCTATATCGAGATCTGCGAGGCTGAGGGGCTCGACTACGTGCTGCCGCTGGCCGCGGGCGCCTGGCCGAGCGGGCCGGTGGAGGACGCCGCCTACGAGTACATGACCGACAAGATCTGCGCCGCCGTCACCGCCGAGAAGCCCGACGCGATCCTGCTCCACCTGCATGGCGCCATGGTCACCGAGAGCCTGGAGGACGGGGAGGGGCCGCTGGTCGCCCGGGTGCGCGCGCTGGCGCCGGATACCCCGATCGGCGTGTCGCTGGACATGCACACCAACATGTATCCGGCCATCGTCGAGAATGCCGACGTGGTCGCCGGCTACCAGACCTATCCGCATGTGGACATCTACGAGACCGGCCGGCGCACCGCGCTGCCGATCCTGGCCATGCTGCGCGGGGCGGCCAAGCCGACCATGGCCTGGGGCAACCGGCCGATGCTGCCCCATGTGATGCGCCAGGGGACCCACGACTTCCCGAACAAGCAGATCCAGGAACTGGCCCAGAAGATGGAGGCCGAGGGCGCGCTCTGCGCCAGCTTCTTCACCGGCTTTCCCCATGCCGATATCCGGCTGGCCGGCTCCAGCGCCGTTGTGGTGACCGACAACGATCCGGAAGGGGCCCAGCGCATGGTCGACGAGCTGCTCGACCTCGCCTGGAAGGAGCGCCGGGCCTTCGTCTACGAGATCGAGCCGCTGGAGCAGTCGCTGAAGCGGGCACAGGAGCTGAAGGCCGACGGACCCATCGTGCTGCTGGACCATTACGACAATGCCGCGTCCGGCGGGTCGATGGACACCATGGCGGTGCTGAAGGGTATCCTGGACGCAGGCCTTGAAGATGTCGCCGCCTTCGCGATCTGCGATCCGGCGGCGGTGGAGACCATGATCGCCGCGGGCATCGGCAACGAGGTCACGGTGTCCCTCGGCGGCAAGACCGACATGCCCTCCATCGGCCGCACCGGCGAGCCCCTGGAGGTGAGCGGACGGGTGAAGCTGATCTCCGACGGCCGGTTCCGCAATGTCGGGCCGATGAGCCGGGGGGTCATGAACGCGATGGGCCCGACCGTGGTGCTCGACACCGGCAAGGTGGAGATCGTCGTCACCTCCACCCAGCAGGAGCCGAACGACACCGCCGCCTTCACCTCCCTCGGCATCGACCCGACGGCGAAGACGTACCTGATGCTGAAGAGCCGCATCCACTGGCGCGCCGGCTTCCGCGACCTCGCCGCCGAGACGGTGGAATGCGCCGGGGTCGGGGTCTGTACGTCGGACTATTCGATGCTGAACTTCGAGACCGTACGCCGGCCGATCTTCCCGCTGGACGAGGATCTGCAGCCGGTCTCGGTCACCCGGTGAGCAGGTCGGAGACCGCCCGGGCGTAAGCCGCGCGGATTTCGTCGCGCTTGAGGTGGCGGCCGCCGCTGACCACGTGCCGGCCGGCCGACCAGACGTCGGTGACGACACCGTCGCCGGCGGCGAAGCAGAGGCCGTCGAGGATCTGGTCGTCGGTGAGGGCGCAGAGGGTCGGGTCCGATGTGTCGATCGCCACCAGATCGGCGAGGGCGCCGCTCCGGATTGCCCCGGCGTCGCGGCCGAGGGCCTGCGCGCCCCCTGATGCCGCACCCACATAGAGCGTCTCACCGACCGAGCCTTCGCCCGGCACCAGCACGTTGCGGGCCCGATCGCGCAGGCGCTGGGAGTATTCCAGCATGCGCAGCTCCTCGCCGAGCGCGATCCGCACGTTGCTGTCGGAGCCGATGCCGAACGCGCCGCCCGCCGCCAGATAGGGCGGGCCGTCGAAGATGCCGTCCCCCAGATTGGCCTCGGTGATGGGGCAGAGACCGGCGACAGCCCCGGAGCGAGCGACGCCCGCCGTCTCCTGCGGCGTCATGTGGGTGGCGTGGATCAGGCACCAGCGGCTGTCGACCGGCTGGTTCGCCAGCAGCCAGTCGACCGGCCGGGATCCCAGCCAGCCCTCGATCTGCTCGATCTCGGCGGCCTGCTCGGCGATATGGATATGCACCGGACCGTCCGGATGGGCTGCCAGCGTGGCGGCCAGCCCCTCGGCATCGGTGGCGCGCAGGGAATGCGGCGCGAGGCCGACCACCGTATCGGCGGGCAGGGGAGCCGTCGCCGTCTTCGCCGCTTCCACGAGCCCGGCAAAGCGCTCCGGATCGTTGGCGAAACGGCGCTGGCCGCCGGCCACCGGCTGCTGACCGGCGCCGCCATAGGTGTAGAGCACCGGCAGAAGGGTCAGGCCGATCCCGGTCCGGTCCGCCGCCGCCGCGATCCGGCCGCTCATTTCCGCCAGATCGGCGAAGGGCGTGCCGTCCGGCTGGTGATGCAGGTAGTGGAACTCGCCGACCGAGGCGTAGCCCGCCTCCAGCATCTCCAGATAGACCTGGGCGGCGACCGCCTCGACCTGCTCAGGCGTGATGCGCTCCAGGAAGGCGTACATGAGGGTTCGCCAGGTCCAGAAACTGTCCTGTCCGGCGCGCCGCCGTTCGGTCATGCCGGCCATGGCGCGCTGGAAGGCGTGGCTGTGCAGGTTGCCCAGGGCCGGCAGCAGGGTATCGACCCGCACCGCCTGCGGCGTCGGATCACCGCCGGGCGCGATCTTCGCGATCCGGCCGTCGCTGACCTGCAGCCAGACGTCGGAGGCCCAGCCATCCTCCAGCCGCGCCCGGCGGGCGAAGATCTGCGTCGTCGTCATCGCGGCAGGATCAGTCCCCGGCCTTCACCGCGACATAGCTGCCCGGCGCGTCCTCCAGCGCCTTCAGCTTGCCGTCGCCGGGCACGCGGGCCGGCACCTGGCCGCCGCCATGCTTGTCCAGCCAGGCCTTCCATTCCGGCCACCAGGACCCCTCGTGGGCGGTCGCGCCGGCCAGCCATTTCTCCGGATCCTTCGGCGCCCGGCCGCTCTTGGTCCAGTAGCCGTATTTCGGCTTGTCGGTGGGCGGGTTCACCACCCCGGCGATGTGCCCGGACATGGCCAGCACGAACTTCACCGGACCCTTGTAGAGCTGGGTCGCCGCATAGGTCGATTTCCACGGCGCGATATGGTCCTCGCGGGTCGACAGCATGAAGGTCGGCAGCTTGACCGTGGTCAGGTCGATCGGCACGCCGCAGAGCGTGATGCCGCCCGGCTCGACCAGCTTGTTCTCCTGGTACATGCGGCGCAGGTAGAAGCTGTGCATCGCCGCCGGCATGCGGGTGCTGTCGGAGTTCCAGTACAGTAGGTCGAACGGGAAGGGCTCCTTGCCCATCAGGTAGTTGTTCACCACGAAGGACCAGATCAGGTCGTTGGCCCGCAGCATGTTGAAGGTGGTCGCCATGGCCCGGCCGTCGAGATAGCCGTCCTTGTTCATCCGGTCTTCCAAGGCGCCGAGCTGCGCCTCGTCGATGAACACCGACAGCTCGCCGGCTTCGGTGAAGTCGACCATGGTGGTGAAGAAGGTGATCGACTTGATCCGGTCGTCCTTCTTGGCGGTCATGTAGGCCAGGGTGCTGGCCATCAGGGTGCCGCCGATGCAGTAGCCGATGGCGTTGATCTCGCGCTCGCCGGTCGCCTGCTCGATGGCGTCGAGCGCCGCCAGCGGGCCCTCCATCATGTAGTCCTCGAAACTCTTGGCGGCGAGCTCGGCATCCGGGTTGACCCAGGACACGATGAACACCGTGATCCCCTGGCCGACCGCCCATCTGATGAACGAGTTCTTCTCGCGCAGGTCGAGGATGTAGAACTTGTTGATCCAAGGCGGCACGATCAGCAGCGGTCGGCGGTGCACCGTCTCGGTGGTTGGGGAATACTGGATCAGCTGCATCAGGTCGTTCTGGAACACCACCTTGCCCGGGGTGGTGGCGACGTTCTCGCCGATCTTGAAGGCGTCCTCGTCGACCATCTTGATCGACAGCTTGCCCTTGCCCCGCTCCAGGTCCTCCAGCAGGTTCTCCAGGCCCTTCAGCAGGTTCTCGCCGCCGCTCTCGATGGTCTCGCGCAGCACCTCCGGATTGGTCATCACGAAATTCGAGGGCGCGACCGCGTCGGCGAACTGCTTGGTGTAGAAATCGACCTTGCGCCGGGTCTTGTCGTCCAGCCCCTCCACCTCGTGGACGGTGCGCTGCATCCACTCCGCGGTCAGCAGGTAGCTCTGCTTGATGTAGTCGAAGACGACGTTCTCGTTCCAGGCGGCGTCCTTGAAGCGCCGGTCGCCATGCTCGGTGGCGGCGACCGGCTGGGCGGTGGCGCCCATCATGCGCGACGCGGTGGTCTGCCACAGGGTCATGTAGGCCTGCCACAGATCCATCTGCGCCTTCATGATCTTACCCGGGTCCGCCATCATCTTGGACGTCATGTCCATGAAGGCCTTGCCGATGTTCAGCGGGTCGGAAAGGCCCAGCGCATGGGGGTCCTGATGCTCCAGGAAGTCCATGACAAGGCGCTGGCTGCGCTCGGCGATATGGGTCATCGCCTGGGAGATCTCGACCGGATCTGGGGCCGAGGCCTTCTTCTCGCTGCTGTCGGTCATGACCGGCATCCTCGTTGGTGCGTTCGACCGGAGGCGTGCGGCGGATCCGTTGAAACGCGCCGTCCCGCACGCCCCGCCCTTGTAGCAGAAACCCTCCGCCCAAGGCCAATGGGAAGGGGCTCGGGCCGCCAACATGGGCGCCGATGGAAAGTCGTGGTATTTTAGGTGCTTGGAATGCTGGCTTGCGTGGAATAGGAAACGTACACTCCGGGCGCGGTGTCGCGACGCCGTTGGCCAGCCGATGCGGGAGAGAAGAATGGTCGAAACCACGAAGAAGAACGGGTCTGGGTTCGTGGGGCCGAACGGGGCCATGCGGCGCCGGGTTTCGGCGTCGCCCGTCATCACCCTGGCCGCCGTTCTGGTGCTTGCCGGGTGCTCCTCGGTGCCCGACGCGCTCAACCCTGTCGAGTGGTATGAAGGCACCACCGATACCGTGGGTGGCTGGTTCTCCGACGACGAACAGCAGACGGCCGCGTCCTCCGACGCCGCGTCTTCAGGCGCTTCGACCGCCGACAAGCCGTTTCCGAACCTTGCCAGCGTGCCCGAGCGCCCGACCCCGTCGACGACGGCGGAGGAGCGCGACGCCATCCAGCAGGGTCTGGTCGCCGACCGCGACAGTGCCCGCTATACCGACAGCGCCGATGCCTCCGCGCCGGCCGCGCCGCCGAAGCCGCGGGCCAGCGCTTCGCAGACCGGTGCCCAGCAGACCGGCGCCCAGCAGTCCAGCGCCCAGCAGACCGCGGCTCTGCCGGCATCGCCGCCGCCACGCGCCACGATGAATGCGCCGGAGCCCCGCGCAGCCTCGAACCAGGCGGCGGTGACGAAGAGCTCGCCGCCGCCGCCAGCGCCGACCGTCGCCACCCCGGCGCCGGTTCCTGACTCGGCCCCGGAGCCGACGGCCAGCCGCCCGGCGCCGTCCAGCGGCGAGACTTCGGGTCTCTGGCCGCATCGCCCGGCTCCGGAGCGCGACAGCATCACGCCTGTCACCACCGGCAAGGTCTCCGACGCCCACTCCACGGTGAAGGAAAACCCGAACGCCCCGACCCGCGCGCTCGCCTCCGAGCCGCGCATGGCGGCGACCGCCTCCGGCGCCACGGCCGATGCCGCGCGCAGCCCCGTCCCGTCCCCGTCGGCGACCGGCCGCAGCCTGGATTCCGCCGGCAATCAGTCGACCGCCAGGACCACGCCGCCGCCCAGCGCCACGACGGAGGAGGGCCCGGAGATTACCCGAACCCTGGTCTCCACCCGGACCGTCGAGCGGACCGCCGATGGCGAGATCGCCAACGAGACGGTGACCCGTCCGGGCGGAACTTCCGGGTCGATTGCCGTATCGGGTGCCGCACCGAACGCGCCGGCGCCCACGGTCGCCACGCCGCCGCCGGCCCGGTCTTCGGCGCCGGATCAGCAGGCGTCCGCTCCGGCGCCGTCGGCCCCGCCGATGCCCGCCACCGACAGCGCGGCCGACCAGTCGCCGTCCGTGATCGTCGACGGCCCGGCTCTCGACCAGTATCAGATGGGCTTCACCGGCCCGGCCTATCTGGTGGGTACGGTGAACTTCGCCCACGGCTCCTCGGCGCTGAGCGCCGACGATATGGACATGGTCCGCTCCATCGCCTCGGCCGCCCGGGAGACGGATGCCTTCATCCGGGTGATCGGCCATGCCTCCGCCCGCACCGCGGAGATGGAACTGTCGTCCCACGAGCTGGTGAACTTCCAGGAGTCCATGGCCCGGGCGGAGCGCGTCGGCGAAGCGCTGGTCCAGGCCGGCGTGCCGCGGGAGCGGGTGCTGGTCGAGGCGATGAGCGCAAGCCAGCCGCTGTTCTACGAGAGCATGCCCTCGGGCGAGGCGGGCAACCGTCGGGCCGAGATCCTGTTCCAGTATTGAGTCGGTTAATTCAGCGAAATCACATCGCTGTGGGTGATATCTAATACAGTAGGTGAGAAAATGAGCGAGGCGCTTCGGGTAGCCGTCGCGGGCTTGGGGACGGTCGGCGCCGAGACGGTGCGCCTGCTGGCGAAACGGCGGGAGGTGATCGCCTCCCATGCCGGCCGGCCGGTCGATGTGGTGGCGGTCTCCGCCCGCGACCGCACCAAGGACCGGGGCATCGACCTGTCCGGCATCGACTGGGCCGACGACCCGCTGTCCCTGGCCACCCGCGACGATGTCGATGTGGTCTGCGAGCTGATCGGCGGCTCAGACGGGGTGGCGAAGACCCTGGTCGAGACCGCCATGGCCGCGGGCAAGTCGGTGGTGACCGCGAACAAGGCGCTGCTGGCCCATCACGGCTCCGACCTGGCCCGCAAGGCCGAGGCCGGCGGCGTGACCCTGGCCTACGAGGCGGCGGTCGCCGGCGGCATCCCGATCATCCGCGCCCTGCGCGAGGGCCTGGTGGTCAACGAGGTCAGCCGCGTCTACGGCATCCTCAACGGTACCTGCAACTACATCCTGACCGCCATGCGCGAGAGCGGGCGGGCGTTCGACGACGTGCTCGCCGAGGCGCAGGATCTGGGTTACGCCGAGGCCGATCCGACCTTCGACGTGGACGGTATCGACGCCGCCCACAAGCTGGCCCTGCTGTCGGCGCTGGCCTTCGGTCACGCGGTCGACTTCAAGGCGGTACATACCGAGGGCATCCGGTCGATCTCGGCTCTGGACATCGCCTATGCCGAGGAGTTCGGCTACCGCATCAAGCTGCTGGGCATTGCCGAGCGCACGCCGGAGGGCATCCGCCAGCGGGTCCACCCGTGCATGGTCGCCAAGGCGGCGCCGATCGCCCAGGTCGAGGGCGTGTTCAACGCCGTCATGGCCGAGGGCGACGCCGTCGGCACCACCCTGCATTACGGCCGCGGCGCCGGTGCGGGTCCGACCGCCTCGGCGGTGATCGGCGACGTTGTCGACATCGCCTCGGGCCGCGGCGCTCCGGTCTTCGGGGTGCCGGCCGAACGGCTCTCCACCAGTCGGGAAGCCCCCTGGGAGAGCATGCGCGGCGGCTATTACGTGCGGCTGATGGTGATCGACCGGCCGGGCGTGCTGGCCGACGTTACCGCGATCATGCGCGACCAGAACGTGTCCATGGAATCGATGGTCCAGCGCGGCCGCGATCCGCACGAGAAGGTGCCGGTGGCGCTCACCACCCACGAGGTGGACGAGGCCTCCATGCGCAAGGCCCTGGCCGACATCGCCAAACTTGACGCCGTGCAGGAACCGCCGGCGATGATCCGCATTGTCGATCTGTAGAGCGCCGGTGACGCGCCAATAGGGAGTCGCGAACCCCGCCGGGATCGGTTAAGAACCCGGCGCAACGGGATTGATCGCGCACCGACGGGCGTACCCAGGCGGGCGCACCCAGGAAAGTCCGGGAGAGAAAAGAATGTCCGACAACGCCGAAGTCTTCACCATGGACCGCAACCTCGCCCTGGAGGCCGTGCGGGTCACCGAGGCGGCGGCGCTGGCGGCCTCCCGGCTGATGGGTCGGGGCGACGAGAAGATGGCCGATCAGGCGGCGGTCGACGCCATGCGCACCGCGCTGAACAATCTCGAGATCGACGGCACCGTCGTCATCGGCGAGGGCGAGCGCGACGAGGCGCCGATGCTGTTTATCGGCGAGAAGGTCGGCCGCGGCGGCACCAAGATCGACATCGCGCTCGACCCGTTGGAAGGCACCACCATCACCGCCAAGGGCGGCCAGAACGCCCTGGCCGTGATCGCGCTGGCGTCGGAGGGCGGCTTCCTGAACGCGCCCGACGTCTACATGGACAAGATCGCCGTCGGCGGCGGTCTGCCCCAGGGCATCGTCGATCTGGACAACAGCGTCGCGGAGAATCTGAACAACCTCGCCAAGGAGAAGGGCGTCGAGGTCGCCGACATCGTCGCCTGCATCCTGGACCGGCCGCGCCACGCCGACCTGATCGCCCAGGTGCGCGATGCCGGCGCGCGGATCATGCTGATCTCCGACGGCGACGTGTCCGGCGTGATCGCCACCTCGCAGCCGACCAGCGGCGTCGACATCTACATGGGCTCGGGCGGCGCGCCGGAAGGCGTGCTGGCGGCCGCGGCCCTGCGCTGCATCGGCGGCCAGATCCAGGGCCGGCTGCTGTTCCGCAACGACGACGAGAAGGCCCGAGCCAAGCGCTGGGGCATCACCGATCTCGACAAGAAATACGACATCATGGGCCTGGCCGGCGGCGACGTCATGTTCGCGGCCACCGGCGTGACCAACGGCGCGATGCTGCGCGGCGTGCGGCGCTATGCCGGCGGCGCCACCACCCACTCGATCATCATGCGCTCGAAGACCGGCACGGTGCGCACGGTGGAAGCGACCCACGACTTCACCCGTAAGCCGTCGGGCGACTGACGGTTCGACCGGACCAACCGGAACAGGGGGGAGGACGCGTGCCGCAGGCAGACGCGTTCCTCGGTGTAGAACGATCGATGACCGCGCGGCGCTGGACGCTGCGCGGCGGCTGCGGTGTGGAGGTGGACAGGCTGGCCCTGGCCATCGCCCAGCGCTTCGGCGTGCCGGAGATCGTCGGCCGCGTCATGGCCCAGCGCGGCATCGACCTGGATGCGGTGGAACGGTTCCTGGAGCCGACCCTGCGCACCGAGCTGCCCGATCCCAGCCGCTTCCGCGACATGGACGCCGCCGCCGAGCGTCTGGCCGAGGCGGTGGTCTCCGGCCAGACCATCGGCCTGTTCGCCGATTACGACGTCGACGGCGCCACGTCGGCAGCCAGCATGGCGCGGTATTTCCGGGCCGTCGGCGCGCCGGTGGTCATGCACATCCCGGACCGCATCGACGAGGGGTACGGCCCGAACCTGCCGGCCCTGCAGGGGCTGGTGGCCCAAGGGGCGGGGGTCGTGGTCTGCCTCGACTGCGGTATCCTGGCGATCGAGACCCTGGGACAGGCGCGGGCCGCCGGGATCGACGTCATCGTCGTCGACCATCACATCGCCGAACCTGAGCTACCGGCCGCGGTCGCCGTGGTCAATCCGAACCGCCTGGATGAGGAGCCGGGCTTCGGCCACCTGGCGGCCTGCGGCGTCACCTTCGTCACCCTGGTCGCCGTCAACCGGGCGCTGCGGGCAAAGGGCTGGTTCGCCGGCAAGGCCGAGCCCGACCTGCGCGCGATCCTGGACCTGACGGCGCTCGGCACCGTCTGCGACGTGGTCCCGCTGACCGGCCTCAACCGTGCCTTCATCGCCCAGGGGCTGAAGGTGATGGCCGCACGGTCGACTCCGGGACTGGCGGCCTTGGCGGACGTCGCCGGGCTCGACCGCAAGCCGGATCCCTATCACCTGGGCTTCGTGCTGGGGCCGCGGATCAATGCCGGCGGCCGGGTCGGCAAGGCGGATCTCGGCGCCCGACTGCTGTCCACCGACGATCCGGCCGAGGCGCGCCACATCGCCGGCGAACTCGACCGGTATAACGACGAACGCCGGGCCATCGAGGCCGAGGTGCTGGACAGCGCGATCTTCCAGGCCGAGGCCGCGGGCGACACGCCGGTCCTGGTGGTCTCGGGGCAGGGCTGGCACCCAGGCGTGGTCGGCATCGTCGCCAGCCGCCTGAAGGACCGCTTTCACCGGCCCGCCTGCGTGATCGGCGTGGATGCGGGCATCGGCAAGGGCTCCGGCCGCTCGGTGCCGGGCGTCGATCTCGGCGCCGCGGTCATCGCCGCCCACCAGGCCGGGGTGCTGGAGAAGGGCGGCGGCCACGCCATGGCGGCCGGCTTCACCGTGGCCGAGGACCGGATCGACGCCTTCCGCGCCTTCCTGGGCGAGCGGGTGGCGGGGGCTCTGGCCGGCGCGCCGCTGGTGGCCGAGCTCTCCGTGGATGGCGCGCTCGCGCCGCGCGGCGCGACGGCGGATCTGGTGCGCTCGGTCTCCCGGGTCGGGCCGTTCGGCACCGGCAATTCCGAGCCGCGCTTCGTGCTGTCCGGCGCGAAGGTGGTGTCGAGCGGGGTGGTCGGCGAGAACCACGTGCGCTGTACGCTGGCGGGCGGCGACGGCGGCCGGGTCAACGCCATCGCCTTCCGCGCCATGGCGGGCGACCTCGGCCCCGGCCTGCTTCAGGCCGGCCAGCTTCCCATTCACGTGGCCGGGCACCTGCGGCTGGACGATTTCCGGGGCGGCGACAACGTCCAGCTGGTCATCGACGACGCCGCCCCGGCTGGCTGACGTCGGCTACGCAGCCGCCGAGACGTCCTCCCAGAAGCTCCGCACCGTCGCTTCGTCGAGCCCGCGGGTGATGAAGACGATCCGCGACCGGCGATCCCCCTCCGGCCAGTCCGACAGCCGGGCAGGGGAGTGGAACACGTGGTGCACCCCATGGATCACCACCGGCATCGGCTCGTCGTCCAGGTTGAGGATGCCCTTGACCCGCAGCAGCCGGTCGCCGTGCCGCTCGCGCAGGGCGGCGAGCCACAGGTTGACCCGACCCCAGTCCAGCGGCGCGTCGAAGGTGAGGGAGAAGGCGGCGATATCACTGCCGTGCCGGTTGGTGTCATGGAGGTGGGGGTGGCCCGCATGATGGTCGTGCGCGTGCCGGCTTTCGGCCTCGAGCGCCTCGTCGCGCAGCCAGCGCTGCACGTCCGGGGTCTTGGTTTGCGGATCGTACCAGCCGGCATCGAACAGGCGCCCCGGCTCGACCGCACCGGCGACCGAGCGGATCCGCTCCGCCGTCGGGTTCAGGGCCGCCAGCCGCCGGTCCAGCGCCCGAACGGCGTCCGGTTTGGCGAGGTCGGTCTTGGTCAGGATCAACCGGTCGGCCATGGCCGCCTGCTTCACCGCTTCCGGCTGGGCGTCGAGCTGGACCAAGCCGTGCATCGTGTCCACGGTCGTGATCACCGCGTCCAGGCGGAAGAAGCCGGAGACCAGCGGGTTGTTCAGCAGCATCTGCACGATCGGTGCCGGATCGGCCAGGCCGGTGGTCTCCACCACGACCCGGCGGAACCGGGGCAGGGTGCCGGTGCGCGCCCGGGACAGCAGTTCGCGCAGGGTCGTCTCCAGGTCCGAGCGTATGGTGCAGCAGATGCAGCCCGAGGCCATCACCGTCATCTCGCCGTCAACGGACTCCATCAGCAGGTGGTCGAGCCCGACCTCGCCGAACTCGTTCACGATCACCGCGGTGTCGGCGAGCGCCGGATTTTTCAACAGTGCATTCAACAGAGTGGTCTTGCCGCTGCCCAGGAACCCGGTCAGGACGGAGACGGGGATTCTGTCGGCGGACTTGTCGGTTTCGAACAGGGACATCTCTCAGAGGCCCTCCCAAGCCGTGTCGTTCGAACGTCGGCGGCTTCGGCCGCTCTTGTCTCGCATAGCTTGACACTTTGTCGCGGGCGTCGTCACCATTCTACCTATGGCGGCGCGAAATCCGCCATCACCACAAGAAAATCGGGAGGAGATGGTCATGCGCAGGAGCAAGTTCGAGGCGGGCGACGGCACCGATCCGCAATCCCCCAGCCGCCGGGATTTCATGAAAACCGCGGCGATCGGCGCGGCTGCCGGCAGCGCCGCCTTCGTCGGCAGCGGGGGCTCCGATCAGCTCGCCCAGGCGCAGACGACGGCCCCCGAGCCGTGGTGGCCGTCGCGCTGGGGCGCCGACGACGAGGCCGGCGCGTCCAACTGGATGACCCCGGAGAAGACGCTCGAGGCCGCCTCGCAGATCCGGGAGGGCAAGGTCTACAAGATCGGCCGGACCTATGAGGCGGGCATGCCCCTGTTCGGGGCGCGGGTCTTCGCCGTGCGCATTCCGGGCGCGCCCACCGGCGGGCCCTACGGGCAGAACAACCTGATCTATAACGACGAGTTCCTCGCCACCGAGGTCGGGCAGGTCGGCACCCAGTTCGACGGGCTGGGCCATATCGGCCTTGTCACCGGCGATGCGGCCGACAAGCGCGACCAGAAATACTACAACGGGTTCGACGGCAGCATCGTCAGCGGCGCCTACGGTCTCGGCAAGCTGGGCGTGGAGAACGTGAAGCCGTTCTTCACTCCGGCCCATCTGATCGACGTGCACGGCTCGCTCGGCGAGATGAAGGATGCCGGCTACGAGATCACCCTGGCAGACGTCCAGGGTGCGCTGTCGAAGCAGGGCATGTCGGAAGGCGATATCAAGTCGGGCGACGCGGTGTTCTTCAACACCGGCTGGGGCTCGCTGTGGATGAAGAACAACGACCGGTTCAATTCCGGCTGCCCGGGCATCGGCCTGGAGGTGGCGCGCTGGCTGATCGACAAGGAGATCTCGATCACCGGGGCCGATACCTGGCCGACCGAGGTGGTGCCGAACCCGGATCCGAACCTGGCCTTCCCGGTGCATGCCGAACTGATCACCAAGAACGGCATCTTCAACCACGAGAACCTGTTCTTCGACGAGCTGATCGCCGACGGCAAATACCGTTTCGTCTATGTCTTCGCACCGACGCCGATCAAGGGTGGGACCGGCTCGGCCGGATCGCCGATCGCGATCACCTGAGTCGGACCCGGGCGGGGGACGGTCTGCGGCGGCCTGGCCGGCCGGAATGCACCTGAAGACAAGGGGTTTCCGGCCGGCTGAAAAATCGGCGTGCTTCGGGCTTGATTTCGCGAACGGTGGCCTGTATCTCCACCCTCCTCGGATGACCCCTTCGTCTAGAGGCCTAGGACACCGCCCTTTCACGGCGGCAACACGGGTTCGAATCCCGTAGGGGTCGCCACTCTACTAGCGGATCGCAGCCGCCCGGGAATTTCGGACCTCAGGATGCGATCGCGCTTGCAAAGCTGTCGGCGGATTGATATCAACCCGCTCTCCTCTGTGACCCCTTCGTCTAGAGGCCTAGGACACCGCCCTCTCACGGCGGCAACACGGGTTCGAATCCCGTAGGGGTCGCCACAGGCTTTCCACACATTTTGCGCCATATGCCCCTGCTGCAGCGTAGTCCTGCCGCAGAGTGATCCTGGCCCAGAGTGATCCTGGCCCAGAGTGATCCTGGCCCAGAGTGATCCTGGCCCAGAGTGATCCTGGCCCAGAGTGATCCTGGCCCAGAGTGATCCTGGCCCAGAGTGATCCTGGCCCAGAGTGATCCTGGCCCAGAGTAACCCTGGCTCAGAGCGCGCCGGTTTCCGGTGTCGATCCGCTGTGCGTTCCTTCACAGCCTCGTTGTATTTCAACGCAGCCGCCGTTCATTTAGAGTACCTATCTGCTCTGATGACGGCGCCGGGATTTTTCCGGCGGACGTTGGCCGGGAGGATGACGTGCAGATCAAGACCCGTGCCGGCTTGCTGATGGGAAGCGTGCTGCTGGGCGTGATGCTCGGATCGCAGCAGGCCCAGTCCACATCGCCGCTGCCCATCTTCCGAGGTGTCGAGCGGTTCGTCGTGTTCTGCGGACGACCGGTGGCGGCAGAGCAGCGCGAGGCGCTGTGCACGATCGCCCGGGATGTCTTGGCGCAGCTCACCGGTCGGCCGGTCGCGGTCGGCACGGCCGGTCTCTCCGACGAGGCCGCCATCACCGTCCTGGTCAACGGCTTTCCGACCGAAGGACCGAACGGCCCCGTTCTGGCGATCAATATCGATCTGCTGCGCAAGGACCAGGTGAACGCACAGCTCTTCGGCGCGCCGCCTGTTCTGGTGTCGGCCGAGGCGTTGGTGACGGCTCCCGAGGCGGTCGCCGACGGATTGCGCCGTCAGTTCGCCGAGCGGGTGGTGGATCCGTGGCGTCGCGCGGTTCCGTCCGCACAGTCCGGCGCGGCCGGGAAAAGGGGATAGACAATGAGTTCCGCCATCGAAGCCGGCCTGGCCGCCGCCTGTGCCTGTGGGTCCTGCGGCTGTTACGGGCACAGTTCGGGCAGCGCCGCCGCCGCTCTGGGCTCCGGGACGACCGACGGGCGTCAGGCGCTGTCGGGGTCGGAGACGTCGGGCGACGGCAATCTCGACACCGTGGTGATCGGCACCAGCAGCAAGTGGGGCATCGGCATGATGGGGGTGGGCACGACCGTGACCTATTCCTTCATGGACAGCCTGCCGAGCTACCATGGGGTCGACTCCAGCTTCATGGCGTTCAACAGCGCGATGGAAGCCGCCGCCCGCAGCGCGCTGGATGTCTGGGCCGCGGTGGCGAATATCTCCTTCGTCGAGGTGTCCGATGCCGGTGCCGGCGGGCAGATCCGCTTCGGCGCGAACTCCCAGTCCGGATCCTCCGGCTACGCCTACTACCCCTCGACGAGCGAGATCGGCGGCGACGTGATGATCGCCACCAACTATTCCTACAATCTCGCGCCGGAGGTCGGGAATTACGGCTACCTCACCATGCTGCACGAGATCGGCCATGCGATCGGCCTGAAGCATCCCGGCAACTACAGCGCCGGCACCGAGGGTCCCTTCCTGCCGGGGTCGATCGACAACACCGACACCACGGTGATGTCCTACTATGACGGCTCGGCCACCTATGCCTCGGGCCTTGGATGGCTCGACGTGATGGCGGTGCGCTACCTCTACGGGACCGACACGGTCGGCTCGATCGGCAACGTGACCTGGGGCGCCGACACCGCCGAGGTCTTCACCGGCGATTCCGGGATCAACTACTTCCTCGGCGCCGGCGGCAGCGACCTGTTCCAGCTCGGCGCCGGCGATGACGGCGTGATGGCCGGCAACGGCGAGGACACGCTGAGCGGCGGCGCCGGCAACGACCTGCTCTACGGCAATATCGGCACCGATCTGATGCTGGGCGGGGACGGCAACGACACGATGTATGGCGGCCAGAACGGCGGTGTGACCCAGACCTACGGATCGGGCACCACGCTGGCCTATCGCGAGGGCTCGGATACGATCTCCGGTGGCGCGGGGGTCGACATGATCTACGGCAACCACGGCGGCGACCTGCTGGTCGCCGGTAGCGAGAGCGACAAGATCTATGGTGGGCAGGACAGCGACACGATCTCCGGCGGGGCGGGGGGCGACGCCCTTTACGGCAACCTGGGCAACGACGTCCTGACCGGGGGTGACGGTTACGACTACTTCTACTTCACCTCCAACGGCGGCAGCGACACGATCACCGACTTCACCTATTTCACCGACTATCTGGCGGTTCAGGCGAACATCAACGGCACCGGCATCGCCACCGACGCCGACGTCATCGACCGGGCGAGCCAGGTGGGCAGCGACGTCGTGATCGATCTGGGCGCCGGAAATTCGGTGACGTTGTCGAACTACTCCACCGCCTCGCTGAACGTCTTCGACATCTACGTGTTCTGACGCGGCATTATCGGTGTTTACCTGACGGGCGGCGGCGACGCAGACTGGCGCCCCTTTTCCAGGAGGCACCCATGTCCGCGACGAATGCCTATCCGGTCGAGTTGGAGGCGCCCGACATCTCCGCGTACCGGACCGGCAATACCGGCATCGACTACGTCCATACCTTCGATTCCGGCAATCCGGGCCCCGACGCGATGATCAACGCGGTCATCCACGGCAACGAGCTGTGCGGGGCGATCGCGGTCGACTACCTCATGAAGCAGGATATCCGGCCGACCCGGGGCAAGCTGACCGTCGCCTTCGTCAATCCGGAAGCCTATCTGCGCTTCGATCCGGCGCACCCGACCAAGACGCGCTTCGTCGACGAGGACATGAACCGGGTCTGGACACCGGAACGTCTCAACGGATCGGACAGCACGGTCGAACTGCGCCGGGCGCGGGAACTGCTGCCGCTCTACGACCGGGTCGAGCGGCTGCTCGACATCCACTCCATGGGCACCTATTCCGACCCGATCATGCTGATCCACGGCCTGGAGAAGGAGCGCCGCTTCACCCGCCAGATCGGCTATCCCGCGATGATCGCCTGCGGCTCCGGTCATGTGGAGGGGCTGCGGCTGATCGAGTACGCGCCGTTCAACGACCCGGCCTCCGACCGCATCGCCTGTCTGGTGGAATGCGGTCAGCACTGGGCGAAATCCAGCGCCGACGTGGCCATCGACACCGCCCTGCAGTACCTGCATGCGCTGGACATGATCAGCGCGGAGACCCTGGAAGCGCATCGCCACACGGCGCCGGTCGAGGCTGTGACCGTTGCCGACGTGACCCACGGCTACGCGATCCGCACCGACGACTTCTTCTTCGCGGAGAACTTCAAGGGTCTGGAGCGTTTCAACAAGGCCGGCGCGGTCATCGCCGTCGATGGCGGCGAGGAGATCGTCACGCCCTATGACGACTGCATCCTGGTGATGCCGAACCACCGGGCGGTGAAGGGGCAGCGCGCGTTCCGCCTCGCCCGACTCTCCGAGGCGGCGGTCTAGGGCGCCGGGTCAGGGCGCGATGAGTCTGGGCTTAATCCGTCAGGGCGCGATCCAGGCCGCGTCCCGGCGACCCTTCGGCGTCCAGACGAAGCGGGCCCGCCGGTGCGGATCGGCGCCGATCCAGAGCCAGTCCCAGCGGTTCCAGACCACGTCCAGAACCACGAACCGCCGCGCATCGCCGTCGTAGAGCGCGTGTCCGGCCGGTCCGATCGCCGCCCATCGGTCGGCGACGCGCTCGGAATCCGCCATCGCTTCCGCCTGTCCGGTCATGCGCAGCTGTTCCGACGTCTCGGGATCCCAGAAGGTCAGCGCCACCCGGGGATCCGCCGCGATCTCCCCGACCTTGGCGGAGCGGGCGTCGGTGAAGAGCTCCAGGCGGCGGGTATCGGCATCGAGCGCGCGCAGGACGATCACCCGGGCGCTCGGTCCCTGCGGCGTAGCGGTCGCCAGCACCGGGGTGCGCCAAGCCCCATGGCGGCGTTCCGCCGCCTCCGCCAGACGTCCGGCGATACGGACCGCCAGGGCGCCCAGATCGTCGGGCGGCGGGCTGCTCATTCCCCGCGCGGCGCCGTGCGGGCCAGCAGGTAGAACAGCAACGAGCTGACCGTGGCGAACAGGATCATGGACGACATCGCCGCGTGATCGTGGTCGTTCTGGAAATAGCCGACCGCCACGGTGAAGCAGGCGCCGATCACCATCTGCCCGAAGCCCATCAGCCCGGAGGCGGCGCCGGCGATCGTCGGGTTCACGCTGACCGCCCCGGCGATGCCGTTGGGCTGGCTCAGCCCGTTGCCGATGGCGACCACGCACATCGGAACGAACACCACCACCGGGTTCACCAGCCCGGCCATCATCAGGCTGAAGCCGGTGACAGCGCCCACCAGGGAGACGCCGACGCCGAGCGGAATCATGCGGTCCACGCCCAGCTTGTTCGACAGCCGGCTGGCCAGGAAGTTGCCGGTCATGTAGCCGACCGAAATCAGCACGAAATAGAAGCCGTAGACCTCCGGCCCGGCATGCAGCACCTCGATCATCACGTAGGGGGCGCCGGCGATGAACGAGAAGAAGGCGCCGACCGACATGGCGGTATTGGCGGCATAGCCGATATAGGCGCGCGACCGCAGCAGGCTGGCGTAGTTGCGCAGCATCGCCGTGACGTCGATGGTCGGGATCGGATGGGTGTTGGTCTCGTTCAGGCGGAACCAGGCGCCGGCAAGAACCAGAAGCCCGACGGCGAGCGGCACCAGGAAGGTGGCCTGCCAGCCGAAATGGGCGTCGATCAGCCCGCCGATCGCCGGGCCCATCGCCGGTGCCACCGCCATGGCCATGGTGATGACGGCGATGGCGCTGGCCGCCCGGTTGCGGTCGTAGACGTCGCGCACGATCGCGCGGCCGAGCACCATGCCGGCGCATCCGCCGATCGCCTGCAGCACCCGGGCGGCGATCAGGCTCTCGATCGACCAGGCGAACATGCAGGCGATGTTGGCGAACGCATAGACGATCAGCCCGCCGAGCAGGGCCGGGCGCCGGCCGAACCGGTCGGAGATCGGGCCGTAGACGAGCTGCGCCACACCGACCGCGACCAGATAGGAAGTCAGGGCGAGCTGCACCATGGCGTAGTCGGTGTCGAACACGTCCACCAGACCCGGCATCGACGGCACGAAGATGTTCAGCGCGAGCGGACCCGTGGCCGTCGCGACGATCAGGATCCAGATCGGCGGGGGGAGCGGTTTATCTGACATGAAGCCTTTGGGGGCGAGGATGGAGATCTAACTTAGCGCCGAAATCAGGATCGGCCATCCCCCTTCGCCCCATCCACCTTCGCCCCGGCCGCCTTCGCTTCGGCCGCCTTCGCCGCCGGTCGCACGACCATGGCCACCCCGAAGGCGGTGACGGCGATGCCGGCCGCGCCCACGATGCCGATGCGCTCGTCGAAGGCGAGCCAGGCCAGCAGGGCGGTGGTCGGCGGTACCATGTAGAACAGGCTGACCACCTTCACCGCCTCGCCCAGGCGGATCATCATCATGAGCAGCGAGAAGGCGCCGATCGACACCACGACGGTCAGCCAGGTCAGCGACAGGGTGAAGGCCGGTACCCATTCCACGTGCAGGCCTTCGAAGGCCAGGGCGCCGAGGACGGTGAGGACGGCCGCCGTCAGGTTCTGGATGGCGCTGCCCGACGCCACATGCATGGAACTGGCATAACGTTTCTGGTGCAGGGTGCCGAAGCTGATGGCGACCAGTCCTGCGATGCAGGTCATCAGGCCGATCTCGTCGACATGGGCTGCTTCCATCCGCTCGCCCAGCACCATGGCGACGCCGGCGAGGCCCAGGACCAGTCCGCCCCATTGCCGCGCAGATGTCCGCTCGCCCAGCAGCCGGCCGGCCAGGACCGCCGTCAGGATCGGCTGCAGGCCGACGATGAGCGACGCCAGCCCCGCCGGGACGCCGCGGTGGATCGCCACGAACACGCCGCCGAGATAGACGCCCTGAACCAGGGCGCCGACCACGGCGATGTGGCCCGCCTGGCGCCAACTGGAAGGCCAGGGGGCCGACAGGGCGCGGGCGATGAGGACGAACAGCAGGGTGACCAGGGCGAAGCGGATCGCCAGGAAGGTCATCGGCTCCGCATGGGGCAGACCGAACTTGGCGCCGACGAAGGCGGAGCTCCACAGCAGCACGAAGAGGGGCGGAGCGAGATAGGGCAGTGCGGAGGACATCGGGCCGGCCAGAAATGGGGAGGGGCCGCCGGATGGTGGGCGGGAGCAGTGTTCTCGCATCTTCCGGCGAGTCGTGCTATGAGATCCGTGGGAGAGTGGGATATTTTCGTCGCGACCTTGGTCGTGGATTTGGCCGCACACGCTGGCCGTGAACCGTGGAGTGCCTGGTCAGAATGACCTCGACCGCCCCTCTTACCCCCATCGGAGCCGGGAATCTGCCGCCGCTCGGACCGCCTTCGGGCATCGGTCCGCGGTCGCGCGAGGACGAGTCCGCTGGGGTGTCGGGAAACGGACGGGCGCAGGACAGGGGACAGGACAGCCGGGCCGATGCCGCCGCGCGCGATGCGCCGGGGCAGGCGGGGCGGAGCGGGCAGGCCAGTCAGGGGCAGCAGGCCGAGCCGCTGCGTCCGGGCCGGCCGCTGATCGGCGGCGGACCGTTCACCCTGGCCGTAGCCTTCGGTCTTCAGGCCGACGAGACCGCGCGGACCGTGACCGCCGCCTCTGCGGACAATCCGGCCCAGGCGGCCGAAATCGCCGCCCAATCCTCCTCCAGCGCCGAAGAGGCTGCCGCCGGCACCGAGCTCAGCGAGGAAGAACAGCAGGTCGTCCGGGAACTGCAACAGCGCGACCGCGAGGTGCGCCAGCACGAGGCCGCCCACGCGGCGGCCGGCGGCGCCCACGCGGGGGCGCCGACCTACACCTATCAGCGCGGACCGGACGGCCGGCAGTATGCCGTCGGCGGCTCGGTCTCCATCGATACCTCACCGGTGAAGGGCGATCCGGAAGCGACCCTGCAGAAGGCCCGCCAGATCCGCGCCGCGGCCCTGGCGCCGGCCGATCCGTCCGGTCAGGACAAGTCCGTCGCCTCCGCCGCCTCCGCTCTTGAACGCCAGGCCCAGGCCGAGATCGCCGCCGAACGCCGCGCCGAACTCAGCGGCGAGGGCGAGGAGGGGGCGTCCGAGCCGGCGGTCGAGAGCCAGACCGTCGACACGACCCCGGCGGTCAACGGCGCCGCCCCTGCCGAGGGCGCTGACGGACCGGCTGCCGCCGACAGCGTTCGGGGTCAGTCCATCGGCGCTTCGGAACGCAGCGGGGACGGGTTCGGGTTCGGAGCCCTGGCGGGGGCGGACGAGGAAGAAGACACGCCCGCCGGCCCGCGCCAGCCGCCGGCCTTCGATATTGCCGGGCTGGTCAGCCGCGCCTCCACCGGCTTCGACGGCCGCACGCCGCCGCCCCAATTCGTCTCCATCACGGTCTGACCGGTCCGGGCAGGCGGCCCTGCCTGTCAGGGATGTCCACTAATTCGCCTTGGTCTCCGGCGCGCCGGCGGTCTCCGCGTCGCCCTCGACCGCCGGTGGCTCGTCCCTGGCCTCCAGCATGGCGGGATCGAACCCCAGACACTGCTTGAAGCTCTCGGCCGTCTGCTCCGGCGCTTCGGAGCAGGTGTAGAAGGTGTTGCGGCAGGCGGTGTAGTCGCTTTCGCTGCCGCTGAAGCGCATGTCGTCGCACAGTTCGGTGAAGCGCCGGGCGATCAGGGAGAAGGTCTGGGTCTGGTCCTCCACCGAATCCTTCTCGGGATCGAGCGGGCGCACCCGCAGGAACTGGGCGATCGCCTGATTGGCCCGGTTCAGGGTCAGCTCCGCCGACTGGCGTTCCCCCAGCAGGGTGAAATAGGTCACGTGGATCGTCTCGCCGAGCATCATCTGGCGCAGGATCGGCGGAATGAATCCCTCGCGGGCGTCGCCCCAGATGATGAACTGCACGTCGCGGCCGGCGACCGCGTACAGGGTCGGATCGCCGCCGACCTCCAGTTCCTTCAGTTCTTCCAGATCGACCGGGTCGTTCTCGTCGATGCGGTAGATCGGCAGGCGGTCGGGGGTGAGCATGGCCTGGGACGAGCGCGGCAGGGAGAACTGGCCCCAGATCGAATTGTCCTTCATCCGCATGAGTCTGAAGCGATAGCCGTCGCGCGTCAGGATCCGCGCCTCCAGGATCGGCCGACCGCTGATCGGGTCGTCGAGGACCTCCACGTACCACTGGATGCGCTGGGCCACCGCCTCCCGTGCACCCAGGACAGGCAGCGCCGCGAGGATCGCCAGAACGATGAGGAAGGTCCTCGCCAGGGGCATGTGTGTGGCGCTCCGTGTGCCGGACAATCGAAGGATGACGGTCGCCATGATAGCGGCGGCACGGCCCCGTGACGATCCTTCCGGGTGAGAGGGCTGCAAGGGCGTTAACCCGATCTAAACCGCCGGTACGCTAGATTGGGTGCCGAATGACTGCTAGGATACGATCATGGCAATCACCAACGGCATCTACAGCGCCCTGAGCGGTGCCACCGCGGCGACCCGACGGTTCGACACGTCGGCGTCCAATGTCGCGAATCTCGAGAGCGTCGCCGCGCCCCGGGGCTCGACCGAGACGACGGATGCCGCCGGCAACAGCCTGTTCCGTCCGCAGCGGACCGTCGACAGCACGACGACGACCGGCGGCGTGCGGTCCACCCAGCAGCTCGTCGATCCGGTCTCCGTCCAGCGCTACGATCCGGACGCGCCCGATGCCGATGGCGACGGGCTGGTGAACCGGCCGAACGTGTCGCTGGAGCGCGAAGCGGTCGATCAGATCGTCGCCCAGAAGCAGTTCGAGGCCAATCTGGCCACCATCCGCACCGCCGACGAGCTGTTCGACTCCACCCTCGACATCCTGGGCTGACGCCCGACGGGATCGCCGTTCGGCCTCCCGTCCGGCCCTTGCCGTTCAGCCTTGTTCGGCGAGCGCCTTGTTGGCCGCGCGGAACGGCAGCATCACGCATTCCCAGCGCGACTTCGCCGCCCGCACCGGGGAGAAGGCGGACAGCGCCGTCCAGGGCAGCGTGTCGCCCTTGCCCGCCAGATAATCCTCCACCGCCTTGGCTACCGTGGGCAGGGTGTCCGCCGGTTGGCCGAGCACGTTGTCGGCGATGACGGCGATGGACGCCTGACACAGCGCGCATCCCTGCACCTTGGCGCCGACGGCCGTCACGGCACCGTTCTGGACGGTCAGGTCCACGGTGATCCGGTCGCCGCAGACCGGGTTGTCCACCCGCGCGCTAACGGTCGGCGCCTCCAGACGGGGCAGGGCGCGGCCGGCGCGGGCCAGGGCGACGATCTCGTCCTGATACAGGGTGTCGTTCATCCGCCGTTTCCCTGCTCGGTCCCGCGGGCCTTGGCCAAGGCTTCCGGCGTGTCGATGTCGGTCAGCACCGATTCGTCGTCGACCTCGATCTCCACCGCCAGATCCTCGTGATTGCCGATCAGGTGGCGCGCGCCGACATCGCCGGACACCCGTCCCATCTCCTCGAAGAACCGCTTGGCGAACAGCACCGGGTTGCCGCGCTTGCCGCGCCGGGTCGGCACGACGATGGCGCGGCCCTCCACCGGGTCGAAGGCGGCGATCATCCGGTCGATGACGGCGGTGCTGACCATCGGCATGTCGCCGAGGCAGATGATCGCGCCGTCCACGTCCTCGCCCACGGCGGCAATGCCGGTCTTCATCGAGGTCGACAGACCTTCGGCATAGTCCGGGTTATACGCATAGGACGGCTTCAGGTCGGCCAGGGAGGCCCGCACCGTGTCGGCCTCGTGGCCCAGGACCACCGTCATGGACGCCGCCTTGGAGGCGGCGAGGGCCTCGGCCACGTGGCGCACCATCGGCTTGCCGTCCAGTTCGGCCAGCAGCTTGTTCTCCGATCCCATCCGCCGCGACTGGCCGGCGGCGAGCAGGATGGCGGCGATCTTCGGCGCCCGGGCCGAGGCGGTGTCGCCGTCGCCGTTGCTGGCGCGCCGGCGGGAGCGGGGCATCGGCCGGGTCGGAATGTCCTTGAGCAGGCCGCCGACCCCCATCCGCCCGATCTCGGCCCGGCCGACGGGCACGCCGGCGATCAGGCGCTGCAGCACCCAGTCGAAGCCGTTCAGCTTGGGCGAGCGGGCGCAGCCGGGCAGGCCGACCACGGGGATGTCGCCGATGCGGCCGATCAGCATCAGGTTGCCCGGATCCACCGGCATGCCGAAATGCTCGACGATCCCGCCGGCCTGCTCGATGGCGGCCGGGACCACGTCGCGGCGGTCGACCACGGCGGAGGCGCCGGAGACCAGCACGAGGCGGGCGCCGTGATGCAGAGTCTCGTCGATCGCCTGGGCCAGGGCGTCGGTCGTGTGGTCGCAGCGCACCTCGTGGCTGATCTCGCTGGCCATGCCGTGCAGCCGCGCCCGGGTCACCTCCATCGTGCTGTCGAGCACGCTTTCCTTGGTGCCGGACAGGCGCGACTGGACCAGTCCCACCGGCGTCGACTGATAGGGCTGAAGGCGGACCATCGGCTGGTCGCGGCGGCCGATCTCCTCGGTCAGCAGCACCCGGTCGCCGGAAACGGCGAAGGAGATGATCTTCAGGGTGCCGATCATCTGGCCTTCCTCAACGCCCTGATAGGGCGGCACGAGGGCCAGGGTGATCGCCTCGTCGACCAGGTTGAAGGCGTCCAGGCGCACCGGATCGTAGAGCACCACGCCGGCGGTCTGGGCGTAGAGATTGGCGCGGCCGGTGAAGGCGGCGCTCACCGTCGTGCCGTCGCCGGCCAGGGCGGCGGCGAGCCGGTCGGCGGCGGCGTCCTCGGCCACATCGCCGTCCTCCAGCAGAGCGGCGATGACGCTGGTGAAGCCGGCGTCGCGGAGCAGCGCGACATCGTCGGAATCCAGAACGCGGCCCTTCTTCAGGCTGCGTTTCTCAAGCCGATGGGAATGGGCCAGCACGGCCCCCTCGGCCTGGTCCAGCGGGGTGTCACCGAAGATCACGGTCGATGGTCTCCAAAAGCGCCGGGGTCAGGCGGCGGCCGCCACGATCGGCTTGGCGTGCAGGACGGCGGTCAGCTCGGCCAGCACCGAGATGGCGATCTCGGCCGGCGAGACGGCGCCGATATCGAGCCCGGCGGGAGCATGGATCCGGCCGATGGCAGCGTCGTCGAACCCCATCTCCTTCAGCCGTTCGACCCGCTTGGCATGGGTGCGCCGGGAGCCCAGGCAGGTGATGTAGAAGGCGTCCGATTTCAGCGTGATCTCCAGCGCCGGGTCGTCCAGCTTCGGGTCGTGGGTCAGGGTGACCACGGCCGTGCGGCTGTCCGGCTTCAGCGCTTCCATCGCCTCGTCCGGCCAGTCGTCGATCAGGGTGACGTTCGGGAAGCGTTCGGCCGTGGCGAAGCTGGCGCGCGGGTCGACCACGATAACCTCGTAGCCGGCGATGGAGGCCATCGGCACCAGGGTCTGGGTGATATGGACCGCGCCGATGATGATCAGGCGCAGGGGCGGGTTGTGGCAGTCGAAGAACCAGCGGTCGCCGGACACCTCGGCGACGCCGCTCTTGTTGTCGCGCAGCCGGTCGCGGGCTTCCTTGACGACCGCTTCCGATAGGTCGCCGTCGACCTTGTCGGCATAGACCAGGGCCTGGGTCTTGCCGTCGAGGCCGTCCACCAGGGTGACCGGCGTCTTGGACCGGCGGGCGGTCTGCAGCTTGGAGAAGATGTCGGCGCGCATGGCTCAGGCCTCCATCCGCTCGACCCAGACCTGGACGTTGCCGCCGCAGGCGAGGCCCACGTCCCAGGCCTGCTCGTCGCTGACGCCGAACTCCATCAGCCGGGGATCGCCGCCCTGCATGATCTCGAAGGCTTCCTTGATTACGGCGCCTTCGATGCAGCCGCCGGAGACCGAGCCGACCATGGCGCCGTCGCCGTCGATGACCAGGCGCGAGCCCACGGGACGGGGCGAGCTGCCCCAGGTCTTCACCACGGTGGCGAGCGCCACCTTGCGGCCCTCGGACAGCCAGCCCTCGGCGGTGCCGAGCACGTCGTCGATGCTGGCGAACGGTGTCGGATCGGTCATGTGTGCGCCCTCCACGGTCATATGCCTCCGGATCTAGTCGGCGTCCTGTCGAGCCTCGTCCTCGACCCGGCGCAGTTCGGCGAGCCAGTCGTCCATCCCCTCGCGCCGGCGCAGGGACGGCCGGCCGATGGCTTCCGCCAGTTGCTCCAGGCTATCGAGCGAATGGACCGGGCGGAAGTCGTCGACATGGGGAAGGATGGCCCGTACCCCCTGAGATTTGGGGGCGAAGCCATCGTAGCGCAACAAGGGATTGAGCCAAATCAGCCGTCTGCAGGACTTGTGGAGTCGGTCCATTTCCCCGGCCAGTCCTTCGCCGACCTCGCGGTCGAGCCCGTCGGTGATCAGCACGACGATGGCACCCTGGGTCAGCACCCGGCGGCCCCAGAACCGGTTGAACTCGTGCAGGCAGTGGCCGATCCGGGTGCCGCCGGACCAGTCGTTGACGACGTCGCCCACCTGGACCAGCGCCTCGTCCACGTCCTTGTGCTTCAGGTAGCGGGTGACATTGGTCAGCCGGGTGCCGAACAGGAAGGTATGGACCCGGTCGCGGTCGTTGGTGATGGCGTGCATGAAATGCAGCAGCATCCGCGAATACCGGCTCATGGACCCGGAGATGTCGCACAGCACCACCAGCGGTGGGCGGCGGGTGCGTTGCTTGCGGCGCTGCAGGGCGATCTCGTCGCCGCCCGAGCGCATGGTCGCCGACATGGTCCGGCGCAGGTCGAGGCGCAGCCCGTGCGGGGAGGGGCGGAAGCGGCGGGTCTTGATCTCGGCGATCGGTAGCCGCATGTCGCGGATCACCTGTTTGGCGCGCAGGATCTCCTCCGCCGTCATCTTCTCGAAATCCATCTCGCGCAGCAGCTCCCGGTCGGACCAGGTCATCGCCGCGTCGAGTTCGATCTCCTCTTCCTCCGGCTCCTGCGGATCGGCGCCGCCGGGATTCTCGGATTTCAGCGCCTCGGCCAGGCGCCGGTTCATCTCCTGGCCCTTCTCCTTGTCCTCGTCGCCGTCGCCGCGGAACTCGGGCAGGATCATCTGCAGCATGCGCTCCAGCAGCCGCGGGTTGCGCCAGAACACGTGGAAGGCCTGATCGAAGATCTCGCGCTGGTCGCGGCGGTTCACGAAGACCGCGTGCAGGGTCCAGTAGAAGTCGCGCCGGTTGGTGATGCCGGCCACCTGCACCGCCTCCACCGCGTCGAGCACCTTGCCCGGTCCGACGGGCAGGCCGGCTGCGCGCAGGGTGCGGCCGAAATGCATGATGTTCTGGATCAGCTTGCCGCCGCCCTCCGCCCCGGCATCGGGCAGGGAGTAATCGGGCGGGGTGAGGTCGTCGGGCATGACCGGCCCCTTACGCGACCGCCGCGGCGCCCGCCAGCTCGGCCTTGATCTGGTTCAGGATCCGCGTCGCCTCGTGGCCCTGGATCTTGGCGATGTCGTCCTGGTACTTCAGCAGGACGCCAAGGGAGTTCTCGATCGCCTCCGGGCTCAGCGCCAGGTGGTCGAGCTGCACCAGCGCATGCACCCAGTCGATGGTCTCGGCCACGCCGGGTACCTTGAACAGGTCGAGCTTGCGCAGATGGTGGACGAAGGCGACGACCTGCCGCGACAGCTCCGCCGGCGCGTCCGGCGCCTTGACCTTCAGAATCTCCAGCTCGCGCGCGGCCGAGGGATAGTCGACCCAGTAATAGAAGCAGCGGCGCTTCAGCGCGTCGTGGATCTCGCGGGTGCGGTTGGAGGTGATGATGACGATCGGCGGGGTCTTGGCGATCTGGGGGCCGAGTTCGGGGATGGTCACCTGGAAGTCGGACAGCACCTCCAGCAGGAAGGCCTCGAACGGTTCGTCGGTGCGGTCCAGCTCGTCGATCAGCAGCACGGGAGCGCCGGCCTCGTCGGCCTCCAGCGCCTGTAGGATCGGTCGCTTGATCAGGAAACGCTCGTCGAAGATGTCCTTGGCCAGGGCATCGCGGTCGGCGCCGCCGGCGGCCTCGGCCAGCCGGATCTCGACCATCTGTCGGGCATAGTTCCATTCGTAGACGGCCGAGGAGACGTCCAGCCCCTCGTAGCATTGCAGGCGGATCAGTTTGCGGCCGAGGGTCTCGCTCAGCACCTTGGCGATCTCGGTCTTGCCGACGCCGGCCTCGCCCTCCAGGAAAAGCGGCCGGCCCAGGCTCAGCGCCAGGTGAAGCGCAGTGGCCAGCGACCGGTCGGCGACATATTTGCCGGCGCCCAGAAGCTCGAGGGTGGCATCGACGGATTTCGGCTGCTCAAGGGCCATCGGGACGTCCATGGAAGAGTGTGAAGGGGGCGACCGCACGTCGCTTTGCCTACGGACATAGCATCTGGACCGGCCCTCTGCCAGGGGCGGAGGCCCGAGTTAATCCGCCGCGCCCGGCTCCGAACCGCTGCGGCCGGCGTCGGTCGCCTCGAGGAGGGGGGCGATCGACGGGGGGGGAAAACTGCGCCTTGCGACGATGGCGTAGAAGCTCTCGGCGATGTCGAGCGGGAAGGGGGCTGCGTGGACGATGCCCTGCTCGATCTCGTCGGCAAGCACGACAGCCGGCGCCGCCGCGACGCCGACGCCTTCGCGGGCGAGCAGCCGGATCATCGCCATGTCGTCGACTTCCGCGGCGATCCGCGGTGTTACCTCGAGCCGGGCGACCAGGCTGTCGAATCCGGTGCGGATCGAGCTCTCGGTCGGCAGGATCATCGGTTCATGGACCAGGACCTCCTTCAGGCTGGCATGCCCCAGCCTGCCGGGAACGGCGTAGAGCCCGACCGGTTGGCCGGCGATCCGATGGGCGATCAGGTCGGCGAACCGGTCCCGCGGCGGTGCCTCGGTGGTCAGGACGATATCCAACGCCAAGGCCTGGAGGGCGTCCAGCAGCGCGGCATTGTTACCGGAGGACAGGATCAGGTCGACCTCGCCGGCGGCGATGATCGGGCGCAGGAATCGGAGCTGGAAGTTGCGCGACAGGGTCGACTGGGCGCCAAGCCGCAGCGGCCGCACCGCTCCGCCGCGCTGTTCCAACGCCGCGACGAGTTCGTCGCCCGCCTGAAAGATCCGAGCCGCATGGTCGAGGGCGATGCCGCCCGCCTCGGTCAGGACCAGCCGTCGGCCGGCCCGTTCGAACAGAGGGTAGCCCAGCCGCTCCTCCAACTGCCGGATCTGGGTCGACAGGGCCGATTGCGAGACATTCAGGCGGGATGCCGCCAGGGTCAGATTGCCGACCGTGGCGACCTCGTGGAAATACCGAAGATGGTGATAGTTCATCCGATCCATGCTCGGATTATAGAACGATTCGGAATATCGATCTGTTTTTCTGAAACAACTCGCGCGGCCGCCCTTAAGCGTACCGCGCGAGGCACCCTGGACCCGGTCGCCGGTCAGAAGCCGATGGTCAGCTCGGCCAGCTTGATGAAGAGCGGGATGCTCAGGATGGCGACCGGCGTTCCGAGCCCGGTCGATGTTCCCACATAGGCCGACGGATTTGCCTCCGGAAGAGCTCCGCGCAGGGTCGGCGGACCGGAAATGTCGGAGCTGGAGGCGGCCATGACCGCCAGCAGGACGACGCCTCCGGCCGAGAATCCGGTGACGTGGTGGATGATCAGACCCGCGCCGAAGCCGAGCAAGCCATGCACGAGCGGCGCCACGAGGCCGTAGATCACGTAGGCATGCGCGGTCTTGCGCAGATCGGACAGCCGCGCCCAGGCCTCCATGCCCATGATCAGCATGAGAACGGACAACAGGCCGTAGAAAAGCTGGCTGTAGAAGCTCTCGAAGACGCCGTCCGGCTTGGCGAACACGCCGATGGCCAGGCCGAGCAGCAGGGCGGAGATCGCCGGACTGCGGAAGGTATCGAGCAGAATGTCTCTGATCGTGTCGGCGCCGAGGTCGCCCCGCTCCAGCAATGGCGATCCGCCGCCACCCAGAACGGCGGTGCCGTCGCCCTGGGAAATCGCCACCGTCTCGGGACGCGCGGCCATCCGGGCCAGCACAATGGCGGTGACCAGGGCGGCGATGTCCATGAAGGGGTAGAGGGCGCCGATGAATCCCTCATAGGCGATGGATTCGGCTTCAAGCATGGCCATGGCGGCGGCAAGGGTCGACGCCGAGACCGCCCCGAACAGACCCGCGGTCGCCATGCCGTCCGACCGCGCCACGCCGTTCAGCCGGACAAGCGTCTGGCTTCCCAGCAGGACGATCACAATCCCGATCAGGGCCGCCGAGACCGCCGGCACCGCCAGAGACAGCAGATCCGCGTCGCGCACCGCCATGCCGGCCCCGAGGCCGACTTTCAGCAGCATGACCATGACGATGAACTTGTAGACGGCGTCGGGCACCGTGAGCCTGCTGCCGAGCGCAGCCAGCAGCATGCCTCCGATCAGGAACGCCAAGGTTGGTTTCTGAAGCTGCGCGAATACGGTTGAGACGATGTCGGCCGCGATTTCCATTGGTCACCCCCAGGATTCGTGAATGGCCAGGGAGTGCCGGAGATCGTCAGATAAGAAAAATACATATAATGAGGAAATTCGTTCTCATTTTTAGAACGGATAGTCCCCGAGACCGCGCGAGCGGTCCCGGGGCGGTGGATGCTACGGCCAGTACGGCCCGGTCGCGGCGACGATCATGGTGATCATGCCGAGTGCCAAGTTCACATGGACGATCTTGCGGATCAGGCCCAGGCGCCGGCCGGCCTGCTCGAAATCGCCGGAATCGACCGCATCGCGGAACTTGGGCCAGACGGCGAAGCGCAGGTGCCCATAGGCCAGGAACATGATCAGCCCGACGCCGTGCATGATGTGGATGTACACACCGGCGCCCGCGAATCCGCCGAACACCAGGAACAGCATGGCGTATCCGGTGGCGATCAGGACCAGCACGCTGGGCGATACGAACAGGAAGAACCGGTGGAACACCCGGCGCCACAGGCGGGGCCGCTCGGGCGCCGGTTCGATGCCGCCGACCGCGGGGCGCAGCACCACATAGGCGAAGAACATGCCGCCGACCCAGATCGTGGCGGCAACAATATGGAGCGCTAGGAGAACCGTCATCGTCATTCTGCGTTGCCTCTCATGGGCGGGATATAGGTCGCATGCTAGCGGCTTGGGCCGGCCTGATCGATGATTCACTGGATAGGCCCATTTCCTTGGCCGTCCGTCCGAAGATTGGAGCCGGCCTTGTCAGAGCTGCAGACGTCCAACCCGAAGCCCGTTCACGAGCAATTCGGCCATGCCATCAGTTCCGTCGTCGGCGACCGCCGGCTGCTGGCGCCGCTCTGGATCCTGGCCGCGGTGGCTACGATCTTCTTCTTCCTTGAAGCCAAGCCCTTTCTGGCACCGGTCCTGGGCAGCGCGGTGCTCGCCATCGCGCTCAGTCCGATCACCCGGTTCCTGGAGCGCTCGGTCGGCCTCGGCCGGGGCTTCGCCGCATTGGTCTCCATGGTCCTGGCGGCGGGCGTGGTTGCCGGGGTTTTGTGGGTCCTGATTCCAGCCGCCGACAACTGGCAGGACCGGTTGGGTGATCTGGCGGAGCAGGCCGAGCGCAAGCTGTTCCCCATCAGCTCGACGCTCGACGAGGTCAAGAAGGCCACCGAGAAGGTCGGCGAGGCGGCCAACCTGTCCAATGGCGACCAGCCGAAGATCGTTGTCGACACCGAGGGCAGTTATCTCAGCCAGGTGCTCGGCGGCGCGCCGTTTGCGGTCATCCAGATTCTGACCACCGCGATTGTGTCGTTCTTCTTCCTGCGGGAGCGGCGATGGTTGCTGCGCAGCGGTATCGCCTTCTTCGCCACCTACCGCGAGCGCTACCGAATGGCCCAGATCGCCCGCGAGATCCGGCGCAGCGTGGGCAGCTATTTCCTGATCCAGATCGCCATCTCCGCCGGCGTGGGACTGGTGACCGCCCTCAGTTTCTGGGCGATCGGCATGCCCGCCCCGGCGACCTGGGGCGGGGCGATCATGGTCGCCAACTTCGTGCCGTTCATCGGCCCGTTCGTGATCGCGGCGCTGTCCTTCGTCGGCGGCCTGGCGACCTTCGACACCCTGCAGATGTGCTTCCTGCCGCCGGCCATCGTCTTCGCGGTCAACGCGGTGGAGGAGAATGTCGTCATCCCCATGGTCATGAGCAGCCGGTTCTATACCAGCCCGGTCGTGATCATCCTCGCGGTGCTGTTCGGAGCGTGGATGTGGGGCACCATCGGCGGCGTGCTGGCGGTTCCCTCCGCGGTCGTCGTGCTCTCGGCCCTGCGCCGCTGGCGCGAGACCGAGGAGTTGCTGGAGGAAGACCCGAACGTGGTGGAGGTCGACGACTGATCGGAAGGCGCTTCACCCTGCGGGTCCGCCCGTCGGGCCGTGCAACGCAAAACCCCCGGTCACAGGCTGTGACCGGGGGTTTTGTTGTCTGTTCGTCGTGGAGACCGTTGTCAGCGGCGCTGCCGGCCGGTGATGAGCCCCAGCGCGACCAGACCGCCGATCACCACGACCGGGGAGATCGAGCTGCCGAGCTGTTCGCCGAGCCGGTAGGCGTCCTGCACCGCGGTGGAGGACGCCGATCCGGGCACGGGCCCGGAACCGGCCGGCGGCGGGGTGCCGGCCAGGTTGCGCCAGGCGGTACCCGATGCCGCCGGATCGACGTGGCGCCGGCGGCCGGTCGCGATCATCAGGACACCGATCGAGACCAGGAAGGTCACCGCGGCCCAGATCCCCAGGGACGCCGCGAGCCCGACATGTGTGCTCGTTTCGATCACCGCCGCCGAGAGGCCGAGACCGACCGCGCCCAACAGCAGGATCGTGCCGGCAAACGCGATGAGCCCGCGCCGGAAGGCCAAGGCGGCTTCGGCGCGGGCGATGGCTGTAAGCCCGGAAAGCATCAGGACCGACCTAGCGGCGCGACCACATGCCGAGCAGCATGCCGACGCCGAAGGCAGCGAGCACGGAAGTGGTCGGGTTCGCCTCGATCACGCCGTTGACCCTCTGATGGGCCTCTTCGGCCTGATCGCGGGCCTGATTGGCGGCATTGCGGGCCCGGTCGGTCGTCTCGTTGAACTTCTGGCGTACGCCGTCCCTCACGGCGTCACTGCTGTGCGAGGCGAGAGAGGAGACGGCGTCGGACAGACCCTTGAGGTCCTCGCGCAGCACGCGGAGCTGCTCCTCGAGATTCGCTTCGGACGCCTTGGCAGCTTGGGCCGATTGACTCGCTTGAGACATCGTGGATGCTCCTGACTTGTGAAAACTGTATAGGGAACGTTTCAGCGCCCCATCGGTTTCATATGGGGAGCCCTGCGCCCTAAGTAATCTCTTGCGCGTATATTCGAATTGCCTTGCGCGGCATGTGCTGCCGTGGGCTTGGCGGCTGAACAGGAGTCCGGAATGGCCGACAATCCCGTGACGGAACCCCGCAGCCGGCGCCGCTTCAGCGACGCGACGGCGCTCGCCGCCGCCCTGCGGCCCAGCTATCCGGTCTACTGCTTCCGCCCGCACAAGGTCCGCGCCGTGGCCTGGCATTTCGTCGAGACCTTCCCCGGCAAGGTGGTCTACGCGGTGAAATGCAACATCGAGCCCCGAGTGCTCGGCTGGCTCGCCGAGGCCGGGGTGACCGCCTTCGACACCGCTTCTCTGACCGAGATCGCCGCCGTGCGCGAGCGTCTGCCGGACGCGGACGCCCTGTTCATGCACCCGGTGAAGAGCCGCGCCGCGATCCTGGCTGCCGACCGGGTCTATGACGTCTCCACCTACTGCGTCGATTCCATGGCCGAGCTGGAGAAGGTGCTGCAGGTCGCCCGGCGCCGCGACCTGAAGATCTTCGTCCGTGTCGCCACTCCCGGCGGCGGCGCCGCCTTCGAGCTGTCGATCAAGTTCGGCGCCACCCAGGCCGAGGCGGTGGAGATCCTCGATCGGGTGGCCGAGGAGGGGCTGCAGGCCGGCATCGCCTTCCATATCGGCTCGCAATGCCTCAATCCGCGGGCCTTCCGCACCGCCTTCGCCGTCATCGCCGATGTGTGGCGCGGCACCAAGGCCGATGTGCGCGAGATCGACGTGGGCGGCGGGTTCCCGGTCGCCTATGCCGGCCAGCCGGTGCCGCCGCTGGAGGATTTCGTCACCGAGATCGTCGAGGGCCGACGCGAAGCCGGGATCGACGAGGATGTGGCGCTGCTGTGCGAGCCGGGCCGTGCCCTGGTGGCCGACGGCTGCTCCATGCTGTGCCAGGTGCACCTGCGCAAGGGCGACCGCCTGTACCTGAACGACGGCGTCTACGGCAATCTGTCGGAACCGTACTGGTCACGGGTGCGTTTACCGGCACGGCTGATCCGGCCTGAAGGTATCAACGGCGGGGTCAGTGATGCGCCGTTGCAGGACTTCACCATCTTCGGGCCGACCTGCGACGGCAACGACCTTCTGCCCACCCCGTTTCGGCTCCCCGCGGACGTGTCGGAGGGGGACTGGATCGAGGTCGGACAGATCGGAGCCTATGGAGCGGCACTTGCGACACGATTTAACGGGTTCTTCGCCGACGCGCAGGTTGAACTTGCCGACGAACCGCCCGACACTGCCTAAAGAACGTAAAGTGCATCGGGTTTCCGACCATGCGTCCTAGCGCGGGAAGCTTTCCCTTCACCGACCATAATGGAACCGTCTGGCTGGCGTTCCAGGATTTCGGCGACCGGTCGCGCGACCGGGTGGTGGTGTGCGTCCACGGCATGACCCGCAACGGCCGGGATTTCGACCGGCTCGCCATCGCCATGGCCAAGGACTACCGGGTGATTGAGGTCGACGTGGTCGGCCGCGGCCGCTCCGGCTGGCTGGCCGACAAGACGGAGTACAACTATCCCACCTACCTGAAGCACATGGACGCGTTCTTCCAGTATCGCGGCCTGGAGGAGTGCGACTTCGTCGGCACGTCCATGGGCGGGTTGATCGGCATGATGCTGGCGGCGCGCGAGGAATCGCCGATCCGACGGCTGATCCTCAACGATGTCGGTCCGGTGATCTCCGGCGAAGCGCTGAGCCGGTTGGGCACTCGTGTGGGCGAGGACCCGCGCTTCAAGAACCTTCAGGAGGCGGCGGAGTACTTCAAGGAGGTCTATGCCGATTTCGGCATTCCCGACGACCTGGCCTGGTCCGACCTCACGCTGCATTCGGCGATCCGCCAGGAGAACGGCACCTACGCCCTGCACTACGACCCGGCGATCGGCGACGTCTTCACCGAGGAGATGCCCGACGTGAAGCTGTGGGACGTGTGGGACAAGGTGCGCTGCCCGACCCTAGTGCTGCGCGGCGAGCATTCGGACATCCTGACCCGCGAGACCGCCGAGCGCATGACGCGCTCCGGCCCCAAGGCCGAGCTGGTGGAATTCCCGGGCGTCGGCCACGCCCCCTCGCTGATGACCGAGGAGCAGATCAAGGTGGTCCACGACTGGCTGCGCTCGTTCGACGAGGAGGCCGAGGAAGACGCCGTCGCCGATGCCGGCTGAGATCGGCGTCCGGCCGTTCCGTCAGCGCTTCCCCTGGATCGGCGGGGACCTCCAGACCATCCGCGATTTCATTGTCCGCCCGGTCGAGCCGGTGCCGGCGGCCGCCTCGCAGACCCTGTCCTTCGAGATGCCGGACGGCACCGGCGACACGCTGATCGGAATCCATGATCGGCCGGCGGAACCGGTGGCGGGCCGGCCGCTGGCGATCCTGATCCACGGCCTGACCGGCTGTGCCGAGAGCCTCTATGTGCGCCGGGCGGCCCGGACCTTCCTGGAGGCGGGCTTTTCCACCTTGCGGCTCAACCTGCGCGGTGCGGGAGCCAGCCGGCCGCTGTGTCGCCAGCAGTACCATTCCGGCCGCAGCGAGGACCTGGCGGCGGTGATCGACCGGGTCCTGGGCCTGGACGGGGCCGACGCCGTGACTACCGACGATGTGGCGCCCGATGGTGTGGCGCTGGTCGGCTGGTCGCTCGGGGCGAACATGCTGCTGAAGGGAGCGGCGGAGTTCGGGGCGCAGAAGGGGCTGCGGGGCGCGGTGGCGATCTCGGCGCCGATCGACCTGATGGGGACCGCCCGGAATTTCACCATCCTGCGCAACACGGCGTATCACCGCCACCTCCTTGCGGCGATGCGGGCGGAAGTGGCGGGCGTGCCGGGCGGCTTGACGGCGCTCGAGCGCGATCGCCTGGCGGCGGCGCGGTCGGTGATCGCCTTCGACGACGCCTTCACCGCCCCGCGCAACGGTTTCGCCGATGCCGCCGACTATTACGCCCGGAACTCGGCCAGCGGATTCCTGGCGCGGATCGCGATCCCGACCCGGGTGATCCACGCGCTGGACGACCCTTGGATCCCGAAGGCGGGCTATCTGACGGTGGACTGGGAGGCTTGCCCGAGCGTGCAGGCCACGCTCACGCGGCACGGCGGCCATGTGGGCTTCCACGCGCCCGGCGGCGTATGGTCCGACGCCGAGGCGGTGCGGTTTCTGGCGGGGGTGTAGCTTACTTCTTTTCTCCCACTCCCCGGCCTCGTGCCGGGGCCTACGGCTCAGCGTGCCAAGCGTTTCCGAAGCTCGCCTGCGTCAGGGCAATCCCAGGCGTAGGCCCCGGCACAGGGCCGGGGAGTGCGTTAAGGAAATGGAATGGAAGAAGGCGATATGGCGCGCGTCTTCCAACGTGCCGAGGGATCGTACTGACCCCGTACCACCCCCCACGCACTCCCCGGTCCTGTGCCGGGGCCTACGGATCAGCGTGCCAAGCGTTTCCGAAGCTCACCTGCGTCAGGGCAATCCCAGGCGTAGGCCCCGGCACAGGGCCGGGGAACGCGTTGAGGAAATGGGGGAGAGAAACAGCCCCTACCGCAGCCGCTTGGCCACCTCGACGGCGAAATAGGTCAGGATGCCGTCGGCGCCGGCGCGCTTGAAGCCGAGCAGGCTCTCCATCATCGCCCGCTCGCCGTCCAGCCAGCCGCGCTCGGCTGCGGCCATGATCATCGAGTACTCGCCGGACACCTGATAGGCGTAGGTCGGCACCCCGAACGTGTCCTTCACGCGGCGCACGATGTCGAGATAGGGCATGCCCGGCTTGACCATCACCATGTCCGCGCCCTCGGCGATGTCCAGCGCCACCTCGCGCAGGGCCTCGTCGGAATTGGCGGGATCCATCTGGTAGGTCGATTTCGACGCCGACCCCAGGGTCGAGGCGGATCCCACCGCCGCCCGGAACGGGGCGTAGAACCCGGACGCGTATTTCGCCGCGTAGGACATGATCAGCACACCCTGGAAACCGGCCTCGTCCAGGCCCTTGCGGATGGCGCCGACCCGGCCGTCCATCATGTCGGACGGCGAGATGATGTCGCAGCCGGCACTGGCCTGCAGCACCGACTGGCGCACCAGGATCTCCACCGTCTCGTCGTTCAGGATGGAGCCGTCCTCCAGCAGCCCGTCATGGCCGTGGCTGGTGAACGGGTCGAGGGCGGCGTCGCACATCACGCCGAGGGTCGGCACCGCGTTCTTCACCGCCTCCACCGCCTGGCAGACCACGTTGTTGTCGGCCACCGCGTAGCTGCCCTGGGCGTCCTTCAACTCGCCTTCCACATACGGGAACACGCCGATCACCGGGATGCCGAGATCGGCGGCCTCGCGCGCGACCTCGGCCAGTTCCGCAACGGAATAGCGCATCACGCCGGGCATGCTCTCCACCGGGATCCGGGGCTCGTCGCCGGCATGCACGAAGACCGGCCAGATCAGGTCGTTCGCGCTGAGCGCGTTCTCGGCAACCAGCCGGCGCGACCAATCGGCCTGGCGCGGCCGGCGCAGCCGGGTGGTCGGATAGCCGGTGGACGGTGCGATCAGGGTCTTGGGGCGGCCGTTGAAGGGCATGGCGTCCTCGTTCGTCTTG
Organism: Thalassobaculum salexigens DSM 19539; assembly: GCF_000423805.1. NCBI lineage: Bacteria > Pseudomonadati > Pseudomonadota > Alphaproteobacteria > Rhodospirillales > Thalassobaculaceae > Thalassobaculum > Thalassobaculum salexigens. Next base: position 1,798,679 of record NZ_KE384093.1, read on the forward strand.
TTGTTGCGCCTGAGTGTAAGCGACCCATCTAGCGATGCAACGGCGCCGGCGCCCGATTGACCTTGGGGCACCGTTGACTTGCCCGAAAGCGATTCAGATTATCCCGCGCGGCCCGACACGGTAAGCCCGTCGGCGTATAGTTCGAGCGCCGACGCACCGGCCGCAGCCCGCAGGAGGGACGCAGATGGATTTCCAACTCAATGAAGAGCAGCGCGCGATTCAGGACATGGCGCGCTCCTTCGCCGCCGAGCGCCTGACACCGAACGCCGCGGAATGGGACGAGACGGCGCATTTCCCGGTCGATGTGCTGAAGGACCTGGCGGAACTCGGCCTCGGCGCGATCTATGTGCGCGACGATGTCGGTGGCTCCGGGCTCGGGCGGCTCGATGCGGCCATCGCCTTCGAGGAGCTGTCCGCCGGCTGCGTGTCGACGGCGGCCTTCCTGTCGATCCACAACATGGTCGCCTGGATGGTGGACAGCTACGGCAGCGACGAGATCCGCCAGCGCTTCCTGCCGAAGCTCGCCACCATGGAGCAGATCGCCAGCTACTGCCTGACCGAGCCGGGCGCGGGCTCGGACGCGGCGGCGCTGAAGACGCGGGCGGAGAAGGTCGGCAATTCGCACTATGTGCTGAACGGCGGTAAGGCGTTCATCTCGGGCGGCGGGACCAGCGACGTCTATGCCGTGATGTGCCGCACCGGAGAGGAGGGGGCCAAGGGCATCTCCTGCATCCTGGTGGAGAAGGACACGCCGGGCCTGTCCTTCGGCGAGAACGAGAAGAAGCTCGGCTGGAACAGCCAGCCGACCGCGATGGTCAATTTCGACGACTGCAAGGTGCCGGCCGAGAACCTGGTCGGGTCCGAAGGGCAGGGGTTCCGCATCGCCATGGCCGGGCTCGACGGCGGCCGCATCAACATCGCCGCCTGCTCCCTGGGCGGGGCCCGGGCGGCACTGGAGGCATCGCTGGCCTATGTGAAGGACCGCAAGGCCTTCGGGCAGGCCATCGCCGATTTCCAGGCGACCCAGTTCCGACTCGCCGACATGGCCACCGAGCTGGAGGCGTCCCGACTGATGGTGCATCGCGCCGCCACGAGCCTGGACGCGAAATCGCCGGAGGCGACCCAGCACGCCGCCATGGCCAAGCGTTTCGCCACCGATATCTGCTACCGGATCGTCGACGAGGCATTGCAGCTTCATGGCGGTTACGGGTACCTGAGGGACTACCCGATCGAGCGGCTGCTGCGGGACCTGCGCGTGCACCGGATCCTGGAAGGGACCAACGAGATCATGCGCGTGATCATCGCCCGCAAGCTGCTCGCCAACTGACCACCCCACCTGACCCACCCGGAGACGGATGTGAGCGACGAGATCAAGTTTTCGACCGATGGCGGCCTGGCGACGGTCGAGATGACCCGCCCCAAGGCGCTGAACGCGCTGACCCACGGCATGGTCAAGGAGATGGCGGCCAAGCTCGAGGACTGGGAACATGACGACGCCATCGGCGCCGTGGTGATCAAGGGCGAGGGCGAGAAGGCGTTCTGCGCCGGCGGCGACGTCCGCGCGGTCTGGAAGTCGGTCAAGGAAGACAATGGCGGCAAGCCGTCGGAGCTCTCGAAGACCTTCTTCTTCGACGAGTACCGTCTCAACCACCAGATCCACGCGTTCTCCAAACCCTTCGTCGCCCTGCTGGACGGGGTGACCATGGGCGGCGGCGTGGGCGTGTCGATCCACGGCTCGCATCGGATCGTCACCGAGCGGCTGATGTTCGCCATGCCGGAGACCGCGATCGGCCTGTTCCCGGATGTGGGCGGCGGCTGGTTCCTGCCGCGCCTGCCGGGCGAGAGCGGGACGTATCTGGCGCTGACCGGCGCGCGGCTCCATGCCGACGGCGCCTGCGCGCTCGGCATCGGCACCCATTTCGTGCCGTCGAGCCGGCTGGAGGGCTTCGAGGCGCAGCTCGCCTCGGCGATGGCCGCCGGGGCGGCGGGACGGCAGGCGGTGAACGACGTGCTGGAGCGGCTGGCCGAGCCGGCCGGCCCGGATCCGCTGGCGTCCCATCGCGGCGTGATCGACACCTGCTTCAAGCCGAACACGGTGGAGGAGATCATCGATGCCCTGTCCGCCGAGGGCTCCGACTTCGCCATCGAGACCCGGGACAATCTGCTGTCCAAGTCGCCCACCAGCATGAAGATCAGCCTGGAGCTGATGCGCCGCGGCAGGGAGGCGTCCAACCTGGCCGAGGTGCTGCGGATGGAATACCGGCTGTCGCAGGCCTGCATGGCCGGGCACGACTACTACGAGGGCATCCGTGCGGTGCTGGTCGACAAGGACCATGCGCCGAAATGGCAGCCGGCGACCCTGGCCGAGGTCGGCGACGACCTCGTGGCGGCGCATTTCAGCGCGCCGGCCCACGGCGACTGGTCCCTGGCTTGACCGCGGGCCGGGCAGGCTTGAGCATGCGCCGCACGCGTTCGCGGCAACGACAATAAGGTCCTCGGGAGGGACAAGATGGCGACGATCGGTTTCATCGGCCTCGGGAACATGGGCCTGCCCATGGCGACCAACCTGATCAAGGCGGGGCACACCGTGCGCGGCTTCGATCTGTCGGAGGAACAGCGCAAAGCCCTCGAGGCGGCGGGTGGCGATACCGCCAGTTCGACCGAAGGCTGTGTCGATTCGGTCGAAATCGTCGTCTCCATGCTGCCGGCGGGGCCTCAGGTTAAAGCCGTGTATGGCGAGTCGATTCTGCCTAAGGTTGCCGACGGCACCCTCTTGATCGATTGCTCGACCATCGACGTGGCGACCGCCCGCGCGGTCGCTTCCGACGCCGCCGCCAAGGGGCTGGAGATGGTCGACGCCCCGGTCTCGGGCGGCACCACCGGTGCGGCTGCCGCGACCCTGACATTCATGGTCGGCGGTTCCGAGACGGCGTTCGACCGCGCCAAGCCGATCCTGGAGGCGATGGGCAAGACCATCGTTCACGCCGGCGGCAGCGGCAACGGCCAGGCGGCGAAGATCTGCAACAACATGATGCTGGCGATCAACACGATCGGCCAGTGCGAAGCCTTCTCGATGGCGGAAAAGCTTGGTTTGGACACCGCCAAGCTGTTCGCCATCAGCTCGAAATCCTCCGGCCAGAGCTGGTCGATGACGGTGAACTGTCCGGTGCCGGGGCTGACCGAAACGGCGGCTTCCAACCGCGACTTCAAGCCGGGTTTCACCGCGGCGATGATGCTGAAGGATCTGGGCCTCTCCCAGGACGCCGCCGAGCAGGTCCACGCGCAGACTCCGCTGGGCGCGGAGGCCATGCAGTTGTTCCGGGACTATGTCGACCGCGGCCATGCCGACACGGATTTCTCGGGCATCATCAAGATGATCCGGGGCGACGGAGATTTCTAATTCATCGAAACGAGTTGCGTGTGTAGACGTGTTGGTCTAGACCCGTTGATGGGTGCGCGTCTCCAATGGTATCGGTTATAGGGACGAGTAGCGGCGGGATATGCGATGACAATGACGGATGATGTGACGGACCTCCGCCGCGAGTATTTGGACGCGATCAAGCTGATCGAGCGCCTTCACCGCCAGTTTCTGGAAGTGGTGAAGACCGAGCTTGATCGCATCGGCGTCGAGGATATCAACAACATTCAGGCCCTCATCCTGTTCAATATCAGCGATGAGGAACTGACGGTCGGGGAACTGACGAACCGGGGCTATTACCTGGGGTCGAACGTTTCCTACAACGTCCGCAAGATGGTGGAGAACGGCTACCTGGTGCAGGAGCGTTCCACCCATGACCGGCGGTCGATCCGCGTGCGTCTGTCCGACAAGGGTCTGGACCTGTGCAAGGAGATCGACGCCATGTTCGAGCGCCATGCCAAGGCGCTGCCGGGCGTGCCGGTCGAGGCGGGCAACCTGAAGACCGCCAGCACCTCCTACCGCGATCTCGAGCGGTTCTGGATCTCGCTGCTGAATTTCGGCCTGCGCGGCGTCTGATCCGGTCCGCGACGCGGCCGCTTCCAGCCTGACCGTCTTCCAAGTCTCTCCAGGGTGCAGCCTTTGGATCGATTGGCCTTGACCGATATTGCCGGGGCCGGATTTCCCTTGGACAGTCCCTGGGTGCTTTTCTAGAGTGCGCCGCACCGCGCCCGGGGCTCCGCTTCCGACGCGCGCGCAGATCCGCGCCGGACGGCGCGTCACCCGTTGTTGCCGAGGAACTCGATGCGCCTGTCCCGCTATTTCCTGCCGACCATGAAGGACACGCCCCGCGAGGCGGAGATCGTGTCCCACCGTCTGATGCTGCGGGCGGGGATGATGCAGCAGTCCAGCGCGGGCATCTATTCCTGGCTGCCGCTCGGCTTCAAGGTGCTGAAACGGATCGAACAGATCGTGCGCGAGGAGCAGAACGCCGCGGGCTGGAACGAGGTCCTGATGCCGACGATCCAGCCGGCCGACCTGTGGCGGGAGAGCGGCCGCTACGACGACTACGGCAAGGAGATGCTCCGCATCACCGACCGGCACGAGCGCGACATGCTCTACGGGCCGACCAACGAGGAGCAGATCACCGACATCTTCCGCGCCCATGTGCGCAGCTACCGCGAGCTGCCGGGCCGGCTCTATCACATCCAGTGGAAGTTCCGCGACGAGGTGCGCCCCCGGTTCGGCGTGATGCGTGGCCGCGAGTTCCTGATGAAGGACGCCTATTCCTTCGACATCGACAAGGACGCCGCCCGGCTGGCCTATAACCGCCAGTTCGTCGCCTATCTGCGGACCTTCGACCGGCTGGGGCTGAAGGCGATTCCGATGGCGGCCGACAGCGGTCCGATCGGCGGCGACATGAGCCATGAGTTCATCATCCTGGCCGAGACCGGCGAGAGCGAGGTGTTCTGCCACAAGGATTGGCTGACCACCGACGCGGTGCCGGCCGATGTCGACTACGAGGGCGACCTGCAGCCGATCGTCGATGCCTGCCTGGCGCGCTATGCCGCGACCGACGAGAAGCACGATGCGGCGAGCTGTCCGGTCGGCGAGTCGGATCTGGTCCATACCCGCGGCATCGAGGTCGGCCACATCTTCTATTTCGGCACCAAGTACTCCGCGCCGTTGGGCGCCAAGGTGGCCGGGCCGGACGGCAAGGAGACCGAGGTCCATATGGGCTCCTACGGCGTCGGCGTCTCGCGACTGGTCGGCGGCATCATCGAGGCCAGCCATGACGAGAACGGCATCGTCTGGCCGGAACAGGTGGCGCCGTTCCATATCGGCCTGGTCAACCTGAAGGTCGGCGACTCGGCCTGCGACGCGGCGACCGAGGATCTGTACGCCAAGCTCGGCACGGCCGGCGTGGACGTGCTGATGGACGACAGTTCGGACCGTCCGGGTGCCAAGCTCGCCACCATGGATCTGATCGGTCTTCCCTGGCAGATCGTCGTCGGTCCGCGCGGTCTGGCGAACGGCGTGGTCGAGGTGAAGAACCGCAAGACCGGCGAGCGCGAGGAGATGTCTCCGGAGGCCGCGCTGAACCGGTTCGCCGGCTGACCGGCGGCCCGGTGACGATGCTGCACGCCACGATCTCGCCGCATATGGCGCCGACAGTGCGCGCCTTACACAGAGGGCGGGCATGATCTTCGGTGCATTCGAGCGGATGGTGGCCATGCGCTACCTGCGGGCGCGTCGCCAGGAGGGATTCATCTCGGTCATCGCCGGATTTTCCCTGCTCGGCATCGGGCTCGGGGTGGCCACCCTGATCATCGTCATGAGCGTGATGAACGGCTTCCGGGCCGAACTGATCGGCCGGATCCTGGGCCTGAACGGCCATGCCGGCGTCTACGCCGTGGACGGGTCGATCGAGAACTACGACCAGCTCGTCGTGGAGGCGGCCTCGGTGCCGGGCGTGTTCAGCGTCACCCCGCATGTCGAGGGCCAGGCCATGCTGACCGCGAACGGTGTCGCCTCGGGCGGCGCCGTGCGTGGCATGCGGCCGAGCGACCTGATGGGCAAGTCGCTGATCGCCGACAACATCAAGGTCGGCTCCCTGGAGGGTTTCGAGGGCAAGGATGCCGTGGTGGTCGGCTCCCGGCTGGCCAACCGGCTGGGGCTGCGGGTCGGCGACCGGGTGACCCTGATCTCGCCGTCCTCGGCGGTGACCGTCGTCGGCAGCATGCCGCGCATGAAGGCCTATGAGGTCGTCGCGCTGTTCGAGGTCGGCATGTACGAATACGACAACAGCTTCGTCTACATGCCGCTGGAGGCGGCCCAGGTGTTCTTCCAGAAGGGCGACTCGGTCAACGCGCTGGAGATCTTCACGGTCGATCCGGATTCCCTCAAGGAGGTCCGGCTCAACATGATGCAGGCGCTGCCGCCGGAGGTGTACTTCCGCGACTGGCAGCAGCAGAACAGCAGCTTCTTCAATGCGCTGCAGGTCGAACGCAACGTCATGTTCCTGATCCTGACGCTGATCATCCTGGTCGCGGCCTTCAACATCATCAGCTCGATGATCATGCTGGTGAAGGACAAGGGCAGGGACATCGCGGTGCTGCGGACCATGGGAGCGTCGCGCGGGATGGTCACGCGGATCTTCTTCATGACGGGGGCGAGCATCGGGGTGCTGGGCACGCTGGTCGGCGCCGCCCTCGGCCTGCTCTTCGTCATCAACATCCACGCGATCCAGGACTGGGTGGAGACGGTGTTCGGCACCTCGGTCTTCCCGCCGGAGATCTACTTCCTGACCAACGTGCCGGCGAAGATGGACCCGACCGAGGTGATCGTCGTCATCGCCATGGCGCTGGGGCTGAGCTTCGCCGCCACGATCTACCCGGCCTGGCGGGCCGCCCGCATCGATCCGGTCGAGGCGCTGCGCTATGAATGAACCGCTGACGCCGCCGCCGGCGCCGCGCCAGGCGGGCAAAGACGGCAAGGCCCTGGTGCTCGAGGGCGTCACCCGGGTCTTCGGCATGGGCGACCAATCCCTGCGGGTGCTGCGCGGCATCGACATGACGCTGAACGAGGGACAGATCGTGGCGCTTGTCGGGCCGTCCGGCGCCGGCAAGTCCACACTCCTCCATATCGCCGGCCTGCTGGAGCAGCCGACGAGCGGCAAGGTACTGGTGGGGGGGCGGAACTGCGCCGAGCTGGGCGACGGCGAGCGGACGCGCTTCCGCCAGCGCACCATCGGCTTCGTCTATCAGTTCCACCATCTGCTGCCGGAGTTCTCGGCCCGCGAGAATGTCATGATTCCGCAGATGATCGCCGGTCTTTCCAGGCGCGAGGCGCGGGAACGGGCGGATCAGCTTCTCAACATGGTGGGCTTGAGCGAACGGGCGAGCCACCGTCCGGCGCGCCTGTCGGGCGGCGAGCAGCAGCGGGTCGCCATCGTGCGCGGCATCGCCAACGTGCCGCGGGTGCTGCTGGCGGACGAGCCGACCGGTAACCTGGATCCGCAGACGGCGGCGGACGTCTTCGCCCAGCTGACCCACATCGTGCGCGGCACCGGGCTGTCGGCCCTGATCGCCACCCACAACCTGGATCTGGCGGCGCAGATGGATCGGGTGGTGGAGCTCCGCGACGGACGGCTGGTCGAGCGGACCCTGTAAGTCCGCTCAGTCGATACCCCGCGCGCGCTTGATCTTGGCGAATTCGAGCTTCGCACCGGTCAGGTCGGCGTCGGACAGATCGGCGCCGTCCAGAATGCTGCCGGCGAAATTCACACCGTTGAGATCGGCTCCCCGGAAGCGGGCGAACAGGCTGCGTCCGGTCTTGTGACCGTCCGGGCCGATGATCTCGGCATCCTCGACCCGGGTGCTGATGAAAACCGACCCTGCCAGCAGCGCGCCGGCGAAGTTGGTGCCGGACGCCCGGGCGAACGAGAAATCGGTCTCTTCCAGGTTCGCGCCCTGGAATGACGTCAGGAACAGCTCGGAGCGCACGAACGCCGCGCCCTTCAGATTCGCCCCGTCGAAGCAGACGCCGCGCACGTCGCAGCTGGAGAAGTCCAGCTCCGCCAGGTCGAAGTCCTTCAGGTTGGCGCGGGCGCCCATGGTGCCGTTGCTGGCGATCCATTTGCTGTGCTCGCGCAGCATGACTTCGATCTCGCCCGGCAGCGGCCGCTGGCTGTCCCGGTGGATCGCCCCCATCATGTTGGCGGTCTCGACATTCGCCTTGGACAGGTCGACGTTGCGCAGATTGGCGTCGGTCAGGTTGGCGCCGCTGAGATCGGCGCCGTCGAGATTGGTGCCCGTGAGGTTGGCGTTCTTCAGGTTGCAGCCGGTCAGGTCGGCGCCGGACAGGTCGGCACCGGCCAGGTTCACCGCATGCAGAACCACGTCGTGGAACACGGCACCCTTGGCGCTGGCCATCGCCATGTTGGCCTCCGACACGTTCGCGTCGGTCAGGTCGGCGCCGTCCAGGTTGGCGTCCGCCAGGCTGGAGACGCGCTTTACCTCTTCGCCCCACTGCAGGATGTGGCCGGGCCGCAGGTCGGCGGCGCGGAGCTTGGCGCCGGACAGGTTCGCAAGCGTGAAGTTCGCGCCCCGCAGGTCGGCCTTGTTCAGACAGGCGTTGCGCAGGTTCGCGGCAGAGAAGTCACAGGCGAACAGGTCGGCGTTGGAGAGATCGGTCTCCTCCAGGGACGTCCGGGTGAAGGTCGACCCGGACAGCGTGGCCTGGTGCAGATTGATGCTGTCCAGGTTGCGGCCGTCGAACTTGGCCGACTTTAGCTGACAGCGCCGGCCTCCGGGTTCCCCACGCAAATAGGAAACATGCGCCCGGAACACCGCGTGGATGTCGGTCGGCGACTTCGACGGCTCGTTGGGCTCTGCGACGGACATGCCTGCAAATACCTCTATAGAAGGGAGCCCCAGCATTCACCCGTGAGACTTAAAACAGTCTTAATTTCGATGGAGGAACACCAAAAAAATTATTATCTTTCCTGCCATTTAGGTAGAATTTTAACTTAATTTAAATCAGAGGCTTTCCTTGCGGGGCCGCACGAATCCGCGGCGATTCCCGATCTCCCGGGGCGCAGCGACGGCGGCCGAAAGGGCGAAAGGTCCGCCGGTTCGGTCACCGCGGGTGACCTGGCAGCGGCCGTATGGGATGATCGCCGATCCCTTCGGAGGCCCCCTATGACTCACGCCGATTTCGTCCATCTCCGTGTGCATTCCGCCTATTCCCTGGCGGAAGGGGCGATCCACGCCAAGCAGCTGGTGAAGCTGGCCAAGCAGAACAACATGCCGGCTGTCGCCATGACCGACAGCGGCAACATGTTCGGCGCCCTGGAGTTCGCGGTCACGGCGTCGGGCGAGGGGGTGCAGCCGATCGTCGGCGTGCAGCTCAACATCCGCCGGCCGGTCGATACCGAGCGTAAGGGGCTGCGCGTGGTGGGCGGCCGCGACGTGCTGCCGGACCAGCTGCCGCTGATCGCCCAGAACGAGGCCGGCTACCGCAACCTGATGAGTCTGGTCAGCCAGGCCTTCCTGGACGGCACGGGCGAGGAGGTGCCGCAGATCTCCCTTGAGGACATGGAGGGCCGTACCGAGGGGCTGATCGCGCTCACCGGCGGCATGAAGGGCGGCGTAGGCAGGCTGCTGCTGGAAGGGCGCAGGGCCGATGCCGAGGCGATGCTGACCCAGCTTCAGGGGCTGTTTCCGGACCGGCTTTATATCGAGCTTCAGCGCCATTTCCTCGACGAGGAGAACCGGATCGAGGGACCGCTGATCGACCTGGCCTACGCCCGCGACCTGCCGCTGGTGGCGACCAACGACGTGTTCTTCGCCGATCCGGGCATGCACGAGCCCCAGGACGTGCTGCTCTGCATCGCCCAGAGCACGACCATCGGCAATCCGAAACGCTGGCGGGTGACGCCGCATCACCGCTTCAAGACGGCGGAGGAGATGCGCGAGCTGTTCGCCGACCTGCCGGAGGCGATCGACAACACGCTGGTGATCGCCCGGCGCTGCGCGGTGATGCCGGAGAAGCTGGCGCCGATCCTGCCGCGCTTCGAGACCGAGGGCGGCCGCACCGAGACCGAGGAGCTGCGGGCCCAGGCGGAGGAGGGGTTGCAGGGCCGGCTGGCCGCCCATGTCTACACGGAGGACATGGACGCGGCGGGCCGCGCGGCGGCGGCCAAGCCCTATCACGAGCGGCTGGCGATGGAGCTGGGGATCATCGAGCAGATGGGCTTCCCCGGCTACTTCCTGATCGTGTCGGACTTCATCAAATGGGCGAAGGCGAAGAACATCCCGGTCGGCCCGGGCCGTGGGTCGGGTGCCGGCTCGCTCGTCGCCTATTCGCTGCTGATCACCGACCTGGATCCGCTGCGCTGGGGGTTGCTGTTCGAGCGCTTCCTGAACCCCGAACGCGTGTCCATGCCGGACTTCGACATCGACTTCTGCCAGGACCGCCGCGACGAGGTGATCCGCTACGTGCAGGAGAAGTACGGTCGCGACCGGGTCGCCCAGATCATCACCTTCGGTAAGCTCCAGGCCCGCGCCGCCCTGCGCGACGTCGGCCGCGTGCTGGAGATGCCCTACGGCCAGGTCGACCGGATCTGCAAGCTGGTGCCGAACAACCCGGCCAATCCGGTCACCCTGGAGCAGGCGCTGCAGACCGAGGAGGATCTGCGGGCCCAGCGCGATGCCGACGAGAACGTCGCCAACCTGATCAAGACCGCCCTGAAGCTGGAGGGGCTGTACCGCAACTCCTCCACCCACGCCGCCGGTGTGGTGATCGGCGACCGGCCGCTGGACCATCTGGTGCCGCTGTACCGCGATCCGCGCTCCGACATGCCGGTCACCCAGTTCAACATGAAATGGGTGGAGCAGGCCGGGCTGGTGAAGTTCGACTTCCTCGGCCTGAAGACCCTGACCGTGCTGCAGCGCGCCGTCGACCACCTGAAGGAGCGGGGAATCGAGATCGACCTGTCGAAGGTGCCGCTCGACGACGGGCCGACCTACGCCATGTTGGCCAAGGGCGAGAGCACCGGCGTGTTCCAGTTGGAAAGTTCGGGCATGCGCGACGTGCTGCGCCGCCTGCGCCCCGACCGTTTCGAGGACATCATCGCCCTGGTCGCCCTCTATCGGCCGGGCCCGATGGCGAACATCCCGAAATACATCGCCTGCAAGCACGGCGAGGAGCGGCCCGACTACATGCACCCGGTCCTGGAGCCGGTGCTGAAGGAGACCTTCGGCATCATGATCTATCAGGAGCAGGTGCAGCAGGCGGCCCAGCGGCTGTCCGGCTACACGCTGGGCGGCGCCGACCTGCTGCGCCGGGCCATGGGTAAGAAGATCAAGGAGGAGATGGACGCCCAGCGCGAGAAGTTCGTGAACGGCGCCGTCGAGCAGGGCGTGGACAAGGCCCAGGCGAGCGGCATCTTCGACCAGATCGCCGCCTTCGCCGGCTACGGCTTCAACAAGTCCCACGCCGCCGCCTATGCCCTGGTCAGCTATCACACCGCCTATCTGAAGGCGAACTACCCGGTCGAGTTCCTGGCCGCGTCGATGACCTACGACATGGGCAATACCGACAAGCTGAACGTGTTCCGCCAGGAACTGCAGAAGCTCAAGATCGACCTGATGCCGCCGGACATCAACAGGTCGCGCCGCGACTTCGCGGTGGAGCGCAAGGACGACGGCACCTACGGCATCCGCTATGCGCTGGCGGCGGTGAAGAACGTCGGCGGCTCGGCCATGGACGCGCTGGTCGAGCTGCGCGAGGCGGACGGGCCGTTCAAGAGCCTGTCCGACTTCGCCGACCGCGCCGATCCGACCCAGGTCAACAAGCGCCTACTGGAGAATCTGGTGCGGGCCGGCGCCTTCGACCAGCTTCACAAGAATCGCGCAGAGCTATTTGAAAGCCTTGAAACAATCGTACGTCACGTCAGTCTTGCGGCGAGCGAGCGCAAGTCCAATCAGGTCAGCCTCTTCGCCGTGGAGGGCGGCGCGCCGCAGGAACAGGACATCCGCCTGAAGAGCCGCCCCGAATGGCCACAGATGGACCGGCTGAAGGAGGAGTTCGACGCGCTCGGCTTCTACCTGTCGGCCCATCCGTTGGACGCCTATGCGGAGAGCCTGGCGCGGCTGGAGGTGGTTTCCTCCACCGAGGCCCATGCCGCGGCGGTGCGCAAGGGCGGCCAGACCCGGCTGGTGCTGGCCGGCATCGTGGTCGGCCGGCAGATCCGCACCTCCAAGTCCGGCAACCGCTTCGCCTTCGCCCAACTCACCGACCGCACCGGCGTGTTCGAGGTGACGATGTTCTCCGAGGTGCTGGCCTCGTCCCGCGACCTGCTCGACGCCGGCGAACCGCTCCTGGTGCGGGCCGATGCGAGGATCGAGGACGACAACCTGCGCCTGCTGGCCTCCTCGGTGGAGCCGCTGGACAAGGCGGTGGAGCGCACCGCGGCCGGGCTGGAGATCTTCCTGCACGACACCTCGCCCCTGGAGACGCTGAAGAGCCTGATCCAGAACGAGGGCAGGGGCCGCGGCCGCATCCACGTGGTGGTGCCGACCGCCCGCGGCGACGTGCGCATCAAGCTGCCGGAGGCCTATCAGGTCTCCAGCCGGCTGCGCGGCGCGGTAAAGGCGCTGCCGGGAATCGACTACGTGAAGGATCTCTAGTCGGTTTCCACATCGAGAGACAGCGGCCCTTGCGGAGGGCCGTGGCGCAGGTACCGGTCGACGATCGTCGCCAGAGTTCTGGGAGCCACCGGGTCGGTCAGTCGGTGGAGACCGTCCAGCGACCACCATTGGAAGGCATCCAGCACGGTCGCTTCCACGGCGTCGGACATCGCCGGCTCGAAGCGGGGCGTGTGCACCGCGTAATACGCCTCGGTCTGGCAGTAGCGCTTAGCGCCGACGCTGAAGGTGTGCCGGCGACGCCAGAGCAGCGGGCCCGGCTCGAAGGCGGACAGCCCCACTTCCTCCTGCAACTCGCGCCGCAGGGCAGTGTCCGGCGGTTCGTCGCCTTCGATCCCGCCGCCGGGGGCGATCCAGAAGACCGGCCGGCCGGGCAGCCTGATCCGCATCAGAAGAACCGCCGCTTCGGGCGTTAGGAGGATTGCCCTCACGGCATTTCGGTGAATGATGTCCGTCATGCTGATCGCTTCCGCTCGCTGTCCGGCTGCTCTCTATAGCGGATCGGATTTCGGCGGTCAGTGTGCGCCGCGACGGCGCGGTCGCCGACTCCACGCACTCAAGGGACTATCATGAAACGCATCGCCATTCTCGGTTTCTCGCTGGAAAGCAACGCCTTCGCGCCGCCGTGCAAGCGCTGGGACTTCGAGCAGCGCGGGTATTACCGGGGGGCGGAAATCACCGAGCTGGCGCGCAAGGAGCCGTCGCCGCTCTATAACGGCATCCGCGGATTCTATGCGGTGATGGACGAGAAGTACGGCGTGGACGGCTGGGAGCCGGTGCCGGTCACCCACGCCGCCTCGCAGCCGGCCGGACCGGTGGAGGAGGGGTTCTTCAACGAACTGCTCGCCGAGTTCGAGGCGGGCCTGAAGGCGGCCGGCACACTCGACGGCGTCTATATCGCCGAGCATGGCGGGGCGACGGCGACCCATACCCACGACCCGGACGGCGAGGTCTTCGCGCTCGTCCGGCGCTGCGTCGGGCCGGCCGTGGCCGTGGTGGCGAGCCTGGATCTGCACTGCAACATCTCCGAGGTGATGATGGACAGTGCGGACATCCTGATCGGCTACCGCGAGAATCCGCATGTGGATATCTACGAGCGGGGCGCGGAGGCGGCGACCCTGATGGACGAGATGCTGACCACCGGGGTCAAGCCGACCGCCTACCGGGTGCGTCTGCCGCTGGTGGCGCCGTCCGTGACCCAGCTCACCGCCGAGGGACATCCTTACGGCGACCTGATCCGCCTGGGCCAGACCAAGCTGGACGACCGGGTGATGAACATCTCCATCGTCTCCGGCTTCGCCTTCGCCGACACCCCGAAGAACGGCATGACGGTGATCGTCACCACCCGCAACGACCCGGAGCACGCCAAGGCGCTGGCGATCAAGCTGGCCAAGGCGGCCTGGGCCGAGCATGAGCGCTATCAGACCAACATGACGGCGCTGGACGCGACGGTGGCGAAGGCCAAGGCGGTCGGTGCCGACGCGGTGCTGCCGTCGCTGCTCTTCGCCGATCCGGCCGACAATCCCGGCGGCGGCGGGCGCGGCAACACCACCTATATTCTGAAGGCCTTTCTGGAGGCCGGCGTGCATGGCGCGGTCTTCGCGGTGTTCTACGACCCTGCCCTGGTCGAGCAGGCCCAGGCGGCGGGCGAGGGCGGCACCTTCCGCGCCCGGATGAACACGCAGGAGACGGCGAACTACTCCGACCCGCTGGAGTGGGACGCCCGGGTCGTGCGCCTGCATGACGGCGAGTTCGTCGGCCGCCACGGCATGGTCGCGGGCAAGAGCGTCAGCCTGGGCGACACCGCGATCCTGGCGCTGGACGGCATCACGCTGATCGTCATCACCAAGCGCCAGCAGTGCCTGTCCACCGACTTCATCGAGGAGTTGGGGCTGGACGTGGTCGGCGCGCGCTCCATCGTGGTGAAGTCGCGGGGCCATTTCCGCGCCGGTTTCCAGCACCTGTTCCCGCCGGAGCGGATCATCGAGGTGGACGTGCCGGGCCTGACCTCGCCGAACCTGGCGAATTTCGACTGGAAGGGCCTGCCGCGCCCGGTCTACCCGCTCGATCCGGAGACCACCTGGACGCCGCCGGTTTAGGGATCCGGGCTCCATTGCTCATACTCGTCTTCCCGGCCCTGTGCCGGGACCGAGGGGGCGGCGTGCTGGAGCAGCTCCGAGTTTTTCCCGACCGTTCCAGCAAGCTTTGCTCTGGGCCCCGGCTGAAAGCCGGGGAGATTAAGGGAGAGAGCCGCTTTCCGCCCTACTTCACCCCTCCAGCGAGTCCATGCTGAAGACCAGCACGCCCATCATCATATCGACTCGGCGGCCGTCTTCGGCCAGCGGCAGATACAGCCGCTCCACCGTCACGAAATCCTTGGGAAAGCGCAGGGAAGGGCGGCCGATGCGGTGGCTCGGCTTGCCCATCTCGAAGACCTGGTCGCGGTAGCGCCGGCTCTCGCTCAGCTCGAAATCCGGATAGATCTCGTCCAGGTACTTGCCCGTCGGCTCCTTGCCCAGGATGTCCACCAGGGCGGAGCCGAACAGCCGGTAGCGGTAGCGGCCGGTCTCCGCCTCGCGCTCCACCAGGGAGATGTGCGGCAGGATGCGGGGGATATCCACCGGATCGACATCGGCGCGGGCCGGGAGAAGATCGCCGCGCTTCTTGCCGGCCCAGTAGGCATAGGCCTCGCGCACCAGAGGCGATCGCATGCGCGCAGACGTCAGCGCGCGTGAGATCATCACATCCTGCATCCGGTGGTCCCCTCAGGCCCGGGCCAATTCCCCGCAACCTACATACTTTAATTAGGGAAATTTACATAGCCGCCGCTCGGCCCGGCGCAGGGCGTCGGCCTCCAGGGTCACGGCGGCGCAGAAAGTCACGGTCATGGCCGAATTCGCCGGAGTCCGGCAGCGTGCTGTGCCGTCGGACAGCACCTCGAACCAGGCCCGGGCCTCGCTGCCCTGGATGTCCCGGTAGTCGCCCGTGACCGGCGGTGCGGCGAGCAGGCGGGCCCGGTCTTCCGGTGCCAGGGCCATGCGCTCGGCACTCGGCGGATAGCACAGTGATTCGGCGATCCGGTCGCCCAGCGGGCCGGCACTGGCGGAACCGGCGGCACAGAACAGACCGGCGGCCAGGGAGAGAGCCGCGGAAATCGCCGCTTTGCGTCCTTGCAAAACCGGCCTGCAGCCTGTAGAGAAACGGCCGCTTAAATCCGCACACGAGCACGCGTTCCCCCGAGCCCGGTTTCCGCCGGATCGGACGGCCCGCTCCGGTGTCGAGACCGTGTCTCGGCTATCGCTCGTGGAGGTTGAACCGGAAAACCCGAGGAAAGACATGACCGTCCCTACCTTTACCATGCGCCAGCTGCTTGAGGCCGGTGTCCATTTCGGCCACCACACCCGCCGCTGGAACCCGAAGATGGAGCCGTACATCTTCGGTGTGCGCAACAACGTCCATATTCTCGATCTGCGCCAGACCGTTCCGCTGCTGCATCGTGCCCTCGAGGCCGTGCGCGACGTTGTCGCCAACAATGGCCGCGTGCTGTTCGTCGGCACCAAGCGCCAGGCGGCCGACATGATCGCCGAGGCGGCGAAGCAGTCCGGCCAGTACTACGTCAACCACCGCTGGCTCGGCGGCATGCTGACCAACTGGAAGACCATCTCCAACTCGATCCGGCGCCTGCGGGAGCTGGAGGAGCGTCTGGACGCCGGCGTCGGCGGCCTGACCAAGAAGGAGACCCTGGGCCTGACCCGCGAGCGCGACAAGCTGGAGCGCGCGCTGGGCGGCATCAAGGAAATGGGCGGCCTGCCGGACATCATGGTGGTGATCGACACCAACAAGGAGTCGCTGGCCATTCAGGAAGCCAACACCCTGGGCATTCCGGTCGTGGCCATCCTGGACAGCAACTGCGATCCCGACGGCGTCACCTACCCGGTCCCGGGCAATGACGACGCCATGCGCGCCATCGCGCTTTACACCGAACTGATGGGCCGGGCCGTGATCGGCGGCATCCAGGCCGAGGCGATGGCTTCCGGCGGCGATGTGGGCGAGAGCACCGAGGCACCGATCGAGCCGGCGCTCGCGGCTGAGGCCGAGGCTTCCGAGCCGGCCGAACAGCCCGCCGCCGAGACGCCCGCTGAGAAGCCGGCCGAGCAGCCGGCCGGCGCCTGACCCGACGACCGTCGCCCGGCTCCGTCCGGCGCGGCAGAAGACAACGGCATAGTCGAGGCGGCGGCCACCAGGGTCGCCGCCGTGGAACCTTACCAGCGACGAGGATTTAACCATGGCTGTCACGGCTGCTCTGGTGAAAGAACTGCGCGAGAAGTCCGGCGCAGGCATGATGGATTGCAAGAAGGCCCTGACCGAGACCGACGGCGATCTCGACGCGGCGGTGGACTGGCTGCGCACCAAGGGCCTGGCCGCGGCGGCGAAGAAGTCCGGCCGCGTGGCGGCTGAGGGACTGGTCGGCGCCGCCGTCGACGGCACCAAGGGGGCGGTCATGGAGGTCAACTCCGAGACCGACTTCGTGGCGCGCAACGACACCTTCCAGAACTTCGTCGAGACCGTGACGAAGCTGGCGCTGGCGCATGGCGAGAACATCGAGACCCTGAAGGGCATCGCCTATCCGGAGACGGGCCGCACCGTCGAGGAGCAGCTGACCCACAACATCGCCACCATCGGCGAGAACATGTCCCTGCGCCGCGCGCGGGTGCTGTCGGTGACCGACGGTGTGGTCGTCCCGTATGTCCACAACGCGGTCCAGCCGGGCCTTGGCAAGATCGGCGTGCTGGTCGCGCTGGAGTCGACCGGCGACAAGGACAAGCTGAATGAGCTTGGCAAGCAGATCGCCATGCACGTGGCCGCCGCGGCGCCGCAGAGCCTGTCGACCGACGACCTGGATCCGGCCGCCATCGAGCGCGAGCGTGCGGTGCTGATCGAGCAGGCCCGCGACAGCGGCAAGACCGACGAGATCATCGCCAAGATGATCGAGGGCCGTCTGCGCAAGTTCTACCAGGAGGTCGTCCTGCTCGAGCAGACCTTCGTGGTCGATGGCGAGACCCGCATCTCGAAGGTCGTCGAGAACGCCGCCAAGACCGTCGGCGCGCCGGTGACGCTGACCGGGTTCGCCCGTGTTCAGCTGGGTGAGGGCATCGAGCGTGAGGAAAGCGACTTTGCGGCCGAGGTCGCGGCAACGCTCGCTCACTGACCCGAACGCCATAGCGGCAAGGAGAGACGCATGGCGGAGGACGGAAGCGGGGAGACGGCCGGCAATCAAGCCGACGGCCAGGGTCCCGTCTACAAGCGCGTCCTGCTGAAAATCTCGGGCGAGGCCCTCATGGGGGGCCTCGCTTACGGAATCGACCCGGAAATGGTCGACCGGGTGGCCGGCGAGATCGAGTCGGTCTCCAAGGCCGGCACCGAGGTCTGCCTCGTCATCGGCGGCGGCAACATCTTCCGCGGCATCTCCGCGGCGGCCGCCGGCATGGAGCGGGCCACCGGCGACTACATGGGCATGCTGGCCACGGTGATGAACTCACTGGCCATGCAGAGCGCCCTGGAGCGCCGCAACATCCAGACCCGGGTGCTGTCTGCCCTGCCGATCGCCGCGGTCTGCGAGCCCTATATCCGCCGCCGCGCCATGCGCCACATGGAGAAGGGCCGGGTGGTGATCTTCGCCGCCGGCACGGGCAACCCGTTCTTCACGACGGACACCGCCGCCGCCCTGCGCGCGTCGGAGATGGGCTGCGACGCGCTGCTGAAGGCGACCAAGGTCGATGGCGTCTATGATGCCGACCCGATGAAGGTTCCGACGGCGACGCGCTACGAGCGGCTGAGCTATATGGATGTGCTGACGCGCGACCTGAAGGTGATGGATGCCTCGGCGATCTCGCTCGCCCGTGAGAACGAGATTCCGATCCTGGTCTTTTCCATCCACAATAACGGGGCCTTCGCCGAGGTGGTCCACGCCAGGGGCCGGTATACGATCATTACGGAGTAGCAGAAGATGGCGGAACCCGATCTCGACGATATCCAGCGCCGCATGGACGGCGCCGTAACCTCTCTGAAGAGCGAGTTCGGCGGCCTGCGGACCGGACGGGCGTCGGTCAGCCTGCTGGATCCGATCATGGTCGACGCCTATGGCGCGAAGATGCCGATCAACCAGGTCGGCACGGTCAGCGTTCCGGAACCCCGGATGCTGTCGGTGCAGGTCTGGGACCGCGGCATGAGCAAGGCGGTGGAGAAGGCGATTCGCGACAGCGATCTCGGCCTGAACCCGCAGTCGGACGGCCAGCTCATCCGCATTCCGCTGCCCGATCTGTCGGAGGAGCGCCGCAAGGAACTCAGCCGCATCGCGGCGAAGTATGCCGAGAACGCCCGCGTGGCCGTGCGCAACGTGCGCCGCGACGGCATGGACATGCTGAAGAAGGCGGAGAAGGACGGCGACCTCAGCCAGGACGACCGTCATCTGTACGAGCAGGAGATCCAGGAGCTGACCGACAGCCACGTCAAGGCGATCGACGAGGCGTTGGAGGCCAAGGAAAAGGACATCATGCAGGTCTGAGATGGTGGATGCCGCACCCTCCATCGGCGCCGGAGAGGCGGCCGCTCCCCTGCATGTCGCCATCATCATGGACGGCAACGGCCGCTGGGCTCGCGCCCGGAGCATGCCGCGTACCTTCGGTCACCGCGAAGGCGTGAAGGCGGTCCGCCGGGTGGTGGATTGCGCGCCGGAACTCGGCATCACCCACCTGACCCTGTTCGGATTCTCCTCGGAGAACTGGAGCCGGCCGCAGGACGAGGTGTCGGAGTTGATGAACATCCTGCGCTACTACCTGCGGCGCGAGGTGGCCGAGCTTCACAAGAACAACGTCCGGATCCGCATGCTGGGCGACCGCGCGCGGCTGTCCGCCGACATCGTGGCGCTGATCGACAATGCGGAGAAGCTCACCGCCGACAATACCGGCCTGTGCCTGAACATCGCGCTCAGCTACGGCAGCCGGGGCGAGATCACCAACGCGGTGCGCCGCATCGCCGAGGCGGTGGCGGCCGGGACGCTGTCGCCGGCGGAGATCGACGACGATACCGTCCAGTCCTGCCTCGATACCGGGGGGCTGCCGGATCCGGATCTGCTGATCCGCACCAGCGGCGAGCGGCGGATCTCCAATTTCCTGCTCTGGCAGATCGCCTATGCCGAGCTCGTGTTCACCGACGTTCTGTGGCCGGATTTCGACCGGGCGCATCTGGTCGAGGCGCTGGAGGACTTCTCCCGCCGGGACCGGCGCTACGGTCGGGCGACAGGATAGAGGGCGATCGTATGACGGCCGGCAAGGACGACGGACGGGAGGCTGCACCCGTTTCCGCGGCCCGTTCCGGCGACCTGCGCAAGCGTGTCGTGTCCTCGCTGGTTCTGGTCCCGGCAGCCGGGCTGCTGATCTGGGCCGGCGGGTCCGCCTTCGACATCGGCATTCTGTTCATCGCCGGGGTGATGGCCTGGGAGTGGGGCGCGCTGATCTCCGCCCCGTCGGACCGGCACCGCACGCGCCTGGTGCTGGCGATCGCCCTGCTGGTGTCCTTCGTGGTGGCCCTGCTCTTTCATGTGCCGGCCGGTGTGGCCTGCGCGCTGGTGGCGGTGCCGATTTCCGTGCTCCTCGCCCGCCAGCTCCGGGTGGTCGGGCCGATCTGGCTCGGTGTCGCGGTGATCGGCACCGTGTTTCCGGCGCTGGCGCTGGTCTGGATGCGCTCGCATATCGATTTCGGGCTGGAGACGGTGATCTATGTGATCGCCAGTGTCGCGGCGACCGACATCGGCGCCTATGTGGCCGGCCGGACGATCGGCGGCCCGAAGCTGATGCCCAAGGTGAGCCCGTCGAAGACCTGGGCGGGTCTGGCCGGCGGCATGGCCGGCTCGATGCTGGTGGCGGCCGTCTTCACGCTGCTGCATGCCGACGCGCGGGGGGCGGCCCTGGTGCCGCTGGCGATCGGCATCGCCCTGATCGCCCAGGCCGGCGATCTGCTCGAATCCGCCGTCAAACGGCACTTCAAGGTGAAGGACTCCGGCAGTCTCATTCCCGGACATGGTGGCATTCTCGACCGGGTCGACGGCATGATGACGGTTCTGCCCGTCGTGGCGCTGGCCATGTGGGTGAGCGGTAGGAGCGTTCTGCAGTGGTAGACCCCGTAGCAGACCCGAAGGTGGACGGCGTGCGCCGGATCAGCATCCTCGGCTCCACCGGATCTGTCGGTACCAGCACGATCGACCTGATCAGCCGCGCGCCGGAGCGGTTTGCCGTGACCGCGCTGGCGGGCGGGGCCAACGCCGACCTGCTGGCGCGGCAGGCGAGGGCCGTGGGCGCGCGGTTCGTGGCGATCGCCGACGAGTCCGCCTGGCCGGCCTTGCGGGACGCCCTGTCGGGCACCGGCATCGAGGCGGCGGCCGGCGAGGACGCCGTGCTGGAGGCCGGGCGGCGCGAGGCCGACTGGACCATGGGCTCGATCGTCGGCGCCGCCGGCCTCGCCCCGACCCTGGAGGCGGTACGGCGCGGCGGGATCGTCGCCCTGGCGAACAAGGAATCGCTGGTCTGTGCCGGCCGGCTGTTCACCGAGGAGGCGGTGCGCGCGGACTGCCGCATCCTGCCGGTCGACAGCGAACATAACGCCATCTTCCAGGTATTCGACGACGCCCGGCGCGAGGGCATCGAGAAGATCATTCTGACCGCGTCCGGCGGCCCGTTCCGCACCCTCTCGCGCGACGACATGGCTCGCAAGACCCTGGCCCAGGCGGTGGCCCACCCGAACTGGTCCATGGGCGTGAAGATCTCCATCGACAGCGCCACCATGATGAACAAGGGCCTGGAGCTGATCGAGGCGCATCACCTCTTCGCCCTGCCGGAGGAGCGGATCGACGTGCTGGTGCATCCGCAGTCGGTGATCCACTCCATGGTCTCCTATGTGGACGGCTCGGTCCTGGCGCAGCTCGGCGCGCCGGATATGCGTACGCCCATCGCCCACTGCCTGGCCTGGCCGCGGCGGATGGACACACCGGTGGAGCGTCTCGACCTGGCGGCGATCGGCCAGCTCAGCTTCTTCGCCCCGGATACCGAGCGGTTCCCGGCCCTGCGTCTGGCCCGCGAGGCGCTGCGCGCGGAAGGCGATGCGGCCTGTGTCATGAACGCGGCCAACGAGGCGGCGGTCGCGGCTTTCGTGGACGGGCGCATCGGTTTCACCGACATCGCCTCGGTTGTGGAGGAGACGCTGCAGCGCTGCCCGACCGAGGAGATCGGCGACCTGGAGGCCGTGTTCGCCGCCGACGGCAAGGGGCGGCGGATCGCCGGAGAGGTGATTGCCGGATTCGCAGGCGTCTCCATTGCGCAGGCCGGGGCGGCGATTTAAGTTCCTCGCTCAGGTTAGAGGACCGGATTGCGGGGGCGAGACGGTTTAGGGATACAGGGTTCGAATGATCGATATAATTGCCGATTACGCGCTGCCGTTTCTCGTGATCCTGACCGTTCTGGTCTTCGTTCACGAGTGGGGGCACTACTTCGTGGCCCGGCGCAACGGTGTGCGGGTCGAGGCCTTCGCCATCGGCTTCGGACCGGAGCTGTTCGGCTGGAACGCGAAGAGCGGCACCCGGTGGAAGGTCTGCGCGATCCCGTTGGGCGGGTATGTGAAGATGTTCGGCGATGCCGATCCGGCCAGCGCCGGCGCCGCCGACGACAGCGGCTTCACCGAGGAGGACCGGCGCGAGTCCTTTCATCACAAGAGCCTGGGCGCGCGTGCGGCGGTCGTCGCCGCCGGGCCCGCGGCCAATTTCATCTTCGCGATCCTGGTCCTGGCCGGCCTGTACATGTTCGAGGGGCGCCCCTACGCGCCCGCGGTGGTCGACAAGGTCATCGAGAATTCCGCCGCCGAGCGTGCCGGTCTCATGGTCGAGGACCGGGTCGTCAGCGCCGACGGCACGGAGGTCAGCCAGTTCTCCGACCTCAGCCGCATCGTGTTCGAGCGGCCGGGCGAGCCGATCCTGCTGGTGATCGAGCGCGACGGCGCCACCCGCGAGATCACCGTCACCCCGGACCCGATCACCGAAACCGACCGGTTCGGCAACGAGATCTCCTTCGGCCGCCTGGGTATCCAGTCGAACCAGACGACCGTGGAGAAGCTCGATCCGCTCAACGCGGTGATGGTGGCGACCACAGAGACCTTCTCGATCATCGAACAGACCCTGGACGCGGTCGGCGAGATGATCATCGGCGTGCGCGGCACAGAGGAACTGGGCGGCCCGCTGCGGATCGCCGAGATGTCCGGCACCGTCGCCCAGAGCGGGCTGGTCATGACGCTCTGGTTCACCGCCGTGCTGTCGATCAATCTCGGGCTGATCAACCTGTTCCCGGTGCCGATCCTCGATGGCGGCCACCTGATGTTCTATGCGCTCGAGGCGGTCCGCGGCCGACCGCTGGGTGAGCGGGCGCAGGAATGGGCGTCGATCGCCGGGCTGAGCCTGGTTGTCATGCTGATGCTGTTCGTGACATGGAACGACCTGATGCGGTTCGACATCGTCGGCTATCTGGGCTCGCTGGTCGGGTAACCGCTTCGAGTATCTACGGTTTGCGGGGCCGGTGGGCGGGGCTATAGTCGCGCTCCCGGGGCGCTGCCGCGGAATGACATGAGTGCCGGTTCCTGCCGGCGGGGTGCTGACTTGACCACTGGGGACCGACCTTGCCCACACGATTGATCCGGTTTAGCCAGGTGGCGACGCTTGCGCTCACCTTGGCCCTCGGAGCGGCCCCGGCGGTGAAGGCGCAGTTCCTGAGTCCGAGCTCGAGCACGGTCACCGACGTCGTGGTCGAGGGCACCCAGCGCATCGATCCGGCCACGGTCCGCTCCTACATGCTGATCCAGCCGGGCGACAGCTTCGATTCGGATCGGCTCGACCGGTCGCTCAAGGCGCTGTACGCAACCGGGCTGTTTGCCGACGTCAACATGCGCCGCGACGGCGGCACCCTGGTGATCAACGTTGTCGAGAACCCGATCATCAACCGCATCGCCTTCGAGGGGAACAAGCGGGTCGACGACGAGGAGCTCGACCGGGAAGTCCAGCTCCGCCCCCGCCTGGTCTATTCGCGCACGCGGGTGCAGCAGGACGTCCAGCGCATCATCGAGATCTATCAGCGCTCCGGCCGCTACGCGGTGACCGTCGAGCCGAAGGTGATCCGGCAGGATCAGAACCGCGTCGACCTCGTCTTCGAGATCGACGAGGGCGAGCTGACCCCGGTGCGGACCATCACCTTCCTGGGTAACCGCGAATTCAGCGATTCCACCCTGCGCGGGGTGATCCAGACCAAGGAGTACGCCTTCTACCGGTTCCTCAGCTCCGACGACACCTACGATCCGGACCGGCTGAGCTTCGATCGCGAACTGCTGCGCCGCTACTACCTGGAGAACGGCTACGCCGATTTCCGGGTGCTGTCGGCGGTCGCCGAGCTGGCGCCGGACCGCGAGTCCTTCGTCGTGACCTTCACGGTGGAGGAGGGCGATCTTTACACCTTCGGTCCGACCGATTTCGAGGTGTCGCTGCCGCGCCTGGAGCCCGAGGCGCTGCGCGAGTTCGTGGCGACGGAAGAGGGCGAAACCTACGATTCCACCTTGGTGGACGATACGATCGACGCCATCACCGACTATCTGGGCACGCTCGGCTACGCCTTCGTGGACGTACGCCCGCGGGTGAACCGAGATCCGGAGAACCGCACCGTCTCGATCACCTATCAGGTGGGCGAGGCCAGCAAGGTCTTCGTCGAGCGCATCAACATCAACGGCAACGTGCGAACCCTGGATCGGGTGATCCGGCGCGAAATGAGCCTGGTGGAGGGCGACGCCTTCAACACCGCCAAGCTGCGGCGCTCGGAACGACGCGTCCGCAACCTGGGCTTCTTCAAGAGCGTGGACGTGCGGAATTCCGAGGGCAGCGCCCCGGATCGCACGGTGGTGGATGTCGAGGTCGAGGAGCAGTCGACCGGCGAGATTTCCTTCGGCATCGGCTTCTCCACGGCGGAATCGATCATCGGCGATATCGGCATCCGCGAGCGCAATCTGCTCGGTCGCGGTCAGGATCTGCGCTTCGGCATAACCGCCTCCGGCCGCTCGACCGAATTCGACGTGGCCTTCACCGAGCCGTACTTCCTCGACCGCGACGTGGCGGCCGGATTCGACCTGTTCCGCATCGAGCGCGAGCTGAACGAAAGTTCCTATGACGAGCTGCGGTTCGGCGGCGTCCTGCGCGCCTCCTACACCCTGCAGCCGGACCTCACGCAGCAGATCAACTACCGGATCGAGCAGACCGAGATTAAGGACGTCGACGACGACGCGTCGCGCTTCATCAAGGATCAGGAAGGCACCCGCGTTATCTCCCAGGTCGGCCAGACCCTGACCTACGACAAGCGCGACAACCGCCTCGATCCGCGCGAGGGCTATATCGCACAGCTCACCACCGAGGTGGCCGGCGCCGGCGGCGACGAGCGTTTCTTCCGCACCCGGGTCAAGGGCGGTTACTATTATCCGCTGGACGATGTCTGGGGGCTGTCGTTCCTGGCCCAGGGCGGGTTCATCGTCGGTCTCGGCCAGGACGTGTCCATTGCCGAGCGCTTCTTCATCGGCGCCAGCTCGTTCCGCGGGTTCGAGCGCGGCGGCGTCGGTCCCCGCGATACGGCGACCGATGACGCGCTGGGCGCCAACAACTACTACGTCGGCTCCATCGAGCTCGCCTTCCCGTCGGGCCTGCCGAAGGATCTCGGCGTGCGGACGTTCCTGTTTACCGATGTCGGCAGCGTGTGGGGCGTCGACGAGAGTGGCAGCGACGTCGCGGATGCCACCTCGATCCGCGCCTCGCTCGGTCTTGGGATGTCGTTCACCACGGCATTCGGCACCATTCGTATCGACGCGGCCGAAGCCGTGGCGAAAGAGGATTTCGACGTTCCCGAGATTTTCCGCCTGAGCTTCGGCACGCGGTTCTGATCGTGCCGGGCCCGTGTCAGGGAAGGCAGGGCCGGTTCGTCCTCCAGGGGACGGCCCGCCCGGGAAGGAGAGCATGATGGTCCGGTCGCTCAGGCATGCCGCGGTGACCGTTTTCACCGCGGCCATGATGTGCTGGTGCATCGCCGGAACGGCGCTCGCCCAGGACAGCTCCAGTCCGTTCGCCGTCGTCGATGTGCAGGGCGCGTTGCGCAACTCCGACGCCGCGAAGGAAATCCAGGCGAAGATCAACGAGCGGCGCCAGGCGTATCAACGCCAGGTCACCGAGGAGGAGAAGGCGCTGCGCGCCAGCGAGCAGGAGCTTCAGCAGCTGCGCTCGACCCTGGCGCCGGAGGCCTACCAGCAGCGGCTGCGGGCCTTTCGCGATCGTGTGACGGGTGTCCAGAAGTCCGTGCAGGAGCGCCGGCGCGCCCTGGACCAGTCCTTCACCAACGCCATGAACAAGGTGCGCGACGTCCTGGTCTCGGTCATCGCCGAGATCGCCGACGAGCGCGGCGCCAAGGTGGTCCTTTTCAAGGATCACATCGTAATAGCGGAGAAGTCTCTGGATTTCAGCGACGAGGCCCTGCGCCGGCTGAACGAGCGGCTGCCGTCCGTCCCGGTCGATTTGCCGCCGCTGGACTGACGCACGGCAGGAGGGAGGACGACAGGACATGGTCGACAGCCGGTTCCACAACGTAGCGGGCCCCTTCACCCTGGGGCAGGTCGTCGAGATGACCGGTGCCGAGCTGCGCCATGGCGGCGACCTCGCGCGGCCGTTCCGGGATGTCGGCACTCTGGAGGGCGGTGGACCGGAGGATGTGGCGTTCCTGGAGAACCGTCGCTACGCCGCCAGCTTCCGCACGTCGACGGCCGGGGCCTGTCTGGTCACGCCGGAATTCGCCGATCAGGCGCCCGAGGGCATGGCGGTGCTGGTCACCGCCCTGCCGCGCCGCAACTACGCCCGGCTCGCCCGGCTGTTCCATCCGCAGGAGACCGCACCGGCCGGCGTTCATCCGTCGGCGGTGGTCCATCCGTCCGCGACGTTGGGTCAGGGCGTCGCCGTGGGTCCGGGGGCCGTGATCGGCGCCGCGGTGGTTCTCGGGGACGGCGCGTGGATCGAGGCCAATGCCGTGATCGGCGACGCGGTCGACATCGGCGGCGGCACGCGCATCGGTACCGGCGTGTCGGTGTCTCATGCGGTGATCGGCGCGCGCTGCTTCATCTATCCCGGCGCGCGGATCGGCCAGCCGGGATTCGGCTTCGAGATGGACGCCAGCGGACCGTTCCTGGTCCCGCAGCTGGGTCGGGTGATCATCGAGGACGATGTGGAGGTCGGCGCCAACACGACGATCGACCGGGGCAGCAATGCCGACACGGTCATCGGCCGGGGCTCGATGATTGATAATCTTGTACAAATCGGTCACAACGTCGTCCTCGGACGCGGCTGCATCGTCGTCGCCCAGGTCGGCATCTCGGGGAGTACCCGGTTGGGCGACCGGGTGGTCGTCGGGGGACAGGTCGGCATCGCCGGCCATCTGGAGATCGGAGGCGATGTGCAGATCGCGGCCATGTCCGGCGTCAACCGCAGCCTGCCAGGAGGAGCCGTCTATGGCGGCGCGCCGGCGATCCCGGTGCGCGAATGGCGGCGCCAGATCGCGGCATTGAAAAGGCTGGGCCAGGGCAAGTCCGCTCCCGGCTCGAAGAACGAGGGGTGAGGCGGAAAAGTCATGAATGATGCGGTGAACGAGCCGGTTGGCGGGTATCCGGATATCGACGTGATGCGGGTCATGGACCTGATCCCGCACCGCTATCCGTTCCTTCTGGTCGACAAGGTGGTCCAGATCGAGCCGAATGTCGGCTGCATCGGCATCAAGAACGTGACCATCAACGAGCCGTTCTTCGCCGGCCACTTTCCGCAACGCCCGGTCATGCCCGGCGTGCTGATCATAGAGTCCATGGCCCAGACCGCCGGCTGCCTGGTGGTGGCGACCCTGGGGCCGGATTCCGAGGGCAAGCTCGTTTACTTCATGACGGTCGACAACGCCCGGTTCCGCCGCCCGGTGGTGCCCGGCGACCGCCTGGAGGTACACGTGAAGAAGTTGCGCAATCGTGGGAATGTCTGGAAGTTCGAGGGTCAGGCCAAGGTGGACGGTGTCCTGGTGGCCGAGGCGACCTATTCGGCGATGATTCTGGACAATTGAGGAGGTGGCCGTGGCCACGCAGATCCATCCGACAGCGGTGGTCGAGCCGGGCGCGCGCCTGGGTGAAGGCGTCCGGATCGGTGCCTTTTCGATCGTCGGTCCGGAGGTTTCGCTGGGCGACGGCTGCGTCCTGCACGGCCATGTCGTGGTCGGCGGCCGCACGACCATCGGCCCGCGCACCCAGATCTTTCCCTTCGCCAGCATCGGCCTGCAGCCGCAGGACCTGAAATACAAGGGCGAGCCGTCGACGCTGGAGATCGGCGCCGACAACGTCATCCGCGAGCACGTGACCATGAACCCGGGCACCGAGGGCGGGGGTATGGTCACCCGCATCGGCAACGGCTGCCTGTTCATGGTCGGCGTGCATGTCGGCCATGACTGCCAGGTCGGCAACCAGGTGATCATGGCCAACAACGCCACGCTGGCCGGCCATGTGACCGTTCAGGACTTTGCCGTGCTCGGCGGCCTGTCGGCGGTGCACCAGTTCGCCCGCATCGGCCGCTACGCCATGGTCGGCGGCGTCACCGGTGTGGAGCGCGACGTCATCCCCTTCGGCTCGGTCATGGGCGACCGCGCCCGGCTGTCCGGCATAAACATCGTCGGCATGAAGCGCCGGGGTCTGTCGCGCGACGAGATCCACGACGTGCGCAAGGCCTACCGCCTGCTGTTCGCCAGCGAGGGCACGTTCCAGGAGCGTCTGGATGAGGTGGCGGTGGAATTCACGTCCTCCGCCCCGGTGATGGAGATCGTCGACTTCATCCGGGCCGATTCCTCGCGCAAGATCTGTCAACCGGAAGACGCCAACGATCTCTGAGAGCGTGATGGCTGGTCATCCAAACGGGGGGCTCGGGATCCTGGCCGGCGGCGGACCGCTGCCGCGCCGGATCGCCGACACGGTGCTGGGCGAGGGACGGCAGGTCTTTGTCGTGGCCTTCGAGGGCCAGACGGACCCGGCGACCGTTGACGGTCTGCCCCATGCCTGGATGCGCCTCGGCGCCACCTCCAAGACCCTGGAGGCCCTGCATGCCGCCGGCTGCGGCGAGGTGGTGATGGCCGGGCCGATGAAGCGGCCGACCCTGTCCTCCCTGCGCCTGGACCTGCGGTCCACCGCCGCCATCGCCCGGGCCGGCGCGCGGGTGTTCGGCGATGACGGGCTGCTGTCCCTGATCGTGGAGGAGATGGAGCGCGAGGGGCTGCGCGTGGTCGGCATCGAGGATCTGCTGGGCGGCTATCTGATGCCCGCCGGCACCCGCACGCGGGCCGAGCCGGACGCGCGGGCCCTGAGCGACGCCGTACGCGGGATCGCCGTGCTGAAGACCCTGGCGCGGGCCGATATCGGCCAGGCCGTCGCCGTGCAGGAGGGTATCGTGCTCGCGGTGGAGGCGGTGGAGGGCACCGACGCCATGATCGCGCGCGCCGGCGGCTTGCGCCGCGAGGGCGCGGCCCCGGTTCTGGTCAAGGGCCGCAAGCCGGGCCAGAACGACCGGGTCGACCGGCCCACCATCGGCCCCGCCACTGTCGTCGCCGCCGCCGCCGCCGGGTTCGCCGGCATCGTGGTGGAGGCGCTGGAGACCCTGATCGTCGATCGCGACGCAACGGTCACCGCCGCCGATGCCGCGGGTCTTTTCCTTCACGCCATGACCTTTGATGGAGCGCAGACGTGACCGCTGAGTCTGGTGCTGAGTCTGGGCCTGAGTCCGGTGCTGTGTCGGAGGCTGAATCCGGTGTGCCTCTGATCTACATCATCGCCGGGGAAGCCTCCGGCGATGCGCTCGGGGCCGGGCTGATCCGCGCCCTGCGGGCCGAGACCGGGGGACGGATCGAGGTGGCCGGGATCGGCGGCGACCGCATGGCGGCCGAGGGGCTGCAGACCCTGTTTCCGATCAGCGAGATGGCGGTCATGGGGATCGTCGAGATCCTGCCGAAGGCGCCGAAGCTGCTGCGCCGGATCGGCCAGACCGTGGCCGATATCCAGGCCCGCAGGCCGGCCGTCGTGGTCACCATCGACAGCAAGGCCTTCACCATGCGGGTGAACAAGCGCCTGCACGCCCTGCGCACCAAGACGGGCGAGGGGCCGAAGCTGATCCATTGGGTACCGCCGACGGTCTGGGCCTGGCGGCCGGGCCGGGCCGAGGTCATCGCCAGGTATCTCGACCATCTCCTGACACTCTATCCCTTCGAGCCGCCGTATTTCGAGGCGCACGGCCTTCCCACCACCTTCGTCGGTCATCCGGCCGCCGTGGCGCCGGACGGCAACGGCAAGCGGTTCAAGGGCCGCTACGGCCTGCCGGCCGGCGCGCCGGTGCTGGGACTGTTCCCCGGCAGCCGGCCGGGCGAGGTGAAACGCCTGCTGCCGATCTTCGGTGACGTGGTCGACCGCCTAGCCGCGCGGTACCAAGGGCTGCGGGTGGTGCTGCCGACGGTCTCCGGGGTGGCCGACGCGGTGCGCGAGGGGACGGCCAACTGGCGCGCGCCGGTCAGCATCGTCACCGAGCATCGGCACAAGGCGGATGCCTTCGCCGCCTGCACCGTGGCGCTGGCGGCCTCGGGCACGGTGACCCTGGAGCTCAGCCTCGCCGGCGTGCCGACGGTGGTCGCCTACCGGGTGAACGCCCTGTCGGCCGCGATCGCGCGGCGCCTCGTGGATCCGGAGGCAGTGGTCCTGACCAACAAGCTGATGGGCAAGCGGGTGATCCCGCAGTTCCTGCAGGAGGACTGCACCGCCGACCGGCTGACCGTGGCGATCGAGCGCCTGTTCGACGATCCCCGCGCCCGGGCCGAGCAGGGCGCGGCCAGCGAGGCGATCCGCAGGATGCTCACCGTCGACGGCGAGGACCCCTCCGTCCGCGCTGCGAAGGCGGTGCTGAAGGTGACCCGCGAAGAGGCCGACGCGCTGGTCGCGGATTAGCGACCCGCGAGCTTCCGGACCCGTCCGCTGCGCTCTGCGATGCCGGAGCTTTATTTTCTTCCCTGCCTCCACCCGCCCACACTCCCCGGCCCTGTGCCGGGGCCAGCGGTGGTGCTTGGACGGGCGCCCTCAGACAGATCGCGAGTGGACGACGCGTCCGGCGGGCTCGTCCCGGCACAGGGCCGGGGAATGAGGAGAGGGTGGGCAGCGAAACCCCCAACGAGAAAGGGCGGCCCGGAGGCCGCCCTTTGCAGTCGTTCCGGCGAGGCGGAAGTCCTCAGCCGCGCTTCTCCAGCGGCACGTAGTCGCGTGCGGTCGGGCCGGTGTAGAGCTGGCGCGGACGCCCGATCTTCTGGCCCGGCTCCTCGATCATCTCCTTCCACTGCGCCACCCAGCCGACGGTGCGGGCGACGGCGAACAGCACGGTGAACATGGAGGTCGGGAAGCCCAGCGCCTTCAGCACGATGCCGGAGTAGAAGTCGACGTTCGGGAACAGCTTCTTCTCGACGAAGTACGGATCGGAGAGGGCGAGCTTCTCCAGCTCCATGGCCAGCTCGAGCAGCGGATCGTCCAGGTTCAGCTCTTCCAGAACCTCGTGGCAGGACTTCTGCATCACCTTGGCGCGCGGGTCGTAGTTCTTGTAGACCCGGTGGCCGAAGCCCATCAGGCGGAACGGATCGTCCTTGTCCTTGGCGCGCTCGATGAACTCGGGGATGTTGTCTTTATGGCCGATCTGCTGAAGCATGTTCAGCACGGCCTCGTTGGCACCGCCATGGGCCGGTCCCCACAGCGAGGCGACGCCCGCGGCGATGCAGGCGAACGGATTGGCGCCCGAGGAGCCGGCCAGGCGGACGGTCGAGGTCGACGCGTTCTGTTCGTGGTCGGCGTGCAGGATGAAGATCCGGTCCATGGCGCGGGCCACGGTCGGGCTGATCACGTATTCCTCGGCCGGCACCGCGAACATCATGTACAGGAAGTTCTCGGCGTAGGAGAGGTCGTTGCGCGGGTAGTTGAACGGCTGGCCGACCGAGTACTTGTAGGCCATGGCCGCGATCGTCGGCATCTTGGCGATCAGGCGGAACGACGCGACCATCCGCTGGTGCTCGTCGTGGATGTCGGTGCTGTCGTGGTAGAACGCCGACAGACCGCCGACGACGCCGCACATGATCGCCATCGGGTGGGCGTCCCGCCGGAAGCCTCGGTAGAAGTTCGCCAGCTGCTCGTGCAGCATCGTGTGATACGTCACGTCATGGACGAACTTCTCCTTCTCCTTCGGCGTCGGCAGCTCGCCGTTCAGAAGCAGATGGCAGACTTCCATGAAGTCGGACTTCTCGGCCAGATCCTCGATCGAGTAGCCGCGGTGCAGCAACTGGCCCACATCGCCGTCGATATAGGTCAGGCCCGACTCACAGGAACCGGTGGAGGTGAAGCCCGGGTCGTAGGTGAAATGCCCGGTCTCCGCATACAGCTTGCGCACATCGATGACGCTCGGGCCCAAGGTGCCCGGAATCACGGGAAGCTCGTAGCTTGCGCCGGACGCGTTATCGGTGAGGGTGAACGTGCCGGTATTGCTCTGGCTCATCTTTTAGTCCCCTGTTTCGAAGCCGCGCTCCCGGTTGGCCAGGATGAACGCGCAGCGGCGCGCGGATACTATCCGCTAGTGTGCAGTGCCGCAAACGGCGTCGATGCGCCTCAGCGACTCGTCTTTGCCAAGAACCGCCAGGACCTCGAAAATGCCCGGCGATGTGGTCGATCCAGTAAGGGCGGCGCGCAAGGGCTGCGCGGCTTTGCCGAGCTTCAGTTCCTGAGCCTCAGCAAAGGAGCGCACTGCCTGCTCAACGTCCCCCTCCTGGAAAGAATTAAGCCCACGGAGTTTTTCCGCAAGCCCCGACAGCACACGCCTGCCGTCGTCGTCGAGTAGCTTGTTTGCTTTTTCGTCAAAGCTTAGCGGCAGGGTGGCGGCGTAGAACCGCGCATTGTCCGCCAGCTCCTTGACCGTGCGGGCGCGGGCCTTCAGCCCTTCCATGCCCCCGCGAATGCGGCTCTCGGTCTCCGCGGTCAGATCCAACCCGTCCGGCTCGGCGCGCAGGCGCGCCAGCACCAGCTCGGCCAGCCGGTCGTTGTCGGCCTCGCGGATATAGTGGCCGTTCAGGTTTTCCAGCTTGGCGAAGTCGAAGCGCGCGGCCGACCGACCGACGCCGTCCAGGTCGAACAGCTCGATCGCCTTGTCCCGCGGCACGATCTCCTCGTCGCCATGGGCCCAGCCCAGACGCAGCAGATAGTTGTTCACCGCCTCGGGCAGGTAGCCCATGTCGCGATAGGCGTCGACGCCGAGGGCGCCGTGGCGCTTCGACAACTTGGCGCCGTCGGGGCCGTGGATCAGCGGGATATGGGCGAAGACCGGCACGTCCCAACCCATCGCCCGGTAGATCACCGCCTGGCGGAAGGCGTTGTTCAGGTGGTCGTCGCCGCGGATCACATGGGTGATGCCCATGTCGTGATCGTCCACCACCACCGAATGCATGTAGGTCGGCGTGCCGTCGGCCCGCAGGATGATCATGTCGTCGAGCTGGGCGTTCGGCACGGTGACCGAGCCCTGTACCGCGTCGACCAGCGTCGTCTCGCCGTCCTGGGGCGCCTTGATGCGGATCACCGGCTTCACGCCCGCCGGCGCCTCCGACGGATCGCGGTCGCGCCAGGTGCCGTCGTAACGCGGCTGACGGCCCTCCGCCCGGGCCTTCTCGCGCATCTGCTCCAGTTCTTCGGTGGAGCAGTAGCAGCGATACGCCTGGCCGATCTCCAGGAGCTTATGGGCGACTTCGGTGTGGCGCTCGATGCGGGAGAGCTGGAACACCGGCGCCTCGTCACCGCCGAGACCGAGCCAGTCCAGCCCGTCCAGGATCGCGTCCACCGCCTCGGGCGTGGAGCGTTTGCGGTCTGTGTCTTCGATACGCAACAGGTAGCGCCCGCCGTGATGGCGCGCGAACAGCCAGTTGAACAACGCCGTGCGCGCGCCGCCGATATGCAGGAACCCGGTGGGCGAGGGGGCGAAGCGGGTGACGACCGACATGGAAAGCCTTTCGCATGCGCGAGCGGTTGAACGGGAGCCTCAGCGGCGGACCTGCCGGCGCTTTGCGCCGGAAAGTGGGCCCGGTGTCTAGCACAGGCGCGCGCGAGGCGCGACCATCGCGCCACCCGTCGCGGCCTCAGCAGGCGGCGACCGGGGCTCCGACGGTCCCCATCGCGCTCCCCGCCGCCGGACGCGCTCGGGGCCGGTGGGCGGTGCTCGCCGGGTGCAGGCGCGCCCTGGCGCAGGACCGGGCACGCTGGCCGCTCTGGCTGCCGGTCGCCTTCGCCGGCGGGATCGGCCTGTATTTCAGCCTGCCGTCGGAGCCGCCCCTCGCCGCCGCGCTGATCCCGCCGCCGGTCCTGGCACTGGCGGCCTGGTCGGTGCGGGAACGGGAGGGGGCATTCTGTACCCTGTTGGTCCTGCTGTTCGTCGCGCTGGGCGGTTCGGCGGCGCTGCTGCGGACCGCCGCCACGGACACGGTGCTGCTGACCGAGCCGATATGGGCCGATCTGGATGGGGTGGTGGAGCGGGTGGAGCATCGGCCGGACGACATCCGCCTGACCCTGGCGGAGGTCCGGATCGTCGGCGGGCGCGGTACCGCGCCGTATCGGGTGCGGGTGGTGAGCCGATCGCGGGACGTCGCCCCCGCGATCGGCGACCGGGTGCGTCTGCGCGCCCGCCTGACCCCGCCGCCGCAGCCGTCCGTGCCGGGCGGGTTCGACTTCCAGCGCAGCGCCTTCTTTGACGGGCTGGGGGCGGTCGGCTTCACGGTCGGGCAGCCCGTGCTGCTCGAGGCCGGGTCGGTGGGAGGCTTCTCCCTCGCGGTGGCGGCCCTGCGGGCGCGGATTGCCGGACGGCTGGCCGAGGCGCTTCCAGGGCCGACAGGCGCCGTGGCGGCCGCGCTGATCGTCGGCGAGCGGGCCGGACTGGACGACGCGACCCAGGCGGCGTTCCGGGATTCGGGGCTGGCGCACCTGCTGGCGATCTCCGGCCTGCATATGGGGCTGGTGGCGGGGACCCTGTTTGCCGGTGTGCGCCTCGCCCTGTGCTTGATCCCGGGTGTGGCCCTGCGCCGTCCGGTGAAGAAGATCGCCGCCTGCGTGGCACTGGCGGGCAGTGCCGCCTATCTGGTGCTGGCCGGGGCCCCGGTGCCGACCCAGCGGGCGTTTCTCATGGCGGCGGTGGTGCTGTCGGCGGTGCTGGTCGATCGCGAGGCGGTGAGCCTGCGGCTGGTGGCGCTGGCGGCCTTCACCGTGTTGGCGTTGCGGCCGGACGTGCTGACCGGCGCCAGCTTCCAGCTTTCCTTCGCCGCGGTGGTCGCGCTGGTCGCGGCGCATGAGACCTTGCGACGGTATGGAGGCCGACTGGGAGGCGGTCTCGGCGGCTGGCTGGTTCGGGCGGTGCGGTATTTCGCCGGCGTGGCGGTGACCTCCATTGTCGCGACCCTGGCGACCGCGCCGTTCGTCACCTTCCATTTCCAGGCGATCGCCCTGGGCGGCATTCTCGCCAACATGCTGGCCGTGCCGCTGACGGCTTTCGTGACCATGCCGGCGGGCATCGTCGCGCTTCTGTCCATGCCGCTGGGTCTGGAGGGCTGGGCGCTGGCGGCCATGGGGCTAGGGATCGACGCGACCCTGGCCGTGGCCGCCCGGGTGGTCGACTGGACCGGGCCCGCCGCCGGCGTCTATCCGCAGCCGGTCGCCGGTCTGGCGGCCGTCTCCCTCGGGGGATGCTGGCTGGCGATCTGGCGCACGCGCCTGCGCTGGCTCGGCCTGGTGCCGATGGCCGCCGGCGGCCTGCTGTGGCTCACCGTGGCGCCGCCGGACGTGCTGATCTCGGCCGACGGACAGCTCAGCGCGGTGGCGGCGGCCGGCGGCGGGGAGGGGGCGTGGGTGGTGTCGACCACCCGGGGCAACCGGTTCACCCGCTCGGTCTGGGCCCGACGGTGGGGCGTGGAGGACGCGGTGACGGTGACGGCCTGGGACGGGCAGGCGGAGGGGCCGTCAGGCGCGCTGGCCTGCGACGATCTGGGCTGTACCCTGCGGCGCAACGGCCTGCTGCTGTCGCTGGCCGCCAGCCACGAGGCGGCGCTGGAGGATTGCGCGGCCGCCGACGTGCTGGTCGCGGTCGTGCGCGTCCGCACACCGTGCTCGCGTCCGCGCCTGCTGGTGCACAGCCCGGACCTGCGGCGCGACGGGGCGCACGCTTTCTGGCTCGGGCGCGACGGGCCGCGGATGGAGTCCGTGCGCGGCCGTCGGGGGATCCGCCCCTGGGTCCCGGCGCCGACCCAGTTCCGGCCCCCGGTTTCCAAGGAGTGAATGCCGCTGATCAACGTTTAGAGACAATAAGATAGTGCAGCGTCACGCACACCGAGGCGATCACGAGGTGATCCCGTCACCGAACGATCGGCTCTAGGATTAGAGTTTCGCGACAAAGGGATAAAACTTTTCACTGTTTCGGCGCGGCAATATCGATTAAATCCAATATATAAGTTGTGCCTGGGGAAGATTGGGGAGTCGTGATGCGCATGCCGGTACGGGAATGCTCGTTCGCGATTCTCGCGGACTCGGTGGCCGAGGTTGTCGGCAAGAAGAACCTCGCCTATGTCGCCATCAAGCAGGCGGCGTCCACCGACAACCCCGCGCGGGAGCGCTGGGCGTCCAATCTCTTCGGGCAGATTTCCCTTTCCAACCGCAAGCAGATCCGGTCCAACGCCATGGACAAGGCGCATGTCGAACGCAACAAGCGCCGGTCCGAGGATAATCGGGTCAAGGAAATCAAGGGCGTGGACTGGGGCAACCTGTTCGCCCATTCCGGCGGCTGAGCGCCGAGCGGTCGGCGCTGAACTGCCGGTTCACGATCACGCGCACTCTCTCAGGCATCCGAAGCGGATCCGCCCGGTGTTCGGGCAGATCCGCCTCCAGATATATCAGTAATTGCGGATCAGTCCGACCAGACGTCCCTGGATACGTACGCGGTCCGGACCGAAGATCTGGATCTTGTATGCCGCGTTCGCCGGTTCCAGCGCGACCGAGTTGCCCTTGCGGCGCAGGCGCTTGAGGGTCGCCTCCCGCTCGTCGATCAGGGCGACGACGATGGACCCGTTCTCCGCGGTGTCGCAGCGCCGGATGATGACCGTGTCGCCGTCGAAGATGCCGTCCTCGATCATCGAATCACCGGCGATCTCCAGGGCGTAGTGCTCGCCGCCCGCCACCATGGAGAGCGGGACCGACACCGTGCTTGTCGGGTCGCTGATCGCCTCGATCGCGGTACCGGCGGCGATCCGGCCGTAGAGCGGCAGTTCGAACCCGCCGTCGCTGTCGGACGGCTGCTCGCGGCCGCCGCTGCGCATCGGAAAATTGCCGGGGATGACGTTGGGGGCGAAGCCGCGGATCGCCGGGGACGGCTCGGCAGCGGTCGCAGCTCCCGCCACCTCGGG
The DNA here is from genome assembly GCF_000423805.1 of Thalassobaculum salexigens DSM 19539. Lineage (NCBI taxonomy): Bacteria > Pseudomonadati > Pseudomonadota > Alphaproteobacteria > Rhodospirillales > Thalassobaculaceae > Thalassobaculum > Thalassobaculum salexigens. The sequence goes on from NZ_KE384093.1 coordinate 1,835,932, forward strand.
CAGTTTCAGCACTTCCAGTGCCCGCGCCCGATGGGGCAGGCGTCGGATGAAGCCGCGTTCCTCCAGAGCCGTGATCAGCCGGTGAATGCCGGATTTCGACTTGAGGTTCAGCGCTTCCTTCATCTCGTCGAACGAGGGGGAGACCCCGCCTTCCTCCAGCCGCTTGTGGATGAACATCAGCAGTTCGTGCTGCTTGCGGGTGAGCATCGGGTCCCTCGACTTTCCGCCGCCACCGCGCCCGGCTGGGAAGCCTGCGCCTGAGCGAACAAACATGGTACAAACACCGATGTTCTACTTTTGATCCGCCGGCAGGTCAAGGCCTGTGGATAAGTCGGGGGACAGTATCCGGCGCGACTCGCTTAAATAGACAGGAAGTCGCCGGCGAGGCAGAGCACGCGCACGGTGTCGCCGGCCTTGCGACTCGGGTCGTGCGCCGGCCGGACGATCAAGCAATCGGCGGCAGCGAGGCGCGACATCATCGAACTGTCCTGGCGCGGGAACGGGCGTACATGGCGGCGACCGTCGTCTCCCATTTCCCAGGTGGCGCGGACGTAGTCCTGACGTCTGTCGTTCTCCTTTAGATCGACGGCGAGAACCGCCTGTTCCTCTTGGGCCCCGACCGTCTCCAGGCCCAGCATGGTCTCCAGGGCCGGACGCAGGAACACGGTGGCGCAGACCACCGTGGACACCGGATTCCCGGGCAGTCCCAGCATCGGCACCCCGGCGAAACGGCCGAAGATCAGCGGCTTGCCCGGCCGCATGGCGATCTTCCAGAAGCCGACCTCCAGGGCGTCGGCGCCGAACTCGCCGTCGCCCAGGGCTTTCTGCACAAGGTCGTGGCGGCCGACCGAGGCACCGCCGGTGGTGACCAGCATGTCGGCGCCCCGCGCACCGGCCGCCAGGCGTCGCAGCGCACCCTCGTCGTCCGGGGCGATGCCCAGATCGACCGGCTCGCCGCCGACCGCCCGGACCACAGCCGCAAGCGCATAGGCATTGGAGGAGACGATCCGCATCGGATCGGTCAACTCGCCCGGACGCACGATTTCGTCGCCGGTGGACAGAATCGCGACGCGCGGTTTCCGGCGCACCGAAATCCACGGCACGTTCATGGTCGCCGCCAGGCCAATATCGCGGGCGCTCAGGCGTCGTCCGGCGGCGATGCCGAGATCGCCCTCGTGGAAGTCGAGCCCGGCCGGGCGGATATAGGTTCCGGCGGCCGCTCCCTCGCGCACGGTGACGGTGGCTCCGTCCTCCTCGCTGTCGGCGTCGACATCCTCCTGGATGACGATGGCGTCGGCCCCGTCCGGCACCGGGCCGCCGGTGAAGATGCGCACGCACTCGCCGGGCCCGACCGTGCCCTCGAACAGACCGCCGGCCGGCGCGGCCCCGATGCGCTTGAGGGTTGCCGGCACGCTGGCCACGTCCTGGGCGCGCACCGCATAGCCGTCCATGGCGGAGACGGCGACCGGCGGCTGGGTGCGTCGGGCGGTGATCGGATCGGCGGTGACCCGGCCCAGCGCCTCGGTCAGCGCCACGGTCTCCGCCGGCATCGGACTCATCGCCGACAGGATGCGGGCCAGCGCGTCGGATACCGGCAGCAGGTCGTCACTCACCCCTGTAGTCTCCGGATTTGCCGCCGGACTTGGCCACCAGCCGGATATCGCCGATCCGCATCGCCTTATCCACGGCCTTGGCCATGTCGTAGACGGTGAGCGCGGCGACCGAGACGGCGGTCAGCGCCTCCATCTCCACGCCGGTGCGGCCCTTCAGCTTGCAGGTCGCCTCGATGTCCACCGCGTCGCGGGCCTCGTCGATGGTGAGCGCCACCTTCACCGAGGTCAGCGCCAGCGGATGGCACAGCGGGATCAGGTCCGGAGTACGCTTGGCCCCCATGATGCCGGCGAGCCGGGCGACCGACAGCACGTCGCCCTTCTTCACCCCGCCGTCGCGGATCAGGGCGATGGTCTCGGCGGACGCGTAGACCGAGCCGCGGGCGGTGGCGACCCGCTCGGTCTCCTCCTTGCCGCCGACATCGACCATATGCGCCTTGCCGGCGGCGTCGAAATGCGTGAAGTCGCTCATTCTATCTGGCCCGTGGGTTCAGGCGACGGCGGGAAGGGGATCCGCCAGGAGCTTGCGGGTCGCCGCGGTCACGTCGTCCTGGCGCATCAGCGACTCGCCGATCAGGAAGCAGCGCGCGCCGATCCGCGCCATGCGGCCGAGATCCTCGGGCGTGAACAGCCCGCTCTCGGCGATCAGGGTGCGGTCCTTCGGCACCATCGACGCCAGCGTCTCCGCCGTGGCGAGGTCGGTGGTCATGGTCTTCAGATTGCGGTTGTTTACCCCGATCAGCGGCGAGGACAGCTTCAACGCCCGCTCCATCTCCTCGGAATCATGCACTTCAATCAGCACGTCCATGCCGAGGCCGCTGGCGGCACTTTCCAACTCGGCGGCGAGCGTGTCGTCGAGGGCCGCCATGATCAGCAGGATGCAGTCGGCGCCGAGCGCGCGGGCCTCCACGATCTGGTAGGGATCGAGCATGAAGTCCTTGCGCAGGGCCGGCAGGTCGACGGCCGCGCGGGCCGCCTCCAGATAGGCGTCCTTGCCCTGGAAATACTTCTCGTCGGTCAGCACCGACAGGCAGGTCGCCCCGCCCTCGGCATAGGCGCGGGCGAGGGCGGGCGGATCGAAATCCTCGCGGATCAGGCCCTTAGACGGCGAGGCCTTCTTGATCTCGGCGATCAGGCCGTAGCCGGTCTTGGACGCGGTCTTAAGTGCCTTGGCAAAGCCGCGTGGCTCGGACGCGGCCTTCGCCAGTTCCTCCAGCTCGGCCAGCGAGCGCCGTTCCTTGCGCTCGGCGATCTCGCCGCGCTTGTGCTCACAGATCTCCGCCAGAACGTCGAGCATCAGGCGCTCTCCCGATTGGTCATCTCGACCAGGGCGTCCAGTTTTGCCTTGGCCTTGCCGCTGTCGATGCTGTCGGCGGCCATTTCAGCCCCGGCCTTTACATCGGCAGCCTTGCCCGCGACCACCAGGGCTGCGCCGGCATTCAGCAGAACGATGTCGCGATACGGACCCTTGGCGCCGTCCAGCACCGCGCGCAGGGCGGCGGCATTGTGCTCCGGATCGCCGCCGCGCACGGCATCGAGCGGGGCGCGTTCCAGTCCGGCATCCTCCGGCGTGACCTCGAAGGTCTCGACCTTGCCGTCCTGCAGGCTCGCCACATGGGTCACCCCGGACAGGGTCAGCTCGTCCAGGCCGTCGCCATGCACGACCCAGGCGCGGGTGGAGCCGAGTTTGCCCAAGGTTTCCGCCATCGGCACGATCCAGTCCTTGGAGAAGGCGCCGACGAGCTGGGTCTTCACCATGCCCGGATTGGACAGCGGCCCCAGGATGTTGAACAGGGTGCGGGTGCCGAGCTCGACCCGCGGGCCGGCCACGTGGCGCATGGCGCTGTGGTGGCGCGGCGCCATGAAGAAGCAGATGCCGACCTCGTCGATCGCCTTCTTCACCAGCTTCATGTCGCAGTCGGTGTTCACGCCCAGATGGGTCAGCACGTCCGCCGCGCCGGAGCGCGAGGACAGCGCCCGGTTGCCGTGCTTGGCCACCGGCACGCCGGTACCGGCGATCACGAAGGAGGCGGCGGTGGAGATGTTGTAGGTCTTCGCCCCGTCGCCGCCGGTGCCGACATTGTCCATGGCGTCGGCCGGCACCTCGACCTTGAGCGCCTTGGCCCGCATGGCGCGGGCGGCACCGGTGATCTCGGCGACGGTCTCGCCGCGCACGCGCAGCGCCATCAGGAAGCCGCCGACCTGGGCCGGGGTGGCGTTGCCCGACATGATGATGTCGAAGGCGCTCTCCGCTTGGCTCTCGCTCAGAGACTCCCCGGTCGCGGCGTGGGCGATGAGGGTCTTCATGTCCCCCAGACCGCCGCTCATGTCCCGGTTCTCTTCAGCCGGGCCTCGATCTCCTCGATCGGTTGGATCGGTTGACCGTTGAAGCCGGCCAGGCGCAGGAAATTGCCCAGCATCCGGTGACCGAACTGCGAGGCGATGCTCTCCGGGTGGAACTGCACGCCGTAGCACGGGTAGTCGCGGTGCTTCAGCCCCATGACGATGCCGTCCTCGGTCCAGGCCGTCTTCTCCAGGACGTCGGGCCAGCCGCCGGTCGGCACGATCAGCGAGTGGTAGCGGGTCACCTCGAACGGCGAGGGCAGACCCTCGAACACGCCTGTGCCGGTGTGATGCACCTCCGACACCTTGCCGTGCATCGGCACCGGCGCCCGGGTCACCGTGCCGCCGAAAGCCTGGCCCATGGTCTGGTGGCCGAGGCACACGCCCAGCATAGGAATGGTCGCGGCACAGCGCTCCACCAGCTCCAGGCAGATGCCGGCGCGGTCCGGATCGCAGGGACCGGGCGAGATGACGATACCCTCCGGGTTGAGATCGACGATCTCGTCCACGGTGATCTTGTCGTTCCGCCGCACCTCGAACCGCGCGCCCAACTCCCCGAGGAAGTGGTAGAGGTTGTAGGTGAAGCTGTCGTAATTATCGATCAGCAGAAACATTTCAATCGCTTGGAGACGGTTGTTTATGTAGCGGACTAGCCGTTGCATGCTACCTTATCAACCCCGGTCCCGGCAGAGAAGCGGCTAGCATGGCGGCACAGCGCAAGAAGCCCGCACGGAGCACGAAGAAGGCGATCCCGCCCGGCGGCGGGTTGCTGCGGCGTGCGGGCGTTGCGGCCGTCGCGGCTTGTGTGCTGTTCGGCGGCGGCATCGCCGTGGGCGCGTGGATCGCCGGCGGGACGAGCCTGCCGGAACTGAGCGCGAGTCGCGATCTCCCGGGCTCGCCCCAGATCGCCACCCAGCCCGCGCCCCTGACTGCGGGTCGGCCTCCGGTTCCGACGCCGAAACCCGCGCAGGCCAGGGCTGAGGCGCCGAAAGCGGCGGCCGTGCCGGCGGGCATCCCGCTGCCGAAGATGACCGGGGCCGTGGAGGCCCTGAAACCGGCCGAGACGGCGGCTAAGCCGGCGAGCGCTCCGGCCCAGGTGGCCGCCCTGCCGCCGAAGCCGTCGGTGGACGACGGCAGCCTACCGGCCTGGCGCCGCTATGCGGTGCCGGCGGATCTGTCGAGCGGGGCGCCGATCATCGCCATCGTGCTCGACGATCTCGGCATCGACACCCGGCGCTCCAACCGGGCGATCGCGCTGCCGGCACCGGTGACGCTGGCCTTTCTTCCCTATGCCGAGGGCCTGGAGGAACAGACCGCCGCCGCCCGCGCGGCGGGGCACGAGCTGCTGGTCCACATCCCCATGCAGCCGCATGGCGAGGATGCCGACCCCGGGCCGAACGCCCTCGACATGCGCCTGGGCGCCATCGAGGTGCTGAGCCGGCTGGACTGGGATCTCGCCCGGTTCTCCGGCTATGTCGGTATCAACAACCACATGGGCAGCCTGTTCACCGAGAGCGAGGCAGGCATGCGTCTGGTGGCCGAGGGGCTGCGCGACCGGGGGCTGATGTTCCTGGACAGCCTGACCTCGCCGAAGAGCGTGGCCGCCGCCACCGTCGCGTCCTATGGCGTGCCGACCACTGCGCGCGACGTCTTCCTCGACAACACCGACAGCCCGGAGGAGGTGGCGATGCGCCTGGAGCAGACCGAGAAGATCGCTCGCAAGGCCGGCACCGCCATCGCCATCGGGCATCCGCGCGACAATACCCTGGACGTGCTGGAGGCGTGGATCCCCAAGGCCAAGGCCGCCGGGTTCACGCTTGTGCCGCTGACCGCCGTGCTGAACGTTCGGCGCGGCATGGCCACCCAGCAGGCGAGCCGGCCGTGAGCGCGGCGCAACTTCCGCCGGTGACCTGGCGCTGGCACCGCTGGGACCAGCTCGACCGGGACCAGCTCTACGCGATCCTGAAGGCGCGGGTGGACATCTTCGTGGTGGAGCAGGAATGCCCCTATCCGGAGATCGACGGCAAGGATCCGGCCGCCTGGCACCTGCTCGGCTATGACGGGCATCCGGGCGACGGCGTGCTGCTGGCCTATGCCCGACTGTTCGCGCCCGGCGACTATTTCGCCGAGCCGGCGGTCGGCCGGGTGCTGACCACGCCGGCGGCGCGGGGACGGGGCGTGGGCCGGCTGCTCATGGCCGAATGCCACCGCTTCTCCGAGGCCAGTTTCGGCACCCCGGCGGTGCGGCTGAACGGGCAGGGGTACCTGAAGGCGTTCTACGAGAGCCTGGGTTATGCCGCCGTAATGGGGCCCTATGACGAAGACGGTATCCCGCATTACGAGATGCTTCGGTCCGCACCGTAGCGTCCGGTCGGCGCCGGTGCCTATCGTCGCCCCATGACCGATCTCACGCATCTTGCCGTCATCGCCGGCGTTCTTTTGCTCGCCGGACTGGTGAAGGGCGTGGTCGGACTCGGCCTGCCGACCGTTAGCCTGGCGCTGCTGACCCCGATTCTCGGCCTGCCGGCGGCCATGGCGGCGATGCTGCTGCCCTCTTTCCTGACCAACCTGCAACAGGCGCTGACCGGAGGCGGCATCCCGGCGATGCTCCGCCGGTTCTGGCCGTTCCTGGCGGCGGTGGCGCTGGGCACCCTGGCGACGTCCGGCGCGGTCGCATCGGTGCCGACCGACCTGCTGGTGATCCTGCTCGGCGCGTCCATCGCGCTCTACGCCGCATTGGGCCTGCTGACCCCGCCCTGGCCGCAGCCGGGGGAGCGCGAGCGCTGGCTCGGCCCGGCCTGCGGGCTGATCACCGGACTGCTGACCGGCATGACCGGGTCCTTCGTGATCCCGTCCGTGCCGTATCTGCAGTCCCTGGCGCTCGGCCGCGACCGGCTGGTGCAGATGATGGGGGCCACCTTCACGGTCGCCACCCTGGCCCTGGCGCTCGGCCTCGGCGGCCGCGGGCTGATCGGCGGCGGGGCGGCGCTCGGCACCCTGGTCGGGGTGATTCCCGCCTTCCTAGGGATGGAGATCGGCCGGCGGCTGCGCGGTCGGTTGTCGGAGCAGGCCTTTCGCCGCGCGCTTTTCACGGCACTGTTGCTACTGGGGATCTGGATGATCGGGCGGGAACTGGCTAGCGTCGCGGCATGACAGATCATGCCCCCCGTATCCCGCTCCCCGTTTCCGACCTGAACCCGGTGGAAGAGGCCGTCGGCCAGCGCCGTTCCGTGCGCGGCTTCAAGCCCGATCCGGTACCGCGGGAGACGGTGAAGCGCATCCTGCAGATCGCCGCCCGGGCGCCGTCCGGCACCAACATGCAACCCTGGAAGGTCCATGTCCTCACCGGCAAGGCCAGGGAGGACCTGTCCATGGCGATCATGACCGCCTTCGACAGCGGCGAGGAGCACAAGGGCGAGTGGGCCTATTACCCCAAGCAGTTCCGTGAGCCGTATCTGGCGCGCCGGCGCAAGGTGGGCTGGGATCTCTACGGCCTGGTCGGCATCGCCAAGGGCGACAGCGAGAAGATGCATGTGCAGCACGGCCGCAACTACACCTTCTTCGACGCGCCGGTGGGGCTGGTCTTCACCATCGACCGGGATCTGGAGATCGGCTCCTGGCTGGACTACGGGATGTTTTTGCAGAACGTGATGCTGGTCGCCCGTTCCCACGGGCTGGAGACCTGCCCCCAGGCGGCCTTCGCGCCGTATCATACGGTGATCCGGAAGACCCTCGGGCTGGACGAGCTGGAGGCGGTGGTCTGCGGCATGTCGCTCGGCTACGCGGATTGGGAGCGGCCGGAGAACACGCTGATCACGGAACGAGCGCCGCTCGACGATTTCGTGACCTTCCGGGAGTAGGGGCGACTTTCTCCCTCTCCTCCAAGCGTCTTCCCGGACTTGATCCGGGACCCAGCCTTCCATTTGATGGAGCGTCGAACGAAGGGCGGACGCGTTCCAACACGCTCCCTCTCTGGACCCCGGCGCAGGGCCGGGGAGACGGGTGGATTTCCATTCACTCGCATTCTCAGGGCCGAGGAGACGGTGGGTGGGCGGCATCAGAACCCCCATTGCCGCCACACCCGCCCGCTTGCCATGATCGCGCCAACCAAACACCAACAACCAGAACACCAGAGGGCCCCAGCCCCGGGAGAGGAAACTATGAGCCGGATCAGTGTCATCACCGGCGGTGCCAGCGGCATCGGCCGGGCCTGCGCCGATGTGCTGGCGGAACGGGGCGACACCCTCGTCATCGCCGACATGAACGCAGAGGGGGCCGCGAAGGCCGCCGAGGAGCTGAAATCCGCCGGTGCCGTCGCCCATGCGCTGGCGCTGGACGTGGCCGACGACGCGGCGGTGGAGGATTTCTTCGACCGGGTTGAGAGCGAGATCGGCGCGGTCGGGGCGGTCGTGCATTCCGCCGGCATCCTGCAGAACGCCATGACCACCGAGCGCATGGACCGGGAAGAGGCCGACCGGATCATGGACGTGAACTACCGCGGCACCTGGTCGGTGAACGTCGCCGCCTGCCGCCGCATGAAGGCGCGGCAGGCCGGGGCTGTCGTCAACCTCGCCTCGATCAACAGCTTCACCGCCCTGCCGATCCCCAGCTACAACGTCTCCAAGGTGGCGGTGAAGGCCCTGACCGAGATTCTGGCGGTGGAATACGGCATCCACGGCATCCGGGTGAACGCGGTCGCGCCGACCTACACCATCACCCCGGCGATCCAGGCCCGCATCGACAGCGGCCACCGCGACCCGGAGGCGATCCGCGATGCCGGTGCGCTGAAGATCCTGGTCACCCCGCGCAACATCGCCGAGCCGATCGCCTTCCTGCTGTCGGACGCCGCCGCCGCCATCACCGGGGTGACCCTGCCGGTCGACGCGGGCTACGCGTCGAACACGACCTACCGCAGCTATGTCGCCCCGGTGGAGGGCTTCGGCCAATAGGCCGACCGGCACCGGTCCGGTGCCGGCGCGGCCGTTGATCGGCGCGGAAAGCGGGCGCAGACTTGCGCCAAGAATCGGGAGGACACGATGACCGAAATGGTGACCAGCCTCGACGCGCTCGCCGCCAGAGTGACGGACGGCGCGACGATCGCCCTGCCGCCGGACTATTCCGGCTGTGCCAACGCCCTGTGGCGGGCGGTGATCCGGCGCGGGGTGAAGGACCTGCACCTCGTGGGCGTGCCGGTCTTCGGCTATCACGGCGACCTGCTGATCGGGGCGGGCTGCGTGAAGGTGGCCGAGACCTCGGCCGTGACCCTGGGCGAACATGGCCTCGCACCGCGCTTCACCGCCGCGGTGAAGGCCGGCAGCATCATCGTCAAGGACGCCACCTGTCCCGCCATCCACGCCGGGTTGCAGGCGGCCGAGCGCGGGGCGCCGTTCTCGGTCATGCGCGGATTGATCGGCTCCGACATCCTGGCCCGGCGCGACGACTGGAAGGTCATCGACAATCCGTTCGGCGACAACGACCCGGTGGTGGCGATTCCGGCGCTTACGCCCGACCTCGCGGTGTTCCACGCGGCCAAGGCCGACCGTCACGGCAATGTCTGGATCGGCGTGCGGCGCGAGCTGATGGTCATGGCCCATGCCGCCCGCGACACGCTGGTGACCGTGGAGGAGATCGTCGACGGCGACCTGATGGCCGATCCGGCGACCAAGGCCGGCACCATCCCCGGCCTCTACGTCACCGCGCTGGCCGAGGCGAAGGAGGGGAGCTGGCCCCAGGGCCTGCCCGCCACCGACCTGGTCGCCGATCAGGGGCATCTGGCGCGCTATGCCGAGATGGCGAAGACGGAAGACGGGTTCGCCGCCTATCTGGCGGAATATGTGACCGGCCGGGAGGCGGCGGAATGAGCGGTTCCGATGTGCAGTTGGAAGAGATCCTGATCCACACCATCGCCGGCATGCTGGATGGGCTGCGCCATGTGGCGGTCGGCGCGTCCTCGCCGGTGCCGGGGGCGGCGGCCCTGCTGGCCCGGGCGCGGTCCGGTGGCGCCACGCGGGTGTCGGTGCTGGGCTCGGAGGAGCACAATTTCTTCTCCGACGGCGGCAAGGAGCTGTTCGACTGCGCCGGGCAGGGGCGGATCGACGCCTTCTTCCTGTCGGGCGCCCAGATCGACGGCAAGGCCAACATCAACCTGGTTTCCATCGGCGATCCGGACCTGCCCAAGGCGCGGTTCCCGGGTTCGTTCGGGTCGGGCTATCTGTATTACGTGGTGCCTCGGGTGATCCTGTTCCGCCTGGAGCACACCAGGCGGACACTGGTGGAGCAGGTGGATTTCATCTCCGCCCCGGGCTTCTCCGAGCCGAACGTGTACCGCCCGGGCGGCCCTTTCGCGATGATCACCGACCGCTGCCTGTTCGACGTGGACAAGGACAACCGCCGCTTCGTGTTGAAGAGCGTGCATCCGGGCGAGACGGTCGAGAGCATCGCGGAGAATACCGGCTTTCAATACGACGTTCCGGCGGAGGTGCCGACGACGCCGCTGCCGGACGCGGAGACGCTGGCATTGATGCGCGGCCGGATCGCAGGCGAGATCGCCGAGATCTATCCGGGCTTCGCCAAGCGGGTCTTCGGGCTGGAGAAGGCGGCTTAAGGGGCACAGGCGCTAGCCTCTCTCTCCCGTCTTCCCGGCCTCGCGCCGGGATCCAGACAGTACCCTGATGGACCGTTGGTCGCAAACGCGCGGGCGGTCCGGGAGGCGGCCGCTCTGGGTCCCGGCGCGAGGCCGGGAAGACGAAACGGGGTGTGGGTGAGTGTTGAGCCCTACGCCGCCCGCTTCAGCCCCGAGCGTTTCCAGATGGTCTCCAGCGACGCCACCAGATGCGCGATGTCCGCGTCCGAATGGGTCGGCGAGGGGGTGACCCGCAGGCGTTCCGTGCCGCGCGGAACCGTCGGGTAGTTGATCGGCTGCACATAGACCCCGAACTCGTCCAGCAACTCGTCGCTGATCCGCTTGGCGTGCACCGGATCGCCGACCATCACCGGCACGATATGGCTCGGGTTGGCCAGATGCGGGATGCCGGCGGCGTCGAGGCCGGCGCGGACCTTGGCCACCCGGTCGCGCTGGATCTCGCGCTCAACCGAGCTGGTCTTCAGGTGACGGATGCTCGCTCGGGCGCCGGCGGCGACCGCCGGGGGCAGGGCGGTGGTGAAGATGAAGCCCGACGCGAAGCTGCGCACGAAGTCGCACAGCGCCTCCGAGGCGGCGATATACCCTCCCATCACCCCGAACGCCTTGCCCAGCGTGCCCTCGATCACCGTCAGCCGGTGCGCCAGGCCCTCGCGCTCGGAAATGCCGCCGCCGCGCGGTCCGTACAGGCCGACCGCGTGCACCTCGTCCAGATAGGTCATCGCACCGTGCTTGTCGGCCACGTCGCAGATTTCGGCGATCGGCGCGATGTCGCCGTCCATGGAGTACACGCTCTCGAAGGCCACCAGCTTCGGCCGGTTCGGGGCGATTTCCGACAGCTTGCGGTCCAGATCCTCCGGGTCGTTGTGGTTCCAGATGACCTTCTCGGCGCGGGAGTGTCGGATGCCCTCGATCATCGAGGCGTGGTTGGACGCATCCGACAGAACCACGCAGCCGGCCATGCGCGACGCCAGGGTGCCCAGGGCGGCCCAGTTCGACACGTAGCCCGAGGTGAACAGCAACCCCGCCTCCTTGCCGTGCAGGTCGGCGAGCTCCTGCTCCAGCAGCACGTGGTCGTGGTTGGTCCCGGAGATATTCCGCGTGCCGCCGGCGCCCGCACCCGAACGGTCGAGCGCGTCGTGCATCGCCTGCAGGACGGCGGGGAACTGGCCCATGCCCAGGTAGTCGTTCGAGCACCACACGGTGACCTCGCCGGTACCATCCTCACGGTAGCGGGTGGCACGGGGGAAGGCGCCCTGTTGCCGCTCGATATCGGTGAACACCCGGTAGCGGCCCTCACCGCGCAGGGCGTCGAGCTGGTCCTGGAAATAGGCCTCGTAATCCATGGTCGTCTCCTCGCGGGTTTCCCCGCTCTCGGAAGCGGTATGTTAGCCGAGATCGCCGCGTTCGTGCCGGAAAATGGCGCGGGCGGTCGTCGCCATCAACCTGTCACATCCGCGCAGGGCGGCACCGGAACACCGGGCTAAAGGCGCTTGCTGAAGAAGTAGCGCCGATGGCCCGGCGGCATGTCCTCGATCCGTCCGAACTCCGTATAGCCGAAGCGCGGATAGAAATCGGGCGCCTGAAAATCGTAGGTGTCGAGCCAGGCGCCGATGCAGTCGCGTCCGCGGGCGATCTCCTCGGCCCGTGCCAGCAGCGCGCCGCCGACCCCGCCACGCCGTTCCGTCGGGCTCACCGCCAGCAGGCTGACATGCAGCCACTGCAGGTTCGTGCTGCCGACCAGGGTCCCGACCAACTCGCCGTCGCGCTGCGCGCGCAGGGCGAATTCCTGGTAGTTCCAGACCACGCCATGCGGTGCCGCATGCTCGCCGAGCCAGTCTATCGCCTGGCGGCGGACGGCTTCCAGCCGGTCGCCATGGCCCTCGACGAGTTCGACCTCGACGGCCATGGCGGGTCAGCTTCCCTTGGTGGCGAAATTGGCCTCCACATAGCCGAGCAGTTGCTCGACCGACTGGGCCAGGGAGAGCGAACCGGTCTCGACCTCCACCTCCGGCGCCTCCGGCGCCTCGTAGGGGGCGGAGATGCCGGTGAACTCGGCGATCTCGCCGCGCCGGGCCTTCTTGTACAGCCCCTTGGGATCGCGCTCCTCGCAGACGGCGAGGCCGGCGTTCACGTAGACCTCGTGGAACAGGTCCGGGGCGACGGCCCGGGCCCGGTCGCGGTCGGAGCGGTACGGCGAGATGAAGGCGGTGATCACCAGGATGCCGGCGCGGGCGAACAGGGCCGCCACTTCGCCGACGCGACGGATGTTCTCCTCCCGGTCCTCCGGCGCGAAGCCGAGATCGGCGGACAGGCCGAAGCGGATGTTGTCGCCGTCCAGCACGTAGACCTGCCAGCCCTTGCGGAACAGCGCCTGCTCCAGCTCCAGGGCGAGTGTGGACTTGCCGGCGCCGGACAGGCCGGTCAGCCACAGCACGCCGGACTTGTGGCCGTTGGCGGCCCAGCGGGCGTCGGTGGAGACCCGGGTCTCCACCGCGGTGATGTTCTGCGACGTCGGCGCGTTGGCCCGGCGCAGGTCGTGGAACCCGTCCATCGACACCAGACCGCCGCCGGCCATGTCGTAGCCGTCGATCAGCACGAAGCGGCCGAGGCGCGGGTTGTCGGTGAACTCGTCCACCGACAGCATGGCCCGGGCGCGCAGCACGACCTCGCCGACCTCGTTGCGCTCGATCCGGTCGGCCGGGCGCTCGGACAGGTCGGAGACGTCGATCACCCGCTCGATCGCCTGCACCTCCACCGGATGCTCCAGGGTGGCGAGCTTCAGCTTGTAGCGCCGGCCGACTTCAAGCGGTGCGCGGCCGAGCCAGAAGATGCGGGCGCGGAACACGTTGGTCTGCACCGGCGGCTCGGAGGCGTGGCTGGCGACGTTGCCGCGCTCGACGAAGAGCTGGTCGTCCAGGGTGATGCCGATGGACTGGCCGGCCGAGGCGGACAGCACCGGGCCGTCGACGCTCCAGGCCTCGATCGACTGCACCTTGGCCCGCGCGTTGCTCGGGCTGAACAGCAGGGTGTCGCCGACGTTCAGCTTCCCGCTCTCGATGCGGCCGGCAAGGATGCGGCGCTCGTCGAACTTGTAGACGTCCTGGACCGGGAAGCGCAGGGGCAGCTCGACCGGCATCGGTTTCGGCGGCAGGGTGTCGAGCGAGGCGATCAGCGTCTCGCCCTCGAACCAAGGCATGTTCGTGGACTTCACGGCAAGGCCGTCGCCGTGGCGCGCCGATACCGGCAGGATCGCCGCCGGGGTGATGCCCATGCTGCCGAGATACTTGTGGACCTCGCCGGCGACCTCGTCGAACCGGGCCTGGCTGTGGTCCACAAGGTCCATCTTGTTCACCGCGACCACCACCTGGTCGAGGCCGAGCAGGTGCAGGATATAGCCGTGGCGGCGGGTCTGTTCCTGCACGCCTTCCTTGGCATCGACCACCAGGATGGCGGCATCCGCCGAGGCCGCGCCGGAGACCATGTTCTTCAGGAACTCCTTATGGCCCGGCGCATCGATGATGACGTAGGGGCGCGCCGGGGTCTTGAAGAAGATCTGGGTGGTATCGATGGTGATGCCCTGGTCGCGCTCGGCCTGCAGGGCGTCGAGCACGAAGGCCCATTCCATCGGCATGCCGCGCCGGTCGGACATGGCCTTGACCGCTTCCATCTTGCCGTCGGGCAGGGAGCCGGTGTCGTGCAGCATGCGGCCGATCAGGGTCGACTTGCCGTGGTCCACATGGCCGACGATGACGAGCTTCATCGGGGCCATATCGGTGATCGGGGGGACGGTCATCTGGGCGGGCTCTCTTACATGTATCCGGCGGAGCGCAGGCGCTCGAACGCGTCTTCGGCTTCGTGGTCCATCGCCCGGCCGCTGCGCTCGGCCACCTTGGTGGCGCGCAACTCGGCGATGATCTTCTCCACGGTGTCGGCGTCGCTGTTGACCGGGTTGGTGATGTCCATGTCGCCGAGCGAGCGGTAGCGCTTGCCGTCCCGGGAGAAGTACAGCGGCACCAGCGGGATGCCCTCGCGCTGGATGTAGAGCCAGATGTCGAGCTCGGTCCAGTGCAGCAGCGGGTGGACGCGGATATGGGTGCCCGGCGCGAAGTCGGTCTTGAACTGGTCCCAGAATTCCGGCGGCTGGTCGCGGAAATCCCATTCGGCGTTCTCGCCGCGCGGGCTGAACACCCGCTCCTTGGCGCGCGTGGCCTCCTCGTCGCGGCGGATGCCGGCGATCACGGCCTGCAGGTCGAGCTCGGCGATCAGCCGCTTCAGCGCCTCGGTCTTGCGCGCGGCGGACCGGGCGGCCGGCGGCAGGGTCGGGTCGATCTCCTCGATCGGCGGACAGTCGCGGCGGATGAAGTTCAGCCCCCACTTCTCGGCGTATTCCTTCTGGAAGGCGTACATCTCCGGGAACTTCTTGCCGGTATCGCAGAACATGGCCGGGAAGGGGACATGGCCGAAGAACGCCTTCTTCGCCAGCCACAGCATGACGTTGGAGTCCTTGCCCAGCGACCAGAGCATGCCCAGGCGGTCGAATTTATTGAACGCCTCGCGCAGGATGTAGACGCTCTGCGCCTCGAGGGAGTCGAGATGGTTCATCGGAAACCCGTGTCCCCGGTTGCGGTTCGCGCGTTGATAGGCGCGGACACGGGCGGTGTCAAAGGAAGTGCGGCGGGTTCCACTCGAGCCAACCTCACCGTCGGACACCTCGCCGGCCAGGATTTGACCTCAATATTCCCGAGCCTCGCATACCGGCGGAAAGTCTGTTCCGCGGGCGTGCTGACAAAGACCTGTTTGTTCCGAGAAATTTTTCGTCTTTGGGCAGCTGTCTGCAGCTTGAAAGAGCAAAACTTCAGTCAAGTCACTGTTGCTGATTGCGTCTCCTGCGCCCGATGCGAAACAATGCGCCGTCCACACCTGCCCCGGCAGGTGGACATTTCCAGATCTCAAAGCCGGTGACATCGTGTTTAAATCGCTCTCCGTGACGCTATTGCTGTCCCTTGGTCTCCTGGCCGGTCTTGCCGCCTGTCAGACGACGGCCACACCCCCGCCACTCAACGAGGAATATGTGGGGGAGTTCCGGTTCTCGAATGGGCAGGCATTGCCTCTGCCCGAGGGTACCTGGACCTCCGTCGCCAGGGCGCATCGGCGCAACAACCATAACAATTTGCTGGAGACGGTCACTCTCGTGGCAACCGACAGTGGTCAGGTAACCGGGTTGGTCATTGGCCGAACCAATATCGATGCGGCCCGCAGCGGCTGGACCATTCCAAAACTGTGCCAGCGTAGCGACACGCATCTGGCAGAGGTCGTGAGCTACAACACCCGTGATTCGTTCTGCTGGGGCATCGTGCACTCGGATCACAGCAAGAATTTCTCCGGGTACTGGGGGTAAGTCCTCCGTCCGTATTTCGACTATGTCGACGGTCGAGGCATCGCTGCGCCGAAAGCAATGATCGATGTGGAAATGTACAAGGCGAAGCCAAGCCGATTTCTGTCCGCCAGATATTATTGGAATCCGGAGGTAGAGGGTTTCCCTGCCCCGGCAGTCGCTGCTTGGCAAAACAGTGACTGGAACGTCTCAAATGTGGCTGGCGATGCTGAAAAGTTGGCCTATCTGGAACGGCTTGAGGCCTGGGGGCGTAGTATGATTCCGCGCTTCAAAGCCGCGCAATAGATCAAATGCGGCGGCGAGCCCGCCATCGAAGGCCTCGACCCGCTGTCCGGAGACCGAACGGCGGGTCGGAGACGTCAGGGTGGGGCTGACGGTCAGCCCTCGATCACGGCGAAGGTGCGCACCTCGATGCTCTCGCGAGGCGGCGCGGTCGGGTCCTGGTTGGGGATCTGGAAAGCGCCGTGCGGGGTGTATTTCGACACGCCGTCCTGTGTGTCCCAGCCCTTGATCAGCAGCACCTCGTCGCGCCTCATCTGCGGCGCCCAGTACCAGCGCTGACCCGGCTGATGGGCGAGCTGGTAGATCTCGCCGACCCGGTCGGGGAAGACCTGATCGGTGGCGAGCAGGGCATCGGGCGCGATCGACTCCGCATCGGCCAGGGCCAGCGGCGCGCGCTGCACCGGGCCGGTGATCGGCCGCCAGACATTGACCTGCACGACCCGGCCGCCCTTGGCCAGAATCTCCTCGACCTGACCGGCGCCCAGGGTGTCGTTGCCGCGCTTCGGGCCGGAGGCGTCGGTGTAGTCCACATGAACGCGCGCGGCCGGCCCCCGGCTGCCGTCCTTGTTGGCGGCACCGGCGCCGCTGTCGGAGCGCCGCGTGTGGTCGAAGATCGCGACCCGCGTGGCCCCGGTGGCGCGCTTCACCACCTCGGTGATCTCGTCGTAGTAGGTGGAGGTCACCGCCTCGTCGTCATAGAGATCGTCGACGGCGGTCTCGTGCCGCTGCAGAGCGAAACCCTGGCGGTCGAGGTCGAGGCTGTCCGCGATCGGGCGCATGTCGGCGATCTCGACCGGGATCTCCTCCACCTGAAAGAAGATCTTCGGCGCGCCGCCGGTCAGTGCAGAGCTGTGAAAGACCGGCTTCTCATCCTGCGGCACCGTGAAGCCCAGAGGGGCGGTGATCGTTTGGCCGGCCGTGCTCGTGGCTTGGATTGGGGTGTGCTGGGGGCTCATCTCGTTCATGATGTGCACTCCACTCCAGATTGCTGTCTCGTTCCGATATGCGAAAGATGGGACGGAGAGATCTGGAAATTAACCGCTGATTCGGAACGAATGCCGATCCGCGACTGCATGCATTCTGGCACGCAAACGTACGCCGACCGGGGCCGGGAGGGCCGAGAGCGATGCTGACACGACGGCAGATCTCCGCAGGGCTGATCGGGGGCGTCCTGGTCCCGGCCCTCGCGCCGTCTCTGGCCCGGGCCTTCACGCCGGCCGAGCTGACCGGCGCCGACCGGCTGTTTCCGGCGGAGGCGTCGGGCGGCATGGTCGCCAGCCGGGAAGCGACCGCGACCCGGGTCGGGGTCGACGTGCTCGCCGCCGGCGGCAACGCGGTCGACGCGGCGGTGGCGGTCGCCTTCGCCCTGGCGGTGACCCTGCCGCAGGCGGGCAATCTCGGCGGTGGTGGCTTCGCCCTGGTGCATCGCCCGGCCGACCGCTCCACCCATGCCCTCGACTTCCGCGAGATGGCGCCGGCAGCGGCGCATCGCGACGTCTTCCTCGCCCCCGACGGTTCGGTCGACAGCGAGCGGTCGCGCTACTCGCACCACGCGGTCGGCGTGCCCGGGTCGGTCGCCGGCTACCTCGATCTGCTGGCGCGCTTCGGATCGTGGCCGCGCCAGCGGGTGATGGCGCCGGCGATCCGGCTGGCGGAGCAGGGCATTCCGGTGACGCGGATCCTTCATCGCAACATCGAACAGCGTCTGGAGCGGTTCCGGCCGTGGCCCGCGACCATGGCGGTGATCGCCCGACCGGACGGCAGCGCGCTTCAGCCGGGAGACGTGCTGCGCCAGCCGGATCTGGCGGCCAGCCTGCGGCAGATATCGGAGCAGGGAGCCGGCGCCTTCTACGAGGGCGGCATCGCCGAGCTGATCGCGGCCGAGATGACCCGCCACCACGGCCCGATCACAAGGGCCGACCTGGCCGGCTATCACACGGTCTGGCGCGCGCCGGTGATGGGCAGCTATCGCGGGGTCGGCATCGCCTCCATGCCGCCGCCCAGCTCCGGCGGCGCGCATCTGCTGCAGATGCTGAACATCCTGGAGGGATGGGACCTCGCCGCGCTGGGCCACAACAGTGCGGCCGGTCTGCACCGCATGGCCGAGGCGATGCGGCGGGCCTATGCCGACCGGGCGGTGCATCTGGGCGATCCGGATTTCTGGGAGGTGCCGCTCGACTGGATCACCTCGAAGACCTATGCGGCGGACCTGCGGGCGGCGATCGACCTGGAGCACGCCTCGCCGTCGGACACCGTGGCGCCGGGCACGCCGAAGGCGGAGGGGGCGAACACCACCCACCTGTCGGTGATGGACCGTCGGGGCGGCGCGGTGTCGATGACCACCACCCTGAACTTCGGATTCGGCAGTGGCATCGTCGCCGAGGGCACCGGCATCTTCCTGAATAACGAGATGGACGACTTCTCCGCCAAGCCGGGCGTGCCGAACGCCTACGGACTGGTCGGCGGCGAGGCCAACGCGGTGGCCGCGCACAAGCGCCCGCTGTCGTCGATGACGCCGACCCTGCTGCTGGCGGACGGCCGCGCGGTCGGGGCGCTGGGCAGTCCCGACGGCAGCCGGATCATCACCACCGTGCTTCAGGTCATCCTCAACCTGGTCGACCACGGGATGAATCTGGCCGAGGCGACGGCCGCACCGAGGCTCCATCACCAGTGGCAACCGGACACGATCTGGGTGGAGGAGGGGGTGTCGCCGGATACGCTCGACCTGTTGCGCCGTCTCGGCCATACGGTGGAGATCCGGCGGGCGTTCGGCGCGGCCCAGTCGGTGCTGGCCTCGCCCAAGGGCTTCCAGGGGATGACCGATCCGCGGCGCCCCGGCGGTCTGGCCGCAGGACCGGATCACTAATTCTTTGACGAGAAAGCGATTTGATACGATCGGATTTTCCATCCGATCGTGATTTCTCTCGCGGAGGGCGGTCAGTTGGCGAGGTTCGTGTTCTCGTTCAGAAACGCCTCGAGGTCCTGAGGCGCGATCCGCCATTCCTTGCCGAGCTTGATCGCTCTGATGCGCTTGTCCCGGATCCAGGACCGGACGGTGGCTTCCTGCACTTGGAGCATTGACGCCGCGTCGTGCACGGTCAGGAGAGGGCGATTCAGCATAGGTCCCAATTACCCACCATCTTTATGGATATTGTCTTCATTACATGCAGAGCATTGTCAGTATATGCATTGTCCTAAAGGCAGCAAGCTGATTGACGAGGTGAGTGTTCCCTTTGATTGCGGAGCCTGCTGCGAGTGTTTGTGACGCCCCCGGTTTCGTCAGGCGCCAGGCCATGAGACCTCGCTGATTCTCTGACCCGCGGCGGCCATGAGCCGCAACAGTCGACCCCGACCGGCAGTCCTGCCCGGCGCCCTGAACAGTCAGCCTCGCCGGGCGCGCTCCGCCAGACGGATGGTGATCGACGCGGAAACCCGTCCGGCCTCGTTCGCCATGGCCTCGGCCAGGGTCAGGTCGAGGTTCGCCACGCTGCGCCGGACCCGCTCGGCGATCGTCCGGCCGGGCGAGTCGGCCTCGTCCAGGGCGAGGTCGACCAGGGTGGAAAGCCGTTCCTGGACGGCGAGGATGCGGGCCGGAGCGGCGGCGAGCCAGCGCGAGGCCTGGCGGCGCACGATCTCCAGCGATGGGTCCTCGAGCACGAACCGGCGGGCACGCTCCCCCTGCGGATCGGGGCCGGACCGGGCGATCAGCTCGATGGCGATCCAGGCGAACCACCAGCGCCAGGGATCGGCCCGCAGCACG
Organism: Thalassobaculum salexigens DSM 19539; assembly: GCF_000423805.1. NCBI lineage: Bacteria > Pseudomonadati > Pseudomonadota > Alphaproteobacteria > Rhodospirillales > Thalassobaculaceae > Thalassobaculum > Thalassobaculum salexigens. The sequence continues at coordinate 1,855,965 of NZ_KE384093.1, forward strand.
CCGTCGTCGTAGATATCCTGCATGTAGTGCAGGGTCACCATGGGCGCGTCCGGCTTCAGACGCACCAGTTGCGGCGGCAGCGTGGTCAGGGCCAGCGGCCGCAGACCTTTGTCGTAGGAGCGGTCGCCGGAGCGCGCCGGCAGAATGCCGAGGCGGCGTTGTTCGGCCTCCACATCGCGGACCTCGAACCAGTGACGCAGGGCCATGGCCACGCCGCGGAGCTGGTCGTCATGTGATGGGGGAGTGTCCAACCAAATCTCCGCAGCGCGCAGATTGCCGGATGGCGTGCTTCCGACCTTGCTAAAGACTACTCTGAAAATGTACCTTTCGGCGACCTCTCGGGAGAGTCGCTCGACGAAAGGAACTGGCAGGCCGGTGGTTGCCGGCCAAGCAATCGATTGCGGGGGAGAATTCATGACCGATGAGTCCGTGGGATGGGCGGACCGCACGGTGCAGAAGGTTCGGCGGCTCCTGCCTGAGCGCCAGATCATTATCCGCACCGAGGGTGAAACCAGCTATCTGCGATTGAGCACGGCCCTTCAGGTCAGCGTCGTCGCGATCTGGATCGGCGTGGCCGGCTGGGTCGGATTCGCCACCGTCGGGTTCCAGAACCAGAAAGAGATGATCGCGGAGAAGGCGGACGCGATCTCCCGCTCCCGACAGGCCTATCGCAAACTGCTCGATCAGGTGTCGGACTATCAGCTCTCGATCGTCGGCATTACGCGCGACCTGAAGGAGACGGAGGCCCATCTGCGCGGCCTGTTCAGCCAGAACGAGGAGCTGAAGCAGGACCTGAGCTCCACCGAGGTGGCGCTGCGCAGCTCGGAGGAGGAGCGCAGCCGGATCGCGTCTGCCCGCAAGCAGATGAACGACCAGCTCGAGCTGTTCAGTTCGGAGCTGCGCCAGATCACCGGCAAGAACAACGCGCTCGAGGCGCATATCGGCACCCTGCGCCAGCACCTGGCGGTGGTCGAGGCCGAGAAGGCGGAGATCGCGGCCGAGCGGGCGGCGTTGGACGACCGGCTCTGGGCCCTGCACAACGAACTGGAGGCCTCCAGCGCCAAGGTGGCGCTGCTGGAGAGCAACGTTCGGGGGCTGAAGACGGACCTGCGCACCGTCATCCTGGAGCGCAGTGCGGTTGCCGTCGACAACGACACCCTGCGGGCCCAGGTCGCCGACCTGGAGAGCACCCTGGACTCCGAGCGCGACGCCCATCGCCGCGAACTGGTGGAGATTTCGGAGCGGACCCACGGTCAGATCGCGAAGGTCGAGGACGTCATCCGGCGCACCGGCCTGAAGCTGGACAAGGTGGTGCCGCTGCGGCCCGAGGACGCGACCGGCAAGGGCGGCCCGTTCCAGCCGGTCTCGCCCGATATGACTCTGAGCGACGAGGACGACGCGCTGCGTGTGGAGCTCGATCGCCGGTTGGACCGCTGGCAGCAGGTGGTGTCGTTCTACACCGCGCTGCCGCTCGCCAAGCCGCTGGAGCAGTACTACATCACCAGCTATTTCGGCCGCCGCAAGGACCCGATCAACGGGCGGTACTCGGTGCATAGCGGCGTCGATCTGGCCGGCCCGTACAAGCAGGAGGTGACTGCAACCGCTCCGGGCGTGGTCAGCTTCGCCGGCCGTCGGACCGCCTATGGCCGCGTGATCGATGTCGACCATGGACATGGACTGGTGACGCGCTACGCTCACCTCGCTAAGATTAAGGTCAAAGTGGGCCAGCGCGTTGATCTCGGGACGACGATCGCGCTGCTGGGTTCCAGTGGCCGAAGCACCGGGCCGCATGTGCACTACGAAGTGCGGTACAACGATAAGCCGATCAACCCGTCCAAGTTCATGAAAGCGGGCATCCATGTTCAGCAGCAAGCAAAAACCGGCGACTAGGTCCGACGCGGGCGGCGGTCCGCCGAAAGCGCCGGCGGCGCCGTCGATCATCAGCTCGGATCTGACGATCAACGGCAACCTGACCAGCGACGGTGACGTTCAGGTCGATGGTACGGTCGAAGGTGACATCGTCTCCAACAAGCTCACGGTGTCGTCCACCGCGACGGTGCGCGGCGCCATCGAATGCGAGACCGTGGTGATCGCCGGCCATGTCACCGGCCAGATCAAGGCGCGGCACGTGACCCTGGCCAAGACCGCTCGGGTGATCGCCGACGTGATACAGGAGCGTCTGTCCATCGAGCCGGGCGCGTTCTTCGAGGGCAACTGCCGGCACTTCCCGAACGATGCCGACAAGAAGTCCCTGCCGAAGCTGGAGCCGGTCAAGCCGGCGGTCGCCAAGCAGGGCAACGGCTCGGCGGTCCCGGTCGAAGCGACCCCCTGATCAAGCGATCGAAAGGCCCCGTATGGGGCCTTTTCCTTTACCGGATGCGGGGCGGCTGCGGTGTCTATTCCGCTCCCGGCTGGCTGTAGCCGCTGGAGGTCAGGAATCGCGGGTTGGACAGCCCGAGCCGCTCCACGACCTGGGTTTCCAGAACGCCGAAGACCTGCCCCAGCAGGTCCGCGTCGTAGGTCCCAGCGCGGATCTCGCGTGCCAGGTCGCGCGACAGCGCGTTGATGCGCTCGTCCGCCGTCCCGCCGCTGCGGTGCACGTTGTCGTGGCCATACAGTTCCGCATAGGCATCGAGCGTGCGGCGAGCCGCGTCGTGACCGGTCTCGATCTCGCGCCGCGCGGTGGCGATGGCGGCGGCGACCATCAGCGCGGCGTATTTGGCGCTGCCCTCCAGCGCCGGCAGCACCTCGTGCCTCAGGGTTTCCTCGGCGGCGGCCAGCAGCTCGCCCTTGTTCGGCCGGTCGCTCATGACATCCGCTCCATCTTGCCGGTCTCGATCGCGCGGATCTGGGTCAGCACGTCGAACTCCATCTCCGCCGCCTTACGCCCGGTCAGCGCCAGTTCCATCGACATCTCCTCGCCCGACAGGTGCCGCTCGCCCTGGTGCAGGGCGATGATCGCCCAGCGCACGGTGGCCAGCACCTCCCAGAAGCCGACCCTGCCCCAGTCCAGACCGTGTCCGGCCTCCGCCTCGTAGCCCCGGCGGAAATCCGACAGATCGCCGATGCCGCCGACGACCCGGTCGTCCACGCCGAAGCGCCAGCAGCGGGCGCAGATCCAGCCCACATCCTCCATCGGGTCGGACCAGCCAGCGAATTCCCAGTCGAGCACCGCCGTCACCTCGGCCCCGTCGGCCATGATGTTGCCGCAGCGGAAGTCGCCGTGACCGAGCACCGTGGCGGCATTGGCGGGGGCGTTCATCTCCAGCCAGCGGATCGCCCATTCCAGGGCGGGATAGGCCCGGGGCAGGGCGTCGAGCTGGGCGCGGAACTCGTCGAGCCGGCGCTTGACCGGCGGGCGCGGATCCTGTTGCAGGAAGGCGAGTTCGGCCCGGGGCGGCGTGATCGAATGGATCCTCGCCAGCTCCCGGCCGATGGCCGCCGTCAGGGCCGGACGGTGCGGGTCCAGGCCGGTGTCCCGCGACAGGGCGCGCGGGTTCGCGGTCCCGGTGGCCCGGCGCATCAGATAGAACGGCTTGCCCAGCACCGCGCCGCCCTCGTCCAGGGCGAGCGGCTCCGGCACGGTCGCTCCGGCGGCGAAGGCGGCCCGCAGCAGGGCGAATTCGTGGGCGCGCGGATGGCTGACCGACACCCCGGACGGCGCGTCGGTGCGCAGCACCAGGGCGAGGCTGCCCGCATGGGGACCGTCCACCACCTCGGCATCCAGCTTCCAGTTTTCCTGGATCGCCCCGCCGGACATCTTCGACGGGGGCGAGAGGGTCACGGTCCCGGCGCCGAGCCGGTCCGCGGTCCAGACGGCGAGGGCGTCAATCTGCTCGGGGGTCACCGGGTGACGCTCCAGGCCCGCGGGCGTGAATGAGAGGGGAGGAAACGGCGTTGCGCGTCCATCGGGGCTCGCTCAGCAGGTGGGTCCTGGTTAGGATGGCGGCGCCAACCTTAACGGCCTCGCGCGCAAGCGGCTAGGTCACCCAGAACGCAGATCAGAAGGAACGATGGGATGAGCATTCAGCGCTTCCAGACCGGCCAACGCATGAGCCAGGTCGTAGTCCATAACGGCACCGTCTATCTTGCCGGCCAGGTCGCCCAGGACAAGCAGGGCGCCAGCGCGGGCGAGCAGACCCAGAACATTCTCGACCGGATCGACGCGCTGCTGGCCGAGGCCGGCACCGACAAGACCAAGCTGCTGTCGGCCACCATCTGGCTGAACACCATGGACGATTTCGACGCCATGAACGCGGTGTGGGACGCCTGGGTGCCGGAAGGCTGTGCGCCGGCTCGCGCCTGCGTGGAGTCGCCCCGCCTGGCCCGCCCGGTCTTCACCGTCGAGATCGGCGTGATCGCCGCCGCCGGCTGACGATCCGATTCAGCGTCGGAGCGCGGGGTCGCCCTGCGCTCCGGCGTCGTCCCGGCGCTCAGGACGGTCGGATGGCCGCCCGGGTGCTGAGCCAGATCTCCTGGCCCGCGGTCTCGATGGCCGCCGGCCGGCTGCGTCTGACTTCGGCGATGGCCTCGGCCGGCGCCATGCCGCCGGCGATCAGCAGGGCGGCGGCGATGGTGCCGCTGCGTCCCTGGCCGCCCCGGCAATGGACAAGCACCTTGTTGCCTGCCTCGAGCAGGGCCAGCGCCCTGTCGCGGTGGTCCCACCAGTGGGTCTCGAAGGCTTCGTCGGGGCTGCCGTAGTCCACGAGGGGGGCGCGGAGGCAAACGAGACCCTCGCGCTCGAACCGGGCCGACAGCTCCGGCGCGCCGGCACGCTCCGCCTCGTCCTCCTCGACCAGCGACAGCACGAGACCGGCGCCCCAGGCGCCGATCGCCGCGAAGTCGCCGTCGGTGCGGGGCAGCGGGGCGATCGCGAGGCGGCCTGGCCAGGGACCGCCTCCGATCTCTGCAAGCGCGTAGGTCAGGAGACCTCGCGGATGAACTTGGTGATTTCCGGCAGGATGTTCTCGCGCCACTTGCGGCCGTTGAAGATGCCGTAATGGCCGACCGCCTTTTCGATGTGGTTGCGGCGCCGGGTCTTCGGGATGCCGGTGGTCAGGTCGTGGGCGGCGAGGGTCTGGCCTGGGGCGGAAATGTCGTCCTTCTCGCCCTCGATGGTCAGCATGGCGGTCTTCTTGATCGCCGCCGGCTGCACCAGCTGGCCGCGCCACTTCATGATGCCGCGCGGCAACTGGCGTTCCTTGAACACCCGCTCCACGGTCTCGAGGTAATACTCCGCCGGCACGTCCATGACCGACAGGTACTCGTTGTAGAACCGTTGCTTGCCCTCGGCCGATTCGCCGTCGCCCTCGACCAGGTGGCGGAACATCGCCAGATGGGCGGAGACGTGACGGTCCGGGTTCATGGCGATGAACGCACCGACCTGCATGAAGCCGGGATAGACCCGCCGGAAGGCGCCCGGGTAGAACACCGGAACCCGGGTGATGCAGCGGGTCTCGAACCAGCTCATGGGCCGGGCGTCGGCGAGCTGGGTGACGACCGTCGGAGCGGCGTGCGGGTCGATCGGGCCGCCCATCAGCGTCATCGAGGCGGGCTGCGCCGGATCGTCCATCTCCGCCATCAGCGAGACGGTCGCGAGAACGATCGGGGCCGGCTGGCAAACGGCGACGATGTGAACGTCGGGGCCGAGATGACGGATGAAGTCCATCAACAGCGCGATATAGTCGTCGAGATGGAAGGCCCCATCGCTCAGCGGGATGCCGCGGGCGTCCTTCCAGTCGGTGACGTAGACGTCATGCTCGCGGATCAGACCCTGGACGGTCCCGCGCAGCAGCGTGGCGTAGTGGCCGGACACCGGAGCGACCAGCAGGACCTTGGGGTCCTTGCGCTCGGTATCGCGGAACACATGGACGAGATCGCAGAACGGGGTCTCGATCACCGGGTCGAAGCTGACCGGCACGGGGCCGTCCGGCGTCTCGGCGAAGTCGATCTCCCAGTCCGGCTTGCCCCGATCCTTGATCACGCCGTCCAGCACTTCCATGCCGGCTTCCATCGCCTTGCCGAAGGCCATGTAGGAGTAGGGCGTCAGGGGGTGACCGGTCATGGCCTTGGAGGCCTGGGTCAGAAAGCGCATCGGCGCCATGAAGGCACGCTGCGCTTCGTACATCGAGTAGAGCAAGTTGGTCCCTCGACTATTGTGTCGGTTATTTCGCAAGTGCGAAAGGGCCGGAAGCTCACTACCAAACGGCTTCCGGCGCAACCCCTAATATAGCGAAATCCCTTATGGTCTCTTAACGAAAGCGTTCATTGCCGGTGTATCCTTCGGGTGATCCACTGCATTCGGAACGGATCGATACGCGAATCCACGGTGCAGAGAGGGTCCCAAAATGAGCATGAAACTTCCCGCCGGCAGTGATCTGCCGGCGATGACGCTGGCCGCCGTCGGCGGCGGCGAGGTCACGCTGGGCGGCGCGCGCGACGGCTGGCAGGCGATTTTCGTCTATCGCGGTCTGCACTGCCCGATCTGCAAGACCTATCTCGGCAAGCTCGAGGCGAAGCTGGGCGAGTTCGCGGAGCTCGGTACCGAGGTGGTGGCCGTCTCCGGCGACCCGAAGGACAAGGCGGAGGCCTTCGCCAAGGAGGTCGGGCTCACGATGCCGGTCGCCTACGACCTCAGCGTGGCGCAGATGCGCGACCTCGGCCTGTATATCTCCACCCCGCGCAGCGACACCGAGACCGACCGGCCGTTCCCGGAGCCGGCGCTGTTCGTCACCACGCCGGAGGGCAAGCTGCAGATCGTCGAGATCGCCAACGCGCCCTTCGTGCGTCCAGACCTGGACCTGATCGTGCGCGGCCTGAACCGCGGCCGGGAGGGCTACCCGGTGCGCGGCACCATGGCGTGAGCCCGAACGGCGAGAGCCGGGTGACCGCGCGCGGTTGAAGTGCGGCACGACAGGGACGATCATGGGCGGGGCGGGGGTTCCGCCCATGCCGTTTCAGTCCCTGTCCCCCGTGCCGTCCCCCGGCCGCTGACCCTTCGGAGATCCCCATGGCCGCGTTCGCCGAGTACATGACCCACGACGCCCTGGCCCTGGCGGAACTGATCCGCGACGGTGAGGTGAGTGCCGGCGACGTGCTCGACTCGGCGCTGGAGCGGGCCGACGCGGTGAACCCGACGATCAACGCCATCGTCTCCCGCAACGACGGAGCGGCGCGCGGCCGGGTCGCCGCCGGCCTGCCCCAGGGGCCGCTCGCCGGGGTGCCGTTCCTGCTGAAGGATCTCGGCGCCATGCAGGCGGGGGTGAGCATGGGCAACGGCTCGCGCCTTTGGAAGGACTTCATCGGACCGATCGACTTCACCTATACCGAACGGGTGGAGGAGGCCGGCCTCGTGATCTTCGGGCGCACCAACACGCCGGAGCTCGGCATCTCCTGGACCACCGAGCCGGTGGTGAACGGCCCGACCCGCAATCCGTGGAACCTGGATCATTCCGCCGGCGGCTCCTCCGGCGGTGCGGCGGCGGCGGTGGCGGCCGGTATCGTGCCGGTGGCCCATGCGACCGACGGCGGCGGCTCGATCCGCATTCCGGCGGCGAATTGCGGTCTGTTCGGCCTGAAGCCGACCCGGGCGCGCAATCCGGCCGGCCCGGTGCTGGGCGAGGGCTGGTCGGGCCTGTCGACCGGCCATGTGGTCAGCCGCAGCGTGCGCGACAGTGCCGCCCTGCTGGACGCCACCCAGGGCCCGGCCCCGGGCGATCCCTATGCCGCCCCGGTGCCGGACGGGCCGTACCTGGCCGAGGTCGGCCGCGATCCGGGAAGGCTGCGCGTGGCGCTGCACCTGACGGGTCTGGACGGCACGCCGCTGAACCCGGAGAACAAGGCCGCCGCCGAGGCCGCGGCGAAACTGTTCGCCGATCTCGGCCATGAGGTGGAGGAGGCGATGCCGCAGGTCGATACCGACGCCCTGCGCGACGCCCTGACCGTCATCATCGCCGGCAATCTCTGGGTCGGGATATCGGCCCGCTACCAGCAACTCGACCGGAAGCCGGACGGCGAGGGGCTGGAGAAGGTGACCTGGACCTGGGCGAAGCACGGTCGCGAACGGGCGGCCGCCGACTACGCCGCCGCCGTCGCCACAATCCACAAGGCCGGCCGCCAGCTCGCCGCCTTCTACGCGCAATACGACGTCATGCTGTCGACGGTGCTGCGCAACCCGCCGCGCCCGCTGGGGTTCCTGGGGCAGGACGAGCGCGAGCTGGACGACTTCATCGCCGCGCTCGGCGACGAGATGCCGGTGACCCCGCTTGCCAACATGACCGGCACGCCGGCCATGTCGCTGCCGCTGGCCTGGAGCAACGACGGCCTGCCGATCGGCATCCATGTGGGCGCGGCCTTCGGACGCGAGGACCTGCTGCTGCGGCTCGCGGGCCAGGTGGAACAGGCGCAGCCCTGGGCGGACAGGCGGCCGGAGATCTGAGCCCATGCTGTCCTTCGAGGAGTATGCCGACCAGGACGCGCTTGGCCTGGCGAAGCTGATCCGCGACGGCGAGGTCTCCGCCGCCGAGGTGGTCGACGCCGCTCTGGCCCGTGCCGACGCGGTCGAGCCGCAGATCAATGCCCTCGTGGCCCGGCGAGACGACGTCGCCCGCGAGCAGGCGGCCGCGCCGTCCGGCAAGGGCTCCTTCGCCGGGGTGCCTTTCGTCTTCAAGGATCTGGGTTGCTGGCAGGAAGGCTGGCCCGCGGAGGCGGGATCCAACCTCTGGAAGGGCTTCGTCGCCCCGAGGGACTTCACCCACACCAGCCGGGTCAAGGAGACCGGCGCGATCCCCATCGCGCGGACGACCACGTCTGAATTCGGCATCAGCATCTCCACAGAGACGGAAGCCTGCGGGCCGACCCGCAACCCCTGGAACCTGGAGCGGTCGGCCGGCGGCTCTTCCGGCGGGACGGCGGCGGCGGTCGCGGCCGGCATCGTGCCCATGGGCCATGGCAGCGACGGCGGTGGCTCGATCCGCATCCCGGCGGCCAATTGCGGGCTGTTCGGCCTGAAGCCGAGCCGGGGGCGCAACCCGTTCGGGCCGTTCGTCGGCGAGGGCTGGGCCGGGCTCGCCTGTCAGCACGTGCTGTCGCGCAGCGTCCGGGACAGTGCCGCCATGCTGGACGCCACCCAGGGGGCGGAGCCGGGCGATCCCTATGCCTGTCCGCCGCCGACGCGGCCGTATCTGCAGGAGGTGGGAGAGGATCCCGGCCGGCTGCGCGTGGCCTACCACGTCACCGGTCTGGGCGGTCTGCCGCTCGACCCGGTGAACAAGGCGGCGGTGCTGGACGCGGTAGACCTGCTCCAGGCGCTCGGTCATGAGGTGGAGGAGGCGCATCCCGAGGTCGACACCGAGGTTCTTGGACCGGCGATGATCGCGGTCGTCGCCCCGAACCAGAAACTCGCCCTCGACGCCCGCTACACCCAGCTCGGCCGCCCGCCGGAGGACGGTGACGTGGAGGCCGTCACCCGGGCCTTCGCCGAGCGGGCGGCCGATCTGACCGCCGCCGACTATGCCGCCGCGGTCCAGGCCTTCCATCAGCTCGGTCGACGGTTCGGCGCTTTCTTCGAGCGCTACGACGTGCTGGTCTCCACGACCCTGGCCCAGCCGCCGGCCGAGATCGGCGAGATCCGCACCGACTGCGGAACGGCGGACGGCTTTCTTGAGGATGTCTGGCAGAGGATGCCCGTGACCCAGTATTTCAACATGACCGGCTGCCCCGCCATGTCGGTGCCTCTGTATTGGTCGCCGCGCGGCCTGCCCATCGGCGTGCATGTGGGCGCCGGCTTCGGCCGCGAGGACGTGCTGTTCCGCCTCGCCGCCCAGTTGGAGGAGACCCGGCCCTGGTTCCATCGGAGGCCGTCGCTTTGAGCTTCGTATTGACCCAGGATCAGGAGGAGTTGGTCGCGGCTGTCGGACGGATCGCCGACCGGTTCGACGGCGCCTACTGGCGCGACAAGGACGCCACGGCGGTCTTCCCGCACGAGTTCGCCTCCGCCATGGCCGAGGGCGGCTGGCTCGGCATCGCCATGCCGGAGGAGGTCGGCGGTGCGGGCCTAGGGGTCACCGAGGCGGCGCTGATGATGGAGCGGGTGGCCCACTCGCCCGGCGCGATGGCCGCCGCCTCGTCGATCCATATCAACATCTTCGGTCTGCACCCGGTCGTCGTTTTCGGCACGCCCGAGCAGCGCCAGCGTTTCCTGCCGCCGCTGATCGCGGGCGAGGAGCGGGGCTGCTTCGGCGTGACGGAGCCGGACTCGGGGCTCGACACCGGTCGTCTGAAGACCCGGGCGGAGCGCGACGGCGACGTCTACCGGATTACCGGCCGCAAGATCTGGACCTCCACCGCCCAGGAGGCGGACCGGGTGCTGATCATCGCCCGCACGTCGCCGCCGGAGGCCGGCAAGAAGCCGACCGACGGCCTCACCCTGTTCTACGCGCCGCTCGACCGCAGCAAGGTGGAGGTGCGGGCGATCGACAAGATGGGCCGGCACGCGGTGGACTCCAACATGCTGTTCATCGACGGGCTGGAGGTGCCGGTCGAGGATCGGATCGGCGAGGAAGGGCAGGGATTCCGCTGCCTGCTGCACGGGCTCAACCCGGAGCGCATCCTGATCGCCGCCGAGGCCATCGGCGTCGGCCGGCAGGCGCTGGAGGCGGCCACCGCCTATGCCCGCGAGCGCGAGGTGTTCGGCCGGCCGATCGGTCAGAATCAGGCGATCCAGCATCCGCTGGCCGAGTGCTGGATGGCGCTGGAGGCGGCCTGGCTCATGGTGCTGAAGGCTGCGTCGCTCTACGATTCAGGCGCGCCTTGCGGCGCCGAGGCGAATTCGGCGAAGTACCTGGCGGGCGAGGCCGCGTTCCGGGCCTGCGAACGGGCGGTCATGACCCTGGGCGGCATGGGCTATGCGGCCGAATACGACGTGGAACGGTATTTCCGGGAAGTGCTGATCACTCGCATCGCCCCGGTCTCGCCGGAGCTGATCAAGTGCTTCATCGCCGAACGGGTACTGGGCCTGCCGCGCAGCTATTGAGGGCGAGGGAGGCTCAGCGCTTGCCGATCTTGCTGTCGAGACCGAGCATCTGTCGACGCAGCTCCTCGATGGGGTCGACGGCGCCGCCCTTCTTTCGTCCGCCGTTCAGGACGGGATCGTCGGGAAGTTTCCGCCAGTCCCAGTCCTTGTGGTCATCCTCCGGATCCCAGTCGTCCTCCGCCGGAGGCGCCGGTTTCGGGGTCGGTGCCTTGGCGGCGCGGCCCACGCTCGGCATCTTCGGATTGCCGGGCATGGCACCGAGCTTCCAGGCCTTTCCGGCCTCGTCGTCTTCGGCGCGCGCCTGGCGCTTGGCGGGGCGCTTCGGCTGCTTGGGAGGCGGCGGCGGCGTTTCGGCGGCGGCGTCCTGGAAGATGGGCTTCCACTGGAGCGGCTCGTCATCGCTTATTGGCTGCCTGTTCGCCGTCGGGGCGCCGGCCTTGCCGTCGCGGGTCGGAACCGCGCGCCGGCGCCGTTCCAGAAGATCCCGTTCCGTGGTGGCCTGCTTCTCGGCCTTGGCGCTGATCATGAGGCGATCTTCGGGTGGCAGGCTGTCGAAGGTCTGCTCGGCCCGCTGATAGTCCTGGCGCAGACCCGAGTCGGCGGCGCGCTCCAGCCGTTCTTTCAGCCGTGCGCCCGACGCGGAGCTCTTGCTCGATTGCGCCAAGATTCGGAGGCTGCGGCGATCGATATCGCTCAGCCGCTCGTCATCGGACATCGTCGTCCCACCGATTAAGGCCTCAGGAAGAGGCCTCGATTTCCCCACCGATGAAGAATACCAGCGAATATAGCTAAAATTCAATACATCAAGTCATGGAGACACATCGACTTGCGATCATTCGACGCGTCAAAAGATGAAATTGATGTCGGTGAGGCCGATATCCTGCACGCCCACCAAACGCACCGCGTCGCTGTAGCCGTAGGTCGATCCGGAGGTGTCGGGGTCGATCCGCAGCAGCATGTCGTCGCCGTCATCGAACAGCTGCATATAGAGGGTCGATCCCGAAACCCCTGAGGCAAATGCGCCGGAGACGTCGATGAATTCGCCGACCACGAAATCGGCGATGACATCGATTTCGGCATAATTCTGCTGGTCGCCGTCGACGACGAAGGTGTCGAGCCCGCCGCCGCCATAGAGCGTGTCGGCATCGGCCACCAGGGTATCGGAGCCGCTGACCGTCCCGTTCAGGATATCGTCGCCCCGGTTGCCGTACAGCACATCGTTACCGCGGGATCCGGATATGACGTCGTTGTCCTGGCCGCCGTAGATCGTGTTGTTGCCATAGGAACCGACCAGTGTGTCGTTTCCGAAGTTGCCGTAGATGACATCGGCATCGGTGCTGGTGCTGGACGAGGCATCGGCATAGACCTCGTCGTTGTCCTGTCCGCCATACAGGGTATCGACACCGGCCCCGCCGAAGATGACGTCTGCTCCCTTATTTCCGTACACGAGGTCGTCGCCGTCGTCGCCCGACATGTAGTCGCTGTCATCGCCGCCGGCCAACGTGTCGTTGCCGGAGCCACCGCTCATCCGGTCGATGCCGGCGCCGCCGTACATGAGGTCGTCGTTGCCATTGCCGGACAGCGTGTCGTTGCCGTGATTGCCCATGATGAAATCGTTGCCGACGCCGCCGCTCAGGATGTCGTTGTCCTGACCGCCATACAGCGAGTCGATCGCGTCGCCGCCGAAGACCGTGTCGTCGCCGGCATTGCCGTAGACGATGTCCTCGCCCTGGCTGCCGGAAAGGGCGTCGTTGTCCTGTCCACCGAAGATCGTGTCGTCGCCGGCATTGCCCTGAATGGTGTCACTGTCGCCGTTGCCGTACAGAAGGTCCGAGGCGTTCAGGCCCTGAATGAAGTCATTGCCCGCATTGCCCAGGATGCTGTCGCTATCGACCGTGCCGATGATCGTTTCTGAGGCGACGGTTCCGTTGATCAGAGCCATTTGATCGCACCGAGTGAGTGGCTGGAGTAGCTGACGAAGAGTCTCAATCACCTGGCGAGCCGCGCAAGCATTAAATTTAACCTATATTTACGGAAAAGGCCCGTAGCATCTGTTTTTACTCGCGAATCGCGACCCGGGCCCCGGCGGGGCGATTGTCCGGAACGCCTTGAGAATGACACGATTTCCGGCTATCGCTTGCCGACCTTGAACGGGAGGACGCCATGGGGATGACCGCTCGCATTTTCTCCGCAGCCGCCGTGCTGATCGGCCTGGCCGCCGCCACTCCGGCGCTGGCAGACGAGGCGCGAATCGGGATTGAACTTAACAAACTCGAGCCGACGGAGGCGGCCTGTCGGTCCTATATCGTCGTGCGCAATCCGGCGGATCAGACCTTCACCGCCTTCAATATGGAAGTGCTGGTGTTCGACACCGACGGGGTGATTCAGAACCGCATCGCCATGGATCTGGCGCCGATCCGGCCGAACAAGACCAGCGTGCTGATCGTCAATCTCGCCGGCATCCAGTGCGACAGGATCGGCGAGGTTCTGGTGAACAGCTTCCTCGATTGCGAACGCGGCGATGAGCGCCTGGGCGACTGCCTCGCCCGGGTCGATCTGTCCTCCAAGACCGGCGCCCGCCTGTTCAAATAGCCCTGCATCCGTGCCCGGTTCGCGCTCCCGGGCGCGGCCGGTGCATCGTTATATCCTAACGCGCACCATTGCGAGGGGACGCAAGGAGGCTCACGGTCGGAGCAACCTGGAGGTGAGTGATGTCCGGATCCTGTGGACACGACGTTGCGTTCGACGGCATGTCGACCGGCTATAAGCGCGCCCTGATCGCGGTGGTGCTGATCAATGCGGCCATGTTCGTGGTCGAACTCGGCGGCGGTGCCTTCGCCGGCTCCATGGCGCTGACGGCGGACAGTCTGGACTTCCTGGCGGACAGCCTGACCTACGCGGTAAGCCTCTGGGTGATCGGCAAGGCGGTCACCTGGCGCGCCTGGGCCGCCTTCGGCAAGGGTGTGTCCCTGGCGGTGATGGGCGTGGGCGTGTTCGCCACCACCGTCTATCAGATCTTCGTGCTGGGCGTGCCCGACGCGGCCGTGATGAGCGGCATCGGACTGCTGGCCATGGCGGCCAATGTCGCCAGCGTGCTGATCCTGTTCAACTGGCGGGACGGCGACGCCAATGTGCGCTCGGTCTGGCTGTGCTCGCGCAACGACGCCATCGGCAATGCCGCCGTGGTCGTGGCGGCCGGTCTGGTCTGGTGGAGCGGCACCGGCTGGCCCGACGTGATCGTCGCCCTGCTGATGTCCGGCCTGTTCCTGCGCTCGGCCTATCAGATCCTGACCCAGTCGATCGCCGAGCTTAAGCAGGCCAAGGCGAACGGTCCGGAGCACGACCATGTGCACGCGCCGGCGCCGGAGGCGGGCGAGTAATTGCCTCTCCCGCGGCCGGAGCCGACTTATCCGGTTCCGGTCGCCCCTTGCGCACTCTACCTTTCGGCTGAGCCACAGCCGTGAGAGTAGGGCGATGACCGATACACAAGACGCCATCCGAACCTTCGCCGACCACGTGATCGCCACGCCGGTTGAGGCGATCCCGGCCGATGCGATCCGCGCCGCCAAGACCTTTCTGCTGGACAGTCTCGGGGTCGGGGTAGCCGGCACCCGGGCGGGCCATGTGGATGCGTGGATCGGCGGGTATGGAGGCGCGGTTTCCGGTCCGGGCGGGCGCGTCTGGGGTCTGGGCGGCACTCTGCCGACCCCGGCCGCCGCGGCGGTCAACGGCTATCTGATCCACAATTCGGAATACGACTGCGTGCACGAGGGGGCGGTGCTGCACCCGATGGCGACGCTGCTTTCGGCGCTGATGGCCGAGATGGAGGCGCGGGCGGCGGCGGGGCGGCCGACCGACGGCAAGGCGCTGCTGCGCGCCATCGTGCTCGGCGTCGACGTCTCCACCTCCATCGGCAACGCGGTGACCACGGGGCTGAAGTTCTTCCGCCCGGCCACTGCCGGCGGCTTCGGGGCCACGGCGGCGGTCGGGGCCATCGCCGGCCTCGACCGCGAGACGATGCTCGACGCCTTCGGCCTGTATTACGCCCAGGCCGGGGGCACCATGCAGGCCCATACCGAGGGACTGGCGCTGCTCGCCATGCAGGCCGGGTTCTGCGCCCGCGACGCGGTCGTCGCCGTCCACATGGCCGAGCAGGGCATTCCTGGCACCCGGGGCACCCTGGAGGGTCCGTACGGCTATCTGCGGATCATGGAGGACGACTACGACCGTGCGGCGCTGCTGGACGGGCTGGGCCGGGTCTGGCGCATCACCGAGGTCGCCCACAAGCCGTTCCCGAGCGGCCGCGCCACCCACGGCCTGCTCGACGGGCTGTCGACGCTGCAGGCCGAGCACCACGTTCCCGTCGACGCGGTCGAACGGGTCGAGGCGGCGGTCCCGCCCCTGACCCAGCGGCTGATCGGCCGGCCGGTGAAGCCGGGGATGACGGCGAACTATGCCCGGCTCTCCGGCCCGTACACGGCGGCACGCTTGCTGCTGACCGGCAAACTCGACCTGACCGATTTCACGGAGGCGGCGCTGGCCGACCCCGCCACGCTGGACCTCGGTGCGCGGATCGCGGTGACCGTCGACGGCAATCCCGATCCCAACGCCTTCTCGCCGGTCGCCGTTGCCGTGGTGCTGAAGGACGGCCGGCGCCTGGAGCGCCGGGTCGAGGTGGTCTATGGCAGCCCCGCCAAGCCGATGAGCCGGGAGGCGCATCTGGAGAAGTTCCGCCGCAACATGGCCCATGGCCGCGGCGGCCTGCCGGCGGAGAACGCGGACCGGCTGATCGCCCTGGTGGACGATCTGGAGAGCGTCGCCGATACCCGCGCGCTGATCGACCTGATCGTTCCGGCGTGACACCTTGACCCGTGCGGGATACCGGGGCAGGAGGGGGACAGCGATTCCATACCCGAACATGGCCGGCTTTCGATGACAGGACTGGTTGATCTCTCGCTCGCCGAGATGGTGGGCGGGCTCGATGACGGCGCGATCTCCTCCGTGGACCTGGTGACGGCCCATCTGCAGGCGATCGCGGCAGCGAACCCGGTCCTGAACGCGGTCTGGGACGTCGATGCCGACGGTGCGCTCGCCGCCGCCCTGGAAAGCGATGCCCGGCGCGGCGAGGGGGCGATCCTGTCGGAGCTGGACGGCATCCCGGTCGGGCTTAAGGACAATATCGACGTGGCCGGACGTCCCAGCACCGCCGGGCTCGGCCTCGCCTGGACGCCCGGCGCGGATGCCGCGGTGACCGGCCGCCTGCGCGAGGCGGGGGCGATCCCGATCGCCAAGCTTGCCATGCACGAGGCGGCCCTGGGGGCGACCAGCGACAATCCCCATCGCGGCCGGGTCGACAATCCCGCCGTGCCGGGCCACACGCCCGGCGGCTCGTCGGGAGGATCGGCGGCGGCGGTCGCAGCCGGGCTGGTGCCGCTGGCGCTGGGCACCGACACGCTGGGCTCGGTGCGGATTCCGGCGGCCTATTGCGGGGTGGCGGGCTTCAAGCCGAGCTTCGACCTGCTGCCGATGGGCGGGGTGACGCCGCTGTGCTGGACCCTCGACCATGTGGGACCGCTGGCCCGCTCGGTCTTCGACCTGGCGCTGTCCCTGCCGGTGCTGGCCAATGTCGAGGCCGAGCCGGTGGACCTCCGCGGCCTGGTGCTGGGCTGGCCCGCCGAGGTGGATAATTGCGAGATCGAGCCGGCGGTGCAGGGGGTGATCGACGCGGCGCTGGACCGGCTGCGGGCCGGCGGGGTGACGATCCGCCAGATCAAACTGGGGCTCGGCGATCTCGCCCTGCTGCGCCGGGCCGCCCTGCTGCTGATCGAGGCCGAGGGGGCGGTGGCGCTGGAGGAGATCTGGCGCGACCATCCCGAGGCCCTGTCCGACACTCTGACCGACATGCTGAGTTACGGCCGCGATGCGCCGGCAGCGAAATACGTGAAGGCCTATCGGCGCGTGGAGACCGCGGGCGAACTGATCAACGCCGCCTTCGACGACGTGGACGCCCTGATCCTGCCGACGGTGCCGCAGACCGCCTTCGCCGCCGATGCGCCGGTGCCGGTCAATCAGGCGGACCTGACCTCGCTCGCCAATTACGCGGGCGCGCCGGCGGTCAGTCTGCCGGTCCCGGGCGGCGGCGCCCCGGTGGGGCTGCAGCTCGTCGGTGGGTTCTACGAGGACGCGCGGCTGATCGGCATGGCCCTGGCGGTGGAGGATCTTCTGCGGCGATAGGGGCGGCAAGATCCCAGCGGTCACCCGCCGATGCGCACCGCGCTGGCGAGCTGTTTCACCGTCTTGGTCACCGCCATGGCGACGATCTTGCCGGTCTTGCGGTTCTCCTCGGCGACGGCGACGTTCTCGGTGAAGGAGAACGAGCCGAAGGCGCCGCGGGCTTCCACCGTGATGATGTGGGTCTCGATGGTCGGGTCGGCGACGATCGTCAGCTTCGTGCGGTCCAGCCCGATCCCGGCCAGCGCCACCGCGGCGGAGATGTTCACGTTCTGCGGATAGGTTGCGGCTCCCTCACGAGCTGAGCCCTCGAAGATCACCGTCGGTTCCGTCATGCGGTCCAGGTCGAACATCTGCTCGGCCGCGGTGCCGTACCAGGCGCTGGGGTCCTTGCGGACGGTCATCTCCACCGCGTCGAGCCCGCCGACGGCGGCGCCCGACAGGATGTCCAGCGCGCCGATCCCGGCAGAGGCCAGGGTGAGGGAGGTGCCGCCTTCCTCCGCCGCCTGGCGGCAGCTCTCGTACAGCGCGTCGTCAGTGAACGCGCCGATGGAGGTGACGATCACCCGCACACCGCGCTTCAGCAGCGGGATCACGTGATCGCGGACCGCCTGATGGCCCGCCCCCTCCAGCACCACGTCGTACTCACCGGCATGGAACGCCACGGGGTCGGTGAGGTAGTCCGGTCCGTTCGCCGCCTGCGGGCGTGTGGTGCGGACCAGCACCGCCGGAATGGCGATGCTGCCCTCCAACTCGTTGGCAACGAAGTCGATCACGTGGGCGCCGATGGCGCCGGCCCCGATCAGGCCGAGGCGCAGGGGAGGTTTGCTTTGCATCCGGTCAGCTTACGCCCGGCAGGGGTCCGTGCCCAAGCCACCATCGTGCGCCCGGCTCATTCCGCCGCCGAGGTCTCCTCGATCCAGCCGTCGTCGTCGAGCAGGATCCAGTCCAGCTCGGGCTCGGCAAGGAAGTCGATGGTATGGACCACGACGTTCTCGTCCTCGATCAGCACCACATTGTAGCTCGGTGCCAGCGGGCCGATGCCGATCGCGTTGCGTCCGCCCAGATCCTGCGCGTTCGGATGGTTGGTGGAGCGCGGCGCCGACATGGGAATGCCGCAGACCGAGCCGGACAGGGTGGAATGGCAATGACCGAAGAAGATGTGGCGGATCGTGTCCCGGTACTGGGCGAGCAGGGCGCGGACCGGGGCGCCGTCGAGCAGGCCGATCATGTCGGAGGCCGGCGCGCCGATCGGGCAGGGATGGTGGTGCATGAAAACATAGGCCGCCTGGCCCGCCGCCCGGGCGCGGGCCAGTTCGGTCGCCAGCCAGCGCTGCCGGTCCTCGCCGTAGCGCCCGGCATGGGTACCCGGCTCCAGGGTGTCGAGATACAGGAAACGGCCCGCCGGGGTATCCTCGGCATATTGCACGAAGCCGCCGGCATCGACCGGGATTTCCGGAAAGACCGCGCGGAAAGTGTCGCGGTCGTCGTGGTTGCCGAGCAGCAGGCGGGGGTCGAGCGGCGACGCCATGACGATCTCGCGCAGCTGGGCGTAGGAATGGCGCGATCCGTGATGGGTGAGATCTCCGGTGATGACCACCCGGTCGGCGTTCCGGTGATGGGTCTCCACATGCGCGAGACAGGCGGTGAAATTGGCGATCGGCGCCTGACCCAGGATCTTGTCGTCCTGGATATGAATGTCGGTGATGTGGATCAGCTTCACGGTCGCCCCCAGGGTTCTGTCAGGTACCTTAGCCGGCGGATGTGACAGCTTTGCTGGCCTTGTACGGGTGTATCCGGGCCGTCGAGGAGCGGTCGGTCCCTGGCGCTGAAAAGATAGCCATAATTTATTGCCGGTATTATTGAGTGATTACAGTTTGATGGCTAAATGGATCGATGAATTATATATGTAAAGGGTAAATTATAAATTGACATTCATGCATAAAAGGCACGCTCTGTAGGTGAGTTAAAAATAAAACCATCCCACGGAACAAGGAATTTACGATGACTCTTCCCACTTGGATTAAGCCGGTTATTTTCGGTGTGGTGATTGGCGCGATTCTGGCGACGATCGTCGGGTTCACCGCCGGAGGTTGGATGACCGCCGGAAAGGCCGAGGTGGCCGCCAACGACCAGGCGGATGCCGAAGTCACGGCCGCGCTGCTGCCGATCTGCGTTGAGCTCGCCAGCCGTGATAGCGACCGGGCCGCCAAGATCGAGGCGATCCGCGCCAAGCCGTCCTATCAGCGCACCGAGGCCATGAACGATTCCGGCTGGACGACGATGCCCGGCACCGAGAAGGCCGAGCGCCGCGTCGCCTCGGCCTGTGCCGAGCAGCTACTGAACTGAGCCGCCTTCTGATCTGAGCTACCCATGAAAAACTCCCCGGTCGCGTGCGGCCGGGGAGTGAAGTCTGAGGTTACACTTCAGTCGTCCGGGGCAGCGTCAACGCTGGCCCCGCACTACCCGGCCGGGGAGCGCGCCCGTGGGCGAGCCGTCCCGGTAGGTCACTTCGCCCGCGGCGATGGTCGCCGCGTAGCCCTTCGACTTCTGCAGGAGGCGCTTGCCGCCCGCCGGGAGGTCGAAGGTGACGTAGGGGTCGGAGAAGCCGACCGAATCCCAGTCGATGACGTTCACATCCGCCTTCTTGCCCGCCTTCAGCACGCCGCGGTCGGACAGGCCGGCCGCGCCGGCGGTGTCGGAGGTGAGGCGCCGGATGACGTCCTCCATGGGGAAGCGCGAGCGGTCGCGGCCCCAGTAGCTCATCAACCAGGTCGGGAACCCGGCATCCAGGATGAAGCCCACATGGGCGCCGCCGTCGCCGAGGCCCATGATGACGTTCGGGTCGGCCATCATCGCTTCCGGCGCCGACATGTCGTAATTCACGAAATTGACCAGCGGCGTGTAGATGAACGCCTTGCCGTCACGCTCCAGCAGCATGTCGTAGGCGACCTCCTGGGCGGTGCGGCCCTCGCGCTCGGCGATGGCGGCGATCGACTGGTCGCGTTGCGGCTCGTAATTCGCCGGCGAGCCCAGGCGGAACATCTTGGAGAACGAGATCCGGTGGATCAGCGGGAAGGTGCTTTCCTTGATCGGATCGTCGGCCAGGATCTTGGCCCGCACCTCCGGATCGCGCATCGCTGCCACCCGCTTGTCGAGCGGCAGGTGGGCGATCGAGCGGTAGGTCTTGGTGCCGGAGAACGGGTTCTGGCTGCCCTCCAGGCCGAGCAGGATGCCGATCGGACGCGGGGCGGCCACCGGGCGGATCGAGAGGCCGTCGGCCTTCGCCTCGTTCGACATCCGCATCAGGTCGCGCCAGAAGTCCGGGCGGTCGTGGCGCTGGGTGAGGGAGAACACAGCGGTGCGGCCGCTCTTCTCCACGACCCGGCGCAGCACGGCGAACTCTCCCTCGGGGCTCGGCTCGTTCCAGTCGGACACGATCTCCAGAAAGCCGGAGCCGGCCTCCTTCATGCCCATGGCGATGCCGGTCAGCTCGTCCTCGTGGGCCCGCAGGGTCGGGGTCAGGTCGCCGGCCAGGGTCTTGTGGCTGATGGTGCGTGAGGTGGAGAAGCCGAAGGCGCCGGCCTGGATCGCGTCGCGGGTCAACTCGCGCATCTTCGCGATGTCGCCCTGGTTGGCCTGCTCGTGCTGGATCGCCCGCTCCCCCATCACATAGACGCGCAGGGCGGCATGGGGCAGCAGCGTGCACAGGTCGATGTCGCGGGGCAGACGGTCGAGGGTGTCGAGATACTCGCCGAAACTCTCCCACTGCCAGTTCAGGCCCTCATGCATGACCGGGCCGGGGATGTCCTCCACGCCTTCCATCAGCTCGACCAGCTTCTCGCGGTCGGCCGGCTTGCAGGGGGCGAAGCCGACGCCGCAATTGCCCATCACCGCCGTGGTGACGCCATGCCAGGCCGACGGCGCCATGTGCCGGTCCCAGACCGCCTGGCCGTCGTAATGGGTGTGGATATCGACGAAGCCGGGGGTGACGATCTTGCCCTTGGCGTCGATCTCCTCGGCCGCCTTGGTGGACCCGATATCACCCACCGCAAGGATCCTGTCGCCGGCAAGCGCCACGTCGCCCTCGTAGGCGGCGGCGCCGGTGCCGTCGACGATCGTGCCGCCACGGATGATGAGTGTCGCTTCGCTGGTCATGAGTGCTTCCTCCGATGGCCGAGTTCCCCGGCCTTATTCGTTGTCTTGGCAACTATAATCTAGCCAATTACCCCCACCCTCGTGAAGTGCATTCCGCGCACGACACTTTCTCTGCGGCGAAAGTCGTGGGTATCATCGTTTTCTCGCCACCGGACGGGCTCCCGCGCGTCCCCGGAACGACATCAATGAACGATAAGAACACTCCGTCGACGGCGGACCGTCCTGCTGACGAGATGCCGGCCGACCGGCCCGCGCTGGCGATCGCGATGCTGCTGTTCGCGATGTTCGTCTTCACCGCCATGGATGGCGTCGCCAAGGGACTGGCGGGGCAGGGGATGCCGCCGGAGCGGATCATCCTGCTGCGCTACCTGCTGGTCTCGGCGATCCTGCTGCCGGTGGTGCTGGCGCGCTGGAAGCACCGGCCGTTGCGGACCACCCGGCCGATACTGCACATCGTGCGCGGCGTGCTGCTGATCGGGTCGGCGACCCTGTTCGTCTATGCCATGCGCACGCTGCCGCTGGAGACGGCGACGGCCATCGGCTTCGTGTCGCCGCTCTATGTGACGGCCCTGTCGATCCCGTTCCTGGGGGAGAAGGTGGGGGTTCGGCGCTGGGCGGCGGTGGGTGTCGGCTTCGTCGGCGTGCTGGTGATCTTGCGGCCGGGAACCGAGTCCTTCGTGCTGGCGATGCTGATCCCGCTGTTCTCGTCGCTGTGCTGGGCGGTCGGGCTCATCATCACGCGGGCGATGCGCGGGCGCGAGGGGCCGCTGACCATCCTGGTCTGGTCGACCGCCAGCGGCATGATCGTGATCGCGCCCCTGGGCGTCGCCGGCTGGGAGATGCCGACCCCGATCCAGTGGGGCATGCTGGTGGCGATCGCCGCCTGCCATGCCGCCGGGCAGTATTTCACGATCCGCGCCTTCATGATGGCGTCGGCCTCGCTGCTGGCGCCGTTCTCCTACAGCACGATCATCTGGGCTACGTTGATCGGCATGTTCGCCTTCGGCTCCTACCCGGACATCGGCACCATCGCCGGCACCTGCCTGCTGGCGGGCGCCGGGCTGTATGTCTGGCACCGCGAACGCCAGGTCACCGGGCAGCCGACCGTGCCCGGCGGCTCGATCTCCGAGGTCGCCCAGGAGGCGCCGGAAAGCGTTGAGGTCGCGGCGGCGGCGGACGGCTCAGAAGGTCCTGGCACCCGTGACCGGTAGCATCACCGAATAGATCGAGGTGGTGCCGGCGATGAACATGCGGTTGCGCTTGGGTCCGCCGAACACCAGGTTCGCCACCCGCTCGCCGATCTTGATCCGGCCGAGCAGGGTGCCGTCGGGGGCGTAGCATTCCACGCCGGTGCCCGCACTGGTCCAGATCCGGCCCTCGGTATCCAGGCGGAAGCCGTCATAGATGCCGGTCTGGCAGGTCATCAGCACCTCGCCGCCGGACAGGCTGCCGTCCGCATTGACCGAGAACTTCCGGATATGCCGGTTGCCGTCCTTGTACCGGCTGAAGCCGCTGTCGACGATGTAGAGGGTCTGTTCGTCCACCGAGAAGGCGAGACCGTTGGGCCGCTGGAAGTCGTCGGCCACCACGGTCAGCCTGCCGCTGTCCGGGTCCAGACGGAACACGAAGTCGCCGTCCTGTTCCTGCGGCGCGGCGAAGCCCTCGTAGTCGCTGTCGATGCCGTAGGCCGGGTCGGTGAACCAGATCGAGCCATCGGACCGCACGACCACGTCGTTGGGGCTGTTCAGCTTCCTGCCGTCGTAGCTGTCGGCCAGCACGGTGATGCTGCCGTCGTGTTCGGTGCGGGTGACCCGCCGCGTGCCGTGTTCGCAGCTCACCAGCCGGCCCTGGCGGTCGACCGTGTGGCCGTTGGTGTAGTGACCGTGATTGCCGCGGAACACGCCGGTCTCGCCGGTGCATTCGTCCCAGCGCATGATCCGGTCGTTCGGGATGTCGCTCCACAGCAGCGAGCGCATCGCCGGAAAATAGACGGCACCCTCGGTCCAGCGCCCGCCGGTCCAGATACGCTCCACATTGGCGGCGGTCTTCACCAGGGTGCGGAACCGGTCGTCGAGGATATCGAAGTCGCTCTCGGCCAAGGCGGCCTCCTATGGCTGAAGTCGGTCGAGGAAGTCCTGGATGCGCCGGGCATTGGTGCCGAGATCGTGCCGGCCGATCCGTGAGCGCGAGCGCACATCCACGCGCGTGCCGTTTCCTTCGGGGCGCAGGCGCACCACCACGTCGTCCTTGAAGCGCATCATCGGGGTGGTGGCGACGGCTTCGAGCCGTCCCTCGGCCGGTTCGGCGGCGCGGATCCGCCAGTCCATGTCGATGGCGGCATCGCGCGCCCTCTCGAAGACGGCGTCGGGCGACGCGTCCAGGGTGAGGGGGCCGATCTCGGGATAGCCCCGGCGCTGCTTGTCGGCGAAGTCGGCCGGGTAGGACGGTGCGGGGGTGGCGACGAAGGCCGGCGGATCTGCCAGGTCGGTGGCGATGTCGTTGATGGAGGGCTTGGTGAACAGGGTCTGGAGCATGGGCGCCGTCACGTACAGCACGGCCAGGAGCGCACCGGTAAGGATGCAGAGAACCCCATAGGTGGCCGTGCTGCGTGCGGGCATCCCGTCACCCCTCCAGGAACTCCCGGGTCCACCGGGCGTAGTCGGCGTCGCGGGTGACCCGCTTCATCAGCTCGCCGGACGCCACCCCCTGCAGGTCGGCCGGCGCGGTGCCGTCGCGCAGCGCCTTCAGGGTGTTGTAGGTCGCCTGTACCGACGCGGCGAAGGGCTGGTGGCCGGTCAGGCAGATCCGCACACCGAGCGAGGCGAGCCAGTCGGCGTCGCGCAGGCTCTCCGGCAACCCGCCCAGCATGATCGGCAGCTCGGTCTCCGCCGCCACCGCCTCCAGGTCCGACTTCTCGGTGCCGCCGACGAGGAAGATCGCGTCGACCCCGGCGGCGTCATAGGCCTTCACCCGCGCGATGCAGTCGTCGAGGCCGGTGACCGCCAGCGCGCTGGTCCGCCCGAAGATCGACAGGGACTTGTCGACGCGACCGGCAAGGGCGGCCTTCATCTTGCCGGTGCCTTCCTCGACCGAGAGCAGGGCGGTCTTGCCGCCGGAGCGGTGGGCGTAGGGGAGGACCGTGTCCTCGATGCTCATGCCGGAGATGCCGGCGATCTCAAGCTCCTCGACCGTGCGCTGCACGTTGAGCGCGTTGCCGTAGCCGTGATCGGCGTCGACCATCAGGGGGATCGAGGAGGCGCGGCAGATGCGGCCCGCCTGGTCGGCGAACTCGCTGAGGGTGAGCACGATCAGGTCGGGCGCGCCCAGCACGGTCATCGAGGCGACGGAGCCGGCGAACATGCCGATCTCGAAGCCGACCTCCTCGGCGATCCGGGCCGAGATCGGATCGAAGACCGACCCCGGATAGACACAGGATTTGCCGCCCAGCACCGCGCGGAACCGCTCGCGCCGCTCACTCCACTTCATGTTCGTCTCCAACCCTTCAGTGTTCTTGGGCAGGAGACTAGCGGCGCCGGCGGCGCGGAACCAGGGGCGATCAGGTCTCGCGCTCGCCGGACGCGATCGCCTTGGCGACCTCGTCGGCCGGAATGTCGTCGAAGGAGGCGTAGTTCATCCGGTACAGCCGGGCGTACAGCCCGCCTGACGCCATGAGCGCGTCGTGGCTGCCCTGTTCGACGATCTCGCCGCCCTCCAGCACGATGATCCGGTCTGCGCCGCGGATGGTGGCCAGCCGGTGGGCGATCACCATCGCCGTGCGGTCCTTCAGCAGGCGGGCCAGCGCGCGCTGGATCTCCAACTCGGTATAGCTGTCGATGCTGGCGGTCGCCTCGTCCAGCACCAGGATCTTGGCGTCGGCGAGCAGGGCGCGGGCGAAGCTGATGAGCTGACGCTGGCCGAGCGACAGGTTCGAGCCGCGCTGGTCCAGCATGGTGTCGTAACCGTTCTCCAGCCGCATGATGAACTCGTGCGCGCCGACGGCGGTGGCCGCGTCCTCGACCTGGGCGCGGGTGGCGCCGGTCTTGGCGTAGCGGATGTTCTCCTCGATGGTGGCGGAGAACAGGAACGGCTCCTGCAGGACCATGGCGATGTGGCGGCCGAGGCTGTCCTGGGTGACCGCGCGCACGTCGCGGCCGCCGACCAGCACCTCGCCCTCCCAGACGTCGTAGAAGCGATGGACCAGGGCGGTGGTGCTGGTCTTGCCGGATCCGGTCGGGCCGACCAGGGCGACGGTCTCGCCCGGCTGCACCTTGAAGGTGATGTTGCGCAGGATCGGGTTGCCGCGCTCGTAGCCGAAGGTGACGTCGCGGAACTCGATGGCGCCGTCGATCTCCGCCGGATCCTCGGCGTCGGGGGCGTCCTGCACTTCCACTTCCACGTCCATGACCTCGAAGATGCGCTGCCCGGCGGCCATGGCGCGCTGCATGATGCTGTACTGCAGGGTCAGCGAGCGGATCGGGTCGAAGAAGCGCTGGACGTAGAACAGGAAGGCGACCATCACGCCGACATCCAGCGTGTTGTCCAGCACCATGGACCCGCCGATCAGGATCACGATCGCCATGGCCGAACCGGTCAGGGTGTCGACGATCGGCACCATGACGTTGGTGTAGCGCGAGGCGGCCAGATGGGCGTCCAGGTTCTCGCGGGCCTTCTCCTCGAACAGCTCGAAATTCACCGCCTCGCGACGCAGTTCCTGGATCGCGCGGATGCCGTGGACGTTCTCGGCCAGGGCGGCGTTGGTGGTCGAGCTCGCCTCGCGGGCCCGCATGAAGGCCTTGCGCGCCAGCGGCAGCCAGATGATGCGGACCAGCAGCAGCAGCGGCAGCACCGACAGGGTCAGCCCGCCGAGCGCCGGGTCCAGGCTCAGCAGCACAATCACGATGCCGACCAGCAGCACCAGATCGCCGATGGCGAAGATCGAGGACTCGAGGAACTCCTGCAGCGCGTTCACGTCGCCCTGGAGCCGCGACATCAGCCGGCCGACCTCCGTGCGGTCCATGAAGGACAGGGAGACCACCTGGAGATGGGCGTACATCGCCCGGCGCAGGTCGAACAGCAGACGCTGGGCGGTCTTGCCGATCAGCGTCTCCATGAAGTGGTTGGCCGCGTAGTTCAGCACCACCACGCCGAGGAAGGCGACGACGAAGATCTGCAGCAGGCTGAGATCGTCGGCTCCGTCCGCGAGCGCGTGGTCGATGGTGGCACGCACGAGCAGCGGCAGGGTGAGCTGGGTCAGGGTGAAGGCCAGCACGCAGCCGAGCCCGATCAGAAGCTGCCGCTTGTAGGGCGCCAGATACGCCATGAAGCGCTTGATCACCCATGGATCGAAGGCGCGGCCGAACAGCTCCTCGTCCTGGCTGATCTGCGATCCGACGACGGCCAGCGGCGGCCGGTCGGTCTCGGCCCCGCTGCCGTCGCGCCGGGTGGCGTCCTGCTGGCTCTGCACCGGATTCATGACGCACCCCCGGTCTTCGGTTCGGCCCCGGTTTTCGGTTCAGCACCGGTGCGGGCCTGCAGCTCGTAGAGCTGGGCGTAGCGGCCGCCGGCGGCCATCAGGCTGTCGTGGTCGCCGCGCTCGACGATGCGGCCGGCCTCCAGGAATACGATCTCGTCGGCATGCATCAGCGAGGACAGGCGGTGGGCGATGACGATCACCCCACGCTCCTTTGTGTAGTCCTTCAGCGACTCGCGGATCCGGCGCTCGGTGGCGGCGTCGATGGCGGCGGTGCTGTCGTCCAGCACCAGAAGCTTGGCGTCGGGCAGGATGGCGCGGGCGATGGACAGGCGCTGGCGCTGGCCGCCGGACAGGGACACGCCGCGCTCGCCCACGAGGGTCTCGTAGTCGTTCGGCAGCGCCTTGATGTAGTTGTGCAGCTGCGCCGTCTGGGCCGAGCGTTCGATGCTGGAGCGGCCGGCCCAGGGATCGCCATAGGCCACGTTGTGATCGATGCTGGCGGTGAACAGGAACGGCTCCTGCTGGACGATCGCCACCGTGTCGCGCAGGGAGGCCAGCGTAACGTCGCGGATGTCCTGGCCGTCCACGGTGATCCGCCCGCCGGTCACGTCGTAGTAGCGGCCGAGCAGCTGGGCGATGGTGGTCTTGCCGGAGCCCGGCGGGCCGACGATGCCGATCATCTTGCCGGGCCGCGCCTCCAGATCGATGCCGGCCAGGGTGCGGTCGTCCTTGGCCCAGCTCGGATAGCTGAAGTCCACGTTCTCGAACCGCACCACGCCCTCGGTGAGGACCAGATCCCCGGCGCCCGGCTTGTCGGCGATGGAGGGCTCCAGGTCGATCACGTTGAACAGCCGGCCGCCGCAGGTCGAGGCCCGCGCGATGGAGTTGATCATCCAGCCGATCTGGCGCACCGGCATCTGCAGGATCAGCATGAAGGCCAGCGCCTCGGTGAGCTGGCCCAGCGAGATCTCGCCCGCTGCGACCTTGGCGCCGCCGACCCACAGGGTGAGGCCCATCGCCAGGAAATAGACGAAGGTCATCTGGGTGGTGGACAGCACGAACAGCCGCACCCGGCGGCTGGCGATGGTCAGCGCCTCCTCGGAGATCCGGTCGTAACGACCGAGCTCGAAGGCCTGGGCGGCGAAGGCGCGGACCACGCGGATGCCGCCGAGATTCTCCTCCATCACATTGGTCAGCTCGGACATCTTGTCCTGCATCAGGATCCAGGTGTCGCGCAGCTTGAGCCGGGCGATGGACGCGCGGATGCCGACGATCGGCACGAAGCTCAGGGCGACGCAGGCCAGCACCGGGTCGTTGCGGAACAGGACCACGGCCCCGCCGCCGATCAGCACGGTCAGCAGCACGCTGCGCAGGATGCCGGTATCGACCCACAGCCGGACGCCCTCGATGTCCAGGATGCCGCGGGTCATCAGATCGCCGGTATGTACCCGGTCGTGCCAGGACAGGCTGAGCCGCTGGAGCTGGCGGTAGTAGTCCAGGCGCAGCCGGTAGCCGATGAGCTGGCCGACCGCCTCGCCCTGGTAGTTGTGCATCATGGTGAACACGCCGCGCAGGATCGCAGCACCAAGCAGCAGCAGGGCGCTGGTCAGCAGGGCCGATTCGGCCGCGCTTTGATCCGAGACCCCGGCCGCGGCGTCGCGCAGCAGCCCCTGCGCCTGGTCGACCGCCTGGCCGAGATATTGCGGCACCATGAGCTGGAACAGTCCGCCCAGGATGGTCGTCAGCACCGCGACCGACATCCGCCAGCGGTGGCGGAACGCCATCGTGGTGATCCGCATGAGCACGGTCGCGTCCACGTTCGAGACGTCGATGCTGTAGGCGCCGTCGACCTGGGTGTCGAGGCGCTTGGCGGTGTCGGGCGCGGGGGCCATGGAGGTATCCGTCTGGGGGGAACGGGGCCGCGGACTATGCCAGAACCGGCAGGCAATGGCGAGCGAGCAGGATCTTTCCGGATAAACATAATGGAGTTAGGGAAAACTGATCGACTTACCGTATAGGTGAGGCGGTTCGAACCAACGGCGGAAGTGCCAGCGAGAGCTGCAGACATGTCACCCTCAAACTACATCGGGCTCCGCTCTTTCTGGGAGGCTCTGGATATTGGCGACGTCGCGACGACGAAGCGGCTTCTTCAGTCAGTGGGAGACGAGGAGCGGGAAACTGCGCCGTTTGTGCTTGCCGAAGCGGCCATGGCCTTCTCGGGCGGCGACATGATCCAGGCGGGGGAGTCGATCGACCGGTATGTCGGCCGGTGGCCTAACGAGCCGGAAGGAATTGAATGGGCAATTCGGATCCATCACGTCGCCGGCCAGGTCGAGCGGGCGCAGAAGATCCGGGCCCTACGCGACCGTGCGGCGGCGCTTGCCAGGTTGGATCTGGAGCGGCGGTTCATTGAATGCGGTAGCGATGCGCTACGGCTGGTCGTGGACGTTGTGACCGACACCGCGATCAGCGCCGCGGTCCGCATCCGGCTGGGGGAGATCCTCTTCGGCCGCAACCTGCTGGGGCCGGGGCAGAGTGATGGGATCTTCGACGCGATCGGTGAGCGGGCACAGAACTGGTCCGCTCAGAGCCGCCTGTTCTGGGCGACCGTCCTGTTCAATTTCAGCAGCCGGACGCCGGAAGCCCTCGATCGTCTTTTCGAGTTGGCACGGAACGACGAGATCGATCTCGACTCCTTCGCCGCTCTGCAGGTGGTCATCAACCGGGTGGTCGGCTTCGGCAACATGAAGGTTTTCGCCGCCCGCTACGACCTGCTTAGCCTTCTGCACTTGCGGTGGGCTGCGCGGATCGACGCGGCAATGGACGAGCAGGATCGCCGCCGGCTCCGCCGGATCGAGGCGCCCGCCGAACCCACCCGCCGGATCGCGATTCTGGCCCCGCCACTAGTCAGCCTGTTCCATGCGCCCACCGCGCGCACACTCGACCTCTCGGCTGCCTTGATCGGAGATCACGGCTATCAGGTCCGGATCTTCGCCGGCGGGCCATGCTCGCTGCGGCCCAGGGCGCCGGTAGCGGGCGACGCTTTCCACAACGTACAGGCCGATGCGCTTTCGGCTAGCAGCATCGTGTTTGAGGGCATCAAGATCGAGATTGCCAGCGACTTTCTGGACGACGGCCAGTATCGCCGGCCGGTGACCGTGGCGGGCGATATCCTGGCGTTTCAACCGGACGCGGTGATCTCCTACGGCGATGCCTCTCCGGTTCAGTCGCTGCTCGCCGACCGGGTGCCGATTCTGGTCATGCCCACAGGCAGCGCGCCTCCTGTCGGTCCGCTCGATCGGTTCGCCGGAGAATGGAGCGAGGATGCCCTGAACGAGCAGGTTGCACGCGGCGCCTGGCCGGCCGATCTGATCGAGCGGGCGGTCTTCGGCGCCACCGGGGTGAAACTGCCGCCGCCGCGGTCCCCCCGGCGTCGACAGGATCTCGTCCCAGGGGCCAGGCTGGTGCTGGGGGTGGCCGGGACCCGACTGGCACAGGAGATCCGCGGTGCCTTCGCCACCCGTCTGGCCGCGCTGCTAGTCGACCGGCCCGATCTGCATCTGGTTCTGATCGGCGGCGGTGATCGGGCGGCCCTGATCGGCGGCGAACTGGCGCCAGTGGCCGACAGGGTCCAAGTCCTGGAATTTTCCGACGATCTCGCGGGCCTGTTCTGCGGCTGCGATGTCGTTCTCAATCCGTACCGCCAGGGCGGGGGTACAGGCCTTGCCATGGCCATGTCGGTGGGATGCCCGGTGGTGTGTCTGGAGTCGGGCGACGGTGCGACCCTGCTGGCGCGGGAGGATCTCTCCCCGGATCTCGACGCCTACTTCCGCCGTCTGAACTGTTTGATCGACGATGAGGCGTTCCGCCGGGAGGTCGGCGATCGGATGCCGGCCCAGGTCGAGCGGATGCTCGGTTTCGATCGCTCGATCCAGCAGGTTGTGTGGACGGTAGAGAACATGGCGGCGGACTTCCGGGCGGGCGCGGCGTCACCGGCCATCCGGTATCGCGAAAAGGACCGGAACGGCCGCCGGACGGCCGCTCAGTAAACCAGTTGGTCGTCGCCGCTGGAGCCGCCGAGCACGATTTCGCCGCGGTCGGCCAGGTCCTTGGCCGACTGCACCATGGCGGTCTGGCTGTCCTCCACGTCCTTCAGGCGGATCGGGCCGAGCGCCTGCATGTCCTCGCGCATCAGCTTGGCGGCGCGTTCCGACATGTTGCCGAAGAACAGGTCGCGCAGCTCCTCCGACGCGCCCTTCAGGGCGATGGTGAGCTTGTCCTTGTCGACCGCGCGCAGCAGGGTCTGCACCCCTGCCGGGTCGAGGCGGTTGAGGTCCTCGAAGGTGAACATCAGCGAGCGGATCTTCTCCGCACTGTCCTTGTTGCGCTCTTCCAGGGCCGACAGGAATCGGCTCTCGGTGGCGCGGTCCAGGCTGTTGAAGATCTCCGCCATCATCTCGTGGCTGTCGCGCCGGTTGGTGCGCGCCAGGTTCGACATGAACTCGGTGCGCAGCACCCGCTCCACATCCTTTTCGATCTCCTTGTTCACCGCCTCCATGCGCAGCATGCGCATGACCACTTCCATGGCGAAGTTCTCGGGCAGGGTGGCCAGCACCTTGGCGGCGTGGGCCTGGCTTATCTTGCCGAGGATGACGGCGACGGTCTGCGGGTACTCGTTCTTCAGATAGTTCGCCAGGACCTGTTCGCTGACATTCGCCAGCTTGTCCCACATGGTACGACCCGCCGGACCGCGGATCTCCTCCATGATGTCCTCGACCCGGTCCTCTCCCAGCACCTTGGCCAGCAGGCGCTGGGTCGAATCCATGGAGCCGACGAGCGAGCCGGTGGAGGACACCTGCTCGGCGAATTCGACGAAGAGGCGCTCCACGATGTTTGAGGACACCATGCCGAGGCCGGCCATGACCTGGGAGATCTCCTTGATCTCCTCGTCGTCCATCTGGCCGAACAGGGCGGCGGCCTGCTGTTCGCCCAGGGACATCAACAGGATGGCGGCCTTTTCCGGGCCGGTGATGCTGCGGTAGTCCTCGCGGGTACGGGTCCCCATGGCGTCGTCTCCAAAGCCGACAGATCCGCGCCGACAGCCCGGTGACGGATCACCGGCGGCGCATGGCCGGTACGACCCGCTTCTTAGGCGGTTCGCATTACCAAATCGTAACGAAGACGGGCGGAAAATTCGAGACTTTTATATATTTCGGATGTTTCGAAGGGTTGTCTCCATCGATCCCCCAAGTCTCAGATCTTAAGGTCCCGCGGATTATGGAACCGGGGTATCGACGGTGGCGTCTTGGTCGGGGGCAGGACCGGCGGCACGATATCCACGTTGAGGTCGCCCAATTCGCCCGGTCGGCGGTTCTCGAACGGGTTGCGCAGCACCAGCTTTCCCTGCTCCTGCATGGCGGTGTCGATATCCTCCTCGAGCTTCTCGGCCAGCCGCAGGTCCCAGGGGAACTTGTAATAGCGCGGCTCCCGCTCGCCGCTGAGCCGCAGCCACATGTAGATCGCCTCGCCCTCGGCCAGGCTGACCGCCAGCACCTCGGCGGCGGCGGCGTTCCGCTGCATCCATTCCATCGACTGGGGTTTGGGGCGGCTGAGGAACTCCACGAACTGAATGTAGCTGATCGGGATCAGCAGCGTGGCGGCCAGAACGGCGCTGATCCGCACCCAGGGCAGGCGCGGGGCCCAGATCGCCAGGCTGGCGAGGGCCGCGGCGACGGCGGTGCTGACGGCGAAGACATAGATCAGGTTGTCCATCGTGTCCTCCGGGTGACCCTGTCTTCCGGGCCGCCTTATCTGCCGGTGATCAGGGGGTAGCGCAGGGTGTTCACGCTGTCCTCGACCAGGTCGCCCTCGGACGACAGGCGGAAGCGGAAAGCGGTTTCCTCCTGGTTGTAGCGGCGCAGCTCGACCGTGGTCTCCAGGATCTGGCGGGTTTCCTCAAGCGGCTTCTTGACGCTGACGACGACCTTGACCGGGATCGGGCGGTCCTTTGGCGGCGCGCCGTACATGTGCACGTTCACCACGTATTCGCCGGACGGGATGCCGCGGCTGTAGCTGACCTCGTAGTTCTCGTCGGTGGCGTCGCCGATGGCGCCCAGGTCGTCGCGCAGCAGGTTGAACACCTCGCCGCCCTGGTTCCAGAATCCGACCGCCCCTTCGCCCGGCGCCTTGACCCAGAGATCGACGTCGTTCTCCATCTCGGAAGGCCAGTGCATCTCGACGATGACGTTGCCGGGGGCGTTGCTGTCCTTGGTCTCCTGCTTCTCCCGGCTGATATGGGGCAGCAGCATGATAACCATCGCGACGAAGCCGATCAGCGCCAGCATGATGACGTCGCGAAAGACCGTGTCGGTGCCGTCCTCCTCGAGGTCGTCGAACGGATCCTCCATCGCCGGACCCTAGCCGCCGTCGCCGCGGTCGATGGTCTCGGTGAGCAGGTCGACCGTGGCGCTGGACAGCAGCCGGTAGTTCACGATCAGCCAGACATAGAGCACCGCCCCGACCAGGGTGGTGTTCAACGCGACCGACATGCCGGAGATCAGGGTGGCGACCATATCGGCCACGTTGTCGGCATCGGCGGCGCGGCTCGGGTCGACCCCGGACAGCGCGATGATGAAGCCGATCACCGTGCCGATCAGTCCTAGAAAGACCAGGCTGTTGGCGACGTGCCGCACGGTGGCGATGCGCCGACCCAGCCGCATCCGCAGCACGCCGCGCGGGCTTTCGCGGTCATGGGTGAAGCGGGCCTTGTCGAGATAGAGGGCGGACGGGGTGCCCAAGGTCGGGTCGGCGTTGCGGAGTTCGTCCAACTCGCCGCTGGTCTGGCCGACGCGCAGCGCGCAGTACAGGAAGCCGTAGGAGAAGACGGCCGCGATTACGAGGGACAGTTCGATCAGGTCGCCCTTGATCACCGCGTCGAGCCAGCCCTGCAGATAGGCGCCGCCGAGCAGGGCGGCGGCCACCACATTGATCAGCACGAAGCGAACGATCAGCAGGTATCGGAACATCGCACCGGTCACCTTTGGGACGTCTGCCGGTATCAGACCCGCTCTGCGGCGCCGGCACAAGCGGGAAGGGGTAGGGCGGGGAGTGTAGGCAGGAAGATGGGAGGCAAGCCGCAGGTCCTTCGCCTTTTTCCCCCCGCTCCTTGGCCCGTCTTCCCGGCCTTGCGCCGGGATCCAGGAAAGCCGCGCGCTGAGGCACTGCAAATAGAACACCGGCGCTCCAGCGGATGGGTGCTCTGGATCCCGGATCAGCTCCGGGAAGACGGGGAGAGGGCTAGAGAGGGGGGCTTCCTCACCCCGCCAGGAACGGCACCAAAGCCGCCAGCGTCGCGTCCGGGTCCTCCTCGGCCAGGTAATGCCCGGTGTCGATCGCTTCGCTGGCCACCGGGCCGTCGCAGTACCGCTTCCAGATCGCCACCGGGTCGTACCACTGGCCGATCTTGCCCTTGGTGCCCCACATCGCCAGCAGCGGGCAGCGGATGCGGTCGCCGGCTTCCCGGCTCGCCCGGTCGTGCTCCAGGTCGATGGTCGCGGCCGCCCGGTAGTCCTCGCACATGCCGCGGATCATCGCCGGATCGCGGGCGGCGGCGAGATAGTCGGCCAGGGCGTCGGGATGAAAGAACCCGTCATCCTTCGGCTCGCGGTTGGTATGGGCGCGGAACCACGCCTCCGGCGCCGCCGATATGACGGTCTCGGGGAAGGGGTGCGGCTGGGCGAACCAGAACCAGTGATAGTAGCCCATGGCGAAGGCCATATCGGCCCGCTCGAAATGCTCGATGGTCGGCACGATGTCGAGCAGGGCCAGCTTCTCCACCCGCCCCGGATGGTCGATCGCCAGCCGGTGGGAGACCCGCGCGCCCCGGTCATGGGCGACGACCCGGAACCGGTCGTGGCCGAGTGCGGCCATCAGGTCGACCATGTCCTGCGCCATCGCCCGCTTGGCGTAGGGCGCGTGATCGTCCGTCGCCGGCGGCTTGTGGCTGCCGCCATAGCCGCGCAGGTCCGGGCAGATCACGGTGTACTGTTCCGCCAGGCGCGGCGCCACCGCGTGCCACATGGCATGGGTCTGCGGGTTGCCGTGCAGCATCAGCAGCGGCGGGCCGCTGCCGCCATGGCGCAGACGCAGGGGCCCGGCACCGATCTCCACGGTCTCCAGGGTCATCCCTTCAAAGAACGTCATTGGCGATCCTCCATAAATTTGACCACTTGATAAAACTTTTGTGCGCAGGCACGCTTTTCTCTGGTCCGGCCATGGGAGAGTGCCATGACGCATGGTTTCGAGGGAGCGGACGTAAAGGCCGGCAGGCTGACGTCGGAACAGGTGGCCGCCAACTTCGCGGATCTCCACCCTCCACTGACCCGCCACGAGGCCGCGGTCGCCGCCGACCGGTGCTACTTCTGCTACGACGCGCCCTGCATGACCGCGTGTCCCACCGGCATCGACATCGCGATGTTCATCCGCCAGATCGCCGCCGACAACCCGTCCGGCGCGGCCAAGACGATCTTCGACCAGAACATCCTGGGCGGCATGTGCGCCCGGGTCTGCCCGACCGAGACCCTCTGTGAGGAAGCCTGCGTGCGCGAGGCCGCCGAGGGCAAGCCCGTCGAGATCGGCCGTCTGCAGCGCTTCGCCACCGACCATCTGATGGCGGATGGCGTCCACCCGTATCAGCCGGGCGTCAGCACCGGCAGGAAGATTGCCGTGGTCGGGGCTGGTCCGGCCGGCCTGGCCTGCGCCCATCGGCTGGCGCTGAAGGGCCATGCGGTCACCCTGTTCGACGCAAAGCCGAAGCCGGGCGGTCTGAACGAGTACGGCATCGCCGCCTACAAGACGCCCGGCGGCTTTGCCGAGGCCGAGGTCGATTTCGTGCTCGGCATCGGCAACATCACCCTGGAGACCGGCAAGGCGCTCGGCCGTGACATCTCCATCGACGGGCTGAAATGGGATTACGACGCCGTGTTCCTCGGCATCGGCCTCGGCGGCGTCAACGCGCTCGGTGTGCCGGGCGAGGACCTGTCGGGCGTCGAGGACGCGGTCGAGTTCATCGCCGAGCTGCGCTCCGCGGAGGATCCGTCGGCGCTGGCGATCGGCCGTCGGGTGGTGGTGATCGGCGGTGGCATGACGGCCATCGATGCGGCGGTGCAGTCCAAGCTGCTCGGGGCGGAGGACGTGACCATCGTCTACCGGCGCGGCCAGGAAGCCATGAACGCCAGCCTGTTCGAGCAGGACCTGGCCCAAACCAAGGGCGTGGCGATCAAGCACTGGGCGAAGCCGGTCTGCGTGGTCTGCGAGGGCGAGCGGCGGGGCGTCGAGTTCGAATATACCCGGTCCGGATCCGGCGGGCTGGAAGGCACCGGCGAGACGTTCTTCGTCGCCGCCGACGTGGTCCTGAAGGCCATCGGCCAGACCCTGGAGACACCGGAGGGGCCGGCGACCGAACGGGGCCGGATCGTCGTCGACGCGGAGTTCCGCACCAGCCTCGACGGCGTGTGGGCCGGCGGCGACTGCGTGGCGGCGGGCGACGACCTGACCGTGACCGCCGTCGCCCAGGGCCGCGACGCCGCCGAAAGCATCCACCGCGCCCTGACGGCGTGAGACGGAGGATCAGAGCATGGCAGACCTGCGCAGCGACTTCGTCGGCATCAAGTCCCCGAACCCGTTCTGGCTGGCCTCCGCTCCGCCGACGGACAAGGAATACAACGTGGTCCGGGCGTTCGAAGCCGGCTGGGGCGGGGTGGTGTGGAAGACCCTCGGGCTCGATCCGCATATCGTCAACGTCAACGGCCCGCGCTACGGCGCCGTCTGGGGCGCCGATCGCCGGCTGCTCGGCCTGAACAACATCGAGCTGATCACCGACCGGCCGCTGCAGACCAACCTGGACGAGATCAAGGCGGTCAAACGCGCCTGGCCCGACCGGGCGGTGGTGGTGTCGCTGATGGTGCCCTGCGAGGAGGTCTGCTGGACCGAGATCCTTAAGCAGGTGGAAGACACCGGGGCCGACGGGGTGGAGCTCAATTTCGGCTGCCCGCACGGCATGTCCGAACGCGGCATGGGCTCCGCCGTCGGCCAGGTGCCGGAGTACATCGAGATGGTCACCCGGTGGTGCAAGCAGAACACCCGCATGCCGGTGATCGTGAAGCTGACGCCGAACATCACCGATATCCGCTACCCGGCGCGGGCGGCCAAGAAGGGCGGGGCCGACGCGGTGTCGCTGATCAACACGGTCAGCTCGATCACGTCGGTGAATCTTGACCTGATGGCGCCGGAGCCCACCATCGACGGGAAGGGCAGCCATGGCGGCTATTGCGGTCCGGCGGTCAAGCCGATCGCCCTCAACATGGTGGCGGAGATCGCCCGCGACGCGGAGATGGCGGGTCTGCCGATTTCCGGCATCGGCGGGGTGACCACCTGGCGCGACGCGGCGGAGTTCATGGCGCTGGGGGCCGGCAACGTGCAGGTCTGCACCGCCGCCATGACCTACGGGTTCCGCATCGTGACCGAGATGATCGACGGCCTGTCGCGCTGGATGGACGGCAAGGGCTATGCACGGACCTCGGACTTCATCGGGCTGGCGACGCCGAACGTGACCGACTGGCAGTACCTGAACCTGAACTACGTGGCCAAGGCGCGGATCGACCAGGATCTCTGCATCAAGTGCGGCCGCTGCCACATCGTCTGCGAGGACACCTCGCACCAGGCGATCACGGCGACGAAGGACGGCGCGCGGCATTTCGAGGTGATCGACGCCGAATGCGTGGCCTGCAATCTCTGCGTCAATGTCTGTCCGGTGGAAGGCTGCATCACCATGGAGCAGATGCCGGCGGGGTCGGTGGATCCGCGCACGGGCCGGACCGTCCCGGCCGACTACGGCAACTGGACCCAGCACCCGAACAACCCGTCCTCGGTCGCCGCGGAGTAGGGGCGCGGCACCATCATCCAACCCCCGCCGTCATCCTGATGCAAATCAGGATCAAGCCTCCAACGGCGGGGCCGGGCCCAGGTCCTGATTTGCATCAGGATGACGAGCGGAGTGGTCGGTGCGGTGCATGATCCTGACTTGCGTCGGGAGGACGGAGGCGCGCGCGAGGACGGATAGGCCCTTGACCCCGGGACACCCCCGCCGCACACCCCTCGGGCGCCCTCCAATGTGCGCTAGGCAACTCAACGGATCCGCATGGCTGACCTCTACAATCCCCGCGTCGAAGCCCTGAAGGGGCACGCGGCCATGCTGCTGTTCGCCACGCTGATCAGCGGGTCCTTCACCCTGGGGCACCTGACCGCGCCGCATATCGATCCCGGCGCCCTGACGGCCCTGCGCTTCGCCCTGGCGGCGGCGGTGATGGCCGGCGCGATCCTGGCCGGGCGCAAGGGCGAGCGACAGCTCGGCGTGCGGGCGCCTTGGCGTTTCCTGCTGCTGGGCGTGCTGCTCGGCTCCTATTTCGTGCTGATGTTCGAGGCGCTGCGGCTGACCGACCCGGTCAGCCTCGCCGCGGTCTTCACCATGACGCCGCTGATGACCGCGCTGTTCGGCTATCTGATCCTGCGCCAGGGCATCGGCCCGCTGGTCGGCGGCAGTCTGCTGCTTGCGGCCAGCGGCGCGGTCTGGGTGGTGTTCCGCGGCGATGTCGACGCCATGCTCGCCTTCGATCTCGGGCCGGGCGAGCTGATCTTCCTCGGGGCCTGCGTGTGTCACGCCCTCTACATCCCGCTGATCACGGTCCTGAACCGGGGCGAGAGCGGCAAGCTGTTCACCCTGTGGACCGTGCTCGGCGGGTTTCTCGTCGTTGGGATCTACGCCTTTCCGGCGATTCTTCGGACCGACTGGACGGCCCTGCCGCCGATCGTCTGGGTGACGGCGGTGTACATCTCGGTCTTCGCCTCGGCGCTCACCTTTTTCCTGATGCGCTACGGCGCCCTGCGCCTGCCGGCGGCCAAGGTGATGGCGTACGGCTATCTGATCCCGACCGTGGTGATCGTGCTGGAGGGGCTGAGCGGGCACGGCTGGGTCGATCCGCCGGTGTTGCTCGGCGTCGCGGCGACGATGCTG
The DNA here is from genome assembly GCF_000423805.1 of Thalassobaculum salexigens DSM 19539. Taxonomy (NCBI): domain Bacteria; kingdom Pseudomonadati; phylum Pseudomonadota; class Alphaproteobacteria; order Rhodospirillales; family Thalassobaculaceae; genus Thalassobaculum; species Thalassobaculum salexigens. Next base: position 1,894,929 of record NZ_KE384093.1, read on the forward strand.
GCGCTGCTCATGCTGGTCGCGAACCGCGATGCGGTGCGGTAACAAATCCCAAAACCCATACTTACGCCCCGGAATAAATCCGGGGAGTAAGTAGAAGGCGGGAGCGTTACGTATCCGGCCGCAACCCGCGCAGGATCACCTCCTCCATGAACCGTTCCGCTCCGGCGTAGCGCGTCGCCTCGTCGGTCTCGCGGCCGAGCACCGCCCGAACCTGTGCATCAAAGTCCGCGTAGTGCTGCGTCGTCGCCCAGAGCGCGAAGATCAGGTGATAGGGGTCGTGCGGCGCCAGCTTGCCGGCGGCGATCCACCGGCGGATCAGCGCGACCTTCTCGTCCACCAGACCCTTGAGCTCGCCCTCCAGCACGTCGCGGATCAGCGGTGCGCCGGCCAGGATCTCGCCGGCGAACAGCCGCGATTCCTGCGGCCGATCCCGCGACATCTCCAGCTTGCGCTGGATGTATCCGCGGATCTCCGCCAGCGGCTCCCCGCCCGGGTCGAGCGCCGCCAGGGGTTCCAGCCAGGTCTCCAGCGTGCGGCCGAGCACCGCGCGATAGACCTCTTCCTTGCTGTCGAAATAATAGATCAGGTTGGGCTTCGACATGCCCGCACCGGTGGCGATGTCGTCCAGGGTGGCGCCGGCGAAACCGCTCTGGGCGAAGACGTCCAGGGCGGACGATAGAATCCGGCCTTCCTTTTCCACCTGGATGCGGGTGCGGCGGCGGGTTTCTGCGGCGCGGGCCATGTGTCTCCGACTGCGGCTCCAGGGCCCGATAGGCGCATGATTCTGCACAAAAATCGGGCAGGCGGCGGGCAAACAATGACCTTGACCGGCAACCATGGCCTGATAGCCTAGTTTTTGACCAATTGGTCAAGGTCAGATGATTACAGGCGGAAGTCGCGCGGCCCGCAACCCCCCAAGCGGTTGGGGTCTCCTGCGGGCGGGCAGACTCCCGAAGACGGAAGGGGAGTCCGGAATGTCAGCGGCCAGCAACCTGCGGATCAACGGCGATCGGCTGTGGGACAGCCTGATGGAGATGGCGAAGATCGGCCCCGGCATCGCCGGCGGCAACAACCGCCAGACCCTCACCGATGAGGACGCCGAGGGCCGCGCCCTGTTCCAGAAATGGTGCGAGGCCGAGGGCTGCACCATGGGCGTCGACAAGGCCGGCAACATGTTCTTCCGCCGCGAGGGCACCGACCCCGACGCGCTGCCGGTCTATGTCGGCAGCCACCTGGACACTCAGCCGACCGGCGGCAAGTACGACGGCGTTCTGGGCGTGCTCGGCGCGCTGGAGATCGTGCGCACACTCAACGAGGCGGGAGTGAAGACCAAACACCCGATCGTCGTGGTCAACTGGACCAACGAGGAGGGTACCCGCTTCGCCCCGGCGATGATGGCGTCCGGAGTGTTCGCCGGCATCCATACGCTGGACTGGGCCTATGCCCGCACCGACCGCGAGGGCAAGAGCTTCGGCGACGAGCTCAAGCGCGTCGGCTGGGTCGGCGACGAGGAGGTCGGCGCCCGCAAGATGAAGGCGTTCTTCGAGCTGCATATCGAGCAGGGCCCGATCCTGGAGGCCGAGGGCAAGGATATCGGAGTCGTCACCCACGGCCAGGGGTTGAGCTGGCTGCAGTTCACCGTTACCGGCAAGGAGAGCCATACCGGCTCCACCCCGATGCCGATGCGGGTCAATGCCGGGCTCGGCATGGCGCGGATCACGCAGCTTGTGGACGAGATCGCCTGGAGCCACAAGCCGGACGCGGTGGGCGCCATCGGCCACTGCGAAATCTATCCGAACTCCCGCAACATCATTCCCGGCCGCGCCGTCTTCACCGTCGATTTCCGCTCGCCCAACAAGGCGATCATCGAGGACATGGAGACCCGCCTGAAGGACGGCGCGCAGAAGATCTGCGACGAGATCGGGCTGACCCTGGAGGTCGAGAAGGTCGGCGGCTTCGATCCGGTGGAGTTCGACGCGGACTGTGTGACCATGATCCGCGAGGCGGCCGAACGCCTCGGCTACAGCCACCGCAACCTGGTCTCCGGCGCGGGGCACGATGCCTGCTGGATCAACCGGGTGGCGCCGACCGCCATGGTCATGTGCCCCTGCGTCGACGGCTTGAGCCATAACGAGGCGGAGGAGATCTCCCCGGAATGGGCGCGGGCCGGCACCGACGTGCTGTTCCAGGCCGTGGTGGAAGCGGCGGAAATCGTGAGCTAGGGGATCGTCTCCTGAACTGAAATCTTAAAATCAGATCCGCACGGGACAGAGGAGGAGTAGATGGCGAGCAAGGTGATCAAGGGCGGGACCGTCGTCACCGCCGACCTGACCTTCGAGGCGGATGTCCTGGTGGAGGGCGGCAAGATCACGGCGGTCGGGCCGAACCTGTCCGGTGACGAGGTGCTGGACGCCGCCGGCTGCTACGTGATGCCCGGCGGCATCGACCCGCACACCCATATGGAAATGCCCTTCATGGGCACCTATTCCTCCGACGATTTCGAGAGCGGCACCCGCGCCGGCCTGTCCGGCGGCACCACCATGGTGGTCGACTTCTGCCTGCCGGCCCCGGGCCAGTCGCTGCTGGAGGCCATGCAGGCCTGGGACAACAAGTCGTCAAAGGCCTGCGCCGACTATTCCTTCCACATGGCCATCACCTGGTGGGGCGAGCAGGTCTGGAAGGAGATGGAGACGGTGGTCGATCGCGGCATCACCACCTTCAAGCACTTCATGGCCTACAAGGGCGCGCTGATGATCGACGACGACGAGATGTACTCGTCGTTCCAGCGCTGCGCCGACCTGGGCGCCATGCCCCTGGTCCATGCCGAGAACGGCGACGTGGTCGCCCAGCTTCAGGCCAAGCTCATGGCCGAGGGCAATACCGGACCGGAGGCGCATGCCTATTCCCGCCCGCCGGAAGTGGAAGGCGAGGCGGCGAACCGCGCCATCATGATCGCCGACATGGCCGGCGTGCCGCTCTATATCGTCCACGTCTCCTGCGAGCAGGCGCACGAGGCGATCCGCCGGGCTCGGCAGAAGGGGATGCGGATCTTCGGCGAGCCGCTGATCCAGCATCTGGTGCTGGACGAGAGCGAGTATCAGAACGCCGACTGGGACCATGCCGCGCGCCGGGTGATGTCGCCGCCGTTCCGCTCCAAGCTGCACCAGGACGGTCTGTGGGCCGGTCTCGCCGCCGGCAGCCTGCAGGTGGTGGCGACCGACCACTGCGCCTTCACCACCGAGCAGAAGCGCTATGGTGTGGGCGACTTCACCAAGATCCCCAACGGCACCGGCGGCCTGGAGGATCGGATGCCGGTGCTGTGGACCCGGGGGGTGAATACCGGCCGGCTGACCATGAACGAATTCGTGGCCGTCACCTCGACCAACAGCGCCAAGATCCTGAACATGTACCCGCGCAAGGGTGCGATCCGCGAGGGCTCCGACGCCGATATCGTGGTGTGGGACCCGAAGCGCTCGAAGACGATCACCGCCGACAAGCAGCAGTCGGCCATCGACTACAACGTCTTCGAAGGCATCGAGGTCACCGGCCTGCCGCGCTTCACCCTGACCCGGGGCGAGGTCGCGGTGGTGGAGAGCGAGATGAAGGCGAAGCCGGGTCACGGCGAGTTCGTGAAGCGGCCGCCGAACCCGGCGCCGAACCGGGCGCTGTCGACCTGGAAGGAGATCACCGCCCCGCGCAAGGTGATCCGCGATCCGGCCAAGATGCCGGCCGGCGTCTGAGCCGTACACGATGCGCTCCGCGGGAGGCCGGGGAGCGGATGAGAGCGCCGAGGAGGGCGTCGCCTTGAACACTGCTTCGTCTCGTGGGCAGCCGGTCATTCGGGCTGACCATCTGGACCTGACGTTTCAGACCGGTGACGGGCCGGTCCACGCCCTGAGCGACGTGTCGCTGACCATCGGCAAGGGCGACTTCGTGTCGTTCATCGGCCCGTCCGGCTGCGGCAAGACCACTCTGCTTCGGGTGATCGCCGACCTGGAGCAGCCGACCGGCGGCCAGATCTCGGTCAACGGGGTGTCGCCGGAGCAGGCGCGGCTGAACCGGGCCTACGGCTATGTGTTCCAGGCCGCCGGCTTGTATCCCTGGCGCACCATCGCCCGCAACGTGGCGCTGCCGCTGGAGATCATGGGTTATTCCAAGGCAGAGCGGCACGAGCGGGTCGCCAGGACCCTGGAGCTGGTCAACCTGACCGGCTTCGAGAACAAGTTCCCCTGGCAGCTTTCCGGCGGCATGCAGCAGCGCGCCTCCATCGCCCGGGCGCTCGCCTTCGACGCCGACATCCTGCTGATGGACGAGCCGTTCGGCGCGCTGGACGAGATCGTGCGCGACCACCTGAACGAACAGCTCCTTCAGCTCTGGGCGCGGACCACCAAGACCATCGCTTTCGTCACCCACTCGATCCCCGAGGCGGTCTACCTCTCCACCAGGATCGTCGTCATGTCGCCGCGGCCCGGCCGGGTGACCGACGTGATCGAGAGCACCCTGCCGCGCGAACGCCCGCTCGACATCCGCGAGACGCCCGAATTTCTGGAGATTGCCCACCGGGTGCGCGAGGGACTTCGGGCCGGTCATTCCTACGAGGACGCGTGACCATGGGCGGCGGCAAGACCATCCCGATCCTGGTCGTCGTCGCGGCGATCATCGGGATCTGGTACGCCGCCACCATCTGGCTGAACACCCCCTGGCAGCTCGGCGTCTATGAGCGCGAGGGGCGGGACTGGACCGCCTCCGACTTGATTGTCCACACCATGGCCCAGGAGCGCCCGGTCCTGCCGTCGCCGCATCAGGTGGCGGTGGAGATCTGGCAGACCACGGCGGAGAAGAAGGTCACCTCCAAGCGCAGCCTCGTCTATCACGCCTGGATCACCCTCTCGGCGACGCTGGCCGGTTTCGCCATGGGCACGGTTCTCGGTGTCGTCCTGGCCGTGGCCATCGTCCACAACCGGGCGACCGACCGATCGGTGATGCCCTGGGTGATCGCCAGCCAGACCATTCCGATCCTGGCCATCGCGCCGATGATCATCGTGGTGCTTAACGCGGTCGGCCTGTCGGGCCTGCTGCCCAAGGCGCTGATCTCCACCTATCTCAGCTTCTTCCCGGTCGTGGTCGGCATGGTGAAGGGACTGCGCGCGCCGGAGGCGATCCAGCTCGACCTGATGCGGACCTACAGCGCGTCCACGTCCCAGGTCTTCTGGAAACTGCGCTGGCCCCATTCGATGCCCTATCTCTTCGCTTCGATGAAGGTGGCGGTCGCCATCAGCCTTGTGGGCGCCATAGTCGGCGAGTTGCCGACCGGGGCGGTCGCCGGGCTGGGCGCGCGGCTGCTGGCGGGCTCGTATTACGGCCAGACCGTGCAGATCTGGTCCGCGCTGATCGTGGCGGCGCTGCTGGCGTCGGTTCTTGTCACCCTGGTCGGCGCGGCCGGAGGCTATGTCTCCCGGCGCATGGGGGTGCGGCCATGACCCGGCTGCAGGCGGGATTGGCGGCGGCCGTCGGGCTGCTGGGTCTGCTCGGGCTGGTGCTGCCGCTCTCGGCCGAAACCGGACTGCTGGACACGCCGTTCCTGACAACGTTCGCCGTCCTGTGCGCGGCGAGTCTGTTCCGGTTCCGCAATCCGCTGCCCGTCTCGGTCGACGGCTGTCTGACCCTGGCGGCCGGCCTCGCGCTGCCGATGTCGCTGACCGTGATCGACCGGGGAAGTGCCGGCTTCTGGTGCCTTGCCGCGGCCGGTTGGCTCGCCGCCTGGCTGTTCGTGGAGCGGCTGACCGCCTCGCGGCGGGGAGGGCGCTGGACCGCACTCGCCGTGCCGGTGCTGTTCGGCGTCACGTTGCTGGTGTTGTGGGAGGTGGTCACCCGGGGCCTGAACGTGCCCCAGGTGCTGCTGCCGCCGCCCTCGGCCATCGGCGCCCGCTTCGCCGCTTCGATCCCGATCCTGTGGGCCGACTTCCAGCAGACCTTCCTGAAAGCCGTGCTGATCGGCTATGCGCTGGGCTGCGGCTCGGCCTTCCTCGTGGCCATCGCCATCGACCGCTCGCCGTTCCTGCAGCGGGGGCTGCTGCCGGTGGGCAACCTGATCTCGGCCCTGCCGATCATCGGCATCGCGCCGATCATGGTCATGTGGTTCGGCTTCGACTGGCCGTCCAAGGCGGCGGTGGTCATCGTCATGACCTTCTTCCCGATGCTGGTGAACACGGTTGCCGGGCTGGCCGAAGCCGGACGGATGGAGCGCGACCTGATGCGCACCTACGCGGCCGGCTACTGGCAGACCCTGGTGAAGCTGCGGCTGCCGGCGGCGGCCCCGTTCATCTTCAATGCGCTGAAGATCAACTCCACCCTGGCGCTGATCGGTGCCATCGTGGCGGAGTTCTTCGGCACCCCCATCGTCGGCATGGGGTTTCGCATTTCCACCGAAGTCGGCCGCATGAACGTCGACATGGTGTGGGCAGAGATCGCGGTGGCCGCTGTGGCCGGCTCCGCGTTTTTCGGTGCCGTCGCGCTCGTGGAGCGGGCCGTCACCTTCTGGCATCCGTCGAACCGGACCTGACGACACCGGGCCGGCGCGCGGATGCGTCAACAAGAACAGGGAGCACAGACATGCGCAGACTGATTGCAGGAACCGTAATGGGAGTGATGGGTCTGGCCGCCTCCCAGGCCATGGCGGCGGACGAGGTGACGCTGCAGCTCAAATGGGTGACGCAAGCCCAGTTCGCCGGTTACTACGTGGCCGAGGACAAGGGCTTCTACGACGAGGAGAACCTCGACGTCACGATCAAGCCGGGCGGGCCGGACATCGCTCCGCCGCAGGTGATCGCCGGCGGCGGCGCCGACGTGATCATCGACTGGATGCCGTCGGCCCTCGCCAGCCGCGAGAAGGGTGTGCCGCTGGTCAACATCGCCCAGCCGTTCAAGAGCTCGGGCATGATGCTGACCTGCCGCAAGGACACCGGCATCACCAAGCCGGCCGACTTCAAGGGCAAGACGCTCGGCGTGTGGTTCTACGGCAACGAGTATCCGTTCCTGTCCTGGATGTCCCAGCTCGGCATTGCGACCGACGGATCGGACGGCGGCGTGACCGTGCTCAAGCAGGGCTTCAACGTCGACCCGCTGCTGCAGAAGCAGGCCGATTGCGTATCCACCATGACCTATAACGAGTACTGGCAGATCATCGATGCCGGGATTCCGGCCGACGAACTGGTGGTCTTCAAGTACCAGGACCAGGGCGTTGCCACCCTTGAGGACGGGCTCTACGTGCTGGAGAGCAAGCTCGAGGACCCGGCCTTCGTGGACAAGATGGTCCGCTTCGTGCGCGCCTCGATGAAGGGCTGGAAATGGGCCGAGGCGAATCCGGACGCGGCGGCCGAGATCGTGCTCGAGAACGACGCCAGCGGTGCCCAGACCGAGAAGCACCAGAAGCGCATGATGGGCGAGATCGCCAAGCTGACCGCCGGTTCCAACGGCGCGCTGTCGGAAGAGGACTACACCCGCACGGTGGACACCCTCCTGGCCGGCGGCTCCGACCCGGTGATCTCCAAGAAGCCGGAAGGTGCCTGGACCCACGCCATCACCGATGAGGCGCTGAAGTAAGGGCGAGTGTCCAGCCGATCGCCTGATGGATGGTGATCAGTACGGAAGCCCGGTCCCGAGACGGACCGGGCTTTTTTTCACATCAAACATCCCCCTTTTCCCGGCGCAGAGCCGGGAAGAAGGAGATGGAGGAGAAGGGTGCCTCCCACCAGGGCACGGGCGGCGTTCACCACCGCTTCGGCATGGACGCGCGCCCGTCGTGTCGGCACAGCGGTGCGGGTGGGTCGGGATTCTCGGTCAAGCGCATGGGTCCGTCACTGCAGCCGGCAGGGGCTGCCGGCCGGAGCGGTGCTCCCCGACAGCTGGGCCCGCAGCAGCCAGTCCAGCGCCACATCGGCGCTGGTGCGCGGATCGGTGGCGGCGATCTCGGTGATCCAGTTGCGGTACAGGGTGCGGGCGGCTGTCTGCCAGGCCACCTGAGGACGGCGCAGGCCCGCGTCATAGCCCGCCGGCGGGTCGATCTCCCGACCGGCCTTGCGGTCGCGGGCGAATTCCTCGGGCAGACGTCGGGGGCCGTATTCCGGATGGTTCAGGCAGTACACCGCCGGGCGCGTCCGGTCGCGCACCAGCCCGACGCCGGCGACCGGGGCGGTCAGCACGGGGCGCAGGCCGGGCCGGCGGACCAGATCCTCCAGCCGGGTCTCGCTCTGGCGCGACACCGGCATGTGGAACGGCAGGTCGATGCCGGTGAGCAGGCCGTGGCCGCTTCCCATGGGCATGTGCGGGTACAGCCCGAAGCGCTTGCGCCGCAGCGGATGCTTCTCCACCCCGTGGTAGTGGTGCATCGCCGCCTGGGCGCCCCAGCAGACGTGCAGGGAGGGCATCCGCGCCGCGTCCAGCCAGTCCAGGATCCGCCGGAGCCCATCCCAGTAGAAGACATGGTCGAAGGGCAGCGTCTCCACCGGCGCGCCGGTCACGATCACCGCATCGATCCGGGCGAGCGGCAGGTCGAAGAACGGCCGGTAGAACCGGGCCATGTGGTCGGCGGGCGTCGCCGTGGTCACGTAGCCGTCGGGCACCGCCAGCAGCAGCCGCACGTCCTGTGGTCCGTTCGCCAGCAGTCGGGCGAAATCCGCCTCCGTCGAGGCCTTGTCCGGCATCAGGTTGACCAGCACGACCGTGAGGGTCCGACGGCGGGGGAGCGTGCCATCCGTCAGGGCCGGGTCCTCGGCGACGGGGCAGCCCTCTGCGCGGAGCGACGCGGCGGCGGGTAGGGTGCGGGGCAGCAAGACGGCCATGGGCCTTCCAAGGTTCGGGAATGTGAGAGGCGGGGGCGGCTGGGGAGAGGGGGACGCCGCCCCCGCCGGGGCCCGTCAGGCCGCCTGGAGAGAGGCGGCGGCCCGCAGGGCTTGGGAGAGGTCGGCGAGGATGTCGTCGATATCCTCGATCCCGACCGAGAGACGCACGAAACCCGGGGTGACGCCGGCGGCGCGCTGGCGTTCCTCGGAGAGCTGCTGGTGGGTCGAGACGGCCGGCTGCAGGGCCAGGGTCCGGGCGTCGCCGATATTGGCCACGTGATGGATCATCCGGACCGCGTCGATGAAGCGCCGGCCGGCATCGACGCCGCCGACCGCCTCGAACCCGACCAGCCCGCCATGGCGGCCGGCGAGATAGGTGTCGACCCGCTGCTTGCGCCATCCGGTGAACAGGCTCGGGTGGATGACCCGGGCGATCGCCGGATGGTCGGCCAGGAACAGCGCGACCGCATCGGCGTTGCGGCAATGCTCGCGCATCCGCAGGGTCAGGGTCTCCAGGCCCTGGAGGAACAGGAAGGCGTTGAACGGGCTCATCGCCGCCCCGGTATCGCGCAGCAGGGTGGCCTGGGCCTTCAGGATATAGGCGACCGGCCCCAGCGGCTTGGCGGCCTCGACCCAGACCGCGCCGTGATAGCTCGGGTCCGGCCGGTTCAGCATCGCGAAACGGTCGCCATGGGCTTCCCAGTCGAAGCGGCCGGCATCGACGATGACCCCGCCGATGGCGGTGCCGTGGCCGCCGATATATTTGGTGGAGGAATGCACCACGATATGGGCGCCGTGGTCGATCGGCCGGCAGATCACCGGCGCGCAGGTGTTGTCGATGATCAGCGGAATGCCGAGCTCCGCGCCGATCAGCGCGACCTCCTGGATCGGGAAGGGCACCAGGCTCGGGTTCGGCAGGCTCTCGCCGAAGAACGCGCGGGTGCGGGCGTCCGCGGCGACCCGGAAAGTCTCCGGATCGCTCGGATCGACGAACCTCACCTCAATCCCCATGGTCGGGAAGGTGTTGGCGAACAGGTTCACCGACCCGCCATACAGCTCGTTGGAGACGACGATGTTGTCGCCGGCGTGGGCGATGTTCTGGATCGCCAACGTGATCGCCGCCTGTCCCGACGCGGTGGCCAGGGCGGCCACGCCACCCTCCAGCGCCGCGATCCGCTGCTCCAGAACCGCCGTGGTCGGGTTGCTGACGCGGGTATAGAGGTGGCCGATCTTCTCCAGGGCGAAGAGCTGGCGGCCGTTCTCGCTGTCGCCCAGGTCGTAGCTGGTGGTCATGTGGATCGGCACGGCGATGGAGCCGGTGCTCGGGTCGGCCCTGTGGCCGGTGTGCAGGGCGATGGTCTGCGGCTTGGTATAGGTCTGCATGGGGGTTCCTTGCTGAATGGGGGATGTGCCGCGCGTTCAGGCGGCGCTGGTTACCGGGTGGGGTTGGATCAGGCAGAGCTGTGCCGCGGCCAGGGCGGCCGTCGCGCAGGGATCGGAGAGCGGGGCCATGTGACCGGCCTCCGGCACGATCCGCAGGGACACGTCGGGCAGGGTGCGTTCGATCAGCTCGACGATGCGCCGGGCGATCGGCCGGGTGCGGCCGCCATAGATCAGCCGCGTGGGGACCGGGAACCGGGTGATGTCGTGCAGCCGCGTCGGGTGATCGAACGCCGCCTGGAAATTGCGGGCGACCTGGGGGGCGTGCAGGGCCATCGCCGCGCGCGCCCGCTGCGACAGTCCTTCCCAGCTCCCCGGTCCGCTCCAGAAGTTCACGAACGCCGCCATGCCGGCCTCGAGCCGGTCGGTCAGCACGCCCTGGCGTACGGCGCCCGCCACCCGACCGATCTCGGCCAGAAGCGTATCGTCTCGGCTGTCGCCGCCTTGCAGCAGATGGAAGCTGACGGGCTCGATCAGCACCAGGGAGCGGACGAGGTCCGGGCGGCCGTGGGCGGCGGCGAGAGCGACGGCGCCGCCATAGGAATGTCCGATCACATGCACCGGTCCGCCCACATGCCGGGACAGGCTGGCGACGATGGCGGCCTCGTGGGCCAGTCTCAGCGGGTGGGCGCCCTGGCGGGTCGCCGACGCGCCGTAGCCGTGCAGGTCGGGGATCAGGATGTCGAGTTGGCCGACGGTGAAGCGGTCGCGCAGGGCCTCGGCGAAGACCTGCATCTGCCGCGCGCCGGCGGCCGAACAGTGCAGCAGCACGACGGGTGTGCCGCTGCCACTGCCGCTGCGGTGCACGGCGATCTCGGTTCCGGCGACGGGGAGGGTGAACATCTGCGGACGGCTCCGGTCGAACTCTCGATGGAGCCAGAATGCGGGCCGACCTTTTCGCGCCGGTTTCGCCGGATCCGGGTTTTGGTTTCAGGGGCGTTTCAGTGGGGCGCTCGATGTGAGAAATGCCGCACTGTTCGAGCGCGCTGGGTCCCGGCCCGCCCCCGGGTCAGGCCCGGGGCCGTCCAGGATGACGGCGAACAACCGTATGATTCAGGTTTGCAGCGGCTCTCGCTCGCCTTCTGCCTCCCGCAAAATTCCTCCCCGCAACCACCCGTCATCCCGACCGCTCCCGGACCTGATCCGGGGGTGGGCCGGGACCCAGCGCATGCGTGAGGGCAGATTGATGTCCCGGATCAAAACGGGACGGGAGGATGATCGGGAAGCGGAGGGGATTAATCCGCGGCCTTCGCCGGCACGAACAGATACCCCGCTCCGCGCACGGTCTTGATCACCGTCGGGGTCTTCGGGTCCGGCTCGATCTTGCGGCGCAGACGGGCGATTCGGATGTCGATGGAGCGGTCGAACGGGTCGCTGTCCCGATTATGTGCCAGGTCCAGAAGCTGCTCGCGCGACAGTACCCGGTTCGGGCGCTCGGCGAAGGTCCGCAGCAGGTCGAACTCCATCGCCGTGATCGCCACCTCGTCGCCGGCGCCGTCGAACAGTTTGTGGGCGTCGAGGTCGAGCATGTGGCTGCCGAAGCGTACCCGCTGGCCGGCATCCACCGCCGCGTCGGGGGTCCGCCGCACCCGGCGCAGCACCGCCTTGACCCGGGCCAGCAGCTCGCGCAGGTCGAACGGCTTGGTCACATAGTCGTCGGCGCCCATCTCGATGCCGACGACCCGCTCCACCACCGCGTCGCGGGCGGTGAGCATGATCACGCCGGCGCCGCTCCGCTCCCGCAGGTGGCGGGCGAGGCTGAGGCCGTCCTCGCCGGGCATGGTGATGTCGAGGATGACGAGATCCAGATCCGACTGATCCACCAGCCGGCGCAGGGCGGTGCCGCCATCGGCCTTGCTGACGCGGTAGCCGTTGATCTCCAGGTATTCGGCGACGGTCTCGCGGATGTCGCGCTCGTCGTCCACCACGGCGATGTGGATCCGGTCGCTCACGCCCCGGTCTCCGCCAGCCGGGAGATCAGGCTGCGCAGCTCCGCCGGCATCACCGGCTTCTCCAGATAGGGGCGTCCGGCGTCGTCCAGGAACCGGCGGATCGCCGGACTCATGGTGTCGCCGGTGACGAAGGCCATGCGGGCCAGCAGCTCGGGATGGCGGTCGCAGACCACGGAATACAGGGCCGGCCCGTCGAGATCGGGCATCCGCACGTCGCTCAGGATAGCGTCGTACTGGCGGAACAGCAGGCGCTCCAACGCCGCCCGGCCGGAGGTGACCACGTCGACGGTATGGCCGTCGGACGCCAGCGACTCGCGGATGATCTCGGCCACCTCCGGCTCGTCGTCGATCACCAGTACCGACAGGCCGGTATCCTCGCCGCCTTCGATCTCGTCGCCGTCCTGATCGCCGATGGCAGCACAGGTCGGGAAGCGCAGGACGAAGGTGGCGCCCTTGCCCGGCGCGCTGTCCAGCGATATCGCGCCGCCATGGGCGTCGACGATGCGGTGGACGATGGTCAGGCCGATGCCCGTGCCTTCGCCGAGATCCTTGGTGGTGAAGAACGGCTCGAAGATCCGCGACGCCACCTCCTCGGGTACGCCACGGCCGTTGTCGATTACCTTCAGCACGGCCTGGCGCCGGCCGCGGTCGTAATGGGTGACCAGCCGCAGGCGATGCGGCATCGGCTGGTTCTCCATGGCGTGCAGGGCATTGACGATCAGGTTGGTAAGCACCTGATTGATCTGGTCGCCATCGGCCATGATCGACGGCACGGTGGGGTTCAACTCCAGGCTCACATCCACGTCGTGGGTGCGCAGCATGTAGCCGGTCATCTCCAGCGCGCTCTCGACGATGTCGTTCAGACGGACCGGGCGCATCTCGCTCGGCTGCTGGCGGGCCATGGCCAGGAAGGTCTTCACGATGCGGGCGCAGCGGTCGGCGGCGTCGCCGATCTTGCGGGCGCGCTCGACGATCGCCGGCTCGCGGGCGGTCTCGCGCAGCAGCATCGCCTGGCCGACGACGACGGAGAGCGGGTTGTTCAGCTCGTGACTGACCCCGGCGAGCAGCTCGCCCAGGGCGCTCAGCTTCTCCGACTGGTGGAGCGCCTCGCGCTGGCGGGCCATCTCCTCTTCCAGCTTGCGCCGTTCGGTGAGGTCGTAGGTGGAGGAGACCACCACCTCGTGGCCCTGGTATTCCACCAGCCGGGCGGCGACCGAGGCGCAGAATTCGGTGCCGTCCGAGCGCCGCAGGAAGGTCTCGAAGGCATCGACGCGGCGGTCGCGGCGCAGAATCTCCAGGTAGCGGTCGCGGTCGGCCGGATCGACGAAGAAGTCGCGGGCGGACATCGCGCCGCCCATGGAATCCCGCTGGAACATCTGCCGGGAGGCGGGGCTCTCATAGATGATCCGGCCATTCTCGGCCTGGGTCATCCCGACCGGGACCGGGCAGGCGTCGAGGATGCGGCGGATCAGCGCCTCGCTCTGGCGCAGCGACTGCTCGGCGCGTTTGCGTCCCGTGATGTCGGCGCGGATGGTGACCGAGCCGCCATCGGTGGTCCGGTGGTTGACCATCAGTCGCCACTCGCCGTTGGTCAGTTCGACCTCGATCGGCTCGCCGTCGTAATCGGCCAGGCGGGAGACGATCCAGCGGATCTGGCTGGTGTCGCCTTCGACCAGCCGACCGTCGAACCGGCGCACGTTCTTGAAGAAGCGCTTGATGTTCTGCGTCCGGTCGCTGCCGACCATTTCCTCCGGCGTCATGCCGTACGGGGCGGAGAATGCCTCGTTGCAGTACAGCACGGTGCTGTCCGGGGCGCTGATGACGAAGCCCTCGCTCATGCTGTTGATGGCGTCCTGCAGGAGCTGGGCGATCTTCTGCCGCTCGGCCCGGGCGGCGAGGCGTTCGGAGATGTCCTGAATGTCGGCGATGATGATCGCCTTGCCGTCGATCTCGGCATGGGCGATGGCGATCTCGACCGGAAAGAGGCCCCCATCGGCCCGCTTGGCCTGGGTCTCCAGACGTCGCGACGCCCGGCTCATCCGGCCGTCGGCGGCGAACAGGGGCACACCGCCGTCGGGGCCGGCACGGTGCTCGTCGGAGACGATCAGGTCTCCGATCGACTGGCCGATGGCCCGGCCGCGGGAGTATCCGAACATCTTCTCGGCCGCCGGGTTGAACTCGACGATCAGTCCGTCCTCGTCGGTGGCGACGATGGCGTCCAGGACGTTGCCGAGCAGCACGCGGTTGATCGCCTCGGCCTGACCGACGCGGGCGACCGCCTCTTTCTCGATGGTGATGTCGGCCATGCTGCCGACCAGCATGCGCGGCTCGCCAGGCGCGCTGTCTTCGATCATGCGCAGCCGGTCGCGGATCCACATGTAGTCGCCGTCGCTGTCGCGCAGCCGGTATTCGATCACCGTCTCGCCGGTCTTCTCCGGCGTCGCATCCAGGGTGCCGAAATAGGTGTCCATGTCGTCGGGGTGGATCAGCGACGTGCCGAAGCCGCTGTCGTCCACGAAGCGGGCGGCCGGATGGCCGGTCACCGCCTCGACATTGTCGCTGATATAGACCGTGCGGCGGTCGGCATCGATATCGACCAGATAGAAGACGATGGAGGAGTGGGCGACCGCGAAGTCGAGCAGCGCGGCGCGATGGGCCTCGCCCATCTCCGCATACCGGACGGGTACGGAAACGGGCGAGGCCGGAGCGGCCGGGTCGGCTTTCGGATCGGCGATCATGGCGGGGCGGCGTCGCGATCTGGATGTGGAATGTCCGGGGGCGGCCGGACGCGCTCGCGATACTATGCCATGTCTCGCCATCCTCTGCGTCTCCGCATCAACGCCAGGTCACGGCCTGACGCGGGTCGGCGGCGGGGTGGTCCACCGAGGCGCGCGCGATGTGGTTGATGCTCATGCGCTCGATGCCGATGTCGCGCAGGGTCCGGGCGTCGAGGTTCTCCAGCTCCATCGCGGTGCGCCGCATGCGATAGGCGCGGCTGATCGACCGGAACGGCCAGGCGAGAAGATGCGCGACGCCGGCCAGGGCGGCATAGGGCTCGGACAGGGCCGAAGCGGCGATCATGAAGGGATTGTCGGTTCTCTGGGTCATGGCGACCTCCTGTGGGGGGACTCGGTTCGCGTCGCTGTTGGATGGCGACTCTGAGGGGGCGATGTTTCGGACCGACTTCCCGATGCTCGCCGTTTTGTTTCAATTGTTTCCGGGTGGGGGTTCATGGAACGATGGGGAATTGCGGCCTCAGAGAGACCACCATGGGCGATGGCAGACCCCCGCGCGGATTCCCCGACGCAGAGTTCGAGGCCAGGCTGGCACGCGCCCAGACGCTGATGGCGGCGCGCGGCCTGGACGCGCTGTTGCTGACCACCGAGCCGGACATCCGGTGGTTCACCGGCTTCCTCACCCAGTTCTGGCTGAGCCCGACCCGGCCCTGGTTCCTGGTGGTGCCCGGCGCGGGCAAACCGGTCGCCGTCATTCCGGGCATCGGGTCGGAGGCGATGGGACGGACCTGGATCGACGACATCCGCACCTGGTCTTCGCCGCATCCCAGCGACGACGGGCAGTCCGTGCTGTCGGAGGCGATCCGCGAGGCGGCGGGCGAGGGCGGAATGGTCGGCCTTCCCATGGGGCCGGAGACCCATGTCCGGATGCCGCTGGCCGGCCTGCAGGCGCTGCGCGACGGGATGCCGGGGATCGGCTGGCAGGACGCCACGCAGGTGATGCGCACGTTACGCCAGGTGAAGTCGCCGGCCGAGATCGACAAGATCGCGGAAGCCTGCCGCATCGCCTGCGACGCCTTCGACCGGCTGCCGGAGATCGCCGGGGCCGGAATGACCGAGCTGGAGGTGTTCCGCGCCTTCAAGATCGCCTGCCTTGGGGCCGGGGCGGACGACGTGGACTATCTGGTCGGGGGGGCCGGTCCGGGGGGATACGGCGACATCATCTCGCCGCCCTCGGAGCGTCGCCTCCAGGCGGGGGACGTACTGATCCTGGATGTCGGGCTGGTGTTCGACGGGTATTACTGCGACTTCGACCGCAACTTCTCGGTCGGCCCGCCCTCGGACGCGGTCAGGCGGTCCTACGAGGCGGTCTGGCAGGCGACGGAGGCAGGGCTTGCCGTCGCGCGGGCCGGGGGCACCTGTGCCGACCTGTTCCGGGCGATGAACGCGGTGACGGCCCCTCTGGCCGATCCCTCGGCGGGTGGCGCCGTCGGCCGGCTCGGTCATGGGCTCGGCATGGTACTGACCGAGTTCCCGTCGATTGCCGACTGGGACGAAACGGTGCTGGAACCGGGCTTCGTGATGACCCTGGAGCCGGGCATGGCGACGGCACCGGGCCGCATGATGGTGCATGAGGAGAATGTGGCGATCACGGAGGGAGCGCCGCGGCTGCTGACCCGACGTGCCGCCCGTGATATCCCGGTACTGAGCGCATCATGAGATCCGGAGACGAAGAACAGGAAGGGAATGAAGATGCCCCTGGCGTTCGAGACGGATGACGGGATCGGAACGCGGGCCACGCTCGGCCTGATCGTGCTGAAGACCGACGAGACCATCGAGCACGAGTTCCGCTGCTTCGTGCCGACCGACGGGGTCGTGCTCTATCACAGCCGTGTGCAGATGGCCGCCGACGTCACCGCGGAGTCCCTGGCCCGGATGCGCGAGGACATCCCACGCGCCACCTCGATGCTGCCGGAGACCGCTCCCTTCGACGTGATCGGCTACGGCTGCACCTCCGGCGCCACGGTGATCGGCCCCCAGGGCGTAGCCGCCTGCATCCATGAGCATTATCCGCGCGCGGCGGTGTCCGAGCCGCTGTCGGCGGCGCGGGCCGCCTTCGAGGCGCTCGGACTGCGCCGGATCGCGCTGCTGTCGCCCTATGTGGAGCCGGTGTCCCGCGCCCTGCGCGAGGCGTTTCAGGCTTCGGGCACGGAGATCGGCGCCTTCGCCAGCTTCGACGAGGGGCGCGAGAGCGTGGTCGCCCGCATGACCCCGCGTTCCCTGCTGGCGGCGATCGAGCAGACGGTGGCCGGACAGGAGGTGGACGGGGTGTTCATGTCCTGCACCAACCTGCGCATGGCCCCGGTGCTGGCCGAGGCCGAGCGCCGGATCGGCGTACCGGTGCTCGCCAGCAACCAGGTGCTCGCCTGGCACATGATGCGGTTGGCCGGAGTGCAGGACGCCGTGCCTGCGGGCGGACGGCTGTTCGGTGTTTCAGGACTGGAGCAGGCGGCATAGGTCACGGCGCCCAGCCCGCGGTCCAGGCGGACGGACGCGGGGGTCCCGGCACAAGGCCGGGAAGTGCAAGTGAAAGAGAAGACGAAGGATAGGGAAGGGCCGGACGACTGTTGCGACCCGTTACCCTTCTCACACTCCCCGGCCTTGGGCCGGGGCCTACGATTCCGCGTGACGCGCGGACACGACATACGACTAGCCGACGCTGGCCTTGCCTAAGCCGCCAGCTTCGGCAGCAGCCGTTCGATCATCGTCGCGCATTGCTGGAGCTGGTCGAGGCTGACGAATTCGTCCGGCTTGTGCGCCTGTTCGATGCTGCCGGGGCCGCAGACCACCGTGTGGATGCCGGCCGCCTGGAACAGCCCGGCCTCGGTGCCGAACGCCACGACCTCCGCCGCGTTCGCGCCGGTCAGCTCCGACACCAGGGCCACAGCCTCGCTGTCGAGCATCGGCTCCAGCCCTTCCACTTCGCCGATGGTGTGGGTGACGATGCCGGCCTTCAGGTCGACGGCATGCATGCGTGGCAGCAACTCCCGGTCGACATAGTCGCGCAGAATCTCCTTGGCCAGATCGGCGTCGGCGCGGTTCACCGGCCGCATCTCCCACTCCAGCGAGCAGTGGCGAGGGATGACGTTGCGGGCGATGCCGCCCTGGATCACGCCGCATTGCAGTGTGGTGTGCGGCGGGTCGAACCGGCTGTCAGCCGGCGCGCGGTGGCGCATCACCTCGCCGGTCTCCAGCAGCTTGGCGACGAAGCGGGCGGCGAACTCCACGGCGTTGATCCCGGCATCCGGATTGGAGGCATGGCCCTCCAGCCCGGTGAACTCGGTGGTGTATTCGTAGCAGCCCTTGTGGCCTTCGATGATCCGCATCTCGGTCGGCTCGCCGACGATGCAGACCTTGGGATGCAGCCCGCTCTCCGCGATCCCCTCGATCAGCCGTGGCGCGCCGAAACAGCCGGTCTCCTCGTCATAGGTGAAGGCGAGGTGCAGCGGGCGCGCGAGATGGGCCGATGCGAAGCGCGGGGCGAGCGCCATGGCCGTGGCGAGGAAGCCCTTCATGTCGCAGGAACCGCGTCCGAAGATCAGGCCGTCGCGCTCCTCCACGCGGAACGGATCGGAATTCCAGGCCTGGCCCTCCACCGGCACCACATCGGTATGGCCGGACAGCACGATGCCGCCGTCCACCTTGGGGCCGATGGTGGCGAACAGGTTGGCCTTCAGACCGGTATCGTCGGTGGTGATCGCCACATCCGCGCCGAGCGACGTCAGCCTATCGGCGCAATGGTCGATCAGGTTGAGATTGCTTTCGGCCGACACCGTCGGGAACGATATCAGGTCGCCGAGAATTCCCCGTATATCGGCCAGCGCGTCGTTCATGTGGTCAGCGTCCGTTTCACGGCGTCGCGCCAGCCGGCGAGCAGGCGCTGGCGCTCCTCGTCCTTCATGGCGGGTTCGAACCGGCGGTCGCGCTTCCACTGCTTGGCGAAGCCGGCCATGTCGGGCCACACACCGGCCTTCTGTCCGGCCAGCCAGGCGGCGCCCAGCGCCGTGGTCTCCAGCACCATGGGACGGTCGACCTGGGCAGCGAGGATGTCGGTCAGCCGCTGCATCATCCAGTCGTTCGCCACCATGCCGCCATCCACCCGCAGAACCACGTCGCCGCCATCGGACCAGTCCGCGTGCATGGCGTCAATCAGGTCGGCGGTCTGGAAGCACACGCTGTCCAGGGCGGCACGGGCGAATTCCTTCGGCCCCGTCCCTCGGGTCAGGCCGAACATGGTCCCGCGCGCGTCGGGATCCCAGTGCGGCGCGCCGAGGCCGGTGAAGGCCGGCACCAGATAGACCGCCTGTTCCGGATCGGCTTCATCCGCCATCTTCGCCGACTGGTCGGCCCGGTCGATGATGCCGAGTCCGTCGCGCAGCCACTGGATCGCGGCACCGGCGACGAAGATCGAGCCTTCCAGGGCGTAGGTCACCTGACCGTCCAACTGGTAGGCGATGGTGGTGAGCAGCCGGTTCTTCGACAGGACCGGCGTGTCGCCGGTGTTCAGCAGGGCGAAGCAGCCGGTGCCGTAGGTGGATTTGACCATGCCCGGCTCGAAGCAGGCCTGGCCGACGGTGGCCGCCTGCTGATCGCCGGCCACGCCCAGGATCGGGATGGCGGCGCCGAACAGGGACGGCTCGGTGGTGCCGAACTCGGCCGCACTGTCCAATACCTCCGGCAGCAGCGCCTTGGGGATGCTGAGGAGCTTCAGGATGTCGTCGTCCCAGCGCCCCTCGCGGATGTTGTAGAGCAGGGTGCGCGCGGCATTGGTCGCGTCGGTGACGTGCCGCTTGCCGCCGGTCAGGTGCCAGATGAGGAAACTGTCCACGGTGCCGAAGGCGAGCTTGCCGGCCTCCGCCTTCTCGCGGGCTCCGTCCACCGTGTCGAGCAGCCAGGCGAGCTTGGTGCCGGAGAAATACGGGTCGAGCAGCAGGCCGGTCTTCTCGGTGACCATGGCCTCGTTGCCGTCGGCCTTCAGCCGCGAGCACATCTCCGCCGTGCGCCGGTCCTGCCAGACGATGGCGCGGTGTACGGCCTCGCCGGTCTCCCGGTCCCACAGCACCACCGTCTCGCGCTGGTTGGTGATGCCGATGGCGGCGATGTCTCCGGCCGACAGGCCGGCATCGGCGAGGGCGATGCGCACGGTGGCTTCCGTGGTGCGCCAGAGATCTGACGCCACATGTTCCACCCAGCCGGAGCGGGGGAAGTGCTGCTCGAACTCCTGCTGGCCGACGCCCTTGATGCTGAAATGCCCGTCGAAGACGATGGCGCGGGACGAGGTCGTCCCCTGGTCTATGGCGAGAACGTAGCCGGACATTCGGCCTCCCTGCGGTGCTGTTCTTCTGGCCCCGGCACGGTCGGCCGGGTAATCCCCGGATGGGTCTGCGTAAAGATTAACCCTGTCGGTCGATGATTTCGTTGGTTGTTCGTTACTCTGCCGCCTCGGCCCGGCGGGTGCGAGCGTTAATCCAGTCCTCCAGCGCCTTGGCCGAGGCGTCGTCGATCTTCAGCCCGAGCTTGGAGCGGCGCCACAGCACGTCCTCGGCGCTCAGAGCCCACTCGTGTTCGATCAGATAGGCGACCTCGGCGGCGTAGAGCGTGTCGCCGAAATGCCGGCCCAGATCCGCCAGCGACGTCGCGTCGCCCAGGAAGTGACGGGCACGGGTGCCATACTGCCGAATCAGGCGATAGGCGTGCGGCTCGCTGAGGAAGGGATAGTCGCGCATAAGATCGACGACCAGATCGGAGAACCCGCCGATCGGGAAGTCGCCGCCGGGCAGGGTGGCCCCATGGGTCCAGGCCTCGCCGCGCCGGCCGAGCGCATCTTCGATCTTCTCGACCACGGCCTCGGCCAGCTTGCGGTAGGTGGTGATCTTGCCGCCGAAGATATTGATCAGCAGCCCTTCCTTGCCCTTGCCGTCGGTGCGCAGGACGTAGTCACGGGTGGCGACCTGGGCTTCTGAGGCGCCGTCGTCGTAGAGCGGGCGTACGCCGGAATAGGTCCACACGATGTCGTCGGGCGAGATGTCCTGTTCGAAATAGTCGCTGGCGCCGGCGCAGAGATAGGCGATCTCCTCGTCGGAGATCGTCACCTTGGCCGGATCGTCCTTCCAGTCGCGGTCGGTGGTGCCGATCAGCGTGTAGTCGCGCTGATAGGGGATGGCGAAGAAGATCCGGTCGTCGGCGTTCTGGAAGATGTAGCAGCGGTCATGGTCGTAGAGTTTGGGCACGACGATATGGCTGCCCTGGACCAGACGGACGTTGTGGGTGTCGTTCTTGCCGGCGGCCCGGTTCAGCACGGTGTCGACCCAGGGGCCGGCGGCGTTCACCACCACGCGCGCCGTGACGGTCGACCGGGCGCCGGTGACCGTATCGCGCAGGGTGACCGTCCAGCGGTCGCCGGTGCGCTCGAGACCGGTGACTTCGGTGCGGGTGCGGATGTCCACGCCCCGGTCGGCGGCATCGCGGGCGGTCAGCACCACCAGACGGGTGTCGTCCACGGCGCAGTCGGAATACTCGAAACCTTTGGTGAACTCGGGTTTCAGCGGCTTGCCGACATCGTCGGTGGAAAGGTCCACGACGCGGGTCGGCGGCAGGTGCTTTCGGCCGCCCAGATTGTCGTACAGGAACAGGCCGAGCCGCAGCAGCCAGGCCGGGCGCAGGCCCTTGTGGTGCGGCAGCACGAAACGCAGCGGCCAGATGATGTGCGGCGCGTTGGCCCACAGCACCTCGCGCTCGATCAGCGCCTCGCGGACCAGGCGGAACTCGTAGTGTTCGAGATAGCGCAATCCGCCATGGATCAGCTTGGTCGACCAGGACGAGGTGCCCGACGCGAGGTCGTTCATCTCGGCCAGTCCGACACTGTAGCCGCGGCCGACCGCGTCGCGGGCGATGCCGCAGCCGTTCACGCCGCCGCCGATGACGAAGACGTCGAGATCCATATCCTTTTGAGCGGCCGCCGGATCGGCTCCGGCATCGGTCGCGGCCATGCGGCACTCCGTTACTTGCTGTTCTTTCGACTTAGGGTTCGCGCCGCAGATTTCCATGGCGCGGGCGCGCCGGGGAGGATCTTCACCGCAGCGCAACACGGTACACAAATCTCAAGGAAATGGCCAACGCCGGGGCCGATTGGCGGCAGTCCCAAACAATCATCCGTCATCGCGAACTTGTTTCGGGATGACGATAGTGGAGGATCAGAAATCCTTCACCAGCCGGATCGCGTCGTAGATCGCGGCGTGGATGTTGCGCGAGGCCACCGCGTCGCCGATACGGAAGAGCTGATAGGTGCCGTGCGGGTTTCGCACCACCTCCTGCAGCCTTCCGGCGATCAGGGCGTCGTAGTCCATCTCGCCGCCGTTGAGGCTCTCCGGTTTCAGCGCGACATACACCTCGTCCAGGGGCAGGGTGCCGTGCTCGACCACGACCTGATCGACCTCGCGCTCCTCCACCCGCTCCGAATAGTCCGAGCCGATCTGCGCGATCAGGCAGTTGCCGGCGCGGCGCACGGCAAGCACCCGCTTGTTGATGGTGATCCGCGCCCCGGCCCGGTCGAAGGCGCGGGCATAGGCCACGTGGTTCAGGCCGCCGATATCCACGGCGAAGAACCGCTCGGGTGTGACGATCTCCAGCTGGGCGCCGGCCTGGACGATGACCTCCCCGGCGGACAGGCCCTGGTGGGCGGCGTTGTCGTCGTAGATCAGCACCCGCTCGCCCGGCTTCACGTCGCCGGACAGGATGTCCCAGGAACTGACGACCAGATCTGCGCCCTCGACGATCTCGGTATTCGGCAAGCCGCCGGTGGCGATCAGCACCACGTCGGGGTTCTCCGCCAGAACGTCGCCGGCTTCGGCATAGGTGTTGAAGCGCATGTCGACGCCCAGGCGGACGCATTGCTCGGCCCGCCAGTCGACGATGCCGATCAGCTCGCGGCGGCGCGGTACCCGGGCGGCGAGGCGGATCTGGCCGCCGGGCTTGTCGGCGGCCTCGAACAGCACGACGTCGTGGCCGCGCTCGCCGGCGACCCGGGCCGCCTCCAGCCCGGCGGGGCCGGCGCCGACGATCACGACCTTCTTCGCCGGACCGTCGCTGCGGGCGATGACGTGGGGGATAGTCCGCTCGCGGCCCGTTGCTGGGTTATGGATGCACAGGGCCTCGTGCCCCTCGTAGATCCGGTCGAGACAGTAGGTGGCGCCGACGCAGGGACGGATGTCGGCCTCGCGTCCGGCGGCGACCTTGTTGGCGATATGCGGGTCGGCGATGTGCGGCCGGGTCATGCCGACCATGTCGAGTTTGCCCTCGGCGATAGCGTGGCGGGCCGTGGCCACGTCGCTGATCCGGGCGGCGTGGAAGATCGGAAACTTCGTCTCCTCCCGGATCTGACCGCAGAAATCCAGATGCGGCGCCGAGGGGGCGCCCTGGATCGGGATTACGTCGGACAGGGCCGCGTCGCTGTCGATATGGCCGCGGATCAGGTTGAGGAAATCGACCTTGCCGCAGGTCGCCAGGCGGCGCGCGATCTCCACCCCGTCCTCGCGGCTGAGACCCTTGTCCCAATCCTCGTCGGCGACCATGCGCAGGCCGATCAGGAAGTCGGGCCCGACCCGGTCGCGCATGGCGTCGAGCACCCGCCAGGTGAAGCGCAGCCGGTTGTCCAGCGAGCCGTTGTAGTCGTCCGTCCGTTGATTGGTGGCGGGCGACCAGAACCCGTCCAGGAAATGGCCATAGGCCTCGATCTCGATACCGTCGAGCCCACCGGCCCGCATGCGCTCCGCCGCGTCGGCGTAGTCCTTCACGATGCGGTCGAGGTCCCAGTCCTCGGCCTCCTTGGGAAAGGCGCGGTGGGCCGGTTCGCGCACCGGGGAGGGGGCGAGCACCGGCAGCCAGTCGGAATGGTTCCAGTTGGTACGCCGGCCCAGATGGGTGATCTGCATCATGATGGCCGAGCCATGCTCGTGACAGGCATCGCTCATCTCGCGCAGCCAGGGCACGATCTCGTCCTTATAGGCGTAGAGATTGCCGAAGGCGGCGGGGCTGTCGGCGCTGACCACGGCGGAGCCGGCGGTCATGGTGAGTGCGATGCCGCCCTTCGCCTTTTCCGTGTGATACAGCCGGTAGCGCTCGGTCGGCATGCCGTCCTCGGAATAGGAGGGCTCGTGCGCCGTCGACATCAGCCGGTTGCGCAGGGTCAGGTGCTTGAGTTGGTAGGGCTGCAGCAGCGGGTCGGTCGACATCGTTCCCCCTCGACGGCAAGGCGCGGCGGCGTTCGGCGGCGCCTGGGTCCATGGTGTCCCAAAAGCCGGGCGGCGAAAACGGTTCTGTCACCTGTCGATGCGAGGGTTGGCGCGGCGCGGCGACCTGACCGCAGACCGATCGCCGGGGAGTGGCAAGTTGAACCGCGGGAATGCGACGCGATGTCGGGTTCGACCTCGGCGGCTGCCATGCGCCATCCCATGATCACCGCCGATTCAATACGTTGAGCGGTTAGATTCTAGGCTCACTTGGTTTCCGGGCTCTCGGTTGAACCGGAAATTATACGCTGTATGAATGAAAAAATATTAATCCAGATCGCGCGTGTTCGAACGTTGCGGCTCAGGCGTGCATCCGGCCGTGTCGGCAGATAGCCCTACGTTGAAAGTGGGATCGGCATTCGGCCGTCAGATCCAACGGTCCCTGGCCATCGGGCCTGAGCGATCAGGAACTTCGACCTTACTAGCGGTATTGAACCGCGCGCGATCAGAAGTTGTTAAAACGACCCTGAGACGAGGATGCATGAAAGCATATCGGTAGTTTTGACGTTTTCAATGAAAGTAGTTCAGCATACACTCGCGTCATGGCTCCAAGGCTTGAAATTCGTCATCTTCAGATGATCCAGGCGATCGCCGACACCGGTCGGGTCACCGAGGCGGCGGAGAAGCTCGGCTTGACGCCGTCGGCCCTGTCGCACCGGATCCGCGAGGCGGAACGGCGCCTGGACGTCACCCTGTACACCCGGCTGCACAAGCGCCTGCGGATGACGCCGGCGGCGGAGCATCTGGCCCATGTGGCCGAGCGGGTGCTGGCGGATATGGAACGGGCGGAGGAGGACGTCTGGCGGACCAGCCGGGGCGTGGTCCATGTGGTGCGTATCGCCATCGAGGCCTACAGCTCCTACCACTGGCTGCCGGGTTTTCTCAGTTTCCTGCAGAGCGCGGCGCCCGATATCGACATCCAGGTCATGGCCGGCGCCAGCCGGGAGCCGTTGCAGAGTCTGTCCAACCGCCATGTCGATCTGGCGATCATGAGCGGCGAGATCGCGCGCCCGGGGGCGACGGCGGTGCCGCTGTTCGATGACGACCAGTTGTTCATCATGGCGCCTGGCCACGAGTTGGCCGGCCGGGAATACGTGGAGGTCTCCGAACTCGCGGCGGAGGATCTGATCACCTACAGCAAGACGCCGGGGACCGACGGCGAGGTCGGTCAGATGCTGCGCAACGGGGACAGCGCGAAGAGCCGGTCGGTGACCGTCGAACTGCCGGAGGTGATCGTCGAACTGGTCGCCGCCGGACAGGGGACCAGCGTTCTCGCCGGCTGGGCGGTGGAGACGGCGGTGCGGGCGGGCCGAATCAAGGCCGCCCGGATCAGCCACGACGGTGTGGTGTCGTCCTGGTCGGCCGTCATCCGCAGCGAAGATAACGAGCCGGGCAACCCGATCCGGACCGTGGCCTCGCTGCTGTCGAACTGGTGCTCGCGGACCGGCCACGGGTTCCGGCCGGCACCGGAATAGCCGGTTCTATTTCCGCGGCCTGCTGGGGTCGTTCAGAACCGCGATCGCCGGCGCGGGCCGGGCATAGAGAAAGCCCTGGGCGAACCGCACGCCCATCTGCTGCAGGAAGGCGGCCTGCCCTTCCGTTTCCACCCCTTCGACCACGATCGTGCGGCCGAGGTCCTGGACCAGGGTGACGAGGGTTTTCAGCAGCCGGCGGTCGCTCTCGCGATCCTCGATCCGGCGCAGGAACTGCCGGTCGATCTTCAGAATGTCCACCGGCAGGTCGACCAGGGCCGCCAGCGAGGAATAGCCGGTCCCGAAATCGTCCATGGCGATGGTCACGCCCTGTTCCCGGATCCGGTCAATGGTGGCGCGGATGGCGTCGCTGCCCCGGGCCATGTCGCGTTCGGTCAGTTCCAGTTCCAGGGCCGAGGCTGGCACGCCGGTCTCTTCCAGCAGGCGGGCGATCACCTCGTCGAAATTCTGGCTGCTGAGATCCTGGGCGGAGATGTTGACGGCAAGCGGGGCGGTGCGGGACCAGTCGCTGTCGGCCAGCGAGCGCAGGGTCTGGGACAGCATGTGCCGGTTCAGCGCGGTCACCAGCCCGGCCTGTTCGGCGAGCGGAATGAATTCGCCCGGCGAGATCATCGATCCGTCGGGCTGGGTCCAGCGGGCAAGCGCCTCCGCACCGACCCAACTGCCGTCGGTGATGTCCACCTTCGGCTGCAGATAGACGCTGAATTCCCGGTCTTCGATCGCCCGGTTGATGTTGTGCACCAGGCGGGTGCGCCGGCTCATTTCGTTGATGATGCTGGGCATGTAGGCGTGCATGCGCGGCAGACCCGGCTTCGGGGTCGTCGACTTGACCTCCATCAGGGCCGCGGCGGCCCGATGCATCGCCTGTCGGGGATCGGCGGCCTGGTCGGGCAGGGATACCGTACCGGCGCAGACGTCAACGACCACGGCGATGTCCTGGATCTCGATCGGCTCGGCCACCACGGACACCAGCTTGGCCTGCAGGCTCTCGCTCTCCTCGATCGGCATGACCACGTGGAAGGTATTGCCGAAGCCGCGTCCGATGAGCACCGCCGTGCCGAACACCCGCTTCAGACGCTGTGAGAAGGCGACGACGAGCTGTTCGAACTCCTCGATGCCGAAACAGGCGGTGAGCTGGCTGGTGTTGTTCAGCGAGATATGCACGAACAGCATCGGCGGCGGGATCGGGGCGGCGAAGTAGGATTCCAGATAGCTCAGGATGCCGTGCCGGTTCGGCAGCTTGGTGGCGTCGTCGTGGAAGGCGAGGAAGCGGATCTGATCCTCGCGCGCCCGTTCGTGGGTCATGTCGCGGATGGTGGCGACGAACCGGCGAGGCTCGTCGACGGAGCGCGGGATCTCGGACAGCGTGATCGAAACCGGGAACTGCCGCCCGTTCGCGTGCAGCGCCGCCAGGGTGCGGGGAAGCCCGAAGGAGGATTTGGAATGCGGGCGGGAACTCCGAAGATAATGGTCGTGATTGATCGCCACCGATTCCGGCATGAGCTTATTCACCGAATGGTGGACCAGCTCGAAGCTTGGGCGGCCGAACATTTTGCAGGTCGCGTCGTTGACCGTCTCGATGATTCCGCGTTCGTCGACCACGACGATCGCGTCGTTGACGGCGTTGAAGACGGTGGACAACTGGCGGCGCTGCGCCTCGATCGTCTCCAGCGCCCGCGACAGCTTGTCCTCGACAGCGGAAAGCCGCGTGGGACGCTGTGGTCCCCCGTTGCCCTTGCTGCCTTCAGACGTCATGCGCATTCCTGAACCATCCTCGGGCACCGCATCCCACAATCAGCTTCGCCCCCCGCGATGCCGAAAAGAGCACGGGTCTCGTTAATGGACTGTGAAGACGGGGGCTTTAATCCGGGTTAACGACCCAGGACCAGAAGGACGATGCCGGCGACAACAAGGACGATCCCGACGATTTCGGCGCGGTTGGTGGTTTCGCGGAAGATGAAGACCGAGGCGATGAAGGTGAAGACCAGTTCGATCTGGCCGAGTGCGCGCACATAGGCAGCGTTTTGCAGGGTGAAAGCGGTGAACCAGCCGATCGATCCGAGCACGCCGCAGACGCCCACCGCCAGCGACCATTTCCAATGAACCAGAACGTCCACCAGGGTGCGGCGTTCGTAGATCGCCAGATAGACGCCCATGATCACCGTCTGCATCACCACCGACACCGCCAGGGTGTAGGCGGCGGCCATGACGAAGCCGTCGTAATCGAGGGTCAGCGCGGCCTTGCGGAAGAACACCACCGACGAGCCGAGCAGGGCACCGCAAAGCAGGCCGATCAGGGTCGGCTTCTCGATCAGCCCGGTGAACAGCCGGCCGACGGAGACCTTGGTCTGGCCGACCGACAGGGCCATCACCCCGACCGCCGACACGACGATGGCGATCAGCGGCACCAGGCCGAGTTCGTCGCCGATGACCAGCCAGCCCAGCAGGGCGACCTGCACCGTCTCGGTCTTGGAGTAGGTGGTGCCGACGGCGAAGTTGCGGAACTGGAACAGCCAGAGCAGGACGGCGGTGAACAGGATCTGCGAGATCCCGCCGAGCAGGCAGTAGATCATGAACTCCGCATGCACGGTCGGCCAGGGATAGCCGCCGATCTCATGCACCGCCCCCGCATAGATCAGCGCGAAGGGCATGGCGTAGAGGAAGCGGACATAGGACGCGCCGAGGGTCGTCAGCCGGCCCTTGAGATGCTTCTGCAACACCGAGCGGGCGTTCTGCATGAACGCCGCGAAGATCGTGATCGGTATCCAGAGTTCCATCGACGCGCATCTCCCCCTCCGCGGGTCTGCCGCCGCGGTCCGTCAGCATGGGCGTGGAGCGACGCGTAAGTCCATCGCCTGACGGTGCGAGCAAAGGCGGTTTGCGGGTATGCAGCGAGCCTGTGTTGGGAGAATGATACGTCAAACCCAATAGGTCAGACGGATGGAGGCGGCGATGAGCGGCGTGACGAAGAGTCAGGCGGAAAAGGATCTCATGGAGCGGGCGCGGACGGTGCTGCCGGCCGGCGGGTTCGGCAATTTCACGCCGGACATCGTGATCGCGCGCGGCGAGGGCTCCCGGGTTTGGGACGTCAGCGGCAACGAGTATGTGGATTACCTGCTGGGCTCCGGCCCGATGGTCATCGGCCATGCCCATCCCGAAGTGGTCGAGGCGGTGACGGCGCAGCTTCCGCTGGGCAGCACGTTCTTCGCCGACAGCGAGCCGGGCATCGTCTTGGCCGAGGAGATCTGCCGCGCCGTTCCCTGCGCCGACAAGGTGCGTTTCGTCAGCTCCGGCTCGGAAGCCGACATGTACGCCATGCGGCTCGCCCGTGCTCATTCCAAGCGCGAGAAGATCCTGAAGTTCGAGGGCGGCTATCACGGCATGAGCGATTTCGGGCTGATGAGCCTGGCGCCGAAGACGCTCGCCAACTTCCCCCAGGCGGTGCCGGACAGCGCCGGCATCCCCAAAGGCGTGCGCGACGACGTGATCGTCGCCCCGTATAACGACACCGACCTGGCGGTGCAGATGATCGCCGAATACGCCTCCGAGTTGGGCGGGGTGATCGTCGAGCCGTTCCAGCGCCTGCTGCCGCCGAAGCCGGGGTTCCTGGAGGCACTGCGCGAAGCGACCAGGAAGCACAACGTGCCGCTGATCTTCGACGAGGTGGTGACCGGCTTCCGCTTCGCCTACGGCGGGGCGCAGGAATACTACGGCATCACCCCGGACCTCTGCACCCTGGGCAAGGTGATCGGCGGCGGTTATCCGCTCGCGGCGATCGCCGGCAACGACGAGATCATGGCCCATTTCGACAAGAGCCAGGTGGGCGAGGAGGGCTTCACCTTCCAGATCGGCACGCTCAGCGGCAATCCGGTCGCCTCGGTGGCGGGGCTGAAGACCATGGAGATCCTGAAGCGCGACGACGCCTATACCAAGATGTTCGCCACCGGCCGCACCATCATGGCCGCCCTGGAGGAGCATCTGGGTCGGGCGGGGATCGCCGCCAAGGTGGTGGGCGTGCCGCCGCTGTTCGACGTGGTCTTCACCGACCGCGAGGTGCACGACTATCGCGGCATGTTCGCCGGCAATGCCGCCATGGCGAAGCGGTTCAACGGGATCATGCGCGAGTGCGGAATCCTGAAGCCGGACAGCAAGTACTATATCGGCCTGTGTCATACCGAGGCCGACGTGGCCCTGACCATCGACGCCATCGCCACCGCCGCCGAGGGGCTGCGCAAGGCGGCGTGAGGCTGCGGCGGATGGTCAGGTAACGCTGGCTATCCGCCCGCCGCGGCCCATATCGTCCCGATTGCGAGTGAACCGACCGGGGCAGGGACGTGGATTCAGTAACTCAGATGGTGCTTGGCGCCGGCGTCGCCGCCGCCGTCATCGGCCCCCATGCCGGCGCCCGCAAGGCCGCCATCATCGGCGCGGTGCTGGGCACGGTCCCGGATCTCGACGTGTTCATTCCGCTGGGCGATCCGGTGACGGATTTCGTCCAGCATCGCGGCCCCTCCCATTCGCTGATCGTCCAGGCACTGGTCACCCCGATCTTCGCCGAGCCGCTGGTCCGGGTGATGCGCGGTCTGCGCGAGCATCGGGGTGCCACGTATCTTGCGGTCTATCTGTGTCTGGCGACCCACGCGCTGCTCGATGCGATGACGATCTATGGCACGCGGATCTTCTGGCCGGTGATGCCCGAGCCCCTGGGGCTGGGCTCCATGTTCATCATCGACCCGCTCTACACGATCCCGCTGATCGTCGCCTTCGTCTGGGCGCTGTGCGTGCGGTCCTGGACGCTGCGGATCGCCCGGGTGGTCAGCGTCGCGCTGATCGTCTCCACCGCCTATCTCGGCTGGAGCGCCATCGCCCAGCAGGTGGCGGAGAAGCGCGGCGATCTGGTGCTGGCCGATCTCGGCATCGAGCCGGATCGCACCTGGGCGACGCCGATGCCGTTCAACACCCTGTTCTGGCGGGTGATCGCCATCGACGGCGACCGCTATCTCAACCTTTATATCCCGCTGCTCGGCACCCAGGAGACGGTGACTGCCTACGCTCATCCGCGCGGCGAGACCCTCCTGTCCTGTATCGAGGATCTGCCGAAGGCGGCGGAGCTGGCGGCCTTCTCCAAGGGCTTCTTCAAGGTCTGGGAGGCCGACGGCCGGATTCTGGTGTCCGACCTGCGCATGGGCGTCACCCCGAACTATGTCTTCCAGTTCGCGGTGGCCGAGCGCGACGGGGACGCATTGTCGGAGATCGTTCCGGTACGTCTGTCGACGGAACGCGGCGCCGCCGACCGGGACATCGACTGGCTGTGGACCGGAATCCTCGGCGAGCGTGCGGTGCGCCCGGCCGAGGAGGACGATCTCTACACCGGGGAGAGCGCGGTCAGGGTCGCGGGCCCCATGGCGCCCCGACCATCAGCTTGTTCTCCTGGCTGATCAGGTTCGGCCGCAGCTTGGCGGCGAAAGCCATGAACTTCTCGTTGGCATAGACCGCCGCCCAATGGGCCCGGCGGTCGGCGTCGTCGGTGTACTTCCAGACATGGATGAGCTCGTTCATGCCGCCGACATCGCCGACGAAATAGCCGACCAGCTTGTCCTTGTGCGGGTCGAGCGCCGGCCAGCCCTCGGTCTCGTAGAGTTTCAGGACCTCCTGCAGTTTGCCGACGACGATCTTGTAGGTGCGCAGCTCGTACAGATCCATGACCCGGTTCCTCCCGTTTGGTTATGCAGGCGATCGTGGCCGACGGGGACGGGCGGCGGCAAGAGAGCGGCTGGGTGAGCGGCCGGCGTCCCATCACGATCCTGTGTTTCAAGGGCTTCATTCGTTCCGCGCCGTGGCAGATGACTGGCCGACGGCGCCCGTTGCGGTAGTGTTCGCCGCGCCGGCACACTCGCGCCGGTCCAGTCATTCACAGGCACGCGCGACCGCCGGGGGCGGAGCCGCGTGTCCAGCGGAGGCAACGCATGCTCAAGTTCTATTACAGCCTGGCCCCGAACCCGATGAAGGTGGCGCTGTTCCTGGAGGAATCCGGCCTCGACTACGAGGCGATCCCGGTGGACACCCGCAAGGGCCAGCAGCACCTGCCGGAATTCAAGGCGCTGAACCCGAACGCCAAGGTGCCGGTCATCGTCGACGGCGACGTCACCGTCTTCGACAGCAACGGCATCCTGCTCTATCTGGCGGAGAAGACCGGCAAGTTCCTGCCGCCGGCCGGCGACAAGAACCGCGGCGAGCTGATCTCATGGCTGATGTTCGTCGCCACCGGCCTCGGCCCGTATTCGGGGCAGAAGGTGCATTTCGGCAACCACGCGCCGGAGAAGATCGAGTACGCGATCAAGCGCTACGACTTCGAGGCGAACCGGCACTACGGCATCCTGAACGACCACCTCGAGGGCAAGGAGTGGATGGTCGGCGACACCTACACCATCGTCGACATGGCCCTGTGGGGCTGGGGCCGCATGGCCAAGTTCGTGCTCGGAGAGGAAGCGGCGGCCAAGTATCCGAACGTGACCGGCCTGGTCGCGCGGATCAGCGCCACCGATGCGGCCAAGCGGGCCGAGGCGATCAAGGAACGCCACGCCTTCAAGACCGAGATGGACGACGAGAGCTTCCGCTCGATGTTCCCGGGCACCCACCGCTAGACTATCGGGGAGGGGAGGTCGGCACCCGGCCTCCCTGACCGGACGGCATAGGAGGATGCCATGGCGAAAGCCCGCTGCGCCTGCGGCGAGATCGTTCTGACCATCACCGGCGCGCCCAGCGCCACGGTGATGTGCCACTGCAAGGACTGCCAACGTCGCACCGGCGCGCCGTTCGGCGTCGGCAATTACTACACGCCCGATCAGGTCGAGATCGCCGGCAACCCGAAGGCCTACGAACGCGGAACCGACAGCGGCAACCGGTTGCGGAACTTCTTCTGCCCGTCCTGCGGCACGACGGTGTACTGGTTGGCCGGCCCCGATCTCGACCGGCTGGGCATCGCCACCGGCTGCTTCGACGAGCCGGACGGCGCGCTGCCCAACCGGTCGGTCTATGAGGACGGCCGGCACGCCTGGGTCGATACGTCCGTGATCACACAGCGGTTCCCGCGTGCTCGTCAGTAGACGGGAAAATATATGCTTTTCTTCAATCGGTTGAAGAGCATTTTTACAGTCCCGCTTGAATCTCCAATCCGGTACTTTTGAGCGATTTTCCAGCCTGGAGGGGAGTGGCATGACAGACAGCATCGGCGCCTTCGTGCCCGGCACGGATATCCGCGTGGAAGGGGCGGCCGAGGGTCCGCTCACGGGCCTGACCTTCGCCGCCAAGGATCTGTTCGACGTGGCGGGATATCCGACCGGCGGCGGCAACCACGACTGGCCGACCGGACGCGCCGTCCCCACCCGCAACGCCTGGGCGGTGCAGCGGCTGCTCGACGGCGGCGCCACCCTGGTCGGCAAGACCATCACCGACGAGGTCTCCCTCGGCATCCTGGGCGAGAGCGCCTTCGACGGCACCCCCGTCAACGTCAACGCGCCGGGCCGGGTGCCGGGCGGGTCGTCCTCCGGGTCCGCCGCCGCCGTGGCCGCCGGGCTGTGCGACACGGCGCTGGGCACCGATACCGGCGGCTCTGTGCGCGTGCCCTCCAGCTTCTGCGGGCTCTACGGCATCCGCCCGACCCATGGCCGCCTGCCGGTGGACGGCATGTTGCCTCAGGCACCGACCTCCGACACGACCGGCTGGTTCGCCCGCGACGCCGCCACCTTCGCAAAGGTCTCCGGCCATCTGCTGGGCGAGGCGATCCCGACCGATCTGCCGACCCGGCTGCTGGTCACCACCGACACCTTCGCCTTCGCCGAGGACGCGGTCGCCGAAGCCCTGGCGCCGCTGGTCGATCGGCTGGCCGAACTGATCGGCGCCCGCGAGGACGTGCTGCTCGCGCCCCAGGGCCTGTCGGTCTGGGCCCGCGCCCAGCGCACGATCCAGCCGCGCGAGGCCTATGAGACCTTCAAGCCCTGGCTCGACACCAACCCCCGCATGGCCTTCGGCGTTGCCCGCGGGCTGATGCAGGGCGCGGCGGTGACCGAGACCGAGCTCGGCTGGGCCAACCAGATGCGCCGGGAGGCGCGGGGACGGCTGAAATCCCTGCTGCCCGCCGGCACGATCCTGTGCCTGCCGACCACGCCGTTTCCGGCCCCGCCCACCGGCCTCTCGATCTCCCAGCAGACGCCGCTGCGCGAGCAGATCACCTGCCTCTGCGCGTTCGGCGGGTTGGCGGGACGGCCGCAGGTGTCTATTCCAGGGGCAACGGTGGACGGCCTGCCCATCGGCCTGTCGATCGTCGGCGGCCCCGGCACCGACGCCACCCTGATCGCCGTTGCCCGAGCCCTGGAGAGCCATCGATGACCGACGTTCCCCCGCCCGACCGCCGCGTGAACCTCCCCGAGGTCGTGGCCGAGATCACCGAGATCTTCGAGCGCTACGAGGCGGCCCTGGCGACCAAGGATGTGGATGTTCTGGACAACACCTTCTGGAACTCGCCCCACACGATCCGCTATGCGATGCACGAGAACGGCTACGGCTTCGACGAGATCCATGCCCACCGGGTGCGCCGTCCGGCCGGGATCAACATCAAGATGGAGCGCCTGAAGCTGGTGATCACCACCATCGGCACCGACTTCGCCACCACCAACCTCGAATTCCGCATGCCGAACGGCCGCACCGGCCGGCAGAGCCAGACCTTCGTGAAGTTCCCGGACGTCGGCTGGAAGGTCGTCGCCGCCCATGTCTCCACCCAGGAGGAGAAGTCGCTCTGGTAAGTCTGTAGCCAAGAGCATCGCCAGCCCGCTCCCCCACCCGGCCACCCATCAGGATACTTACGTGGGTGGCCGGCTGGGGGAGCGGGCTGGACCGACTTCAAGTCAACAAATTCAGGTAACCCTGTATTCCTCCAGCGCGTCGAAATTCAGGGTCACGCCGTGTCCCGGCCGTTCCGGGGCGACGGCGCGGCCCTTTTCGATGAGCAGCGGGTTCTCCATGAACCGCTCCAGCCCGAAGCCGTGTCTCTCCAGATAGGAGGCGTTGGGCACGGCGGCCATCAGGTGCACATGCAGATCGTGCACCCCGTGGGAGGTGACCGGCAGATGCGCCGCCTCGGCCATGCGGGCGGCCTTCATCCAGGCGGTGATGCCGCCCAGGCAGGCCAGGTCCGGCTCGACGTAGTGCACCCCGCCGGCGGCGATGAGCTGGGAGAATTCCTGCAGGTTGTGGAAATTCTCCCCGGCGGCGACCGGCGTGCCGATCCGCGCGACCTCGGCGTAGCCGGCGACATCCTCCGGCTCCAGCGGCTCCTCCAGCCACACCAGATCGTACGGCGCCAGCGCCCGGGCCGCGGCGATGGCGCGCGGCCGGTCCCAGCCCATATTGGCGTCGGCCATCAGCGCGAAGCCGTCGCCCAGGTAGTCCCGCATGGCGGCGACCCGCTCCACATCCTCGCTGAGCTTCTTGCGGCCGACCTTCATCTTGATCGCCTCGAACCCGGCATCCAGGTTGCCGCTGGTCTGTTCCAGCAGGGCGTCCAGGGTGAAGAACAGGTCGATGCCGCCGGCATAGACCGGCACGGTGGGATCGGCCCCGCCGAGCAGGCGCCACAAGGGCAGGCCGGCGCGCTTGCCCATGAGGTCCCACAGCGCCACGTCCACCGCCGCCATGGCGAAGGCGGCCGACCCGCCGCGCCCGACCCAGTGCAGGCGCCACCACATCTCCTTCCACAGCGCCTCGATCCGGGTCTCTTCGGCGCCGAGCAGCAGGTCGGGCAGGTCGCGGGTCAGCAGGGAATGCACCGAGCCGCCGCCATAGCCGACCGTATAGGTATAGCCGAGCCCCTCGGCCCCGTCGGTCGTGCCGATCCGGGTGGCGATCAGCTCGAAATGTGTGATCTCCTTATGGGTGGAGTCCGACAGCACCACGGGCAGCGGGATGCGGTAGTGGTCGGATCGGATGCGGTCGATGGCCATTGTCGGTTTCCCCCCGGGATCATTGCTTGTAAGCGTTTGGTCACGCCCTTCGGCCCCGATCATCCGTCCGCGACCCGCCAACCGGCAACCCCGCCCCGGTAACCTCAGTATTGGAGCGCCCGTGCCCGCAGAAACCCTCGTGCTGATCCCCGGCCTGCTGAACGACGCCGAGCTGTGGGCCAGACAGGTCCCGATGCTCGACGATTTGGTCGACCGCATCGTGATCCCGGACACCACGGCCCATGAGGATATCCGCGACATCGCCGCCCAGGTGCTGGCCGAGACCGAGGGCGAGCTGGCCGTCGCCGGCCTGTCCATGGGCGGCTACGTCGCCCTGGAGATCCTGCGCCAGGCACCGGGGCGTATCGAGCGGCTGGCCCTGCTCGACACCTCGGCCCGCCAGGATTCCGACGACCAGCGCCGCCGGCGCACCGGCCTGATTGAGCTGGCCGACAAGGGGAAGTTCAAGGGCGTGACGCCGCGCCTGCTGCCGATGCTGGTGCACAAGAGCCGGCTGGACGACGAGAGCGTGACCCGGCCGATCTTCGACATGGCCGCGCGCATCGGCAAGGACGGCTTCATCCGCCAGCAGAAGGCGATCCTGAGCCGGGACGACAGCCGGGAGCTCCTGGCCGGCGTGACGGTGCCGACCCTGGTGATGTGCGGACGCGACGACCAGCTCACCCCCGTGGATCTCAGCGAGGAGATGGCGGCGGCGATCCCCCATGCGGATCTGCGCATCGTGGAGACCTGCGGCCACCTGCCGGCCCTGGAGAAGCCGGACGCATGCGGCGAAGCCCTGCGCGACTGGCTGCAGGCCTGATCGGTTCCGCACCCGGGACGGACCCTGTCGATTTCTCCGTCTTTCGGGTGTCTGCCCGGACCGGTATATCCTGAAGGACCGATTTTTCGACCGGCCCGCCGCAGCCAACCTGGGGCCTTCGCGCCGGCCGCTCCAACCTGATGGATTCCGTGATGAAGAACGTCGAGCCGATCCTCACCCATATCGACACCCACATGCCGGACCTGATCGAGCTGTCCGACACGGTGTGGGGCATGCCCGAAACCCTCTATGCCGAGTACGAGTCATGCGCCCAGCACACCGCCGTGCTGAAGGCCAAGGGCTTCACCGTCACCGAGGAGGTCGCCGGCATCCCGACCGCCGTGATGGGCGAGGCGGGCGAGGGCGGTCCGGTGATCGCCATCCTCGGCGAATACGACGCGCTGCCGGGCCTCAGCCAGGTCGCCAACATCGCCGAGCCGAAGCCGCTCACCGCAGGTGGGGCCGGCCATGGCTGCGGCCACAACCTGCTGGGTTCCGCCGCCCTGCTGGCCGCCTGCGCGCTGAAGGACTGGCTGGCCGAGACCGGCACCCCGGGCCGCGTGCGCTATTACGGCTGTCCGGCCGAGGAGGGTGGCGCCGCCAAGGCGTTCATGGTGCGCGATGGTGCGTTCGACGATGTGGACGCCGCCATCACCTGGCACCCGGCGACCCACACCAAGGTCGACGACGCCCAGAGCCTGGCCAACACCCGCATCGACTTCACCTTCACCGGCCGCTCCAGCCATGCCGCCGCCGCCCCGCATCTGGGCCGCAGCGCGCTCGACGCCTGCGAGCTGATGAATGTCGGCATCCAGTACATGCGCGAGCACATGCCGAGCTCGGCGCGTATCCACTACGCCTATCTGGATGCCGGCGGCACCGCGCCGAACGTTGTCCAGGGCCGCGCCAAGATCCGCTACACCGTGCGCGCCACCGATCTGCCGGGGATGATGGCGTTGATCGAGCGGGTCAAGAAGGTGGCCGAGGGTGCCGCGCTGATGACCGAGACGAGCGTGCAGCCGCAGGTGATCTCCGCCGTCTCCAACCTGCTCGGCAACACGCCGCTTGAGGAGGCGCTGCAGGACGTCATGGACGGCCTCGGCGGGGTGGCGTTCGATGATGCCGACCGGAAATACGCCGCCGAGATCCAGGCGACCCTGAGCGAGGGCGACATCCTGGCCAGCGCCCGCCGCTTCGGTGTCGAGCCGCGCGAGAACGAGCCGCTCTGCGACTACGTGGTGCCGCGCGACCTCAAGGGCGACGGCATGATGGGCTCGACCGACGTGGCCGACGTGTCCTGGGCGGTGCCGACGGTGCAGGCCCGGGTCGCGACCCACGCCATCGGCACGCCGGGCCATTCCTGGCAGATCACGGCCCAGGGCAAGGCGCCGGCCGCCCATAAGGGCATGACCTATGCCGGAGCGGCCATGGGCGCGCTGGCCCGCAAGCTGTTCACCGACGAGGTGCTGCTGGCCCGCGCCAAGAAGGACCACCAGGCCCGGCTGACCAAGCAGCCCTATACCTGCCCGATCCCGACCGACGTGCAGCCGCCGCTGCAGCCGCGCCCCTCGGCCGCGGCCGAGTAACTTCGGTATCGGCGGAGGGGCGGTGGCTCAGTCCCGCAGCTCCTCCGCCAGCCAGTTCAGAAGCGCCCGGGTTTCCGGGCGTTTCGCGTTTGCGGGGCCGGTATAGACGGCGATCTCCGCCGGTCGCACGACGCTCTCCCGGCAGGGACGGAGCAGCTTGCCCTCGCTCAGCATCCCGTCCACCGTCCGCCGCCAGCCGAGCGCCATGCCCTGGCCGGCGACGGCGGCCTGGAGCACCAGCGGAAAACTGTCGAAGCTCCGCAGGCGGGACCCGGCCCGCTGTTGACTGCCGATTGCGGCAAACCAGTCGTCCCACTCCATCCAGGCCTGCGGCGCCACGCTGTGGGCGAGCAGCGGGTACCCGGCCAGGTCCTCCGGGGTAAGCGGCAGGGCGCGGCCGGCGAGGAGCGACGGCGCGCAGACCGGGAAGATCTCGTCGCCGGCGGTGAAGGCGAGCGCGGCCGAACCGGCGGGGCGCGAGGCGGTCTGCAGGGCCACGTCATAGGGCTGGGTCGCTTCGGTCATCGGCTGCAGGGT
Organism: Thalassobaculum salexigens DSM 19539; assembly: GCF_000423805.1. Lineage (NCBI taxonomy): Bacteria > Pseudomonadati > Pseudomonadota > Alphaproteobacteria > Rhodospirillales > Thalassobaculaceae > Thalassobaculum > Thalassobaculum salexigens. Next base: position 1,933,680 of record NZ_KE384093.1, read on the forward strand.
GGAGACCACCCGCAGGCCGATCTCCGGGTGGCGTTCGTGAAAGCGGGAGAGCCGGGGCATCAGCCAGTAGAACGCCTCGCAGAGCTGGCAGAGCAGGATGGCTTCCCCCGCTTCCGGCCGGCCGCGAATGCGGGTCGCTTCGGCGGCGATGTCGCCCAGGGCGGCGCTGACCGTGCGGCCGAGGCGCCGTCCGTCCTCTGTCAGGAACACGGCCCGGTTGCGCCGTTCGAACAGCGCGGCCCCGAGATCCTGCTCAAGCTGTCGGACCTGTTTGCTGACCGCCGCCTGGGTCAGACCGAGCTCGTCCGCCGCCAGGGTGAAGCTTTCATGGCGCGCGGCGGCCTCGAAGCAGCGCAGGGTGGCGAGCGGCGGCAGATGGCGGGCGATAGAACGCATAACTGTGGGTTTCTAAATGTGGCGCCTTAGTCATTTTTGCTCGCGCGCGGCAGCGGTTTCAACAACCGCATGGAACAGATCCTTCGTCTATGCTCCGCTGGCTGCCCGACCCTGCGCCCGACCGTCCGCGGTGCGCTGGCGATCCTGGCCGCCGTCTTCCTGCTCTCGCTGTCCGACGCTCTGGTGAAGCTGGCGAGCGATCGACTGGCGCTGGGTCAGCTCTTCCTCCTGCGCTCAGTCCTCGCGGCCGGCCTGATCGCAGGGCTGATCCGCCTTGCCGTACCGCGCCCGGCGCGCCGGTGGCGCTGGGGCCGGGCGGTGTGGCTCCGCAGCCTGTGCCTGACCGGCATGTGGGCGGCGTATTACGCCTCGCTGCCGAGCCTGACCTTCTCCCTGGCGGCGGCGGCTTTCTACACCTCGCCGCTCTGGATGGCGGTGCTGTCGCGGGTGCTGCTGCGCGAACGGGTGAGCCCGAGGCGCCGGGCGGCGGTGGCCGTCGGGTTTGTCGGCGTGCTGCTGGTGCTGCGGCCGGATGCGGGGAATGTGTCGCCCGCCGCCCTGCTGCCCTTACTGGCGGCCTTCCTCTATGCCCTGGCCGGAGTGATCACCTGGCGCTGGTGCCGGACAGAGGAGCCGCTCGGCATGGCGCTGAACCTGAATTTTTGTCTGGGACTGGCGGGGGCGGGCACCGTGGCGGCGCTTGCTCTGTTGCGGCCGGCGACGGGAGAGCATCCGTACCTGCTCTCGGTCTGGCCGGATCTGCGCCCGGATGACTGGGCGCTGATCGGGTTGCTCGGCCTGTTCATGGCGATCATCGCCAGCGCCGTCGCCAAGGCCTACCAGCTAGCACCCGCGCCTGTGGTCGGCGTGTTCGACAACGGCTACCTGCTGTTCGCGACGGTTTGGGCGGTCGCCTTCTTCGGCGAGGCTCCGAGCGTCACCGCCAGTCTCGGCGTTGCGCTGATCGGCGGGTCGGCGGTGCTGGCGAGCCTGCCGCAGGACCGCGCTGAGAATGCACGCGTAGATCCTGACGTGCGTCAGGATGACGTCGAAAATTGAATGTTGCGCCCCACCCGTCATCCTGATGCAAATCAGGATCGAGCCACTCTCATTGGATGTTCCCTGCCCGTCGGCTATGCGCCGGCCTCAGACATCGACCTCCAGCACGAACTTGGCGTTCGCCTGGATGAAGTCGAAGCGGCGTTCGGCCTTCTTGCCCATGAGGGTCTCGACCATCTCGCGGGTGCGCTCGGTCTCGCTTTCCAGTTCCGGCTCGACCACCAGCTCCGGGCCGCCGCTCGGCGGGATCTTCACCCGCAGGAGCTGGCGGGTGGTCGGGTCCATGGTGGTTTCCTTGAGCTGCTTCGGGGGCATCTCGCCCAGGCCCTTGAAGCGGCTGATCTCGACCTTGCCGCGGGCGTTGAAGTCGGTCTTCATCAGCTCTTCGCGGTGGGCGTCGTCGCGGGCATAGACGGTCTTGCCGCCCTGCACCAACCGGTAGAGCGGCGGCATGGCGAGGTACAGGTGGCCGTCGGAGATCAGGCGCGGCATCTCGCGGTAGAAGAACGTCATCAGCAGCGAGGCGATGTGGGCACCGTCCACGTCGGCGTCGGTCATGATGATGACCTTCTCGTAGCGCAGCGCGTCCTGCTTGTAGGACGAGCCCGAGCCGCAGCCGAGTGCGAGCAGCAGGTCGCTGAGTTCCTGGTTGGCCCGCAGCTTCTCCACCGAGGCGCTGGCCACGTTCAGGATCTTGCCGCGCAGGGGCAGTACCGCCTGGGTCGCCCGGTTGCGGGCCTGCTTGGCGGAGCCGCCGGCGCTGTCGCCCTCGACCAGGAAGATCTCGGTGCCCTCGTTGTCGGAGCGCGAGCAGTCGGCCAGCTTGCCGGGCAGGCGCAGCTTGCGGGTGGCGGTCTTGCGGCTGACCTCCTTCTGCTGGCGGCGGCGCAGCCGGTCCTCGGCGCGCTCGATCAGGTGTTCCAGCAGCCGGTTGGCGGTTTCCGGATCGCCGGAGAGCCAGTGGTCGAAATGGTCCTTCACCGCCTGATCCACCAGCTTGGTGGCGTGCGGGCTGGCCAGCTTGTCCTTGGTCTGGCCCTGGAAGGACGGCTCGCGGATGAACACGCTGAGCATGACGCAGGCGCCGGCCATGATGTCTTCGGCGGTGATCTGCGCCGCCTTCTTGTTGTTCACCAGCTCGCCATAGGCCTTGATGCCGCGCGCCAGGGCGGTGCGCAGGCCGGCCTCGTGGGTGCCGCCCATCGGGGTGGGGATGGTGTTGCAATAGGCGTGCAGGAACCCGTCGTCCTGGTCGTCCGGCCAAGTGACCGCCCATTCCACGCGGCCCTGTTCGCCGGGCGATTCCACGTCTCCGGTGAAGGGCTGGGTCGCCACGGTGCGGCGGCCCTCCATGGCGCTGGCCAGGAAGTCGGCGAGGCCGCCGGGATAGTGCAGGGTGGCTTCCGCCGGCGTGGCGTCGCCCTCGCGCAGCATGTCGGGATCGCATTTCCAGCGGATCTCGACCCCCTTGAAGAGATAGGCCTTGGAGCGCGCCATGCGGAACAGGGTCGCCGGGCGGAACTTCAGCGCCGTGCCGAAGATCTCCGCGTCGGGATGGAAGCGCACGGTCGTACCGCGCCGGTTCGGGGCGGCGCCGATCGTCTCAAGCTTGCCCTGGGGCAGGCCGCGCGAGAAATGCTGGGCGTAGAGCCGCTTGTCGCGGGCGACCTCCACCTCCAGACGGTCGGACAGGGCGTTGACCACCGAGATGCCGACGCCGTGCAGGCCGCCGGCCGTGGCGTAGACCTTGTCGGAGAACTTGCCACCGGCATGCAGGGTGGTGAGAATCACCTCCAGCGCCGACTTGTCCGGGAAGCGCGGATGCGGGTCGACCGGAATGCCGCGGCCGTTGTCGCGGATGGTGACGGTCTGATCGGCGGAGAGCTCGATCTCGATCCGCGAGGCGAAGCCGGCCACGGCCTCGTCCATGGAGTTGTCCAGCACCTCGGCGACAAGATGGTGCAGGGCGCGCTCGTCCGTGCCGCCGATATACATGCCGGGGCGCCGGCGTACCGGCTCCAGCCCCTCCAGGACCTCGATGTCCTTGGCGGAGTAGCCCGAAGTGTCGGCCGCGGCGTTGCTTGCGAACAGGTCTGACATGGGATCCGACAGTGCGAGTTGGACGAGGACGCGTTAGTCTATCGTGTAGCCGCCCACAGGGCGAGCGCAAGATATAGTGCGGTTCACACCGTGAGGGGAAGCCTGATGGAAACCGAAACGGGCCGCCAGCCGCGCGGCGAGATGCAGATCCGTACCATTGCCATGCCGGCCGACACAAACCCGAACGGCGACATCTTCGGCGGCTGGGTGCTGAGCCAGATGGACATCGCCGGCGGACTGGCGGCCGCGCACCGGGCGCATGGCCGGGTGGCGACGGTCGGCATCGAAGCGATGACCTTCATCCGGCCGGTCGGCGTCGGCGACGTGCTGTGCTGCTACGGCGATATCGAGAAGGTCGGCCGGACCTCCATCACCGTGGCGATCGAGGCCTGGAAGATCCGCTGGTTCCAGGAACGCGAGGAGCGGCTGCTGGTAACCGAGGGGCGCTTCACCTACGTGGCGATCGACGACACCGGCAAGAAGCGTCCGCTCGACCGAGCCGCCGGGTGATCGGCGGAACCACAGGGGACGCCGCGCGTTGTCTTGACACCGGGCGCCGGGACAAGGGGGCGGCTGGTCACCAGACACACCTGATCCGACGGCCCGCGTTCGCATGACTTTCGACGATATCGAGTCCGCACTCCGCGCCTTATGGGCGGACTCCGCGCAGCTTTGGCAGGGCGAGATCTTCGGCATCAACACCGGGCTGGTCGCCGCCGGCACGGCGGTTCTGATCGCCTGCCTGATCCTGCCGAGCCTCCTGGCGCGGATCATTTCCAGGACCGTGGTCACCGTCGCCGACGACGACGGCAGGGCCGTGCATTACCGGCGCCTGCTGAACGCCGTGAAGACGCCGCTGCGCCTGCTGCCGGCGATCATCGCCGCCCTGATCGCCCACCAGTACCTGGAAGCGGACACGGTCCTGCGCTGGACGATGGGCAATCTGGCGCGCTCGCTTCTGGTGGTGATGCTGTTCTGGGCGCTGTACCGCGCCGTCGACCCGTTCGTTCAGCTCAGCACCGGGCTGCGGCTGCGGCTCGGCGGCCCCCTGGTGGACTGGCTGGCGAAGTCGGCCAAGGTGGTGCTGCTGTTCCTCGGCGGCACGGCGGTGCTGGAGGTCTGGGGCGTCAACGTGGTCGGCCTGCTGGCCGGGCTCGGCCTGGTCGGCGTGGCGGTCGCCCTGGGGGCCCAGGACCTGTTCAAGAACCTGATCGCCGGCATCCTGATCCTGGCCGAGCGGCGGTTCGAGAACGGCGACTGGATCGAGGTCGACGGCGTGATCGAGGGCACGGTCATGGAGATCGGCTTCCGCTCCACCTCGGTGCGGCGGTTCGACCTGTCGCCGGTCTATGTGCCGAACACCAAGCTGTCCGACAACGCGCTGACCAACTACTCCCGCATGACCGAGCGGCGGATCTACTGGAGCATCGCGGTGGAATACCGCACGTCCATCGACCAGCTCCGCGAGATCCGCGACGGCATCGAGGCCTATCTCATCGGCAACGAGGAATTCGTCCAGCCGGACGGGGGCAGCCTGTTCGTGCGGGTCAACGACTTCTCCGACAGCGCCATCGAGATCCTGGTCTACTGCTTCACCAAGACCACCGATTGGGGCGAGTGGCTGGAGATCCGCGAGCGCTTCGCCTACCACATCAAGCAGGTGGTGGAGGGAGCCGACGCCGGTTTCGCCTTCCCGAGCCGTTCGATCTATGTCGAGACCGTGCCGGACGACGATTCAGGGACGGGCGCCGACCAGAACGGCGACCGCGACACGCCGGAGACCTATGCGCCGCCCGGAGGAGACGTGTCCGCCCGCAGGAAGCCCCGGCCGGGCACGACCGATGACGAGCGCGGCGACGGCGGCGAGGAGGAGGGCGAGTAGCCCGGTCCCGCGGCGCGCTCACGCATCCGTTTATCGACCGGCGGGTCGGGGATGCGCATCCTGCCAACACCCTGTCCGTTCGGGAGGTCGCGATGACCCGGTCCGTCTTTCGCCTGTCGCTCGCCGTGCTGTCGGTTCTCTGCGCGTCCGCCTTGGCGGGGGAGGCGCTGGCGGGTGAGGCGGATGTGGTCGGTGTCGAGATCCGCCGCAGCGGCGAGACCTGGTCCTTCGATGTCACCGTGCGCCATGCCGATACCGGCTGGGATCATTACGCCGACCGCTGGGACGTGGTCGCGCCCGACGGTACGGTGCTTGCCACCCGCACGCTGCATCATCCCCATGTCGAGGAGCAGCCCTTCACCCGGAGCCTCGGCGGCGTCGCCATTCCGGCCGGTGTGGAGGCCGTCACCCTGAGGGCCCATGACAGCGTGCATCTGTATGGCGGGGCGGAGGTGAGGGTGGTCCTGCCGCGCTGAGGGCCGGACCGCAAAAGCGAACGGGCCGCCCCGAAGGACGGCCCGCGCCTGTTCCAATCCGCGAAGGATCAGTTCGAGTAGTACATGTCGAACTCGACCGGATGCGGGGTGTGCTCGAAGCGGTACACCTCTTCCATCTTCAGCTCGATATAGCCGTCGATCTGGTCGTCGGTGAACACGCCGCCCTGGGTCAGGAACGCGCGGTCCTTGTCCAGGTTCTCCAGCGCCTCACGCAGCGAGCCGCAGACGGTCGGAATGTCCGACAGCTCTTCCGGCGGCAGGTCGTACAGGTTCTTGTCCATCGGGTCGCCCGGATGGATCTTGTTCTGGATACCGTCCAGACCGGCCATCAGCATCGCGGCGAAGCCGAGATACGGGTTGCCGGCCGGATCCGGGAACCGGACCTCGACGCGCTTGCCCTTCGGGCTGTTCACGTGCGGGATACGGCAGGACGCCGAGCGGTTACGCGACGAGTAGGCCAGCAGCACCGGAGCCTCGAAGCCCGGGATCAGGCGCTTGTAGCTGTTGGTCGTCGAGTTGGTGAAGGCGTTGATCGCACGGGCGTGCTTGATCACGCCGCCGATGTAGTACAGCGCCATGTCGGACAGGTCGGCATAACCCGAACCCGCGAACATCGGCTTGCCTTCCTTCCAGATCGACTGGTGCACGTGCATGCCCGAGCCGTTGTCGCCGGTGATCGGCTTCGGCATGAACGTCGCGGTCTTGCCGTAGGCGGCGGCGACCTGCTTCACCACGTACTTGTAGATCTGCAGGTGATCGGCGGTCTGGATCAGCGTGCCGAACTCCATGCCCAGCTCATGCTGGGACGGCGCCACCTCGTGGTGGTGCTTCTCGACCTTCACACCCATCTCGTCCATGACGGACAGCATCTCGGAGCGGATGTCCTGGCCGCTGTCGACCGGCGGGACCGGGAAGTAGCCGCCCTTGACGCCCGGACGGTGCGCCAGGTTGCCTTCCTCGTACTCGCGCGAGGAGTTGTACGGGCCTTCCTCGTTGTCGACCTCGTAGTAGCCCTTGTTCATGCTGACTTCGATCTTCACGTCGTCGAACAGGAAGAACTCGGCTTCCGGACCGAAGAACGCGGTGTCGCCGATGCCGAGGCTGTCCATGTACTTGACGGCGGCCTTGGCGGTCGACCGCGGGTCGCGCTCGTACGGCTGACCGGTCGACGGCTCGACGATGTCGCAGGTGATGGCCAGGGTCGGCTGCGCGAAGAACGGATCCATCACCGCGGTGGCGAGGTCCGGCTTCAGGCCCATGTCGGACTCGTTGATCGCCTTCCAGCCGGCAATGGACGAGCCGTCGAACATGAAGCCTTCGACCAGGCTCTCCTCATCGATCGTGCGCACGTGCTGGGTGACGTGCTGGACCGCGCCGCGCGGGTCCGTGAAGCGGAGATCGACGTATTTGACGTCGTGCTCCTCGATCATCTTCATAACGTTCTTCACGTCGTCAGACATGGTTTCCTTCCTAACGTTGCCGTAGCGCCCCGGAAATTTCCGTGGGGGCTACACTCCCTCTCGATATGCCGGCCTGATGGACCGGCGGGTCGGACCTTTGGGGTCCGTCAGATCGCGTCCGTGCCGGTTTCGCCCGTACGAATACGAACAATTTCATCGACGGTCGAGACGAAGATCTTGCCGTCCCCGATCCGTCCGGTGTGGGCCGCGCTCTGGATGGCTTCGACCGCGCGTTCGACCTGGCCATCCTCCATCACGATCTCCACCTTCACCTTGGGCAGAAAGTCCACGACGTACTCGGCGCCGCGATACAGCTCGGTGTGACCCTTCTGCCGTCCAAATCCCTTCGCCTCGGTCACGGTGATCCCTTGGATCCCGATCTCATGGAGCGCTTCCTTAACCTCGTCGAGTTTGAACGGTTTGATGATCGCCTCGACCTTCTTCATGGGTCCGTGCCTTCGGGGTTGCGTGCGAATGCCCCGCCGATTGGCGGGGCTACGTGGTGGTTAGCACGGTGTGTGCCAATCCTCGCACCTTGGTTAGAGCCTTGATTTCCAAGCCTTCGGCCTGGATCTCTGCGGGAGCTACAAGCGTAGTGTGCCTGAATTTTCGCCATTCGCATAAAAGTCAGTCAACATTAGCCCGTATCTTGAGCAAATGGCCTTTCGGCGTGGATCGTCAGCCCGCCAGCATCTGCTTGATGCGCCGGATCGCCTCGCGGATGTTCTCGGTGGAATTGGCGTAGGAGAACCTCAGATAGCCCTCGCCATAGGCGCCGAAACTGGTGCCGGCGATCACCGCCACCCCGGCGTCTTCCAGCAGCCTGGTCTGCAGCGCCTTGGCGCCCATGCCGGTCCCCTCGATATTGGGAAAGGCGTAGAAGGCGCCGCCCGGCTCGACGCAGCGGAAGCCCGGAATCTGGTTCAGCTCGCCGACGATGACGCGGCGGCGCTCGTCGAACGCCTTCACCATGTCGGTCACCGCGTCCTGCGGCCCGTCCAGGGCGGCGAGGCCGGCGAACTGGGTCGGTGCGTTGACGCAGCTGTGGCAGTTAACCGCCAGTTTCTCCGCATGCCCGAAGATCTCTTTCGGCCAGACCGAGAAGCCGAGGCGCCAGCCGGTCATGGCGTAGGTCTTCGACCAGCCGTCCAGCAGGATCACCCGCTCGGCGATCTCCGGATAGGTCAGCAGACTGACATGCTCGCGGCCGTCATACAGCATCTGGCTGTAGATCTCGTCCGACAGCAGGTAGACGTTCGGCCACTTCTGCAGGCCGGCCACCAGCTTGTCGATCTCCTCCTTCGGCACCGCCCCGCCGGTCGGGTTGGCGGGGGAGTTGAGGATGATCAGCCGGGTCTGCTCGGTGATCTTCGACAGCATCTCGTCGGCGGAGAAGGCGAAGCCGGTCTCCTCCGACAGCCGGTAGGGCACCGGCTTCGCGCCGGAGAACTTCACCGAGCTCTCATAGATCGGGAAGCCGGGGTTCGGATACAGGATCTCGGTGCCGGGCTGGCCGAAGATCAGGCAGGCGAAGAACATGGTCGGCTTGCCGCCGGGCATGATCATGACCGTGTCCGGATCGACGGTCACGCCGTGGCGGGTGTTGAGGTCGCGGGCCACGGCCTCGCGCAGCTGCGGGATGCCGGCGGCCGGCGTGTAGCCGTGATGGCCGTCGCGCAGCGCCTTGATGCCCGCCTCGACGATGTGCTCGGGCGTTTTGAAGTCCGGCTGGCCGATGCCGAGATTGATGATGTCCTTGCCGGAGGCGGCAAGCGCGTTGGCGCGGGCGAGTACTTCGAAGGCGGTCTCGGTGCCGAGAACGGACATCCGGTCTGCGAGCATGGCGGGCATCGGGCGGTTCCTCGAAATCGTTCAGGTCTCAGGTGCGTTCTGGCGACGCTCGGATCGGCAGTGATACGCTGCCGGCCATAAAACTGCCAGACAGCGAAATCCCGTCCGGGAAATCGTCCGCCGCCAAAAGGAAACTGCCGCATATGATCGAAGTCGTCGAGGATATCGCCACGCCCGACGGGGCCATGGAGACCTTCATCACCCGCCCGGAGCGCGCCAGGGTAGGCGGTGAACCGTACCCGGCCGTGCTGATGCTGATGGATGCGCCGGGGATCCGCGAGGAGCTGTACGACATGGCCCGGCGGCTGGCGACGGTCGGGTACTGCGTGCTGCTGCCGAACCTGTACTACCGCGCCGGACGTGACACCAAATACGGGCCGGACGTCCTGACGGCGGGCAGCGACGACCACACCGCCATGCGGGCGATCCGTACCAAAATGACCATCCCGCCGGTGATGTCGGACGTGCAGGCGATGCTGGACTACATCGACGCGGCGGGAATCGCCCGGCCGGGACCGGTCGGCGTGCATGGCTACTGCATGAGCGGACCCTATGCCCTGGCGGCGGCGGCGCGCTATCCCGACCGAGTGGCGGCGGCCGCCTCGTTCTACGGCACCTGGATCGTCAGCGACGCGGAGGAAAGCCCGCACGCCACCCTCGGCCAGGCCAAGGGCGAACTCTATATAAGCTGTGCGGAGACCGACGATCTGGCGCCGCCGGACATGGTGGCGGAACTCAGGCGGCTGTTCGAGGAGTCAGGGGCGAGGGGAGAGCTGGAGGTGCATCCGGGCACCCATCACGGCTTCGCGTTCCCGGGCCGCTGGTGCTACGACAAGCCCGCTGCAGAACGGCATTGGGAGCGTCTGATCGCGCTCTACCGCCGCACCATCGAATAAAACTCATGTTGCAATGCGGCAGAGCTCTCGAGGGATCTGAAACAAGCGCGGCGCCGCCCCGGGGCGGGGGCGACGCCGCTCATTCGGTAGCCGTTAAGCAGGGATCAAACGGCTGCCGGATGGGCACCGCCATGATTGGCGGATCTGGTGTTGGCGAAGAGCGAGACGACCGGCTTGGTCAGCGCGGCGTAGGCGCTGCGGAACGCGGACTGGACCGCGAGGGCGCGCGCCCGGCGACCGGCAGCGATGCCGCGCGCGATGTCTTGCTCGGTGATGGTGCGCATCTGGATCGTCTGGGTGCTCATGGCATGTCTCCTGTCTGGGGCAACCGGGCGGGGTCCGTCGTGGTGCCGTCCGTTGCTGATACGAAAGATGATCTTCGCATCGCACAATTACAAATTCGTAATTCAAAGAAGCAAATTTAGAAAAACTCATAATGCTACCGCCCGCCGAAACAGGCCGAGAGGAGCCTTCCGATGATCACCCTGCGCCAGGTCCGCTACTTCCTCGCGGTCGCCGAGACCGAGAAGGTCTCCGCCGCGGCGACCAACCTGGGAATCTCGCAGTCGGCGATCACGCTGTCGGTCAAAGAGCTGGAGAACCAGCTCGGCGTGACCCTGTTCGAGCGCCGGGTCGGCGGGGTGGCGCTGACCCGCGAGGGCCAGAACTTCATCGGCCATGCCCGCAACATCGAGGCCGCGGTCGCCGATGCGGTGGCCGACATGCACCCGGACCGCACGGACGTGGAAGGCACGGTCAAGCTCGGGGTGACCAATGCCGGGGCCGGGTATTTTCTCATCCCGCCGCTGGCCCGGTTCCAGCGCGCCTTTCCCAACGTGAGCGTCCAGCTTCTGGAGCGCGAGCGCGAGGAACTGGAGGGACAGGTGCTGTCCGGCGCCGTGGACATCGCCCTGCTGCTGACCTCCAACCTGTCGAACGCCCCGGATCTGGAGCATCGTGGTCTGTTCCAGAGCCCGCGCGGCGCCTGGGTGGCGACCAACCATCCGTTGGCCAGCCGCGACACGGTCAGTCGGGCCGACGTGGTCGAGTTTCCCTACCTGCTGTACCAGATCGACGAGGCCGACCGGTCGTCGCGGGTCTATCTCGCCGCCTCCGGTCTGGAGCCGAAGGTGCTGTTCGAGACCACGTCCCTGGAGGCGCTGCGCAGCATGGTGGCGACGGGGCTGGGGGTGACGATCCTGTCGCGCATGCTGTTCCGCCCCTGGTCGCTGGATGGCGGGCGTCTGGAATGGGTCCCGATCACCGACGCCCCGCCGCCGATGGAGATCGGCCTGGTCTGGCGCAAGGGCCATGAATTCTCCGCCGCCGAGGCGCGGCTGGTGGAGTATCTGGAGGCGGCGATTCGTTAGGCGCGCCGTTGCCCGCCGCTGCGCCCGGTGGTAAACGGCGCGACCCATATTCGACGCACGGGGGACCGCCCGATGAAGGCCGCCAACTCGCTCCTGTCCTCCTACGGCACCACGGTGTTCGAGGTGATGTCGCGGCTCGCCATCGAGCATAAGGCGATCAATCTCGGCCAGGGCTTCCCCGACGACCGCGGTCCGGACCCGGTGCTGGAGCAGGCCTCCAAGGCGCTGTACGACCCGCCGAACCAGTATCCGCCGATGATGGGCGTGCCCGAGCTGCGCCAGGCGGTCGCCGACCACAACGGGCGGTTCTACGGCCTCGACGTGGACTGGCAGAAGGAGGTCATGGTCTCCACCGGCGCCACCGAGGGGCTGGCGGCCTGTTTCCTCGGCCTGATCGAGCCGGGCGACGAGGTGGTGGTGATCGAGCCGCTCTACGACTGCTACCTGCCGATGATTCGCCGGGCCGGCGGCATCCCGCGTCCGGTCCGCCTGACCCCGCCGACCTGGGATCTGGGCCTGGAGGCGCTGGAGAACGCGTTCAGCGACCGCACCAAGATGATCGTGGTCAACGACCCGCAGAACCCGGCCTCCAAGGTCTACAGCCGCGAGGAACTGACGGCGATCGCCGACCTCTGCCAGAAATACGACGCCTACGCCCTGTGCGACGAGGCCTACGAGCACCTGGCGTTCGACGGCCGCCCGCACATCCCGCTGATGAGTCTGGACGGCATGCGCGAGCGCTGCGTGCGGATCGGCTCGGCCGGCAAGACCTTCTCGCTGACCGGCTGGAAGGTCGGCTACGTCACAGCGCCGGAGCATCTGCTGGGCCCGATCTCCAAGGCGCACCAGTTCCTGGTCTTCACCACGGCGCCGAATCTGCAGCGCGCCGTCGCCTTCGGACTGGCCCAGGACGATTCGTATTTCGACGGGCTGCGCGACGACATGGCGCGGCGCCGCGACCGGCTGACCCAGGGACTGACCGCCATCGGCCTGGCGCCGGTGACCTGCCAGGGGACCTATTTCCTGTTCGTCGACGTGGCGGCCCATCTGTACGACGCCGAGACCGACGAAGGGTTCTGCCGGCGCCTGGTGACCGATGCCGGGGTGGCCGCGGTGCCGGTCTCCGCCTTCTATCTCGACCCACAGAGCGCGCCGCGAAATTTCATCCGTTTCTGCTTCGCCAAGCAGGATCCGGTGCTGGACGGTGCGGTCGAGCGGCTGGATACCTATTTGAAGGAGGTCGGTCTCGGCATTTAGGTTGACGCCAAGCCGGGCCTGGAATAACAAACGCGTCCGCCGATCCAAGATGGTTCGGCGCCCGGTGGCGGGTGTAGCTCAGGTGGTTAGAGCGCCAGATTGTGGCTCTGGAGGCCGTGGGTTCAAGTCCCATCACTCGCCCCATTTCCCTATACTGTCGGCATGACATTGCCGATTGATACGGGTCCGACGACACGCGACGCGCTGCTCACCTGCGAGCAGATGGCCGCCTGCGATCGGTTCACTATCGACAACGGAACGACCGGATTCACCCTCATGCTGCGCGCGGGGCAGGGGGCGGCGCGCCATATCCGACGGGCCTTCCGGCCGGGACGGGTGCTGGTGGCCTGCGGGCCGGGCAACAACGGCGGCGACGGCTTCGTCATCGCCTGCGACCTGCGGGAGCACGGCTGGGACGTCACCGTCGCCCTGCTGGGCGCGGTGTCGTCGCTGAAGGGCGACGCGGCGGAGGCGGCCGCACACTGGGACGGTCCGATGGCGGCCCTGTCGGCCGAGCTTGTCGGATCGGCCGACATTCTGGTCGACGCCCTGTTCGGCGCCGGCCTGACCCGCCCGGTCGAGGGCGCGGCGGCCGAGCTCCTGGCCCGCGCGGCGGGGAGGGCGGCCAGCGGCCGGCTGAAGGTGGCCGCCGTCGACGTGCCGAGCGGCGTCCATGGCGATACCGGGCAGGTGTTGGGCACTGCCTGTCCGGCCGATTTCACGGTTACCTTCCATTGCCGCAAGCCGGGTCATCTCCTACAGCCGGGGGCCGAGCTGTGCGGCGGGGTGCGGGTCGTGGATATCGGCATCGACCCGGCCGCACCGGCGATGGCGTCGCCGGACGCCCGTGTGATCGCGCCGGCACTGTGGCAGGACCGCCTGCTGCCAGCCGGACCGGCGGACCACAAGTACACGCGCGGCCATGTGCTGGTTCTGGGCGGGGCGATGCCCGGTGCCGCGCGGCTGGCGGCCCGGTCGGCCCGGCGGATGGGGGCGGGGTTGGTGACGGTCTGCACGCCGGAGGAGGCGGTGCCCCTGGTCGCCGGCGACGCGCCGGGCCTGATCGTCCAGGACATCCCTTACGACCTGGGTGCCTTCGTGTCCGCGCGGAAGGTCGCCGCCATCGTGGTCGGTCCGGGCCTCGGGACCGGCGCGGATGCCCGACGGCTGGTGGAGGCGGCGCTGGCCTGCACTCTGCCGATCGTGCTCGATGCGGATGTCTTCTCGCTCTTCGCCGGCAGGCGGCTGCCCGATGGCGGCCCGGCGGTGCTCACCCCCCATGGCGGCGAGTTCGGCCGCCTGTTCCCGAAGATCGACGTGCGCGAGAGCGGGCGCGTCGCCGCGGTGTCCCGGGCGGCGGAACAGTGCGGCCACACGGTCCTGCTGAAAGGCCCGGACAGTACGGTCGCCGCCCCGGACGGCCGCTGTGCGCTCCTGGACGGGGCGCCGGCGACGCTGGCCACCGGGGGGACAGGAGACGTCCTGGCGGGGGCGGTCGCGGCGCTGCTGGGCCGGGGACTGCCGCTGTTCGAGGCGGCCTGCGCCGGCGCATGGTTCCACCGGGAGGCCGCCCGCAGGCTCGGCGGTACGGCGCTGTTAGCCGAGGATCTCGCCGACGCCCTGTGAGGCCGCGGGCTGCCCGGGTTCCTCCGTGCGCGGCTGGCCGAAGGCGATGTCCGTGGTCCTGTCCAGCTTGCGGACCACGTGTTTCAGCAGCAGCCGGACCAGGGTGTGGCTCTCATCGAGCACGGCCTCCAACTGATCGGGTGCCACCTCCAGCGCGATCACCGGGGAGATCGCCCGCGCGCCCCGCGTGTGTGTCGCGCCGTCGATCAGCGCCAGCTCGCCGACCACCTCGCCGGGACCCAGGCGGGCCAGCGACACGGTGCGCGCGCCCGCGGTCTGATAGATCTCGACCGTGCCGTCCTCGATAAGGAACAGGCTGGTCGCCGCGTTTCCCTGCTCGAAGAGAGGCTCATTGGGGTCGAAGTAGTACTTCGAGACGGTCAGCCCGTCGCCCGATCTGGTTCCCACCGCGATGTTCCTAAGGTTAGAGCCCCTCGGCGGTATTACGCGCGGTGCGGCGGCGGGTTCCCCGCGTGAGTATACGTCAGTACCGAGGGTGACGCAGGAACGCTCCGGGCACCGGGGTGCCGGTCAGATCCCCCGCTTCGACTGGCCGAAGGCGACGTCGTTGGTGCGGTGCAGTTTGCGCACCACCCGCTTCAGCAGCATGCGGATCAGAGCGGGGCTCGAGGCCAGGTTCTGGGCGAGCTCTTCGGGATCGACCTTCAGGGTGGTGACATGGGTGAGGGCGCGGGCGCCGCGGGTATGGGGAATTCCCTCGATCAGGGCCAACTCGCCGACGACGTCGCCGCGTCCGAGCCGGGCCATGGTGACGGAGCGGGCGCCGGACTGGCGGAACACCTCCACGGTGCCGTCCTCGATCAGGAAGATACCGGTGGGCGGGTCGCCCTCTTGGAAGAGCACCTCGTTCGGCTCGAAATAGAGTTTCGACACTTTCAGTCCGGTATCCGGATTGGCTGTCACGCCACGTCCCTTCGGGTCTGGTCTGTCCTGTGGTTCCTCCGCAGCCGGGTCGGTTGGAAACCCGGCCGCCGGGCGGTTTCAGCCGTCGCCTTGCAGGGCCGACAGTATGTGCGCGACGCAGTCGCCCGGCGGACGGACGACATCCACCGAGATCGCATCTTCCTCAGGAACCGGCGGCTCCAGGGTGGCGATCTGCGAGGTGAGCAGGCTCGGCGGCATGTAGTGGTCGGTGCGCTTCTCGATCCGGGCGCGGATCAGCGCCTCGTTGCCGGCCAGCCGGACCAGCCGAACGTCCGGCCGACCGCCGATCAGGATATCCCGGTAACGCCGTTTCAGCGCCGAGCAGGACACCACCATCCCCTGTCCCGCCGCCCGCCACCGGTCGATATCGGCGGCGATGGCGGCCAGCCAGGGCTCCCGGTCGGTGTCGTCCAGCGGCGTGCCGGCGCGCATCTTCTCGACATTGGCCGGCGGATGGTAGCTGTCGCCCTCCGCATAGCCCCAACCCAGCCTCTCGGCGAGCAATGTGCCGATGGTGGTCTTGCCGACCCCGGACACGCCCATCATGACGACGACGATCGGTGCGGCGGCCGGGACCTGCATCTGCGCGCTCATGAGCCGCTCCAGTCGGCGTGATGGCTGCCGGGGGCGTCGGTTCGCTCGAACGTATGGGCGCCGAACCGGTCGCGCAGGCCCTGCAGGAAGTCGGCCGGCACCCGCGCGCGCACCATGCCGTCATGCCAGGACAGGGCGGAGGTGAGGGCGGGGACCGCATAGCCCGCCCCGATGGCCGCCGCCGCCGTCCGGCGCAGGCCGGGCAGGATCTCGGCCAGCTCGGCACGCAGGGAGGCCGCCGACAAGGGATGGGCGCCGGGCGCCAGCGAGGCGAAGGCGTCGGCCAGGCGGTCGAGCAGGGGTGCCCGCAGGATGCAGCCGGCCCGCCAGACCTTTGCCACGGCGACCGGGTCGACGGCCCAGCCGTCGCGCGCGTCGGCGGCGGCGATGAGTGCGAAACCCTGGAGGAACGACAGCAGGGTGGCGGCGCGCATGGCCGCCTCCAGGTCGGTCGGGGCGATCTGGACCCGATCCGGCGTGTCGGCGGCCAGCGCCTGCCGGTCGTCGCGGGCGGCGGAGACGGCGCGGGCGAAGACCGCTTCGGCGATGGAAGGGGCGGCGACCCCGAGATCGAGGGCGGCGAGCGAGGCCCAGCGGCCGGTGCCCTTCTGCCCGGCGCGGTCGACCACCTTGTCCAGCAGCGGCGCGCCGTCGCTGTCGCGGGTGCGGACCACATCGGCGGCGATCTCCACCAGATAGCCGCCGCCCGGCCCCCGGTTCCAGGTGGCGAAGGTCTCGCCGATCGCGGCCATCTCCAGGCCCAGGCCGTGGCGCATCAGGTCATAGGATTCGGCGAGCGCCTGCATGACGGCGTATTCGATGCCGTTATGGACCGTCTTCACGAAATGCCCGGCCGCCCCGCCGCCCATACGCTCGCAGCAGGGCGTGCCGTCGGCCGCGCGGGCGGCGATGGATCGCAGCATGGGCGCGATGCGATCCCAGGCCGCCGGGTCGCCGCCGGCCATCAGGGCGGGGCCGCGGCGTGCGCCCTCCTCGCCGCCGGAGACGCCGAGGCCGATCAGGTGGATGCCGTCCGCCGCCAGATTCTTCTGCCGGCGGGCGGTGTCGGCGGCGTCGGTGTTACCGCCGTCGATGATCACGTCCCCGGCCTGCAGATGCGGCCGCAGCCCGTCGATCACCGCGTCGACGGCGGCACCCGCGGTCACCATCAGCAGCACGGCGCGCGGCGCGGCGAGCCGTCGGGCGAGGTCCGCCGCCTCGGTGGCCCAGATCGTGCCGTCCGGCAGCTCGGATCTGGCGCGGTCGGCGAGGGCGCCGTCGCGCTCCCACGCCACCAGGGGCACGCCGTGATCGGCTAGGTTCAGGGCGAGATTGCGGCCCATGGTGCCGAGGCCGATGATTCCCAACGGGGCGATGTTCTGCGTCATGACCGTTCCTATCCCAGGCTCTCGCGCCAGGCGTCGCGGGCCTGATATCCCCAATAGACCATCTGGGCGTACCAGGCGCCGATCGGCCCGCCCACGGGGGTGAGGCCGAAGGGTTTGAACAGCTCCCACCGGTCGTCGCCCTCGGCGATGGCGGAGGCGATCAGCTCGCCGCCCATCGTGGTCGTCGCCATGCCGTGACCGCCATAGCCCTGGCTGTACCACACCCCGGGCCGCAGGCGGCCGATCTGCGGCATCTTGTGGGCGGCATAGCCCATGGTGCCGGGCCAGGCGACCTCCGCTTTCAGGTCGGAGAGCTGCGGATACACCTTTTTCAGGTCGGCCATCATGATGTCGGCGAGGTGCGAGGGGTTGGTCCAGCGGCTGATGCGTCCGCCCCACAGGATCCGCGTGTCGGGCAGGGGGCGGTAATAGTCGGCGGCGAAGCGGGTGTCGCCGACGCCGTTGGGCAGGCCCATGACCTCCGTCAGCCGCGCGCCCACCGGTTCGGTCAGCACGACATAGGTGCCGATTGGCAGGGTCGCCGCCGACAGGCGCGGCACCAGCCCCTCGATGTAGCCCGAGCAGCAGACCACGACCTGCTCGGCGCGGATCGTGCCGGTGGCGGTGTGGACCAGTTTCGGATCGCGGCCCAGCTCGATCAGCGTCGCCGGGGTGTTCTCGAAGATCCGGGCGCCGGCCTCGGTCGCCAGCCGGGCGTTGCCGCGGGTGAAGTTCAGCGAGTGGAAGGTGAACCCCTTGGGCCGCCACAGGCCCTCGTAATAGCGCGGGCTGCGCCAGATCGAGCGCACCTTCTCGCGGTCCCAGACCTCGATATCGGCGCCGACCAACTCGTTCATCCAGTCGGCCTCGCGCCTCACGCCGTCGGGATCGTCGAACCAGGAGCAGGTGATCCGTCCGTCGACGATCGGCGCCACACCGCCGGCGATGGCGTCGGCCCGCTTGCGCACCAGCGCCACCCCCATCTCGCTCAGGCGGTAGAGGCGCAGGGCGTGTTCCTTGCCGACCCGCGAGATCAGCGCACTCAGGCCGCGCGAGAAGCCGGCGCCGACGAAGCCGCCGTTGCGTCCCGACGCACCCCAGCCGATCCGCCGGGCCTCGACCAGGGCGACGGACTTGCCGCGCTCGGCCAGCCCCAGGGCGGTCGACACGCCGGCCATGCCGCCGCCGACCACGCAGACCTCCACGTCGAGATCCCCGTCCGGCGGCGCAAACGGCGGCCCGTAGTCCCGTGTGCGGCTGTAGTAGCTGTCGATATAGCCGTCGAGGCCGACGCTGCTCGCTTCCATGATCCCTCCCTGCGATGCGGCGCGCAGTCTAGCGGGGAGTGGCCTCGCGATGAACGCCTCTGAAGCAGCCTCAGGCCCGGCGGATGGCGAGGTCGGTAGGGCCGGTGTCCAGAGCCTGGGCGGCGGCGGGGTCGAGCGGCTGGCCGAAGATCGGGCCGCTCGCCACCGTGCAGCCACAGCCCTGCAGGAACGCAAGCTCCTCCGCCGTCTGCACGCCATCGGCACCGACCGTGCGGCCCAGCGCCTGGGCGAAGGCGATGGTGGCGGCCACCGTCTCGTCGAGGGGGCCGAGCGTGCGAGCGGAGAGGACCAGATGGCGGAACGGCTGGCGCGCAAGGGCCAGCATCGGATTACCGCCTGCCCCGAATCCGGTCAGCGTCAGCCGCACGCCCAGGCCGTCGAGCGCGGTCAGCACGTCCGCGCTGGCATCCGGGTCGGCGGCGACCGTGGCTTCGTCGATCGACAGCTCCAGGTCGTCCGCCGGCAGTCGGCTGCGCTCCAGCAGATCGGAGACGATGTCGATCAGTTCCGGCTGCATCAGCAGATCGGGCGCGAGGGGAACGCGGATAGGCGACGGCTGCTTCCAACCGGCAGCCAGATGGCAGGCATCGTGCAGGAGCCGTTCGCAGAGATCGACCGACAGGCTCTCGGCGGCGGCGCTGAGCGCCGGATCCTGGGCCCGCTCGGACCCCGGTGCGCCGATCAGCGGCCGGTCGAGACTGTCGAACAGGCAGGCCTGGAATCCGGTCAGCCGGTGATCGGTCAGCGCGCGCAGGGGGCGCAGGCGCAGGTGCAGGCGGTCATGCTCCAGATCGCGCCGCAGAGTCTTGGCGGCCTCGCGCCGGGCCTCGAAATAGTTGTCGATATCCCGGTTGCCACGCGCCACCGGGGACACCGGCGCGCGTGATTGGACGCGCAGCCCGTGGTGGGCGGCGTGCAGGAGTGTCTCGGCATCGGCGCCGGTGTCGGGATACACGGCCAGACCGGCGCGGCATCGGGCGGTGACGGTGGCACCAGCCGTGGTGAGCGGGCGACTGCCTCGGGCGACCAGCCGGGCGGCCTCGCCTTCGAAGGCCTTGGCATCGTCCAGGTTGGGAACCACCAGGGCGAAGGTGGTGTCGTCGAATTTCGATAGGACGCACGACTCCGGCACCAGACCGCCCAGGCGGATCGCCAGATGTCGAACCACGCTGTCGCGCACGATCTGGCCCAGTTCGTCGGCGATGTCGGACAGGTTGGTGACGCCGAGCAGCACCACGCCGACCCGGCGACCGTCGCGTCTGGCGGCGCGGATCTGGGCGCTCAGGATCTGCTGCAGGGCCCCCCGGTTGGGCAGACCCGTCATCTCGTCGAGCAGCGACAGCCGCTCCAGCCGTTCTTCGGCCGCCGTGGCGTGGGTCACGTCGATTCCGACGGTCAGCACCCGCTGCACCTGGCCCTTGGCGTCGTGCATCGCCGCCCGCGTGGTCATGAAGGTGCGGGTGCGGCCGTCGGCGTCGATCAGCTTCTCGGATCCGAGCTGGGAGACGGCGGCTCCCGTGGCGATGCGGCGGTCGGCCGTGTCGATCGGCCGGCCGGCCTCGTCGCCGAGCAGGTCGGCCGCCGATTTGCCGACCGCCTCCCCGGGGTCGATGCCGAACACGTCGCCCTGATAGGCGTTGATGAACTCGTAGGTGCCGTCCGGGGCCTTGGCGCTGACCAGCGCCGGCATGCCGCTCAGGATGGCGTCGAGCAGCGCGCGTGAGTCCCGGGCCACCCTGTCGGCCTGGAGCCGGTCGGTCGCGTCGAGCAGGGCGAAGACGCAGATGACGTCGTCACCCAGGCGATGCGCGCTGGCCTGGATGTCCACCGGGAAGGCGGACGCGTCCCGGCGCAGCGCCCGGCGCCGGTTGGCGCCGATGGCGATCTCCGGTTCCTGCGCGTCGCCACTGATCTTGACGGTGATCCCGGGAACGATGGCGCCGATGGGCTTGTCCAGAAGCTCGACCTCGGACAGGTCGAGCACGTCGCGCGTGTGCTGCGTCGTCATCACGATGCGGCCGACACGATCCGTGGCGATGATCAGGACAGGGAAGGACCCGATCACCCGCTCAAGCGTATGAATCGTATCGTAGAGCGACGCGAGCGTGAGCCCTGTCATCCGACGTCCAACCAGGTAAGTAGATTCCGTGCCAGCTGGAAGAATCACATTTCACTTTAAGAATTGCAATTGATTTCGCTAAATCAGTTCTAGATACTGAATGAGAAGGGCGTTTTGCCCTGTGGAAGCCTTCTGCAGAACGCATGGAGCCGTCCTGATGGATGCCGTCAAACAACGCCGCGACCTCGAACGCCTGTCCCAGGGGGACCTGGACGGGCTGATCAAGCGTCACATCCGGTTCCGCAACGGCCGGCTCGGCGGCGCGCGGGCGGTGCTCTCCTTCTTCGATCTTTCCTGGCTCGAGTTCCACGGCGCCGATCTGACGGATGCCGATTTCACCGGCGCCTGTCTGTCGCGGGCGTCCCTGACCGGCGTGACTCTGGACTACGCCTCGCTCTTCGCCGTCGACCTGCGCGGTGCCAATCTCGACGGCGCCAGCCTGATCAAGACCGACATGCGGGGGGTGTGCCTGCGCGGTGCCCGCCTGGTCGGGGCCACCCTGATCGACGCCGACCTGCGGGAAAGCCATCTGGCGGAGACCGGGGAGCGCGACCGCGATCTCCACTGGATCGATATCGATCCGTCGGTGTCGGAGCTGCACCAGGCGGATCTCGCCGGCGCCGACCTGACCCGGGCGAAGATCTCCGGCGCCATCTGCGTCAATGCGAACCTGTCCGACGCGATCCTGCGCGACGCCAAACTGATCCGCTGCAACCTGCGCGGCGCCAATCTGAGTGGCGCCAACATGGACGGCGCGGATCTCAGCTGGGCCAGTCTGGAGAAGGCGGTGCTGCGCGACGCCGTCTTCACCCGGATCACCACCAACATGACAGAGCTCGGCGGCGCCGATCTGACCGGCGCGCTGACCGACCGTCCGGCCGGCCGCACCGAGGAGGATCTGGACGCCCCGCTCGACGCGCTGCTCGCCCGGCATGAGAGCTGGGTGGCCTCGTCCAGCGCCGAGGGTGCCCAGCTCGATGTGTCCGGTATGGACCTGCGGGCGATGGACAAGCTGGCCAGCGCCGATCTGACCGCGCTCGTCGCCGAGGGGAGCGTGTTCTGCGCGATGGACCTGACCGGCGTGCGTATGGCGGCCGGCCGTCTTGCTGGCGCCGACCTGCGCTTCGCCGCTCTGGAGGGTGCCGATCTGCGCGGGGCCGATCTGAGCGACGCGCGGCTGCAGAACGCCCGGTTGACCGGCGCCAATCTCCGCGCCCTGGTCACCGATGCCGGGCACAGCGTCGCCAGCCGTCTGGCCGGCGCCGATCTGCGGTTCGCGGATCTGCGCGGCGTCGACCTGCGCGGCGCGGACCTGCGCAAGGCCGACCTTTCGAACGCCGTCCTGCAAGGGACGGATCTGCGTGGTGCCGATCTGAGCGACGCAATCATGAGCGACCCCACCCGCGCCGGCGCCCGCGTGGACCAGACCACCCGGCTTGCCGTCCGATAGCCGGTCCGAGTGACTTCCCTATCCTGAGATCCTGCCTCAGACCCGCTTCGGCGGGTCTTTTTTTGTCCGGCGGATGGGTCGGATTTTAGCAATAAAAGATGAGGAATTTTCGTGGTTTAGCCGGCGTAATACAGCAGAAGGATTTGCTGGAGCGGCACCGTTTCCGTTGGTACCGTTTGTCCACGTCGAGTTTAGGGAAAAGAAACCTCCCGAGCGGGCGATCCGGCAAACACGGTTCTCGGTCGGATGTGACAGAAACTGAGACGGGGAAGCGCCCAACAGGCTGCCCCGCGCGACGGCCAGCCGCCTCATCCCAACCGCCCAGCGCTGGCCGTCGCTCCCCTTTTCGGCGTGAACCGAAAAAAGCTAACGCCAGAGCGCACCGGCCGCCGGTTTGGCGGGCGCGGAGGTGTCGAATAGCGTCGGCGCGGCGAGGGGCATAGATGGCGCGCCCGGCGTCTGGTCGACCGTCGCGTCCGCCAGGGCGGGGGCGCTGGCCTGCTGCGTCGGCGTGCCGGTCTGGGCGAGGACGTACAGTCGTCCCTCCCGCGCGGCGACGTCGGACGGATCGATCCTCAACACCATCTCATAGACGGGCAGGGCCTCGTCGAGGCGGTCAAGGTCCACCAGCACCTCGGCCAGTCCGGCGGCGGCCTCGATATCCTCGGGGTCGATGTCGAGCGCGGCGGTCAGCAGCGTGGCGGCCTGCTCCGCCGCGCCAAGCCGGGCGGCCAGCAGACCCCAGCCGGTCAGGGGAGCGCCGGCCCAGGGGAAGGCTTCCTGCGCCCGCCGATACAGCTCGATCGCCAGGCGGTTGTCGCCGCGCAGCTCGGCAGCATGGGCCAGCGCCAGCATCCCTTCCGGCCCGTGCAGCCCGACTTCGTTCAGCACGGGCTCGTCGGCCGCGGCCATGCGCGCGCCGCCGGGCAACGCCATCGCGGCGATCAGCAGCATGCCGGCCAGTAGGAGTGAACGCCTCATTTCTGTCCCGCCCCCGAGTCCGCATGGCGGACACGATTCGAATTCAGAAAACCGAAGGTGAATATACCAAAACGCTTTTCATTCTGTAATGTATTTGTGAAACTGTTAATAATTCCTTACCTGCTAGGGACGGCGAGCCGGTAGGAGGCACGAATGCGCGATGCGACAGTCCGAGCGCTCGAAACATCCAAGACGGAAACGGACGGTTCGGTCGACGGCCACGACGGGGACGCGGGCGCGGCGGAGGCCGCCGCCCTGTATTCCGACCTGACCGGACTGCTGGAGCGGCTGCACCGGCGGCATCTCGATGTGGTGCGCTTGGCCCTCGAGGGCATGGGCGTGACGGAGATCAATGCCAGCCAGGGCCTGCTGCTGCTCTCGATCGGCGAGGGCGAAGTGCCGGTGCGCGACCTCATCCAGCGCGGCTACTACCAGGCCAGTTCGGCCACCTACAACATCAAGAAGCTGGTGGATTACGGCTATCTGGAACAGCTCCGGTCCGAGCATGACCGCCGCTCCGTCCGCCTGCGCCTCGGCCCGCCGGGCCGTCACGTCGCCGACCGGCTGCGCGACCTGGACCAGCGGCTGGCGCGGATCGCGGTCGAGGAGGAAGGGCTGGGCGAACCGTTGCAGGAAGCGCTGCGGACCCTCAAGAAGCTCGATCGGGTTTGGGCGGATTTTCTCAGCTTCGGGTGAGATCGCGCCCTCGCCGCGCGACCGGTTTCCGGATGATTTCGTCCCACGATAGACGACGGGTTCACTTTCCTCCGTAATCCGGGCTGTGATGGCCCTTAACGAGACGGGAGGAGAGGGCGGATGCGGATCGTGGTCATGGGCGCCGGCGGCGTCGGCGGTTATTTCGGCGCATATCTGGCACAGGCCGGCCACGACGTGGCCTTCGTCGCCCGGGGTGCCCACCTGGATGCCCTGCAGCGCGACGGTCTTCGCCTGGAAGGCTCGCGCGGCGACATCGTCCTGCCCAAGGTGACGGCGACCGAGGATCCGGCGAGCCTGGGCGGCACCGCCGATGTCATCCTGTTCGCGGTCAAGCTCTACGACACCGAGACGGCCGGCGTGACCCTGATGCCCGTCGTCGGGCCCGAGACCATGGTGGTCACGCTGCAGAACGGGGTCGACGGGCCTGACCGGCTGGCCTCCGTGCTGGGCGCGCACACGGTGCTGGGCGGGGCGGCCTATGTGTCGGCCCTGATCGCCGAGCCCGGGGTGGTGCGGTATACGTCCGACATGTCGAAGATCGTGTTCGGCGAACTCGACGGCACTCAGTCCGAGCGCGCCCGGCGGCTGGCCGACGCCTGCATCGCCGCCGGTTTCAGCGCCGAGGTGTCCGGCGATATCCGCGCGACCCTGTGGGAGAAGTTCGTGCTGCTGGCCACCAATTCCGCGCTGACCACCGTTCTGCGCAAGCCGGCGGGCGAGATCTATCACGACGGCGAACTGTCGGGCATCGCCCGGGAGATGATGGAGGAGGTGGCGGGTCTCGCCGCCGCCGAGGGGATCAGCATCCATCCCGAAACGGTCGACCGGTCGCTCGCCCTCACCCGCAGCTTCCCGCCCGGAATGTACGCGTCGATGTATCACGACCTGGCCCGTGGCCGGCGGATCGAGGCGGAGAGCCTGTCCGGTCTGGTCTCCCGGCTCGGCCGCGCGCGGGACGTTCCCGTACCGCTCCACACCATGGCCTGGGCGGCGATGAAGCCCTGGGTGAACGGCGGATGAGGGCTGCTGAGATCTGAATACACTCCCCGGCCTCGTGCCGGCACGAGGCCGGGGAGTGAAGATGTCGGGGGAGGGAGTGCTATGCCATCTTCCTGCGACCGCTTTCTTTTGCACCCTCGTAAAGGATCCCCTCGCGGCGCCGGAATGCCTCGCGGCAGCGCGCGATATCGGCGTCCGCGAAGCCGCCCGTCGGGCGCTCGGCCAGCTCGAAATTCCCGAACCGGTCCTCGCCCCGGGCCAGGACGGCGATGGTCTTGACCCCGGAGGTCTGCCGCATGCTCGGCTTGATGTAGCGCACCGCCAGGCCGATCCGCCGGTCGTCGGACCGGTTCGGGTGCGAGGCATGGAAGACACGGCCGTGATGCAGCGACATCTTGCCGGTCGGCAGGACGACGTCGATCGCGTTCTCGTCCTTCACCTCCACGGCGACCTCCTGGCCGCGGGTCAACAGGTTGTCCGGGTCGAACGTGTCCTTATGCGGAACGATCTTCTGGAGATGGCTGCCGGGCACGAAGCGCATGCAGCCGCTCTCCACCGTAGAAGGCGACAGGGCGACCCAGGCGGTGATCTGATCGGTGTCGTCCAGTCCCCAGTAGGTCAGGTCCTGGTGCCAGGACACGAAGTTCTTGGTGTGCGCCTCCTTGGTGAAGAACGAGCAGCCCCAGACCAGCAGGTCCTCCCCCATGATCTCCGACACCGGGCCGGTCAGGGCCGGGTCGCGCACAATGTCGTAGAACTCCGGCAGGATCAGGTGCGGCAGGCCCGTGACCATGGACTTCACCTCCGCATCGGGTGCGGCGGCCTCGGCCGCCTCCAGGGTGCGGCGCAGGGACGTGGCCACCTCCTCTGAGAGGGCGCGGATCGGGTAGACGTAGCCGTCGCGCCGGAAGGCGTCGGCGAGGGAAGAGCCAATGCGAACGGAATGCGAAAGGACGGTCATGTTTCCTCCTGTCGGCCCCCCTCGTTCTTGGTGCCTTGCCCGGATCTGCGCCCGGTGGCCGGCAGGGGGTGCGTCAGGATTATTGTTACACCACAGGTAGCGGCTGATAAGCCCGATCTTCGCCGGAAGGCCTCCACGGTCTACGCTGCACCGCACAGCGAAATCCGTTGCGTTCCGCCCGCCGCATCGGCACTACACCTGCAGGGAATTCGGTTGCGGGTCTTGAATTCGCGGCCGCCGGCATGACCTGTCACTGACACATCGACCCAGGCAAGCGAATAGAATGAACATATTCAATTGGATGAAAGACGAAATTAAAGCTGTCCTGGAGACCATGGCGGGCTCGGAGGGCTGGCCGGAGGGGCTGCCGTTCGACCGCATCACCGCCGAGCCGCCGCGCGACGCCTCTCACGGCGACATCGCCACCAATGCCGCGATGGTGCTGGCGAAGCCGGTCGGCGCCAAGCCGCGCGCCATCGCCGAGCCTCTGGCCGAGGCGCTGAACCGGCTCGACGCGGTCGACAGCGTCGAGGTCGCCGGACCCGGCTTCATCAACATCCGGCTGTCGCCGTCGATCTGGCAGGCCCAGGTCGGCCGCATGCTGGAGGCGGGCACCGCCTATGGCGCGTCCGCCATGGGGGCGGGCCGCAAGGTCAATGTCGAATACGTCTCCGCCAACCCGACCGGCCCGCTGCACGCCGCCCACGCCCGCGGCGCGGTGTTCGGCGACGCCCTGGCCGCCCTGCTGGAGAAGGCCGGGTTCGAGGTGGCGCGCGAGTATTACATCAACGACGCCGGCGCCCAGGTCGACACGCTGGCCCGCTCGACCTACCTGCGCTACCGCGAGGCGCTGGGCGAGACGGTGGCCATCCCGGACGGTCATTATCCCGGCGAATACCTGAAGGATGTGGGCCGGGCCATCGCCGAGCAGGACGGCGACAAGTGGTTGTCCGAGCCGGAAGAGGCCTGGCTGGAGCCGATGCGCAGCGTCGCCATCAAGCTGATGATGGCCGATATCGAGAAGGACCTGATCGCGCTCGGCATCCGCATGGACCGCTTCTCCTCCGAGCGCGCTCTGGTCGAGGACCGCGCCGTCGACCGGGTGCTGGCCAAGCTGGAGGCCGACGGGCTGGTCTATACCGGCGTGCTGGAGCCGCCGAAGGGCAAGACGCCCGACGACTGGGAGCCGCGGCCGCAGCTGCTGTTCAAGGCGACCCAGTTCGGCGACGACGTCGACCGGCCGTTGAAGAAGTCGGACGGCTCCTGGACCTATTTCTCCAACGACATCGCCTATCACCTGGACAAGCTGGAGCGCGGCTTCCCGGAGATGATCGACGTCTGGGGGGCGGATCACGGCGGCTATGTGAAGCGGATGAAGGCCGCCGTCACCGCGATCACCGGCGGCGCGGGCGACCTCGACGTCAAGCTGTGCCAGCTCGTCCACCTGTTCGACGGCGGCAAGCCGGTGCGGATGTCGAAGCGCGCGGGCACCTTCGTGACCCTGGCCGACGTGCTCGAGGCGGTGGGGCCGGACGTGCTGCGCTTCATCATGCTGACCCGGCGCAACGACCAGACGCTGGAGTTCGACTACCAGAAGGTCAGCGAGCAGAGCCGGGACAATCCGGTGTTCTACGTGCAGTACGCCCATGCCCGGGCCTGTTCGGTGATTCGCAACGCCGGCGAGGCTTTCGGCGCGGACGCCGTCCTGGACCCCGCACTTTCCAAGGCTTCCATGGGTTCCTTGACCGACCCGGACGAGATTGGTCTGATCAAGCTGCTTGCGGGCTGGCCGCGCATCGTGGAGAGCGCGGCGGAGGCGCACGAGCCGCATCGCGTCGCGTTCTATCTCGGTGACGTGGCCGCCGCGTTCCACGGCCTGTGGAACAAGGGCAGGGAAGATGCCCGGCTGCGCTTCATCCTGGAAGACGACCGCGAGACGACCCTGGCCCGGATGGCCCTGGTACGGGCAACGGCCACGGTGGTCGCGTCGGGTCTCGGGGTGATGGGCGTCACGCCGGTGGAGGAGCTTAGGGAATGAGCCAGGATGGCGACGGCCTTCACGCGGACGGATACGACCGCCCCGGTCCCCCGCCGGAACTGCGCGACCCGCCACGGCGGTCGCGGGCGGTCGGCGCGTTCCTCGCGACCTTCGCCCTTGCGGCCTTCGCCGGAGTGGTCTGGTACGCCTACGACCGCGGGCTGCATGCCGGCAGCGAGGCCACGGCACCGCTGATCCAGGCCGACCCGTCGCCGATCAAGGTGCGTCCGGAGCAACCCGGCGGGCTCGACGTGCCGAACCAGGATAAGCTGGTCTATGGCGCGCTGCGGCCGGGCCAGGGCGGGGATTCCTCGGTCGAGCGCCTGCTGCCGCCGCCGGAGAAGCCGGCCGAACCGCCGGCGCCCGAGCCGACACCGGAACCGGCGGCCACCGAAAACCAGCCGGCCCAGGACAGCGGCACCGCGGCGGACGGTGCTGCGTCTAGCACCGTACCGATCCCGGCCCGCACGCCGCAGGCGGCACCCAGCACGGCCCGGGACGCCTCTGGCCAGACCCCGCCGCCGGTGACCAGCCAGGCCGTGCCGGCACCTGAGCCGGCGCCGGCTCCGCAGCAGCAAGCTCAGGCCGCGCCCGCGCCACAACCCCAGGCCAGCGACATCCCGCCGGCCCGGGCACCTGAACCGCCGGCCACCGAGGCCCAGACGGCCACCGAGACCCAGACGGCCGCCGCCGTCCCGCCGCCGGCCCCGGTGCCCGAGGCGAAGCCGGAACCGGTGCCCGAGGCGAAGCCGGAACCGAAACCCGAACCGGTCGCCCAGCCGGCACCTGCGCCGAAGCCTGCCGCCACCGAAGGCCGGTTCCGGGTGCAGCTCGGTGCCTTCCGCGACGAGGCGGCGGCGCGCGGCGAATGGAACCGGCTGACCAAGCGCTATCCGACCGTGCTGGGCGGGCTCAGCCTGCGGATCCAGCAGGTCGATCTGGGTGCCGGCAAGGGCGTGTTCCACCGGATTCAGGGCGGCATGCTGACCGAGGACGGCGCCGAGAAGGCCTGCGCGACCCTGAAGGCCCAGAACCAGGCCTGCCTGCTGGTCCGCCCGTAGAATGACGCGGGCGATCGTCTTCGGCTGTGCCGGCAAGGCGCTGAGCGACGAGGAGCGCGCGTTCTTCCGCGAGGTGGATCCCTACGGCTTCATCCTCTTCGCCCGCAACATCGAGAACCGCGACCAGGTCCGCGTCCTGGTCGACGACCTGCGCGGCTGCGTGACCCACGCCTCCGCCCCGGTTCTGATCGACCAGGAGGGCGGCCGGGTGCGGCGCATGCGCCCGCCAGAATGGCGCGACTACCTGGCCCCCGGCGTGTTTACCGACGCCTTCGCCCGGAAGCCGGAGACCGCCCTGGAAGCCTTCGCCCTGTCGGCCGAGCTGATGGCGGCCGACCTGTTCGAGATCGGCGTCGACGTCGACTGCGTGCCGATGCTCGACGTGCGCCAGCCGGGCTCCGACACCCAGGTGATCGGCGACCGGGCCCTTGGCGACGATCCGCAGACCGTGATCCGCCTGGGCGAGGCGATGGTCGCCGGCATCGAGCGGGCCGGGGTGGTCGGCGTGATCAAGCACATGCCCGGTCATGGCCGCTCGGTGGTGGACAGCCATCTGGATCTGCCGCGTATCGAGGCCGCGGCCGACGCGCTTCGGGCCGTGGACTATCCGCCGTTCCGGCATTTCGCCGACCGGGTGCCCTATGGCATGACCGGCCATCTACTCTACACCGCCCTGGACGCCGATCGGCCCTCCACCCTGTCTCCGGCGGTCGTGCAGGACGTGATCCGCGGCGAGATCGGTTTCGACGGGTTGCTGTTCACCGACGACATCTCCATGGGCGCGCTGTCCGAAACGAAGGGCGGCGGCCCGATCGGGGAGCGGTCGCGCCGCTCGATCGAGGCCGGATGCGACGTGCTGCTGCACTGCAACGGCGACATGAACGAGATGCGGTCGGTCGCCGATGCGGTGGGCGCGCTTGAAGGCGATGGGGCTCGGCGGGCGGCCAAAGCCGATGCGCACCGAGGGGCGGTTTCCAGCGGACGGCATTCGCTCGATACTGAGGCTTCCGTCCGGCGTCTGGACGCTCTGCTGAAGGACCTGCGGACATGATGTCCGATTTTGATTTCCAGATCTTGGTTATGAGGGCGTCAATCTGGGCACTGCCCGTGTTGCTTGCCATCACTTTGCATGAGGCAGCGCATGGCTGGGCCGCGGCCAAACTGGGTGATCCGACTGCTCGATTGTTGGGGCGTGTTACGTTAAATCCATTCGCCCATGTTGATCTTATTGGAACTATTTTAATACCGCTTGCTTTGTTGCTGATGAACGCTCCCTTTGTTTTTGGTTATGCCAAACCGGTTCCAGTGAATTTTTCCCGTCTTAGAAATCCTCGCCGTGATATGGGGTTAGTTGCTATTGCAGGACCTTTGTCAAATCTATTTTTAGCTTTTTTGGGGTGTTTAGCGGCTCATTTTTTTTCATTTTCATTACCAGTTGACTATAGTGTTTCTAGCTGGATTCAATATGCATCAACAACAGGCTTGATCGAGCAGCCCTGGTACATTTCTGTTATTTTGCTATTGGTTGGCTTTAATTTGATTATTGCGGTGTTCAACATGCTGCCGATCCCGCCCCTGGACGGTGGCCGCATCCTGGTGTCGATCCTGCCGGACTGGGCCGCCTGGAAGGTGGCGCGGCTGGAGCGGGCGGGGCTGTTCATCGTCATCGGCGTGCTGTTCCTGCTACCGTATTTCGCCCGTGAACTGGGGTATGATTTCAACGTCACCGGCGTGCTGATCTGGGCGCCGGTGGATTTCCTGATGTCGGTGATCGCGACATTGACCGGTCACTGAGACCGGATCCGGAGGAGGGGACGCGTCCCATTGGTGACGACCGATCCGTTCGAGAGCCCGCAGCCTGAATATCGCCGGCCGGAGCCGGTGCAGCTTTCGCTGTTCCTCAACCTGGACGGCTTCGAAGGCCCGATCGACGTGCTGCTGACCCTGGCGCGCGACCAGAAGGTCGACCTGCACCAGATCTCCATCCTCGCCCTGGCCGAGCAGTATCTCCAGTTCGTCCAGCAGGCCCAGACCCTCAACCTGGAACTCGCCGCCGACTATCTGGTGATGGCCGCCTGGCTCGCCTATCTGAAGTCGCGGCTGCTGCTGCCGCCGGACGACAGCGACGAGGAGGAGATGGACCCGGCCGCCCTGGCCGAGGCCCTGCGGTTCCAGCTCCAACGGCTGGAGGCGATGCAGGATGCCGGCCGCCGGCTCATGGGCCGCGCTCAGCTCGGCGTCGACGTCTTCCCCCGCGGCGCGCCGGAGAACATCACCGCCCGTTCCCGCTCGGTCTATGACGTGACCCTGTACGACCTGCTGCGCGGCTACGGCGACCAGCACGCCCGCAAGCAGAACCAGACCCTGCGCATCGCCGCCACCGACCTCTACGCGGTCGAGGACGCGGTGGAGCGGCTGCAGGGCTTCATCGGCCGGGTCCCGCGCTGGCGGATGCTGTTCACCTTCCTGCCGGAAGGGCTGCGCGGCTCGCTGCTGATCCGCTCGGCGCTGGCCTCGCATCTGGTGGCGGGACTGCAACTGGCCAAGGACGGGGCGGCGGAGCTGCGCCAGGACGAGACCTTCGGGCCGATCTGGCTGCGCTCCGGCGACGCACGGAAGGATTCCGCCGGATGAGTGACGCCCGAGAGAACAACGACGAGGCCGAACTGCCCGACCTGCTGGTCGACCCCGCGGAACGGAACCGCTGGCTGCGCTTCGTCGAGGCGCTGCTGTTCGCCAGCGCCGACCCGATCGACGAGAGCGAGCTGCGCCGCCGCGTGCCCGAGGAGATCAACGTCAAGCAGCTCCTGACCGACCTGGCCGAGCATTATGCCGAGCGCGGGGTGGTGCTGACCAGGTCGGGGACCCGCTGGGCGTTCCGCACCGCGATCGATCTCGGCCCCATGCTGCGCCACGAACGGGCGCAGCGGCGCAAGTTGTCCCGCGCGGCGATCGAGACCCTGGCGATCATCGCCTACCACCAGCCCACGACCCGGGCGGAGATCGAGGAGATCCGGGGCGTCGCCCTGTCCAAGGGGACCATCGACACCCTGCTGGAGGCCGGCTGGATCGCGCCCCGCGGGCGCCGGGAGACCCCGGGCCGGCCCCTGCAATGGGGCACCACCAACGCCTTCCTCGACCATTTCGGCCTGGATTCCGTGAAAGAGCTTCCTGGCATCGAGGAATTGCGGGCCGCCGGCCTGCTGGACCGCCGCTCCGGCGCCACCAGCATCGCCATGCAGCAGGAGGATCTGGAGGACGACGAGGAGGAGGACGAGGACATCCAGCTCGACTTCCTGCCCGACACCAACGATCCGGACGCGGGCGACCAGCCCTGACGCCGCGATCCGCGGTGCCTTGTCCCGGCCTGTCGCGATGTGTATCTGACAGGTCATGACCGTTTCCGCGCTTCAATCCTCGCACCCGCTCGCGGCCTCGCCGCGGCGCGTTCCACCGGCTCTGGCCTTGACCGGCATCCGCCACGCCTATGGCGCCATCCAGGCGGTCGACGGGGTGGATGTGGCCGTGGCACCGGGCGAGGTGGTCTGTCTGCTGGGGCCGTCGGGCTGCGGCAAGACCACGATCCTGCGCCTGGCCGCGGGTCTGGAGGATCTTCAGGAGGGCGAGGTCGCCCTGGACGGACAGCGCGTGGCCGGGGGCGGCACCAATGTGGCGCCCGAGAAGCGCGGCGTCGGGCTGGTGTTCCAGGACTACGCCCTGTTTCCGCATCTCGACGTGATGGGCAATGTCATCTTCGGGCTGACCGGCTGGCCGGCCGGCGACCGGATCGCCCGCGGCGTCGAGGTGCTGGAGATGGTCGGCCTGGCGGACATGGCGGACGCCTTTCCCCATGAGCTGTCCGGCGGCCAGCAGCAGCGGGTGGCGCTGGCCCGGGCGCTGGCGCCGAAGCCCCGGGTCGTGCTGCTCGACGAGCCGTATTCCGGACTGGACGCGCGGCTGCGCGACCGGGTGCGCGACGAGGTGCTGCACATCCTGAAATCCAGCGGGTCCGCCTGCCTGATGGTCACCCACGATTCCGAAGAGGCCATGTTCATGGCCGACCGAATCGCCGTGATGCGCGACGGTCGCATCGTCCAGCAGGGCAGCCCGGCCGACCTCTACTGCGCCCCGGCCGACGCGTTCGTCGCCGCCTTCTTCGGCGAGGTGAACCTAATCGAGGGGCGGGTGCAGGGCGCGGCGGTGGACACCCTGGTCGGAACCGTCGCATCCGACGGGATCGCGAACGGCACCGAGGTCTCGGTCGTTATCCGGCCGGAAGGCGTGCGGATCGAGGCGCTGTCCGAGGGCTTTAGCCGCGATCCCTGCGGCGAAGTCGAGCAGGCCAGGCTGCTGGGCCGCACCAGTCTCGTCCATCTGACGATGCGGGGAGAGGGGGCACGGCTGGGGGAAAGCCTGCACCTTCATGCCCGCGTACCTGGCGTCTTTCTGCCGCGACCGGGTACGCGGGTACGCGTATCGGTCGACCCCGCTCAAACCTTTGTGTTTCCGGCCGACGTCCCCAAATAGAGGAAAGGATCGGAGTGCGTTGCCGCCCTTGGGGTTGGTCGTGTATGGTCCGCGCGAATTCATGGGCATGATCTGGCCGCAATCGCCCGGTACGGTCGGAGAATCATCCCCACTCGAGTCTTGGGAGCGTTTCATGGGTAGTTTCAGCATCTGGCACTGGCTCGTCGTGCTGGCCGTCGTGCTTCTGCTGTTCGGCGGCAAAGGCAAGATTTCCAGCTTGATGGGGGACTTCGGCAAGGGCCTGAAGAACTTCAAGCAGGGCATGAAGTCCGAAGAAGACGAGGCCGAGCAGGCCAACAAGTCCGTCGCCAACGAGAGCGACGAGCAGCAGGACGTCAACAAGACCACCAATCAGACCGTCAAGAGCTGATCCCCGTCCGCGGTCGCGCCCTCGTGGCGCGGCCCCCGGGCTTAAACGGGCGCAGCGAGGGCCGCCATGTTCGACCTTGGATGGCAGGAATTCATCCTGATCGCCATCATTACCGTGATCGTGGTGGGTCCCAAGGATCTGCCGCGTGTGGTCCGTTCCATCAGCCAGTGGGTGCGTAAGGCGCGCTCGATGGCGCGGGAGTTCCAGAACAGCCTGGAAGAGGTGGCCCGCGAGGCGGAGCTCGAGGACGTGCGCCGCGACGTTCAGTCGATCTCCAAGGACGGGATCGGCAAGAGCCTGGAGAAGCAGTTCGATCCCGACGGCTCGGTCCGAAGCAGCGTCGAAGAGGCGCGCAAGTCGGCCAATGCCGAGGAAATCGAGGCGGATCTGAAGGCCTTGGACAGCGAGGCCAAGAGCGGCATGTCCAAGTCGGGTTCGGGGTCGGCGGTCGAGACGGCCGAGGACTACGCCGCCAGATCGGTGACGGCGTCCCCGCCCAAGTCGGATCCACCAAAGGCCGACCCGCCTAAGGCCGACCCGCCCAAGACCGAGGCCGCGTCCGGAACGACCGCGCCGGCCGAGGAGACCAAGACCCCTCGGCCGACGGCCGACAGCGCCGCCTCCGGACAGGGTTGACCTCAGATGGCCGACAGCACCAAGGACCCCGACTCCGATCTCGAGGGCGGTAAGATGCCGCTGCTGGATCATCTGGTCGAGCTTCGCAGCCGGCTGATCTACGCCGTCGCGGCGTTCGTCGTGTGTTTCTTCCTCGGCTATTACCTGGCCGAACCGATCTTCCGCTTCCTGGTGGAGCCGCTGCACGAGATGTGGGCGGGTCAGGAGGGCCGTCGGCTGATCTACACCGCCCTGCACGAGGCGTTCTTCACCTATATCAAGGTCGGCTTCTTCTTCGCCGCCTGCGTGTCGTTCCCGTTGGTGTCGATGCAGATCTGGCTGTTCATCGCGCCGGGTCTCTACAAGCACGAGCGCCGCGCGTTCCTGCCGTTCCTGGTGGCGACGCCGGTGCTGTTCCTGCTCGGCGCGGCGATGGTCTATTATATCGTCATCCCGCTCGCGTGGCAGTTCTTCGCCAGCTTCGAGACATCCGGCGTCGACGGCAACCTGGCCATGACCCTGGAGCCGAAGGTCGACCAGTACCTGTCGCTGGTGATGCGTCTGATCTTCGCCTTCGGCGTTGCCTTCGAGCTGCCGGTTCTGCTGATTCTGCTGGCCAAGGTCGGCATCGTCAGCGCCCAGGGCCTGCGGGATAAGCGCAAATATGCCATCGTCGTGGCCTTCGTGGCGGCGGCGATCCTCACGCCGCCGGATGTGATCAGCCAGGTGCTGCTCGCGGTACCGATCATCCTGCTCTACGAGATCTCGATCCTCGCCGCGCAGTTCATCGAGAAGAAGCGCGAGGAAGAGGCCGAGGCAGCGGACGACGACGGCTCCACTCCCTGAACCGTGACCTGACCGCAAGGCTCTCTGGACCGTTTCGGGTGCCGCCGATATAACCGGCGGACCCGCAATCAGCCCGCAGAGCCGGTCATGCACGACATTCGCAGCATCCGCGACGACGCCGCCGCCTTCGACAGAGGTCTAGCCCGCCGGGGCGTGGCGCCGTCTTCCGAAGCCATTCTGGCCAAGGACGCGGAATGGCGATCCGTGACCACCGAGTTGCAGACCGCCCAGCAGCGCCGCAACGAGGCCTCCAAGCAGATCGGCATCGCCAAGCGCAATGGCGAGGACGCCGGCGCGCTGATGGCCGAGGTGGCGGAACTCAAGGACCGTATGGCTCAGCTCGAGGAGGCCGAGCGCACGCTCGCCGCCGAGGTCGAGACCCTGCTGGCCACCGTGCCGAACATCCCGGCCGACGACGTGCCGGATGGGCCGGACGAGAGCGCCAACCTCCTGGTCCGCACCGTCGGGGAGCCGCGCAGCTTCAACTTCGTGCCCAAGGACCATGTCGCCCTCGGCGAAGGCCTCGGCATGATGGACTTCGAGCTCGGCGCCAAGCTGGCCGGCTCCCGATTCGTCGTGCTGAAGAGCGACCTCGCCCGTCTGGAGCGCGCGATCGCGTCCTTCATGCTGGACGTTCATACCGGCGAGTTCGGCTATATGGAGGTGATCCCGCCCTACATGGTGCGTGACGCCGCCGTTTTCGGCACCGGGCAGCTGCCGAAATTCGCCGAGGACCTGTTCCAGACCACCGACGGCCGCTGGCTGATCCCGACGGCCGAGGTTCCGCTGACCAATCTGGTCGCCGACAGCATCGTGGAGGAGGAGGAGCTGCCGCTGCGCTTCACCGCCTACACCCCGTGCTTCCGCTCGGAAGCCGGTGCGGCCGGGCGCGACACCCGCGGCATGATCCGCCAGCACCAGTTCACGAAGGTCGAACTCGTCTCCATCGTCCATCCCGACAAGTCGGACGAGGAGCTTGAGCGCATGACCAACTGCGCCGAGACCATCCTGCAAAAGCTGGATCTCGCCTATCGGGTGATGAAGCTGTCCACCGGTGACATGGGCTTCACCGCCCGGCGCACCTACGATCTGGAGGTCTGGCTGCCGGGGCAGGACGACGGGAAGGGGCAGTATCGCGAGATCTCGTCCTGCTCCACCTGCGGGCCGTTCCAGGCGCGGCGCATGAAGGGCCGCTTCAAGGCGAAGGGCGAGAAGAAGACGGACTTCGTCCACACGCTGAACGGCTCCGGCCTCGCCATCGGCCGGACCATGATCGCCATTCTGGAGACCTACCAGGAGCAGGACGGGTCGGTGACCATCCCGGAGGCGCTGCGGCCGTATTTCGGGCGCGACCGGATTGAGACCGCCGCATGACCCATCGCCCGGTCGACCTCGACGGCGCGCGTATCCTCGTCACCAACGACGACGGCTACGCCGCCGACGGCATCGCGGTGCTCACCCGCATCGCCCGCACCTTCAGCGACGACGTCTGGGTTGTCGCACCGGAGACCAACCAGAGCGGCACGGGCCATTCCCTGACCCTGCTGCGGCCCCTGCGGCTGCGGCAGATCGAGGAGCAGCGCTTCGCGGTCGACGGCACGCCCACCGACTGCGTCCTGCTGGCGGTGCACGAGGTGCTGAAGGACCGCAAGCCGACCCTGGTGCTCTCCGGGGTGAACCAGGGTTATAATCTCGGCGAGGACGTGCGGTACTCCGGGACGATCTCGGCGGCGATGGAGGGCATGGTTCTGGGCATTCCGGCGATCGCGCTCAGCCAGTTCGTGCCGCCGGACGGCAAGGCACCCTGGGCGACCGCGGAGACCCATGGGCCGGATCTGATCCGCCGGCTCTGTGCCGGAGGATGGCCGGCCGACACGGTTATCAGCGTCAATTTCCCGCCCTGCGGTCCGGACGAGATCACCGGCATCCGCGCCACTACCCAGGGCCGGCAGAAGACCGGCGACGAGGTGATCCGGGGTACCGATCCGCGGGGACGTCCCTATTTCTGGGTAGGGGCCATGCTGAAGGCCCGGGACGCCGAGCCGGGCACGGACATCGCCGCGGTGCGCGACAATGCCATCTCGGTGACGCCGGTGGCGCTGGATACGACGGACCGCTCGACCCTGGAGGAGCTGAAAGGGGCATTCGCGTGAGTCACGACAAGGCCCGCAAGATACGCCTCATCATGGGGTTGCGGCGCGGTGGTATCACCGACGCGCGGGTTCTCGGTGCGCTGGAACGCGTCCCACGCGAGCTGTTTGTCGATCCCGCCTTTCTCGACCAGGCCTGGGAGGACCGGGCCCTGCCGATCGCCCAGGGCCAGACCATCAGCCAGCCCTTCGTCGTCGCCTACATGACCCAGGCCCTGGAGCTGACCGACCGCACCAAGGTGCTGGAGATCGGCACCGGATCCGGATACCAGGCCGCCGTCCTGTCCAAGGTGGCGCGGCGGGTCTACACGGTGGAACGGCACAGGGAGCTGATGACCACCGCGGAGGCGCGGTTCGCCGAGATGAAGCTGCACAACCTGCACACACGGGTGGGCGACGGCTGGAAGGGCTGGCCGGAACAGGCGCCGTTTCAGGCGATCATCGTCACCGCAGCGGCCTCGAAGGTGCCCGACGCGCTGCTGGAGCAGTTGGGCGAGGGCGGGCGGCTGGTGATCCCGGTCGGCCGGTCCTCCGACGTACAGAAACTGATCCGCTACCGCCGCACGGCCGAGGGGATTGTTGAGGAACCGCTGCTCGACGTGCGTTTCGTGCCTCTGGTGCCGGGCGAGGTGCGATCCATCGCCGGATGAGACACGGGGCCGACGATTTGGGAACCGCGGATCACCTTGAGCGTTAGAATATTCCGAGAGTAACTGGGATTCATTGAATAATTCGGCATTTGAGGTCATAAGGGCGGTGTGACAGGATTGTCGTCCTTTCCGCGAGTGCCGATGGGGGTGACGTGAAGCATGCCGTTCTGATCGCGGTAGCCGCTCTGCTCCTGGCCGGATGCGCCATGAGCTCGACGCCGCGCGCGCTCAACGCGCCCCGTCAGGGTTCGGCCGCCGCCAGCACGATCCCCGCCGACGGTATCGTCGTCGTCCGCCCCGGCGACAACGTCTATCAGATCTCCCAGCGGTACGGCGTCAGCCCGCGGGCCATCATCGACGCCAACGGCCTGCGGCCGCCCTATCTGCTGCGCCCGGGCGATC
This sequence comes from Thalassobaculum salexigens DSM 19539, assembly GCF_000423805.1. Lineage (NCBI taxonomy): Bacteria > Pseudomonadati > Pseudomonadota > Alphaproteobacteria > Rhodospirillales > Thalassobaculaceae > Thalassobaculum > Thalassobaculum salexigens. The sequence continues at coordinate 1,972,215 of NZ_KE384093.1, forward strand.
AGGTCCGCCTGCCGGCGAGTGCGGTTCACGTGGTGCGCTCCGGCGACACGGTGTCGGAGATCGCCGAGCGTTACGGCGTGTCCATGCGCTCCCTCGTGGTCGCCAACAACCTGAGGCCGCCCTACACGATAAGGGTCGGCGAGCGGCTGCGGCTGCCCACGGGCTCCGACGCGCCGCAGGGAGAGGTCACCGTCGCCGCCCGTCAGCCCAAGGCGGCCCCGCAGCCCCAGGTCAGCGCCAGCGACGTCCCGCCGCCCACGCCCGGCGGCAACCGGCCCTGGAGTGCGGGCGGTCAGCTGCACTTCCCTGTCTCCGGCGAGGGGACCCGGAACACGACGGTCGCCGCCGCGCCGGGAAGGCCGGTGCCGCAGCCGCGACCCGGCACGGTGCCCCAATCGGCACCCTCGGAGCCGGCCGCCCAGACCGTCGCCACAAGTCGCAGCCTCACGCCGACCGAGACCCGGGCGGTCCTGCTCACGCCGCCGCCGAAGACCGGCCGCGGCTTCACCTGGCCGGTGAAGGGGCGGGTGATCTCCGGCTTCGGGCCGCGCGAGGGCGGACTGCACAACGACGGCATCAACATCCTGGCCCCGGCCGGCTCGGAAGTGCGGGCCGCGGAGAACGGGATCGTGGTCTATGCCGGCAACGAGCTGCGCGGGTTCGGCAACCTGCTGCTGGTCAAGCACGACGACGGCTACACCACCGCCTATGCCCATGCAGACCAGCTGCTGGTCGGCCGCGGCGACCAGGTGCAGCGCGGTCAGGTGATCGCCACGGTGGGCCAGACCGGCAACGTGTCCCAGCCACAGCTGCATTTCGAGATCCGCAAGGGGCCGCGCCCGGTCGATCCGAGCAAGCAGCTGCCGCCGGCGCAGATCTCCATGCTGGAGGCCGACTGAGATGACGCCCGAGGAGTTCCGCCGCCACGCCCACGCCATGGTCGACTGGATGGCGGACTTCCTGGACGGGGTGGAGCAGCATCCGGTCCGCGCCCAGACCCGGCCGGGCGAGATCTCCGCCAGACTGCCCGAGAGCCCGCCGGACATGGGCGAGGCGATGGAGACCATCTTCGCCGACTTCCAGCGCGACGTGATGCCCGGGATCACCCATTGGCAGCACCCGCGGTTCTTCGCCTATTTCCCGGCCAATTCCAGTCCGCCCTCGGTCCTCGCGGAGATGCTGACCGCCACGCTGGGCGCCCAGTGCATGCTGTGGCAGACCAGCCCGGCGGCGACCGAGATGGAGACCAGGGTGCTGGACTGGCTGCGCCAGATGGTCGGCATGCCGCGGGGCTTCACCGGAGTGATTCAGGACAGCGCCTCCAGCGCCATTCTGGCCGCCATCCTGACCGCGCGGGAGAAGGCGACCGGCTGGGGCGTGAACGCCGAGGGCCTGAAGGCGCATCCGCCGATGGCGGTCTACACCTCGGAGCAGACCCATTCGGCGACCGAGAAGAACGTGAAGATCGCCGGCCTCGGCCTTGCCGGATTCCGCAAGATCCCGGTGGACGACGCCTTCCGGTTGCGGGTCGACGCCCTGGAAGCGGCGATCGAGGCCGATCTGGCCGCCGGCATCCGGCCGGTCTGCGTGGTCGCGTCAATCGGCGGCACCGGGGTGGGGGCGGTCGATCCGCTGCGGGCGATCGGTGAGTTGTGCCGGCGCTACGACATCTTCCTGCACGTGGACGCCGCATGGGCCGGCAGCGCTCTGATCTGCCCGGAACACCGCTGGATGTTTGACGGCATCGAGCTGGCCGACAGCGTGGTCTTCAACCCGCACAAGTGGCTGCTGACCAATTTCGACTGCTCGGCCCATTACGTGAAGGATCCGGACGCCCTGGTCCGCACCTTCTCGATCCTGCCGGAGTTCCTGAAGAGCCGCGAGGCCGACGCCGTCATCGACTACCGGGACTGGGGCGTGCCGCTCGGTCGCCGGTTCCGGGCGCTGAAGCTGTGGTTCGTGATCCGCAGCTACGGGGTGGAGGGGCTACGCGCGATCATCCGCGAGCATGTGCGCCTGGGCGGGCTGTTCGCTGCCTGGGTCGAGGCCGATCCCGACTTCGAGATCATGGCACCGCCGATGCTGTCGCTGATCAATTTCCGCTTCCATCCGTCCGGCGTGGACGATCCGGCCGACCTGGACCGGCTGAACGAGGCGCTGCTGCACCGGATCAACGACGACGGCCGGATCTACCTGACCCAGAACCGGGTCGGCGGCCGCTATGTCATCCGCATGTCGATCGGCCAGACCCGCACCGAGCAGCGCCACGTGGAAGAGGGCTGGGCGGTGATCCGGGAACTGGCGGCGGGTTAGATCGCCTGGGTTAGAAGCCCTTGTACTTCGCAGGCGGGCGGTCCGGCCGGTATACGCTGACGGTTTCAAAGACGATGGGCGCATTTACGTTCTCATAGATCGCCAATGCGCGTTTCATCTCATCCAGATCGGGCGGGTCGGTTTCAACGCTCATCACGTGGGTCATGACGTCCCAGCCGATCAGCACATTACCGACCGCAGTAATCCGTCCCGGTCGCAGATCTAAGACCCATGTGCTCGTGGTGAAGGCATCCCCATTACTGGAGAGAGTGAAGCCGCTTCCGGTCTCGATCTCTTTCCAGTTTATAGAGGCGGGGACGCCGTTGATCGTCGTTATACTCAGACGCGTTCGGGCTCCAGTGACGACCTGTACGCGGGTGATCACGTAGCGCCCGGGTTTGACCAGAAAGGGGGCCGAATGATCGGCGCCGGTGATGTCGAACTGCGTCGCCGGTGTTCCGGCTCCCGGCAGACCCGCGCCGTCGAGCCGGTCACCGGTATCGGAGAGCCGATTGAACCGGATTGCCGTCGGGCCGCGTTGCCGTCCACCGGCCCCGATCGCCACCATCGCCATGTCGCTCGCCGGAGTGAAGGTGACGTCTTGCTCCGCCACGGGGTGGACTGTCAAACAGCCCGTGAGCGAGACCGCCAGAAGGATCATCAGGGCGAACCTGCTGGCTTCGAGCAACCACGAGGCGCCTCGGTAGGACCTGGTCAGAACCAGATTCTCGGTACAGACGGGGCTGAGGACTGACATTGGGCAACCCATGCGATGGTACGCGACTCGTCATGCGTACCATGGCGACGGTCTCGCAGGACATGCGTTAACGGGCATGAAAAACCGCTCCCTTCAGTATGGAGCGCGCCGTCAATACGCCCGTGACCAGTGCATCATCGGCGGCGGGGGAAGGTCCGGGCCGTACAGGCTCCACTCGGCTTCCACCACCGGGGCCGTGACGCCGCCATAGCCGGCCAGCGCCCGGTCGACGATCTCGGGCTTGTACGGCGTGTGCGCCACGTTCAGTACGTTGCTCGACCGGGTCCACTCGAAGGCGAAATGCCCCAGCGCTGTCACCTGACCGGCCGGCACAGTGATGATCCAGGCCTGGTTCTCCACCCCGCGTGGCCCGTTCTTCACCTGGAAGCGTTCGCCCTCGGTCACCGCAACGCGCTCGGTCCGCCAGCCGCCATGCACGCCGGAGTGCCAGCCGTGGTGGAACCAGTAGGGATGCGGGCTGTGGCGATAGTCGTGATAGCCGAAGCCGCCGCCATAGGCGGGACGGTACTCCTGGCTCTTGCCGGTGACGATGGCGGCCTCGCTGATCAGGTAGCGGCCCGGGGCGACGAGGAGGACGGTCGCCGCGTCGTCGTTGGAGACGGCGAAGCGGATCGGCTCGTCCCGCTCGCTCGATGACAGCAGGCGGTCGCTGCCGTCGGCCAGCCGGGTGAAGGTGAGGGTGCCGTCGCGCTGACCGGCGCTGATGCCGACCAGGACCAGGGCGCGGGGGTCGCCGGGGCCAAAGGCGATCTCCTGTGGTGCTGCCGCCTGCTGGCCGGCACAGCCGCCCAGGACGAGCAGGATCGCCGACAACAGGGCGATGGTGAGCGCGGGGCACCCACCCGGCGACAGGCTTCGGCGCGCGGCTGCGATGTGCGCCATGGCGAGTTCTCCTCAGATCCACCGGCAGGTTCGGGTAACGCACGGGCGGCCGATATCCGTCGCCCGACTATATGGGGATCAGAACAACCATGCCCAGATCAGGGGCAAAAGGATCGCGGTCGCCAGGGCGTTCAGCCCCATGGCGAGCCCGGCGAAGGCGCCTGCGACCTCGTTGACCTGCATGGCCCGGGCGGTGCCGATGCCATGGCCGCCGACGCCGATGGCCAGACCCCGGGCGCGCCAGTCGCGGATCCGCATCAGGTTCAGCAGGATCGGCCCCAGGGTGGCCCCGAGCACGCCGGTCAGGATCACCAGCACCGCCGTCAACGACGGCAGGCCGCCCAGCTTCTCGGAAATGCCCATGGCGATCGGCGTGGTCACCGATTTCGGCGCGATGGAGGCCACCACCTCGGGACTGGCGCCGAGCGCCCAGGCGATCGCCGCGGCGCTGGCGGCGGCGGAGAGCGACCCGAGGACCAATGCGCTCAACAGCGAGGCGGCGGACCGCCGAACCCGCTCGATCTGGTTATAGAGCGGAATCGCCAGGGCCACGGTCGCCGGACCCAGCAGGAAATGGACGAACTGGGCGCCCTCGAAATAGGTCGCGTAGTCGGTTTCGGTGATCAGCAGCACCGCCACCAGGATCAGGACGGCGATCAGCACCGGGTTCAGCAGCGGATGCAGGTTGAAGCGCCGGTACAGCCGCGCGCCGATCAGATACGCCACCAGTGTCAGGGTCAGGTGGAGCAGGGGGCTGGAGGAGAGATAGACCCAGATGTCGCCGAGATCGGTCATGGTGCATCCGGTCCCTTGCGCCCGGCCAGCTTCTCGAAGCCGACCATGGCGAGCGCGGTGACGGCGACGGCGACAAGGGTGCTGAGCACCAGGGAGACGCCGATCGGCAGCAGCGCCTCTCGGATCAGGGCCACGTGCAGCAGCACGCCGGTCCCGGCGGGCACGAACAGCAGGGAGAGATTGGACAGCAGCCCGTTCGCCGTCTGCTGCAGCGGTGCCGGCACGCCGCGCCGGATGCAGAGGCCGAGGAACAGCAGCACCATCCCGACGACCGGACCCGGCACCGGGATGGCGAAATAGGCGACGGCCACCTCGCCCACGAGCTGGCAGGCGAGCAGGAGGGTCAGGCTTTCGAGCATTGCCCCTCCCTCGGGCCTGGCCTCAGGCGACCTTCTTGCCGTATTCCCCGGCCAGGTCCTGGATGAACTGCCAGGCGACGCGCCCGGAGCGCGCACCGCGGGTGACCGACCACTCGCGCGCCCGGGCGATCAGCTCGTCGCCGCTCACCGGGATGTCGTAGGCGGCCACATAACCCTCGATCATGGCGAAATAGGTGTCCTGATCGCAGGTGTGGAAGCCGAGCCACAGGCCGAACCGGTCGGACAGGGAGACCTTCTCCTCGACCGCCTCCGACGGGTTGATCGCCGTGGAGCGCTCGTTCTCGATCATGTCGCGGGCCATCAGGTGGCGTCGGTTCGAGGTGGCGTAGAACAGCACGTTGTCCGGCCGGCCCTCGATGCCGCCGTCCAGCACCGCCTTCAGCGACTTGTAGGCGTTGTCCTGGTGGTCGAACGACAGGTCGTCGCAGAACACGATCGCCCGGCGGTCGCCCTCGCGCAGCGCGTTCAGCAGGCGCGGTAGGCTCTCCATGTCCTCGCGGTGCATTTCCACCAGGGCCAGCGCACCCGGCGTCTCGGCGTTGATCTCGGCATGGATCGCCTTGACCAGGGAGGACTTGCCCATGCCGCGGGCGCCCCAGAGCAGGGCGTTGTTGGCCGGGAAGCCCTTGGCGAAGCGCTGGGTGTTCTCCAGCAGGGTCTTGCGCTGCAGCTCGACGCCCTTGAGCAGGTTCATGTCGACCCGGTTGATCTTCTTGACCGGGTCGAGACGGCCGTGCTCGGCGTTCCAGATGAAGCCGTCGGCGGCATGGATGTCGCTCGGCTCCGACGGTGGCGGGGCGAGACGGTCCAGCGCGTCGGCGATGCGGGTCAGCAGGGCGTGGGTGTCGGCATCAAGGCTCATCGGTCGCGGTCCGGGTTGTGAAGGCCAGGGCGGCACCGATCGCGGCGCCAGACGTGTCCGCATCGTCACCGAAGGCGGTGCCGTGGCGCGGCCGGACGGGCCGGCAGTTGCGCGCGCGGAGGCCGCGGACGTTACCGAGGCAGAAACCCCGGGTCAATTCGCCTCGTCATTGGTGGCCAAGACCGCTGCCGCGTCGTTGCATTTCATGCCTCCGTGGGTATAGTCCCGCCACTTCGCGCCCCCATATACGGCGGGTTAAACGAGAGCGGATGCGGTCCGCGGGAGATTTTCGCATGCTCATTTCGACAGCCCACGCGCAGTCACTCGGTGGCGGTAGCGGCGATTTCCTCGTCCAGCTTCTGCCGCTGGTGCTGATTTTCGTCGTGTTCTACTTCCTGCTCATCCGTCCGCAGCAGAAGCGGATGAAGCAGCACAAGGAAATGCTGGCGAATGTGCGCCGCGGCGACCGGATCGTCGGCAATGGTGGCCTGATGGGCACGGTCACCAAGGTCAGTGACGACGACGACACCCTGACCGTCGAGATCGCTGATGGCGTGCGGGTGCAGATGCTCCGCTCCATGCTGGCCGAGGTGCGCGGCAAGGGCGAACCGGTCAGCAAGCCGCCGAAGAAGAAGGCCGGCAAGGCCGAGGCCGCCGCGAACGAGGACGCTTCCGAGGCCGAACCCGCACCGGCCGAGGTCGCCGATGGGGAAAAGTCGGACAAGACCTGATCCGCGCGTCGCCTGATCCAGCCCGAGCCCGGCGGAGAGCCTGCCCATGATGCAGTTCGATACCTGGAAGACGATCCTTGTGGCGTTCGTCTGCCTGGCCGGGGTCGCCTATGCCGCCCCGAACCTGATGCAGAAGGGCATCGGCGACGATCTGCCGATGGGCGTGCCGGGCAAGCAGATCAGCCTGGGGCTTGACCTTCAGGGCGGGTCCTACCTGCTGCTGGAAGTCGAGGCCGATGTGGTCGTGCAGGAACGGCTCGAGGCCATCGTTGACGGCGCGCGCCGCGCCCTGCGCGAGGCCCGGATCGGCTATGTCGGTCTCGGTGTCGAGGGCGACGCCGCCGGCTTCACCCTGCGCGAACCGGCCGATCTTGAGCGCGCCCGGGAGATCGCCGCCGAACTCGACAGCGACGCCACGGTCAGCGTGGAGGGCGACCGGGTCGCGCTGACCATGGGCGAGGAGGCGATCCGGCAGATCAAGATCAACGCCGTCCAGCAGTCGATCGAGATCGTCCGCCGCCGCGTCGACGAGACCGGCACCCGCGAGCCGCTGATCCAGCGTCAGGGCATCGACCGCATCCTGATCCAGCTTCCGGGCATCGACGATCCGCAGCGCATCAAGGAACTGATCGGCCAGACCGCCAAGCTGACCTTCCATCTGGTCGCCGTGGGCGCCGATGCCGGCCGTCCGCCGCCGGGTGCGCGTACCCTGCCGATGCTCGAAGGCGGCGACATCGTGATCGAGCGCCGGGTCATGGTCAGCGGCGAGAACCTGGTCGATGCGCAGCCTTCCTTCGACCAGAACAGCCAACCGGTCGTCACCATCCGCTTCGACAGTGCCGGCGGTCAGCGCTTCGGCCGGGCCACTTCGGAGAATGTGGGCAAGCCCTTCGCCATCGTGCTCGACGGCCAGGTGATCTCCGCCCCGGTGATCCGCGAGCCGATTCTGGGCGGGTCGGCCCAGATCAGCGGCCGTTTCTCCGTTCAGGAGGCCCAGGACCTCGCCCTGCTGCTGCGCGCCGGTGCTCTGCCGGCGCCGCTGACGGTGCTGGAGGAACGGTCGGTCGGTCCCGGTCTGGGTGCCGATTCCATTGCCGCCGGCGAGATCGCCGCGGTGATCGGCCTCGTCCTCGTCGTCGGTTTCATGATCCTGTGCTACGGCCTGTTCGGGATCTTCGCCAACATCGCCCTGTTCGTGAACATCATCCTGATTCTTGGCGCTCTCTCGGCGTTGCAGGCGACCCTGACCCTGCCGGGCATCGCCGGCATCGTGCTCACCATCGGCATGGCGGTCGACGCCAACGTGCTGATCTTCGAGCGGGTGCGCGACGAGTTGGCGGCGGGGCGCTCGCCCATCAATGCCCTCGACGCCGGCTACAGCCGGGCGTTGACGACCATCATCGACAGTAACCTGACGACCCTGTTCGCCGCGGTGTTCCTGTTCGCGCTCGGTTCCGGCCCGGTGAAGGGCTTCGCCGTCACGCTCGGCATCGGCATCCTCACGTCGATGTTCACCGCCATCATGGTCACCCGCCTGTTCGTCGCCCTGTGGGCGCGGCGGCGCCGGCCGACCAGCCTGCCGATCTGAGGGGAGAGAACCGATGAAGCCGCTCCGCCTCGTGCCACGGGACACCGCGGTCCCGTTCGTCAAACACCGGCTGCTGGCCTTCGCCTTTTCAGCGGCCCTGGTCCTCGGTTCGATCGCCGCCGTTCTGGGAATCGGGCTGAATTTCGGTATCGATTTCAAGGGCGGCACCCTCATCGAGGTGCGGACCAGCGAGCCGGCGAACATTGGGCAGATGCGCTCCGACCTGAACGGGCTCGACCTCGGCGAGATCAGCCTCCAGGAGTTCGGCTCCGAGCGCGACGTCCTGATCCGCATCCAGCGTCAGGAGGGCGAGGAGGCGGAACAGATCAAGGCGATCGAGATGGTACGCAACACCTTGCCCGCCGATGTGGAGTTCCGTCGCACCGAGTTCGTCGGCCCGACCGTCGGTCAGGAGCTGATCGAGGCGGGGATCCTGGCGGTCGGCCTCGCGCTGCTGTCGATCCTGATCTACATCTGGTTCCGTTTCGAGTGGCAGTTCGGTGTCGGTGCCATCGTCGCACTCAGCCACGACATCATCTCGACCCTGGGTCTGTTCGCGATCATCCAGCACGAGTTCAACCTGGCCACGGTGGCCGCCGTGCTGACCATCGCCGGCTACTCGATCAACGACACCGTCGTGGTTTACGATCGGGTGCGCGAGAACCTGCGGCGCTACAAGACCATGCCGCTGGCCGAGCTGTTCAACATCTCGGTCAACGACACCCTGTCGCGCACCACCATGACCTCGCTGACGACGCTGCTGGCGCTGTTTGCGATCTACTTCTTCGGTGGGGCCGTCCTGGCGGATTTCGCCCTGGCGATGATCTGGGGAATCGTGGTTGGGACTTATTCCTCGATCTTCATCGCCGTGCCGCTGCTGCTCTATACCGGCCTGCGGCGGGGCGATGACGACACCGGCGACGAAAGCATGCTGCCGGAATACGAACGCACGGTGAAGAACGGGAGCTAGGCATGGTCGACATCACGCCATTGGTCGCCCAGGGCGTGCAGATCATCCACGGCTATGGTGACGGCAAGTTCCGCATCGGTGAGGTCAGCCATACGGGCCCCCTGCTGGTGCGGGCGGAGAACACGCAGCCTTGGGATGTGTCCGTCGATGTTGCGATTGCGGAACTCGACCTTGCCACCCTCGGCCCGATCCTCGACGCCGAACAGACCTACGACATCCTGCTGATCGGGACGGGGACGAAACAGGTCTTCCTGCCCCCGGCCCTGCGGTCGCGGATCCGCGAAAAGGGGCCCGTGGCCGAGGTGATGGATACCGGTGCCGCCTGCCGCACCTTCAACCTGCTGCTGGCCGAAGGCCGTCAGGTCGCGGCGGCGCTGTTGCCGGTTGAGTGAACCGGCGGCGAGTCGCCCATGCACATCCGGCGCCGCGCTGCTGTCTGTGGATAACGGGGATAAGCCGTAAAACGCCGTTCCGGTAAGCGTTTCAGCCGACCGATCGTCGGGATGGTTCCGGGCATCGGTTGGGTACGGAATGGCTTTTTGTATCGCCCCATTCAGACGCTACGATGACCGACCGTCATACGGGCGGGAAACGAGGGTTTCCGTGATGAATTTCGACACGCCGAGCGATCTGATCCAGCCGGGCGAGGGCGGGCGCGGCCAATGGGCCAAGCCGACCACCGGTGTCCTGCCGTATCAGGAGATCGAGCGGATGATCGCCGATGGCCAGATCAGGGGCGCGGTCGCCGTCGACCCCTCGCAGATCCAGCCGGCGAGCCTCGACCTGCGGCTCGGTCCCAAGGCCTACCGCGTGCGCGCCAGCTTCCTGCCGGGGCAGGGCGGCACGGTGATGGAGAAGATCGACCAGCTCGACGGCCGCCCGGAGCTCGACCTGACCGGCGGCGCGGCGCTGGAGCGTGGCTGCGTCTATGTGATCGAGCTGCTGGAGAGCCTGAACCTGCCCCATGACGTGGAGGCGCTGGCCAATCCGAAGAGCTCCACCGGCCGTCTCGATATCCTCACACGCCTGATCACCGATGGCGGTACTGCCTTCGACCGGATCGACAAGGGCTATAAGGGCCGGCTGTTTCTGGAGGTCGTGCCGCTGTCCTTCAGCGTCGTGGTCAGCCAGGGGTCGCGCCTGAACCAGCTCCGCTTCCAGCGCGGCGCCAGCACCCTGTCGGCCAAGGAGGTGCGTGAGCGCCACGCCCTCGGCCATTTCGCCAAGGTCGCGGACGGCGACACCCTGATCCCGCCGCGGGACACGCTGGTGCCGTTCTCCATCGATCTGCAGGGTGGGGGCAAGGGCGCCATCGTCGGCTACAAGGCCCGCAAGAACGCCCGCAAGATCGATGTAGACAAGCCACGCGCTTATCCGGTCGGGGAGTTCTGGGAGCCGCTGCTCTGGGACCAGGGCCGGCTGATCCTGGAGAAGGACGAGTTCTACATCCTCGCCACCCGCGAGGAGGTGGCGGTGCCGCCGGATCTTGCCGCCGAGATGCTACCCTTCGACAGCCAGTCCGGCGAGTTCCGGGTGCATTACGCCGGCTTCTTCGATCCCGGATTCGGCTGGGTCGACGGCAAGGCCCAGGGCAGCCGGGCGGTGCTGGAGGTGCGCTCCTACGGCGTGCCCTTTACCCTGGAGCATGGACAGATCGTCGGCTGGCTCGACTACCGCCGGATCGCCAACGGACAGACCGACATGGTCTATGGCGAGGCGATCAAGTCGAACTACCAGGGCCAGGGCATCGCGCTCGCCAAGCATTTCATCCCCGACAGCGCCGGCTGAGCCGCGCCGGCCGGTGCCATGACCGAGACCGACCTGGCCGTCCATACCGTCGCCTGCGCTCAGATCGTTCAGCGCCACGACCGCGAGCGCTATCTGGTCTCGCTCTTCGCCCCGCCTGACGCCCGGGACGGGTTGTTCGCCGTGCTCGCCGCCAATCACGAGATCGCCAAGACCGCCGAGGTGGTCAGCGAACCCATGATCGGGCAGATCCGGCTGCAATGGTGGTGCGAGGCGTTCGACGGCATCGAGGCCGGGACGCCTCGGCAACACGAGGTCGTCCTGCCGCTGGCCGCCGCCGCCGCGCGCCACCCGGACGTGTTGGACGATCTGCGTCGGATCGTCGACGCCCGCGACGCCGATCTGTCCGGCGAACCGGCCGCCGATCTGGACGCGCTGGAGCACTACGCCGTCGCGACCGGGGGCGGGATCACCGTCGCCATGGCCCGCGTCCTGGGGGCGGATACGGCGATGGCCCGCGATCTCGGCACCGCCTGGGCGCTGATCGGACTGGTCCGGGCCTTGCCGGGACTGCTGGCCGGCGGCCGGGCGCCGCTACCGGCATCGCTACTGGAAGAAAACGGCGTAACGCTCTCCAGGATAAGGGATCTTCCAGGGTCTGTGGATTTGGCCGCCCTGTGCCGACCGATCGTCGCCCGGGGCCGGGAGAGGCTGTCGGCCGTGCGGGCGAACCCGGCGCTAAGGCACCGCTCCGCCCGGGTGCTTCGCCTGATGGCCGCCCGGGCCCAGGACCTGTCGATCACGCTGCAGCGTGCGGGCGACGACCCCCGGTCGTCATCGGTGGCGGATATCCCCGCCGGCCTTGCCTGGCGCCACGCGCTGCGGGCGGCGTGGTACCGGCTGGGGTAACGGGCGCGCACGCGTCCCAGAGATCGGGACGTTGTTCTGGTATCGGGAACCTTTCCTCGTCTTCCGGGCCTTGCGCCGGGATCGAGGAATGGAGCCGCCGCAGCTTTCGGAGCGCATTTCCTTAGGCTCCAGCCAGCCTTGTCCTGGGCCCCGGCACAAGGCCGGGGAGACGGAAAGGTCGGTGGAAGACGCTGTGCAACGGCGCCGTGGCCCCGACGCAAGGCCGGGGAGACGGAAAGGCCGGTGGAAGGCGCTGCGCTATTCCGCCGCCGCTGCCGGGCGGCCGAGCCACGTGTCCAGGTCGGCGAGGGCCCGGACGGCGAGCGCCTTGCGGCGGTCGGTGCCCTTCAGCTTGCGGCGCTTGCCGTTGGCCGTGATCTGCTCCTCCGGCGGCGGGAACAGCCCGAAGTTCACATTCATCGGCTGGAAGGTCTCGGCATTGGCCCCGCCGGTGATATGGCCGATCAGCGCGCCGAAGGCGGTCGTCGCCGGCGGCATGTCGGGTGCGCGGCCCAGCCGCTCGGCCGCGGCGAACCGGCCAGCCATGAGGCCGATGGCGGAACTCTCCACATAACCCTCGACCCCGGTGATCTGTCCGGCGAAGCGCAGGCGCGGGTCCGCCTTCAGCCGCAACGTGCCGTCCAGCAGGCTGGGGGAATGGATGAAGGTGTTGCGGTGCAGCCCGCCCAGACGGGCGAACTCGGCATTCTGCAGGCCCGGGATCATGCGGAAGATCCGGGTCTGCTCGCCGTAGCGCAGTTTGGTCTGGAAACCGACGATGTTGAACAGCGTGCCCAGCGCGTTGTCCTGGCGCAGCTGGACCACGGCGTGGGGGCGCCGGCCGGTGCGCGGATCGGTCAGGCCGACGGGCTTCATCGGCCCGAACCGCAACGTCTCCGGCCCGCGCGAGGCCATGATCTCGATCGGCATGCAGCCTTCGAAATAGGGGGTGTTCTCCTCCCACTCCTTGAAGTCCATCTTGTCGCCGTCGAGCAGTGCCTGGACGAAGGCGGTGTACTGTTCCTCGTCCATCGGGCAGTTCACGTAATCGGCGCCGGACCCGCCCGGTCCCGGCTTGTCGTAGCGCGACTGGAACCAGGCGGTGTCGAAATCGATGCTCTCGGCATGGACGATCGGCGCGATGGCGTCGAAGAAGGCCAGGCTGTCGGCCCCGGTCAGCTCCCGGATCGCCTCGGCCAGCGGGTCGGAGGTGAGCGGGCCGGTCGCCACGATCACGCTGTCCCAGTCCTTCGGCGGCAGGCCCGCGATCTCGCCCCGTTCGATGGTGATCAGCGGTTCCGCCTCCAGCCGTTCCTGCACGGCGGCCGAGAACCCGACCCGGTCGACCGCCAGGGCCGAGCCCGCCGGCACCTGATGGCTGTCGGCGGCGGCCATGATGATCGAGTCGCAGCGCCGCATCTCCTCGTGCAGCACGCCGACCGCATTGGCCGTGTGGTCGTCGGAGCGGAACGAGTTGGAACAGACCAGTTCCGCCAGTTGTTCGGTCTGGTGGGCTGCGGTGCCGCGCTGCGGGCGCATCTCGTGCAGGACGACGGGAACGCCGGCGCGGGCGAGCTGCCAGGCGGCTTCGCTGCCGGCGAGACCGCCGCCGACCACGTGGACGGAAGCGGCCGCGACGGGGCCGTTGTAGGCGGGCGTTAAGGGAATAGACATCATTTCCTCGCAGTCTGTGCGGGAGATAACCTCCGCCCGGCGACGGCGCAAGGGCGGGGCTGCGATGAGATATCGTGGTTTCGCCTAAAATCGAGGCGAAATTTCCGGTATTGTATCCTTTGAACCGTCAGTCTGCGGCTCCTAGCGAGGCCGGACGCCCGACCGGGGAAGGCATGTCAGAGACCTACGAAAGCGGAATTCCTCGCGAAACGAAGAGAACCGGCTTTCTGCAATCCTTCGACCGGCAGAAACTCGATCCGGGCGATATTGCCGATTTCACCTCCAAGGTCCTCTCCTTCGTCCGCGAGAACCGGGTCGCCGCCGACGCGCTGATCGCCGGCAACGTGCAGATGCTCGGCTTCGAAGCCCTGAAGGCGCGGTTCGGCGACAGCTGGGAAGGGATCAAGGACAAGGTCCATCTTCTCACCGAAGGTGTGATCAAGCGCCACATCTCCTCCTCGGATGTCTTCCTGCTGATGAACGACGAGAAGTTCGTCGTGCTGTTCGGCAAGGCGACGCGGGAGAAGGCCGACGCGACGGCCCGGAAGATCGCCCAGGAGGTCAATTCAAAGCTGAGCGGCGCCGGCGCCGGCATGGATGCGGTGTCCGTGCGCCCGGTGGTCTTCGAGGTGCCGCGCGACGATACCAGCGCCCTGAAGAGCCCGGCGACGCTGGAGAAGTCGGTCGAGGAGGCCCAGCGCGACGCGGAGCGGGCGGAGGAGGCCCGGGTCGAGGCCGCCAAGGATCGGATGGTCATGCGGTTCTGGCCGGTCGCCAATGTGCGCAAGCGTCTGGTCTCCTGCTACCACGCCGACCTGCATGTGCCCGAGGACCTGGATCTCGGGCAGGGCGAGGATGGCGCCTCGGGAACAGGGGCGGTCGAGGCGGCGCTTGACCGGATGGTGCTGACCCATGCCAGCCGCGCGCTGACCGAGGCGGCCGGCCGCAAGATGCGGGCGCTGCTGATCGTGCCGGTGCATTTCGAGACGGTGGCGGCCAAGAGCTTCCGTTCGGCCTATCTGGATGTCTGCAAGCTGCTGCCCCGCATCGCCGAGCAGCGGATGATGCTGATGGTCCGCGACCTGCCGGACGACGTCCCCCAGGGGCGGCTGCACACGATCTTCACCTATCTGTCCCCGTACTTTTCTGGGTTCGTGGGGGATTTCAGCCTGTCGTTCCGGCGCGCGGACAAACTGGGCGGGGTCGGGCTGGTCGCGGTCGCGGTCGACGGCGCCAAGGTCGGCGCGCTGACACCCAAGGCGGCGAAGGAATTGAGAGAGTTCAGCGTCGGCAACCGCGCGGGCAAGATGCGGCGCTATTTCTACGGCGCCGCGACCTTCGATGCCGCCACCGCCGCCCGCCGGGCCCAGTTCGACTACGTCCAGGGTCTGGGGGTGGCGCCCTCCATGCCGATCCACGGCAAGGTCTTCAACATCTGACCGGCTTCCGGCGATGGGCCGGGCTGACCAGGGCGACGCGCAAATCGCCGCTCAGGCGGCTGGTGCACCGGAAACGTTGAGGCCGATCGCGGCCCGAGGGCGTAGAGGGCGAACGGCACATAGGGCCGCCCATCGACACATACTCACTCCCCGGCCTTGTGCCGGGACCCGCGGTCAAGCTGCCCTGATGGTCGAAGATCCAGCGTCCAGCGCTCGTTTCTCCCTCCCGTGGACCCCGGCACAAAGCCGGGGAGTGCGGGGATGAGAAGGGGAGCGAGAGAAACCGCGCCCTACCTCCTACGCCGACCTCCTACGCCGATTTCTTCGCCGGGGCCGGGCGCAGGTAGCGTTTCAGGTAGGAGCCGGTGTAGCTGCCCTCGGTCGCCGCGACCTCTTCGGGCGTGCCCTGTGCGACGATGCGGCCGCCGCCGTCTCCGCCCTCGGGGCCGAGATCGACCACATGGTCGGCGGTCTTGATGACCTCCAGATTGTGCTCGATCACGATCACCGTGTTGCCGGTGTCCACCAGCGCCTGGAGGACTTCCAGCAGTTTGCGCACGTCGTCGAAATGCAGGCCGGTCGTCGGTTCGTCCAGGATGTAGACCGTCCGCCCGGTCGCCCGGCGGGACAGTTCCTTGGCCAGTTTCACCCGCTGCGCCTCACCGCCGGAGAGCGTCGTCGCCTGCTGGCCGATCTTCACATAGCCGAGGCCGACCCGCTCCAGGGTCTCCAGCTTGTCGCGGATCGACGGGACCGCCTTGAAGAAGGTAGCGCCTTCTTCCACCGTCATATCAAGAACATCCGATATCGACTTATCTCGGAAGGTAATTTCCAGCGTCTCTCGATTGTACCGCTTGCCCTTGCAGACGTCGCAGGTGACGTAGACGTCGGGCAGGAAGTGCATCTCGATCTTGATCACGCCGTCGCCCTGACAGGCCTCGCAGCGCCCACCCTTCACGTTGAACGAGAAGCGGCCCGGCGCGTAGCCGCGGGCCTTGGCCTCGGGCAGGCCGGCGAACCAGTCCCGGATCGGGGTGAAGGCGCCGGAATAGGTCGCCGGGTTCGAGCGCGGGGTACGGCCGATCGGCGACTGGTCGATGTCCACGACCTTGTCGATGTTCTCCAGCCCGGCCAGGTGCTCGAACGGGGCGGCGTGTTCGCGGGCGTTGTGCAGCCGGCGGGCCAGCGCCTTCCACAGGGTCTCGATCACCAGGGTCGACTTGCCGCCGCCGGACACGCCGGAGATGCAGGTGAACGTGCCCAGCGGGATCTTCAGGGTGACGTTCTTCAGGTTGTTGCCGGTCGCCCCGGTCAGCACGAGCTGCTTGCCCTTCTTCGCCTTGCGACGGGTGGCGGGGATCTCGATCTGCTCGAAGCCGGACAGGTACTTGCCGGTGAGGCTGGCGGGATTGGCCATGACCTCCGCCGGGGGGCCGGCGGCGACCACCGTGCCGCCATGGACGCCGGCGCCCGGGCCCATATCGACCACATAGTCGGCCTCGCGGATCGCGTCCTCGTCATGCTCGACCACGATCACCGTGTTGCCCAGGTCGCGCAGGCGCTTGAGGGTGGCGAGCAGGCGGTCGTTGTCGCGCTGGTGCAGGCCGATGGAGGGTTCGTCCAGCACGTAGAGCACGCCGGTCAGGCCGGAGCCGATCTGCGAGGCGAGGCGGATACGCTGGCTCTCGCCGCCCGACAGGGTACCCGACGAGCGCGACAGGGTCAGGTATTCCAGCCCGACATTGTTGAGGAAGCCGAGCCGCTCGTTGATCTCCTTCAGGATCCGCTCGGCGATCTCGCCCTGCTTGGTTGTCAGCGTGCCGGACAGGGCGTTGAACCAATCGACCGCGGCGCCGATGGAGAACTCGGTCACCTCGGAGATGTGCAGCCCGGCGATCTTGACCGCCAGGGCCTCCGGCTTCAGGCGCTGGCCGTTGCAGGCCTCGCAGGGCGCGACGGACTGATAGCGTCCGAGTTCCTCGCGCACCCACGAGCTGTCGGTCTCCTTCCAGCGGCGGTCCATGTTGGGGATGACGCCTTCGAACGGCTTGTTGGTCTTGTAGCTGCGCAGCCCGTCGTCGAAGGTCATGGTGACGGGGGTCGTTCCGGTACCGAACAGAATGCCCTGACGGGCCTCCTCCGGCAGATCCTCGAACGGGGTGTCCTGGGAGATGTCGAAATGGGCCGCCAGACTCTTCAGCGACTGGGCGTAGTATTTCGACGACGAGCCGGCCCAGGGCGCGACGGCGCCGGCCTTCAGGCTCAGCTTGGGGTTGGGCACCACGAGCTGCTCGTCGAAATACATCTGGCTGCCGAGCCCGTCGCAGGTCGGGCAGGCGCCGAACGGGTTGTTGAACGAGAACAGCCGCGGCTCGATCTCGTCGATGGTGAAGCCGCTGACCGGGCAGGCGAACTTGGCGGAGAAGGTGTGCCGCTCACCGCTGTCCGCATCGTCGGCGAACAACAGTCCGTCGGACAGGTCGAGCGCCGTCTCGATCGAGTCGGCCAGGCGGGTGCCGATGCCCTCGCGCACCACGAGGCGGTCGACCACCACCTCGATGTCGTGCTTGCGCTTCTTGTCCAGCGCCGGCACGTCCTCGATCTCATACAGCTCGCCGTCGACCCGTACCCGCTGGAAGCCGCGCTTGCGCAGGTCCAGCAGTTCCTTGCGGTACTCGCCCTTTCGGCCGCGCACGACGGGCGCCAGCAGATAGAGCCGGGTGCCCTCGGACAGGGCGCAGATCCGGTCGACCATCTGGCTGACCGTCTGGCTTTCGATCGGCAGGCCGGTGGCCGGCGAATAGGGGACGCCGATGCGGGCGAACAGCAGGCGCAGGTAGTCGTAGATTTCGGTGACGGTGCCGACGGTCGAGCGCGGGTTGCGCGAGGTGGTCTTCTGCTCGATCGAGATCGCCGGCGACAGGCCCTCGATCAGGTCGACGTCCGGCTTCTGCATCAGTTCCAGGAACTGGCGCGCGTAGGCCGACAGGCTCTCCACGTACCGCCGCTGTCCCTCGGCATAGATCGTGTCGAAGGCGAGGGAGGACTTGCCGGACCCGCTGAGCCCGGTGAGCACCACGAGGCTGTCCCGCGGCAGGTCGACATCGACGTTGCGCAGGTTGTGTTCGCGCGCGCCGCGGATGCGGATTGCTCGCAGTTCTTCAGCTGCGGGCTTGGGCAAGGAGGATTCGGGCGCCATCGGGTCCTCGAAAGTCGGATAGGGAGAACAAATATAGTACAGAGAGGTCCAGTATGACCACCTGCCTGAATACGCACCCTAAGTATAGCCTTGGGTCTCCAGAACAAGGCTGTGGACAACTTTCAGGGGGTTGCAGGGTCGGCCGCGCGACTCGGGTCGTTACGGTATCGCATTGAATGAGTCGGCGTAGCGGCGTTGAAACCGGGTATTCAGTTTCCGGCGGGTTTCCGCGACCGGTGTTTTCCAGGCGCCGACGTTCGGCAGCCTTTGCGCCGGGCGCTCGGCTGTGGGATTGTCGGCCAAACCGTTCCATGGACCGCACCATGGAGCTCGGACCGGAACAACAAGAGAGCGAGAGACATGGCGGGCAGCGTCAACAAGGTGATCCTGGTCGGCAATCTGGGCCGCGACCCGGAAGTGCGATCGACCCAGGACGGGCTGAAAATCGTGAACCTCGCGATTGCGACCTCGGAGCGCTGGCGCGACCGGACCTCCGGCGAGCAGCGGGAGCGTACCGAGTGGCATCGCGTGGTGATCTTCAACGAGAACCTGGCGCGGATCGCCGAGCAGTATCTGCGCAAGGGCAGCTCGGTCTATATCGAGGGCCAGCTCCAGACCCGCAAATGGACCGACCAGAGCGGCCAGGAGCGCTATTCGACCGAGGTCGTGCTGCAGCGCTATCGCGGTGAGCTCACCCTTCTGGGCGGCCGTGGTGATGGCGGCGGCGGCGGGGGCGGCGGCGACTACAGCCGCGGCGACGATTACGGCGGCGGCTCCTCGGGCGGCGGCTACGGCGGCGGTTCCTCCGGTGGTGGCGGTTCCTCCGGCGGCGGTGGCGGCCAGCCGCCCATGGGCGGTCCGAGCGATCTGGACGACGAGATCCCGTTCTAAACCGTATCGGCACCAGGGGAGGGGTGATGGACCGGTTTCGCGACGCCAACCGGGCGAAATGGGATGAACTGGTCCAGCCCCATCTGACCTCCGGCTTCTACTCGGTCGATGCCCTGCGCGCGGGGAACCGTCGGCTGGATCCCATCGTCGACCGCGAACTCGGCGACGTCGCCGGGCTGTCCGTCCTGCATCTCCAGTGCCATTTCGGTCTCGATACCCTGACCCTGGCCCAGCGCGGGGCGACGGTGACCGGGCTCGATTTTTCCGGCGAGGCGATCCAGGCGGCCCGCGCCCTGGCGCAGGAGACCGGCCTCGCCGCGACCTTCGTGGAGGGCGATCTCTACGCCGCGCCCGACCTGATCTCCGGAAGCTTCGACCTGGTCTTCGTGAGCTGGGGCACGATCTGCTGGTTGCCCGACCTGCCTAGCTGGGCGCGCGTTGCGGCGCATTTCCTGAAGCCGGGCGGCCGGCTGTATTTCGCCGACTGCCATCCGATGGCCTATGTCTGGGACGAGGGACAGGGTGCCTGCGATCCGACGCGGGGGCGGTTCCAGACCAAGTATCCCTATTTCCACGATCCGGCACCGATCGAGCTGGACGATCCGGACGACTACGGCAGCGGCCATAAGACCGCGAACACCCGCACCTATGAATGGGCGCACCCGGTCTCCGAGATCGTCACCGCTGTCGCGGCCGCGGGCCTCGTCTTCGAGTTTTTGCATGAGCATCCGGCGATCACCTGGGCCCTGCTGCCGGGGCTGGTGAAGCAGGACGAGGACCTTCACACTTGGCCCGTGGGCACCGATCCGATCCTGCCGTTGAGCCTGTCCTTTCAGGCCCGGAAACCGGCCTGATCCGGGTCCGCACGCATACGATTTGAGTTCAACATTTTCTGAAATTTAAGGATATTGAAGGAATTCGAACCGAATCTGATGTTCTCAGGCTCGTCGTCGGGCGAACGGTCAAACTTCGAGTGGGTTCTCCGGAGCATACGGGTAGGCTAATGAAGCTTGGGACGATGACCGGGGCACAAGGCTCCGAGGCAGCGCGTTTCGGACTTCTGATGCCCGTCATCGGCCTGATCGCCGTACTGGTGATCGCGGTTTTCGCCGTCGCCTGGCTCGCCGCCGACACCCAGGATCGCCAGGCCGTCAGCGCCATGCGCCATACCGTGGGCAGCATCGTCGACGGCAACCGGCGGGAATTGGGAGGCTGGACCGCCGACTACGCCTACTGGGACGCCTTCGTTGAGCATGTGGTCGTCGAACCGGACCCGGTCTGGATCGAAGGCAATGTCGGCCTCTACGCACGGGAGAACCTGGCGGTCGACGTCACCCTCGTGATCGACGGCTCCAACGAGCCTTACGTGATCTCCGCCGCCGAGGATCTCGACGTCGAGGGCGACCTGCTCACTCTGCCGCCGGCGCTGGTGGATCTTGCCCGCGCCGCCAGGGGCGGTGCCGGTCCCCTGGAGATGCGCCCTGAGCCGCAGCAGACCTATATCCGGTTGGATGACACGGTGTTCATGGCCGCTGCCGCCGTGGCGAAATGGGAAAGCAAGCCGGATCTGCCGGCGCGCAAGGGCGGTCCGGTCGTCCTGATGTACCTGCGGCAGATCGACGAGACGATGCTGGCCCAGTTCGGGGCGGACTACATGATCAACGGCCTGACGCTGGCGCCGGCCTTCGATCCGAAGGGGGCAGCGTTCGATCTGATCGGGATGGACGGGAGGTCTGTCGCGCAGCTCGCCTGGATCAACCCCACCCCCGGAACCGAGTTCCTGCGCAGCCTGAGGATTCCGATGGTCGTCATCCTGGCGATCGCCGCGCTCTTCCTGGCTTGGATTTTCGTCCGTTTGCGCGCCGTGTTCCGCAAATTCGTGGCGAACCAGGAGGCCTTGATCCAGCGGACCGAGGCCCTGCGCATCGCCAGGGATGAGGCGGACCGGGCCAACCGGGCCAAGACGGAGTTCCTGGCCCAAATGAGCCATGACCTGCGCACGCCGTTGAACGCGATCCTCGGATTCTCCGAGGTGATCGCGCTCCAGACTTTCGGTTCCGACGCCGCGGCCGCCGTCCGCTATCGGGACTATGCCCGCCAGATCCATACCGGCGGCGACCACCTGCGCTCGCTGATCGACAGCATTCTCGACGTGGCCCGGCTGGATGCCGGCCGTTACGAACTCCGCAGCGAAACCGTCTCCCTCGACGAGGCGATCGAGACCTGCCTGTCGCTGCTCAAGGACACACTCGAGGCGAAAGCGCTCAAGATCACCGCACCGAGTTCCGGGCTGAGTGTGTGGGCCGATCCCAACGCTCTGGAGCAGATCCTGCTCAACCTGGTCGGCAACGCGGTCAAGTACACCCAGGCGGGTGGCGCGATCGCCATCGGTGCCAGTCGCACACCGAGCGGCATCGCCGTCGCCATCAGCGACACCGGCCGGGGGATGTCGCAGGCCGATGTGGCGTCCGCCTTCGAGCTGTTCAGCCGCGGCGGGGCGGGACCGGGCACGACGACCGAGGGCGCGGGGATCGGGCTCAGCATCGTCAAGCGGCTCATCGACTTGCACGAGGGGACCGTCCGCATCGACTCCGCGCCCAATCTCGGGACGACCGTGACCTTCGTCCTGCCCGAGCGACTCGCCCTGCCGGAGGGCGCTTAAGCCCTTGTCTGCGGGCACTTACAGGGTGGGGTGCGGTCTGCCCGCGCGGCTTCTCGCGGCCGATACACTCGGAACTTGATACGGAGGGGCTGAATCGTGATATTTCGGCGCCGCAACATTGCTGGAAATCGGCGATTTTGCTAAGATTTAACGAATCAGTCGGCAATTCGATTCCGACCTGTTCACCGCCGGCATGATCCTTGTCGAAACCTACGATCGGAACCCCTCGGTTGTCTGACTCAACACCCGGTCCGCACGACATCGCACCTGTCTCCATCGAAGACGAAATGCGCCGCTCGTACCTCGATTACGCCATGAGCGTAATCGTGGCCCGGGCGCTGCCCGACGTCCGCGATGGCCTGAAGCCGGTGCACCGTCGCATTCTCTACGCCATGAAGGTGGGCGGCTACGACTGGAGCCGTCCGTACCGCAAGTCCGCCAACATCGTCGGCGCGGTCATGGGTCAGTATCACCCGCACGGCGACAGCGCGATCTACGACGCCATGGTCCGCATGGCGCAGGAATTCTCAATGCGCCTGCCGCTGGTCGACGGCCAGGGCAACTTCGGCTCCATGGACGGCGATCCGGCGGCGGCCATGCGCTACACCGAGGCCCGCCTCGCCAAGGCCGCCGAGGGCCTGCTGCGCGACATCGACAAGGAAACCGTCAACTTCGTCCCGAACTACGACGAGACGACGGAAGAGCCCTCGGTGCTGCCGGCGGAGTTCCCGAACCTGCTGGTCAACGGCGCCGGCGGTATCGCCGTCGGCATGGCGACCAACATCCCGCCGCACAATCTGGGCGAGGTGATCGACGCCTGTCTGGCGATGGTCGACAATCCGGGCATCACAGTCGACGAACTGATGCGCCTCGTGCCGGGACCGGATTTCCCGACCGGCGGCCTGATCCTCGGCCGCGCCGGCATCCGCGACGCCTACCACACCGGCCGCGGCTCGGTGGTGATGCGCGGTCGCGCGGTAATCGAGGAGATCCGCAAGGACCGGATGGCAATCGTCGTCTCCGAGATCCCGTACCAGGTGAACAAATCCCGCATGATCGAGCGGATCGGCGAAGTCGTCCGCGATAAGGTGGTCGAAGGGATCTCCGATCTGCGCGACGAAAGCGATCGGGACGGCGTGCGCGTCGTGGTCGAGCTGAAGCGCGACGCGGTACCCGAGGTTGTGCTGAACCAGCTCTACCGCTTCACCCCGCTGCAGACCAGCTTCGGCGTGAACATGCTGGCGCTGAATGGCGGCCGGCCGGAGCAGATGAACCTGCGCGACGTGATCTACGCCTTCGTGCAGTTCCGCGAGGAGGTGATCACCCGGCGCACCCGCTTCCTGCTGAAGAAGGCGCGCGAACGGGCGCATATCCTGGCCGGTCTCATGGTGGCCATCACCAATCTGGACCCGGTGATCGAGCTGATCCGGGCATCCTCCGACGCCGCCCAAGCGCGCGAACGCCTGTGCGCCAGGGCCTGGCCGGCCGGCGATGTGGCGCCGTTCATCGCGCTGATCGACGATCCGGGGCACAAGGTCCAGGACGACGGCACCTATACCCTGTCGGAGGTTCAGGCCCGGGCCATTCTGGAGCTGCGCCTCCAGCGTCTGACCGGGATGGAGAGGGGCAAGCTGATCGAGGAGGCGGAGGAGATCGCCGCCAAGATCAAGGACTTCCTGGACATCCTGACCTCGCGGACGCGTCTTCTCGACGTGATGCGCGGCGAGTTCCTGCAGTCGAAGGAATCCTGGGCCAACCCGCGCCGGACCGAGATCGAAGAGAGCGAGTTCGAGCACGACATCGAGGACCTGATTCCGCGCGAGGACATGGTCGTCACGGTCAGCCATGCCGGCTACATCAAGCGGGTGCCGCTGACCACCTACCGCTCGCAGAAGCGCGGCGGCAAGGGCCGTTCGGGCATGGCGACGCGCGAGGAGGACGTGGTCAGCAGGCTGTTCGTGGCCAATTCCCACGCGCCGATCCTGTTCTTCACCTCCCGCGGCCAGGTCTACCAGCTCAAGACCTACCGCCTGCCGGAAGGCACGCCGCAGTCCCGTGGCCGGCCGATGGTCAATCTGCTGCCGCTCGAAGAAGGCGAGTGGATCCAGACCGTCATGCCGATGCCGGCGGACGAGGAGAGCTGGAAGCAGCTCCACGTCATGTTCGCCACCGAGGCGGGCACGGTGCGGCGCAACGCACTCAGCGACTTCACCAACATCAACAAGGCCGGCAAGCGCGCGATGCGGCTTGAGGGCGACGACCGTCTGATCGGCGTGATGCCCTGCACCGACGCCGACGACGTGTTCCTGGCCAGCCGCGACGGCAAGGCGATCCGCTTCCATGTGACCGATGTGCGCGTGTTCCAGGGGCGCGATTCCCTGGGCGTGCGCGGCATCCGGCTGCTCGGCGAAGACAAGGTCGTCTCCATGTCGATCCTGCGCCGCTTCGACATCGACGGGGCCGCCGGCGGCGAGGTCGATGCGACCGACGAGATCCGGCGCAGGCACATTCTGACGGTCACGACCAAGGGCTTTGGCAAGCGCACCCTGATCGACAATTACCGCCTGACGAACCGGGGCGGGCAGGGCATCGCCAATGTCGATCTGACCGACAAGAACGGGCTGGTCGCCGGCTCGTTCTCGGTGGCCGATAACGACCAGATCATGGCCGTGACAGACAAGGGCCAGGTGATCCGTTGCCCGATCGGCGACGTGCGCGAGACCTCGCGCCAGGCCCAGGGCGTCTATGTCTTCCGGGTGGCCGAGGAAGAGAACGTCGTCTCCGTTTCCCTGGTCGGGGAGACCAGCGAGGAAGAGGCGGTGGAGGACGTGATCGACGAGGCGATCGAGTCCGGTGAGTTGGGGGAGAGCGGGGACGACACCCCAGAGGCTCCCTCGGGTGATGCGGACGAAGGGGGAGAGGCGCCGCAATGACCGACAAGAAGACGCGCGTGGGGGTCTATCCTGGCACGTTCGATCCGATCACCAAGGGTCATATCGACATCATCCGCCGCGCCAGCAAGACGGTCGACCACCTGGTGGTCGCCGTCGCGCGCAACGCCGGCAAGGGTCCGCTGTTCAGCCTGGACGAGCGGGTGGAGATGGTGCGTGACGAGATCGCCGACATCCTGGTCCGCAACCGTGAGGACGGGTTCATCGGCACGATCGAGGTGAAGCCCTTCGGTTCGCTGCTGATGCATTTCGCCGAATCCCAGGGGGCCAGCGTGATCATCCGCGGCCTTCGGGCGGTGTCCGACTTCGAGTACGAATTCCAGATGGCCGGCATGAACGCCCGCCTGAACCCGAAGATCGAGACCACCTTCCTGATGGCCTCGGACCGCCACCAGTTCATCTCCTCCCGCTTCGTGAAGGAGATCGGACGGCTCGGTGGGGAGATCACCGAGTTCGTCTCTTCCAGGGTGGCCGAGCGGGTGATGCATCGCTTCGACGGCGATCCCGCCAAGGACAGTCAGGCGAAGCAGACCGGACCGTTTACCGGATAACGACACCGGATCGGGCGCGCGAGCGCCGCCCGGTCCGGGGTTGAGCGGCCGGCGATAAACTCAATTTTAAGAATGTCTCGGTAAAAGTGCTCCCATAACCAAGGAGCATTGAGCTGATGGCGCTTGAGACCAGCTACGATCTGCCCGCTTCCCCGGGCGTCTTCGATAACCTGTGCCGACCCGGGATCCTGGTCACCGCGTCCTATGTCGCGATCGCCACGCTCTATATCGTCTTCTCCGACCACCTCGTCGCGCTGATATCGAGCGATCCCGAGGTGCTCATGGACCTGCAGATGACGAAGGGGCTGGCCTTCGTCGCCGTCACGGCGACAGCCCTCTTCCTGGCATGGACGACGCTCGAAAAGCGGGAGCGGCGCGAACGCGCCCGCTACGAGAACACCCGCAAACGCCTGGATGAGCTGAGCAACGCCCTTCCCAATCCTCTGGTGGTCCTGAATCTCGACGGCGATCTCGTCGAGTGGAACACCGCGAACCAGGCGGTGCTCGGCTATTCGTTCGAGGACCTGTCGGGCATGAGCGTCGATGATCTGGCGCACCCGGACGACCTGGCGAATGCCAAGGCTGCGATCGATCACGTTCGCACGACCGGTCGCGCGGCCAGCGCCGATGTCCGCGTCGTGACGGCGGACGGCAAGGTCCTGTCCTATCGTTGGCACGGCGCCCCGCTGTTCGACCCGGATGGCGCGGTTTCCGACATCGCCGTGGTCGGCATCGACATGACCGACCTGAAGGACACCCAGGATCGGCTGCGCGGCGCGCTCTGCGGGGTGAAGCACGTGCTGAAACAGACGGTCGACGCGATCGCCATGGCCGTCGAGAAGCGCGATCCCTACACCGCGGGCCACGAGAAGCGTGTCGCGGTTCTCGGCCTCGAGATCGCGCGGGAAATGGGCCTGTCGGAGGATGCCTGCGAAGGGCTGGAGTACGGCGCGCTGCTCCATGATGTCGGCAAGCTGGCGGTCCCCACCGGTATCCTGACGCGGCCCGGACGTCTGACCGACAGCGAGTTCGACGTGGTGAAGTCCCATGCCGAACACGGTTACGACATCGTGCGCTCGATCGATTTTCCCTGGCCGGTCTCCGACATCGTCCGCCAGCATCACGAGCGCCTGGATGGGTCGGGATATCCGCAGGGGCTCAAGGGCGAGGAGATCTGCCAGGAGGCGCGGATCATCGGCGTCGCCGATGTGGTCGAAGCGATGTGGAGTCACCGGCCGTACCGCGCCGGCCTGGGCATCGATGCGGCCCTCGACGAGCTGCGCGCCGGCAGCGGCACCCGGTACGATGCCGACGTCGTGAGGGCCTGCGAGACGGTCATCGCCCGCGGCTTCGCCTTCACCCCCGGCACGGCATGACGGCGCAGCCGTCTACTCTCGACCCGCGTGGTCGGGCAGGGCGATGGATGCGCTTTTTGCGTCCACTTTTACTTGACCCGGCGGGACGTGCTGCCTAGCTTCCGGCCACCCTTTGGCGGGCGCGTAGCTCAGTTGGTAGAGCATCTGACTTTTAATCAGACGGTCACAGGTTCGAACCCTGTCGCGCTCACCAGATCTCCGAACTTCAATCCCCGATCACTCCCTGCGCCTTGCGGCGTCCCCGGCGGGAAGCCGCAGGACTTCGGCACAGGCAGGCTGCTTGCGAGTACTCGCTAATTACCAGACGGTTTTTCCGGTTTTACTTCCATGGGCGAGCCCGGAACGGCTATCCGCTTTTCACGACCTCGCGGGCATCGTATATTGCAGATGCGTGAATCGCGTTTGGGCGTGGGAGTCCGACGATGTTCGACTTTTTGAAGGTCAGCAAAGACAAGAAGAAGCCCATCCGGCCGAAGGTGATGAACACACCCAAAAAGGCCGAATCCAAGGGTGTCGTAAAAATAGACAAATTTGTCTTTAATATTCGCGATATTAATGACAAGGGGTTTATCCTGGACCCCTACGACAAGGACATCGTGGTTTCCGGCCAGCGGTTCCGGTTCGAGATCGACGCGATGTACAAGGACAAGCAGATCAAGGGGCGGGCCGAGGCGGTCGTCACCAAGATCGTCGACAACGCGCTGGCCGCGGCGTTCCTCACGAAATTCTTCTGAAGCCGTTCGCGCAGTCCGACACCCGACCTGCACTACCCAGGCCCCGTACCGCACACGCTTGGACCGCGGCCCCGGTGCCGCTGTCCATTGTCGCCCGCCGCCGATTCGGCCATACTCCTGCAATGAGCGAACGCGACAAGGCCCTCAAGATCCTGCGTGCGGTCCGGCAGAAGATCGATCCGGACGTGCTGGCGCGCGCCCAGAGGGCCGCTCTCGTTCAGATCGGCCAGAAGCCGCCGGAGCCGGAGAACGAGGCCTCGCGCCTGTTCAAGCTGGCACTTGAGAACGGCGGCAAGCGCCGCGTCGAGATCCTGCGCGAGCTCGAGCGCAAATTTCGCCACAAGCTGAACTGATCGCCCAGCCCGGCGACGGACGGTCAGGCATTCGGCCGTTTGGCGAGCACCGCGTCGGCCAGGGCGTCGATTTCGCCGATGTGGTTGTAGATCTGGCTCGACACCCGGACATACAGGCCGCCGGCCAGCGGGTTTACCCGGGTCTGGATCCGGTCCTCGCGCAGCAGACGCAGGCGCAGGTCGCGGGCGGTCTCGAAACCGGTGCCGTAGCCGTCCGGCAGGCGGACCATCACCATCGATCCCACCATGCTCTCCGGCTGGCCCATCTCGGTGCCCCAGGCGGCCGACAGCCGGCGTCCCGCCGCCATGGCCAGCGCGTGATTGTGGGTCCGGATCGCCTCGACCCCGAACCGGTCGACGAAATCCAGTGCCGCCGGCAGCGACTGCTGGGCCGAGCCGTCGCGGGTGCCGACCCAGTCGAACTCCTCGTGGAAGCCGTTCAGATAGCCGTGGCTGATCACCGCCGGGTGCAGACGATCGATGACCCGCGGCCCGGCCCAAAGGAAGGCGCAACCCTTGGCCGCGAAAAGCCACTTATGGCAGGTGCCCGTGTACCAGTCGGCGCCGAGCGCCTCGATGTCGAGCCCCATCATTCCCGGCGCATGGGCGCCGTCCACCAGCACCAGCGCGCCCGCATCCCTGGCGGCGGCCGTCATCGCCTCGACCGGCAGGGCGAGGGCGGTCGGCGAGGTGACGTGGTCGATGATCGCGAGCCTGGGCTTGCTCTGCGCCAGTGCTGTTTCGAAGGCGGAGAGCGCCTGCTGCGGCGATTCCGCCGGGAAGGGCAGGGTCCACTCGGCAATCTCCGCACCGGTCATGGTGCACACGAAACGCACGGTGTTGCGCACCGCCCCGTAGGTCTGATCGTTGATCAGGATCCGGTCGCCCGGCTTCAGGTCGAGGGACCGCAGGATCGCGTTCACGGCCTGGGTCGGGTTCTCCACCATGGCGAGGTCGTCGGCCCTTGCCCCCACATAGGGCGCCAGCCGGGCGGCGGCGGCGCGCAGGGCCGGGCGGAACTCGAACTCCATGAACCGGCTGGGCTCGGCCTCCATCCGGTCGCGCCAGTCGCGCTGGGCCTCCAGCACCAGACGCGGCGTCGCCCCGTAGGACCCGTGGTTGAGGTGGAGGGACGCCTCTTCCAGACAGAAGAGCGGGCGGAGATCGGTCCCGAAGGCGGAAGGAGCGGTCGTCATGGCGGGAGTTTGCCGCACGGCGCCGGTGTCCGCCAAGGTCACTTTGTCCCCGGGACAATGAAACCGTGCCTTATTTTGGCCGGACCCTGTCGCTACTTGGCGACGGCAAGAACAGCGGGGCACGGGAGCGGCGATTGTGCCGCGCGGTGGCTTGACGTTATGGTGGACGTCGATATTGCACCGCACACGCAACTTGCCGCGTACCCTGGCGGCGGGGGGCGAGGCTCCCTAGATTATCGTGATCGCCTGTCGGCTTATTCGCGCAGAGGAGGCCGCCACAGATGGCGCCGAGCACCAAGGTCTCATTGTTTTCCCGGTTGCGGACCTATTTCTTTGCCGGCGTCCTGGTCACGGCGCCGATCGGCATAACCCTGTATCTCGCCTGGCTGATCATCGATTTCATCGATAACCGGGTCACCCCGCTGATCCCGGCGCGCTACAACCCCGAGACCTATCTTCCCTTCAGCATCCCGGGCCTCGGCCTGATCGTCGCCGCCGTCGTGCTGACCGTCGTCGGCGCCTTCACCGCGGGACTGGTGGGCCGCTGGCTCGTCAGCCTGTCGGAGCGGCTGATGGCCCGCATGCCGGTGATCCGCAACGTGCACAGCGCGCTGAAGCAGATCCTGGAGACCGTGCTGGCGCAGCAGTCCAAGGCGTTCCGGCAGGTGGTGCTGATCGAGTATCCGCGCCGCGGCATCTGGGCGATCGGGTTCCTGACCGGCGACACGGTCGGGGAGGTGCAGAACCTGACCACCGACGACGTGATGAACGTGTTCCTCCCGACCACGCCGAACCCGACCTCCGGTTTCCTGCTGTTCGTGCCGCGCGAGGACTGTCACGTGCTGTCCATGACCGTGGAGGAGGGGATCAAGATGGTGGTCTCCGGCGGCATCGTCACGCCACCCGACCGCCGGCCGAAGGACGATCGCGAGGTTCCGCGCATCCCCGCTGCCTCGCCGGAGCATCCCGAGGGGCCCACCCGGCAGATCGACGCGGCCTGACATCAATCAAAAAGAACGGCATATCAGGGAGGACAGAGGCACATGACCGACGCGGCCATGGCGGTCTGGGGCGACACCGCGCCCGAAGGCGACGCCGAATTCAGCGAATGGTACCACCGCGAGCACATTCCCGAGCGGGTCGGCATGCCCGGCTGGCGCAACGGCCGGCGCTACCGCAAGATCGGACGCGGCAAGCACAGGTATCTCGCGGTCTACGATGTCGACAGCATGGCCTGCTTCGATGACCCGGCCTATCGCCACGCGCTCGACCATCCGACCGAGTGGACCAGCCGGATGATGGGGCATTTCCGCAATTTCGTGCGCGCCACCAGCCGGGTGCGGTTCTCCAGCGGCGAGGCCCTGGGCTCGGTCATCGCAACGGTGCGCTACGACCCGGGCACCGGCGATGACGAGGAGATCGCCCGCTGGCTCGCCGGCACCGCGCTGCACGATCTGCGCAACCGCGAGGGCATCACCCGGGTGCAGCACTGGCAGGCGGACATGGGCCGCTCGCTGGCCAAGACCGCCGAGCAGGCGATCCGTGCCGGCAGGGACGGCGAGGCGCCGTTCACCGCCGTCGTCGAAGGGACGGAGCGCGCCTTCGTCGAGGCGGCGCTGGTGGAGGCGGGGATCGTCGAGGGCCTGGCCGACCGTGGCGCCCGGAAGGTGGAGAGCGGGCTGTACAGCATGCTGTTCGCGCTGCACGGCTGACCGCGCACGCGCGTTTCGCCGGCTAACCCGACATTTCCCCCAGTCGCTTGTACAGGTAGGTACGGCTGATCCCGAGCGCTTCGGCGGCGCGTTTCTTGTTGCCGTCGGCGCGGTCCAGCGCCTCGGCGATCAACCGCTCCTCCAGCGCCCGCAGCTGCGCCTCCAGGGGCGCCGCCGGGTCGGGATGCGGCTCGTCGCCTACCAGATCCGGCAGGTCCGCCGGCGTCAGCTCATCCCCTTCGCAGAAGATCGCCGCCTTCTGCACCGTGTTGAACAGCTCGCGCACATTGCCGGGCCAGGAATGGGCGGCCAGCAGCGCCATGGCGTCGGCCCGCACCCCCCGGCTGGGCAGGTTGTGGCGCTTCACCGTGCGCGCCAGGAAGGTGCGCACCAGGGCCGGGATATCGGCCGCCCGGTCGCGCAGCGGCGGCAGCCACAGGGTGAGCGCACCGATGCGGAAATACAGGTCGGCGCGGAAATCCTCCGCCTCGATCATCCGCTCCACCGGCCGGTTGGTGGCGGTGACCAGGCGGAAGTCGGCGCTGCGCGAGCGGTGGCCTCCAAGGCGCTCGAACGTGCCTTCCTCCAGTACCCGCAGCACCTTGGCCTGGATGTCGATGCCCATGTCGCCGATCTCGTCGAGGAACAGGGTGCCCTTGTCGGCCAGCTCGAACTTGCCCGACCGGCCGCGCTTGTCGGCCCCGGTGAAGGATCCTGGCTCGTAGCCGAACAGCTCCGCCTCGACCAGGGTGGCGGGCAGGGCGGCGGCGTTCAACACCACCAGGGGCTTGGCCGCCCGGTTCGACTGGCCATGCAGCGCGCGGGCGACCAGCTCCTTGCCGGTGCCGCTCTCGCCGCGAATGAGGACGGAGATGTCGAGCGGAGCGACCCGGGCGATATCGGCCTTCAGCTTCCGGATCGGCGGGCTGTCGCCGATGATCGCCTCCAGATCGGCCGGACGCGGCCGCATTTCCTCCAGCTCCCGGCGGTAATAGTCGACCTCGGCCCGCAGCTTGGCGATCTCGCGGCCGAACTCCAGCGCCTGATCCGGCCCCTTGAACATGACCTGGCCGATGGCACCGACGGTCCGGTCGTCCCGGTTGATCGGAAAGCGGCTGACGATGCGGGCGACGCCGTTCATTTCCTGGAGCCGGCCGATCTGGGCGCGGCCGGATTTCGCCACCTCGGGCAGGCGGGTGTTTTCGATCACGTCTTCGGCAGGGAGGCCCAGGCCCTCGCCGCGTTTCATGCCGAAGAACTTCGCATGCACCGGGCTGACCCAGCGCAGCAGCCCCTCGGCATCGACCACGGTGATCGCCTCGTAGGGGTTGGTCAGGAAATGGGCGAGGATCTCGTGGGCGAAATCGACGCTGGCGGCGAAATCCACCACCGGGTCCTCGGCCCCTGCCGGCCAGACCAGATGCAGGGCGACGCCGCTTGCGGTATGGCGCGACAGCACGGACCAGAGGGTGTCGCCCAGGTCCACGCTCCAGATCCGGCGGTCCGGATCGGCCGCGGTCAGCGCACGGTCGACAGCATCGGGCAGGCGCGGCCCGTCGGTGAAGACAGGCGTGCCGTCGGCGGCGAGAAGGCGGATGCTGGGCGATGTGTCCATGATGCGGACAGTAGAAAATCGCATTGTCCGCGTCGAGAACAGTTCTTTACACGAATTGGCGGATGTCTGCCGGTTTTCACGCTGGCACGGCCATTGCCCCCTGGAGGGGTGGAGGAAACGCTCATGACCGATCCGAAACTGCCCCTGGACGATCTACCGCCCGCGCCGAAAGGCGCGCCGTTCGACCTGCTCGAGGGCGTGCGGGTGCTCGACCTGACCACGTCCATCGCCGGGCCATACGCCACGCTGCTGCTGGCGGACTACGGCGCCGATGTTGTGAAGATCGAGCGGCCCGGCAGCGGCGACGACGCCCGCGCCTGGGGCCCGCCGTTCCTGGACGGCGACTCCCTCTGGTTCATGTCGGTCAACCGCAACAAGCGCAGTGTAGCCGTCGACTACACGGCCGATCCGGGCCGCACCCTGTTCGAGAAGCTGGTCTCCGCCGCCGATGTGGTGGTGCTGAACCAGGTACCCCGGGTGCAGGAGAAGCTGAAGACGGATGCCGCCACGCTGCAGGCACTTAATCCCGGCCTGATCGTCGCTTCGGTCACCGGTTTCGGGCTGACCGGGGAACGCAAGGATAAACCCTGCTATGACCTGATCGCCGAGGGCTATTCCGGCGTGATGGACCTGACCGGCGAGCCGGACAGCCCGCCGCAGAAGGTCGGCACCCCCGCCGCCGACCTGCTGGCCGGTCACGATCTGGCGCTCGCAGTCGCCGCCGCCCTGGTGCGCAAGGGCCGCACCGGGCAGGGGGCCGTGGTCGACGTCTCCATGGTCGAGAGCATGACCCGTTTCATGGTGCCGCGCATCGCCAGCTATCTGGGCTCCGGCGAGGTGCCGGCCCGCTCCGGCGCGCGCGACAGCGTGATCGCCATCTACCAGGTCTTCGACACCGCCGACGACCCGATGACCCTGGGTCTCGGCAACGACGCGATCTGGCAGCGCTTCTGGCAGGCGGTGGGCAATCCCAAGCGCGGCGAGGATCCGGCCACCGCTACCAATGCCGGTCGCCGCGAGGTGCGCGCCGAGCTGGTCGCCGAGATCCAGGCGATCCTGAAGACC
The DNA here is from genome assembly GCF_000423805.1 of Thalassobaculum salexigens DSM 19539. Taxonomy (NCBI): domain Bacteria; kingdom Pseudomonadati; phylum Pseudomonadota; class Alphaproteobacteria; order Rhodospirillales; family Thalassobaculaceae; genus Thalassobaculum; species Thalassobaculum salexigens. The sequence goes on from NZ_KE384093.1 coordinate 2,005,587, forward strand.
CGGCCTCGCGCCGCGTGGCTGGACCTGTTCGACGCCAACAAGGTGCCCGCCGGTCCGATCCAGCGGGTGGACGAGGTCTGCGCCGATCGCCACCTGTACGAGCGCGGCTTCCTCTATACGATCGCGCGGGAGGGCAAGAGCCCGTCGCCCCAGGTCGGCACCGGCGTGCAGATCGACGGCCGGGCCAATGCGCCGCGCCGCGCCCCGCCGGATCTGGGCGCCCACGAGACCGACATCCGCGCCGACTGGCTCGGCGAGAGCTGACCCCGGCCACCTGAAGAGCACCATCCCAAGGGAAGAGACGCATGTCCCAGACGTTCGAGACCATCCTGTACGAGGAAGACGGCCCCATCGGCTGGATCACCATCAACCGGCCGGACGACGGGAACATGTTCACCCCCGTCACCTGTATCGAGATCCGCGACTGCATCGAAGCGATCCGCCGCGAGACCCGGACCCGCGTCGTGGTGCTGACCGGCGCCGGCGAAAAGTTCTTCTGCATCGGCGGCCGCAAGGACGGGATGGAGGACACCAATCTCTATGCCGGCGTGCTGCCGACACTTGAGATGTACGACGCCATCGACAAGCTGCAGAAGCCGGTCATCGCAATGGTCAACGGCTTCGCCGTCGGCGGCGGTAACGTGCTGCATACGGTCTGCGACCTCACCATCGCCAAGGAAAGCGCGGTGTTCCGACAGGTCGGCCCGATGATGGGCAGCTTCGATGCCGGCTACGGCACCTGGTACCTGGAGGACGCCATCGGCAAGAAGCGGGCGAAGGAGATGTGGTACACCAACCGCAAGCTCTCCGCCGCCGAGGCGCTGGACTGGGGCCTGATCAACCGTGTGGTGCCCGACGACAAACTGCGCGAGGAAACTAGGGCCTGGGCCCTGACCATCTCCGAGCGCGGCCCGATGGCGCTGGCCGGCATCAAGCACGCCTTCCTCGCCCGCCACGGCGGTGTCGGCGGTCTCGGCCGCGTCTCCCACGACATGCTGCTCAAGCTGTATCTGAAGACCGAGGAGAGCCAGGAGCTGTCCAAGGCCTTCGGCGAGCGCCGCACGCCCGATCCGGACAAGTTCGGCCACTGAGGGGGCGCCCCATGAGCCGGCTGCTCACCCTGCACGACCCGGCCACCGCCCGGCGCTACTACGAGGCCGGGCTGTGGCACGACGAGACGTTTTACGCCCTGCTGGCCAAGCACGCGGCGGCACGGCCCGACGCCAAGGCGGTGCGGGATTCCGCCCGCCACCTGACCTGGGGACAGCTGAAGGATTGGGTCGACGCCATCGCCGACAGTCTGCACGAGGCGGGCGTGGTCACCGGCGAGCGGGTGGCGCTGTGGGCGTCGAACCGGGTGGAAGTGGTCGCGTCGTTCCTGGCCTGCTCGCGCAACGGCTATGTCTGCAACCCGTCGCTCCACCGCAACTACACGGTGGAGGAGATCGCCGGCCTGCTGCATCGGGTCGGAGCGACGGCGGCGGTGGTGGAGACCGGCTGGGGGGCCGATACCGACCGGCACGACCCGGTCGCCGCCCTGCGCGGACTGGAGGCCATGCGCAAGGTGTTCGTGCTGCCGCCGCAGCGCGAAGAGGGCGACCTGCCGAAGATCGGTACCGCGCCGCGCAGTCTTCGCGCACCCGATCCGAACCCGGACAGTGTCTGCTATCTCGCCTTCACCAGCGGCACGACGGGGCGGCCCAAGGGCGTGATGCATTCCGACAATTCGCTGCTGGCCAATTGCCGCGACCTGGTGAAGGACTGGCACCACGACACCTCGACCGTCCTGCTGACCCTGTCTCCGCTCAGCCACCATATCGCCTGGGTGGCGGTGGGCCAGTGGCTGGTCGCCGGCATGGAGTTGATCATCGACGATCCGGCGCCCGGCCGGTCGCGGCTGGACTGGATGGTCGAGACCGGGGCGACCTATGTGATGGGCGTGCCGACCCATGCCATGGACATCCAAGCGGAGCAGGCCCGGCGCGGCATCGAGAAGCTGGGGTCGGTGAACCTGTTCTACATGGCCGGCTCGCCGATCCCGCCGGCGGTGGCGGAGCGCTTCGTGCGCCAGGGCGTGCGGCCGCAGAACATCTACGGCATGACCGAGAACTCCTCGCACCAGTACACCCACCCGGTGGATGACGAGGCGACGATCTGTGCGACCTGCGGGCGCGGCGGGGCGGGCTATGAGGTGCGGATCTTCTCCCAGGAGAACCGGGACGAGGAGGTGCCCGTCGGCACGACCGGCGAGATCGGCGGCAAGGGCGCCGCGCTCATGCTCGGCTATTTCGACAACCAGGCCGCCACCGAAGGCTCGTTCAATCGGGACGGCTGGTTCCTGTCCGGCGATCTCGGCGTGCTCGACGGCAACGGCAATCTTTCGATCGTCGGGCGCCTGAAGGACGTGGTCATCCGCGGCGGCCACAACATCTTCCCGGCCCGCGTGGAAGACCTCGCGGTGAAGCACCCCGACATCGCCAAGGCCGCAGCCTTTCCGGTGCCGGACGAACGGCTGGGCGAGAAACTGGCCCTGGCGATCCTGCCGAGCGGCCAGAGCCCCGATGCCGCCACAGTGCTGAACCATCTCTACGCGGTGGGGCTGTCGAAATACGACATGCCGGAATACTTCCTGGTGATGGACAGCTTTCCGCTGACCCCCAGCGGCAAGATCCTGAAACGCGAGCTGGCGGAGTGGGCGAAGACCGGACGGATCGCGCCCGAGCCCTGTCGGTTCAAACAGCCCGAAGACGCCTGAGGAGGGCGCCGACATGACCGTGACCCTGGCCCTGTCCGAGGGGATCGCCACCCTGACTATCGACCGTCAGAAGGCACTGAATGCCCTTAATTTCAGTTTGATATCGGATATCTCTGAGAAACTGGACGAGGTCAGGGAGTCCGACGCCCGCGGCCTGCTGATCACCGGGGCGGGCGAGAAGGCGTTCTGCGCCGGCGCCGACATCAAGGAACTGATGGGTCGGGACCTGATGGCGCAGAAGCGCGGGGCCGAGGCGGGACAGGCGACCTTCGCCAAGATCGCCGCCCTGGAGATCCCGTCGCTCGCCCTGATCAACGGCTTCGCCTTCGGCGGCGGGCTGGAGATGGCGCTGGCCTGCACCTTCCGCATGGCGGTGCCGACCGCGAAGATGGGCCTGCCGGAGATCAAGCTCGGCCTGATCCCCGGATATGGCGGGACCCAGCGTTTGCCGCGCCTGATCGGCGAGGGCCGGGCACTGGAGATGATCCTGACCGGCCGTACGGTGGACGCCGAAGAGGCGCTTCGCATCGGTCTGGTGAACCGGCTGACCGAAACCGCGGACTCAGTTGCAGACGCCCAGGGTTTCCTGGGTGAGGTGACCCGCTACGGCCTGCCGGCGATCAGCTTCGCCAAGGAGGCGGTGACCCGCGCCCTGGACCTGCCGATCCACGAGGGGCTGAAGGTGGAGGCGGATCTCTCCACCCTGTCCTTCCGCACCGAGGACGCGGAGGAGGGCCTCGCCGCTTTCGTGGAGAAGCGCAAACCGAGCTTTAAGGACCGCTGATGGCCACCGTACTCGACCGCCTGGACGCCAGCCTCGACCTGCCCGAGGACGAGGCCATGGTGCTGGACAGCGTGCGCCAGCTCGCCGCCGAGAAGATCGCACCGCGCGCCGCGGGTCACGACCGCAACGGCACCTATCCGGCCGACAACATCGCCGAGATGAACGACCTCGGCATGAACGCCATGTTCGTGCCGGAAGCATATGGCGGGCTCGGCCTGTCCTACACGGTCTATCTCGCCTGCGTGCGGGAGATCTCCAAGGCTTGTGCCTCGACCGGCATCATCTGGGCCACCAACTTCCACGGCATGAAACCGGTGATGGACTTCGGCACCGAGGCACAGAAGCAGCGCATCTTGCCGACCATCGCCGCCGGCGGCATCGGCTCGCTCTGCATCACCGAGCCGACGGCCGGCTCGGACGCCACGGGCATGAAGACCCGGATCACGCCGGACGGCAATGAGACCGTCGTCGTCAATGGCGGAAAGACTTTCATCTCCAACGGCAACGTGGCCGACCACCTGCTGGTCTTCGGCAAGTGGAGCGAGATCGACGATCCGCGCAAATCGATCACCGCCTTCGTGGTCGACAAGGACACGCCCGGCCTGGAGGTTCTCCGCAAGGAGGAGAAGATGGGCCACCGGGCCGCCCCGACGGTGGCGCTATCCTTTGAGGACATGAAGATCCCGCGCGAGAACATCATCGGCGAGCCGGGCGATGGCTTGCGCATCCTGCTGTCCTCGCTGAACAAGTCGCGGCCCAGCGTGGCGGCCCAGGCGCTCGGCATCGCCCGGGCGGCGTTCGAGGACGCCATCGACTACATCAACGACCGCCGCCAGTCGGGCAAGCGGATCGTGGAGTTCCAGGGCATCCAGTTCACCCTGGCCGATCTCGCCACGGATCTGGCGATGTGCGAGGCGTGGCTGTGGAAGGTCGGCCGTATGGTCGACGGCGGGGCGACGGATTTCGGCATCGAGGCCTCGATGCTGAAGATGCGCGGCTCCGACCTCGCCATGCGGATCGCCGACGAGGCGGTGCAACTCCATGGCGGCTACGGCTACTGCCAGGACTACCGGGTCGAGCGGCTGATGCGGGACGCCAAGATCACCCAGATCTGGGAAGGCACCAACCAGATCCACCGCCAGCTTATTGGCCGCAGCTTCGCGCGCAAGGAGTGACAGCATGACCACCATCCAGACCGTCGGCGTGTGCGGGGCGGGGACCATGGGGGCGGGGATCGCCATCGTGGCGGCCCGCGCCGGCTACCGCACCGTGCTCTACGACACCAATGCCAAGGCGCTGGACCGGGCCAGGGGCCAGACCGAGGCCTTCCTCGCCATGTCGGTGGAGCGCGGCAAGCTGACCCAGGAGCAGGTCGACGCCGCCCTGGCCGGCTACAAGACCTCCGACACGCTGGACCGCCTCGCCGAGTGCGACATCGTCATCGAAGCAGTGTTCGAGAACCTGGCCGTGAAGCAGGAGCTGTTCGGCAAGCTGAACGACATCTGCCCGGAACACACCCTGTTCGCCTCGAACACCTCCACCCTGTCGATCACTCAGATCGCTTCGGGCTGCGGCCGCGAGGACCGGGTGGTGGGCATGCACTTCTGCCTGCCGGCCCAGCTCATGAAGCTGGTGGAGATGTCGCCGGGGCTGAACACCTCGGACACTTCATTCGCCGCCGCCTGGGCGTTCTGCGAGGCGCTGGGGCAGAAGCCTGTAAAGACCAAGGACGCGCCGGGCTTCATCCTCAACTACTTCCTGGTGCCGTTTAACAACGACGTCATCCGCCTGATCGAGGCCGGCGTGGCCGAGCCGGCGGATATCGACCGGGCGATCAAGGCAGGCCTCGGCTACAAGATGGGGCCGTGCGAGCTGCTGGACCTGATCGGGCTCGACACCCAGGTGCTGCTCTGCGACGCGTTCTACGGCGTCACCCACGACCCGCGCTGCGCCGCGCCGCCGCTGCTCCACCGCATGGTCGCCGCGGGGCATCTCGGCCGGAAGTCGGGACGCGGCTTCTTCTCCTATGACACCGACAAGATGTACGGGGCCTGAGCCATGGTGAGCTATTCGATCGTCGATACCGGCGACAGCCGGTCGTTTCCCGAGGACCATCCCTTCCTGGCCGGGTCCGGCGCGGAGGGCGAGGTCGTCGCCTATATCGGGGCCGGCGCCATCTCCGCCTGGCAGGAGGACCCGTCGCGCACCGCCATCCTGGTCGAACTCCATACCGAGACCCTGGGCGAGGTGACCGGCGAGAGCCGGGGCGAGGAGGGCTCCAACACGATCGGCTTTTCCCGTTTCCGCGTCGGCGACGGGGCACCGTCCGATCTGGTGGAACTGGTGCGCCAGCCCCATACCGATCCGGCCGCCCTGGAGGCCGCCCGCATGGTGCTTGAGGGCGCCGGCTTGCAGGTCTCGGAGTGCTTCGACTTCGCCGGCCGCATCCTCGACCGGCTGATCCGGCCCTATTACAACGAGGCGCTGGCCAAGCTGGACGAGGGACTCGCCACCGCCGACGACATGGATCTGACGGTGAAGCTCGGCCTGGGCTATCCGGAAGGGCCGATCGAGCTGCTGGAACGCACCGGCCTGCATCACCACCACGACGTCACCCAGGCACTGTTCGAGGTCTACGGCACCCGGCACTATGCCCCGGCCCGTCGGGCACGGGTGGCGAAGAAGCGCGCGAAACGGGGGCTGTCCTGATGGCAGGCGCACGCAAACCGCTCGCCGGCGTCCGCGTCATCGACTTCTCCACCCTGCTACCGGGGCCCATGGCGACCCTGATCCTGGCCGAGGCCGGAGCGGAGGTGATCAAGCTTGAGCGCCCCGGCAGTGGCGAGGACATGCGGGCCTACCCGCCGATGGTGACCGAGGACAGCGGGGTCAATTTCGCCCTGCTGAACCGGGGCAAGCGCTCGCTTGCCGTCGACCTGAAGGACCCGGCGGCGGTCGAACAGGTAAAGGCTCTGATCAAGGATGCCGACGTGCTGGTCGAGCAGTTCCGACCCGGCGTCATGGACCGGCTGGGCCTGGGCTACGAGGCGGTCAGGGCTTTGAACCCGGCCCTGGTCTACTGCTCGATCACCGGCTTCGGCCAGACCGGACCGAAGGCCAACCTCGCGGCCCACGACCTGAACTACATGTCGGAGACCGGTATTCTCAATCTCGGGGCCGACAGCCGGGGCGATCCGGTCCTGCCGCCGGTTCTGGTGGCGGATATCGGCGGCGGCACCATGCCGGCGGTGATCTCCATCCTGCTGGCCCTGCGCGAGGCGGAAAAGACGGGAGAGGGCGCGTTCCTCGATGTCGCCATGGCCGACAACCTGTTTGCCTGGGGCTACTGGGCGCTGGGCGAGCGGGCGGCCGGCAAGGGCGATCCGACGCCGGGCGGCGAGTTGGTCACGGGTGGCACACCCCGCTATCAGGTCTACCGCTGCGCCGACGGCCGCTGGCTCGCCTGCGCGCCGCTGGAGCCGAAGTTCTGGGCCAATTTCTGCGAGGTGATCAACCTCGATCCGGCCCTGCGCGACGACGCCAAGGACCCTGCGGCGACCATGGCGGAAGTCCGAGCGATCATCGCCTCGCGCACCAGCGCCGATTGGCTTGCGGCGTTCGAGGGCGTGGACGCCTGCGTCACCCTGGTGAAATCGATTTCCGAGGCGGCGGACGACCCGCATTTCCAGCAGCGCGGCCTGTTTGCCGGCGCGATGCAGGCCGGCGGCACGGCCATGACCCCGCTGCCGCCGCCGATCGCCCCGATCTACCGCGATCCCGAGGGCGGGCAGTCGTTCCCGGCCCTGGGCGATGCCAATACCGACCTGATGCCCGATCTGCGAAAGGAATAGATCCATGCGCGCGGTGATGATGGAGGCGTTCGGCGCGCCGGAGACAGCGATGGTCAAGGACCTGCCGTCGCCCGTGCCGGGTCCGGGTCAAGTGGCGATCCGCACCCGGGCGGCGGGGGTGAACTATCCCGACCTGCTGGTGGTGGAAGGCAGGTATCAGCACAAGCCGCCGCTGCCCTTCGTTCCCGGCAAGGAACTGGCGGGAGAGATCACGGCGGTCGGCGCCGGCGTGACCGCCTGGAAGCCGGGCGATCGGGTCATGGCGCAGATGGAATACGGCGCCTTCGCCGAGGAGGTCGTCGCCGGCGTCGACCAGTGTTTCGCCATTCCCGATGCCATGGCCTTCAGCGATGCGGCGGCCATGGGGCTGGTCTATCAGACCGCCTGGTTCGCGCTGCTCGACCGCGGCGGCTTCGTGCCCGGCGAGCGGGTGCTGGTGATGGGCGCCACCGGCGGGGTCGGCATGGCGGCGATCCAACTGGTGAAGGCCCTGGGCGGCACCGCGCTGGCGGGCGTGTCGACCATGTCGAAGGCCGATGCGGCGCGGCAGGCGGGGGCGGATCACATCATCGACCTGTCGGTGGAGAACCTGCGCGACGGGCTGCGCGATCAGGTCCACGCGGTGACCGACGGCCAAGGCGCCGATGTCTGCATCGACCCGCTGGGCGGCGACCCGTTCGATGCGGCGATGCGGGCGCTGGCCTGGTGCGGAAGGATGGTGGTCGTCGGCTTCGCCGCCGGGCGCATCCCGGTGATCAAGGCGAACTACCTGCTGGTGAAGAACATCGCGGTGAGCGGCCTGCAATGGTCCGACTACCGCGACCGCACGCCGGAGCGCATGGCCGAGGCCCAGGCGGAGATCTTCGGCCTGCACGCCGAGGGCAAGCTGTCGGCCAACGTGATGGCGACCTATCCGCTGGAGCGGATGGCCGAGGCCATGGCGGTGATCTCCGACCGCAAGGTGGTGGGGAAGGTCGTGCTGGAGATGTGAACCCTCCAAGACCCAATTCTCACCCGGCTTCCGGGCCTGACCCGGGACCCGGCCTTCCGCGTTTTGGAGCATTGGATTTGAGATCTCCGGCGCTCCAGCGAGCCCAGATTTAGGTCCCGGCGCGGGGCCGGGAAGACGGGGGAGGGGCGACGGTCAGTACCGTCCCAGAAACCGCTCCAACGCCTCCCGAGCGGCGGGTTCTTCCAGGGTCGGGGCATGGCCGATTTCCGGCAGGACGACCACCTCCATTGCCCGGTGCCGGCGCTGCATCTCCGCCGCCGTCTCGGCCGACAGCACGATGGACCTGCCGCCGCGCACCAGCAGGACCGGCACCGCCGTCAGCGCGGCGAAAAGGGCCCAGAGGTCCGTGTCCTTAGCCTCGGCGCCGGCCAGCGGCTTCACGATCGCCGGGTCCCAGTCCTGGCGCAGGCTGCCGTCGGGTTCCTCGCGATAGGTGGTCCTGGCGAAGGCGACCCACTCCTCCTCCGTGGTGAAGGACAGGTCCGGCAGGATCCTGCGCATCTCCGCCGCCGCGTCGGCCCAGCTCGCCGGCCGGCGTTCTCGGCCCATGACCTCGATGAGAAAGTCGCCGCCGCTGTCGGGAATGTCCGGGCCGATGTCGTTCAGCACCACCGCCTCCAGGCAGGTCGGCGCCATCGCCGCCAGCGCCATGGCCATCAGCCCGCCGAAGGAGGTGCCGATCGCCACGACTCTGTGAAGGCCTAGAGCGACCATCACCGCGCGGATGTCGTCGGCCATCGCCGGTGGCGCATAGGCGGCCGGGTCGTCCGCATATTCGGACCGTCCCCGGCCGCGGTAGTCCAGGCTCACCAGACGGCGCGGCGCGATGCGTTCGGCCACATGCACGAAGTCCTTGGTGGTGCGGGCATAGCCGGGCAGGCCCAGCACCGGCACGCGCGGGTCCAGCGGATCCCCCCAGTCGGCGGTGTACAGCCGCGCCCCCGACCGGCTGGTGACGAAGCGCTCCCGGCAGTCGACCATGGGCATCCCGTCAGGCGAGGCCGAGGATTGCGGGCAGGGGCTCCAGCGTCTTCAGCTCGGTGTCCGGCGAGCCCGGCAGCCGCTCGCGAGCCTGGCCGAAACGGTTGCACCAGACGACCCGGAAGCCGAAGGCGGAAGCCGCCGCCGCGTCCCAGGCGTTGGACGACTGGAAACTGATGGCGCCGGGGGTGGAGACGCCGAGGCCGGCCATGGCGAGCTGGTAGACCCTCGGATCCGGCTTGAACACGCCGAGTTCGTCGACCGACAGGACCGCATCGAGCAGGGCTGTGCAGCCGGTGCTGTCGCACACGCTTTCCAGCATGTCCGGCGACCCGTTGGACAGGATCGCGGTCTTCATCCCCGCGGCCTTCAGCGCCTGCAGCACGCCGATCACCTCCGGATAGGTCTCCAGTGTCCGGTAGCTGTCCATCAGCGCCTGGCGCAGGCCGGTGGGCGGGCCGCCGGGAAAGGCGGTCTCCAGCGCGAAGTCCAGGGCCTCGCCGGTGACCTGCCAGAACGGCACGTAGTGCTCGGCCCCCATCAGGCTGCGCAGCCAGGAATAGGCGAGCTGCTTGCTGCGCCAGGTGTCGGACATGACCTGCGCCGCCTCGACCTCCAGACCGAAATCGTCACGGCATCGAGCGACGGCGGAATGGACATCGAACAGCGTCCCGTAGGCATCGAAGACGCAGGCCTCGATGCCCTCGAACCGTTCGGTCATGGTGTCCCCCTCAGTTTCTTTTCAGCGCTGCCTGTTGCCGGTCCAACAATACGCCGCAGGAATAGACGCACCAGACTTTCTGGGCGCCGGGGGCGAGGGCGGCCATTGCGGTCGTCTGATCGTGATCGTTGGCAAGCCGCTCGCGGTAGACGTGCAGGGCTTCCAGAACCCGCTGCACGTAGTTGCGGGTCTCCGAGAACGGGATGCGCTCGATCCAGTCGATGACGTCGACACTCGGATCGCTCGGGTCGCCATGCGCCCGCACCCAGGCGGCAACCCGGCCCGGGCCGGCGTTATAGGAGGCGATCGCCTTGATGTAGTGGCCGTTGAAGCGGTCGACCATCTGCTTCAGGTAGGTGCTGCCGAGGCGCACGTTGTAGTCCGGTCGGGCGATCAGCGAGCCCAGATCGTACTCCAACCCGATGGACTTGGCCGTTGCCTGCGCCGTCGCCGGCATGAGCTGCATCAGGCCGCGGGCGCCGACACGGCTGATGGCGGTGGCCTCGAAGCTGCTCTCCTGGCGGATGATCGCGTGGACGAAGGCCGGCTCCGGACCCTGGGTCGGAATCGGGTCGAGCAGCGGATAGCCCAGCGCCGGCAGGATCATCCTGCCGGTCGCCGCCCGGCGGGCGGTGAAGACCGCCGTGCCGAGTTCGCCGGCCTCCGCGGCCATCTCGGCGATCAGTGCGGAGCGGTCGATATCGTCGCTGGACACGGCCAGATGCCGCAGGAACAGGCGCGCGGTCCCGTCCATGCGTAGACGGAGCAGGGCCCGCGCCGCCTGCACCTCGTCATCGGCGAGGAAGGCCGCCCGGGCCGCCGCGTCGGGCGCGGCCGGAACCGGCAGGGAGATCCGCTTCGCACCGATCCGGGCGGCGGCGAGCTGGCCGTAGAACGTGGTCTGGAACGCGGCGCCCCGGGCATACCATTCGCGGGCGGCATCCGGATTGCCCACCACCTCGGCGGCCCGTCCGGCCCAATAGGCGGCGCGGGCGGAGCTGATCGGGGTGGAGACGTTGCCGTGGAGCTGGGTGAAGTGGCGCAGAGCGTCCGTCGGCCGATCGAGGAACCGCAGGGCAATCCAGCCGGCCAGCCATTCCGCCTCGGCGAACGGCGCGCCGGAGCGCTGGTTGTGGGAGGCGGCAAGCAGATACGCGTCCTCCAGCTTGCCGTCGTCCAGGGCCTCGCGGATGTGCCAGGCCCGTTCGCGCCACCACAGGGCGGCGAATTCCGACGAGGGCGGTGCGGCGAACATCAGCTCGCGCGCGCCGATCTCCATGCCGGCCTGCCGGCGCCAGCGCAGACGTTCGTAATGCAGGCCCGGATCGTCCTGCAGATCCTTCGGCACCCGACGGATCGCGTCGTCCACGCCGGCCTGCTTGAAGCGCAGGCGCAGCCGCGCGTCGGCCAGCCTCCGCCATCCGTCGGGCACATGGTCCATGGCCTGGCGGGCGGCGCCGGAATGACCGCGCCATAGCATCTCGTCCAGGCGCTCGATGTGGTCGATCTGGCGCAGATGCTTGCCGTAGCGGTTCAGGAACAGCGTCTCGTCGCGCTTGCCGAGTTCGATATGGCGCCAGGTCTCGCGCGCCAGGGTCTCCACCGCCGCCGCGTCACCCGTCCGGGCGACGGCCTCCAGGTGGGCCAGGCGGCCCCGGGTCGAGCGGGGCGGGTGCTTGGCGAACCACTCCAACCGGCGCGCCAGGCCGATATCGCTGCCCATCAGCTCCTCGCCGCGTGCGACCAGGGTCGCCTCGTCGGGCCAGCCCGGATGGTCGTGCAGGAAGCGCTCGATCTCGGCGAAGGTCGTCGGCTGGTTGCCGTCGCGTAGCCGGGTCCACTGGAACAGGGCTTCCAGACTCGGATCCCGGTCGCGGCCGCGTACGGCCGCCGCCTCCGCCCAGTCGCCGGATCCGGCGAAGGCGAGGGTGGTGCGCCAGGCGGCATCGGATCGCGACAGTCCCGCCAACCCGTCCGGCCGCGGCATCGGAACCGGCACGGCTCCGGCGGCGACCGGCGCCGCCGATCCGGGGCGTAGCTCCGGCGCCGGCGCGGTGGCGGCGGCCAGCACTGTGCCTGTCCAGGCCAGCGCGGCGACGCCGAAGACGAACGAGAGACCGCGAGCGATCATAGCTCTTCTCCGCACGATCGACGGCGCCCTGCGGGGGGAGGTGGGAGCCGACGTCGAACGACCAAGGTAATGCTGCGGCCGCTAACCGCCAAGCGGGCAAGAAAAAATAGCCGCCGAGGCATACTTGCCCCCAGGTGGGTGCGGGCGTAATGTCGCCCGCTCAACTTCCACGAAACTGCCGACTCGGGAGAAAGCCGATGGGCTACGCATTCGGACAGCCGTTGTTCAAGGGATCACTCGTTGCCTTGATCACGCCGTTCAAAAACGGCGCGGTGGATGAGAATGCGTTCCGAAAACTCGTGGACTGGCAGATCGAGCAGGGCACCCATGGCCTTGTTCCGGTCGGCACCACGGGGGAAAGCCCGACCCTGAGCCATGCCGAGCACAAGCGTGTGATCGAGCTCTGCATCGAGCAGACCGCCGGCCGCGTGCCGGTGATCGCCGGCGCCGGCTCGAACTCCACTCAGGAAGCGGTCGAGTTCACCGAGCACGCGGCCGAGGCCGGTGCCGACGCGGTGCTGCACGTCATGCCGTATTACAACAAGCCGACCCAGGAAGGCATGTTCCGGCATTTCGAGGCGATCAATAACGCTGTCGATATCCCGATCATCATCTACAACATTCCCGGTCGCTCGATCGTGGACATGTCGGTGGACACGATGAAGCGGTGCTACGAGGAGCTGAAGAACGTCACCGGCGTGAAGGACGCGACCGCCGATCTGGTCCGTCCGATCAAGCAGCGCATGGCCATGGGGTCGGATTTCTGCCAGCTCACCGGCGAAGACGCCTCGGTGCTGCCGTTCCTGTCGCATGGCGGGCACGGCTGCATCTCGGTCACGGCGAATGTCGCGCCCAAGCAGCTTTCCGAGATGCATGTGGCCTGGCAGAACCGCGACCTGGATACGGCCTTCGCCATCAACGAACGGCTCCAGCCGCTGCATGCCGCGCTGTTCAGCGAGAGCAGCCCGGGGCCGGTGAAATACGCGGCCAGCCTGCTGGGGATCTGCGAGTCGACGGCGCGCCTGCCGATCTACGAGATCGCCGACGAGAACAAGGCGAAGGTCGAGAGCGCCATGCGCCATGCCGGTCTGCTGAACTGATCATCGCATCTGCGAAAACGCAACGGCCCGTCCCTGGTGGCGGGCCGTCGCCGTTTCGGGTGCGGCTCGCGACCCCGACACTCGACATGAGGGCGGGGCTGCCTATATACGCACGTCAGCATTTGAGGAGAGAGCGCCATGGCGGGTAAGCAAGGCGCCCGCAAAGAGGTTGCTCGAAACCGGCGGGCCCGACACGAATACAGCATCGAGGACACGCTGGAGGTCGGTCTTATCCTGACCGGCTCGGAGGTGAAGTCGCTGCGGCAGGGCCGCGCCTCGATCAACGAGGCCTATGCCGGCAGCGAGCATGGCGACCTCGCCCTGATCAACTCCCATATTCCGGAGTACAAGCCGGCTGAGCCGTTCAACCACGAGCCGCGCCGGGTGCGGCGTCTTCTGGCCCATCGCCGGGAGCGTGACAGGCTGCTGGGCCTGATCCGGCGCGAGGGCTACACGCTGGTTCCGCTGTCGCTGTATTTCAACGACCGGGGCATCGCCAAGCTCGAGATCGGCCTCGCCCGCGGCAAGAAGTTGGTCGACAAGCGCGAGGACGCCAAGAAACGCGACTGGGAACGCCAGAAGGCCAGGCTCCTGCGCGAGAAAGGGTAAGGCCGGCGGCGCTTGGTGCCCGACGTCTGCCCTGTCTCCGGGCATGTTCCGGGCCTACGCCACAGCCGCTGCGAGCGCTTGAATGAGTGCCGTCTGACCTGTGGGCCCCGGAAAAAATCCGAGGAGAGGAAAGAGGCGGAGACTCACCCCGCGTCCAACAACCCGCGGACCCGCCGGAACACGTCGTGGAACATCTCTTCCGTCAGCCGACCGGTGTTCGTGTTGTAGCGCGAGCAGTGGTAGGAGCCGACCATTCTGCGGCCATCCCCAAGCTCATGCACCGCGTTGTGGCCGAACTTCGCCGACGACTTTTTTCGGCCGAGCGCCGCCAGGGTCGCCCCATGGGCCAGCGAGCCGAGGACCAGGATCACCTTGAGCGCCGGCATCTCGGCGATCGTCTCGGCGAGGAACGGCCGGCAGTTCGCGACCTCCGCGCCGACCGGCTTGTTCTGCGGCGGCACGCACCGCACCGCGTTGGTGATCCGGCAGTCCACCAGGGACAGGCCGTCATCCGCCCGCTTGTCGTAGGCGCCGGTGGCGAATCCGAATGTCAGCAGCGTGTCGTAGAGCAGGTCGCCGGCATAATCGCCGGTGAAGGGGCGGCCCGTTCGGTTCGCCCCCTTCAGCCCCGGCGCCATGCCGACCACGAGCAGTCGCGCACCGGCGCTGCCGAAGCTCGGCACCGGTGCGTTGTGGAAGTCGGGGTACAGACGCCGGTTCTCGTGCCGGAACGCGACAAGGCGCGGGCAGAGACCGCAATCCGCAGGCGGGTCACTCAGCATGACGACAGGCGATCGCTCAGCACTCGGCCGGGTCAGCGCCGTGGCGGCGGCGTGCGACGCACCACCGCAGGAGGCTCGTCGTCCTCGTACTCGTCGTCGACGTAATCCTCGTCGAGATCGTCATCCGCCTCGACAGGGGCGGATGGCGGTGCACCCGGCCGCTCTCGACGTGGACCACGGTCGGAATGGACGCGCTCGATCTGGGCGGCCAACTGATCCAGTTCGATGAACTGGTCGGCCTGGCGGCGGAGCTCGTCGGCGATCATCGGAGGCTGGGTGCGGATCGAGGAGACGACCGACGCGCGCACGCCCTTGCGCTGCACGGCCTCTATCAGCGAGCGGAAATCGCCGTCTCCGGAGAACAGCACCACATGGTCGACCCGGTCGACCATTTCCATCATGTCCACCGCCAGTTCGATGTCCATGTTGCCCTTCACCTTCCGGCGCCCGGCGCTGTCGGTGAACTCTTTGGCAGGCTTGGTGACCAGCGTGTAACCATTGTAGTCGAGCCAATCGACCAGCGGTCTGATCGGCGAATACTCCTGGTCTTCCAGCAATGCGGTATAATAAAACGCGCGAATCAACCGCCCTTTACCTGCGAACAGGTCGAGCAGACGTTTGTAGTCGATGTCAAAGCCCAGCGATCTTGCGGCGGAATAGAGGTTGGCGCCATCTATAAAGAGGGCCATCCGCTCATCAGGATGGAATAACATATGCAATCCTTTCAATTGCTTTTACGCTCATATTGAGCTGAATTCTTTAGAATTCGGTGGTCGGCTGAGTAATGAGGCCGCCCGCGTCGAACTGTTTGCAGTCTAGGTCCGATTATGGGCTGATGTACAGGCTAAAGGGCTGCCGCGGAGGCATCGATCACATGGTTAATTTCGCACCGGCGACACCGCGCCGGGGAGGTCTCGACACGGTGCCCGGCGGCCCGATCACGGCGCCTTGCGCGGGCGTGTCGGCATGATCGTCGTCGCCGTCGGCGCCAATCTTGCGGCAACCGGATACGAGACGCCGCTGGCCACCTGCGAGGCGGCCGTGACCTGTCTTGCGGAGGACTCGGATATCCGGGTCACCGGCCGCTCGCGCTGGTACGAATCCGAGCCGGTGCCGGTTTCGGACCAGCCCTGGTATGTGAATGGAGCAGTCGCTGTCGAGACCGATCTCCTGCCGGAGGTCCTGCTGGCCCGGCTGCATCTGATCGAGGAGTCCTTCGGCCGGGTGCGGCGGGTGCGCAACGAGGCGCGGCCGCTCGATCTCGACCTGATCGATTATCACGGCCAGGTGCGCATCGGCGCGGTCGCCCCGACGCTGCCGCATCCGCGCGCGGCGGAGCGCGCCTTCGTGCTGCTGCCGCTTCAGGATCTGGATGCGGAGTGGCGCCACCCGGTCACCGGCGAGCGGGTTTCTGTGCTGATCGACGGCCTGCCCGGGGCGGGCGGGGCGATCCGTCCATTGGTCGGCTGACCGCCACTGCGCGCCGTCGCGTCGGTTTTGCCTCGGGAAACCCGGATAGGCGCTTGTTTTCCGGGCATCCGGCCACTATATTCCGCGGCTCCGCCTAATATTGTGCGCACCCGATCGAGAGGCTTTTGATGGCCCGCGTTACTGTCGAAGACTGCATCGTCAAGATCCCGAACCGGTTCGACCTGGTGATGGCCGCGGCCCAGCGCTCGCGCGACGTCTCCGCCGGCTCCGCCATTACCGTCGAACGCGACAACGACAAGAACCCGGTCATCGCCCTGCGCGAGATCGCCGACGAGACTGTCGATATCGCCGCGCTGAACGAAGCCCTCATCAAAGGTCTGCAGAAGCATGTCGAGGTCGACGAGCCCGAGGACGACGACATGGAGCGCCTGATCGGCTCCGATGCCGGTTCGGGCAGCGTCGGACTGGACGGCCGGCTCGCAGAGGGTGAAACTCTCGATGAGGATGCGGCGGCGGGTCTCGGCATGGGAATCGAGCAGAGTGACGGTGGCCAGCAGTTCGAGGATGTCGACGACAGCGAGCTCGACCGCGAAGGTTGATCCGACTGCTGTGCGCGCGGCTTGCGGCCCGGCCCGGCGACCCCACACTCGTCAGCACCTGCCTGAGGTGCTGACGCCATGATCCGGCAATACGAACTCGTCGAGCGCGTGCGTGCCTACGATCCGACCACGGACGAGGCGGCGCTCGACCGCGCGTATGTCTACGCGATGAAGATGCACGGCTCGCAGACGCGGGCCTCCGGCGATCCGTATTTCTCCCATCCCCTGGAAGTCGCCGGCATCCTGACCGAGATGAAACTCGATCACGGCACGGTCATCACCGCGCTGCTGCACGACGTCATAGAGGATACCGAGGCGACGCTCGCCGATGTGCGCAACCTGTTCGGCGATGAGATCGCCCGGCTGGTCGATGGCGTCACCAAGCTGACCCGGATCGAGCTGCAGTCCGACCGCACCAAGCAGGCCGAGAACTTCCGCAAGCTCGTGCTGGCCATGAGCCAGGACATCCGCGTGCTGCTGGTGAAGCTGGCCGACCGGGTGCACAACATGCGCACCCTGCATTTCATAAAGAACCCGGACAAGCGCCGGCGGATCGCCGCCGAGACCATGGACATCTATGCGCCGCTCGCCGCGCGCATCGGCATCAACGAGATCAAGGACGAGCTGGAAGATCTGGCCTTCGCCGAGATCAACCCGGACGCCCGCACCTCCATAAAAGCCCGGCTCGACTACCTGCGCAGCCAGGGCGGCGACATGGTCAACAGCATCATCGCCGAGCTGCACGAGAAGCTGGCCGATGCCGGCGTGATCGCCGACATCTCCGGGCGGATGAAGACGCCGTATTCGATCTGGCAGAAGATGCAGCGCAAGGAGGTCGGGATCGAGCAGCTCTCCGACATCATGGCGTTCCGGCTGGTGGTCGACGATATCGGGGGGTGCTACCAGTGCCTCGGCGCCATGCACGGCTCCTATCCGGTGGTGCCGGGACGCTTCAAGGACTACATCTCCACGCCGAAGCCGAACGGCTACCGCTCGCTGCATACCGGCGTGATCGGCCCGCACCGGCAGCGCATCGAGGTGCAGATCCGCACCCGCGAGATGCACGACATCGCCGAACTCGGCGTCGCCGCCCACTGGAACTACAAGCAGCGCGACGGGATCAACGAAGGCAAGCAGTACCGATGGATTCGCGAACTGCTCGACATTCTCGAGCAGGCATCCGGCCCGGAAGAGTTCCTGGAACACACCAAGCTGGAGATGTACCAGGACCAGGTGTTCTGCTTCACGCCGAAGGGCGACCTGATCGCCCTGCCGCAGGGGGCGGTCCCCATCGACTTCGCGTATGCCGTCCATTCCGAGGTCGGCGACCGCACCGTCGGTGCCAAGCTGAACGGGCGTCTGGTGCCGCTGATGACCCAGCTGCGCAACGGCGATCAGGTGGAGATCGTCACCTCCAAGACCTCCACGCCGTCGCCGAACTGGGAACAGATCGTCGTCACCGGCAAGGCCAAGGCGCGGATCCGCCGCTTCGTGCGCCTGAAACGGCGCCAGCAGTTCTCCGACCTCGGCAAGGCGATGCTGCAGAAGGCGTTCCGCCAGGAGGGCCACCCGTTCTCCGAAAAACAGATCGAACCCTTGCTGGGACGCTTCCACGCCGAGGCGGTGGAGGATCTCTACGCCGGTATCGGCGAGGGGCTGGAGAGCGCCCTGGAGGTGGTCCACGCCGTCCATCCGCCGGTGGTCGAGCCGAAGAAGGAAGAGAACGTCGTTCCGATCGCCCGGGCGCGCGGCCGGACCAAGCGCGGACGGCAGAAGGACGCGCTACCGATCCGTGGCCTGATAGACGGCATGGCGATGCATTTCGCGCGGTGCTGCCATCCGCTGCCGGGCGAGCGGATCGTCGGTATCGTCACGACCGGCAAGGGCGTGACCATCCATACCATCGACTGCGAGACCCTGGAGGGGTTCCAGGATCAGCCGGAACGCTGGGTCGACGTGGCCTGGGACGACGATGCGGACTCGGCCCATGTCGGCCGGCTGTACGTGGTGATCGCCAACGAGCCGGGCAGTCTTGGATCGCTGTCGACCGTCATCGGCAAGAACGGCGGCAACATCATGAACCTGAAGATCGTGAACCGCTCCATCGACTTCTTCGAGATGCTGATCGATGTGGAGGTGGCCGATATCCGCCATCTGACGACGATCATCGCCGCCCTACGGGCGACGCCGGTCATCAACTCCGTCGACCGCGCGCGCGGCTGAGGGGGAGCGGCATGATCCTGGGCATCGGCGCCGATCTGGTCGACACGAGGCGGATCGCCGCGGCGCTGGCCCGGTTCGGCGACCGCTTCCGCAACCGCTGTTTCGCCGACCTGGAGATCGCCCGGGCCGAAGGCGCGTCGAACCCCGCCCTGGTCTATGCCAAGCGGTTCGCGGCCAAGGAGGCGGTCTGGAAGGCCCTGGGGGACGAGGCCCGCGACGGCATCAAGTGGCGCGAGTTGGTGGTGGAGAACGCCCGCTCGGGCAAGCCGCGCTTCGTGCTCAGCGGTCGGGCGGCGGCTCGGTTGGCGGAACTGACGCCCAAGGGAATGATTGCGCGCATCGATCTGTCTCTGTCGGACGAACCGCCTTACGCACAGGCGTTCGTCGTGGTCTCGGCGGCACCGGCCTCCCTGGAGGTCTTGCGGCCGGCGGACGGTTAGGCGGCAAACCGTCGCCTCGCGGCGAAAGGCCGAGGGCATTGCTTGCTCCGGCGCGTCAAATTCGGCATACCCATCCATGCTCTCGCATGTGGCGGAGGGTGCCAGGATCATGTCAGGATGGGTTTCGATGGCTGCAAAAAAATCGGGCGGGTACGGTGAGTTGATCCGCACCGTGGTAATCGCCTGTGCCATCGCGCTTGGCATCCGGACGTTCTTCTACGAGCCGTTCAACATTCCCTCGGGCTCGATGATCCCGACGCTGCTGGTCGGCGACTACCTGTTCGTCTCCAAGGCATCCTACGGCTACAGCCGCTATTCGCTGCCGCTGGCGCTGCCGCTGATCCCCGGACGGGTGCTGTTCACCCCGCCGGAGCGTGGCGACGTGGTCGTCTTCAAACTGCCGAGCGACAACAGCACCGACTACATCAAGCGGATCGTCGGCCTGCCGGGCGATACCGTTCAGGTGAAGGGCGGCATCCTGCACATCAACGGCGCGGCGGTGAAACGCCGGCAGATCGAGGATTTCCAGCCGGAGAACGGCGCGCGGCCGGTGGCGCAGTTCATCGAGACCCTGCCGAACGGCCGGGAGCACCGGATCCTGGAACTCAGCGACACCATGAGCGCCGACAATACGCCGGTTTATCACGTGCCCGCCGGTCACTACTTCGCGATGGGCGACAACCGGGACAATTCCCGCGACAGCCGTTTCCCGGAGGTCGGACCCATTCCCGAGCAGAACCTGGTCGGCCGGGCCGACATCCTGTTCTTCTCTCATGACGGCGATGCCCGGCTCTGGGAGGTCTGGAAGTGGCCCTTCGCGATCCGGTACGGCCGTCTGCTGGACGGCATCGAATGACCTCCGACGACTCGGATCTGGCGACCCTGGCTACGATCCTGAACCATGAGTTCGAGCATACCGAGGTTCTGCGCCGTGCCGTCACCCATGCCAGCGCAGAGCCGCGGGCCTGGAACGCTTATGAGCGCCTTGAATTCCTGGGCGACCGGGTGCTGGCGCTGGTCGTCGCCGAGCAGCTTCTCGACCGCTTTCCGCACGAGCGCGAGGGCGCCATCGCCAAGCGTCACGTGAACCTGGTGCGCCGCGAGGCGCTGGCCCAGGTGGCCCGTACGATCGACCTGGGACGGTTCCTGATCCTGTCGCGCGGTGAGGACGATGCCGGATCGCGCAACAGCGACACGATCCTGTCGGACGCCATGGAAGCGGTGATCGGTGCGCTCTATCTGGATGGCGGGCTGGAGGCGGCCCGGCGTTTCATCCTGACTGAATGGAACCGGCTGCTGGAGCTGGACCTGCGTCCGCCCCAGGACCCGAAGACCACGTTGCAGGAATGGGCACAGGGTCGCAAGCTGGCGCTGCCGCGCTATGTCACGGTGACCCAGTCCGGTCCGGCACACGCGCCTGAATTCACGGTCCAGGTCATCGTCGAGGGCCAGGAGCCGACGACCGGCATCGGCCGATCCAAGCGGCTCGCCGAACAGGCGGCGGCCGCCGAACTCATCAAACGGGTTGGAGCATGAACGCGCCCAAGTCCCATTGCGGTTTCGTCGCCCTGCTGGGCGCGCCGAACGCGGGCAAGTCTACGCTGGTGAACCAGCTCGTCGGGGCCAAGGTCTCCATCGTCACCCACAAGGTGCAGACGACCCGCACCCGGATCCGCGGCATCGCCCTGGAAGGCGACGCCCAGATCGTTCTGGTCGACACGCCCGGCATCTTCAAGCCCAAGCGGCGGCTCGACCGGGCCATGGTGCACGCAGCCTGGGCCGGGGCCGGGGATGCCGACGTGGTCGTGCTGGTCGCCGATGCCCGCCAGGGCCTCGACGACGACACAATGCGGATCATCGAGGGCCTGAAGGCAGCCGGCCGCAAGGCGGTGCTCGCCCTGAACAAGGTGGACGACATCAAACGCGAGAAGCTGCTGCCGATCGCCGCCGAGTTCAGCGAGGCGTTCGAGTTCGAGCGGGTGTTCATGATCTCCGCCCTGAACGGCAACGGTTGCGCCGACCTGCGCACGTATCTGGCCGAACGCATGGCGCCTGGTCCGTGGCTGTATCCCGAGGACGAACTCAGTGACCTGCCGATGCGGCTGATGGCGGCTGAGATCACCCGCGAGAAGGTCTTCCTGCGTCTGCATGACGAACTGCCGTATTCGGCGACGGTTGAGACCGACCAGTGGACCGAGCGCGACGACGGCTCGGTGCGGATCGACCAGACGCTGTATGTGGAGCGCGACAGCCAGAAGAAGATCGCGCTCGGCAAGGGTGGGCAGAAGATCAAGGAGATCGGCTCCCTGGCCCGCACCGAACTGGAGGAGATGCTGGAGCGCCGGGTGCACCTGTTCCTGTTCGTGAAGGTCCGCGAGAACTGGCAGGACGACCGCCAGCACTTGCGCGAATGGGGCCTGGAATGGGACGTCTAGTGCCGTGATCCTGACGACAGTCGGGACCTTACCTAGACACCTCCACGCCTCGACCGTCATCCTGACGAACGTCAGGAGCTGCGGGGCACTACCGCCAGAGCGTTGATCCTGATGTGCATCAGGATGACGGTTAAGGTGGGGATGAAAAGAGTTCCGTCTTCCGCCCACGACCACACGGCCCCATGATCGACTGGCAAGACACCGGCATCGTTCTCTCCGCCCGGCCGCATGGCGAAGGCTCGGCGATCGTCACCCTGCTGACCGCCGAGCACGGCCGCCATGCCGGTCTGGCGCGGGGGGCCTTCGGCGGGCGTGGACGCGGGGTGTATCAGCCGGGCAACCGGGTCACCGCGGAATGGCGCGCCCGGCTGGCGGAACATCTGGGAAGCTGGACCTGCGAGCTGGACACCGGATATGCCGCCGGGGTGATGCACGACCCGCTGCGGCTGGCCGGTCTTTCCGCCGTCTGCGCCCTCGCCGACGCCGCCCTGCCGGAGCGCGAGCCGCATCCGCGTCTGTACGAGGCGCTCGGCGCTCTGCTGGAGGTCATGGCCGACGACAGCCTGGGCGATGCCTGGATCGCGGTCTATGTCCGCTGGGAGATCGGGTTGCTGACCGATCTCGGCTACGGGCTCGACCTGGACACCTGTGCCGCGACCGGCACCAACGACGACCTCGCCTATGTCAGTCCACGCTCCGGCCGGGCGGTGTCGCTCGCGGCGGGCGAACCGTATCGCGACAAGCTGCTGACCCTGCCCCGATTCCTTGTCGGAAACCCTGGGAGTCGCGGCGGGGGCGACTCGGACGATCTGTTCGCCGGCCTGGCCCTGACGGGATTCTTCCTTGAGCGCCATGTGTTTGCGACCCATGGCCGCCAACCGCCCCCGGCGCGGACGCGATTCGTTGAACGGTTCGCCGAGCGCGCTACAGTATCTGGTGGAGGTTCCAACGCATGAGTACGACATCTTCTGATCTGCCGCCGCCGCCCCCGAGCGAGCCCGGCACCGTCCGCGACACCTGGCTGGCCGATGCGCTGAGCGAGCGCTACTTGGCCTATGCCCTGTCGACCATCATGGCGCGCTCGCTGCCGGATGTGCGCGACGGGCTGAAGCCGGTTCACCGACGGCTGCTGTTCGCCATGCGGCAGCTCAAACTCGATCCGGGCAGCGCGTTCAAGAAGTCGGCCCGCGTGGTCGGCGACGTCATGGGTAAGTTCCATCCCCATGGCGACTCGGCGATCTACGACGCCATGGTGCGCCTGGCCCAGGATTTCGCCGTGCGCTACCCGCTGGTCGACGGCCAGGGCAATTTCGGCAATGTGGACGGCGACAACGCCGCGGCCATGCGCTACACCGAGGCGCGGCTGACCGAGGTCGCCCAGCGGCTGCTGGAGGGTATCGACGAGGACACCGTCGACTTCCGCGCCACCTATGACGGCGAGGGTGAGGAGCCCGTCGTCATGCCGGCCGCCTTCCCGAACCTGCTGGCCAACGGTGCCCAGGGCATCGCCGTCGGCATGGCGACCTCGATCCCGCCGCATAACGTGGACGAGCTCTGCGACGCGCTGCAGCACCTGATCAAGTCTCCCGACGCGCGCATCGAGACTCTGGTGGACAAGGTCTCCGGCCCGGACTTCCCGACCGGGGGCATCCTGGTCGAGTCGCGCGAGTCGGTCATCGAGTCCTATCGCACGGGACGCGGATCGTTCCGCGTGCGGGCGCGCTGGGAAGTCGAGCCGCTGAAGAACGGCACCTGGCAGATCGTGGTCACCGAGATCCCGTACCAGGTGCAGAAATCGAGGCTGGTCGAGCGCATGGCGGAGCTGCTGCAGGCCCGCAAGCTGATGCTGCTCGGCGACATCCGCGACGAGTCGGCGGCCGATATCCGCCTGGTGCTGGAGCCGAAGAGCCGCAACGTCGACCCCGACGTGATGATGGAGAGCCTGTTCCGTCAGACCGATCTGGAAAGCCGGATCTCGCTGAACCTGAACGTGCTCGACAAGGACAACGTCCCGCGGGTGATGAGCCTGCCGGAGGCACTGAAGGCGTTCCTCGATCACCGCCACGAGGTTCTGGTCCGGCGCACCAACCATCGGCTGGGCAAGATCGCCCACCGCCTGGAGGTGCTGGACGGCTATCTGATCGCCTTCCTCAATCTGGACGAGGTGATCCGCATCATCCGCGAGGAGGACGAGCCCAAGGCCGAACTGATGCGGACCTTCGAGCTGTCCGATGTCCAGGCCGAGGCGATCCTGAACATGCGCCTGCGCTCCCTGCGCAAGCTGGAGGAGATCGAGCTGCGCAAGGAGCACGAGCAGCTCTCGGCCGAACGCGACGACCTCAACGATCTGCTGGGCAACGAGGAGCGCCGCTGGAAGGTGATCGGCCAGCAGATCGGCGAGATCCGCCGGGCCTTCGGCAAGTCGACCGAAATCGGCCGCCGCCGCACCGATATCGGCACCGCGCCGAGTGCGGTGGTCATCCCGACCGAGGCCATGGTGGAACGCGAGCCGATCACCGTCATCTGCTCCGAGAAGGGCTGGATCCGCGCCCTGCGCGGCCATATCGGGGCAGATCAGGAGGTGAAATACAAGGAGGGCGACGGCGAAAGGTTCCGCGTCCATGCCGAGACCACCGACAAGATCCTGGTCTTCGCCACCGACGGTCGCTTTTACACGATCGGCGGCGACAAGCTGCCGTCGGGACGCGGCCATGGCGAGCCGATCCGCCTGATGATCGACCTCGCCAATGACGAGGACATCGTCACCATCTTCCCGCACAAGACCGGCGAGAAGCTGCTGGTGGCGTCGACCGAGGGGCGGGGCTTCATCGTGCCGGCCGACGATGTGCTGGCCCAGACCCGCTCGGGCAAGCAGGTGCTCGGCACCGACGCGAAATCGAAGGCGCGGGTCTGTATCCCCGTCGCCGGCGACGCCGTGGCCGTGGTCGGTACCAACCGCAAGCTGCTGGTCTTCGACGTCGCCGACCTGCCGGAGATGGGCCGAGGCAAGGGCGTGATCCTGCAGAAGTACAAGGCGGGCGGCACTCTGGCCGACGTGACGGTGTTCAAGGCGGAGGAGGGGCTGTCCTGGTCGCTCCAGGGCGGTCGCCGGCGCACGGAGACCGACCTGACGCCGTGGCGCGGCAAGCGCGCCGGTGCGGGCAAGATGCCGCCGACCGGCTTCCCCCGTCCGCCGCGGTTCACGTAGCCGCGCTCATTATCCCATCGCCTATCGTCATCCCGAACTCGTTTCGGGATGACGAACTTGGAAGTGGGGAAGGGGCGGCGCCTATTCCGCCGGTGCCGTATAGGTTTCCCACCCGTCCGGTCCGAGAAGCTCCACCGGGCGGTACAGCGTCTTATAGGACATCTTCCGGCAGCCCTCGATCCAGTAACCGAGATAGACGTAGGGCAGGCCCGCCTCGGTCGAGCGGCGGACCGCGTCGAGCACCATGAACCGGCCGAGCGCCCGTTTCGGCGCACCGGGTTCGAAGAAGCTGTAGACGGCGGAGAGCCCGTCATCCTGATGGTCGATCAGGATCGTGGCCCACAGCACCCGCCGGGCGTCGCGGTATTCGATCAGCGAGGACTCGATAGGCGAACGCTCGACCATGGCGGCGTAGTCGGCCTCGTCCATCAGAGCCATCTCGCCATCGCCGTGACGTCCCGACTGGTAACGGGAGAACAGATCGAACTGCTCGCGGGTGGCCTCGTTGGGCACCACCTCGCCGGTGAGGTCGGCATTGGCGCGCAGGATTCGGCGCTGTCCCTTGGTCCAGTGAAAATCCGCCACCCGGACCCGCACCGGTACGCAGGCCCGGCAGCCTTCGCAGGCGGGACGATAGGCCAGGTGCTGGGTGCGGCGGAAACCGGCCCGCGCCAGGGTGTCGTGGGCGTGGCGCCCGCGCCGGGTCGAGAGATCGCAGACGAGGCGCCGCTCCTGACGATCCGGGAGGTACGGGCACGGCATCGGCAGCGTATGGAAGAAGGTCAGCGGCGGAGCAAGCGTGGCGTCATGCATGCGGGGTGATCAGCCTCCCACCCGTGGGGCGGGGCCCCCGGTGTCGTTCAGGACCGGTCCGCCCCGATCGTTCGAGGCGGCCGGCGGTGTACGTGGCGGTGTGCCCGGAGGCGCGCCGGAATCGTCGGCGCCGCCGGCGGGACTGCCGCCCAGGGAGACGCCCGGGCTGTTGCCGGCGACCGAGGGATCGAGCAGGTTCAGCTCCTGCGCCTGTTCCGGTGTCAGGTTCTTCAGCACGATGCTGATGCGGCGGTTGGTCGGATCGGCGGGATCGTCGGCCACCAGCGGCTCTCGGTCGGCGCGGCCGGCGACCTTCTCGATCCGGCTGATCGGAATGCCGTTCTCCTCCAGCACCCGGCGCGAGGCGTTGGCGCGGTCGGAGGACAGCTCCCAGTTTGTATAGGTCGACCCCGGTGCGAACTGCGAACTGTCGGTATGGCCGGAGATCTCGATGTTGTTCGGCATCTTCTTGATGACCTCGGCCACTTTCTCCAGCAGCGCGCGGGTCTGGTCGTACATGGCGGCACTGCCGTTCGGGAACAGGGCGATACGCTCCTGGTCGATGAGCTGGATGCGCAGGCCCTCCGGCACGGCGTCGATCTTCAGCGACTCACCGGCCTCCGACAGCTCCGGCGTCTGCTCGATCGCCTCCTTCAGGGCGGCCTCGGCCTCTTCGAACTGCTGCTGCTCGCGCTCGCGCAGCATCTGCTCCATGACTTCCTGGTTCACCGTGCCTTCCTCGTCCTCGCGGGAACCGAGGCGGGATTCGATGTTCTCGGGATCGTCGGAGTCCGGATCGAGGGATTCAGTGCGCTCCGCCTGCGGTCGGGCGACCTGCGGGGTCGAGATCATCGGCGGCGAGGAGGCGGATTTCAGCGCGCCGGGCACGGTGATCGACGTGCCGCCGAGCACGCCGCCGGAGCCGGAGCGGGTGGAGCGGCTGATGGCCGTGGGGTCGAAATAGTTGGAGATACCCATCTTCTGCTCCTCCGTGGTCGCGTTCAGCAACCAGAGCAGCAGGAAGAAGGCCATCATCGCGGTCACGAAGTCGGCATACGCCACCTTCCAGGCGCCGCCATGGTGTCCGCCATGTCCGCCCTTCTTGACCTTCTTGATGACGATTGTGGCGTGGTTGTCCACCGTTCGCGTCCCCTAATCGTGACCAGTGGCTACGCTCTTGCAAGGTCGGTGCCGAACCCGACCCCGTCAACCCCCGGACGGGGGCCCTCGCAGATGCGTCGGCTAGACCGGGGGCAGGGCGGCAACGGCTTCTTCCACCTCGAAGAACGACGGCCGGTCCTTGGACAGCAGCGTCTTGCGCGCGAATTCCACGGACACGGCCGGGGCATAGCCGGACACATGGGCCAGCAACCCGGCGCGGATGCATGCTAAATATTTGGCGTCGGCATCAAAAGTATTCTTCATAGCCGCGGCCAGCGGGCTGACGAAGCCATAGGCCAGCAGAATGCCGAGGAAGGTTCCGACCAGGGCGCCGCCGATCAGCTTGCCGAGCACCTCGGGTGGCTCGGTGATGGAGCCCATGGTCTTGATGATGCCGAGCACGGCGGCCACGATCCCGAGCGCTGGGAAGCCGTCGCCCATGGTCTGGTAAGCGCTCTGAACCGCGGCATCTTCCGCATGGTGGGTCTCCAGCTCCTCGTCGAGCAGGTCGGCCAGTTCATGCGGGTTGTCGGTACCGAGAGTCATCATGCGCAGGTAGTCGCACAAGAACTCCATGGCATGGTGGTCGGCGGAGAATTTTGGAAAGGCCTGGAAGAGCGAACTCTCCTCCGGTCTCTCGATATGGGATTCGATCGCGAGCATGCCCTTGGTCTTCGCCAGCTTGAAGATGGCGTAGAGCAGGGAGAGCAACTCCAGATAATCGTCCTTATTGTATTTCGCACCCTTCAGCGCGGATTTGAATCCGTACCCGGCCTTGGCGAGGATGTGCTTGGGGTTGGCGACGATGAACGCGCCGACGCCGGCGCCGCCGATGATGACCAGCTCGAACGGCTGCCACAACGGCGCGAGCTTTCCGCCCATCGCCATGTAGCCGCCGATCACACAGACGGTGACAACCACCCATCCGATGATAATGAACATCCCCGGCCCCGCTCGCGATTCTGCCGCTTTGCCATGCACCGCTTCCGGTACGATGAAACAGAATACCCGGTATTGAGCGTATTCGCGAGCCTTTCGAAGCGCGGCGGTTTGAAACAGGCCGCCGCGCGCGCTATGTAGCGTCCCGCCGCCTTAACGCGAGGTTCCGATGACCGCCCCTGCCGACGTGTCGCCCGGAGATTTCCGGGCCGTTCTAGGAAGCTACGCGACGGGCGTGACCGTGGTGACCACGCGCGCGCCCGACGGTGAACCCGTCGGGCTGACGGTGAACAGCTTCACCTCGGTCTCCCTCGATCCGCCGCTGGTCCTGTTCTGCCTCGACCGCGAGGCGGGCAGCCTGCCGGCCTTCGAGACGGCGGACGGTTTCGCGGTGAACATCCTGAGCGCGGATCAGGCGGCGGTGTCGAACCGCTTTGCGGATCCGCAGGCAGCCCGTTTCGACGGCGAGGGGGTGGCCGACTGGTCGACCGGCGCGCCGATCCTGGCGGACGCCCTGGCGGCGCTCGATTGCACCGTGCATGCGCGCCACGACGGCGGCGATCACATCATTCTGGTCGGCCGGGTGCGGCGGCTTGCGGTGCTGTCCGATGACGAGCCGCTGATCTACTGGCGCGGTGTCTACCGAAAGCTCGGCTGAGCACCGCGTCAGCCGCTGCCGGGGCCGGCTTCGGTGCCGAGCAGCCGGGCCTCGATCCCCAACTCGACGAACCGGGCCAGGATCTCGTCCACATGGGCCGGGTTGCGGGTCTCCACCACCACGTCCAGGTCGGCGTTCTTGATCGGCGTGTCCTGGAACATCCGCTGATGCAGGACCTCCACGATGTTGCCGCCGGTCTTGCCGATAGTTTCGGCCACCGTCGCCAGCATGCCGGGCTCGTCGTGAATCTCCAGGCGCAGACGGATCAGCCGCCCGTCGCGCACCAGCCCGCGCATCAGCACCGAGGACAGCAGCCGGGAATCGATGTTGCCGCCGCAGATCACCGTCGCCACCGACTGTCCGGCGAACCGTTCCGGCGCATGGAGCAGGGCGGCGATACCGGCTGCACCGGCACCTTCCGCAACCACGCGCTGCTGTTCCACGAGCAACTGGACCGCGCGCTCGATCGCCCGCTCCGGCACCAGGATGATCTCGTCGACCAAGGCCGCAATGATCCGGCGGGTCAGAACGCCGGGCTCCTTGACCGCGATCCCCTCGGCCAGGGTCGAGCCGCCGGCCCGGTTGGGCAGGCCCTTCACCGCGTCGTACATGGACGGATAGCTGTCGACCTGTACACCGATCATGCGGATGTCCGGGCGACGCGCCTTCAGGGCGACCGCCATGCCCGCCATCATCCCGCCGCCACCGATCGGGACGATCACGCTGTCCAGGTGGCCCGCATCGGCATCGATCTCCAGGCCGAGCGTGCCCTGACCGCGGATGATGTCCCGATCGTCGTACGGATGAACCGGGACCAGGCCTTCGCCGTCGATCAGCGCCTGGGTGCGGGCGACGCAATCGGCTACCGTGCGGCCTTCGAGTACGATCCGGGCGCCATGGGCACGGGTGCGCTCGACCTTTGAAAACGGGGTGGTCGCGGGCATCACGATGGTGGCGGGGATGCCGAGCCGGGCGGCATGGTAGGCTACCCCCTGGGCGTGGTTTCCGGCGGACATGGCGACGACACCGCGCCTGCGTTCCGCCTCGCTCAGCCCCTGGAGTTTCACGAAGGAGCCGCGCACCTTGAACGAACTCGTGTGCTGCAGGTTCTCCAGCTTCAGCGACAGGGCGCAGTCCAGGGTGGCGCTCAGGTTCGGCGCCTCGATCAGCGGGGTGCGCAGAACGGCGCCGTCGAGCAGACGGGCGGCGTCCTCGACCATGTCCGGGGTGACCGGCAGGTCGGTGGGGAGCGTCTCGGGTGAGGTTGTCATGGCGGCGGGATCATACTCGCGGGCCGTCGGAACGGAAGCGATTCCCGTTGGTTGCCGAAAATGCGCGTGATGCGAGTCCGATTTCCGTCCGGTCCGGCGATCCTCCGATTGGATTCCGCATTGCAAAATGGTAACACTAAGACGTCAGGGGGAAGGGGTGCGGGCATCGTCTGGTGGCCCGCCTATTTATTGCCTTTTCGTGGAGGCGTCCTTGTCTGGCAGTCGCATTCAGCATCGGCTTTGGACCTCCGCGGCGAGCGTCGTAGCGGTATCGGCCATGCTGTGTCTGGCGATGCCTGCCGGTGCCCAATCGCTCTCAGGCCAGCCGCTCTCAGGCCATTCGCTCGCCGGATCGTCTGCTCCCTCGGAGACGGGGGCTGCGAAGGACGCGCCGCCGGCCGCCTGGTACGTGGTCGGGAATGTCGACCGCGACGACCATACCGAAATCGACCGCTTCGTCGGGTTCGACGACCGCCGTGTCCTGGCGGACGAGGGCACCCGCGGCATGGGGCTCGGGCTGACCTTCTCCAATGCCGAGGCCGAACGCACGTTGAGCTTCACGGCCCCGTCGACGGACCTCGGGGGCGATGCCGAGGACCGGTTCACCTTCCTGGTGTCGGGCGCCTATGACTGGCATACGGGCACGATCGTCACGCCGCGCTTCATGGCCGGTGTCGGCGTCAGCTACCTGGATTCGAACGCCGTCCCCACCAGGCTTCGCCAGGACGGCGGCGCGGGGGGCGAGATGGCCCCAGCCATGCAGGTGGGAATCGGTGCGGATGTGAGCCTGTCCGCCAGCCTCGACCTGAGTGCCGAATACCGCGCCTCGGTACGCGGCGCCGCCGATTCCGGCGTGGAGCAGGAACCGCAACTCGATCAGAAGTTCATGATTGGGGCGAGGTTGCGCTTCTAACGATTTGATATTTAATTATAATAGACATTCTAAGTCGGCATCGCAGAAACGCCGGCCATGACCGGTTCCGGGATGAGCCTTTCCCGTCCGACGAAAGCCGATCCCTTACGGGGAGAGAGTCAGTTCGTGGGTCGGCTCTTCCTGGGCGACCAGGCGCAGGCCCTCGTTCCGCGCCCAGGCCTCGTGCCAGGTCAGGCTCATGGGCGACAGCAGGTTGCCGGACGGGCCCAGGGCGGCGACGAAGCGCGAGTTCTCCAGGTTGGCCAGATCGTAGATCACCCGCAGGCCGGCCCCGTGGCGATGGCGGAACGGATCGTCCTGCGGCCCGGAAAAGCTGCCTCGGGAGACGGTGTAGTCGCCGCCGCCGGTCGGGGTTCGGGTGGTGAGGACCTCGCCGACCACCGGTACACGGGTCCACAGCGGATGGGAGAACCAGGCCCGGTGTGCCGCTCCCCATGTCCAGGTGTCGATGCTGTTGCCGTGCAGCCGCGCCAGGAGCGTCAGCGAGTCCTCGTAGGCGCCGGCGATCATGTCGGCGCAGCTCTCGCGCTCCGGGGCCGTGCGGGTGTCGTCGCAGAAGGCGTGCTCGTCGCGCAGAACCGTCAGCAGGGTGGCGGCCCGGGCCCGGCTGTAGTCGGCCAGCAGGGGACCCAGCTCATCGGCGAACAGCCGGACGGTCAGCGCCCGCACCCAGGCGGCGAAGATCAGCGGCTCGGCCCGGTCGGCCGCCATGGTGCCGTCCCAGTCGCGCAGCAGGGCGGCGGCACGCGCCTCCAGCCCCTTGCCCTCGGCCTCGGGAAGGTGGGGCAGCATGAGCGGCAGCAGGTCCCTGGCGAACAGCGAGGCCGTATCCATCTGCATCGATGCCATCCCGGCGACGGAGCGGTCGCCGTCGGCGAGCATGTCGGCGATGCGCCGGGCTCGGTACGGCGCGTCGAAGGAACGGGCGATGAACAGGTCGGGATCGGCACCGATCACCCGCTCGTTGGCGTTCACCAGCACCCGGTCCTCCGGATCGAGCACCTGGGGCAGGGCCTCGAACGGCGCCCAGCCGGTCCAGTCGTGGGTGCCGGTCCAGCCCGGGCTGGGATAGAAGCCGTCGCCGGTGGCACGCAGCGGCACCCGACCGGCCGACACGAGTCCCATCCGGCCCGCCGTATCGGCGAAGAGCACGTTCTGCTGCGGGGCGTGGAACTTGCGCAGTGCCCGGACCATGCCGTCGACGTCGATCGCGGCACCCATGTCGAACAGCGCCTGGGAGGTGTCGTCGTCCTCGGTGAAGGAGGCCGACGCCAGGGCCAGCACCGTGCCATCCGCGGCGGCGTCTGCGGCGTCGCCCATCGCATCGGAGACGACGGGACCGTGGCGGGTCGTGCGCACCGTGTGCTCGACGGTCCCGCCGTCCACGCGGAAGCGTTCCACCCGGGTCTCGAACGGTGCGGATCCGTCCGGTGTCAGGTATCGGCTCGGATCGGCCGGATCGATGCGCTCGACGAACAGGTCCTGGGTATCGGAATGGGTGGTGGTGAAGGTCCAGGCGACCGCGCCGTTATGGCCGATCACCAGGAACGGCACGCCCGGCACGAAGGCGCCGACGCGCAGATAACCCGGCGACTCCACCCGGGCCAGCCACCACAGGTTCGGGCTCTGCAGGCCGAGATGCGGATCGCCCGCCACGATCGGCACGCCCGAGGGGGACAGCAGCCCGTCCACCGCCCAGGCGTTGGAGGCGCGGCGCGGCCGCAGGATCTCCGGCAGCATCCGATCCAGTGCGGCGAGACGGGTGCCGCCCACCAGATCAACGCCCGAGAGGTCCGGAGCGGTGAGACTGCCGTCGCTGCCCTCGAACGGGGCATAGAGCAGGTCGATCTGATCGGTGGAGAGCCCGGCCTTGAGCATCCGGGCCCGGGTGATCTCGCCGAACCAGTTGCCGGCGAGCTGCATCGACATCAGCCGCGCCCAGACCAGACTGTCCGCCGGCTCCCAGGGCTCCGGATCGATACCGGCAATGAGGAATTCCGGCGGCAGCGGGCCGGTGCGGGTCTCCAGATAGCCGTTCACCCCGGCCACGTAGCTGTCCACATGGGCCTTCGCGCGGTCCGACAGCCGACCGTAGGCGACCTCGGCGAGCCGGCGCAGGCCGAGTGTGCGCAGGAGCTTGTCGGTGGGCAGGGTGGCCTCTCCGACGATCTCGGACAGGCGGCCGGCCCCGGCGCGGCGCATCATCTCCATCTGCCACAGACGGTCCTGGGCATGGGCATAGCCGAGCGCGAAGCTGGCGTCCTGCGGGCGGGCGGCGCGGATGGTGACGGTGCCCGCCTCGTCGCGCTCGATAAGCGCGGGGGCGGCGAGGGCGGAGAGGCCGACGATCTCGCCGTCGATCTCCGGCACGGAGCCCTGGAGCCAGAACAGCCCCAGGGCGCCGATGAAGTTCAGGCCTAGAAAGACGAGGACCGCGCCGATCACCAGGCGACGGATCAGGCTGGAGCCCATACCGCTCTCCCGCTCTGTGTCTGCGCGATCCCGACGGTATCAGGTCTTGTTGAAGATGACCGTCTTCTTGTGGGTGAAGTGCTCCAGCATCGCCTCCAGCGTGGCTTCCTTGCCGAGGCCGGAATTCTTCACGCCGCCGTAGCTGAGGCCCGGCTGCACAACCAGGTTCTGGTTCACCTGGACGAAGCCGGCTTCCAGCTTCTCGGTCACGTTCAGCGCCGCGTGCAGGTCGTTGGTCCACAGGGTGGCCGCCAGCCCGTACTCGGTATCGTTCGCCGCCGCGACCACTTCGTCCAGGTCGGTCCAGCGGATGATGCAGGTGACCGGTCCGAAGATCTCCTCGCGCGACAGCCTGCTGTCGTTGGTCATCTCGGTGAACAGCACGGGGCGCACGAACAGGCCGTCCTTGAACTTCTCGTCGGTCGGCATGGCCGAGCATTCGATCGGCTTCGCGCCGGCCTCGGACTTACCGTGCTCGATATAGCCGGTGACCTTCTTGAACTGCTCCGGCGAGATGATGGTGCCGATATCGGTCTTCTCGTCCAGCGGGTCGCCCATGACCATGGCGTCGACCTGGGCGCGCAGCTTCTCCACGAAGGTGTCGTAGAGGCTGTCATGCACGAAGATGCGGCTGGCCGCCGTGCAGGACTGGCCCTGGCGGGTGAAGCGCATGCCGACCACGGCGCCGTTCAACGCCTTGTCGATATTGGCGTCGGCCATGATGATCATCGGCGACTTGCCGCCCAGCTCCAGCGTGACCGGGATCAGCTTGTCGGCGGCGGTCCTGTAGACGATCTTGCCGGTCTCCACCGAGCCGGTGAAGGTTACCTTGCCGACCTTCTTGTGCTCGACCAGCGGCGCGCCGCATTCCGGGCCGAAGCCCGACAGCATGTTGAAGATGCCCGGCGGCAGGATCGAGTTCATGATCTGGCAGACGCGCAGCACCGTCAGCGGCGCTTCCTCGGCCGACTTCACCACCACCGCGTTGCCCGCCAGCATCGCCGGGGCGATCTTCAGCGCCATCAGCAGCAGCGGCACGTTCCACGGGATGATCGCGCCGACCACGCCGATCGGCTCGCGCACCGTGATGGTGAGCATGTCCGGATGGTGCGGGACGGTCTCGCCCTTCAGCTCCGAGCCGAGACCGGCATGGAAGTGGAAGGCGTCCGCCAGGATGGAGGCTTCCACCCGGCTCTCGGTGCGCAGGGCCTTGCCGGTCTCCAGGGCGATCAGCCGGCCCAGCTCCTCGACATGCTCCTCCAGCGCCTCGGCGCATTTGTAGAGCAGCTTGCCGCGGTCGCGGGCACGCATCTTGCCCCAGGCCTTCTGCGCGGCGGCGGCATCCTCGACGGCCCGGTTCACGTCCTCCGCATCGCCGGCGGCTCCGAAGCCGATGATCTCGCCGGTCGCCGGGTAGATGACCTCGAAGGTCTTGCCCGACGCGGCCTGAACGAGCTTGCCGCCGATCAGGTGGCGGCCGCTGAGGGCCTTGGCCAGCGCGTAGGGGTCCAGGTTCGGCTCGAGCGACGGCTCCTGGCCGTAGTCGAGATCGCTCACCATCAGGTTCATTGTTCGATCTCCCTCAGAATTGCATCGCGGTCTTGGTCCAGGTTCGGAGCCGGGAGCCGCGTTGTCGGGTCCGGAAAGCCGGAAATCTTGATCGGGTTACCGACCACCTTCATCGGGCCGGTGACCGGGTCGTCCACGGTGACGACCATGTTGCGGGCCGCCGTCTGCGGATACTCGACGGCCTGGCCGATATCGTTGATCGGCCCGGCCGGCACGCCGGCGGCGTCCATCACGGTCATCCAGTGGGCGGTCGGCTGGGTCTTCAGCACCGCTTCCACTTCGGCCTCGAGTTCGGTGACGTGGGTCGCCCGCAGGTCGTTGGTGGTGTAGCGGTCGTCGGTCTTCCACTCCGGCTTGCCCAGGGCGTCGGCCATCTTGTGGAACAGTCCGTCATTGCCGGCGGCGATGATGATGTAGCCGTCCTGGGTGTTGAAAGCCTGGAACGGGGTGATCGACGGGTGCCGGGCGCCGAGCGGACCGGGCGCCTTGCCGGTCACGAAATAGCGCATGGCGGCGTTTTCCAGCAGCGCCACCTGGCAGTCGAACATGCCGATATCGACCTTGCGCGCCTCGCCGGTCATGGCGCGGCCGAACAGGGCGGACATCACGCCGATCGCGGTGAACAGGCCGGCGCCGATGTCGCCGATGGAGGTGCCGATCCGGGTCGGCGGCGATCCCTCGTGACCGGTGATGCTCATGATGCCGCCCATGCCCTGGACGACCATGTCATAGGCCGGGCGCTTCATCTCCGGGCCGGAATGGCCGAAGCCGGAGGCCGAGGCGTAGATCAGCTTGGGATACTTGGGATGGAGATCCTCCCAGCCGTAGCCGAGCTTCTCCATCGTGCCGGGGCGGAAGTTCTCGACGATGACGTCGGCCTTCGCCAGCAGCTTCTCGAAGGTGGCGCGGTCGCCGTCGTCCTTCAGGTTGAGCGCTATACTCTGCTTGCCGCGGTTGACCGACTGGAAATAGGCCGACTTGCCGTTGACGAAGGGGCCGTAGTGCCGGGCGTCGTCGCCGGTGCCGGGGGTCTCCACCTTGATCACCCGGGCGCCGAGCTCGGCCATCATCAGGGTGCAGTAGGGGCCCGCGAGAATGCGGCTCAAATCGACGACGGTGATGCCGCTGAGCGGCCCGGCCTGTTTGTCGGCCGCAGATGTCCCGGCCGCTGTCTGCTCTGCTGCCATGCGGGGCTCTCCCTTCCTGGATTACACGCTTTTGGCCGGTTTTAGACCACGGGCGGGAGGGCGACAAGCGGGCGATCTGCCGCCTGTCGCCGTCTGTCTCGATCCAGGGGAGAGAGGGGACGATCGTGCCTGTGATCAGGCCTCGGCCTTCTTCTTCGCGCTTTCGATCCCCTGGCGGATCAGTTCCATGGCTTCCTCGGCGTCGCCCCAACGGTCGACCCGTACCCACTTGCCGACCTCGAGGTCCTTGTAGTGGGTGAAGAAGTGCTTGATCTGGTCGGTCAGGATCGCCGGCAGGTCGGTCCAGGAGGCGACGTCCGAGTAGTACGGGTGCAGCTTGTCGACCGGCACGGCCAGGATCTTCTCGTCCATGCCTTCCTGGTCCTCCATGATCAGCACGCCGACGGGCCGCACGTTGATCACCGCCTTCGGCATGATCGGGTTGCTGCCGACCACCAGAACGTCCACCGGGTCGCCGTCATTGGCCAGGGTGTGCGGCACGAAGCCGTAGTTGCACGGATAGGTCATCGCGGTGTGCAGGAAGCGGTCGACGAACAGCGCGCCGCTGTCCTCGTCGAACTCGTACTTCACCGGGTCGGAGCCGAGCGATACCTCGATCAGGACGTTGACGTCGTAGGGCGGGTTCTTGCCGATGGGAATGTGGGAGATGCGCATGGGAAAGTCCCCGGGCTCGCGTGAAGTGGATTATGTTGCGCTGCGACATAGACCGCCCGCGAGCCGAGGGCAAGGCGCGATTAGTTGCGCACCACGTCTTTGAGGATGTCCGCGACGATCCGTGTCCCGATCTCGATCAGCACGACGTCGGTGCCGACGGTCTCCAGCGAATAGCCCCTCGGGATCGAGACCTGGCGCAGCAGGTCGTTCGGCGCCACCTGCTTGGCGATGCCCGGGGGCAGCGGCTTGCCGCGGGCAAGGTTCTTGGCGATGCCCGGGGGCAGCGGCTTCGCAGGCTGCGGATGGGTCTGAAAGTAGCGGGTGATCGTCGCGCGCTCGCTGTCGCTCAGCAGAATGCCCGCGAGCACGGCACCGGCCGCAGCGGCCGCCGCCACCCCGTCGGAGGTGCTGCTGGATCCGCCGCCTCCCTTGTTGCCGGGATTACCCGCATGGGCGGGCTTACCGTTGCCAGCATTGCCCGGTGCCTTGTCGTTCTTGGCCAGGGCCGGGCCGGCGAGGGCGATGGACAGGGCTGCGGCAAGGGCGATTGGCTTGAAAGCCATGGGGGTGTCTCCTGAAAGCTCAAACGCTTGACGATATCACACACGCCAAAGCAACGGGCCGGTTCCACTGATAGAACCGGCCCGGCCTTCAGAAATTCCGATAGACGGTCAGGAAAGTGCCGCGACCGCGCGCTTGGCCATCACGGTGATCAGGTGCGAGCGGTACTCCGCACTGGCATGGATGTCCGAGTTCAGCGTGTCGGCATCCACGGCCACGTCGGCAATGGCGTCGGCCGACAGGTTGGAGGACAGCGCGCTCTCCATCTCCGGTACCCGGAACACGCCGTCCTGGCCCGCTCCGGTGACCGCGACCTTTACGCCGCCGCCGGTCTTGGCCACGAACACGCCGACCAGGGCATAGCGCGAGGCCGGGTTGATGAACTTCTGGTAGGCCGCCTTCTCCGGCTTGGGAAAGGACACCGAGACGATCATCTCGCCCTCGTCCAGCGCGGTCTCGAACAGGCCGGTGAAGAACTCGTCCGCCGGTACCTCGCGCTTGTCAGTCTTGATGGTGGCACCGAGCGCCATACAGGCCGCGGGATAGTCCGCCGCCGGGTCGTTGTTGGCCACCGAGCCGCCGATGGTGCCGCGGTTGCGGACCTGCGGGTCGCCGATGCCGCTGGCAAGGGCGGCCAGGGCCGGGATCGCCGACTGGACCTCGGCGGACTTGGCGACGGCGCCGTGGGTCGTCATCGCACCGATGGTGACGGTATCCCCGGACACGGCGATGCCGTGGAGCTCGCCGATGCCCCCCAGATCGACCAGATCCGACGGCTGGGCCAGACGCTGCTTCAGCGTCGGCACCAGCGTCATGCCGCCGGCCACGAAGGTACCGTCCTCGGCCCCGCTGCGGGCGGCGACCGCATCGGCGACGGACGACGGCTTGTGATAGGCGAAATCGTACATGGCTTGTGTCTCCTGTAACCCTTGGTCAGGTCATCTGTCGTCTATTCGGCGGCGACGGCGGGGGAGGCGGCCTTGAGGGCCTTCCACACCGTCTGCGGGCTTGCGGGCATCGGCATGTCGTGTACGCCCAAATCCCAGAGCGCGTCGACCACCGCGTTGATCACCGCCGGCGGCGAGCCGATGGCTCCGACCTCGCCGCACCCCTTCACCCCAAGGGAGTTATGGGCGCACAGCGTGATTTCGGTGCCGGCCGAGAAGCTGGGGAAGTTATCGGCCCGCGGCATGCAGTAGTCCATGTAGGAACCGGTCACCAGCTGTCCGTCGGCGTCGTAGACGCAGCCTTCCAGCAGGGCCTGGCCGATTCCCTGGGCGAGGCCGCCATGGATCTGGCCTTCCACGATCATCGGGTTGATGACCCGCCCGACATCGTCCACTGCGGTCATCCGCTGCACGGAGACGACTCCGGTATCGGGGTCGACCTCCACTTCGCAGATATGGCAGCCGCCGGGGAAGGTGAAGTTCAGCGGATCGTAGAACGCCTTCTCGTCCAGCCCGGGCTCCAGCTCATCGTGCGGGAAGTTGTGCGGGACGTAGGCGGCCAGCGCGACCTCGCCGAACGCCATCGAGCGGTCGGTGCCGGCGACGGTGAAGGTGCCGTCCTTGAACTCGATGTCGCTTTCCGACGCCTCCAGGATATGGGCGGCGATCTTCTTGGCCTTGTTCACCACCTTGTCCATGGCCTTCATGATCGCCTCGCCACCGACGGCCAGCGAGCGCGAGCCGTAGGTGCCCATGCCGAACTGCACCTTGTTGGTGTCGCCGTGGCTGATCTCGATATTCGACATCGGCAGACCGAGCCGTTCGCACACGAGCTGGGCGAAGGTGGTCTCGTGGCCCTGGCCGTGACTGTGCGAGCCGGTGAAGACCGTCACCGAGCCGGTCGGGTGCACCCGCACTTCGGCCGACTCGTAGAGACCGGCGCGGGCGCCGAGCGAGCCGACGACGGCCGACGGCGCGATGCCGCAGGCCTCCAGATAGGTGGAGTAGCCGATGCCGCGGCGCTTGCCCCTGGCCTCCGACTCTTTGCGCCGCGCCTCGAAGCCGGCGACGTCGTGCACGGACTCCGCCTTGTCCAGGGTCGCGGTGTAGTTGCCGCTGTCGTATTGCAGCGCCACCGGCGTCTGGTAGGGGAAGGCGTCGGCCGGGATGAAGTTTGCCCGGCGGATATCGGTCTGGCTCATGCCCATCTCGCGGGCGCATTTGGCCACCAACCGCTCCAGCAGGTAGGTCGCCTCCGGCCGTCCGGCACCGCGATACGCGTCCACCGGCACCGTGTTGGTGAAGATCGCCTTCACATTGCAGTAGATCAGCGGCGTCGAATACACGCCGGCCAGCAGCGTGGCGTAGAGATATGTCGGAACGCAGGGGGCAAAGGTGGACAGATAGGCGCCCATATTCGCCTTGGTCTCGACTTTCAGCGCCAGGAACTTGCCCTCGCTGTCCATCGCCATCTTGGCCTTGGAGATGTGGTCGCGGCCATGGGCGTCGGAGATGAAGGCGTCCGAGCGGTCGCAGGTCCACTTGATCGGCCGGCCGACCCGCGGGGCCGCCCAGGTGACGATCGCCTCCTCGGCATAGTGATAGATCTTCGAGCCGAACCCGCCGCCCACATCGGGGGCGACAACCCGCAGCTTGTGCTCGGGAATCGACAGGACGAAGGCACCCATCAGCAGCCGGATCACGTGCGGGTTCTGGCTGGTGGTGAACAGGGTGTACTCGTCGGTCGACCGGTCGTACTCACCGACCGCCGCCCGCGGCTCCATCGCGTTGGGGATCAGGCGGTTGTTGACGATGTCGATCTCGGTGACGTGATGGGCCTTGGCGAAGGCCTCGTCGATCTGCGCCTCGTCGCCGATCTCCCAGTCGTAGCAGAGGTTCGTGCCGATCTCGTCATGCACCAGAGACTTGCCGGCCAGGGCGTCGTTCATGTGCACGACGGCCGGAAGCTCTCCGTAGTCGACGGCGATCAGCTCGGCCGCGTCCTTGGCCTGGGCGTAGGTCTCGGCGATCACCACGGCCACAGGGTCGCCCACATGGCGCACCTTGCCCTTGGCCAGCGGCGGGTGCGGCGGCTCGTGCATCGGCGAGCCGTCCTTGGAATGCACCTGCCAGCCGCAGGGCAGCCCGCCGGTCTCCATATCCGCGCCGGTAAAGACCGCCAGCACGCCCGGCGCCGAGGTGGCGGCACCGGTGTCGACGCTGTTGAGCGTGGCATGGGCGTGGGAGCTGCGCAGGATATAGGCGTAGGTCTGGTTGGGACGGTTGATGTCGTCGGTATAGTTGCCGCGACCGGTCAGGAACCGCTTGTCTTCGACGCGCTTCACGGCCGCGCCGATGCCGGTACCTCCCTCAGGCATGCTCTCTCTCCCTAGTCGCCGGTCCCCTTGTTCTTTTTCTGACAAGGGGTTGCCGGACATTGTTTCGAGATCAGTCTAAGCGAACCACGCGAGTCGCCGGTCCGGTCACATCGTCTGCTGGGCCTGCTGGATCGACTTCACGATGTTGTGGTAGCCGGTGCAGCGGCAGATGTTGCCTTCGAGCCACTCGCGGATTTCGTGCTCGCTGGCCTTCGGGTTCTTCTTCACCAGATCGACCGCGCTCATCACCATGCCCGGGGTGCAGAAGCCGCACTGCAGGCCGTGGTTGTCGCGGAAGGCTTCCTGCATCGGGTGCAGGGTATCGCCGTCGGCAAGGCCTTCGATGGTGGTGACCTCGGCGCCCTCGGCCTGGACGGCCAGAAGGGTGCAGGACTTCATGCTGTCGCCGTTCACATGGACGACGCAGGCGCCGCACTGGCTGGTGTCGCAGCCGACATGGGTGCCGGTCAGTCGGAGATTCTCGCGCAGGAACTGAACGAGCAGGGTCCGGCCCTCGACCTCGCCGGAGACCTTCTTGCCGTTCACCGTCATGGATACCGTGGGCATGCCCTTATACTCCCTCGTGAAGCAGTCGACTGGTTTGGTTGGCAGGGGGCGTTTTGGCGTTCCCGTATACGGTGCCGCCCCTCTCTGGGTGCAGTCTCATTCCCCGCCCGCCCAAGGTCAAGCGGCGAGGCCGCGATGCGGGTGCCCCGTTATGTCGCGCCGGCTTGTCGGGGTGTGCCACCAACCTTCCTCCTCTCAAACACTCCCCGGATTTATTCCGGGGAGTGAGGTAAGGGGAGGGGGCGAAACGAAAATGGCCGCCGGAGTGCTCCCGGCGGCCATCGATCAATGTGGAGATCAGAAGGAAGAGCCCTCAGTACACCACGACGCTGCGGATCGACTTGCCCTCGTGCATCAGGTGGAAGCCCTCGTTGATCTCGTCGAGCGGCATGGTGTGGGTGATGAGGGAGTCGATATCAATCTTCCCGTCCATGTACCAGTCGACGATCTTCGGCACGTCGGTGCGGCCGCGGGCCCCGCCGAAGGCCGTGCCGCGCCAGGACCGGCCGGTGACCAGTTGGAATGGGCGGGTGGAGATCTCCTGGCCGGCGCCGGCGACGCCGATGATGATGCTCTCGCCCCAGCCCTTATGGGCGCATTCCAGGGCCTGGCGCATGGTGGTGACGTTGCCGATGCACTCGAAGGAGTAATCGGCCCCGCCGCCGGTCAGCTCCACCAGGTGGCCGACGATATCGCCGTCGATCTCCTTGGGATTGACGAAGTGGGTCATGCCGAACTGCTCGCCCAGCGCCTTGCGCGCCGGGTTCAGGTCCACGCCCACGATCATGTTGGCACCGACCATCTTGGCGCCCTGGATCACATTCAGGCCGATGCCGCCGAGACCGAAGACGACGACGTTGGAGCCCGGCTCGACCTTGGCGGTGTTCACCACGGCGCCGATACCCGTGGTCACGCCGCAGCCGATGTAGCAGATCTTGTCGAACGGCGCGTCCTGGCGGACCTTCGCCAGCGCGATCTCCGGCAGCACCGTGTGGTTGGCGAAGGTCGAGCAGCCCATGTAGTGGAACAGCGGCTTGCCATCGAGCGAGAACCGCGAGCTGCCGTCCGGCATCAGGCCCTGGCCCTGGGTGACGCGGATCTTCTGGCACAGGTTGGTCTTCGGATTCAGGCAGTACTCGCACTCCCGGCATTCCGGGGTGTAGAGCGGGATCACGTGGTCGCCCTTCTTCAGGGTCTTCACGCCGGGGCCGACATCGACGACGACGCCCGCCCCCTCATGGCCGAGGATCGAGGGGAAAATGCCTTCCGGGTCGCCGCCCGACAGGGTGAAGGCGTCGGTATGGCAGATACCGGTGGCCTTGACCTCGACCAGGACCTCGCCCTCCTTCGGGCCATCCAGGTCGACGTCGCAGATCTCCAGCGGCTTGCCGGCGGCGAAAGCGACGGCGGCGCGTGTCTTCATGGTTTCCCCCTCGGGCTCGGCGGCAACGGATCCGGGTCTTGGTGCCCGGTCCTCATCGTGTCGGATCAGGCGTTCGCTGTGACGACAAGCAGCACGGTGGCGGCGGCCAGGGCCACCCAGGAAAGGGCGGCGGCCCAATGCAGGCCGTCGTAGACGTTCTCGGCGGGAATCCCGAGGCGCTTCATCTCTTCGCTACGCGGGTCGGCGGTTTCGGTCACGGCATGGTCCTCCTTCTTGGCAGGGGCAGATTTGGGAGCGGCCGCCGCGGTCTGGGCGCCGGCGGGCTTCGCGTCGGACGCCGGGGTTTCGGCGGCCGGCGCGGCGGCAGCGTCGCCGGGTGCGCGTTCCGAGGCGATTTCCTTGAATTTCTCGAAGAAGTCGTTGGCGTATTTCTTCGCCGTCGAATCGATCAGCCGGCTGCCGATCGCGGCGAGTTTTCCGCCGACGCTTGCATTGACCTCATAGGTCAGGATGGTGGCGGGGGCGCCGTCCTCGGTGGTTTCCTCGAGGTTGACCTTGGCCCCGCCCTTGGCGAAGCCGGCGGCGCCGCCCTTGCCTTCGCCGACGATCGTGTAGCTGACCGGCGGATTGAGATCCTGGAGCTCGACCGCGCCGGCGAATTTCGCCTTCACCGGGCCGACCTTGGCGGAGACCTTCGCGGTGAAACCATGTTCACCGGTCTTCTCGATTTCCTCACAGCCCGGAATGCATTCCTTCAGCACGTCCGGATCGTTCAGCGCCTCCCAAACCGTCTGGCGGGGAGCGGGGATGATCTGTTTGCCGGTCATGTCCATCGGGACGATCTCCTCGGTCGGCGGGCTGTCGTCGCAGTCACGTATCACACGGGATCTATCATGATTGCGCGCGGCTTGTCACCGACCCGGCGGTGTGTCAGTTCGGGCGCATCCGGGGTTTCGGCGGCGTGGGGCATCGGGCATACTCGCGCGCTTTTAAAGGCCGGTGTCCGAGCATCGGCGGGGTATCGGTCGCGAAGACGCCGTGGGAGGACGAACGAGGATGCCGAAGACGTTGATTGGCGGAAGTTGGGCGATTGGCCGGAACGGGGCGCGCCATTTATTCAGATCCGTGCCGGCGGCGATGGCCCTGATGGCGCTCAGCGCCGGGTCGGCCATGGCGGCGGGCGAGGGGGCGCCGCATCTGAACGGCGCCGAGCTCAATCTCCTCTGGGTGATCCCCTTCGCCGGCATCCTGCTGTCCATCGCCATCTTTCCGCTGGTGGCCGGTGAGTTCTGGCACCATCACTTCGGCAAGATCTCGGCACTCTGGGCACTGTCCTTCCTGGTGCCCTTCGCGCTGATCTTCGGGTTCGACCTCGCCCTGTACGAGGTCATCCATGTCGGGCTGCTGGAGTACATCCCCTTCATCATTCTGCTGCTGTCGCTGTTCACCGTCGCCGGCGGCGTCCGGGTGACGGGCACCCTGCGCGGCACGCCGGAGATGAACACCGGCATCCTGCTGCTCGGCACGGTGATCGCGAGCTGGATGGGAACCACCGGCGCGGCCATGCTGCTGATCCGGCCGATCCTGAACGCCAACGAGGACCGCAAGCACAAGGTCCACGTCGTCGTGTTCTTCATCTTCCTCGTGGCCAATGTCGGCGGCTCGCTGACGCCGCTCGGGGATCCGCCGCTGTTCCTTGGATTCCTG
This sequence comes from Thalassobaculum salexigens DSM 19539, assembly GCF_000423805.1. NCBI lineage: Bacteria > Pseudomonadati > Pseudomonadota > Alphaproteobacteria > Rhodospirillales > Thalassobaculaceae > Thalassobaculum > Thalassobaculum salexigens. The sequence continues at coordinate 2,049,872 of NZ_KE384093.1, forward strand.
AAGGGCGTGTCGTTCTTCTGGCCGACCACGCATATGCTGGCGCCGATGGCGCTGGTCTCGGTAATCCTGTTGGTGCTGTTCTACGGGATCGACAAGTACTTCTGGGCCAAGGAGAGCGAGGAGGTCCGGGCGGTTCCGAGCACGGCGGGCGAAAAAATCGCTCTGGAGGGCAAGTTCAATATTCTGCTGCTCGCCGGCGTGGTCGGCGCGGTCCTGCTGTCCGGCGTGTGGAAGCCGGGCATCAGCCTCGTGATCTACCATGTGCCGTGGGATATCCAGAATATCGTCCGCGACGTCCTGCTGCTGGCGATCGCCTTCATCTCCTGGAAGGTCACCAGCCTGGAGAGTCGCCTGGCCAACGGGTTCACCTGGTTCCCGATCCTGGAGGTGGCCAAGCTGTTCGCCGGCATCTTCCTGACCATCATTCCGGCGATCGCGATTCTGAAGGCGGGCACCGACGGTTCCCTGCGCGACGTGGTGTCGGCGGTGTCGACGGAGACGGGAGAGCCGGTGAATATGGCCTATTTCTGGCTGACCGGCATTCTGTCGTCCTTCCTGGATAACGCACCGACTTACCTGGTGTTCTTCAACACCGCCGGCGGCGACGCCCAGGAGCTGATGGGGCCGATGGCCAACACCCTGCTGGCGATCTCCGCCGGTGCGGTGTTCATGGGCGCCAACTCCTATATCGGCAACGCACCGAACTTCATGGTCAAGGCCATCGCCGAGGAGCGTGGCATCGCGATGCCGAGCTTCTTCGGATATATGATCTGGTCGGGTTTGATCCTGATGCCGATCTTCCTCCTGATCAGCTTCGTGTTCTTCGCCTGACGGGGCGTCGACACGACGGCATGAAAAAAGGCCGGGCGCCCTCGAGGGGAGCTCGGCCTTTCCTTTTAGGTCCTGCGGTAGACCCCGTCAGGCGGTGAGGGAAGTCGTCTCCCCCTCACGGATCACGGCCGGATCGTACGCCTTGCGGGCAAAGACGGCGCGGACCATCGGCTCGAAATGCTCCAGCGGCGGGGTCGGGTAGGTGGGGTCGAAAGAGGCCTGGTCCCAGCGCTCGCAGAAGTCGGCACAGAGCTGGAAGCACGGGTGGTCCCGGAACCGGTCGCGGGCGTCGCGGTCCCAGCCGTAGTGATGGGCGTAGTAGAGCATCTGGAAGATCCCGTGATGCTCGACCACCCAGCTCACGTCCCAGCGCACGAACGGTCGGATCACCTCCGCCGCCATGCGGTCGTGGTTCTGCGGAGCGAGGGCGTCGCCGATGTCGTGCAGCAGGGCGCCGACGATCCAGTCGATATCGGCCCCATCCGCCTCGGCCCGGGCGGCTGACTGCAGACCGTGCTCCAGCCGGCTGATCTTGTAGCCCTCCAGGGTCTGCTCGCCCTGGCGGCGCAGCTCTGCCAGGAGCCGGTCCGCCGTTCCCGACTGATAGGCATGTTCGTGCTCGGCCAGAAGCAGATAGTCCTCGCGCGTGCCATCCTTCATCTGGGTGAAAGAGACCTTACGCGCCGTGCCGTCCCCGGTCGTGCCGCCGTCCATGTGGATCCTCCTCGGTTCGGTCGAGGGGTGCCCCCGACCCGGTCGGTGAGACAGTGCGATCAGTGGGACATCAGGACCGGGCGGTCCAGGTGGTGCAGCACATATTCGGATACCCCACCCATCAGCAGCTCGCGCCAGCGCGCCCGGCTGTAGGCGCCCATCACGAGCAGATCGCAGTCATAGGCCGCGGCGCGGGTCAGGAGCTGTTCCCCAATATTGCCCTCGTCGTGAATGTCGGTATGCACGGTCGCCTTCACGCCGTGCATCGAGAGGTACCGGCCGATCCCAACGCCCTTGAGCGACTGGGCTTCCTCCTCCTCGGTGAAGACATGCACGTCCTCGGCTTCGAGCAGGAACGGCATGGCCTCGCGCACCGCACGGCTGGCCTCCTTGCAGTTGCGCCAGCCGACGGCGACGCGCTTGCCGACCCTGCGGCCGGGTGCCCAGAACTCCTCCTCATGGGGCAGGACCAGGGTGGCGCACCCGGCCTCGAGCGCGATCTCCTCGGGATGGTGCAGGGCGATGTTGCTGGTCACGCCTTTCGGCGGTGCCTGAGAGACGATGACCAGGTCGCTCAGATGGGCGTATTCGGCCAGCTTCTCGACGTGATCGCCCTCGGTCTGATGATAGGCGTGGCCGACATCGACCTTGGCGAAGCGCTCATCCAGTTCCTGGCGGATCGCCTCGGCCTTCTTCTTGGCGATGTCCCGCTGCTCGGCCAGAAACACATTCGAGGCGGCCCGGCCGGCGGCCCCGGCGGGCATGGCGACGGGGGCCGTGTTGTAGAGAACGTCGAGGTGTCCGGAGAACCGGGTTGTCAACTGGATGGCGAGTTCCAGGCGATCCCTGTGCCTGTCGTCGTTCGCCATGTGACAGAGGATCGATTTGATCGCCATCGGGCCGTCTCCGGTTCGGTTTCTTATGGTTCAACTGCGGGCCGAAACCCTAACGGGCGCGCCGGTTCGAGGCAATGCGGCGCTGTGTGCCCTGCGCCGTTTTCCCGGGCGGTTGTCACCCTGACACCGCGTTGGCGCAAAGCCTTTTGCGAAAATCGGTATGGAACACTGACCTAAAATAGGACAGAAATCCTGACATAATAATTTTATGTCCCACAGGAGGATCGTTATGGAAGGTGTGTTCTGGTATGGCGACGAATGGCGCAATGAACAGCCGCTGGTGTCGGGGCCGCTCGATCTGGCGTTCTGGTCGGGCAACACGGTTTTCGACGGTGCCAGGGCGATCGCCGGCTGCGCGCCCGATCTCGACCGGCATTGCGCACGTCTGATCAGGTCGGCCGCGGCGATCGGCATGACCTGCCCGCTGACGGCCGAAGAGGTTCACCGGCTCTGCATCGAGGGGCTGGAGTTGCTGCCGGCCGACAAGGACTACTACCTTCGGCCGATGGTGTTCTGCAGCGGCGGCTCGATCCTGCCGGAGACCGGCGATATCCGCTTCACCCTGGCGATCTTCGAGGCGCCGATGCCGCCGGAGAACGCCGGCAAGGCGACGATGACGTCGATCCGCCGGCCCGCCCCCGACCAGGCGCCGACCGACGCCAAGGCCGGCTGTCTGTATCCGAACTCCCAGCGCGCCCGGCGCGAGGCGATGGCGAAAGGGTTCTCCCTCGGCGTGGTCCGCGATCACGACGGCAACGTGGCCGAGTTCAGTCATGCGAATCTATGGCTCGCCAAGGACGGGGTGGCGATCACGCCGAAGCCGAACGGCACGTTCCTTGACGGGATCACCAAGAACCGGGTCGCTTCCCTGCTTGCGGGCGCCGGTATCGACGTGGTCCAGCGCACCGTGACCCCGGCCGATCTCGACGAAGCCGACGAGATCTTCACGACCGGTAACATGGGCAAAGTGCAGACCGTGACCGGCTGGGAGGCGCGGGACCTTCAGCCGGGGCCGATCTTCCGCGCCGCCCGCGATCTCTACGCGGCCCATATCGAGGCGAGCCGCGTGCCGAGCGCCGGCAGCGCCTACCGCAGGGCGGTGGCGTAGCTCTCCACCGGCGGGGTGGTCTCGATCAGCCCCGCCGCCTTCATGAAGGCCGCGAAACGTTCGTAGCGGCCGATATCGAGGGCGGCGGGCCGCAGGGCGAAGCGGGGCAGGGTGTCCCGCCAGGCCCGACGGTTCAGCTCGTCGTCCAGATCCGGGTTCAGCTCGATGAATTTCTGCCACGAGTCGTCCGGATGGTTGATCAGGTACTGGGTGCCGACCTCGATCGCGTTGAGAAAGCGCTTCAGACGCGGATCGCCCACAAGCTTCTTGTTGGTCAGATAGATCAGCTCGTCATAGGGCGGCACGCCGTGCTCTTCGACATAGAAGGCACGGCCGGGCCTGCCGACGATATCCATCTGGTTCAGCTCGAAATTCCGATAGGCGCCGATCACCGCGTCCACCTGGCCGGAGATCAGGGCCGGGGACAGCGAGAAGTTCACGTTTACCAGCTCGTAGTCGTCCTTGCCCAGCCCGGCGTTCTTGAGGACCGCGCCCAGCACCGCGTGCTCGAAGCCGCCGACGGAGAAGCCGATCTTGCGGCCTTTCAGGTCGGCGATTTCCTTGATCGGGCCGTCCTCCAGCACCACCAGCGTGTTCAGCGGCGTGGCGACCAGCGTGCCGAACCGCACCAGAGGCAGGCCGACATCCGCCTGGATATGGAGTTGCGGCTGGTAGGAGATGGCGACCTCCGCCTTTCCGGCGGCGACCAGCTTCGGCGGGTCGTTCGGATCGGCCGGGGCGATCATCTCCACCTCGAGCCCCTCCGCCTCAAAGGCGCCGATGGCCTCGGCGACGAAGAGCGGGGCGTGATCCGGGTTCACGAACCAGTCTAGCAGGACGGTCAGCTTGTCGGCCGCCCGCGCCGGTGTGGCGAGGGTAAGCGCGAGTAGCAGGGCGAGCAGGAAGCGCATGCGTTTCTCTCCGATTGGCATGTTTGGTCAGGACTCGGCCTCGCCGGGCTGCCAGGCCACGGCGCGGCGCAGGAGGGCATCGACGATGGCGTAGAGCGCCACCGCCATGAGGGCGAGGGTGAGGAGGGCGGCGAACATCAGGTCGATCTGCAGCCGCGCATTGGCGTGCAGCATCAGGTAGCCGAGACCCGCGGACGACCCGACCCACTCGCCGACCACCGCGCCGATCGGCGCGACGGCGGTCGCGACCCGCAGGCCGGACGCGAAGGCGGGCAGGGCGGCCGGCAGCCGCACCCGGCGGAACAGCCGCGTCCCGGAGCAACCCAGCGACCGCGCGGCCTCCAGCCACAGCGGATCGACCCGGCGCAGCCCGTCATACAGGGCGGAAGTGACGGGAAAGAAGATGATGAGCGCGGCCATGGCGACCTTGCTGGCCATGCCGTAGCCGAGCCACAGCACCAGGATCGGCGCCAGCGCGAAGACCGGGATCGCCTGGCTGATCACCAGGATCGGGAGCAGCCAGGGCCGCAGGCGGCGCCATTCCGACAGCATCACCGCCGTCGCGAGCCCGACCAGCACCCCGATCATCAGGCCCAGCACGATCTCCAGCATGGTGATGCCGGCATGATGCAGGATGGTCGGCGCGCGTTTCACCCAGGTCGCGGCGACCTCGGCCGGCCCCGGCAGGATGAAGGCGGGCACGCCGCTCAGCCAGACGACCAGTTGCCAGGCCATGATCAGACCGGCGGCGATGGCGAGCGGCCGCAACCGTTTCACGAGGGGACTGTCTGACGAATAGGCGGGTGCGCTCGCGCGCATGCAAGCCTCCTTGCTCCCTACGCCGGTACAAACCGGATCAGGTTCCTGGGGTCGTCCGAAGATCGGACCTCTCAGCCGCTGGATGCGGCTCCCCCGAAGTGGCGAGGCGGAGAATGGACCGGGCGGGCGGACTTGGCAATCCGCGATCTGATCGATTGGGCTCTCGCCACTTGGCAACCGGCTGTGCGCGCTCCAGAGTCCGGCACATGGACATGGCCAGCCCCTCAGACCAAAGCCCGATCGTCGACCCGTCGGTGATCGCCCGGCGCGACCCGGCCTGGACCGCGGGTGTGCTGAAGCCGCCGCCGCCGTCCTTTCCGCGCCGGCCGATCCTGATCGCCAACGAGATCTACCGCCATTCGGTCTATGGCCGCCGCCACCCACTTTCTATTCAGCGGGTAACGCCGGTGGTCGACCTGGCCCGGGCCCTGGGCTGGCTGGACGAGGGGCAGTATCTCGACTGCCTGCAGGCCGGACCCGAGCAGCTCACCCGGTTTCACGACCCCGACTATATTGCCGCGGTGGCCGAGGCGGAGCGCACCCGGCACGTCTCGGAGGAGATCCGAGACCGCTACAATATCGGCCGCAACGGCAACCCGGTCTTCGCCGAGATCTTCCGCCGTCCGGCCACATCGTCGGGGGCCTCGATTCTCGCGGGAACCCTGCTGGCTGGGGTGGAGCGCGGGGTGATCCATTCCCTCGCCGGCGGCACCCATCACGGGCGGCGCGCCATGGCCTGGGGGTTCTGCTTCTTCAACGACCCGGTGCTCGGCATCCTCGCCATGCTCGACCACGGGTTGGAACGGGTCGCCTATGTGGATCTGGATGCCCATCACGGCGATGGGGTGCAGGACGCCTTCCACCACGACGACCGGGTGCTGACCGTCTCGGTGCACGAGGCCGGGCGCTGGCCGCGCACCGGCGCCGTGGACGACCGGGCCGGCGGGACCGCGCGCAATCTGCCGGTCCCCCAGGGCTTCAACGACAGCGAGCTGGAGGTGCTTGTCGAGACCGCCGTCGCACCCCTGGTCGAGCGGTTCTTCCCCGATGCGCTGGTGATCCAGACCGGTGCCGACGGCCTTGCCGACGACCCGCAGGCAAAGCTGGACCTGTCCAACCGCGCCCTGTGGGCGGCGGTGGAACGGCTGGTGCATTGCGCGCCCCGGGTATTGGTGGTCGGCGGCGGCGGCTATAATCCCTGGTCGGTGGCCCGGGCCTGGACCGGGATCTGGGCGACCCTGAACGGAATCGACCCGGACGTGCCGACCTTTGGCGCCGCGGAGGACGTGCTGCGGGGCCTGGAATGGAACCACAGCCGCGGCCGCAACCCGCCGGAGCACTGGTTCACCACGATCGCCGATCCGCCGAATCGCGGCCCCGTCCGCGACGAGATCCACCGTCTGGCCGAGGCCGTGCTGTCGCCATGAGAAACCTAGTTCTTGCCGTCTTCCTGTTGCTCGCCCCGGCCGCCGCCTGGGCGGCGGAGCTCGTGCCGCTGACAGTCACGACCGAGGAGGGGGTCGCGCACCCGTTCCAGGTGGAGATCGCCGACTCACCGGACGAGCGGGCGCGGGGCCTGATGTTCCGCAAGGAGTTGGCCGAGGATCGGGGCATGCTGTTCCTGTTCCCCCGGCGCGAGCGGATCGCCATGTGGATGCGCAACACCGAGATCCCCCTCGACATGCTGTTCATCTCTGACGACGGCCGGGTGACGCAGATCCACGAGCGCGCGGTGCCGCATTCGGAAGCGGTGATCTCCTCACGCCGCCGGGTGCGCTATGTGCTGGAACTTCCGGGCGGTACCGCCGACCGGTTGGGCCTGGCCCCGGGGGCGCTGGTGACCTCCGAGGCGATGCGGTAGCAGAGTGCTCGACGGAATGGACTGGCTCCTGTCATCCCAACCCGCCCCCGGATCAAGCTCGGTGGCGTTCGGGATGTCGGTTGAGAGAATACAGGATCGACCTCACCCCCGCTTGCGCACCAGGGTCAGCCCGTCGCCGATCCCCAGCATGGCCATGGAGACCCGCTCGTCCGCCCGGATCTTCGCGTTCAGGGCGCGGATGACCCGGGTGCTGTCGCTCTGGTCCTCATCGTCCACCACTGCGCCGGACCACAGCACGTTGTCCACCAGGATCAGCCCGCCGCTGCGCACCAGCACCAGGGCCATCTCGTAATAGGCGTCGTAGTTCGGCTTGTCGGCGTCGATAAACATCAGGTCGACCGTGCCGGCCTCGCCACCGTCGATCATCGCCTGCAGGGTCTCGGTGGCCGGCGCCAGGCGCAGATCGATGCGGTCTGCGACCCCGGCCTCTTCCCAGAACGGACGACCGATCCGGGTGAACTCGTCGCTGACGTCGCAGCACACTAGGGAGCCGCCCTCGGGCAGCGCCAGCGCCATGCGCAGCGCCGAGTAGCCGGTGAAGGTTCCGACCTCCACCGCGCGCGTCACCCCCAGCAGTTCCACCAGGAAGGCCATGACGTTGCCCTGGTCGGCGGAGATCTGCATGCCCGCGCTGGGCATCGCGGCGGTGGCGGCGCGGAGCCGGGCGCCGATCTCGGGCTCGCGACCGCCGATTTCGGTCAGATAGGCGTAGAGCGTCGCGTCGAATGTCAGGGATCGGTTGGCCATGTGTGTCTCGTCAGAGGATACCGGGTGCGGCGCAGAGGGTGACCGACAGCCGCGGGCTGGGCAAGCCATGCGCGGCCGCACTGTCGGAACCCGACCGCAGGCCCCGGATTTCCGGCGATCCGAGGTTCGGAGGCAGCGTCGGGATGGAAAGGCGAGGCGACTCTCGGCTTGCGATGCCGGGGTTGTGCGGATATCCATCTGCCAGGGATGTCGGGGCACGGGGTGTAGCGCAGCCTGGTAGCGCATCTGCTTTGGGAGCAGAGGGCCGGCGGTTCGAATCCGTCCACCCCGACCACGACATCGGATATACTTGCCGGCCAAAGGGTTGGACGGCGACAGAGTGAGGAGCGGCCTTGCGATGATGGTGCGGATCTACAAGCCGGCGAAGACCGCCATGCAGTCGGGACGGGCCAAGACCAACGCCTGGATGCTGGAATACCGGGCCGAGTCCCGCCGCATTCCCGAGCCGCTGATGGGCTGGGTGTCGGCAGGCGACACGACCAATCAGGTCCGCATCCCGTTCGACAGCAAGGACGAGGCGATCGCCTTCGCCCGCAAGCACGGCTTCGCCTTCACGGTGCAGGAGCCGCGTGAGCGGGTTCTGAAGCCGAAGGCCTATGCCGACAATTTCGCGTTCAACCGCCGCAGCAACTGGACCCACTGACGTCCACCAGCCGCCGCTTTGTGTGGCGCCAGGGCGCCCATAGCTCAACTGGATAGAGCATCCGCCTTCTAAGCGGACGGTTGCAGGTTCGAGTCCTGCTGGGCGCGCCATTTTCCGGCGCTTTGCCGGAAAGTAACTCCAGCTAAACTGCGCCGACGATGCCGTATCGGATCTGGATCTTGGTCCCGAAATCCGGATTTCCCGGGATATAGGGCATCGGGCCCGTGACCTCCAGGCGCGTCAGGCTGCCCTCTGTCTCCAGGCCGTTCAGGCTGCCCTCGAAATCGCGGGTGTCCCAGAAATCCTGGCGGCAGGTGAAGACCGCCACGCCACCCGGTCGCAGCACGCGCATCCATTCGCGCAGCAGCGGCGTCTGTTCCACATAGGTGAGCACACCGACGCAGAGAATGCCGTCGACGCTGTCCGTCTCCAGCGGCAGCGGACCGTTCAGGTCGACCGGCTGCAGGTCGGCGTAGATGCGCTTCTCCCGGGCGACGTCCAGGCTCGCCTGGGACATGTCGAAGCCGATCAGCGGACCGCCGAAGCCGGCCTCGCGCAGTGCCACGCCGGTCATGCCGGTGCCGCACCCGCAATCGAGCACCCGCGCGCCGGCACTGTCGTCCAGGTGCTTGGCGAGGTACTCGGCGGCACGGTCGGGGGCCTCATAGCCCCATTCGGCCAGTTCGCGGTCGTAGTCGCTGGCCCAGGCGTCGTAGGTGGCGGCATTGGCGCTGCCGTCCATGGAAACCTGGCCGTCGCTGCGCAGGATCTTGTCGTAATCGGTCACAATCGCTTCCCGTCGGGTCTTGTGGATCTCGCTGCGGGTGAGCGCTCCAGCCTAGCGCCCCCCGCCGCGATGTCGACCCCCGCAGCCCGCCGGGTGCCTCAGGCGGGAGACGTGACTCCGCGGGCCAGGGCCTTGGCGGGATCGACGAACGGCATCGCCACGACGGTGGCCGCGCGCGGACCGTCCGGCGTATCGACGATGACGCCGGTGCCGGCGACGTGGTCGCCGACCGGCGCATAGCCCATGGCGATGTTGCGGTGCAGACGCGGCGAGTAGATCGCGCTGGTCACCGAGCCCGGCCTGCCTTCGGAGCCGAAACGGGCGGTCCAGCGCTCGACATTGGCGGGGATCGGATCGCCCAGGATCTCGATGCCGACCAGCCGACGGGTCACGCCGTCGCCGGCGATCCGGCGCAGCGCATCCTTTCCGACGTAATCGGCGTCCAGACCCAGATCCACGAGCCGGTCCAACCCAAGTTCGAATGGGTTGTTCTCCGCCGTCATGTCGGCGCCGTAGGACAGCAGCCCGGCCTCGATCCGGCGGATCGCGCTCGGTCCGGAGGGCGCGACGCCGAGGTCGGCGCCAAGCTCGAACAGCCGCTCCCAGAGTGCGTCGCCGTAACGGCCGTCGCGCAGGAAGATCTCGTAGCCGAACTCGCCGGACCAGCCGGTGCGGGCGACCACGACCGGGGCACCGTCCAGGTCGGTCTCCACGAAGCGGAAGTATTTCAGCTCCTCGACCCAGTCGCCGAACACACGCTTCATCAGCAGTCCGGATTTCGGCCCCTGGATCTGCAGCGGCGAGACGTCCGGTTCGCCGACCGTCACGTCCCAGGCGCCGGCGCGGGCCAGCGCCTTGACCCACAGCAGCAGGTCGCCGTCGGCAACCGACAGCCAGAACCGCTGGACGTTCAGCTTGAGCAGAACCGGGTCGTTGAGCACGCCGCCGTCATGGTCGCAGATCAGCACGTACTTGGCCTGGCCGGCGGTCATCTTCGACAGATCGCGCGGCGTCAGGTGCTGGGCGAAGGCGGCGGCCTGCGGGCCCCAGATCTCCACCTGGCGCTCGCCGGCGACATCCCAGACGGTCACGTCGCGGACCAGAGACCAGTAGTCGGCCTCGCCCCGGTAGGAGACCGGCATGTACATGTGATTGTAGATCGTGAAGGCGGATGCGCCCCAGCGCCGGGTCGCGGCGTAGTAGGGCGAGGTGCGTACCCGCGGGCCGAAGACCAGTGTCGGGTCCGTCGCGGCGGCGGTCGTTGCGGGGGTGATGTCGAAGTCCGGGCTCACATTGGCCTCCATCGTCTGCGTGTCGAGGGGCCGGTCGGTGCCGAAGCGCTTTAGCTTTTGTTGACCCGGAGCAAGCTGCCCCTCAAATCACCGGGAGTCCCTTGGGGAGGACCAAGCCCATACCGTTCATGTGGCGAAAAAAAATCCACCCTCAAGAGCCGATGCGGCCGGGCGGATGTGTCGATCCGTTTAGCCGCATTTGTTAAGCGCCCGCAAGCAGGATGCAAATCGGCGCTGACGCGAAAAATGCGAGTATCGCCGTTCGGCGTCAAGCGGATTCGAAGACGTCTAGCCGTGCCGTCTGACCACGGTTTCGCGATGCCAGATATAGAGCCCGCTGACGACAACCAGGGCTGCGCCCGCCAGTGTCCAGGTCCCCGGCACGTCGCCCCACACGACCAGGCCCAGCACCAGCGCCCACAGCAGGCTGGTGTACTTGAACGGCCCGACCAGTCCGACCTCGCCGAGCCGCAGGCTCTCGATCATGAGTCCCTGCGCGACGGCGACCAGGACCGAGGTGATCAGGAACAGCCCCAGTTCGGGCAGCGTCGGCACGACCCAGCCGAAGGGCAGGGTCAGCAGCCCGGCGAAGGCGACGATGCTGGTGGAGACGATCAGCACCATCAGGGTCGACTCTCCGCCGGTGCCGAGCTGGCGGGTGGCGATGTCGCGCAACGCGCCGACGAAGGCGGCGACGATGGGGATCAGGGCGACGATGCGGAACATCTCCGGGGTCGGGCGGACCATCACCACTACGCCGGCGAACCCGACCGCGACCGCGCTCCAGCGCCGCCAGCCGACCGGCTCCCCCAGGATCAGGGCGGCCAGCGCGGTGGCGAAGATCGGTCCGGCGAAGGAGATCGCGATGGCGTCGGCGATCGGCAGCAGCCACAGCGACGTCACGAACAGAAAGGTGGAGACCGCCATCAGCCCGCCCCGCGTCAGGTGCAGCGGCCAGCTCTTCACCCGCAGGACCGAACCCCGACCGGAGACGATCGCCCAGCCATAGACCATCATCACCACCAGACCGCCGCGCATCGCCAGGACCTGGCCGACCGGATAGCGTTCGGTCAGCCATTTGGCGATGGCGTCGTTGACGGTGAGGATGCCGGCAGCGGCGATCATCATCAGGATCGCCTTGGCGGGTGCGGAGGAGCCGGACGTCGGCAGGGCGGGGGAAACCATCCATTCTCTCTACGCCCGGCCGGCGGAAGAGGGAAGGTGTGAAGGACCTCGGGTTCCCGCTTGGCCGGCTCGCCTCCGTGGTGCTATCACCCCGCCCATGCTGTCGATCCGAAACATCACCGTGCGCGTCGCCGGACGCATCCTGCTCGAAGACGCGACCGCCACGATTCCGCCGGGTCACCGGGTCGGGCTGGTCGGGCGCAACGGGACGGGAAAATCGACCCTGCTGAAGGTGATCGTCGGCGAACTGCAGACCGACCTGGGCTCGGTCAGCCTCACCGGGCCGTTCGCGCTGAACAACGCCATCGGCTGGGTGCGCCAGGAGGCGCCGGGCGGCACCGAGACGCCGATCGAGCATGTGCTGGCCGCCGACAAGGAACGCGCCGACCTGCTCGACGAGGCGGAGATCGCGACCGATCCGCACCGCATCGCCGAGATCCAGACCCGTCTGGTCGATATCGACGCCCATGCCGCCCCGGCCCGGGCGGCGCGGATCCTGGCCGGTCTCGGCTTTACCGAGGACATGCAGAAGCGGCCGCTGTCGGAATATTCCGGCGGCTGGCGGATGCGCGTGGCGCTCGCCGGCGTGCTGTTCCAGGAGCCGGAACTGCTGCTGCTCGACGAGCCGACCAACCATCTGGATCTGGAAACCACAATCTGGCTGGAACAGCACCTGAAGGCCTACCCCAAGACCCTGATCATCGTCAGCCACGACCGCGATCTACTGAACTCGGTGCCGACGACAATCCTGAACGTCGAGAGGCTGACTCTCACCCAGTACACCGGCAACTACGACGATTTCGAGCGTATGCGCGAAGAGCGGCTGGGCCAGATCGAGTCCCAACGCATCAAGCAGGAAGCGCAGCGGAAGCATCTGCAGTCCTTCGTTGACCGGTTCCGCGCCAAGGCATCGAAGGCCCGCCAGGCCCAGAGCCGCATCAAGATGCTGGAGAAGATGGACGTGATCCCGGCCGCCGTTGGCGATCCGGAGACCCGTTTCCGCTTCCCCGAACCGGAGGAACTCGCTCCACCCTTGCTCGCGATCGATAAGGCCTCGGTCTCCTATGAGGCGGGCAAGCCGATCCTGCGCCACCTGGACCTGCGGCTGGACCCAGACGACCGGATCGGATTGCTCGGCGCCAACGGCAACGGCAAGACCACGCTCGCCCGGCTGATCGCCGACGAACTCAAGGTCTCGGGCGGCGAGATCCACCGCGCCGCCAAACTGCGGGTCGGTTATGTGGCGCAGCATCACGCCGATGAGCTGGATCCGAACGACACCGCCGTCGAGCATCTGACGCGGCGTCTGAAGGGCCATGCGGTGGATCGGGTGCGGGCCCGACTGGGCTCGGTCGGTCTGACCCAGGACAAGCAGACCACGCGGGTCGGCGCCCTGTCCGGGGGCGAGAAGGCGCGGCTGTCCCTGGCGCTGGTGATGGCGGACGACCCGCATGTGCTGGTGCTCGACGAGCCGACGAACCACCTGGACATCGATGCGCGTACCGCGTTGGTCCAGGCGATGAACGACTTCTCCGGCGCGGTCATCCTGATCAGCCATGACAGGCGGCTGATGGAGCTGACGGTGGACCGCCTGTGGCTGGTTGCGGACGGGACCGTGTCCCGCTTCGACGGCGATCTCGCCGCCTATCGCGACCACATTCGCGACGATCGCCGGGGCGAGAAGGGTCGCGACAAGGACGGCGAGAAGGTCAACAAGAAGGACCAGCGCCGCCAGAATGCGGAGAGCCGGCGCCTGTCCGCCGAGTTGCGGAAGAAGGCGAAGGATGCCGAAAAAGCGCTGGAGAAGCTGGTGCAGCAGCGCGAGACGGTCGTCGCCAAGCTGGGCGATTCCTCGACCTATGACGGGTCGACGGCGGAGCTTCAGAAGCTGATTCAGAAAAAGGCGGATCTCGACGCCGCGATCGAGAAAGCCGAGGAACACTGGCTGGCAACCGCCGAGGCGCTGGAATCGACAGCGGCCTGACCGGCGGACCAAGGGAGGAAGTGGAATGGCCAAGACGATCGATGCCGCGACCCTGAAGGCGGCCCTGGACGGCGACGGGGAGATCGCGCTGATCGATGTGCGCGAGCAGGCGGCCTACGGCGCGTCCCACCCGATTCTGGCCGCCAATATTCCGCTGGGTCAGCTCGAGCTGCGGGTCGGCGAGCAGATCCCGCGCCGGTCCACGCCGATCGTGGTCGAGGATGCCGGCGAAGGGCTGGCCGAGCGTGCGGCCGCGCTACTGGAAAGCTTCGGCTACACCGACGTCGCCGTGCTGGACGGCGGCACCAAGGCCTGGGCGGCGGCGGGCTTCGAGCTGTTCAGCGGCATGTACGTCCCGTCCAAGGCATTCGGCGAGTTCGTCGAGCATGCCTACGACACCCCCTCGGTGTCGGCCGACGAGCTGAAGGCGATGATGGAGTCCGGCGAGAAGCTGGTGGTGCTCGACAGCCGGCCGATGGACGAATACCGGGTCATGAACATCCCCACCGGCATCGACGTGCCGGGTGCGGAGCTGGTCTACCGGGTAGGGCAGGTGGCACCCGATGCCGACACGACCGTGGTGGTCAACTGCGCCGGCCGCACCCGCTCGATCATCGGCGCCCAGTCGCTGATCAATGCCGGCATCCCGAACAAGGTCGTGGCTCTGCGCAACGGCACCATGGGCTGGCACCTGTCGGGCTATCAGCTCGAGCACGGCAACGACCGCACCGCGCCGGAGCCGGCCGAGGACATCCTGGCCAAGGCAGTGGCGCAGGCGGAGGCCTGTGCGCAACGCTTCGGCGTGAAGACCGTCGATGCGGATACCCTCGACGCCTGGCGCGAGCAGCGGGACAGCCGCACCCTGGCGATCCTGGACGTGCGGACATTGGAAGAGTTCGAGGCGCGGCGCATCGCCGACAGCCGTCATGCGCCGGGCGGCCAGCTCGTGCAGGCGACCGACAGCTACCTGCCGGTGCGCAACGCGCGGGTCGTGCTGGTCGACGACCGCAAGGTGCGGGCGCTGATGACCGCGAGCTGGCTGGTGCAGCTCGGCTGGCGCGACGTGTATGTGCTGACCGCGTCGCTCGACAGCCAGCGCACGGTCTCGGGCCGCTACACGCCGGAGATCCTCGGCCTCGACGCCATCTCGGAGGTGAAGACCGTGCCGGCCGCCGCCGCCCGGTCCCTGGCGGAGGCCGGTGCGGTCGTCCTCGACCTGGCCAAGGCGCTGGACTACCGCGACGCCCATCCGGAGGGCGCCTGGTGGGCCGGCCGGGTGGCCATCGCCGACAATCTGTCGAAGATCCCGGCGGACAAGGCCATCGTCCTGACGTCGCCCGACGGCATGCTGGCCCGTTTCGCCGCCGCAGATCTGAGCGGCACCGGGCGCGACATTTCGGTGATCGAGGGGGGCACCGCGGCCTGGAAGGTGGCCGGCCTGCCCCTGCAGAGCGGCATGACCGCCGTCCTCTCGGAGCCGGATGACAGCTACCTGCGGCCCTACGATCGCACCAACAAGGCAGAGATCGAAAAGGCGATGAACGACTACCTTACCTGGGAAGTCGCGCTGGTCGAGCAGATCAAGAAGGCCGGCGGCATCAGCTTCACGCACTTTCCCGCCTGACCGATCGGGGCCTTTAGCGGGCCGCGCGCACCTGCGGTTCGTCGGCCAGACGGGTGTCCAGCACCAGCTCGCGGAACCGACGGTAGAGGCGCGGCTCCAGATGCGGGCCGGCCATGGTGTCCATGATGGCGAAGGCCTGGTCGCGCTCCATCGGCTCCTTGTAGTCGCGCCGGTCGGTGAGGGCGGAGAACACGTCGACCACCGCCGTGCACAGCGACATCTCGTGGATCTGACCCCGGGTCTGGCCGTCCGGGTAGCCGGTACCGTCCAGCTTCTCGTGGTGATGGCGCACCGCGGCGATCAGGTCCGGCAGATCGCGGTAGCCTTCGTTGACCAGTTGGGCGCCGTAGACCGGGTGCAGGCTCATCTCCTGACGCTCCGCCTCGGTCAGCGAGCCCGGTTTCGCCAGGATCGACAGCGGCACCCGCATCTTTCCTAGATCGTGCAGCAGTCCGGTCTCGGCCATGAGCCGGAGCTGGTCGTCCCCCACGCCGATTGCGCGGCCGAAGGACGCCATCAGGATTCCGACCCGCAGACTGTGGGCGAAGGTGCTGTCATGGTGCCCGCGGAGCTGATGCAGCATCGGCGCCACGCTCGGGTCGCCGGCGAGATCGACGACACTGGCGGCGGCGCTGGCGACCAGCTTGCGGCCTTCCAGGTCGATCCCGCCGGTCGCGGTCATGTCCTCCAACTGCGTGAAGAGCTGCCGGCCGCTCTGCATGACCTGGCCGGCGGGTTTGGACAGGGCACTGAGGGTCTCGTCCTCGCTGACGGTGCCGTACGCCCGCCAGAAGCTGTTCAGGAACTCGCCGGTCTCCGGCGACCCGGTGATCGCGGCGTCGATGACCCGTTCCTCGATCAGCCGCCCGATCGGCAGGGTCATCTTCGGCGCCACCATGATCAGGGACTGCCGCCCGCCCGCCCGCAGGGCGTTCGCCTGCTGCGCCAGCCACATCCCGTCGCCGCCGACCAGCTGGTTCTCGATCACGATGCAGTCCGGGTGGGTCTCGAACGTCTTCGCGGCGCTCGGGTCGTTCGGGATCACCGTGATGGCGAAGGTCTGCCGCAGGACGTTGAGCACGGCCGCATAGCGCGCCGGGCGGGCGGTGCAGAACACCAGCCTCGGCTTACGTGCCGCGATGGGAGACCGTTTGGGCAACGAGACACCTCGATCAGTCGGATCTGGCCCTACCTATCGGTCAGGCGGCTGAGGATAGCAGGGATCCTGGTCGGAGCGGTTAACGGAGCACTCAACCCGCAACGGCGGCGATCGCCCGCATGCGGTCGAGCCCGGCCTCAACATCGGCGATCAGATCGTCCGGATCCTCCAGCCCGGTATAGAACCGGACGATGGGACCCTCGTGCGGCCAGGTCGTGGCGCTGCGTTCCGGGGTGATGTCTGTCGGCTTGACCAGGCTTTCGAACCCGCCCCAGCTCGCGCCCATGCCGAACAGCGCGAGCCCGTCGTAGAAGGCGGCGAGCGCCTGATCCGGCACCGGTTTGAAGACGGCGGAGAACAGGCCGCTGCAGCCGCTGAAATCGCGCTTCCACAGGGCATGGTCCGGATGGCTCTCCAGGGCAGGGTGGAGCACGCACTCGATCTCCGGGCGTCCTTCCAGCCATCGGGCCAGCGCGAGGCCGGTCTCGCCAGTCTTTCGCAGGCGGATCTCCATGGTGCGAAGGCCGCGCGCCGCCAGATACAGATCGTCGGGCGCGACGTAGTGGCCGTGCAGCCGCACGGTGGAGCGGACCTGCTCGCTGTAGTCGCGGGTGCTGGCGAGCAGCCCCATGATCACGTCTGAATGGCCGCCGATATACTTGGTCACCGCCTCGTTGACGATGTCGACGCCGAGCGCGAACGGATCGCAGAACAGCGGCGTACCCCAGGTGTTGTCCATCATCACCGCCGCGCCGGCCTTGTGCGCGACCTCGGCGATCGCCGGGATGTCCTGGACCTCGAAGGTCTGGGAGCCGGGGCTCTCTGTATAGACGCAGGCCGTGTTGGGGCGCATCAGCCCGGCGATGCCGGCGCCGATCCGGGGGTCGTAATAGGTCGTCTCGACCCCGTACTTCGCCAGGACCTGCTCGCAGAACTTTCGGGTCGGGAAATAGGCGGTGTCGGTCATCAGCAGGTGGTCGCCGGCCTTCAGCACCGCCAGCAGCCCGGCGGTGATCGCCGACAGGCCGGAGGAGGTCATGACCACGTCGCCCGCCTTGTAGATCTCGCAGAGAGCCGCCTCCAGACGGTAGGTGGTCGGCGTGCCGCTCACCCCATAGGTGATCGGGGCGTCGATCCCTTCGTTATAATTCGGCGGCGGGGCGGAACGCACCTGGCGCCAGGCCTCCAGGCTCGGGGCGAGGACCGTCGAGGCGTGGAACACCGGAGTATTCACGACTCCTCTGAACTCGTGCGGCGTGCGCCCGGCGTGAATCAGTCGGGTGCGTGTCTTGTGCTGGCGGTCTTCGGCCATCTTTTCCTCGAAAGGGTTACCTCGGGTGTCCAGGAGCAAGTCGGGACAATGTTCGTTGCGTGCAGTCTCGGTTCGTCTGGCGCCTGGGACAAGAGCACTCGCGCCGAGACCTGGAAAGCTTGCTTTTCAGGTAAACGCCATGTTGGAATGATCACGTTCCGGGCGGCTTGCATCCTTTGACGGCATCCGAACGGCAATTGCACGCCTTTTGGGCAATTGTCTGGCGTGACGGGGGGCAAAAAGTCGCGGAATTCGGTCAATGACATCCTGGCAAGGTCTTTGCGAAGGCTGGAATCCGGGATCGCATAGGTCGATCCAGTTACAACGATAACCTGGGTGGGTTTCACATCATGAAGAAGGTCAGCCTTTTGGCTCTGGGCGCGGGGTTCTTGGCAAGCCTCGCGATTACTCCCGAGCCGGTCCTGGCACAGGACAGCACGCTGGAGATCGTCAAGAACCGCGGCATTCTGCGTTGCCAGGTCGGCACGCCGGCGCCCGGTTTCTACTCGCTGTCCGATGACGGCAAGTGGTCCGGCTTCGACGTCGAGAACTGCCGCGCGGTTTCCGCGGCGATCTTCGGCGACCCCGACAAGATCGAGTACCAGTCGGTGACGTCCGCCGTCCGGTTCACCGCGATGGCGAACGGCGAGTCCGATGTGCTGTCGCGCACCACCACGTGGACCCTGTTCCGCGATACGCAGCTCGGCCTGGATTTCACCACGGTGAACTTCTATGACGGCCAGGGTTTCATGGTCACCAACGACAGCGGCGTGACCAGCGCCCTGGAGCTTGCGGGTGCGACGGTCTGCGTGCTGACCGGTACCACCACCGAGCTGAACCTGACCGACTACAGCCGGACCAACTCCCTCGACATCAACCCGGTTGTGTTCGAGGACAGCAACGTGCGTGACAGCACGTTCTTCTCGGGCGGCTGCGATGCCATCACCAACGACAAGTCGAGCCTGGCCTCGACCCGCGCCAAGGCGCCGGACCAGTCGATCTTCACCATCCTGCCGGAGACCATCTCGAAGGAGCCGCTGGGCCCGGTCGTTCGTCAGAACGACAGCCAGTGGAACGACATCGTGATGTGGTCGCTCTTCGCCATGATCAATGCCGAGGAGATGGGCATCAATTCCGGCAACGTCGACGAGATGAAGGCCAGCAGCACCAACCCGGAAATCAAGCGCATGCTTGGTGTCGAGGGCGACCTGAACAAGGGTCTCGGCCTTGAGCCGGAGTGGGCCTACAACATCATCAAGACCGTGGGCAACTACGCGGAGAACTACGAAGAGTTCATGGGTCCGAAGACCGTCATGAACATCCCGCGGGCCGGGTCGGTGAACGACCTGTGGACCAAGGGTGGCCTGATGTACTCCCCGCCGTTCCGGTGATCGTCTGAATGCTTCGGTGCCCGGTCGAGTCTTCGACCGGGCACCGTTTCTTTAGACATTAAAATTACTGCGGTTCGGAGGACGCGCTGATGTCCGCTGTCGACAAGGCTGTCCCGCGTAGGGACGCGCGCTCGATTTCAGAAGTCGTCAATGACGAGAGATTTCGGTCGATCTTCTATCAGATCATCGTTGCCGTCGCCGTCATCTGGACGGCTCAGTACCTGATCACGAATACCGCCGAGAACCTTCAGGCTCGCGGCATGTCCACCGGATTCGAGTTCCTGAGCAGCACGGCAGGGTTCTCGATCGCGTGGTCGATCATCGACTACGAGGCCGGGGACACCTATTTCCACGTCTATCTTGTCGGCATCGCGAACACGCTCATCGTGTCCTTCTTCGCGATCATCGCCACCACGCTGCTTGGTTTCGTGGTCGGCGTGATGCGTCTGTCCAGCAACTTCGTCGTCGCCCAGATCGCCTCGGCCTATGTCGAGGTGATGCGCAACGTGCCGTTGCTGCTGCACATCCTGTTCTGGTTCACCCTGTCCTCGGCCCTGCCGTCGCCCAAGCAAAGCCTGGGCTGGCTGGACAGTTTCTTCCTGAACAACCGAGGCCTGTACGTGCCGGCCCCTGTGCCGGGCGACGGCTTCGACATCGTCATCATCATGGTGCTGATCGGCATCGCCGTGGCCTACGGCGTGACGGTCTGGGCTACCAAGCGCCAGATGGCCACCGGCCAGCGCTTTCCGGCCTTCTGGACGGGCGTCGGCCTGGTGGTCGGCCTGCCGCTCCTGGCGTTCTTCGCCCTGGGCGCGCCGCTGACCTTCGACTATCCGGCGCTGAAGGGGTTCAACTTCCAGGGCGGTGCCGATGTGCCGCGGGCGTTCTGCGCCCTGCTGTTCGCCCTGGTCCTGTACCACACGGTCTTCATGGCCGAGGCGGTGCGCGCCGGCATCCTGTCGGTCAGCCACGGCCAGACCGAGGCGTCCTACTCCCTCGGCCTGAAGCCGAGCTGGACCCTGCGCCTCGTCGTCATCCCGCAGGCCATGCGCGCGGTCGTCCCGCCGATGATCAGCAACTGGATGAACGTCGTGAAGAACTCGTCGCTGGCGATCGCCATCGGCTATCCGGATCTCGTCGCGGTCTTCATGCAGACGTCGCTGAACCAGTCCGGCCATGCGATCGAAATCGTCGCCATGGTGATGCTGTTCTACATGACCGTCAGCCTGACGATCTCGGCAGCGCTGAACTACTACAACAAACTCGTTCAGATTAAGGAGCGGTGAGTCATGACGGATGCGACTCAATCCGACACCGCCTTCCGCCCGAAACCGAGCCTGCCTCCGCCGGCCAATACGGTCGGCGTGGTGGGCTGGCTGCGCAAGAACCTGTTCGGCGGCCCGATCGACACGATCCTGACGCTGCTCGGCGTATACCTCCTGTACCTGATCGTCCAGTTCGCCGTCGAATACGGCATCATCAACGCGGTCTGGACGGCGGATACCTATCGCGAGTGCCTCGACATCAACCTGGGTGAGGGGGCGTGCTGGGCCGGCATCGGCGCCTGGTTCAACAGCATGATGTACGGCCGCTATCCCGACGAGGAGCAGTGGCGGGTCAATCTCGGGGGCATCATCCTGCTGCTCTGGCTGATCCCGTTCTGGCTGCCGAAGGTCACGGGCAAGATCCAGGTCGGCATGTCGGCCGTTCTGACCTTCCCGTTCCTCGCGGCATCGATGTTCATCGGCGGCGATACGGGGATCTTCCTGCATGTGATGGCCTCCATCGCCCTGACCCTGTTTGTCGCGGTCTGGCTGCATGTGGCCGCGTGCTACGTCCTGGGCAGGTCGCTGCCGGAGCTCCTGATCTCCATAACCGGCTTCACCGACAAGGACGACCGGCTGCACAAGTACGTGCTGCTCGGCGCCTTCGCGGTCGGTTTCGTGATCGCCCTGATCTACCACATGAGCTGGGACCTGGTTGAGGTGCAGACCACGATCTGGGGCGGGCTGTTCCTGACCCTGGTGATCTCCGGCATCGGCATCGCCTCGGCTCTGCCGAACGGCATTCTTCTGGCGCTGGGCCGACGTTCCAAGATGCCGGTCATCCGAGTGTTCTGTACCTCGTTCATCGAGCTGTTCCGCTCGGTGCCGCTGATCACCATCCTGTTCATGGCCGTGACCATGATGCCGCTGTTCCTGCCGGTCGAATTCAACCCGCCGAAGCTGGCGATGGTGATCGTGGCGGTCTGCATCTTCGCCGCCGCCTACATGGCGGAGACGGTGCGCGGCGGTCTGCAGGCGGTCAACAAGGGGCAGTACGAGGCCGCGCAGTCCATGGGGTTGTCCTTCTGGAAGATGATGGCTCTCATCGTGATGCCGCAGGCCCTGAAGCTGATGATCCCGAACATCGTCGGCAGCTTCATGGGTCTGATGAAGGACACCACGCTGGTGTCGATCATCGGTCTTTACGACATCCTGCTGATGGGCAAGGCGGCGGGTCAGAATCCGAGCTGGCTTGGGTTCCATACGGAGCCGCTGCTGTTCACTGCGTCCATCTTCTTCGTGCTCTGCTTCGCCATGTCGAAATACAGCCAGCATCTCGAACGGACGATCGGCGGCGGCTACGGCCGGCGGTGACGGTCCGATAACGAACGAGAACAGGGAATCCACCAATGAGCCTCGACACTCAACTCCCCGACGACGGCGTCCATGTCGCCTCCGCCATCTCCGACGAGGTGGTCATCGAACTGGCCTCGGTGAACAAGTGGTTTGGCGAGTTCCATGTCCTCAAGGACATCAACCTCTCGGTCAACAAGGGTGAGCGGATCGTGATCTGCGGCCCGTCCGGGTCCGGCAAGTCGACGATGATCCGCTGCATCAACCGGCTGGAGGAACACCAGGCCGGCGATATCATCGTCAACGGCACCGAGATGGGCACCAACATCAAGAACATCGACGCGATCCGTCGCAACGTCGGCATGGTGTTCCAGCAGTTCAACCTGTTCCCGCACCTGACGGTGCTGGAGAACTGCACGCTCGCCCCGATCTGGGTGAAGAACATGCCCAAGGCCGAGGCCGAGAAGATCGCCATGCAGTATCTCGAGCGGGTGAAGATCCCCGAACAGGCGGCCAAGTATCCCGGCCAGCTCTCCGGTGGTCAGCAGCAGCGCGTGGCGATCGCCCGTTCGCTCTGCATGAGCCCGACCATCATGCTGTTCGACGAGCCGACCTCGGCCCTGGATCCGGAAATGATCTCCGAGGTGCTGGACGTTATGGTCGGTCTCGCCGAGAGCGGCATGACGATGCTGGTGGTCACCCACGAGATGGGCTTCGCCAAGCGCGTCGCCGACCGGGTGATTTTCATGGACCAGGGCGAAATCGTGGAGCAGAACACTCCGGACGAATTCTTCACCAATCCCAAATCGGATCGTACCAAGCTGTTCCTGAGCCAGATCCTGGCCCACTGACCGCGTCCGAGATTGGATGAGACGGCCAAACCCGCGGGGGGCGGGGGAGGTCCGGGGGGCGTGCCGGTTCGCTGGTGCGCCCCCTATCTATTTGGCACACCATAAAAACACCAAAGAGACCAACGGGAGGATCTTATGGTCGAGGACAAGGGCGTTGCCCTGATCGCCGGCGTGTCAGGCATCGTCGGGCGCGGCATCGCCACGCGGCTGCTGGGGCAGGGGTGGCGGGTCATCGGCCTGTCCCGGACCCCGCCGAAGCCGGCGATCGACGGGTTGGAGCATGTGGCGGCCGACCTGACCGATGCCGAGGGGCTGAAGGCGGCCCTGGCGCGGCTCGGGGCGGCGGTCACCCATATCTTCTACGCCGGCCGCGCGCCGGATCCCGATCCGGAAGTCGAGGCGGCGCGCAATACGGCGATGCTGGTGAATACGGTCGAGGCGGCGCAGGCTGCGGGCGCCCGCCTGGTCCACGTCCATTCGGTGCATGGAACCAAGTGGTACGGCAGCCATGTCGGCCCGTTCAAGACGCCGGCCGAGGAGGACGATCCGCGCTGTCCGGTGCCGAATTTCTATTTCGACCAGCAGGACTGGCTGGGGGCGGAGGGGCCGAAGCGCGGCTTTTCCTGGTCGACCACCCGGCCGCATCTGCTGATCGGCTTCTCGCTCGGCTATCCGCACAACATCCTGAGTGTCGTCGCCGTCCACGCGGTGCTGTGCCGCGAGCAGGGGCGGCCGCTGACCTTCCCGGGAACCCAGAGCCATTTCGACCGGGTCTCCCAGGTCACCGATATCGATCTGCTGGTCGACGCGATGCAGTGGTGCGCGACCAGCCCCTCGGCCGCGAACCAGCCGTTCAACGTGATCAATGCCGACTATTTCCGCTGGAAGGAGGTGTGGCCGGACATCGCCGCCTTCTTCGAACTGGAGCCGGCCGGCGTGCAGACCGAAAGCCTGACCGACGCCTTCGCCGCCGCCGCCGGTCCCTGGCGGGAGATGGTGGCGCGCGAGGGGTTGAGCGAGCCGGATATCGGCCGGATCGCCAATGGACCCTATGGCGATGCCACCTTCGCAGCGACCTGGGACGACATGTCGTCGACGGTGAAGATCCGCCGTGCCGGGTTCGACCGGGTGTATGCCAGCCGCGACAGCCTGCTGGGCGCCCTAGCGGCGTATCGGCGTCACCGTGTCATTCCCTGACAGCGAGACCGCATCGGACGGGGTCGGACGCCGCTGGGGGATGGGCAGGCCGGCAAGCCGCGGATCCGGCAGGGTCTCGACATACTGGTCGAACGGCACGAAGCCGGCCTTCTGGTAGGTGCCGATCGCCCGGGGGTGGTCCAGGTCGCAGGTATGCACCCACAGCCGCGTCGTCGGACCGGTCCAGGCGATGTCGATCACGGTGTCCAGCAGGTAGCGTCCCACGCCGCGCCCGATGAACTCCGGCATCAGTCCGAAATAGGCCAACTCCACGTTGCCGTCGTCCCGGCGCCGGTCGATCTCGCCGTAGCCGGCGGGCGCGCCGTCGACGTAGAGGACGTAGATCTCCACCTTGGGATCGGTGATATGGCCGGTCAGTTCCGCGTCGTCCATCAGCCGGCGCGACACCCAGGTCCAGTCGCCGCCCACGGTGTTGTAGAGGTAGCGGTAGAACGAAACGGTCGGCGGCTCCGCGCGGATCAGCGCGGTGCGCATGCTCGCCGGCGGGTGCGGAGAAGGGCGGGTCGGCCGGTTCAGCATCTCCAGGGAGGTGACGACGGTATCCACGGTGCCGAGCCCGATCGCCGGCGCATCGACCATGGGTTTGCTCATCACCACCCGCGGCTCCTCGCTCCAGCCGAGCTTGGCGTAGAAGTCGCGCACCTGGGCGTTGGTGTCGCGGATCAGCAGCTCCGCCTTGGGCACGCCGCGGGTCTTCATCCAGGCCTCGGCGGCCTCCATCACCTGACGTCCCATGCTGGCGCGGCGGCGGTTCGGATCGACCGCGACGTAATAGACCCAGCCCCGATGCCCGTCATAGCCGACCATCACCGACGCCACGACCTTGCCCAGGACATGGGCGACCAGAATGTCGGAGTCCGGCGCGCGGCGCGCGGACTCGATGTCCCGGCGCGGGTCGTTATGCGGCACAAGCAGGCCACAGCGCTCCCACAGGTCGACGATACCGTCGATGTCGTCGGTCTCGATCGGCCGGAACGTCAGGCTCATTGGGCGTCGGCCGGACCGGTATCCACGGGCGTATCCTGGCGCGAGCCCCAGTCGGACCAGGAGCCGTCATAGACCGCCATGCCGGGATGGCCGAGCCGATGGGCGTTCAGCGCGATCATGCAGGCGGTGACGCCCGACCCGCAGGAGGAGATCGTCGGCTTCGACGGGTCGAGGCCCGCCGCCTTGAACTTCGCCGCCACGGCGTCGCTGTCCAGGGCCATCTTGGTGTCCTTGTTCACCAGCTCGGTGACCGGCAGGGAGCGGGAGCCCGGGATATGGCCGGAGCGCATGCCGGGACGCGGTTCCGCCTCCTCGCCGGTGAAGCGGCCGGCTGGCCGGGCGTCGACGATCTGCACGTCGCCCGCCTTCACGGCCGCCAGCACGTCGTCGCGCGACTTCACCAGTTCCGGGCGGAAGCGTGCCTTGAAGTCGGTCGCCGGGCGCCGCTTCGCCGGGCCGGTCTCCATCGGCCGGCCCTCGGCCTGCCATTTCGGCATGCCGCCGTCGAGCACCGCCACCTTGTCGTGCCCGAACAGCCGGAACATCCACCAGGTCCGCGCCGAGGACTGCATGCCGTACACGTCATACGCCACCACCAGAGTGTCGGCATCGATGCCGAGCGCGCTCGCCGCCTTGGCGAAGGCGTCCGCACCGGGGACCATGTGGGGCAGGGGATCGTCCGGGTCGCACACCTTGTCGATGTCGAAGCGCTGGGCCCCGGGAATGTGGCCGTCCGGAAACTCCGCATCGGCGTCGCGCTTGGCGGTCGGCAGATGATACGTGCCGTCCAGGACCACCACCTTCGGGTCGTCGATATGCGCGGCCAGCCAGTCGGTGGAAACGAGTGCGTCGGTCATGGTCTGAAATCCTCTCAGTCGTCCAGCCAGGCCGGAACGGGCAGATTCTTTTCGCGCAGGAATGCCGGGTTGAACAGCTTCGACTGATAGCGCGCGCCACCGTCGCAGAGGATGGTGACGATGGTGTGACCCGGCCCCATCTGCTGGGCCAGCTTGATCGCGCCCATCACGTTGATGCCGCTCGATCCGCCGAGGCACAGGCCTTCTTCCTTCAGCAGGTCGAACACCACCGGCAGAGCCTCCTCGTCGCTCACCTGGAACGGCTGGTCGACGACGATGTCCTCCAGGTTGGCGGTGATCCGGCCCTGGCCGATGCCTTCGGTGATCGAGCCGCCCTCCGCCTTCAGCTCGCCATGGGCGTAATACCCGAAGATCGCGCTGCCCATCGGGTCGGCGAGGCCGATCTGGATGTTCTTGTTGCGCTCCTTCAGGGCCATGCTGATGCCGCCGAGCGTGCCGCCGCTGCCCACCGAGCAGATGAAGCCGTCGACCTTGCCGTCGGTCTGCTCCCAGATCTCCGGACCGGTGGTCTCGTAGTGGCCCTTGCGATTGGCGACATTGTCGAACTGGTTCGCCCAGATGGCGCCGTTCGGTTCCTGTGCCGCGATCTCCTCCGCCAGGCGGCCGGAGTAGCGCACGTAGTTGTTCGGATCCTTGTACGGCACGGCGGGCACCAGGCGGAGGTCGGCGCCGCACAGGCGCAGCATGTCCTTCTTCTCCTGGCTCTGGGTCTCCGGCATGACGATGACGCTGCGATAGCCCAGCGCATTGCCGACCAGGGACAGGCCGATTCCGGTATTGCCGGCCGTGCCCTCGACGATGACGCCGCCGGGCCGCAGCAGGCCTTTCTCCTCCGCGTCGCGCACGATGGCGAGCGCCGCGCGGTCCTTCACCGAGCCGCCGGGATTGAGAAACTCCGCCTTGCCGAGAATCGTGCAGCCGGTGCGTTCCGACGCCGCCTTGAGCTTGATCAGGGGGGTATTGCCGATCGCGCCGATGAAACCGTCACGCACGTCCATGAGGTCGTCTCCGTCCGTCATCCTGTGGCCGACGCGGATCGCGCCGAACTCGTTGCTGGGAGCCTAGCCGGACGGAACGCGGGGATAAAGCGCAGGCGAGGGGGAAACCGGCCGCAGGACGGTCAATACAGTGATCGCGGATGCGAACGAGGGAAGTCAGCCGTCGCCCTGCTCCGCCAGCTTGGCGAGGCGCGGACCCAGCATCCGATAATACATCTTCTCGCTCTTCAGCAGCGGCCCCATGGATTCGTAGAAGGTCCGCGCCTTGTCGTTCCAGGGGTCCGCGGTCCAATCGAGCTGGGTCACCCCACGTTCCACGCAGATCTCCGCCAGCCGGCTCATCAGCCGGCGGCCGATCCCGCCGGTCCGCGCCTTGCGGGTGACGAACAGGTCCTGGATGAACACCGCGCTCTGGCAGTTGGCCAGCGCGAAGGTCTCGTTGAAGACGAGAAAGCCGACCGCCCGATCGGCACCGTTGGCGATCAGGATCTCGACCGCCGGCGGCTCTCGGAACGCCTTGTCGGCGATCACGTGGGCCATGTACGACCGCTGGTAATGGACGGGCAGGGAGTAGAAGGCCAGCAGCTCCTGGCTGAGCAGCGCGAGCGCGTCCGCGTCGGCCGGGGTTGCGAAGCGGATATCGACAGGCGCCGGTTCACGGCCACCATAGGCTATCGCTTCCCCCTCAACCGCCATGTGGTAGAACCCCCTAAGTCCCCGCCAACCAGTGAGATCGACCATGGCTGTGCGTACGGAAAGTGTCAACTTCACCGGGGCTTTGGGCGATACGCTCGCAGCCCGGATCGACCGTCCGACGGGCCCGACCCGCGGATATGCGCTCTTCGCGCACTGTTTCACCTGTTCGAAGGATCTCGCCGCCGCCCGCCACATCGCCACGGGTCTCGCCGAGCGCGGGATCGCCGTGTTGCGATTCGACTTCACCGGCCTCGGCCACAGCGAGGGCGAGTTCGCCAACACCACCTTCGCCTCGAACGTGGACGACCTAGTCGCCGCGGCCGATTTCATGCGCCGGGAGTATCGGGCTCCGACCATTCTGGTGGGGCATTCCCTGGGCGGCGCGGCGGTGCTGGCCGCCGCGGCGCGGATCGAAGAGGTGCGCGGCGTGGCGACGATCGGCGCACCGT
This sequence comes from Thalassobaculum salexigens DSM 19539, assembly GCF_000423805.1. Classification (NCBI taxonomy): domain Bacteria; kingdom Pseudomonadati; phylum Pseudomonadota; class Alphaproteobacteria; order Rhodospirillales; family Thalassobaculaceae; genus Thalassobaculum; species Thalassobaculum salexigens. Next base: position 2,077,873 of record NZ_KE384093.1, read on the forward strand.
CGGATCCGACGCATGTGATCCATAACTTCAAGGGAAGCCTCGAGGCCATCGAGCGTGACGGCGCTGCGGATGTCGAGCTCGGCGGCCGTCGGTTCCAGATCCGGCGTTCCTTCGTGGAGGATCTACGCGACCATCGCCTGACGGACATGGTGACGGCCCTGCGCAAGGACCTGCTGATCTTTCACGCGCCCCTTGACGAGATCGTCGGCATAAACAACGCGACCGAGATCTTCGTCGCCGCCAAGCACCCCAAGAGCTTCGTCTCCCTAGACAAGGCGGACCACCTGCTGACGCGCAAGGCCGACAGCGCCTATGTGGCTGCCGTTCTGGCGGGCTGGGCCGAACGCTTCCTGGAGGACTCCAGACCAGATGGCGTGCGCGCCGAGGAAGGGGAAGTGGTGGTCGCCGATGCCGGAGACGGCAAGTTTCCGCAGTGGATCGCTGCGGGTCCCCACCACCGGCTGCGGGCCGATGAGCCGGTCTCGGTCGGCGGTACAGATAGCGGCCCCGGCCCCTATGACTTCCTGTTGGCCGGGCTCGGGGCCTGCACCAACATGACCCTGAAGATGTATGCCGACCGTAAGGGCTGGACCTTCGACCGGCTGGAGACCCGTCTGCGCCATGCCAAGGTGCATGCCGAGGATTGCGCGGACTGCGAGTCCCGCGAGGCCAAGATCGACCGGATCGACAGGGTCCTGGTGATCGAAGGGGACTTCGACGCCGATCAGCGGGCCAAGCTTCGCGAGATCGCCGACAGATGCCCGGTGCACCGCACCCTCCACTCGGAAATCTCAATCGTGACGACGCTGGAAGGCGACACCGACGACGAAGCGGCGTCATGATCACGCTGCACCTGATGCGGCACGCCAAGTCCGACTGGGACGGCGGAGAGGCTGACCATGACCGGCCACTGGCGCCGCGCGGCGAACGGGCCGCCGCCGCCATGGCGGTCTATTGCCGACAGCAGGGGATCGCGCCGGATTTCGTTCTGTGTTCCAGCGCCCGCCGGACCCGGGACACTCTGGAGATCCTGCGCGCCGGCCTGCCCGAGGGCGTGCCTGTCGAGACCACCCGGGACATCTACATGGCCAGCGCGGCGCAACTGGTTACCCGCCTGAAATCGATCCCGGTACGGACCCGGGTTGCCCTGGTGATCGGGCATAATCCCGGGATGGAGGACGCCGTGGGCCTGTTGACCGGCGCCGGCGTCGGCGTGAAGTTCCCGACCTGCGCGCTGGCCACCCTGGAGGCGGCCAGCGGCTGGGCGGCGCTTGCGCCCAAAGGGGCGGACCTGCGCCGGTTCATCACGCCGAAGGACCTGGTCTGACCGGGAACGGACCTAAGCCCGGGCGGTGACGGTGAGGGTGCGTCCGTCGGGACGGGGGAGACGCAGGGAGTAATAGCGCCAGACAGTCCGGTTGCCGTCGACCTCGACCATTCCGTGGCACAGCTCGAAGATCGGCTCCCCGGCCTGATAGGCCCGCAGCATCCGCCCCTCGGCCCACCGGCCGTAGTTCGCGTCCGGCAGCTCTGACAGCGGCATGCCGGCCAGGCTGGCGTTCCTGGGGAAGAGCTGGATGCCGGCCCCCTGCCACTCCATCAGCATGCGGTCGCCGTCGACCCGGGTCATGGTCGCCCTCCTGGCGATATCCTCGGGCACCTGACCCAAGCCGGCCCTGAACAAGTCCAGCGCCTGCCGCTGCTCCGACGAGGCGAGCCGCTCGAAATCGCGAATGGAGAGTTCCGTTACCTCGTAGGTCCTGGCCGATACCGCGCCGTCTTGGAAAGCCCCGTCCTGGGTCGGCCGGTTGGACGGCCAGTTCTGCCGCGCGTCGGTGTTTCCGCCTTTCAGCAGGCCGGATCGGTCCAGAAACGATCGCCGGGCGACCATACGGGGCAGCAGGGAGTCCTCGACCTCCGGGTTCCGGAATCGGACGCCGGATCCGGCTCCGTTGCCGCGTAGAAACTCGATGCCGGCATTCTCCAGCGCCCATTGCAGGCTTCGGCTCGTCGTTGTCAGGGGAACGCGTATGCCGCCTTCGAACTCGATCACCGTGCGCTTGCTGATTCCGGCAAGATCGGCGAGCTGCTGCTGGGTAATGCCAAGCAGGGCGCGGGCGCCTCGGCATTGACTGGGGTTGATCATCCGTCTGTCACTCACTGCCCGTCCCAAATGCCTTGCCAAACTGCCTCGCCGGCGTGAGGGACGGACATCATGCTGGTTTTTTCTTCCTACGATTATGCATGTTTGGCGATCGATGGACACCATGGCGACGGCGTGGACCTCGCCCAGCCATCGGATCGCGCCTCAGCCAGGCACATATAAGGTGGCTGCCGTTTCGACATGGCATGACGACGGACGGAACCGTCCGGCCGGTTGGTCTGCGTCAGTCTGTCGGATTGGTGCCTGAAAAGCTGGCTCCCGGGGAGGGATTCGAACCCCCGACCAAGCGGTTAACAGCCGCTCGCTCTACCACTGAGCTACCCGGGACCAGAGACCGCGCTGTATAGCGTCCTGTCCGATGTCGTTCAAGACGAATGTCGCCTTGTTTCCCACTCTGGAGGCCCCGACCGGAATCGAACCGATGTACAAGGATTTGCAGTCCTCTGCATAACCACTCTGCCACGGGGCCGTGTCTGAGCGGGAGAGGCGTGATACCCGAGCCGGCATGCCCGTGCAAGAGGCTTCCGGCCCCGGCGGGTCCGCCGCGACCGGTTGATCCGCGTCGCCGGTCGATTTTGCAACGTCGCGGCCCTGAAATTCCCGACGACACCTGCGCCCGGTTCCTCGACCCACCCTGTGAGCAGGTGCAGCATTTCGAGTCTTGTCACGCCTAAAAGATATATCATTATATCATTTCATGAGATCCCGTTTGCCCCGCTCCGGCCGTGATTCCCGTCTCTCGCAGGCGGCCGGTCGGGCTGCGGAGCGACCCGCCGGCGGGGAGGCCGGGGCACTGGGCCGGTTCCGCTCGCCGCTCTACCATCAGATCTACCTGATCATGCGCCAGCGCATCGTCGACGGCGAGTTCGGCACCGGCGGCACCCTGCCGAGCGAACAGGATCTGGCGGAGTTCCACGGCGTGTCGAGAATCACCGCCAAGCGGGCGCTGGACGAGCTGGCCAATGACGGACTCGTCGTGCGGGAACGCGGCCGCGGCACGCGGGTCGTCGAAGGCCGCGCCGGGGTGAGGATCTCCGGCCAGGGAACCGGTGCGTTCGACGCGTTGCTCGCCATGGGCGGGGAGACCGAGGTCTCGGTGAAGGAATTCGGCTACGGGCCGGCTGAAGACGACGTGGCCGCGGCCCTGGGCCTAGCCGTCGGCACTACCGTCCAGCGCGCGGTGCGCGTGCGCTCGATCGGCGGCGATCCGTTCTCCCATCTGACCACCCATGTGCCGGAAGAGATCGGTCGCCGATTCGAAAAATCGGACATGGCCAATACCCCGCTGCTGACCCTGCTGGAACGCGCCGGGGTGACGCCCGCCGCCGCCGATCAGGCGGTCTCGGCGACCTTGGCGGACATGGTGGTGGCCGACCGGCTGGGAATCGGCGTGGGCGCGCCGCTGCTGCGCATCCGCCGGGTGGTGCGCGACGGCGAGGGTCGGGCGATCGAGCTGCTCGTGGCGCTGTACCGATCGGACCTTTACCGGCTGACCATGACCCTGAGCCGCGGCGGCGACGCCGAGGCCGGCTGGTCGCCCGAGGCGGTGACCGGAACCCCTTTCTCGGCCGGTGACATCTGGAACGCCGCCGACGATGCCGGGGAGTAGGGAGAGAATGAACTGACGTGCGGGACCCTGCACAAGAACGGGGCGCGCACCAACGGCGAGAGATCGCCTGAACCTGAACAGGAGACGGAGGTTGGTTATGAAAAAGTCTGTGCTTTTGGGGGCCGTCGCAGCGCTGGGGCTTGCGGTCGCGGGCCCGGTCTCGGCCGAGACCATGAAGTTCGCCGCCGATGTCGGCTACGCGCCCCATGTGATGGCCGTGCCGGCCGGCGGCGTGGAAGGCTACAACGTCGACCTGACCGCCGAGGCCGCCAAGCGGCTGGGTGTGGAATACGAGATCGTCGACCAGGAGTGGTCCGGCATCTTCGCCGGTCTGGCGGCCGGGAAATACGTCGCCATCATCGCCCCGACGACCGTGACCGAGGAGCGGGCCGAGAAGATGCTCTTCGGCGAGCCGTATTTCGAGGTGAACTACCAGTTCCTGATCAAGCGCGGCGCGCCGCAGGTCGAGAAGCTGGAGGACCTGAAGGGCAAGACCATCGCGGTCAACAAAGGCAACTTCTACGACAAGTACCTGTCCGAGCGTCAGGATGAGTACGGCTGGAAGATCGAGCGCTTCGGCAAGAACGCCGACGCCATCGCCGCCGTGGCCGCCGGCCGGGCCGACGCCAACTTCGCCGGCGACACCGTGGTCGGCTGGACGGCGAAGAAGAATCCGCTGGTCGTCCCATCCACGCTGGTCATCAAGTCGGGCAGCGTCGGCGCCTTTGCCTTCGACACCTCGAACGCCGAGCTGCGCGCCAAGTTCGAGAAGGTGATCGAGTGCATGAAGGCCGACGGTACGGTCGCGGAGATCCATGAGAAGTGGACCGGTCAGAAGCCGATCGAGGGCGGTGCCGCCTACAAGGTCGAGCCCGGCATCGGCGTGCCCGGCATGCCCGGATACGACGAGACCGCGTCCGACAGCGGCTGCTGAGGACCAGACAATCGCCGCCGGCCGCCTCGTGTGGCCGGCGGCTCCCACCGCTCCAGCCGCCGTCCGTTCGCGCGAGGTCCCCTATGGCGCATGCCCAAACCGCCCCATCGAGATTTGTCGTCGAGGCCTATGACATCCATAAATCCTTCGGCGATTTCGAGGCGTTGAAGGGCGTCAACCTCACGGTCGCCCCGCAGGAGCTGGTGTTCATCATCGGCCCGTCCGGATCCGGCAAGAGCACCATGCTGCGCTGCTGCAACCTGCTGGAACAGCCGACCAGCGGCCAGGTGAAGATCACCGGCGAGGAGATCACCAACCGCAGCGTCGACATCAACAAGGTGCGCCAGCGCATCGGCATGGTGTTCCAGCAGTTCAATCTCTACCCGCACATGTCGGCCCTGGGGAACGTGTCCCTCGCCCTGCGCAAGGTGAAGAAGATGGCGCGCAGCGAGGCAGAGGACCGCGCCCAGGCCGCGCTTCAACGGGTCGGTCTCGCAGACAAGGCGGGCAATCACCCGACAGAGCTTTCCGGCGGTCAGCAGCAGCGGGTGGCGATCGCCCGGGCCATCGCCATGGAACCCGACGTCATTCTGTTCGACGAACCGACCTCCGCTTTGGACCCCGAACTGGTCGGCTCGGTGCTGGAGGTGATGCGCGAGCTGCGGGAGAGCGGGATGACCATGGTCGTGGTCAGCCACGAGATGCGCTTCGCCCGCGACGCCGCCGACCGGGTCATCTTCATGGATGGCGGCCTGGTGGTGGAGGAGGGCACACCGGAGCGGATCTTCACCGACGCACGCTCGGACCGGCTGAAGTCGTTCCTGCACAGCGTCACCGGGCACTGAGGCGTCGAGATGGAGCGCTTCCTCGATCAGTTCTTCAATCTGGAGATCATGGCCCGCTACCTGCCGGACGTGGCGGCGGGCTTTCTGGTCACCATCCAGCTCGCCCTTTCGGTGATCGTGACCGGTCTGCTGTTCGGCCTGGCGCTGGCGGTCGTGCGGGCGTTCCAGGTCCGGCCGGTGAACTGGCTGATCATCCTGTTCGTCGACCTGTTCCGAGCGCTGCCGCCGCTGGTGATCCTGATCATCTTCTATTTCGGCCTGCCATTCATCGGCATCACCATGTCGGCCTTCGTGATCTCGTGGATCGTGCTGGCTTCTGTGCTCGCCGCCTTCGCCGAGGAGATCTACTGGGCCGGCATCACCTCGGTGAACAGGGGCCAGTGGGAGGCGTCGCGCTCCACCGGCCTCGGCTTCACCCAGACCCTGTTCTACGTGGTGATCCCCCAGGCGATCCGGATGACCATCCCGCCGCTGACCAACCGCACCATCGCCATCACCAAGAATACCGCGCTGGCCAGCGTGGTGACGGTGGAGGAGATGCTGACTGTGGCGCAGACCTCACTCGCCTATGCCGCCAACACCTCGCCGCTGACCATGGCGGCGATCGGCTACCTGCTGATTTTCTTCCCGCTCACCATGGCGTCGCGCTGGGTCGAGACCCGCTACGCCTGGAAGCGGTGAGGGGGAGGGACGATCATGCTCGACTGGGAAGTCATCAAGTTCAGCTTCTTCAACGAGGACAGCCTGCGCGAGGTCTGGCCGCTGCTGATGAGCGGCTGGTGGATGACCGTCAAGCTCTGCCTCGCCGTGGTGCCGCTGGGCTTCTGCTTCGGCGTGTTCCTGGCGACCGTGCACAGCTTCCACATCCGGGCGCTGAACTGGGGGCTGGTGGTGTTCGTCGACTTCTTCCGCTCGATCCCGCCGCTGGTGCTGCTGATCTACGTCACCTACGGCCTGCCGTTCTTCGGTTGGGACGTCCCGCCCTTCGCCGCGGTGCTGGTCGCCTTCACCTTCAATTCCGGCAGTTATTACGGCGAGATCGTACGGGCCGGCATCGAGAGCATTCCCGCCGGCCAGATGGAGGCGGCGCGCTCCACAGGGCTCACCCGGGTGCAGGCAATGATCTACGTGATCCTGCCCCAGGCCTTGCGCAATGTGGCGCCGGATCTGACATCGAATACAATCGAGCTGATCAAAGCGACGTCGATCGCCAGCGTGGTGGCCCTGCCGGAACTGCTGCGCATGGGCCGCGTGGCCCAGGGACTTGTCTACAACGCCACCCCGCTGATGGCGGTGGCGGCGATCTATCTGCTGATGCTGTGGCCGATGGTCCGTCTGCTCTCGCGACTGGAGCGGCGGATGATGTCGGCCCGTTAAGAACTTTACCCATGGGAGGATGAGATGACCGGGTATCTGGATACGGTCTGCGACTTCATCGCGAACACCACGCTGGCGGATATCGCGCCGGCGGCGGTCGATCGGGGCCATCGTGTCTTCGCAGACACAATGGCCGCGATCGGCGCGGGTGCGCGCGAGCCGGAGGTGCAGGCGCTCAAGGCGAAACTCGTGCCCGTGGCGGGTGGCGAGTCCAGCATCATCGGCACCGGCCTGCGCACCGAACCCGCCAAGGCCGCCTTCCTCAACGGTACCGCCGGCACCTTCCTGGAACTGGACGAGGGCAACCAGTACAGCCGCGGCCATCCGGGCATCCACGCCATCCCGGCCGCCCTGGCCTTCGGCGAGGCCCATGGCAAGTCGGGGACGGAGGTTCTGACCGCCGCGATCCTCGGATACGAGATCGGCGCGCGCATCGGCATCGCCGCAAAGATCCTGCCGACCATGCACCCGCACGGCACCTGGGGCACCGTCGGGGCCGCCGTCGCCGTCGCCAAGCTGGCCGGGGCGGATGCCGCCAAGATCCGCGAGACCATCAACGTCGCCTCCAGCCTCGGCCTCGCCACCAGCCGGCAGACTATGCTGCAGGGCGGCACGGTGCGGAACTCCTTCGCCGGATTCTCCGGCCAGATGGGCATCCTCGCCTGGCAAATGGTGGAGAGCGGCTTCACCGGCGAGGCCGACGGCCTGTCGACCATCTGGGGCACGGTGATCTCGACCGAGTGGAAACCGGAGGAGATGACCCGTGAGCTCGGCTCGCGCTGGGAGATCGCCCGCAACTACTTCAAGCGCCACGCCTGCTGCCGCTACAACCACGGCACCCTCGATGCCCTGGCGATGATCGTCGACAAGCGCGGCGGCCTGAGCCCCGACGAGGTGCAGAAGGTGCGGGTGGAGACCTATTCGCTCGCCGCCCAGCTCAGCGACACCTCGCCGAAGAACACGCTGGCCGGAAAGTTCTCGGTGCCCTTCGCCGTCGCCTCGACCCTGATCAACGGTTCCAGCGGGGTGGAAAGCTTCACCTGGGACAAGGTGCTGGACGAGACGATCCAGGCCTTTGCCGACAAGGTGGAGGTGGCCGAGGATCCGGCCCTGACCGCCCTGATGCCGGATTTCCGCCCGGCCCGGGTGATCGTCACCCTGACCGACGGCAGCGTGCTGGAGGCGGAGACCAAGACCAACCGCGGCGACACCGAAGACCCCTACGACGACGTCGAACTCGACCGCAAATACGCCGAGCTGACCGGTCTGGTCTGGCCGGACGCGGTGGCGCGTGGGATCTACGAGGACTGCTTCCGTCTGGAGGAGCTGGACGACATCAACGCGCTGACCCGCCGGCTCAACGCAGTCTCCCTCGCCGAGGCCGGGGAGTAGATCCATGACGCAAACGACGGAGCGTATGCGCGCCCTGCTTCAGGGCGAGGGGATCGTGCTTGCCCCCGGCTGCTGGGACGCGCTGACCGGCCTGCTGGTGGAGCAGGCCGGGTTCGACGCCGCCTATGTCAGCGGCGCCGGCATCGCCTATACCCGCCTCGGCCGCCCGGATATCGGGCTGATGGGGCTGCGCGAGATCGCCGACACCCTGACGGCGATCCGCGAACGCATTTCCATCCCGATGATCGTCGACGGCGACAACGGCCACGGAAATGCCCTTAGCGTCCAGCGCACGGTCCGCGAATACGAGCGGGCCGGCGCCGACGTGATCCAGCTTGAGGACCAGTCGCTGCCCAAGCGCTGCGGCCATCTCAAGGGCAAGGGTTTGGTCAGCGCCGACGAGATGGTCGGCAAGCTGCGCGCCGCCCTGGATGCGCGTCAGGACACGCTGATCATGGCCCGCACCGACGCCATCGCCGTGGAAGGATTCGAAGCCGCCCTGGACAGAGCCGAGCGCTATGTCGAGGCTGGCGTCGACCTGCTCTTCGTCGAGGCGCCGGAGAGCGACGCGCAGATCGCCGAGATTTCCCGCCGCTTCGCCGGCCGCGTGCCGCTGCTCGCCAACATGGTGGAGGGCGGGGCGACCCCGATCCGCTCCACCGAGCAGATGGCGGAACACGGCTTCAAGGTGGTGATCTTCCCGGGCGGCACGGCGCGGGCCATGGTGCCCGCCCTGCAGGCCTATTTCGCCTCTCTCAAGCAGCACGGCACAACCGCGCCCTGGCGCGACCGGATGCTCGACCTCAAGGGCCTCAACGACGTGCTCGGCACGCCGCAGATGCTGGAGGAGGGCGCCAAATACGACGCCGCCGCGGTGGCACAGGGTTCAACTCGTAAAGGAACAGGAACAGATGGGGACGATTGATCCCGTCACGCTGGCGGTCTTGAACGGCCGTCTGGAACAGATCGCGGACGAAATGGACGCCACGCTGTTCCGCAGCGCCTTCAACCCGATCATCGCGGAGGCGCACGACGCTTCCCACGGGCTGTATCACGCCGAGACCGGCGAGACCTTGGTGCAGGGCAAGTCGGGCCTTCCGATCTTCGTCGGCGCGATGGCCTTCGCGGTGAAGACCGTGATCGACAAGGCCGCGCGCGACGGCGGCCTGGAAGAGGGCGACGTCTATATCTTCAACGACCCGTATGACGGCGGCACCCATCTGTCCGACTTCCGGCTGGTCCAGCCGATCTTCCGGGACGGCAAGGTGTTCTGCTACCTGGCGTCGGTGGGCCATTATCACGACGTCGGCGGCAACGTCCCGGGGAACTACAACCCGGCGGCCACGGAGAGCTTCCAGGAAGGCTTTCTGATGCCGCCGGTGAAGCTGTTCGAGGCCGGACGGTTCCGCCAGGACGTGGTCGATATCCTGCAGGCCAACTCGCGCCTGCCGAACAGCCTCTACGGCGACCTCAACGGCCAGATCAACGCGCTCAAGCTGGGCGAGGGGCGGTTGCGCGACCTGCTGGACGAATACGGAGACGCCACCGTCGCCACCGCCTTCGAGGAACTGAAGAGCCGGGCCGCGACCCTGATGCGGGCGCAGATCGCGTCCCTGCCGGACGGGACCTACCGGGCCAAGGACTTCCTCGACAATGACGGCATCGTCGACGAGGCGCTGCCGCTGGAACTGGCGATCACCGTTTCCGGCGAGAAGCTGACCCTGGACTTCACCGGCTCTGCGCCGCCGTGCCTGGGCCCGGTGAACATCGCGCGGTCGACCACGGTCGCCGCCTGCTACGTGGCGATGAAACACATCTTCCAGGAAGTGCCGGCGAACGCCGGCGTGCTTGAGCCGATCGAGTTCGTCATTCCCGAGAACTCGATCCTGGCGGCCAAGGCACCCCGCCCGGTCGGCGGCTATACCGAGACCATCCTGCGGCTGATCGATCTCAGTTTTCAGGCCCTGGCCCAGGCGGCGCCGGAGCGGGTCAACGGCTGTGCCTACGGCACCATCAACGCCCTCTCCCTGGCCGGATACCGGCGCGAGGACGGGCGGCGCTGGGTCATGTTCAGCTTCTTCGGCGGCGGCCATGGCGGCCATCCGGAGGGCGACGGCCTGAACCACGGCAACGCGCCGATCTCCACCGCCACGATCCCGCCCCTGGAGATCCTGGAGGCGGCCTATCCGGTGATGTTCCGGCAATGGGCGCTGCGCGAGGATTCCGGCGGGCCGGGCCGCAACCGCGGCGGCCTGGGTGCCGTCTACGAGATCGAACTGCTGGAGGAGAAGGCGGACGCCTTCCTGTTCGGCGAGCGCGGCCGCTACGCCCCGCCCGGCGTCGTAGGCGGCGAGGCGGCGGCGATGAATCGATTTACCTATCCGGCCGGACCGGACGGCGGCGAGGCGCATCCGCCGATGGCCTCCAAGATGGTCGGCATCAAGCTGGCCAAGGGTCAGTCGGTGCTGCTGGAAACACCGGGTGGGGGCGGCTATGGCCCGCCCATCGAGCGCGAGCCCGCCCGCGTGGCCGAGGATGTGCGCCTCGGCTATGTCAGCGTGGCCTCCGCCCGCGACCGGTACCGGGTCGTCGTCGCCGAAGACGGCACCCTCGACGAAAAAGCGACCAGCGAGCTTCGAGCAGCATGAATACGAACACCCCCCATCTGATCGCTGGCGTCGATGTCGGCGGCACCTTCACCGATGTCTTCGTCCTGGACGAGGCGGCGGGCACCGCGTGCGTCGCCAAGGTTCCCTCCACCCCGGCGAACCAGGCCGTCGGCTTCCTGTCCGGACTTGAAGCCGGGGCAGGGGATCTGACCGCCCTGTCCACCGTCGTCCACGGCACCACCGTCGGCACCAACGCCCTGCTGGAACGCAAGGGTGCTGTGACCGGCGTGATCACCACTTCGGGCTTCCGCGATGTCCTGGAGATGCGCCGGCGCGACCGGCCGCAGACCTGGGGCCTGTGGGGCCAGTTCGTACCGATAGTGCCGCGCGACCGGCGCCTGGACGTGGCCGAGCGCACCCTGGCCGACGGCACCGTTCGCCAGGTAGTCGACCCGGAAGAGGTCAAGGCTGCCGCCAGACGACTCCAGGAGCTCGGTTGCGAGGCCGTGGCCATCGTCTTCATCAACGCCTATGCGAATGTCGAGAACGAGCGGGCCGCCCTGGAGGCGCTGCGCTCGGTCTGGCCGAACGACTACGTCACCGCCAGTCACCAGATCGTCCCGGAGATCCGCGAGTTCGAGCGCAGTTCGACGGCGGCGCTGAACGCCTATCTGCAGCCGCCGGTCGGCCGCTACCTCGCCCGCCTGGAACAGGCCCTGGGTGAGGCGAAATCCCCGGCCCAGGTGCTGATCGTGCAGTCGAACGGCGGCGTCATGAGCCTGGACACCGCCCGCAAGGTGCCGATCCGCACCGCTCTCTCCGGCCCGGCGGCCGGCGTGACGGCCGCGGCGCATATCGGCTCGGTCGCGGGCTATCCGAACCTGATCACCTGCGACATGGGTGGCACGTCCTTCGACGTCTCCCTGGTGGTTGAGGGCGAGAGCGCCCTGGCGGCCCAGACCTCCATCGATTTCGGCCTCGTCGTGCGCTCGCCGATGATCGAGATCATCACCATCGGCGCCGGCGGCGGGTCCATTGCCCGCGTCGATGCCGGCGGCCTGCTGCAGGTCGGCCCGGAAAGCGCCGGCTCCGATCCGGGGCCGGTCTGCTACGGCCTGGGCAACACGAGGCCGACCGTGACCGACGCCAATCTGGTGTTGGGGCGGATCAACGCCGACCGGCCGATCGGCGGCAAGCTGGACAGGCTGGACGTGGCGGCCGCCCGGCAGGCGATCACCGACCATGTGGCGATCCCGCTTGGTCTGGAGACGCCGGAGGCCGCGGCCGAGGCGATCATCCGGGTCGCCAATGCCAAGATGGCCGGCGCCATCCGCGTCGTGTCCATCGAGCGCGGCCACGATCCCAAGGAGTTCGTCGCCGTGCCGTTCGGCGGCGGCGGCTCGCTCCATGCCGGCGCCCTGATCCGCGAGGTCGGGCTGAAGAAGGCCCTGGTCCCGCGCTATCCGGGCGTGACCAGCGCGCTCGGCTGTACCATTGCCGACCTGCGCCAGGATTTCGTGGAGACCTGGAACGTGCTGCTGGACGATCTCGACGCCGATGCCCTGCGCTCGGCCATCGACCGGCTGGACGGCGAGGGCACGAAGACCGTCAAGGGTGCGGGCGTGACCCTGGAGGGCATGGAGACCGTGGTCGAACTCGACATGCTCTATGTCGGCCAGACCCACACCGTCGCCGTGCCGATTCAGGCGGCCAAGGGCCAGGCGGTCGACAAGGAGGCCGTGCGCGCGGCCTTCGAGGCGGCCTATTCGAGCACCTATGGCCGGCTGCTCAAGGGCATCCCGATGCGGATCCTTAACCTGCGGGTCGCGGTGGTCGGCAAGCGGCCGCGCTTCGACCTGTCGCTGCTCGCCCCGGAGCCGGGAACGACGGTCGAGGGCGCGATCCGCGGCACCCGCGACGTCTATGTGGACGGGGCGTGGCACGAGGCGACCATCGTCGACCGCCTGGCCCTGCCGGCCGGCGCGGAGATCAGGGGTCCGGCCGTGCTGGAGCAGAGCGACACCACCATCCTGATCGAGCCCGGGCTGGTCGGCGAGGTCGACACCTATGGCAACGTGCTGATCGGAGAAGCCTCATGAGCGGCGACCTCGCCTTTCCCGATCCGTCGGCCACCGCCCTGGTGCTGGTCGACCTGCAGAACGACTTCATCCACCCCGACGGCGCCTATGCACGGGGCGGGTCCAAGGCGGACGAGATCGCCGCCCTCCCGGCCCGTCTGGCTCCGCTGGCCGAGGCCGTCAGGGCCAAGGGTGGGTGGATCGTCTCCACCCACTTCACCCTGGTGCCGGGCAGGGGCGGCGAGCCGATGATCTCGCCGCATCTGAAGGCGATCCGGCCGTTCCTGCGCAAGGGCGACTTCCTGTCCGGCGGCTGGGGCCACGATGTGGTCGATGTACTACAGCCGATCGATATTAAGGTAGAGAAGGTCGCGTTTTCAGCCTTCTACATGAGCCGGCTCGAGTGGGTTCTGAGGAAGGCGGGCATTACCACGCTGATCTTCGCCGGCATCGTGACCAATGGCGGCGTCGCCTCCACGGTGCGCGACGCCCATGTGCGCGACCTGGAGACGGTGGTGCTCGAGGACGGCTGTGCCGCCTTCTCCGAGCAGGTGCATCGCACCGCCCTCGACGCCCTGCGCCCGGTGAGCACCGTGGCCACCATCGCCGAGGTGGCCGCCGCCTGGGAGGCTGCCTGATGGGTATCGTCCGGCGCGAGAGCGGCCCCGAGGCCCATGTACCGGTGCTGGTCGTCGGCGCGGGCGCCTGCGGCCTGATCGCCGCCCTGGCCGCCCATGACGCGGGTGCTGCGGTCATGGTGCTGGAGCGCGACCCTGTGCCGGCCGGGTCCACATCCCTGTCGGCCGGCTACATCCCGGCCTGCAATACCCGCTGGCAGGCGGAGGCCAATGCTGACGACGGCGTCGACCGGATGCTCGGCGACATCCAGAAGAAGAACCACGGCGAGGGCGATCCGGTCCTCGGCCGCGCGGTCTGCGAGGCGTCGGGGCCGACACTGGAATGGCTCGCCGACGCCCATGGCCAGTCCTTCATCCTGGAGACCGCGTTCCGCTATCCCGGCCACACCGCCTACCGGATGCATTCGCATCCGCAGAAGACCGGGGTGGCGCTGGTCGGATCGCTCGCCGCCGCAGCGGAGCGGGCAGGCATCGACATCGTCTGCGAGGCGCCGGTACGCGACCTGATCGCCGACGGTGCCGGCAAGGTGCTGGGCGTCGTGATCGAGCGGCCGGACGGCTCGACCGACGAGATCGGATGCGATGCGCTGGTGCTCGCCTGCAACGGCTATGGCGGTAACCCGGAGATGCTGCGCAGCTACATCCCGGAAATGGCCGACGCCCTGTATTTCGGCCATACCGGCAACCAGGGCGACGCGGTGCGCTGGGGCACCGAACTCGGCGCCGCCGTCGCCCAGATGGGCAGCTACCAGGGTCACGGGTCCGTCGCCCATCCCCACGGGGCCCTGATCTCCTGGGCGCTGATGATGGAAGGCGGCGTGCAGGTCAATACCGAGGGCGCGCGCTTCTCCAACGAGCATGCCGGCTATTCCGAACAGGCTCTGAAGGTGTTGGCGCAGCCCGGCGGCATCGCCTGGAACGTCTACGACCGGCGCCTGCACGAGCTCGGCATGCGGCACGAGGATTATCGCGGCGCCCACGGGATGGGTGCGATCCGCGAGCTGCCGGATCTGGCGGCGCTGGCAGACCTGATCGGTTGCCCGCGCGACCGTTTGGCGGCGACTTTGGCCCATGCGACGGAAGCCGCGGCGGGGCAGCTGGAAGATCCATTCGGCCGAGACTTCACCACAGCCCCGACCCTGGACACGCCGCCATATTTCGCCGTGCGGGTCACCGGCGCGCTGTTCCATACCCAGGGCGGGCTGTCGATCGACACTTCGGCCCGGGTGCTGACCGCGGAACGGGAGCCGCTGCCGAACCTGTTCGCCGGCGGCGGGGCCGCGGTGGGTCTGTCCGGCTCCGGTGTGGAGGGGTACCTTTCCGGCAACGGGCTGGTGACGGCGGTCACGCTTGGACGGATCGCCGGTACCGGTGCTGCCCGACTGGCACAGGAGACGACGGCATGAGCGACTATCCCCGGGATCTCATCGGCTACGGCGCCGAGCCGCCCCATGCCGCCTGGCCGGACGGGGCGCGGGTCGCCTTGAATTTCGTACTCAACGTGGAGGAGGGGTCGGAGACCAACATCCTGCACGGGGACGCGAAGAACGAGGGTGGCCTGTCCGAGGTCGTCGGTGGACGCCATCCGCCGGGGCAGCGGGATCTGGGCATGGAATCGCTCTACGACTACGGCCCGCGCGC
Source organism: Thalassobaculum salexigens DSM 19539 (assembly GCF_000423805.1). Taxonomy (NCBI): domain Bacteria; kingdom Pseudomonadati; phylum Pseudomonadota; class Alphaproteobacteria; order Rhodospirillales; family Thalassobaculaceae; genus Thalassobaculum; species Thalassobaculum salexigens. Next base: position 2,093,160 of record NZ_KE384093.1, read on the forward strand.
CGGGTTCTGGCGCATCCATCGGCTGTTCACCGAGCGCAACCTGCCGCTGACGGTCTATGCCTGCGCCATGGCGCTGGAGCGCAATCCGGTGGCCACAGAAGCCATGGCCAAGGCCGGCTGGGATTTCGCCGGTCATGGCTGGCGCTGGATCAACCACTACGAACTCACCGAGGACGAGGAGCGCGAGCATATCGCCCGCGCCATCGAGATCACGCAACGGCTCACCGGCCAGCGCCTGAAGGGCTGGTACTGTCGCTACGCCCCCAGCCCGAACACCCGGCGTCTGCTGGTAGAGACGGGCGGTTTCCTTTATGACAGCGACAGTTATAGCGACGATCTTCCGTACTGGGTGAAGGTGGACGGAGCGGATCACCTGGTCATCCCCTATGCGCTGGACACCAACGACGTGAAGTTCGGCGCCCCGGCCTCCTACGGCTCGGGCGAGGACTTCTTCCGCTACATCACCGACGCCTTCGACCAGCTCTGGGACGAGGGAGCGCAACGCCCGCGCATGCTGTCGATCGGCCTGCACCAGCGTCTGGTGGGACGGCCGGGCCGCGCCCGGGCCCTGGCCAAGTTTCTGGATCACGTCCAGGCCAAGGGATCGACCTGGATCACACGGCGCCTCGAGATCGCCGAGCACTGGCACCGGGTCCATCCGCCCGCCGGTGGGTCGGCTGGAAGCTGACTGATCCTGAAGCCGGACAAACAAAAAGCCGCGGTCCTGGAAAAGGGACCGCGGCTCAGGTCGATACCGGCATGGTTACCTCAGCGTTTGCGCACTCCGAACCAGCCGGAAGCGAGATACGGTGATGCAAGCATCGGTGCCTCCGTTTGTTGCTGTGACAGTCCTTAAACTATGGGTAGGCGCACTGTGTGCGTCAATCCTCGATTCGCTCGACGAATCCGGGATTTGTCGGCTCTATCCACAGCTTGTCCACAGGCCGTGCACAGGCGTTTCGTGGCCAGTTGCGGCGCGGAGTTCATTGTGTCGGGCCAAGCTCTTGCCTATAAAGCTCGTCTAGGAATTTCCGCGCCGACCATCCCGCTATCGATGGGGGCGCACGTTGCGGTGAGGAATGCGATGGTCGACTACGCCCTGGCACGCCTGAACATGGTCGAGAGCCAGATCCGGACCAACAAGGTCACCGACCCGGCCCTGATCAATGCCTTCGACACGATCCCGCGCGAGTTGTTCGTGCCCAAATCCAAGCGCGGCATCGCCTATGTCGACGAGGCGCTGGAGGTCGGTGCCGGCCGCTACATGCTGGAACCGATGGTGCTGGCGCGCCTGCTGCAGGCGGCCCTGCCGAAGCCGGGTGACGTGGCCCTTGATGTGGCCTGCGGCACCGGCTACGCCACGGTGGTGCTGTCCAAGCTGGTGTCCGTCGTGGTCGGCGTCGAGGAGGAGCAGAGCCTTGTCGATTCCGGCAACGCCAATCTGGAGGCCCTGGCGATCGACAACGCGGCGATCGTCAACGGTCCTCTGGCCCAGGGCTACGGCAAGCAGGCTCCCTACGACGTCATTCTGATCGACGGCGGGGTTGAGACCGTGCCGCAGAAGCTGTTCGACGAGTTGGCCGATGGCGGCCGTCTGGTCACCGTGGAGGGCGGCACGCCGACCGAGCCCGGCGTCGCGGTGCTTTACGAGAAGCTCGGCTCCCATATCGGGCGCCGGATTCTGTTCGACGCGGGCACGCCGCTGCTCGCGAGCTTCCGCCGGGAGGCCGGGTTTGTCTTCTGAGCGCGGGACGCCATATACCCGCGGCAACGCCCCCATTCCTCCGACATCGCATTGCCAGGGCATTCGAAAGCTGAAAGGAAGACCATGACCTCGTTCGCGAAGTCGCTCCGTTCGTCGGCCGCGGTCGTGGCCCTGCTGGCCGGGATCGCCGTCATCGGCACCCCCGCGGCCCAGGGACAGACCCTGGAAGAGGCCCTGTCGCTGGCCTACGAGACCAATCCGGAACTGCTGGCGGCGCGGGCCGACCTGCGGCGCACGGACGAAAGCGTCACCCAGGCCAAGGGCGGCTGGCGCCCGAGCATCAGCGCGGCGGGCAGCTTCGGCATCACCGACGTGAAAGGTGAGAACCGGGGCGTCACCACCACGGACGACCATTCCTACCCGATCACCGGCTCGATCACCGCGACTCAGCCGCTCTACACCTTCGGGCGAGTCGACGCCCAAGTGGACGAGGCGGACGCCAATGTGGAGGCCGCGCGGGCGGGTCTGTTCCAATCCGAGCAGTCCACGCTGCTGGACGCGGTGGTCGCCTATGTGAACGTCATCCGCGACACCTCGATCCTCGAGCTGCAGATCAACAACGTCGAACGGCTGGACAAGCAGCTGGAAGCGACCCGCGACCGGTTCCGGGTCGGCGAGGTGACGCGAACCGACGTGGCGCAGTCCGACGCCCGCCGGGCCAGTTCCGAGGCGGACCGTACCCAGGCCGAAGGCAATCTCATCACCTCCCGCGTGGCCTTCGAGCGTGTTGTCGGTACCGTGCCGACGACCCTGACGGAGCCGTCGATCCCGCCGGGTCTGCCCACGACCCGGGACGAGGCGGTCGATATCGCGACGCAGGAGAGCTACACCCTGATCCAGGCCAAGTTCCAGGAACTGGCCGCCCGCCATGTGGTGTCTCAGGCCGAAGCCGAGCTGCTGCCGGAACTGAACCTGGTGACCCAGGCGGAACAGACCTACAACACCAATGGCGGTGACAACGAGGTCACCACGCTGACCGCCGAGGTTCAGCTCTCCGTGCCGATCTACCAGCAGGGCGTGGTCTATTCCCAGGTCCGCTCGGCCAAGGAGAACGTGAACCGAATCCGGCTGCTGGTCGACAACGAGCGCCGCGCGGTCGTCGAGAATGCTGCCAGCGCCTTCGAGGACTACAAGACCGCCCTGGCGCAGATCGAGTCGCTGCGCTCGGAAGTGAATTCTGCCGAGATCGCGCTGGACGGCGTGCAGCAGGAAGCCACGGTCGGCGCGCGCACCGTGCTGGACGTCCTGGACGCCGAGCAGGAGCTGCTGGATGCCCAGGTCAACCTGGTCACCGCCGACCGCAACGCCATCGTCGCGGCCTTCTCCCTGCTGGCTTCGCTGGGCCGGCTGACGGCCCAGGATCTTGGGCTGCCGGTCGAGATCTACGACTATGATCGGCACTACCTGGCGGTCGAGTCGAAGTATTACGGCACCGAGCCTCCGGGACGTATGCCGGGCAACTGACGGCGATTCGCGTGAAGTATTGGCCCGACAGAGGTTTATGGGCTAGTCTTCAGATTCGAATGTACCGGACAGCCAGGGTCGCCGGGGCGAAGGCATGAGCGATACACAAGAACCATCCATGGAAGAGATCCTGGCGTCGATTCGCCGGATCATTTCCGAGGATGGGGAAGACGAGGAAGAGGCGCCGGCGGAAGAAGAAGCCGTCGAGGAGGCTGAGCCGGACCCTGAGCCCGAGCCGGAACCTGAACCTCTGCCCGAACCGGAGCCGGAGCCTGAGCCGGAACCCGCGTTCGAGGAAGAGGAGGAAGAAGAGGAGGAGGACGTCCTCGACCTGTCGGACATGGAAGCCGACGAGGACGAAGACGCCGAGCCCCTGTTCGATGAGCAGCGCTACGCCCAGCCGCAACCCGAGCCCGACCCGGAGCCTGAACCCGAGCCGGATCCGCTTCCGGAACCCGAGCCCGACCCGGAACCCGAGCCCGAGCCTCAACCGGTCTACGCGCCGCCGCCACCGCCGGCCCCGCGCGCTGCTCCCCAGCCTCAGCCTCAGGGCCTGGTGTCCCCGCCACAGGCCCAGGAGACGGTGCATTCCTTCTCCGAGCTGCAGGCCAAGCTCAACGAGGACTATCAGGAGCTGCCGCTCGGCAACGGTGCGGTCACCCTGGAGCGTCTGACCCGCGAGCTGATGCGGCCGATGCTGAAGGACTGGCTGGACCAGCACCTGCCGTCGATGGTCGAGCGCCTGGTGCGCGAGGAGATCGAGCGTCTGGTGATGCTCTCCCAGCGCCGGGATCGCTGGTAGCCCGATTTCCGCCCCGACCCATGTCGGGAGGGGCTGAAAACCTCACGGAAACCGCCGGCCGGGTGTGGCGTTTCGCGCCCGCTTGGCCTATGAACGGCCTCCGTCGTCATTGAAGCAGGTGGACGGTCCCGGATCCGGCCCGGCTGGTTCCGTCCCTGCGCCGGTCAAGGACCCGACAGATGCTTGAGAAGACCTATTCCCCCGCCGATGTCGAGGCCCGGCTGTATGGCCGCTGGGAGAAGTCCGGCGCCTTTGCCTGCGCACCCGAGTCGAACGCCCAGCCCTACACCATCATGATGCCGCCGCCGAACGTCACCGGCAGCCTGCATATGGGCCACGCCCTGACCATGACCGTGCAGGATATCCTGACCCGCTACAACCGCATGGCCGGCCGCGACGCCCTGTGGCAGCCCGGCACCGACCATGCCGGCATCGCCACCCAGATGGTGGTCGAGCGCAATCTGGCGGCCGACGGCATCGATCGCCGCGACATCGGCCGCGAGGCCTTCATCGACAAGGTCTGGGAGTGGAAGGGTCAGTCCGGCGGCACCATCGTCAACCAGCTCCGCCGCCTGGGCGCCAGCCCGGACTGGGAGCGCGAGCGCTTCACCATGGACGAGGGGCTGTCCAAGGCGGTGCTCAAGGTCTTCGTCCAGCTCCACAAGGAGGGCCTGATCTACCGCGACAAGCGGCTGGTGAACTGGGACCCGAAGATGGTGACGGCGATCTCCGACCTGGAGGTCGAGCCCAAGGAGGTCGACGGCAACCTCTGGCATTTCCGTTATCCGCTGGAGAGCGACCCGAGCAAGCACATCATCGTCGCCACCACCCGCCCGGAGACCATGCTGGGCGACACGGCCATCGCCGTGCATCCCGAGGACGAGCGCTACAAGGACCTGATCGGCCAGTACGCCATCCTGCCGCTCGTCGGCCGGCGGATCCCGATCATCGGCGACGAGTATGCCGATCCGGAGCAGGGGTCCGGCGCGGTGAAGATCACTCCGGCCCATGATTTCAACGATTTCGAGGTGGGCAAGCGTCATAACCTCGAGATGATCAACATCATGGATGCCCGGGCGCATCTGAACGACGAGGTGCCGGAGAAATACCGTGGCATGGAGCGGTTCGCCGCCCGCAAGGCGGTGGTCTCCGACCTGGACGAGGCCGGGCTGCTGGAGAAGATCGAGCCGCACCGCCACACCGTGCCCCATGGCGACCGGGGCGGGGTGCCGCTGGAGCCGTGGCTGACCGACCAGTGGTACTGCGACGCCGCCACCCTGGCCAAGCCGGCGATCGAGGCGGTGGAGACCGGCAAGACCGTCTTCGTCCCGAAGAACTGGGAGAAGACCTATTTCGAATGGATGCGCAACATCCAGCCCTGGTGCATCTCGCGCCAGCTCTGGTGGGGCCATCAGATCCCGGCCTGGTATGGTCCGGACGGCGAGGTCTTCGTCGCCGAGAGCGCCGAGGAGGCCGTCGCCGCCGCCGAGACGCATTACGGCAAGGCGGTGGAACTGACCCGCGACGAGGACGTGCTGGACACCTGGTTCTCCTCCGCGCTGTGGCCGTTCTCCACGCTCGGCTGGCCGGACAAGACCCCGGAACTGGAGCGCTACTATCCCGGCGACGTGCTGGTCACCGGCTTCGACATCATCTTCTTCTGGGTCGCCCGGATGATGATGATGGGGCTGCATTTCATGAAGGAGGTGCCGTTCCACACGGTCTACATCCATGCCCTGGTGCGCGACGCCAAGGGCCAGAAGATGTCGAAGTCGAAGAACAACGTCATCGACCCGCTCGACCTGATCGAGACATACGGCACCGACGCCCTGCGCTTCACCCTGGCCGCCATGGCGGCGCAGGGCCGCGACATCAAGCTGGCCGAAGGGCGCGTGGAAGGCTACCGCAACTTCGCCACCAAGATCTGGAACGCCGCCCGGTTCTGCGAGATGAACGGCTGCAAGGTCGATCCGAATTTCGATCCGGCGGCCTGTACCGAGACCGTGAACCGCTGGATCGTCGGCGAGGTCGCCAGGACCGCCGACGCGGTCGCCGGCTCGCTGGAGGCCTACAAGTTCAACGAGGCGGCCGCGGCCCTCTATCAGTTCTTCTGGGGCACCTTCTGCGATTGGTACCTGGAGTTCACCAAGCCGATCCTGCAGACCCCGGAGGGCGGCACCGAGCATCCGAGTGCCGCCGAGACCCGGGCGACCACGGCCTGGGCGCTGAACCGGGCGCTGCACCTGCTGCACCCGATCATGCCGTACATCACCGAGGAGCTGTGGGCGAGCTTCGGCGAGGAGGCGGACCAGCTCCTGGTCTCGCGCCCCTGGCCGGCGCTGTCCAGCGACCTGATCGACGCTACTGCCTCGGCCGAGATGGACTGGGTGGTCCGGCTGATCTCCGAGGTGCGCTCCATTCGCGCCGAGATGAATGTGCCGCCCTCGGCGCAGATCCCGCTGCTGCTGGTCGGTGCCAATGCGGAAACCGCCGAGCGGGCTAAGAAGTACGGCGATCTGCTCACCCGTCTTGCCCGGCTGTCCTCGATCGAGACCGGCGGGTCCGCCCCGGCCGGTGCGGTCCAGGGCGTGCTGGACGAGGCCACCCTGGTGCTGCCGATCGCCGACGTGATCGACATCGCCCAGGAGCGCGCCCGCCTCGCCAAGGAGATCGCCAAGGCCGAAGGCGAAATGGCCAAGATCGACAAGAAACTCTCGAACCAGGGATTCCTCGCCAAGGCGCCGGAAGAGGTGGTCGAGGAGAACAAGGATCGGCTGGCCGAGGAGACGGAACGCCGCGACCGTCTGGCCGCCGCGCTGAGCCGTTTGGAGCAGGTCGGCTAGGCCCGCGACGGCGACCCCGCTACTACCAAGTCACAACCGCAGCGCCGGGGTCTTCGCCCCGGCGTTTTCTGTTGCACCACCTGTCTCGTCGAACCACCAGATATAGGATTCGAATTGGTATTTCGGCTCGCAATGTCGGGCCGATGGGCATTCCACAGTCATAGAGATGGGCATTCCACAGTCATAGACACGTGTGGCGATTCGCCATGCGCACCGCTCGGATCGCCACGCCGGTTAGGACGCACACTGAACACGTCCCGCAGGCCGCTAGACGCCTTTCAACAGTCTCCTGACATCCCTGGACCGGCCGGTAGCGCGGCGTCCTACCGGATTCAGGCGACCGCGCCGATCCTGCGGCGGGCGGCACGCACGCGTATGGCCACCACGATCAGGGTGCCGGCGACCACGCCCGCGGTCAGCGATACCGTCTCGGGCCGGAAGCGGGTCACGTCGATCAGCCCCAACCCGAAAGCGGCCTGTTCCAGTGCCATGCCGATGACCGGTAGCGCGGTGCAGCAGGCCATGTAGTTCTGCGAGCCGATCAGCCTTGTCGACCAGAAGGTTAGAAACATCGAGGGACCGCGCAGGAACACCCCGACCAACACGGCGGAGACGATCAGCGGGGCGCTCCAGTCCACCTCGCCGACGCCGCCGTCTTCCAGTATCCGCAGGACCAGGAACAGGCCCGCCGTGACCAGCAGCACCGCACCGGTGAAGCGGGCGCGGCTGCCCGGCTCGGTGCCGCTGTTGTCCGGGTGGCGCTCGGCGAGCAGTGTGCCGGCGACCAGGCAGACTTCGTTCAATAACATCAGGATAACGGCCGGGTTGGCGATCCCGCCCTCCAGGGTCATCACCAGCGGCGCGATGGAGGCCAGGATCACCGCATGGCCGAGCCATTCCAGGCGGGCGGGGCGCCGACCGAGGACCAGCCAGACCGCGACCGCCACCATCGGCACGTTCACCGCCCCCAGAACCCCCGCCTCCATGGCGCTGACCCAGACCAGCACGGCGGTGAAGAGGGCGGCGGACAGGACCCGCAGAACCCCGAGAATCCAGGTACTTGGCCGCCGGAAACTCGCCAGCGACAGCCGGCCCTTGCCGCCGATGGCGAGCAGGCAGAGCCCGCCGGCGCAGAGCTGCAGGAAGGTATAGGCCCAGGGGTCGAAACCGAAGCGGACCAACAGGATACGGCTGATCGCGATCAGGGCGGACCAGGACAGGATGGCGGCGGCGGAGACGAGGATCGCTTGGCGCATCGGGGGCCTCTTCGCGGGGTCGATACCCCCGGTATAGGACAGCAGCTCCTCGCTTTTCGTTCCACGAATTCGGTTCTGGCGTTACAAATTCGTTTCATGAACTGGGACGATCTTCAGGCGTTTCTCGCCGTTGCCCGCACCGGAAGCCTGCGCCGGGCGTCGGTCGAGCTCGCCGTGAGCCAACCGACCGTGGCGCGGCATATCCGATCGCTGGAAAGCGGTCTCGGTCTTCCCTTGTTCGAGCGCGACCGCGACGGCCACCGGCTCACGGAGGCCGGGGCGGAACTCCTGCCCGAGGTGCGGGCGGTTGAGACCACGGCCCTGCGGGTCGAACGCCGGGCCCGCGACAAGATCCGTGGCCTGGCCGAGACGGTCCGGGTGGAGGTGATGGAATGGCCGGCCGCTCTGCTGGCTCGCGGGCTCGGCACGCTACCGACCGGGCCACGGGTCGAGCTGGTGCTGTCCGGCGATACCATTACGCAGGCCGCCAGGGTTCCGGAGATCGTCGTGCGCCACCGCATGCCGCCGATCGGCGAGGGGCTGACCTGGCGGATAGGATCGATTGCCTGCGCGGTCTACGGGGCGGCCTCCTTCGCCGACGGTCGCGCGCTACCGCTGGAGAGGGCGGATCTGGCCGCCCTACCGTGGCTGACCTTCATCGCCGAGCAGCAGCATTATTCGGCCATGCAATGGATCACCGAGCTGATCGGCGACCGGCCGGCGGCGGCCCGCATGTCCCGCACCGACCAGATGGCCGCCGCCGTGGCGGCCGGCGCCGGGGTTGCGGTCCTGCCGTGCTTCATCGGCAACGCCCTGCCGGGGGTTCTGCGCCTGTCGCCGGAGATCGCCGCGCTGCAGGCCGATTACTGGGTCGTCGCCCGCGAGGAGCTGTCGAACAACCCGTCAGTGCGCAGCGTCGCCGGCTGGATCGCCACCTGCTTCCACGAGGAGCAGATGGCCGAGCGCTGAGGAGACGCGTCTCGGGGACCGGATGCGGATGCCGATTTCCATGCGTTTTCCCGGCGCCGCCGCTCGTCTAAGCTCCTCGCGTCAACCCACTGCGGCGATGAGGACAGACCATGGCGCGGATCGCGATCGGCGGATTTCAGCACGAGACCAACACCTTCGCGCCGACCAAGGCGGGCTGGGACGCCTTCAATATCGGCGGTGGCTGGCCGCCGGTGACCACCGGCAACGAGCTGTTCGCCGCCATGGAGGGCCGCAACATCTCCTGCGCCGGCTTCATCGAGGGCGCGCAGGCCGCCGGCCACGAGCTGGTCGCCACCACCTGGGCGGCCGCCGCGCCCTCGGACGTGGTCACCGACGAGGCGTTCGACCGGATCACCGGCATGATCTGCCAGGGGATCCGGGACGCCGGCGCCATCGACGCGGTCTATCTCTGCCTGCACGGCGCCATGGTGACCGAGAGCCATGAGGACGGGGAGGGCGAGACCGTCGCCCGGGTGCGCGAGGTGGTCGGCCCCGACCTGCCGATCATCGTGTCGCTCGACCTGCACGGCAATATGACCCGGCGATTCCACGAGCTGGTCACCGCCTGCGTGGCCTATAAGACCTATCCCCATGTGGACATGGCCGATACCGGCAAGCGGACCGCCGCCGTGCTCGACCGCATCCTGGCCGAGGGTAAGCCGGCCAAGGCCTATCGCCAGATCGACTTTCTCATTCCGCTGTCCTGGCAGTGCACGATGATGGCGCCGTCCGGGCCGGTCTACGACCGGATGACCGCGATGGAGACCGGCGGGGTGTGGACCACCTCCTACCTGCCGGGCTTCCCGGCCGCCGATATCGCCGATTGCGGGCCGAGCATCTTCGCCTACGGCGCCACCCAGGCGGACGCGGACCGGGCGGCCGACGCCATCGCCGCCGATATCCGCCGCCTGGAGCCGGAATTCGCCGGCAAGATCTATGACCCGGACGAGGCTGTGGCCGAGGCGGTGCGGCTGTCCCAGGGGGCGTCCAAGCCGGTGGTGATCGCCGACACCCAGGACAATCCGGGCGCCGGCGGCAACGGCGACACGGCGGGCATGCTGAAGGCGCTGGTGAACGCGGGCGTGGAGAAGGCGGCGATCGGCCTGATGATCGACCCGGAAGCGGCCAAGGCGGCCCATGCCGCTGGGGTGGGGGCGCAGATCACCATCCCGCTGGGCGGCTGTTCCGGCATCCCCGGCGACACGCCACTGGAGGCGACCTATACCGTGGAGGCGCTGCATGACGGCCAGACCACGGGCACGGGACCGTTCTACAAGAACGCCAAGATGCGGTTGGGCCTCTCCGCCTGCCTGCGGATCGGCGGGGTGCGGATCGCGCTGGCGACCCACAAGGTGCAGATGGCCGACCAGAACCTGTACCGCTATGTCGGGATCGAGCCGACCGAGCAGGCGATCCTGGTCAACAAGTCCTCGGTGCATTTCCGCGCCGATTTCGCCCCGATCGCCCACGAGATCCTGGTGGCGGCCGCCCCGGGTCCGATGATCGCCGACCCGGCCAAGCTGCCCTGGAAGAAGCTGCGCCGGGGCATGCGCCTGTCGCCGCTCGGCCCGGTCTGGAACGGGCCGGTCTGGAACGGGTAGGGGGCCTACTTCGCCGCCGGGGCCGCACTCATCTTGTCGGCGAAACCCTGGGCAAGGATCTGGGCGACGCTGCCGTCGCAGGCATGGATGGTGACCTGGGTGCAGGCGGCTACGCTCATCAGCGCGCAGGCGGGAAGGACGGTGCCCCATCTTTCCCCGAATGCCCACATGCCCAACCCCGCTCCGTCGCCCATGACCAGGCCGGACACCGCGTCGGCGGCGAAGAGGTGGCACTCGGGACCGAAGGCCGACGGGACGTCGAGGTCCTCGAAGAACACCGTGGCGCCGCAGAGACAGCCTCCCTCCACGGCCGCGCCCGCGATCATTCCGGGTCGGCCAGGGTGCACCAGACCGGCGTGTGGTCGCTGGCCTTCTCCTTGCCGCGCGGCTTGCTGTCGATGCCGGCGTCCTGCAGCCGGTCGGCCGCCTGGGGCGACAGCAGCAGATGATCGATGCGGATGCCGTGATCCTTCTGCCAGGCGCCGCCCTGATAATCCCAGAACGAGTATCTGTGCGGGGTGGGAACCTTGGCTCGGAAGGCGTCGGTATAGCCCAGATACAGGATCTCGCGGAACGCGGCCCGGGTCTCCGGCCTGATCAGCGCGTCGCCCTGCCAGGCGACCGGATCGTGCACATCGTCGTCGGTGGGGATGACGTTGTAGTCGCCGCCCAGCACAACGGGGCGCTCCTCGGCGAGCAGCTCGGCCGCCCGGGCCTTCAGCCGTTTCATCCAGCCGAGCTTGTAGGGGTATTTCTCGCTGTCGGCCGGATTGCCGTTGGGCAGATAGATCGTCGCCACCCGCACGCCCTCGACCGTCGCCTCCAGATAGCGCGCCTGCTCGTCCCCGTCGTCGCCGGCGAGCCGGGCGGAGACGTCCTCCAGGCCGCGCCTGGAGAGAATCGCCACGCCGTTATAGCTCTTCTGGCCGTGCACGGCGCACTGGTAGCCCAGGTCCTCGATCTCCAGACGGGGAAAGCCCTCGTCGACGGTCTTGATCTCCTGCATCAGCACCACGTCGGGCTCGGCGGTCTTCAGCCAGTCCAGAACGTTCGGCAGACGCGCCTTGATCGAGTTGACGTTCCAGGTGGCGATCTTCATGGGTTCGGCTTCATGGGCTTGGGCCTTCTCGCTCGCGGATGGGCGCGGGAGGCCAAAGGTCAGCGCAAACGGTCGGCGACCGCAAGCCCGTTAGCCGGAGGCAGCGGGAGAGGGGAGGCGCTCAGCCGATCGCGAAGCTGGTGCCGCAGCCGCAGGAGGCGGTCGCGTTCGGGTTCTCCACCGCGAAATAGGCGCCGATCAGCTCGTCCTTGTAGTCGAGCTGGGCGCCGGACAGCAGGTCGAGCGAGACATCGTCGACCAGGACCTCGACGCCGTTGCGTTCGAAGACATGATCGTCGTCGTTCACCGTGCGGTCAAAGTCGAAGACGTACTGGAAGCCGGAGCACCCGCCGCCGAGCACCGACACGCGCATCTTCAGCGCGTCGCCGTCGGCTTCCTGGGTCTTCAGGAAGGCGATGCGTTTGGCGGCACTCTCGGTAATGGCGAAGGCTCTATCCTGAACGGCGCCGTCGGGCATGTTTGCGATCCTTTAACACTCTTGGTTCAAAGATAAGGCTCGGAGGCCCAGGCTTCAACGGGTGGCAGGATGGACGGGTGGGCGGAGCGGCAGAATACCATGGAGCGGTCGGAGCCCTACGCCACGAATCACCGTGACTTTCTGAGCTCGGTGGACGACGCGCCGGACGGCGCGTGGCGGGATCTTGCGCGTGTCTGGTTCGAGGCCGGCGGCACGATCGGCTCCCTGCCGGATTATGCGGATTTCGACATTCTCCGCATGCCGGCCCGCCACTGGGCCAATGTCTGCCTGACCAAGCTTGTCGGCGCGGGACGACGGGAGTTCAGGGTGGTGATGATCGGCAGCGCCATCGAGGCCCATAACGGCTTCTACGGCAACAACCGGCCGATGCGGGCGCTGCCGCTGAAGAACCCGGACGTCATGCGCCGCGAATTCGCCTGGTCCCTGCGCCATGGCGGTCCGGTGCTCTCGGAAGGGCCGTATATCGGCGCGGTCGACTATGTGCGCAGCGTGCGCCGGCTGATCACGCCCTACCGGATCTCGGCCCGGGAATACGCGTTTATTTTCTACGCCTATTTCGAGCCGTACCCGGAGAAACGACCGCGGCTGTGATCACGCCGCTGTGAATACGCCTCTATGACTCCAACAGCCGTCACGGTACTTTTGCAATCGGATGACGGGATGCCGCTACCGGCAGGGCACAGAACCGACCTCGAGTAGAAAACCGACCCGGGCGGGTCAGAAGGCAGCGAATGAGTGGCTATACCATCACGTTCAACGCCGAGCGGGATGTCGCCGAGATCGACTTTCGGGACCGCTTCGTCGCCGAGACCGTCATTCCGATCATCCATGAGCTGCGCGGCCTCGACGACGGGGTCGAGCGCAAGGGTATCGTGTGGGATCTGCGGCAGGCCGATCTCAGCGGCCTGACGATGGCCATGCTGCGCGACGTCTTCACCGTGAAGAACGAGGTCCGGCCGACCAGGCCGGTCCGGCCGCTCTCCATCGCCTGCGTGGTCTCCAATCCGACCGACGCGCATATCCTCAAGCTCTGGGCCGAGGGCCTGGACGATTCCAGACCCTACCGCCGGCGCTGGTTCTTCTGCACGCAGGAGGCCCATGCCTGGATCCAGGGCCAGGATCCGGCCGCGCCCTATGGCGCGGAGGACGGCGTCACCGGTGAGCGATCCGATGACCGGTCGCCGGTTCCACCGTCGTCCGCGAGTTTGGCGGGCTAGAGTGCGATCGGTTCAGATCGAAACGATCTGTACCGTGAATTGCCCTCTAACCCATTTAAGATAGAACGAATTCACCTGATCAGATCGGTTCGATCCGGGCCACGACGAGCTGTGGAACCCCGTTTCCGGTCCTGGCGAAGGAGGTTCCGCCGGGCGAGATCGTCGCCGTCACCCGGCTGCGGAACGCCGAGAAGCTGTCGAAGGTGACCACGTCCACCGGCGTGTCGAACTCCAGCGTGATGTCGAAGCCCTGTCCGTGACCGAGCGTGCGCACCGCCAGCACGCTGGCCTCGAAGGGTTGGCCGAGATACCGGCCGGCGACCCGGTCGCCGACCTGCAGGGCGACCTCCGGCGCGTTCGACAGCCGTGCCGACAGAACGTTCCAGCTCGCAAAGCCCTGGTCCCGGGCGACCTGTTCCAGCGCTGCGGAATGGCTGATCGTCCGACCCGCGGCCGCCCGTTCGGCACGCAGGGCCCTGGCCCGCGCCTTGGCCTGGTCGATGGTGTGGATGGGGTTGGTGTGGATTGGGGAGGTCATGAGGTGACTCCGTTCCTCGCATACGGTCGCGCAGAGCGGGGCTCGCCTTGCCGCCGGACCGGAGGAGGGGTCACGTACCGCACTGTCTTCGCGGCCGAGGCGGCCGGGAGATCTTCACCGTCGGGACACGCCCGGCGAGCGGCGGGCGTCTCTCACCCGTCGCCGTAGCTACGGGGGCGGCGGACCGCTGTCAATCGCCATCGTCAGACCCGGCGTGGGTCGGGTCGCGCGGGAGGATCGCGACCTGCAGCCAGTATTCCCGCAGCGACCTCAGCGCCGAGAAGAACCCTTCCAGGTCCACCGGCTTCTTGATGTAGGTGTTGGCGCCGGCCTCGTAGCAGTTGTTGACGTCCCATTCGTCATCCGACGTGGTCAGGATCACCACGGGGATCGTGGAGAGGGCCGGGTCGCTTTTCAGCGTCTTCAGGACCTCGCGGCCGTCAACGCCAGGCATGTTCAGGTCCAGCAGGACGAGCCCCGGACGGGGACACTCGGGGCTGCCCATGCGCTTGATATAATCCAGCGCCTCGCGACCGTTCTCGCAGCGCAGGATCGGGTTGGCCAGGGGCCCGTCGCGCTTGAGCGCCCGCACCGTCGCCTCGTAGTCGTCGTCGCTGTCCTCCACGATGAGGAGGGGCTGAACTTCCGCCAAAGGTTTCATGGCGTACTCCCTTGCAGGTCGAAGAAGAAGGTCGTGCCGACGCCGGGCGCCGACTCGAAGCTCAGGTGGCCGCCATGCCGCTCCACGATCCTGCGCGCGAAGCTCAGACCCACCCCCGTCCCCGGGCCATAGGCCTTCTCGCTGTTCAGCCGCTTGAAGATCTTGAACACGGTGTCGTGGAACTCCGGCGCGATGCCGATTCCGTTGTCGCGCACGAACAATGCGACCCGCCCCGCGGGCTCGGCTCCGTCCTGCCGGACGCCGATCTCGACCAGCGGCGCCTCATGGTCGTTGTATTTCAGGCCGTTGACGACGAGGTTGTAGATCAGGCTGGTCAGACGCGAGCGGTCGCCGCGCACCGTGGGCAGATCCGGCGCGATGCGGACCTCTGCGTTGTTCGCCGCGAGGGTCTCGGCCAGATCCGCTCGGATCTCCTCGGCGAGGGCGCGAAGATCGACCTGCTCGAACTTGAGCGCGTCGCGACCCAGGCGCGAGAAATGCAGCAGTTGGCTGATCAGCCGATCGGCGCGGGCGCAGAGTTCCTTCAGCCGGGCGATGCGCCGGTGGCCGTCCTCGTCCAACTTGTGGCCGTGATCCTCCGCCAGGAACTGGGTGTGGTTGCTGATCGCCCGCAGCGGCTCCTTCAGGTCGTGGGAGGCGATGTAGGCGAACTCCTCCAGTTCGGTATTGCTGCGCTCGAGCGCCTCGGCATGGGCGCTGATCTCCGCCTCCAGCCGCTTGCGTTCACTGATCTCGCGGATGATGCAGCTCAGGATGTCGCCGTCGTCGGTCTGCACCGCGCTGACGGTGAACTCGACCGGGATGATCCGGCCGTCCTTGGTCCGGGCATCCTGCTCCCGCAGCTCGCGGAGAACGCCTTTTCGGTCGGGTCCCCGAAGCAGACGCGTGCCGCCCCGGCGGTCGTCGCCAGGATTGTCGCCAGGATTGTCGCCAGAATCATCACGAACTCCGGGGCCGGAGGCGGCCGGATCGACCATCAGGGTGTCGATGCCGCGGCCGATGATCTCGCCGGGCGAGTAGCCGAAGACCTTGGAGGCCCCGTTGTTGAAGCTCCGGATGATGCCCGCTGTGTCCACGGTGACCATCGCGTCCACGGTGTTGTCGAGAATCGACTGCAGGCGGGCGAGGGTGGCGGCCTGGGTGGCCTCGATCCGCCGCCGCCTGTCGATCAGCGTCTCCAGCGCCCGCGCCACCTCGCCGATCTCGTCCGGCCGGTCGGTCGGCAGGTTGACCGCCTCGTTGCCCGGCGTGCCGCGGCGCAGCGCGGTGGCCAGGCGGAGAAGGGGGGCCGTCAGCCACCGGGAGATCAGGAAGGCGACGAGCGCCATAACAGGAATCAGGCCGAGGGCGAGAAGAATGGCCGAGCGCCGGGCCTCGCTCACCTCCTTCAGCAGCAGCGCGCGGGGTTGGCTCAGCACCACGACGATGCCGACGGAGCGCGCCACCTCCGGGGCGAAGCGCACGGTGCTGACCACCCCGTCGTCGTAGACATGCGTACTGGCGCCGTGCACGCCGTCGCCGTCCGCCGCGATCGACCTGCTGAGATGCGGCGGCAGGCCGTGTCCCGCGCCTGCCAGAACCAGATCGTCGACCCGGCCGGAGGCGCTGCGGCGCACGTAGTCGCCCGCCTCGGTGACGATATACAGCTCCCGGGAGGGCGGGATTCGTTGCAGGATCTCACGGACCACGCGGCCGAAATGGGCATTGATGACGAGCAAGCCTTCTGTCTGGCCCGCGCTGTCCGCGACCGGCGTCACCGCCCGGAGCATGGGGTTGTCGGCTTCCGTCTGGCCGAAATCGACGTTCAGCGTGATGTCGGAGAAATAAACCTCGCCCGGGGCGAGGGTCAGGCTGTCCCGGAAATAGGGCTGCGACGCCTTGGGCTGCAGGTCCGCCTCCCCGGTGACCCGGATAGACCCGTCCTCCGACTGATCCACGCGGACGAGTTCCAGCCCGTCGTCGGCCAGACCGATGTAGCGCATCTGCGCGTAGTCCGGCCGCGCCGCCACGATCGAGGAGAAGATGATCTCCACCTGCTCGCGCCACTGGGCCTCGGTGACGCCGTCCGGCGGTTCAGCGCCGCCGTTGCGCGTCGAGCGGACGATTTCCTTCAGCGGCGGCATGCGGGAGACCGTCAGCACATCGTTGCGGAGCTGTTCGATGTGCCCCTTGACCTGGGCGGCGACCAGCTCCGCCTCGGAATTCAGGGCATCGGTCGCCTTGGCGAGGGTGAGCCGCTCAACCCAGAAGAAATACGGCACGCTGACCGCGATGATCGACAGCACGACGGCCGCACAGACCAGAAGAACATATTTCGCCCGTAGGGTGAGGGAAAGGCGGCCGGTCGGGGAGGTCCGGATTACCACGGCGCCCGCCCTCGATAAAGGCGGCCGCGCGCCGGTCTCTCCGCCAGTTTCGACCAAGCCATTGAATTAACCATGTTAATCAGGTGGCATCCAGATACCTGAACTAGAGGATTTTATCTAGGACGCCCTGATTCGGATCAAGTTTTTATTAAAGTTTTATCCATACTTTCGGTTGAAGCGCTTCCGGCGCCGACACTCCGAACACAATCGGAGGCATGGTACAATTGGAGGCGCGACAATGAACCGGAGTCACGAGGCTTGATGGGCAGGATCTTCATCATCGATGATTGCGAGGACGACTGCGAGGCGCTGGCCCGGACCCTGAAGGCCCAAGGCGTCGATCAGATCCGCTGCTTTCACGAGCTACCGGATCTGGCCGCGCTCGAGATGGACGAGCACGGCCTGGTGATCCTCGACCTGATCCTGGGCAATCATACCGACGGGCTGAAGGTGCTGGAGCAGATGTCTGCACTCGGGCTCACGAAGACCCCGATCTTTCTGGTCAGCGGCGTGATGAGCAACCTGCTCCAGGTCGCGGAATCCTATGGCCGCGCCCGTGGGTTGACCATCGTCGGTTCGGTGGAGAAGCCGGTCTGCCCCTCGGAGATCGCCAGGATCCTGCCGCTGAGATGACGGGGACGCCGGGCTGTAGCACCCCCGGCCCCATTCAAAGCGCGGGAAAGCCGCCGACCATCTTGTCCAGGGTGAGGGGATAGTCGCGCACCCGCACGCCGCTGGCATTGTAGGCGGCGTTGGCGATCGCCGCCGCCGCGCCGCAGATGCCGAGCTCGCCCACGCCCTTGGCCTTCAGCGGACTGGCCACCGCGTCCAGGGTGTCGAGGAAGATCACCTCCTGGCGGCCGATATCGGCATGTACCGGAACCTCGTAGCCGGCCAGGTCGTGGTTCACGAAATAGGATCGGCCCGTGTCGGTCGCGAGTTCCTCCGACAGGGCGGCCCCGGTGGCCATGGTCATGCCGCCGATCACCTGGCTGCGGGCGGTCAGCGGGTTGAGGATCCGGCCGCTGTCGCAGACCGCCAGCATGCGCCGCACCCGGATCTCGCCGGTGCCGCGATGCACCCCGACCTCGGCGAAATGTGCGCCGAAGGTCGCCACCTTGTAGTCCGACTTGAAGTCGCCGAAGGACATCTTGTCCTCGGCCTCCACCGGACCGTCCAGATCGGCCAGGACGGTCTGCGTATCGCCGGCGATCACTTTGCCGTCGCGGAACTCGGCTGCATTGACGCCGAGCTGCCGGGCGATGCGGTCCTGCAGGGCGAGGCAGGCGGCATAGACGCCGGAGGTGGCGCTGACCGCGCCGAACTGGCCGCCCGACCCCGAGGAGACCGGATAGGCGCTGTCGCCGAGCCGGACCTCCACGTCGTCGATCTCCAGGCCCATGGCCTCGGCCGCGGTCTGGGCCAGGATGGTGTAGGAGCCGGTGCCGATATCGGTCATGTCGGTCTCCACTACCAGCTTGCCCGCCTCCAGCCGCACCCGGGCGCCGGAATCCAGGGTGGGGGAGCCGCGATAGGCGCCGGCCATGCCGTGGCCGACCCACCAGTCGCCGTCGCTTGTGGCGCCGGGGGCGGTGTTCCGGGCGTCCCAGCCGAACTCGGCCGCCCCGCGCTCCAGGCATTCCACGAAGTGCCGGTCGGAGAACGGCATGTCCGGGTCGCTCGGGTTGACCTGGGTGTCGTTGACGATTCGGAACCGGACCGGGTCCATGCCCAGCTTTTCCGCCATCTCGTCCATGGCGATCTCCAGGGCCATCAGCCCGGCCGCCTCGCCGGGCGCGCGCATGGCATTGGCCTCGGGCAGGTGCATCCGGGCCAGATGCTCGGTCACCCGTCGGTTGGGCGCGGCATAGAAGAACGGGGTCTGCGCCGTCGAACTCTCGCCCTTGCCGTCGGGCAGGGCATGGGACGCCGCCTCGTGCTCGATGGCGGTGAGCTTCCCGTCGCGTCCGGCGGCCAGGCGGATCCGCTGGATCGTGGCGGAGCGGTGGGTGGTGTTGTTCATGATCATCGGCCGGGGCAGGGCGAGCTTGACCGGCGCGCCGACCGCCCGGGAGCCGAGCGCCGCGAGCACCGTGTCGGCCCGCAGGAACAGCTTGCCGCCGAACCCGCCGCCGACGAACGGGCTGTCGACCCGGATGCGCTCCTTGTCCAGGCCGAAGGTGTCGGCCAGCGCGGTGCAGGCCCACTCGATCATCTGATTGGAGGTCCACACCGTCATGTCGCCGCCGTCCGACCAGTCGACGATGGACGCATGCGGCTCCATCATCGCGTGGCTCTGGGACGGGGTGCGGTAGGTCGCGTCCAGCGTGACCTCGGCGGCGGCGAAGGCGGCGTCCACATCGCCGATCTCGGTCGACGGCTCGCCGGTGCCCTGCAGCCGCGCGAACGCGGCCTCCAGATCGGCCTCCACCGGATCCGGCGCGTAGCTGACCTGGATCAGGCCGGCGGCGGCGCGGGCCTGCTCGAAGCTGTCGGCCACCACGACGGCGATCGCCTGGTGGTAATGCCCGACCGCGTCGCCGCCGAACAGCCGGGCGGTGTTGTCGTCGGAGATCGGCAGCGGGTCGATGTCGAGGGTCGTGACCACGGCGCGCACGCCGGGTGCCTTGCGGGCGGCCTCGGCGTCCATCGCGGTGATCCGGCCCTTGGCGATGCCGGCGCCCAGCGGATAGCCGTGGAGCTGACCGGCGACCACGTCGTGCCGCTCGTAGGCGTAGGGGGCGGTACCGGTGACCTTCAGCGGCCCGTCCCGGCGCTCCATCGGCCGGCCGACGATGCCGGCATGGTCGAAGCGGTTGTCTTCGGCGGGATGCGTGAAGTCCATCGGATTACTCCTCGGAGCTTGGGGCGGCCATCAGGGTAGCCAGCGTCCGTTCGGCGAGCGTGATCTTGAAGGCGTTCTGGTCGGTCGGGCGCGCGCCCTCCAGCAGGCGGGCCATCACCGCAGCGGCCCCGTTCGGCAGTTCCGCGTCGGCCTCGGCCGAGCGCCAGGGCTTCGGCGCCACCCCGCCCAGCGCCACCCGGCCGCTGCCGTCGGGCTGGCGGATCAGGGCGACGGAGACCAGCGCGAAGGCGTAGGACGCCCGGTCGCGCGCCTTGTGATAAGCGTGGTGGCCGCCGACCGGAGCGGGCAGGGTGACGGCGGTGATCAGCTCGCCCGGCGCCAGGGCGGTCTCCCGCTCCGGCGTGTCGCCGGGCAGCCGGTGGAACGCCTCGATGGCGATCCGCCGGGTGTCGCCGGACGGCGTCACCGTCTCCACCTCGGCATCCAGGATCCGCATGGCGACCGCCATGTCGGACGGATGGGTGGCGATGCAGGAGTCCGACGTCCCGACGATCCCGAGCTGGCGCGAGAACGCCCCGGCGCTCAGCGCCGCGCAGCCGCTGCCGGGCGTCCTTTTGTTGCAGGCCTGGTCGGTGTCGTAGAAATACGGACAGCGGGTGCGCTGCAGCAGGTTGCCGCCGGTGGTCGCCTTGTTGCGGAGCTGGCCCGAGGCGCCGGCGACGATGGCGCGCGAAAGCACCGCGTAGTCGTGTCGCACCCGACTGTCGGCGGCAAGGGCGGTGTTGCTGACCAGCGCGCCGATCCGCAGTCCGCCGTCGTCGGTCCCGGTGATCTCGTCGAGGCCGAGGCCGGTCACGTCGATCAGGTGGCCGGGACGCTCGATCTCCAGCTTCATCAGGTCGACCAGGTTGGTGCCGCCGGCGATGAAGCGGGCGCCGTCGATCTCGGCGGCCCGGGCCGCGGCGGCGGCCGGGTCGCGCGCCTTCTCGTAGGAGAACGCTCTCATCGGTTCTTCTCCCGTGTCGCGTCGGTTGGCTCTTCCGCGCTCTCGGCGACCTCGATGATCGCGGCGAGGATGTTGGAATAGGCGCCGCAGCGGCAGATGTTCCCGGACATGCGCTCGCGGATCTCCGCGTCGGTCAGCGCGATCTCCGCGCTCAGGTCGCCGGTGACATGGGACGGGATGCCGGCGCGCACCTCCTCGATCACCGCGCGGGCCGAGGCGATCTGGCCCGGCGTGCAGTAGCCGCACTGGAACGCGTCATGGGCCAGGAAGGCCGCCTGCATCGGGTCGAGCCGGTCGGGCGTGCCGATCCCCTCGACGGTCTCCACCGCATCGCCGTCATGCATCACCGCGAGGCACAGGCAGGCGTTCACCCGCGTGCCGTTCACCGAGACGGTGCAGGCGCCGCACTGGCCATGGTCGCAGCCCTTCTTGCTGCCGGTCAGCGTCAACTCCTCGCGCAGGGCGTCGAGCAGGGTGGTGCGGTTGTCGAGGTCGAGGGTATGGCGCGTCCCGTTGACGCTCAGGGTGATCCGCGTGCGCTCGGGCAGGGCATTCCGCGTGCGCTCGGGGCGGTCGGCGGGGCCGCCCGACCCCACACCTTCCGGCGCAAAACGGGATGTGCTGAGGCGGCTGGCGATGGGGGGGCTCATCGTCTGTCCTTCCGTCAGGGGCGGTGTGTCCTCCTGGGGGAACACGACAGACCGCGGGCCGGTTCCGAAATCGCCGTCCGTTCATGGCCGTCAGGAACACGACTCACGTATAATCCCGGCCAGCGCGGGACCCGATACGGGCAGGAAAGCGGCGGACATGACGATCGGAATCGGTGCCTTCGGGCGCAGAGCCGGAGCGGCGGTGCTCGCGGCCTGGGCCGAGGCGGAACGGCGCGCGGCGGGCGACCTGCACGGCTTCGCCGTGTTCACCGTGCTCGGCGCCGACGGCGAGCCGGAATCGCTGGAGTGCCAGCGCGGCGGCCTCGCCACCCTCCGCGCGCAATATGGCCGGGCGCAAGCCGGCCGGGGGCGGGCAGACGCGCTCGCCCGCATGGCGGAGGCGGAGGTCGCCGGGGTGATCACCAGCGGGCCGGACCGGCCGGAGCCGCTCTCCCAGTTCCTCGCTGCCGGCCCCGCCGGGCTGGTGACCGGCCACCGGCTGCCCAACCTGGCGACCGCCGAGGGCGTCGCGGCGAACCGGGCGGCTCTGGCGCTGATCGGGAAGGGGCTGCCGCCGCGTCACGCGGTGGAGGCGGTGCTGGAGGGCGATCCGGACATCGATGCCGGGCTGATCGCCGTCACCCGGACCGGCCTCGGCGTGGCGAACAGCGCCCGCGTGCAGGGCCGCGACGACCTGGGCCAGGCGCTGATCCTCGCCGCCGACCGCCGCTACGGCCTCGGCCTGCTGCACAATTCCATAGCGCCGATCGAAGGCCTCGCCGCCGCCGTCGCCGCGGCCGGGGAAGCGGTGCTGCGGCAGGCGTGAGAGGCGCTGTTTCCTCTCGGGAGGAACGGCCGAGAGTACGTCCGGGAGCACTCCACCGTCAGCATTGGTGCAAGATCCAGCGGACAAGCGCGCCGGACGCTGTCTAACCGCCCAATTTCCAGATTTGTTCAAAGAATTTTATGTGTAGCTGATCGTACTGCTCCCGGACCAGTTTCCAGTGTCCTTTGACTGGGTAGTTGTTTTTATTGAACAACTCTACGCCCTTCTTACTAAGATTTCTGAACCATTGTTTTGTATAGAGGAAACCATTTGAAAGACGGTCGATCTCGGAAAAATAGGAGTCGACGGCGGTCCGGCTCATTTCCATAAAGGAGTTTATATTAATGACCATATCGACTGATTCATCAGGCAGATACTTTAGTTGATTTGGAGTAAGAAAGATAAAGTCATATTCCTCGAAGTTATCGGGTAGTCGGTCAATTTTAGCGATGTCGCGAAAATCCAGTATTTTCGATTTCGGATGCCTGCGCTCCAAATAGAATCGTGACACGAAGATCGAGGGCATGATGTCCACAATTATATATTGGACGTCTGACAGTTGATGGAATACTTCACCTAGCCGACCATATCCCGCTCCAATCTCCAGCACCCTGCTCTTAGAGGTGCTGTTAATATATTTGGATAGCAGATTGTATTCGGTGACGGATCGCGCCAGATCTTGAGAGATGAGACGGCCGTTGAAACGAATTCGGTACGGGTTGCCGATAAGAGATTCGGAAACTCGCGTTAAATTCTTTGCCTCATCGAGATATACGGCCATACGCCACATGGCGCTGGTGTAGAGTACATATTGTTTAAAGGTTGCGTAAGCATCCTGAGGTTTGTTTGTTGGAGTGGCGCTAAATATTAACTCAATATGCCGGGCATCAAAATCTTCATGGACATCCGCTAATATACGGTTATCACCCATTTTCATAATAAATTTAAATAATTCCTGAAAATCTTCGGGAAACCGACCGCCTATGAAATTACTCAAAACATGACCGTAATGCCTCTTAAAGGATTTGAAATTCTCTTTCTCAAAAAAGACAGACGTATCTCTTTCTTTATTCTTCCAAAAATCATTTGACATAAATTCAGGGGATTTATTTGCTTCAGTTAGAAAATATTCTTGAAACGAACTAAACTCCGCCGGATCAAAATCATCTAAATCGTCATTCTTCGGCTCCAATTCTGCGCTATACATATTTCCGTGAAACACAAATTCATTTTGGCCAATATTTTTTTTTTCAAGGATTTCGGAAGAAGCTAGAGCACAGACATAGACACGATATTTTAGATTAAATATTTTTCCAGTATCGTTCTCTGTCTTTACGATTTTATTGTAAAGCAACCGTATTTTTGGTTCAGACCCCACCGGATCATTCTTTATCTCTTCATCAATAAGTTCAAAGCTTCTCCTTTTTGTTTTTGATGATTTCTGATCTAATTCGGACATCTATTCATGCTCCATTGTCTTCGCGTGCGCTTAGCCGTATCTTCAGAGATTGAATATGGATAGCGTCGATTGAACTGACCATACTTCCTAATTGGAAGAGTTTTCATGAACGAAGAATTTCTTGGCGATCACATTCTGACGCAGCTTACTGAATTTATCAAATGCGTCTATATCACGCAAAACCCTGGAAATGCGTGTTAACCAGAAACTCCGTAACACAGATCGCCAAATCCGGCCGGGCCGATCGGTCCCGTCGCACGTCTTTTGGCCGAACCGCATTCTATAACCTAAAGGGGCGATCACTGGATTTGAGACCGTCGGGTTGCCCTGGATGTCTGTCCGCCTGGTGACACACGCTGCCGCTGATCGGCACGTGCGCTGCCGCCCTTCATGCCGTGGAGCGGAAGCCGGAAGGCATTCGGGACCATCGGGACTTGGCAGCGCATAACCGATGCCTCACCCTTCCACCAAGCCGCAGGCCATCACGGAAGGCCGAAAACAGCGGCAAAGGGGGCGAAAATGACGGACGGAGTCGGGTTCAGCACGACCATGCTGAACGAGCGGACGATCGAGATGATCGTGACGGGCTACCCGGCGGCGGACGATCTGTTGGCCTTCATCCATGCCACGTTTCCCGACGCCACGTTCAGCCACGTGCTCTGGAACTTCAGCCGCGCCTCGCTGGCGATGTTGGAGATCGGCGATTTCAAGGATCTTGCCGCGGCGGGCCGCCAGTTCGCCGCCGCCCGTGGGGCCGATGCCAGGACCGCGGTCCTGGTGCAGAGCACGGCCGACGTGCTGCTCGTCCGCGCCTACAGCGCCATGACCTTGGACCTGCGACCCATGGCCGTGCGCGCGGCGACCGACCGCCAGGAACTGCTCGACTGGCTGGGTGCCTGACGTTGTCATACTTAGAGTGTAAGGTGAAAATCAGTCGGCGAGCGCCCCGACAGGCTGAGCTGCTCCCCATCGGTTGGACAGAGACGGAAGCTACGGTGTGAAGTCTGCTGATCTTCGAGAGAGGAGATCAGAGCTGTCGAAGCGCAAGCAATACAAGCCGGATTTCAAAGCCCGTGTCGCCCTTGAGGCACTGAAGGGCGAGCAGACGATCGCGGACCTGGCGATCACCCTCGACAGCATGTTCACCGAACTTGGCCGGTGCGCGGCCCTCAACATGGGGGAGTATCCGCACGCTGCCGACCGGTATGCACGCCTCGCCCTGAAGGCGCAGTCCAATTGCCGTGCAACCCTGGAAGCCCTCGCCAAACTCCACCAGCCGCGAGAGCAGACCGTGCGGCATGTTCATGTGGACGACGGCGGCCAAGCTATCGTTGCCGAGCAATTCCACCGGCACTCAGGGCGGAAGCAAAATGACGTTTCAGCCGAACAATCCCAGGCAACCGGATCGACTGGCGATGGCCCCAGATGCTTGGCCAGGACGCAGGCTGGGACGCCCTCCCAATCCCCGGCGGCGAGGGGACGGCGGCGATGCAGGATGCGCGGCGGGACCAATCCGGGCGCGCCAAAGGGCAACCGGAACGCTGGGAAGCATGGCGCGCAGTCACAGGCGGTGCGAACAGACTTACCGCTATGGGTCGAGTGTTGAAAAAAGCCAGCGTGCCGCCCCGCGCGTCGATCTTCCAACAACAGTGGTCCACAACGACAGAGCCACATGTCGCATTGATGAGATGAGCGGCGATCCAGAGATCTGCCGTGTCGCGTTCCCAAAGTCTGTGGGCGCTGGGTCAGGCGACGAGGAACCAGTCGGCGGACGCGGACGACGTGTCGACGCCGATCAGGGTGACGGTGTTGCCGTTTCCGAGGTCGACCAGTGTATTGCCCGACCCGTCGGCGGAGAGCCGGGCGAGCAGGTCGGCGGCGGTGGCGATGGCGGTGCCGTTGAGGCCGGCGGCAACCGCGATCACGTCGCCCTCGGCGGCTGAGAACCCGCTGACCGCGTCGGCGCCGCCGGCCGCCGAAAAGCAGAGCCGGTCGGCGCCGAGCCCGCCGACCAGCAGGTCGTCGCCCGCCCCGCCCGACAGGGTGTCGTCCCCCTGACCGCCATAGAGCGTGTCGGCGCCGACATTGCCGATCAGCACGTCGGCGTCGAGATTGCCGTAGAGTACGTCGTCGCCCTGGCCGCCGAACAGGATGTCGGCGCCGTTATTGCCGTGCAGCACGTCGCCGGCCTGGTTGCCGTAGAGCAGGTCGGCGCCCTGGCCGCCATACAGGGTGTCTCCGTCGGCCCCGCCCGACAGGGTGTCGGCGCCGGCATTGCCGTAGAGCAGGTCGAGCCCGGCCCCGCCGCGCAGCACGTCGTCGCCGGCCCCGCCGGAGAGCGTCTCGGACAGTGCGCTGCCGGTGATCGTGTCGTTGCCGGCGGTGGCCTGGGCGGCGCCGCCGCCGCTGCCGCCGCCGCTCCCACCGCCGCTGGACGGCGCGGCACCGATATCGGTCAGGGTGACGTCGTTGCCGTCGTTGCCGGTATAGCTGATCCGGTACTGGCGCCCGCCGCTGGTGAAGGTGGCCGCCTCGGCCAGACCGCTGAAGGTGCCGGTGACCGCGTCGGCCCCGTCATTGGCGATCAGCACGTAGCTGTGCCCGGTGCTGGAGGTGTAGCCGAAGGTCGTGGTGAGCGTGGCGTTGCTGATGGTGACGCTGCCGGTGACCGAGATCTGGTCGTAGCCGGTACCGGCCGCGGTGCCGTCGATCTCCATGCTGGCGGTGGAGCCGGATGCCAAGGTGAGGTTGCCGGTGGCGATCGTACCGGGACTGTTGCCGGGGGCGATGGTGGCGCCGTTCTGCACCTCCACCGGGGTGGAATAGGTGCCGGTGCCGCTCAGGGTGACGCCCGACGCGACGGTGAAGGTGCCGGTGCCGGTCAGCGTTCCGGAAAAGCTGCTGGCCGCCGCGTTGGACAGGGTGAGGGTGCCGGCGCCGATGGTCACGGTGCCGGACCCGGTGAGGGAACCGATGGTCTCGGTCGTGCCGTTCAGGTCGAGCGTCGCGCCGGCGCCGATGTTCACCGTCGCGCCGTCGTCGATGGCGTTGCCGCCGGCGAGCCGGACGGTTCCCGCGCTGATCGTGGTGGTGCCGGTATGGGTGTTGGTGCCGGATAGGGTCAGCACGCCGCTGCCGGTCTTGGTCAGGCCGCCGCTGCCCGAGATCACGCCGGAGAAGGTGGCGTCGGATCCCTGGGCGACCGTCAGCGCCCCCGCCCCGATCGAAACCGTCCCCGCCCCGGACAGCGTGCCGACCGTCTCCGTGGTGCCGTTCAGGTCGAGGGTCGCGCCGGCGGAGACCGACACGGCACCGCCATCGGCCAGCGCACTGCCGCCCGAGAGTTGCAGGGTCCCGGCCGACACCGTGGTGCCGCCGCTGTAGGTGTTCGCGCCGGACAGGGTCAGGGTGCCGGCTCCGGACTTGGTCAGGGCGCCGCTGCCGGAGACGTCGCCGGAGAAACCCAGCGCGTCTGAGCGATTGAAGGCCAGGGTGGCGTTGTTGGTGACGTTGCCGGTGATCGAACCGGCGGTACCGCCGTTGCCGACCTGCAGGGTGCCGGCGGTGACCGTCGTGCCACCGGTATAGGTGTTGGTGGCGATCAGGATGGTGGTGCCGGTGCCGGTCTGGTTGACCGCCGTCGAGCCGGTGATGGGTACCGCCGTGCCGGTGCCGCTTCCGTCGCTGCTGAGGACGTGGCCCGCCGTGGTGTGGTTGAAGTTGACGGTGGCTGTGCCGGACACGCCGTTGATCACGGGCGCGCTAACGATGCCGGCGGCACCGCCGCTGCCGATGTTGAGCGTGCCGCTCGACCCGCCGAGGGCCCCCAACCTCACCCCGAGTGAATTGGTCGTGGTGATCGTTCCGCCTGCCGAGACCGTGAGCGTCCCCGTGCCCCCGCTGCCGACGCCGATTGCATAGCTGCCGCTGCTGAAGGTGCCGGTGCCGTCGACCAGCATGGTTCCCGTGCTGCCGGCCGCGTTGCCGATGACGGCGCTGCTGTTGTTCGTGGTCAGGCTGCCGCCGCTGAGGATCTGCAGCGTGCCCGAGCCGCCGTTGGAGCTCCCGACGGTGATGTCGTTGCAGGTTGGCGCGGCGCTGGTGATCTGCGCGGTCCCGCCGTTGTCGATCACGCCGGAGTTCGGAATGCCGGAGGGGACGACGCCGCCGACCCAGTTGGCGCCAACGTTCCAGTCGCCGGTGCCGAGGTTGTTCCAGTTGATCAGCAGCACCGGAAGGGCGGCCAGCGCGGCGGCGTCTAGCGCCGGCTGACGGGCCGGGCGGCCGCGATCAAGGGTCCAGGACCCGCCGAGCGCCGTGCCGCCGACCGGCCGGCCCGCGGCCGCCACCGGACAGCCGGTCGAATCCTCTAGCGCCGCGACGAAGGCCCAGCCGACCGCGCCTTTGGCGACCGAACAGGCGTAGAGCTCGACCGGCGCGCCGGCGAGGTCGGCACCCAGAACCGCCATCTCTTCCCGCCGGGCGGCCAGGGCGGCGGCGGTCACCGGCCGATCCCCGAGGATCAGCCCCCCCGGTCGGCCGTGGCAGATCACGACGAGCCGCCGCCCGGGTGCCTGCCGCACCGCGGCCGCGAGCTGCGCCAGCCCGTCGCGCGCCGGGTCGATCCGCACCACCCGGGCCGGTACCCTCAGCGCCGCAAGGATCGCGTCCGCCTGCGGCACCCGGCCGTCGACGACGACCAGCGCGGCGGCCTCAGGGTTCGCTTTGCTGGACCGCACCCCGGCTCCCTGGATGTTCTCGACGCTTCTCGGGGCGGTTTCGGCGCCTGGGGCGAGCATGGGCGCGAGCCTCCGCTGGCCGGCAAGACTGCGGCCTGCTGTTCGGTCTCCTCCACCCGAACCGATTCTGCCCGGAAGCGACGCTATCGCTATCCGGGAAGTTTGGAATTTCCAATTTCTTTGAAAAACGCTGTTGGTGCGCAGCGAGTTCGCGTTAAATTTATGGCGGGGAAGCAAGGTTTCCGGGCATTTCCGAAAAATGCCTTTAATGTGGAAAGCGCGTCGACGAATGACAATTATTTCCGAAATTTTCCGAATCCTGGCATTCGATCTGTCATGACTCGTGTCGTCGCGCCCTCTTTCGACCGGAAGCTGCAGCTCATCATGCGGGTGATCGGTGCCGTTACCCACAAGCAGCTTTACGCCCGCCTGAAGGCGATCAATCCCCATACCCAGTATGTTCCGGAGCTGGCCTATAAATGGGTCAAGGCGCAGTCCTCGCCCCGCAATCACTCGGTCTATGACGACCTGGCCGCCCTGGTCGACCTGACGGATCGGGGCCAGCCGGTCGGCGGTTCCTATCTGCGGGCCTGCGACTACGCGACGTTCCGGGCGCTGATGGCGGCGCGGTATCGCGGGCAGCTTCC
Source organism: Thalassobaculum salexigens DSM 19539 (assembly GCF_000423805.1). Lineage (NCBI taxonomy): Bacteria > Pseudomonadati > Pseudomonadota > Alphaproteobacteria > Rhodospirillales > Thalassobaculaceae > Thalassobaculum > Thalassobaculum salexigens. The sequence continues at coordinate 2,122,415 of NZ_KE384093.1, forward strand.
GGCGGACGACGGGGAGGCCGACGGCCCGACGCACAAGGCCGGCGGTCCGGCAGGCGGTGGGGGTGGTAGCGGCGCGGAACCGGAAGAGTCAGGCACTGCCGACGAGATGGCAGGGCTGTCGGATCTGCCCTCCGCGAATGCCGTTCCGCCGTATCTGGCCGGCGCCTATCTGGTGCTGTCCCGGTCCTGGTCCTCGCTTCGGCCGACCTCGCTGCTCTGCGGCGAGCTCATTGTCCGCCGGCGCCAGGACGGGCGGTGGATGGCCACGTATCTGGAGCGTCTGCCGGCCGGCGACATGCGGATGTCCGGGCAGATCCACCGGATCGGACCGAGTGTGCTGAACCTTCTGGTCGACGCGGAGGGGGACAACGCGATGCCGGTGATCCTGTCCGTTCCGCCGGCCCCTGGCGTCGTGCTGTGCGGCGTGATGAGCGGCAGCGCCCTGCAGGACATCGACATGGGACCGTCGGCCGGCCGGGTCGTCTGTCTGAAGATGACCCACCTGACGCGGCCCACGGGCGGGGATGCTGCCCCGGGCGACGACGATCCGTCGGCGGTCGGCTTCGCGGCCGGGACGACCTATCTGGCGGCCTCTCCGGCGGCGATCGCCGAGCGGCTGATGACCGTCGGCGTGGCGGCCGGGCGCGCCCGCAGGCTTGCCGCTCCGATCGGTGCGCTGCTGACCGGTAGCGCCGAGATGGGCGTGGTGAGCACGGGCAACGGGCAGATCGGCAGCCTGATCCGCGAGATCCTGCGCGACGATCACCATCCCGGGGCGGACAAGGCCAGCAACGACCGTTTCCCGTCACGGGTCTGGTAGGGACCTAGATGAGCCGGGCGGTGCGGACGAGATCAATGACAGCTCTGGCCTGAACGGCGCATCGACCCCGGATGACCTCTGCTTTGATTGAACGGATCTGATACCGTCGAATGACGGCTACGGGTCGTCTACTGCGATCTGAGCTAACGTGCTCGATACAGAGCCAAGCGCCAGCCCCACGAGCCGTTATGGGAATGAGCGCTTGTCCAAAAAAAATTATTCGATTTTTCAAACGATTCTGGCGGACGGGGTGGGATTCGAACCCACGAGAGGCTTGCACCCCTGGCGGTTTTCAAGACCGCTGCCTTCAACCACTCGGCCACCCGTCCGTGCCTCGGCGGCATCGCAGGGGCATCGATACCTGGGCTGATCGCCCGCCGCAAGGCTCTCGCCGTGTCCCCGGCCTGCCACTGGCCCGGCACCCCGGCGGACGACTTCGCAGGCGGCCCGACGGACGCACCGTTTACCCCTTTGTCACATCGTGTCGGACTTGAAGCCGCCGCGCAGGCGTGGCACACGCCTAGTGGGGACGCGGGTTCGGACATCAGCCAGGGAGTTGGCGGTGAGGATGAGTTTTGGAACTGCGCCCTCGGCAGCGCGTCGTGCCGGTCTCGGGGTGAGGCCGATGCTGGCCGCTCTGGTGCTGGCCGTTCTTGTATTGGGCGGGTCGGTCGTGGCCGGCTCGTGGTCGCCGGCGAGCGCCAACCAACAGCCGTTCGACGCCTGGCTCGACGAGGTGCGCCAGGAGGCGCGGGATCGCGGCGTGTCCGACCGCATCCTCGACGCGTCGCTCACCGGCATCAAGCCGATCCCGCGGATCATCGAACTCGACCGCAGCCAGCCGGAATTCAAGCTGAAGGCCGACGAATACCTGGCGCGGGTGGTGACCCAGGGCCGGATCGAGTATGGCCGCAGGCTGATGGAGCGCCATGCCGATCTGCTGGACCCGATCTCCCGGCAGTACGGCGTGCAGAAGCGCTTCATCGTCGCCCTGTGGGGCATCGAGACCGATTTCGGCCGCATCACCGGCGGCTTCGACGTGGTCACCGCGCTGGCGACCCTGGCCTATGACGGCCGGCGCAGCGAGTTCTTCCGCAAGGAGCTGATGTTCGCCCTGGAGATCCTGGAGCAGGGACACATCGCGCCGAAGGACATGCAGGGCTCCTGGGCCGGGGCCATGGGCCAGAGCCAGTTCATGCCCTCCAGCTTCCATAACTTTGCCGTCGACCAGGACAAGGACGGCGACAAGGACATCTGGGGCAGCCTGCCCGACGTGTTCGGCTCGATCGCCACCTACCTGTCGAAGTCCGGCTGGCGCGACGACATCACCTGGGGCCGGGAGGTCTCGATTCCCGCCGGCTTCGACAAGTCGGTGATCGAGAAGGAGACCCGCAAGACCCTGCCGGAATGGGAGGCGCTCGGCGTGCGCAAGGTCGGCGGTGGCGCGCTGCCCGGCCGGGCCGTGGAGGGCCGGATCGTCGAGGTCACCCAACGCAACGGCTCTTCGCGCTACTTCATGGCCTACGAGAATTTCGAGACGATCCTGAAGTGGAACCGCTCAACCTATTTCGCGATCGCGGTCGGTACGCTTGCCGATGCCCTGGCGGCACGGTAGTTTCACGATCTAGCGGTGGAAATCATCGGGACCACCAAAATATGCTGATATCGGACCATTTCTCTTCCGTCGGTCGCTGGTTCTCGGCCGTTCTGCTCGGCATGGCCCTGGCGCTGTCGGGCTGTGCCGAGACCGAGCTGCTGGTGCACACGGCCAAGACCGCCAAGAGCCAAAACGACACCGGGTCCAAGGGCTACTACAAGGTCGGCAACGCCTACGAGATCCAGGGGGTCTGGTACTACCCCAAGGAGGAATGGGACTACGCCGAGACCGGTATCGCGTCCTGGTACGGTCCCGGCTTCCACGGCAAGCAGACCGCCAATGGCGAGGTGTTCGACGAGAACGCCCTGACCGCCGCCCACCGCACCCTGCCGATGCCCAGCATCGTGCGGGTCACCAACCTGGACAACGGCCGCTCCATCGTCGTGCGGGTGAACGACCGCGGCCCCTTCGCCCATGGCCGCATCATCGACATGTCGCGCCGCAGCGCCCAGCTGCTCGGCTTCGTGCGCAAGGGCACCGCCAAGGTCCGGGTCGAGCTCATGGAACCGGAGAGCCTGCAGGAGCGGGCGGAGGCCCGGGGCGAGCAGTACGTACCGAACCCGGATCCGACCCTGCCGTCGGCACCCGCGCCCAGCGCTGCACCGTCCGGCTCGGTGCAGGTCGCCGTCCTGAACGCCCCCAGCGGCGCGCGCAGCGCCCGGGCCGCGCCGGCGGCAACCTCGATCGCACCTCCGGCGGCGGCGGCGACGGTCCCCGCGTCGCGGGTTCCGGCCAGAGCCACCACGGGCGCCGGCACCGCCTCGCCGGTGCGTCCGCTGGTCAGCCGCACCCAGCCGGAGCCGACTCAGATCTACATACAGGCCGGGTCCTTTGAGGATGCCGACAACGCCCACCGCCTGACCGGGCGGCTCGGCGCGTACTTCCAGAGCGCCCATGTGCAGCCCGCCCAGGTCTCGGGCAAGACCTACTACCGGGTGCGCATCGGCCCGATAAACGACGTGGACAATGCCGACCGGCTGCTCGAGCGGGTGATCGTCGCCGGGTATCCGGGATCGCGCATCGTCCTCGACTGACCGCATGGCCGCGACCCTCCGCCATACCGGACCCATGTCCCGTACCGGAACCGCCGCACTTCCGTCCCATTCGGCGGCCAGACTGTCGTTCCATCGTACCTTCCAGAGCCACCCCGACCGGAGCGGACCGCCGAAGATGAGAGTCAGCATCCTCACCCGTCTCGCCACACTCGCCCTGTTCCTGGTGCTTGCGGTCCCGCCGGCCGCCGAGGCCGCCCGGATCGAGACCAACGCCCGCGAGGCGATCCTGCTCGACTACGATACCGGCCAGGTGCTGTACCAGAAGAACGCCGACGACCCGATGCCGCCGGCGTCGATGACCAAGATCATGACCGTCTTCCTGGCCTTCGAGCGGCTCGCCGACGGCCGGCTGAAGATGGACGACGAGATCCCGATCTCCGAGAAGGCCTGGCGCAAGGGCGGCTCCAAGATGTTCGTGGAGATCGGCTCGCGGGTCAGCGTGCACGACATCCTGCACGGCATCATCGTACAGTCGGGCAACGACGCCGCCATCGCGCTGGCCGAGGCGATCGCCGGGACCGAGGAGGCCTTCGCCGAGCTGATGACCGAGGAGGCGGCGGCGATCGGTATCGAGAACGCCACCTTCCGCAATGCCACCGGCTGGCCCGATCCGGAGCACCGCATGACCGCCCGCGGGCTCGCCATCCTGGCGGCGGAGACCATCCGGCGGTTTCCCGAGCACTACAAGATCTATGCCGAGGAGACCTTCACCTATAACGAGATCAAGCAGGGCAACCGCAATCCGCTGCTCTACAAGGGCATGGGCGCCGACGGCCTGAAGACCGGCCACACCGAGAATGCCGGCTACGGCCTGACCGCCAGCGCCAAGCGCGGCGACCGGCGGCTGGTGATGGTGGTGAACGGCCTGGACAGCGTCAGCCAGCGCGCCAGCGAGAGCGAACGCCTGATCGAATGGGGCTTCCGCGAATTCGATAACTACAAGCTGCTCGAACGCGGCGAGGCGATCGATCAGGCGGCGGTGTGGCTGGGCGACCAGCCCACGGTGCCGCTGGTCACCGAGGACGAGTTGTTCCTCACCCTGCCGCGCGCCGCCCGCAAGGAAATGCGGGTCACCGTGGAATACGAGGGTCCGATCCCGGCGCCGATCGTGAAGGGCCAGGTCCTGGCCCGGATGCGGATCGCCGCCCCGGACATGGAGGATCGCGTCGTGCCGCTGCTGGCGGGCGAGGATGTCGGCAAGCTCGGCCCGCTCGGCCGCATCACCTCGGCGGTCGGCCACCTGATCTGGGGCCCGAGCACGGGTGACTGACGCCACGCCTCCCGACCCGAAGCCTGTCGACCCAACGCCTGTCGACGGGCAGCCCCGGCCGGGACGGTTCATCACCCTGGAAGGCGGCGAGGGGGCGGGCAAGTCGACCCAGATCGCCGCGCTCTGCGCCTGGCTCGGCACGCGCGGCATCACTGCGGTGCGGACCCGCGAACCCGGCGGTGCCCCCGGGGCGGAGGAGATCCGCCGGATGCTGGTCACCGGCGAGCCCGGCAAGTGGGACGCCATCACCGAGGCGCTGCTGATGAACGCCGCCCGGCGCGACCACGTGGTGCGCACCATCCGGCCGGCCCTGGCGCGCGGCGACTGGGTGGTCTGCGACCGGTTCTACGACAGCACCCTGGTCTATCAGGGCATCGCCGGCGGCGTGCCGATGGCCACGCTGCGCAACCTGATCGACGCGGCGGTGGAGGACACCCGGCCCGACCTAACCCTGATCCTCGACATCGATCCGCAGACCGGCCTCGACCGGGCGGGCGCGCGCGCCGCGGGTGGGGCAGGGGAAGGGGCGGAGACGCGGTTCGAGCGCAAGGGCAGCGCCTTCCACATCCGGGTCTGCGAGGGGTTCCGGGATCTGGCGGCCCGCGAGCCGGAGCGCTGCGTCCTGATCGACGCGGCCCAGCCGGTCGATGCCGTCACCCGGGACATCCTGTCGGCCGTGTCGGCCCGCCTCCGCCTCGGCTAGAGTGTGACCATGAGCGACGCAGACAACGACGACGCCGAAGCCGCAGGCCTGCCGTCCCCGTCGGCGGCCACGGAACTGCTCGGCCATGCCGACGCCGAGCACCGGCTGCTGGAGGCCTGGAACTCCGGCCGGATGCCCCATGCCTGGCTGTTCGCCGGCCCGCCGGGCATCGGCAAGGCGACGCTCGCCTTCCGGCTGGCCAAGTTCGTGCTGTCGGACGGCGGGGCGGGGGCCGGCGGCCTGTTCGGCGAGCCGCTGCCGCCGACCAGCCTGTCGGTCGATCCCGAAAGCCAGGCCGCCCGCCAGGTCTCGGCGGAATCCCATCCGGACCTGAAGATCCTGCGGCGCAAGCCGAACGACCGGGGCGTGATGAGCGCGGTGATCCGGGTCGACGACGTGCGCGCCTTCGAAAGCTCCCTGCATTTCAAGACCAGCTCCGGCGGCTGGCGGGTGGCGATCGTCGACGAAGCCGAGAAGATGAACTCGAACGCCGAGAATGCGCTTCTCAAGATACTTGAAGAACCGCCGTCCAAGACATTGATAATCATCGTTTCCAACGCACTGAACGCCATGCTGCCGACGACCCGGTCGCGTTGCCGACGGCTGATGATGGCGCCGCTCTCCGACGAGGTCGTCTCCACGCTCGTCAACCGCGCCCATCCGCATCTGCCGCGCCCCGACCTGGACCTGATCCTGCGGCTGGCCGAGGGCAGCCCGGGCCGGGCGCTGGAATTTGTGGAGGCCGGCGGGGCGGAGCTCTATCGCAACGTCGCCAAGGTCCTGGCCGACCTGCCGGAGGTCAGCGGCGAGAACCTGCACGCCCTGGCGGGCAACTGGGGCGGACGCAAGCCGAAGGAGGGGGAGCGGGACCCGTTCCGCACCGGGACCGACCTGCTGCTGCGCTGGATCGATCGCGCCATCCGGGCGGCCAACCACGCCCCGGGCCTGCACGAGATCATCCCCGGCGACCTGGAGGCCGGGCGCGTCTATGTCGCCCGCATCGGCGTGGAGGCCGCGTTCCGCCGCCGCGAGGCGGTGCAGCGGCTGATCCGGCTGGAGAGCGCGCTGAATCTGGACCGCAAGCAGGTGCTGATCGACGCCATCCATACCCTGGCCTTCGGCGAGGGGCTGGAACGCCGCCGCGCCTGAGCCAAACTAGCGTGTACCGCCCCTTGATCGCCCCGGGTTGGCGGGGTAGGCAAGGGCCGCCTCCTTCCGGGGCCCCAGCGGAGACTTGGCCATGCGCCCGACCTACTACATCACGACGCCGATCTACTATGTGAACGACAAGCCGCATATCGGTCACGCCTATACGACGCTCGCCTGCGACGTGATGGCCCGGTTCAAGCGGCTCGACGGCTTCGACGTGATGTTCCTGACCGGCACCGACGAGCACGGCCAGAAGGTGGAGAAGGCGGCCGAGGCCGCCGGCGTCGACCCGCAGAGCTTCACCGACCAGGTCAGCCAGAATTTCCGCGATCTGGCGGCGTTCATGGGCTTCAGCAACGACGACTTCATCCGCACCACCGAGCCGCGTCACGTAAAGGCGACCCAGGAGATCTGGCGTCGGCTGAAGGACAACGGCCACATCTATCTCGGCGCCTATGCCGGCTGGTATTCGGTGCGCGACGAGGCGTTCTATACCGAGACCGAGGTGAAGACGGTCGACGGCCAGAAGATCGCCCCGACCGGCGCGCCGGTGGAATGGGTGGAGGAGCCGTCCTACTTCTTCGACCTGTCGAAATGGCAGGACAAGCTGCTGGCCTTCTACGAGGCGCATCCGGACTTCATCCTGCCCGAAGCGCGCCGCAACGAGGTGGTGTCCTTCGTGAAGAGCGGGCTGAAGGACCTGTCGGTCAGTCGCACAAGCTTCAAATGGGGCATCCCGGTGCCTGGCGACGAGGACCACATCATGTATGTGTGGCTCGACGCGCTGACCAACTACATCACCGCCGCCGGCTTCCCGGACACCTCGGATAAATACGCCAGGTACTGGCCGGCCGACGTGCACATGGTCGGCAAGGACATCCTGCGCTTCCACGCCGTGTACTGGCCGGCCTTCCTGATGGGCGCCGGGCTGGAGCCGCCGAAGCGGGTCTTCGCCCACGGCTGGTGGACCAACGAGGGCCAGAAGATTTCCAAGTCGGTCGGCAACGTGATCGACCCGATCGCGCTGGTGGAGACCTACGGCCTGGATCAGGTGCGCTATTTCCTGATGCGCGACGTGCCGTTCGGCAATGACGGCGACTTCAATCACCGCTCCATGACCAACCGGATGACGTCGGAGCTGGCCAACGACATCGGCAACCTGTCCCAGCGGGTGCTGTCCATGGTGGCGAAGAACTGCGGCGCCGCCGTGCCGACCCCGGGCACCTTCGCGCCGGAGGACGAGGCCTTGCTGGCGTCCGCCGATGCGCTGCTGGACACCGTGCGCAGACACTTCGACGTGCAGGCCTTCAACAAGGGGCTGGAGGCGATCTTCGACGTGGTCGGGGCCGCCAACCGTTATGTGGACGAGCAGGCGCCCTGGGCGCTGCGCAAGACCGATCCGGCGCGCATGGCCACCGTGCTCTACACCCTGGCGGAGACGATCCGCCATGCCGCCCTGCTGCTGCAGCCGGTGATGCCGACCTCCTGCGCCAGGATGCTGGACCAGTTGGCGATCCCCGAGGATGCGCGCGGCTTCGACCGGCTGAGTGCCGAGCACCGGCTGGTGCCGGGCACGCCGCTGCCGAAACCGGAAGGCGTCTTCCCGCGTTGGGTGGCGCCGGAGGAGACGACCGCTTGACCCAGACCGAGACCACGAACCCGCCCATCCTCGTCGACAGCCCCATTCTTGTGGATAGTCATTGCCACCTGGATTTCGACGACTTCGCCCCCGAACTGGACGAGGTCGTCGCCCGGGCGCAGCGCGCCGGCGTCGCCCGCATGGTGACGATCTGCACCCGTATTCGGCGCTTCGCCAAGATCCGCGCGATCGCCGAGCGCTTCCCGCAGGTCTACTGCTCCGTCGGCACCCACCCGCACCAGGCGGGGGAGGAGCGGGGCATCCCGACCGAGGAGATCGTCGCCCTGGCGAACAGCTTCGACAAGGTCGTGGCGATCGGCGAATGCGGGCTCGACTATTTCTACGACAACAGCCCGCGCGACGCCCAGGAAGAGGGCTTCCGCGCCCATATCGCCGCCGCGCGCGAGACCGGCCTGCCGCTGATCGTCCATACCCGCGACGCCGACGAGGACACCGCGGCGATCCTGGAGGAGGAATACGCCAAGGGGCCGTTCACCGGCGTCCTGCACTGCTTCTCCGGCGGCCGCGCGCTGGCGATGCGGGCGGTGGATATCGGCTTCTACGTCTCGCTGTCGGGCATCGTGACTTTCAAGAAGAGCCAGGACATCCGCGACATCGTCGCCGACCTGCCGGCCGACCGGCTGCTGGTGGAGACCGACGCGCCGTTCCTCGCCCCGCCGCCCCATCGCGGCAAGCGCAACGAGCCGGCCTATGTGGTCCATACCCACCGGGTGGTGGCCGAGACCCGAGGGCTGGACGAGGCGGAGAGCGCGCGGCTCACCACGCAGAACTTCCTGCGCCTGTTCAACCGGGTTCCGGCACCCGAAGGGTTCGAGGCAGCTGCGTGAGAGTTGCGGCATGAAGATCACCATGCTCGGGTGCGGGGCCTCGGTCGGCGTGCCGAGCCTGAGCGGCGGCTGGGGCCACTGCGACCCGGCCGAGCCGCGCAACCGCCGCCGCCGTTGCTCGATCCTGGTGGAGAAGGACGGTCGCCGGGTGCTGGTCGACGCCTCGCCCGACCTGCGCGAGCAGTTGCTGGACGCGCGGGTGGACAGCATCGACGCGCTGCTCTTCACCCATATGCATGCCGACCACACCCACGGCATGGACGACCTGCGCCCGCTGTTCTGGACCACCCGGCAGCGGATCCCGACCTATGCCGACGCGGTGACCTGGGCGGACCTGATGGCCCGGTTCGGCTACATGGTCGAGGCCGCCCCGTCCTCGCCGCCGCATTTCGTGCCGCCGCTGCAGCGCCACGACATCGACGAGGGGGTGTACGAGATCGCCGGGATGCGCGTGGAGGTGATGCGCCAGGACCATGGCGTGTCGGGCGAGAGCCTGGGCTTCGTCTTCGACGGCAAGGTGGCCTATTCGACCGACGTGGCGACCCTGAGCGAGGCGCAGCTCGACCGGCTGTCGTCGTTCGGGCTGGAACTGTGGATCGTCGACTGCCTGCGCGAGGAGGAGAGCGGCGCCCACGCCTCGCTCGCCCAGGCCACCGGCTGGATCGCCCGAGTGGCGCCGAAACAGGCATATCTCACGCACATGAACGGCCGGCTCGACTACGCGAGAACCCTGGCCAAGTGCCCGCCGGGGGTCGAGCCGGGGTATGACGGGCTGGTGGTGCAGGTTTAGGCGGCCGCTCACCCCAACCGTCGTCCTGACGAAAGTCAGGACCAGGAATCCAGCGCCGGACCTGGGTCCCGGCCCGCCCCGGGATCAGGTCCGGGGGCGTCCGGGATGACGGATTGTTAACATAATCAATAACTTCCCCGTCATCCCGGCGAGTTCCGGGCTTGACCCGGAGATCGGCCGGGACCCGGTGCTGACGTGGGAGTCGTGATCCTGACGTGCGTCAGGATGACGGGAAGGATTTAGGGCGCGCGCCCAACGCGAGCGGTGAGGGCGCGTTCCCTGCCGCGAGGCGCACCTTCGCCGGCCTAACGCCACACGCTCTCCGGCACCGCATCCTCCTCCAGCACCGTCAGCCGCGCCGGGCGATGGCCGCCGCGCCGCCTCAGCATCGTCCTGAACCCGTCGCGCACCCGTTCCATGTCCAGCACCAGATCGTGCCGGGCCGACACCGCCTCGCAGCGGTCCAGCAGCGCGTCGAACGCCGCGGCACAGCGGGTCGGCAGCCGCACATGCGGGCTCGCCAGGATCAGCCAGCGCGGCTCCTTCTCGGCGCGGAACGGGTCGGTGCGGGCCAGGACACGCTGGGTGACGTAGAACTCCATGCAGCCCTGGAAATAGCCCCGCACCTCGAACAGCACCGGGCCGCCGCCCTCGGGGATCTGCGGGATCAGCGGGTCGTCGCGCGCCATCTCCTCCATCTCGGCCTCGAGCACGGCGAGGTCGATCAGCATCTCCTCCAGGAACAGCTCCAGCACGTCGGCCTCGGTGGTGTGCGAGCCGAAGCCGTGGACGAAGGCGGCCAGGTGAGGGGGGATGACCGTGTAGTAGTCCTCGCGGGCGGAGGTCTTGTGGCTGCGGCACCCCGCACCGGCGTGCCAGGTCAGAATGCGGCCCGGTTTCTTCAGCGCGCGTTCGAGTGCTACCCTGGTCATGGAAGACCCACACTGGTTACAGACGAATCGTATCGCGAAAACGGAGCGGCGTCCCGCCATGATCGATCCCAAGCTGCTGGGCGACCTCGCCAAGGACCATCAGAAGAACGTGATGACCCGCGACGAGGCCCGCGCCTTCCTGAAGGATTTGATGGCGGTCTGCCGCCAGCACCGGGTGTTCCTGCGCACCGCCGACCAGACTATCCGCTTCTCCAAGGTCTTCGCCGACAGCGACCAGCGCACCGTACTGCGGGCCATGGTCGACAAGGAGGGCCGCTGCGCCGCCGCCCAGATCGACTACAAGAGCCCGTCGCCCTCCTCGGAATAGCGCATGGCGGATTAGCGCATGGCCGAATAGCCAGCGCATGGATCAATAGCGCGAGACCGAAATCCCGGAATAATGGTATGGCATTGCCCTGACATAACCGGGGGACGCGCCATGACTGCCACGCACGAGCTGCCTGCCATCGCGATCATCGGCGCCGGACCTTCCGGGCTGGCCATGGTGCGCTGGCTGAACGCCAAGGGCCTGAAGGCCGTCGTCTTCGAGGCGGCGGACGGCCTGGGCGGCCAGTGGAACCCCGCGGGGGCCCATACCGCCACCTGGCCCGGCATGCGCACCAACACCAGCCGGGTGATGACCGCCTTCTCGGATATGGACCATCCCGAGGGCACGCCGGTCTATCCGACCCGCGAGCAGATGCACGCCTATCTGCAGGCCTATGCCGACCGGTTCGACCTCGCCGGCGCCATCCGCTTCGGCTGCCGGGTCGAGGGACTGGCGCGGGAGGAGGGCGGCTGGCGCCTGGACTGGCGCACGGAGCAGGGGAGCCAGAGCGCCCGGTTCGAGCGGGTGATCGTCGCCACCGGCCGCCAGATCAAGGCCGAGGTGCCGCAGATCCTCGGGCTGGACGGCTTCAGCGGCCGGCTCGGCACGCGCCATACCAGTGCCTATGACGGTCCCGCCGACTGGCAGGATGCCTCGGTGCTGGTCGCCGGCTGCTCGATCAGCGCCCTGGAGATCGCCGCCGAACTGGCGCACCACGCGGACCGGGTCACCGTCGCCTATCGCCGCCAGCGCTACGTGCTGCCGAAGCAGATCGTCGGCGTGCCGACCGACCACGTGATGTTCACCCGCGTCGCCGCCCTGATGGCGGAGAAGTTCCCGCCCGAGGCGGTCGCCGAGGGGCTGAAGGCCCAGGTGCTGAAGGTCGCCGGCAACCCGGCCGACTGGGGCGCCCAGGTGCCGCACGACAACGTCTTCGCCGCCGGCATCACCCAGTCCCAGGGCTTCCTGCCCGCCGTCTCCGAAGGCCGGATCGCCACCAGGCCCTGGATCGAGCGGATCGAGGGCGACACGGTGCGCTTCGCCGACGGCAGCGCGGAGCGGGTCGACGGCCTCCTGTTCGGCACCGGCTACACGCTGTCCCTGCCGTTCCTGGCACCGGAGATCGCCGAAACCCTGCAGCTCGACCCCGTCGGCATGGACCTGTTCGCGCAGACCTTCCACCCCGACCTGTCGGGGCTGGCCTTCGTCGGGCTCTACGAGCTGCTGGGCCCGTACCTGCCGGTCCTGGAGCTGCAGGCCCGCTGGGTGGCGGAGACCCTGGCGCGTCCGGAACTCCTGCCGGCCGGCGAGCAGATGGCCCAGGCGATCGCCGCGACGCCGCCGGAGTTCAAGCGTCCGCCGGCCGTTCCGATGAACGCGCTGGCGGTGATGTTCGCCCGGCTGCTGGGCGCCGAGCCGGCGTTTGGCGACTGGCCGCGGCTTGAGCGGGCGCTTGCGGTCGGTCCGCTGTCACCGGCCTCGTTCCGGCTGAGCGGCCCCGACGCCCAGGACGACGCCCCGGCCCGGACCGCGGCGGCGGCCGCCGCCTTCGGCCATATCGTCAGCGATGCGCTGACGCCGGAGGAGCAGGGGATGCTCGGCGCCCTGGCAGCGGAGTGACCGCGCCGGGGTGAGCGCAGCCTCCGTCGCTTCCCCCCATTTCTATTCCGTCGTCCCGGCCTTGCGCCGGGATCGAGGGCACCGCTTGCCGGACCGTATGAGCGCTCTCCTCGGCGCTCCAGCCCGTGGAAGGCTGGGTCCCGGCGCAAGGCCGGGAAGACGGGGAAGGGTGGATTGCACGCTCAGGGTAACGGCATTGGATGATGGGAAGGGAGCAGAGTGCGGGACAAGCACTGCGCCGCTTTTACCGCCGTCATCCCGGGCGGCCCCGGACTTGAGCCGGGGACGGGCCGGGACCCGGCTGCGTGACTATGGGTAACGGTCGACTCCCGTGTCGATTCCGGGTTTCACCGGGATGACGGGTGGAGGCGAGGGCGGGCTGTGCCCCCCTTACGACCGCACCAGCACCCCGTACCAGCCGAGCCCGGCATAGGTCTCGTAGCCCGGGGTGCGGTGGAAGCCGACGGTGGCGCCGTCGGAGGTGTGGTAGGTGCCGGAATCCTCGCCGCCGGTGCGCAGGTCGAACGTGTCGCTCTGGCCGCTGCCATGCCCCGCATCGGCGATGATGCGGTTCTTGGCGTCGACCAGCATCACCCGGGTGCTGGCCTGTTCCGCCTTGGACAGGCGCACGCCCTGGACGATCGCCTCGGCCTGGGGGCCCCAGTCGAAATGGATGCCCAGCACGCCCAGCGGGCGGCCGTTGTGCTTGGCGTCCTGGCGGATCGCCGCGGCATAGGTCGCGACCGGCTTGTGGCCGAGATGCGGGTTGGCGGCGATATCGGCCACCACGTAGTCGTCGCCGGTGGCCGTCTGCATCGCCTCGCGGAACCAGGGCTCGCGCGATACGTCGGCGCCGACCGCCTTGTAGCTGTCCGGCCGGCCGTTGGCGACGACGCGGCCCTGGGCGTCGGCGATCCAGAGGTCGAGATAGACGGTATACGCGTCCAGAATCACGCCGAGGCGCTGCGAGGCATGGCGCATCGCGCCGTCGTCGGGGGCCTGCAGGCAGTCGACCACCGCACTGTCCGTCGCCCACCAGCGCACGTCGCAGGTTCGCTCATACAGGTTCCGGTCGATCAGCTCGACGGCGTTCAGCGCCAGGTCGACCAGACGCTGGCCGGTGAGGTGGTCGACCACCGAGCGGCCGATGGTCTCAAGCAACGTGGTCTTCTCCGACAGTTCGGCCACCAGGGCGTCGGCGATGGCGGCGATCTCGGTGGACACGCCCTTGACCTCGCCGGCGACGACCGCGAAACCGCGGCCCAGCTCGCCGACCCGGGCGCTCTCGATCAGGGCGTTGAGCGCCAGAATCCGCGTGCGTCCCGTGATCGACTGGATCTCGGCGATCTTCTCGCGGCTGATGCGCGCGACTTCCTCGCTCAGCCGGATGATCTGGCCGGGATCGGTCGCGTCGGTGGTGCTCGCCTTGCTGTCCGTCGGGGCGGCAAGGCGGTTGAGTTTCGGCTCGGAATTCATCGGTAGCCCCTGGAGACACGGTCGGAACGGCTCACTTCGGGGCGCCCGCCGGCGTCCCCAAGAAAAACGTTGCCGACCTTACGTCGCAGGGATTTCCGAAACCCTAATATGGCCGCGCCGGGTACAGCCCGGCACGGGTCTCTGGGCACGGAGCGTGGATCAGCGTTTAACGTCATGAGTTCGGCGTTTCCATGCGACCGATAACCGCTGTCCGAAGTCGAGCGACAAGACCTGAACCGGGAACATCATACCTTATCCCTAAAAATATTGCGCGTTCGAAGAGTGTTCGCGGTCGGCGCCGGGCGGCTGCCATGCGCGCAGAACGGCTCGTCTGGACGGCTGTTTCCGCGTTTCTACGAGCTGGACGGCATGAGGAGCGCTTCTCCGCACAGGTGGATGGCGATGGGGGAATCGGATCGGGGGAGCCTTTGGCGGCGTATCCGGCCGCCGCCGGGCTCCAGCCGTCGCGGCGGCGGGATCGGCAAAGGGCCCCCGACATCGGGACGCCTGGGACGGAATCGGCTAAGATCCTGTGAATGAAGCATCTGTGATTTCCCATAATATACATTATGCGCGTTACGTGGAACGGATGTTCCAAATGACCGCAGCCACGGCACCTCCCTACCACTGCTGACGACCGAGGTGCCCCATGGCGCCTAAGGTCAAGCACCAGCGGGATAATTCCCCGACCGTCACTCTCTCAATCGAGGTTCCGGCAGACCTTGTCGAAGCCGTCGCGCTGGTTCTTGAGGCGACGGCGGATGCATTGCGCCGCGCGTCTCCGGAAATTGGGAAATCGACCGCCGACGACAGCGGCTACGCCGACGTACCGGACAGCGCCGCGAAAGGCAGCGTCTATCTCTCCGACCGGCGCCAACGAAGCTGGATGCTGTACCGGTTCGTTCGCCGCTCCGTCACCAACCAGGCCATTCCTCGGACGCTTGAGGAGATCATCGCCGAAGCCGCCACGCTGGTGGATTTCGATCACGCCACGGCACAGCAGCTCTACCTGGTCAAACTGCGGGTTCAGAACCGCAAGCTGCGCAAGCGCAGGAACCGGGAAATAGCCCGCCTCGCCCGCAGCGATGCGTCCCTCACGATCACTCACATCGCCGAACTGATCCATCGGCGACGCGTCTACGGCGACGTCTCACGTTCCACCGTTTCGCGCGTGCTCTCAGCAGCAGAACGCGAGCGCAGTCGGGTCACTCACGAGACGACAAGAACGGCCGTCAGCCGACTTCTGGCGGCGACCACCTTCAATCCGTCCGGAAAAGGTCGGGATGCCGGGGGTGAGCCGTGAGCGCCCGCCTCAGCCGCCTACCGACGCCATTCCAGGGCACGGACGCTGTCCACTCATGCGAGAGCGGAGGAGCGCCGTCAGGGTCCTTCTCGGGAGACCGCACGCGCAGCGTGCGGCGGAAGGGCCTTGACGGCGTGGAGCCGCTCCCACGCTCGGGGTGGGTGCCTGGACCGGAAAGAGGCAAAGCGCAGCGGCGCCTCTCTTCCTGCCCAGGCACCCTGCCCGTCGGCGAGACGCGGGGGTGCGGGGGCAAGGCCCCTGCTTGGTGCCTAAATGATCTGGGCTACCGGCTAATTAGCGAGATCATCCGAACGTTCGATCGCACGGCTGGCTTCAACACGCTCAACAATATCTCTGACCTCGGATTGAGTCAGAGGGAAAGAATTGCTGCTATCAGTTTGTCTGTATGCAACTTCATGCAGCAATTCATAAGCAAAATCCAACTCACTTTTAGTATCTTCGAGCATTTTCACAATATAGCTCTCATTTCGTGCTTCTTTGACGACCGGGTACTGAAATATTCCATAGAGCATAGCGACTCTGTTAACAGCTCTAAGATAACGCCAGACAATAGACGGATGAACGCTCTCCAATACGGAGATCGGATAGTATTTATCGTCAACAACTATTTGATTTTCGTCGATAAATTCCGTGAAATAAGGAATTCGATATTTCAGATTTTGTGTAAAACCAAGAAGAATCATGGAGGACGATTTCTCTTTATTGCACAGATACGCGCTCCTTTCAGATTTTTCGAAAGAAGCCCTTCGTTCTCCATCCGCTCTGTCGATTTCTTTAACGATAAAAATTGCAAAAATACTAACAATGGCCCCCAAAAGAGCCAACACACCAGACGCGAATGTTTGGAATGTTTTTATCGTATCTCCAAATACTTCGACAAGTGCGATAGAAGAAATAAGAATTACAAGAGAAATAGATACGCCAATAAACCCGTATACGACTGGCTTGGGCGACATAGTTATTTTTTCCTTACACGTTTAAGCGCTCGACGTGTTGGTCGGGGGTTAACGTGAACCCTCTCCCCCTTGATATACACGCAAGCAGTGTTTCACCTGCTGCGCAAGCGGTCGTTGCACAGGGCCTACACCATGCCCCTACCTGTGCCCCTCACCCGGCCCCGGCACACAGCCGGAAGACATCGCCCAAGCGCCTCCGGCATGCGTCACGGAACATGGCCGGGCGGATCCTCGGTGACGGCTGGCGGGTCCGGAATTGCGGCCGCAAGACCATCGGTCACAGAGCTACGCTCCATGACAGCGACGGCGTAGCGCATTTCGGAGGTGTCGAAACCTGCGGGTCGGTGTGGGTCTGCCCGGTCTGCGCCGCGAAGATCACCGAGGGCCGACGCTCCGAGATCGATGCGGTTCTAAGTGCCCACAGGGAAGCTGGCGGCGTGGCGTACATGGCCACCCTCACCCTGCCCCATTACGCCTTCCAGGCATGCGCCCCGCTCCGCTCTGCCGTCTCGACCGGTTGGCGCAAGGTGAAGTCCGGCAAAGCCTGGATCGAAGCCCGCGAGCGGTGCGGCTGGATGGGCGATATCCGCGCCCTGGAAGTCACCCACGGCAAGAACGGCTGGCACCCTCACCTGCACGTGTTGTTGTTCTTCGAGCCGTGGGCAACGAAGGATGACGCCTACGGGCTGGCGGGCTGGATCTTCGACCGCTGGCGGGCTGCTATCGAGCGCATGGGGCTCGGCCGGTGCAGCGTCGACGCCTTCGCCTTCGAGCCGGTCAATCTCGACCAGGGAGCGGCCGACTACGTCGCCAAGTGGGGCGCGGCGCTGGAACTCACAAAGGCCCACACGAAGCGCTCCAAGAACGGCCGAACACCGTTCCAGATCCTTGCTGATCACATCGGCGACCGCTCTCCGTCCGACGCCCGCCTGTTCCGCGAGTATGCGACCGCCTTCAAGGGGACGCGCCACCTGACTTGGAGCCGCGACCTGCGGCGCCGGTACGCCCTGCCAGACGCGCCCGAAGACGAAACGCTCGCCAAAGCCGACCAGTCGAAAGAGACCCATCGCGTGACGATCGACCGCGACGTTTTCGATGCTGTCGTCGCCAAGCGCCTGACGGCCGACGTGCTGGTCGCGTTCGAGACCGGGGGCCTCGACGGCGTGACCGCACTCCTCACCCAACACGCAATCCCCTGGAGCCTGTTTGAGGCACCAGGGCTCAACCGGTGTCCCGTTCCGGTGATCACCGGGCCTGCCCCAGGGCAATGCCCAGGGTCGGCCCGGGGCGATCCACCGGGACAGGCACCATGGCCGGGGTGCCGCAGAAATCCTGGCCTTTCACCACCACGAACTGAACCGAGAGAGGTACACAATGTCCACTGACACTCTGATGCACACCAACGACGACACCGCCCTGATTGCCGAGCGCATCAAGCGGGCGCGCACCGAGGCTGGCATGTCTCGCAAGGCGCTCTCCGACGCGACGGGGATTTCCGCCCGTACCATCGAGCGCATCGAGAACGGCGAACAGGAAGTCACCGTGCAGCGGGTCAAGCTGCTCGCCACGGCGACGGGCCGGTCCACCGCGTGGCTCCAGGGCGACGACGAGCCGGACGAGGAGGTTGACGACTTTCCGGACCCGGCGCCGAAGCCCGCCCCGTCATGGCGCTCCGAGCCGCCCGCCCCTCCTACGGTCTCTGACGTTTACGCTTCGCTTCGCGTGATCGACACCCTGCGCTCGGAGGGGTTCGATGGCACGATCCGTCAGGCCATGGCGACGTGCGATAAGGTCCGATCCATGCTGGCTTATCAGGAGCCTGCGGCGCTGGTGGAAATCGCCAACTCCCGCGGCATCGACCGGACCACCTTCCCGAAGGCACGGGAGATCCAGGAGCGCCTGGAGAATGCCCCTGAGGCTGGCCAGCAGGATTGCGCGGCGCTCCAGGAGAGGATCATCGATACCGCCATTCTCGGCGTGGACCTGCACGTGGTGACACCCAAGGCCCTGCAGGACATCGCGCTGGCGGATGGCCTGGAATCCGATGGATGGCTCGGGTGGTCCAATGACGACGTGCTGATCGAGGCCGTGCGCCCGACCGTGCGGCGCATGGCGTTCGCAGACCAGCTTCCCGACGACCTACGGGACTTCATGTACGCGCTGTGATCGAGATCCTGGCATCAATCGGCGGTCGACCAACTACATTTGGTGGTCGGCCGCTATCCCTGGCACCGATTTCGTTAAAAAATTGGTTGACCGAAGTTCCATTTGCCATGATCCTCATTCATACAAACGGTTCGTATGAATTGAAGGTCACAATGGAAACCGACCCAGCAGCGATGATGACCACCGGGGAGCGCCTTCGCGCAGAGCGTGAAGCACGCGGCTACTCGCGCGCTCGGTTGTCGGAACTCACTGGCGTCGGCCAGAACTCGATAGCGAAATACGAACTTGCGGGCTCGCCCGAGGGCCAATATCCGCCCCTAGGTGCACTGGTGCGGCTCGCGTATGTGCTCGAACTAGATCCGCGCCGGATCTTCGATGATTACCTATGCAAGAACGCTGAAACTCCGGATAGCCCGAAGGTCGGCAAGGGACTGCATGACGTAGTCGAAGCTGAGGGTGGTTTTTTCAGCTTTCACCGGCACTGGATGGAACGTGAGCTTCGCTACGGATCGTTTCATCTTAGCGGCGGCGCACTCGCTTCTTTGAAGAAGACCGCGATGTACCTGCGGGACGTCTCGTTGGATATCGATAGCTACGCCGAGGCAATCGACGAAGTCGTCCGCGCCCAGGATCAATCAGATGGAGGAACAAACGATGTAACAGCAACGGCCGCAAAGAGTGACGGCCCGGACGAAAAGTCCGAGCCGCCTGTCTGACCTGAATGCTTCGAGACCGTTGGCGCGGTCTCCGCAACCATCCAAAGAGGATAGATTACATGAAGCTCACAGAGCGAAATTCTACTGATTCCACCGTCGTTCGGCAAGCGTTCGCCTTAGATGTAAAACGCGACACGGACGGTGTGACCGTCGAACTAAGGATATCCGAGGCGGTCCTTCGCGACGGTGTCGGCTTGCTTTCCAAGTTCATGATCATCGCCAACGCGGCTAGCGAGGCTGCCAACGACAATAATCGCCGTGAGGAGAGGCGTGAAAGCGACGTAAAAGAGGCTCAACGGCGGTCGATATACCGCCGGAGGCTTCTGGTGGCGGCGGCAGGTGTATTTCGCTTCAAGCGTCGGCACCGGCCCTCACCCACGGCACTCGGCGCATACCTGGACGAGCAGGCTGCCGTTTTCGGCATTAGTCGCCCCGCGCTAGTGGGAATCACGACCATGCACGAGCGACAGGTGAAGCGTCGCTTAAACGCCATCCGCCGCGCCGTGGCCTTCCGAATGGCTCAAAGCGGCTCATCGGGAGCTGAAATTGGCAAACGCCTCGGAATTGGCGTCCGGGCAGCCAATAAGATGGTTCGGGCGGAACTTGATCGTAGGAACCGAATCCACCGCGAGGCGGCATAATGCGGTTCCTGCGTTCACACTCTGTTCGCAAGGAGGGTTCCCCACGGAGAACGTGGGGAACCTATCCCTCTGAGCAATATACATTATGCGCGTTTCCTCTAGGCAGACACACCCGTCTTTCCTCAGCCGCGCTCCCTGGTTAGTCTCGCGCCCGACATGACCGACAGCGCACCCACTCCCGATCCCGCCCCAGATCTCTCGGAAGAACTCTCCGACGCCCTGGCGGCCTTGCCGGATGCGCCGGCGATCGATCGGCTGATCGCCGTCATGGCGAAGCTGCGCGATCCCGACGGCGGCTGCCCGTGGGATCTGGAGCAGAATTTCGAGACCATCGCGCCCTATACGATCGAGGAAGCCTACGAGGTCGCCGAAGCGATCACCCTGGGCGACATGGCCTCCCTGCGCGACGAGCTCGGCGATCTGCTGCTGCAGGTGGTCTATCACGCCCAGATGGCCCGCGAACTCGCGCCGCAGGACGGCGCCTTCGATTTCGAGGACGTGGCCCGCGGCATCGCCGGCAAGATGATCCGCCGCCACCCGCACGTCTTCGCCGGCGCCAGCGTCGAGGATGCCAAGGCACAGACCGACGCCTGGGAGAAGCAGAAGTCCGTCGAGCGCGCCGCCAAGGCCGCCGCGGAGAACCGGACGGTCTCCGTCCTGGACGGGGTGTCGAGCGCCCTGCCCGCGCTGATGCGGTCGCTGAAGCTGCAGAACCGCGCCGTGCGCGCCGGTTTCGACTGGCCCGACATCGACGGCGTGTTCGACAAGATCGACGAGGAATTGGGCGAGCTGCGGGCCGAGGTCACCGGGGCCGACAGCGACGATCCGGCGCGCATCGAGGACGAGGTCGGCGACCTGCTGTTCACCGTGGTCAACCTGGCCCGGCGGCTGGACATCGATCCGGAAACCGCGCTGCGCCGCTGCAACGCCAAGTTCGAGCGGCGATTCCGCTTCATGGAGGACGGGCTGGCCGCCGAGGGCACCCCGATCCAGAGCGTCGGGCTGGACGAGATGGAACGCCACTGGCAGCGCGCCAAACAGCGCGAGAAACGCTGACATATCGGTTGAACGATCCCTCACAAGACACAGATATCGAATACGAAAAGGAGGATGAAAATGGCGAAGACGGTATTCATCACCGGGGCGACCAGCGGCTTCGGCAAGGCGACCGCCAAGCGGTTCGACGCCGAGGGCTGGCAGACCGTGATCTCCGGCCGACGCGGCGAGCGCCTGGAGGCGCTGAAGAAGGAACTGAAGAACCCGTCCCACAGCATCGTGCTCGACGTGCGCGACAAGGACGCGGTGCTGGCGGCGGTGGACGCCCTGCCCGCCGCGTTCTCGCCGATCGACGTGCTGGTCAACAATGCCGGCCTGGCGGTCGGGCTCGAGGGCGCCGATCAGGTCGACCTGGCCGACTGGGACCTGATGGTCGACACCAACATCAAGGGCCTGATGTACTGCACCCGGGCGATCCTGCCGCAGATGGTGGAGAACGGCTACGGCCACGTGGTCAATATCGGCTCCATCGCCGGCAACTGGCCCTATCCGGGCGGCAACGTCTACGGCGCCACCAAGGCCTTCGTGCGACAGTTCTCGCTGAACCTGCGCGCCGATCTGGTCGGCAAGAACATCCACGTCACCGACGTGGAGCCGGGCCTGGCGGAGACCGAGTTCTCCGAGGTTCGCTTCAAGGGCGACAAGGACAAGGCGGCGGCCGTCTATAACGACGTCGACCCGATCCGCCCGGAGGACGTGGCCGACGCGGTTTTCTGGACGGCGACGCGGCCGAAGAACATCAACGTCAACCGCATCGAGATCATGGCCGGCGCCCAGGCCTTCTCGCCGTTCAACGTGGTGAAGGGGCTGAAGTAGCCGACGCGCCCGGCAGGGTCGCAGCCGTTGGTGTCAGGGTCCCGGCCCGCCCCCGGACCTGATCCGGGGATCGACCGGGACCCGGTTCGGGTGCGCGACAAAGCCCTGAACCACATCCGGAGATCGGCCGGAACCAGCCGGCGGACACCGTTAACGACCCGAGCGCGCGGCGGCGAACGCCCCTACCGCTTCCCCCCGGCTTTCCTGTATGGTGCGCCTCCCCAAACATAAGGAGGCGATCATGGGATCGGCACGGGTGTTCATCGACGGCGAAGCGGGTACGACGGGTCTGCAGATCCGCGAGCGCCTGCTTGCCCGTCGTGACATCGAGCTGATCTCCCTGAGCGGCGCCGAGCGCAAGGACGCCAAGGCCCGGCGCGACGCGCTGCATGCCGCCGACGTGGCCATCCTGTGCCTGCCCGACGACGCCGCCCGCGAGGCGGCCGCCCTGGCGGAGGGAGCGGACGTCAAGCTGATCGACGCCTCCACCGCCCACCGCACGGCCGACGGCTGGGTCTACGGCTTTCCCGAGTTCCGGGCCGGCCAGCTCGAGGCGGTGATCGGCGCCGACCGGATCTCCAATCCCGGATGCTACTCGACCGGCGCCATCGCCATTCTGGCGCCGCTGGTCGCCGCCCGCCTGCTGCCGGTCGACTATCCGGTCACCGTCAACGCGGTCTCGGGCTACACCGGCGGCGGAAAGGCCCTGATCGCCCGGTACGAGGCCGAGGGCGAGGCGGGGTACAAGCCGGATCCGTTCTGGAACTACGGCCTGACCCTGAACCACAAGCACGTGCCGGAGATCACCCGCTGGACCGGGCTCGGCCATCCGCCGATCTTCCAGCCGTCGGTCGCCCGGTACGCTCAGGGCATGCTGGTGAGCGTGCCGCTGGCCCTGTGGTCGGTGGAGAGCGGGCCGACCGCCGCCGCCGCCCACGAGATCCTGCTGTCCCAGTATGCCGACACCCGCTTCGTGCGCGTCGCCCCGCTGGGCGAGGCCGAGGGGCTGAAGGAACTGGACCCGCAGGCGCTGAACGGCACCAACATGCTGGAGATCTTCGTCTTCAGCGACGAGGAGACCGGCCGGGCGGTGATCACCGCGCGTCTCGACAATCTGGGCAAGGGCGCGTCCGGCGCCGCCGTCCAGAACATGAACCTGCTGCTCGGCATGCCCGAGGATGCGGGGATCGAGGCATCCGCCGCGGCCTGACCGCCGCCTGAAGGGGTCTTCCATGTGGGTCAATGACGGCCAGGACCCGATCTACGCCGCCTTCTGGCGTTCGCTGGTCCTGTTCCTGGCCGTCGTTCTCGTGCTGATGCTGGCGCAGATCGCCCCGGTGTTCCTGGAGGGGCGGTTCGGCGGCAATTCGGCCGTGGGGTACCTGATCGTCTACCTGCTGGGGTTTCCCATCGTGGCCATTGCCGTCTCCGCCCTGTCGGCGGCGGTGTTCTACGGCATTCCGGCGGTGCGCCGGCTGACCGGCCGTCTGCCCTACCCGGTGCTGATGCTGCAGCCGCTGCACATGGTCTCGGGCGCGGTGTTCTTCCTGGTCTTCGTGCGGCCCTGACGGCCGCCGCTCAAACGCGAACGGCCCTCCTCCCGTCACCGGAAGGAAGGGCCGCAAGGATGCGTCTGCCTGCCCTGGAACGACCGGGGATCAGGCGGCGCTGCTCTTGTCCTTCTCGCGCACCGAGGTATAGGCGACGGCGCAGTGCTGCGAGCAGTACGGCCGGCCCGGCTCGACGGTGGAGCCGCAGAAGCTGAAATTGTCGGTCTTCGGGTCGCCGATCGGCCAGGAGCAGGTGTTGCGGTCCCACTGCTCCAGGGTCAGCGGTACGGCGCGGCGGCGCTGGATCGGGCGGTCGTCGAGCTTCGGATTGGCGCTGCGCACGATCGGCGACTGGCGCTTCGGCAGGCCCATGCGGTGCACCTTGCCGACCACCGCGTTGCGCGACACTCCGAGTTTCAGGCCGATCTGCGTGATCGACAGCCCCTCGCCCCACAGCGCCTTGAGCTGTTCCAGGCGGTCGTCGGTCCACACGCTCTGCGAATTGTCGCCCATTTCTGCCTCCTTGCCGGCCGGTCCAGGGCGAACGGTCGCATTCGACTCGTTTCACCCACATCTAGTGGCTAACTGGCAAGAGGCTACGTGATCTGGGGTCACCCGACAAGCGCGTTCACCAGATCTGGCGTAAATTGCTGTGGATAACACAAGAAATTGTTGATTCGCCGCGACTCGTTGATGTCCCTGCCCCGGCGGCCGAGCGACTCCGGGAAGGAATCGGGGCGGGATTCCTATAGCACGATTCGCGAATCGCCCGGAGCGGAAATCCGGGCGATCGGGTTGTAACGCACTGGAAGGATGCGGATTTCCGGTCGCGAGACCGGCTTGCACCAGGCCGGCTTAGCTCAGCCCCGGCCGGCTGCCACCTTCGGCGCGGCCAGGCGGCGGTTGCGCTCGCGGATCAGGTAGTCGACCAGGGCCTGGGGCGCCGACACGCTGGCCGCCGCCTCGGCGTCCGGATTGTAGTTGGTGTTGGTGTTCACGTCGTAGACGAAGGGCCGCCCCTGGGCGTCGCGGGCGAACTCCACCCCGGCGATGTCGATGCCGCCGTCGGCCAGGAACCGCTCGATGGACGCCTGGAAGGCGGGCTCCACCGCGTTCTCCACGACGGTGAAGACCGGGCCGCCGGTGGCTTCCGCCTCTTCCGGCGCGCAGACATCGGCCGGGCACAGCTCGAAGGTGCCGCCGGTGTCGATGCGCACGGCGTAGAACAGTTTGCCGCCGATGAACTCGGCCCGGGTGACGCTGCCGTCGGCGGTGGCGATGTAGTCCTGCAGCAGGGTGATGCCGTCGATGGAGCCCTGCAGGGTGCCGGCGGCGGCGCGCTCGACCACCTCGCGCGCATCCTCGAAGAGCTGGATGCCGAGGCCCTTGCCGCCCCGATTCGGCTTCACGATGACCGGCCCCTCGCCCCACAGCTTGGCGGCCTCGGCCACCTTGGCGTCGCCCAGGACGGCGACGGTGCGCGGCACCGGCACGCCGGCGCGCTTGAGCTGGGCGAGCTGGGCCGCCTTGTTGACCTCCAGGGAGATGGCACCCGAGCCGTTGATCACCGGCCGGCCATGGGCCTCCAGCCAGGCGATGACGGCTGAGGCGTACTCCGGCGAGTAGCGGTGGCCGCGGGTATGGGCCGACGCGCTCATGCGGTTGTAGAACAGGCCCGCCGGCGGCTCGGCCGCGAGGTCGATGGCGCCGTCGGACAGGTCCAGATCGACGAAGGCCTCGCCGCGCGCCTCGAAGGCCCGGGCGAAGGGCGGCAGCCATTCCGGGTTCTCGTGGATCACATGAATGGGCTGATCGGTCATCACGGGCTCTCCCTGGTCCTCTGGCGCCCGGTCGGGCTCGCAAAGAGATGGGAGACTGCCAAGAGGTCGCAACCGCTCGGAACCGGAAAGCCGGGAAGCGGTGAGATGCCTCCCGGGCGCTAATTAATTTGCCTTCCTGGTCGAGGGCCGGTTTCTCGCCCTCAATCGGGCAGCGGACAGCCCATGAAGGCGCCGATCAGCCTGATCTGCTCGTCGAGCATCGGCTTGCCGAAATAGATCGGATGGCCCTTGGCCTCCGCGCGTTTCAGCAGCTCGGTATGAACCGGGGTCATGATGATCTCGCTGACCGCCGTGCCGGGCGACAGCCTGTCCACATCGACCGGCAGCGCGTCGCCGTCGTGCAGGCCGAGCGAGGTGGTGTTGATCACCACGTCATAGCCCGCCGGATCCGCATCCGCCGCCACGCCGGAGACCGTCGTGCCCGGGAAGGCCGCCTGTACGCGGCGGCCCAGGGCCTCGGCCTTGGACACCGTGCGGTTGGCGATGGCGATCTCCGCCGCCCCGGCCTCGGCCACGGAGAAGGCGATCGACATCCCCGCCCCGCCGGCGCCGAGCTGCAGGACCTTCTTGCCGGCGAAGTCGAAGCCGGCCTTCCGCATCCCGGTGACGTAGCCCTTGCCGTCGAAGTTGTCGCCCAGCATGCGGCCGTCCTCGGTGAAGCGGATGGCGTTGACCGAGCCGACCCGCTCGCCGCCGGGGGCGAGTTCGTCGCACAGCTCGGCCATCGCCACCTTATGCGGCACCGTGACGGTGAGGCCGTGGAAGTTGCGGGTGACCTTCAGCGCGGCGACGACGGTGGCCAGGTCTTCCGGCGTGACGTCGAGCGGCACCAGCACTGCGTCGATCCCCGCCGCCTCATAGGCCGCGTTGAACACCTGCGGCGCGCGCACATGGTCGGTGGGGTGGGCAAGAATGCCGTAGACGGCCGTCTTGCCCGTGATGTTGAGGGTCGGCATCCGCGCTCAGCCGGTCAGAAGTTCACCATGTCGCCGCCCTTGAGCGCCAGCATCTCGCGGGCTTCCGTCGGGGAGGCGACTTCGAGGCTCAACTCCTCGATGATGCGGCGGATCTTGGCGACCTGCTCGGCGTTCGACTTGGCCATCTTGCCCTTGCCGATGAACAGGCTGTCCTCCAGGCCGACGCGGACGTTGCCGCCGTTGATCGCCGCCATGGTGGTGAAGTTCATCTGATGCCGCCCGGCCGCCAGGACCGACCAGTTGTACTGGTCGCCGAACAGCTTGTCGGCGGTGCGCTTCATGAACATCAGGTTCTCCGGATCGGCGCCGATACCGCCCAGGATGCCGAAGATCGTCTGCACGAAGAGCGGCGGCTTCACCAGGCCGCGGTCGAGGAAGTGGGCCAGGTTGTACAGGTGGCCGACATCGTAGCACTCGTACTCGAACTTCACGCCGTGGCCTTCGCCCAGCTCCTTAAGGACGTACTCGATATCCTTGAAGGTGTTCCGGAAAATGAAGTCGCGGCTGTTCTCCAGGAACTTCGGCTCCCACTCGTGCTGGAAGTCCTTCATCTTATCCAGGATCGGGAACAGGCCGAAATTCATCGAGCCCATGTTCAGCGAGGTCATCTCCGGGCTGGCCGCCACGGCCGCCGCCAGACGCTCCTCCAGGGACATGCCGTGACCGCCGCCGGTGGTGATGTTCACCACCGCGTCGGAGTTCTGCTTGATGCGCGGCAGGAACTCCATGAACGCCTTGGGGTCCGGGGTCGGGCTGCCGTCGGGATTGCGGGCGTGCAGGTGCAGGATGGAGGCGCCGGCCTCGGCCGCGTCGATGGCCTGCTGGGCGACCTCGTCGGCGGTGATCGGCAGGTGCGGGCTCATGCTCGGGGTGTGGATCGACCCGGTCACCGCACACGTGATGATCACCTTGTTCTGCTTCGCCGCCATGGTTTCCTCCGTCTGACCGGCTTCTCGTTTTCGCGCGCTACGGTAGCGGTTCGCGGCGGGCCGTCAAAGGCCTGTAAACACTGTGCGACGGAATTACCGGCAGCCCCCGTTGAGGGAAGTACAGGTGGCCACCTGATCCCCAAATCAGCCCCCCTCACGGAGACATCGAAGATGACCACCCGGATCAAGGCCCTCGCCCTCGCCGCCGCTCTCGGCACGGCGGTGATCGTCCCCTCGCTTGCCATCGCCCATGGCGACGGCCCCAAGGACGGCAAGCGCGCCGAGTACATGGAGATGCGCTTCCAGCAGATGGACGCCGACAAGGACGGTAAGATCACCACCGCCGAGATCGAGTCCTTCCACGCCGCCCGCTTCGCCGCCGCCGACGCCAATGGCGACGGCAAGCTCAGCCTGGAGGAGATGGACGCCGCGCGCGCCGAGCAGCGCCAGGAGCGGTTCGGGCGTATGATCGCCAAGCTCGACAAGGACGGCGACGGTCAGCTCAGCGCCGAGGAGATGCCGATGCGCGGCGAGCGGATGATGAAGCTCGACACCAACGGCGACGGCGCCGTCTCGCTCGAGGAGATGAAGGCGGCCAAGGGCCATCACGGCCCGAAGCACTAAGGTCGGCGTACGGACCTGGAGCCAGCACGGGAGGCGGCAGCTTGACGGATCGAAGCCAGGAGGACCCGGATGCGGCGCTCATGCCGCGGGTCGCCGACGGCGATTCGGCCGCCTTCCGCCTGCTGGTGGACCGCCATGCGGACCGCCTGCTCGGCTTTGCCCAGCGCATGCTGGGCGACCGGGCGACCGCGGAGGACGTGGTGCAGGACACCTATCTCTCTCTCTGGCGCAAGGCCGGCGACTGGACGCCCCAGGCGCGGGTCTCCACCTGGCTCTACCGGGTCGCCCGCAACGCCGCGCTGGATCGGCTGCGCCGCCTCAAGCCGACCGTGGATCCGGAGGACGTCACCCTGATCGACAGCGGCCCCGCCCCCGATCGCGGGCTCCACGACGCGGCGACCGCCGACAAGGTGCGCACCGCCCTGGACGCCCTGCCCGAACGCCAGCGCGCCGCCATCGTGCTGGTCCATTACGAAGGCCTCTCCGGGGCCGACGCCTCCGCCGCCCTCGACATCTCGGTCGAGGCGCTGGAATCCCTGCTGGCCCGGGGCCGCCGGACATTGCGCCAGGCCCTCGCCGATCAGCGCGCCGAATTGTTGGGAGAAGCCCGATGACACAGAGCAACATCACCAAGGCCCGGGTCCTGGCGCTGGTTGAGGCCTATGGCGGCGATCCCGCCCGCTGGCCGGATGCCGAGCGCGAGGCGGCGGTGGCGCTGTTGTCCGGCGACCGGGATCTGGCCCGCGCCGCCGACGAGGCGCGCCACTTGGACATGATGCTCGACGCCCTGCCGGTGCCGCAGCCGAACCCCGCCCTGCGGGTGGCGCTGAAGGACATTCCGGAGCGCGGCAACCCGCTGCTGGCGCTGATCGCCGGCTGGGTTGGCCTGTGGCGCCCGGCCGCCGGCCTCGCCGCCGCCGCCGTGCTCGGCATCGTCATCGGTGCGGCCAACCCCGAGCTGCCCCTGCCCGGCTTCCAGAGCACGACGACGGCGGTCGTGACCCAGGCGACCGGCGATACCGACACCTATTCCCTGGCCGCCGCCTCGGCGGTGGGCTTCGCCACCCAGGACACGTTCTGACCCTTGCCCGATCCTATGCCCGACCCCTGCAAGCCTGACCTGACCCGAGATCCGACATGACACGCACCCGCTGGCTGATCCTCCTCCTCCTCGCTTCCCTGGGCGTGAACCTGTTCATCGGCGGCCTCGCCATCGGCCGCTGGGTCGATCACGGCTGGGGCGGGCGGGGCGGTCCGGGCCATTTCGCCGGCCCGCCGCCGCCGGACGGGCCGGGCCCGCGCTGGCTGCGCCGTATGGTCGGCGAGGACGGGATCGACACGGTGCGCACGGTCTGGCAGCGGCACGAGACGACCATCGACCCGCTGCGCCGGGACGCCGACGCGGCGCGCAGCGCCGTCGCCGACACGCTGTCGGCCGATCCGTTCGTGCGCGCCGATTACGAGGCGGCACTGGGCCGGATGCGGGCGGCCAGGGACCGGATGGAGACGGCGGTGCACGCCGCGATTACCGACGTGGTGACCTCGATGACCCCGGAACAGCGCCACGCCTTCGCCGAGCGCGCCCGCGCCTGGGCCGACCGGCACAAGGGCCCGCCGCCGCCCAGCGACTGAGGCTTCGGCACGGCTCGGCCCTGAGCGGGGCTGCTTCAGGATGGGGCCAAAACACCGACGGCCATCATCGACTCTGTCGCTGACAAAGACCGTTCGATCCTCCCTCCATCTCTCTCATTCACTCCCCGGCCTTGGGTCGGGGAGTTCGGGAAGATCGGGGAATGCGGGCGACAAGGGGAAAGCCGGGCCACAAGCGACTCCACGCCCGGAAGAGGGACGACAGTCGTTACGCCCGTCCCAGACGTCATCCCGGTGAGCCCCGGGCTCGACCCGGGGGTCGGCCGGGATGACGGTGAGAAGGATCGCGCGCTCACACCGTCGGAACCGGCCCCACCACCTGATCCCGCAGCGCCCGCCACCCGGCCTCGTCGGCCGCGGCGATGATGCCGCCGCCGAGCTGCCCCGGCCGGTACGGGGTGCCGTCGACACAGGCGGAATAGCCGCCCGCCTCGCCGTGGATCAGCAGACCCGGGGCGTGGTCCCAGGGCATCTTCTTCCAGTACACCGCGTAGTGCCACCGGCCGGTGGCGAGCTGGATGTAGTCGTAGCCGGCACAGCCGCGGCGGTGGTGCCGGTCGCCCAGCACCGCGTTGGCGCGTTCGCGGATGCCCGGACGCACCTCCTCGGGGAAGAAGCGGAAGTTGAAGGAGCCCTCCATCGCGTCGATCCCGGCCGCCGGGGCCACGCGCAGGCGCTCGCGTCCGGCCTCGCCCAGCATCCAGGCGCCCTCGCCCTTGGCGGCGACGGCGGTGCGCTTCTCCACCGGCTGGTGGATGGCCGACGCCAGGATCTCGCCGCGATGGGTGAGCGCCACCATGACGCAGAAGCGGTCCTTGCCCTCGGCGAAGTTCTTGGTGCCGTCGACCGGATCGACGATCCACACCGGCGCGTCGCCGTCGATCAGCCCCAGCAGCGAGCGGTCCCGCTCCACCGACTCCTCGCCGATCACGATGGAGCCGGGATAGAGATCCGGCAGCAGCTCGACCAGCCGGCGCTCGGCCGCCTCGTCGGCGACGGTGACCAGGTCGGTCGGACCGGTCTTCTCGCGGATGTCGCCGTCGTCCAGGTTGCGCCAGCGCGGCAGGATCTCCGCCTCGGCCACCTCGGTAAGGGTGGCGGCCAGCCGGTCGAGGTCGACGGATGTCATCGGCGATTAGCTCCGTAGGAACGAGAAAGGGCCGGACACACGGCCCGGCCCTTCCCTAACACGAGTGCGGCTGGCTCAGAAGTCCATGCCGCCCATGCCACCCATTCCGCCCATGCCACCCATGTCGGGCATGCCGCCGCCACCACCGGCGCCCGCGGGCTCCGGCTTCTCGGCGACCATGGCCTCGGTGGTGATCAGCAGACCGGCGATGGACGCGGCGTCCTGCAGCGCGGTGCGCACCACCTTGGTCGGGTCGATGACACCGGCCTTGATCAGGTCCTCGTAGGTGTCGGTGGCGGCGTTGTAGCCGAAGGTCACCGACTTCTGCTCGAGCAGCTTGCCGACAACGACCGACCCGTCGGCACCGGCATTCTCGGCGATCTGCCGGCACGGGGCCTGCAGGGCGCGGCGCACGATGTCGATGCCCATACGCTGGTCGTCATTGGCGTATTTCAGCTTGTCCAGGGCACGGGTGCCGTAGAGCAACGCGGTGCCGCCGCCGGCGACGATGCCTTCCTGGACCGCGGCGCGGGTCGCGTGCATCGCGTCGTCGACGCGATCCTTGCGCTCCTTCACCTCGATCTCGGTCGCACCGCCGACGCGCAGAACCGCCACGCCGCCGACCAGCTTCGCCAGACGCTCCTGGAGCTTTTCCTTGTCGTAGTCGGAGGTGGTCTCCTCGACCTGCGCCTTGATCTGGCTGACGCGGGCCTGGATGTCCTTCTTCTTGCCGGCGCCGTCGACGACCGTGGTCTCGTCCTTGGTCAGGGTCACGCTCTTGGCGGTGCCGAGCATCTTGATGTCGACGGTCTCAAGGTTGATGCCGACATCCTCGGACACCACGGTGCCGCCGGTCAGGACGGCGATGTCCTCCAGCATGGCCTTGCGGCGATCGCCGAAGCCCGGGGCCTTCACCGCCGCGACCTTCAGGCCGCCGCGCAGCTTGTTCACCACCAGGGTCGCCAGGGCCTCGCCCTCGACATCCTCGGCGATGATCAGGAACGGACGGGACGAGCGGGCCACCTGCTCCAGCAGCGGCAGCATCGGCTGCAGGCTGGACAGCTTCTTCTCGTGGATCAGGATCAGCGGGTTTTCCAGCTCGCAGATCATCTTGTCGGCGTTGGTCACGAAGTACGGCGACAGATAACCGCGGTCGAACTGCATGCCCTCGACGACGTCGAGCTCGGTGTGCAGCGACTTGGCTTCCTCGACGGTGATCACGCCTTCCTGGCCGACCTTGTCCATCGCCTCGGCCAGCAGCTTGCCGACATCGGCGTCGCCATTGGCGGAGATCGTGCCGACCTGAGCGACTTCGCTGGACGACTTGATCTTCTTGGAGTTGGCCTCGACGTCCTTGATGACGGCGGTGACGGCCATGTCGATGCCGCGCTTCAGGTCCATCGGGTTCAGGCCGGCGGCGACGGCGCGCACGCCCTCGCGGACGATGGCCTGGGCCAGCACAGTGGCGGTCGTCGTGCCGTCACCGGCAAGATCGGAGGTCTTCGAGGCCACTTCGCGCACCATCTGCGCGCCCATGTTCTCGAACTTGTCTTTGAGCTCGATGTCCTTGGCGACGGTGACGCCGTCCTTGGTGATGCGCGGGGCGCCGAACGACTTGTCCAGCACCACGTTGCGGCCCTTCGGGCCGAGGGTCACCTTGACGGCGTTGGCCAGCGTGTCCACGCCCTTGAGCAGGCGGTCGCGGGCATCGACGTCAAACTTCACGTCCTTAGCAGCCATTTTCTATCTCCGTAGTTCGTTTGCCGGTTGGCGGCAGGATCGGTTGGGTCGGACGCGGCGGATCGGCCGCAGCCTGTTCAGCCGCAGCCGGTTCAGCCAACCACACCCATGATGTCCGACTCCTTCATGATCAACACGTCCTTGCCGTCGATCTTCACCTCGGTGCCGGACCACTTGCCGTACAGGACGGTGTCGCCCTTCTTCACGTCGAGCGACACGACCTTGCCGGACTCGTCGCGCGCACCGGCGCCGACGGCCACGACCTTGCCCTGCATCGGCTTTTCCTTGGCCGTGTCGGGAATGATGATCCCGCCGGCGGTCTTGGTGTCACTCACCAGCGGCTCAACGACAACGCGGTCATGCAGCGGACGGAATTTCATGGGGCTTCCTCCATGGCTCGGCAATGAAAACGGCGGGTGTTAGCACTCGCCGTGAATGAGTGCCAGGGGTATGGCGACTTAACCTATTTCTGTCAACCGTTCGGCCTCAATCGAGGCGCTGAAACCGCTCTCCGAAGCGCTTTTCGGCCCGCGCGAGGGTGCTGGGATCGAGCCCGACGGTGATCTTGGAGCCGGTGTCGTCGTCCACCCGCTCGATGATGTCGCCGTGGCTGTGCAGCCAGGCGGTGATCTCGCCGTCGGCATAGTCCACATGCAGGGTGACGACCCGGTGGTCGGCGGACAGGAAGCCGTCGATCGCCGCGATCAGGTCGCCGATCCCCTCTCCGGTCACCGCGGAGACGCAGACCGTCTCGCCGTTCGACCGTGCAACCTCGTTGCGCAGGGTGATGCGGCGCTCCTCGGGCAGCCGGTCGATTTTGTTCAGCACGTCGAGCATGCGGCCCGGCCGGGTGGTCTCGTCGATCCCCAGATCCTCGAGCACCGCCAGCACGTCGCGCTTCTGCGCCTCGGTATCCACATGGGAGATGTCGCGCACATGCAGCACCAGATCGGCCTCGGTCACCTCCTCCAGGGTGGCGCGGAAGGCGGCCACCAGGTGGGTCGGCAGGTCGGAGATGAAGCCGACCGTGTCGGACACGATCACCGTGCGCCCGCCCGGCAGGTCGATCCGGCGCATGGTCGGGTCCAGGGTGGCGAACAGCAGGTCCTGCGCCATCACCGAGGCGCCCGACAGCTTGTTGAACAGCGTGGATTTGCCGGCGTTGGTGTAGCCGACCAGGGCCACGATCGGGAACGGCACCCGGCGGCGCGCCTCGCGGTGCAGCTCGCGGGTCCGCTTGACCTCCTCCAGCTCGCGCTTGATGCGGGTGATGCGGTCGCCGATCAGCCGGCGGTCGAGTTCGAGCTGCCGCTCGCCGGGACCGCCGAGGAAGCCGGCGCCGCCGCGCTGGCGCTCCAGGTGGGTCCAGGACCGCACCAGCCGGGAGCGCTGGAAGGTCAGCGAGGCGAGCTCGACCTGGAGGCGGCCCTCATGGGTGCGGGCGCGGGCACCGAAGATCTCGAGGATGAGCTGGGTGCGGTCGATGACCTTGACGTTCAGCCCCTTCTCCAGATTGCGCTGCTGTCCCGGGGTCAGGGCGTGGTCGATGACGATGACCTCGACCTCCATCGCCTCTGCCAGCGCCTGGAACCGCTCGATCTGGCCGCCGCCGAACAGGGTGCTCGGGCGCGGCCGGTTCACGGTCAGCACCTCGCTGTGGACGGTCTCAAGGTCGATCGCCGCGGTGAGGCCGACGGCTTCCTCCAGGCGTGCCTCGGGATCGCGGACACCGGGCGTGTCCTCGTCCTTCGACGGCAGGCGCGGATGCAGCACGATGGCGCGGGTCTTACCCAAGGCGGGTTCCTCCATGCGGGGCCCACCTCACCTCACTCTTTCCCCGGTTCTGTGGCGGGGCCAAGATCAGCCGTGTGCTGGAGCGCGTGGGAGTCCCATCCAGCGCTCCAACATGTGGATGACCGGCCCCCGGATCAAGTCCGGGACGACGCGAGGACCGTTCTGACCCGTACCGGGTCATGCCGGTCAGCTGTCGCCGCTGTCCTCGCCGGGCTCGAACAGGCTGACCGGATGCTGCGGCATGATGGTCGACACCGCGTGCTTGTAGACGAGCTGGGAATGGGCGTCGCGGCGCAGCAGCAGACAGAAATTGTCGAACCACGTGACGATACCCTGGAGTTTGACACCGTTCACGAGGAACACGGTGACGGGCGTCTTGTCCTTACGGATCTTGTTGAGAAAGACATCTTGGACGCTCTGGCTCTTTTCTGCGGCCATGGTTTTTTCCTTCGCTCCTCAATCGGCTCGTCCGCGCGGGCGGTGGCACCACCTCTTTCGCAGATGCGAGATCAGTTGCAAAGATATACCGTGAAATCGTTGCGACTCAACCGCGTAGCGCGCCAAGAAGCCCATAACAGTCAAAAAGCTGCATTGCGGGCGGACAGTCGCTCAGATCCTCGGGGTGCGGAACCTCCGGATGCACCAGCACCGGCACGCATCCGGCGGCATGGGCGCTGGCGAGATCGACCGCGCTGTCGCCCACGAACCACACGCTGGGACCGGCCGCGACACCCGTGCCCTCCAACGCCATGTGAATCGGATCGGCCGCCGGCTTGTCCTTCGGCGCGTCGTGCGAGCCGAGGATCCGGTGGAAATACCTGTCCCAGCCGAGATGCGCGGTCTCCAGGCGCAGGTAGGTCCCCGACTTGTTGCTGACCACGCCCATGGGGATGCCCTCGGCGGCCAGGGCGTCGAGCAACTCGACCGCGCCGGGCAGCGGCCGCAGGGTCTCCAGATGGACCGAGGCGAAGCTCTCGTAGAACTTCTTCGACGCATCCTCCCAGCGCTCGCCGAACAGCTTGGGAAAGCTGTCGCGCATCGAGAGCTTGGCGTTGGCCCGCACCTGCACCTCGTCCCAGGGATCCAGGCCGTACTCGGTGAAGGTGGCGGACAGCGCGCGGGTGATGCCACCCCAGTTGTCCACCAGGGTGGAGTCCCAGTCGAACAGGACCGCGTCGGGACGCGGCAGTCGCTTCACGCGGTGGCCCCTTCGCCGGCGGCGTATTCCATGTAGCTGTCGCGCAGGCCGCGCGACAGGGTGCCGGCCTTGCCGTTGCCGATGACCACGTCGTCGATCTGGGTGACCGGGGTGACGAAGGCGGTCGCCGATGACGCGAAGGCCTCTCGCGCCTTCTTGGCCTCGTCCACCGAGAACGCCCGCTCGACGTATTTCAGGCCCTGGCGCTCGGCCAGCTTCAGGATCGACAGCCGGGTGATGCCGTTCAGGATGTCGTTGGTCGCCGGCCGGGTGACCAGCTCGCCGTCCTGGGTGACGATCCAGGCATTGCTCGACGTGCCCTCGGTGACGTTGCCATCCGCGTCCACCTGCCAGGCCTCGAAGGCGCCGTTTTCCCGCGCCTCCTGCTTACCCAGAATATTAGGAAGAAGCGATACGGACTTGATATCGCAGCGTTCCCAGCGGATATCCCGGATCGTGATGACCTTGACGCCGTTCTCCACCGTCTCCTGGCTCGGCATGCTGATCCGCTTGGCGGTCAGCACGATGCTCGGCTTGGCATTCTTCGGGAACGGATGGTCGCGCTTGGCGACGCCCCGGGTGACCTGCATGTAGACCAGCCCATTGCGGATCCGGTTCAGGCGCACCAGCTCGCGCATCACCGAGCGCAGGGCGCCGCGGCTCATGGGATGGGCGATGCGCAGCTCGTCCAGCGAGCGGTCCAGCCGGTCGAGATGCGGCATCTCGTCGACCATCACGCCGTTCTGCACGAGGACCACCTCGTAGACGCCGTCGGCAAACTGGTAGCCGCGGTCCTCGACATGGACCTCGGCATGGGAATGGGGAAGAAAACGGCCGTTCACATAGGCGATCCGGGACATGGGACCTCCGGCTGGGCAGAGATGGGAGACAGAGAAGGACTTAAGGGGTATCTAGAGCAAATCAAGATCGGATGGAAGCATCTGATCTTGTGAATTTGCTCTATCTTCAACCAATTAGAGCACGATCGGTTAAGATCGAAGCGCTTGTGCTCTAGAAGAAATCGAGACGGACGGCGAACAGTTTCTCGACTTTCTTCACCGCTTCATAGGTGGCGAAGACGACCACCCGGTCGCGGGCCTGCACCACGGTGTCGGCACGGGGCACGATGACCTCCTCGCCGCGCACGATGGCGCCGACGATGACGCCGTTGGGCAGCCTGGCGTCCTTCAGCGGATGGCCGACCAGCACCGAGGTCTCCAGCGCCTCGGCCTCGATCACCTCGCCGAAATCCTCGCGCAGGGAATACACACTGCGGATCCGGCCGCGGCGCACATGCTGAAGGATCGTGGAGACGGTGATCGCCCGTGGGTTCACCACGGCGTCGATGCCGAGCTGGGTGATCAGCGGCGCGTAGGTCGAGGCGTTGATCAGGGCGACGGTGCGCTTGCAGCCCGAGCGTTTGGCCAGCAGGGAGCTCAGGATGTTGACCTCGTCGTCGTTGGACACGGCGACGAAGGTCTCGGTCTGCGAGATGTTGGCCTCTTCCAGGATCTCCGGGTCGAGCACGTCGCCGTTCAGCACCATGGTGCGTTGCAGCGACTGGGCGACGGAGCGGGCGCGGGCGCGGTTGAACTCGATAACCTTGGCGTTCACGCCGTGATGCTCGCGCTCGATCTCCTCGGCCAGGGTCAGCCCGATATTGCCGCCGCCGGCGATGATGACGCTGCGCGCCTCCGGCTCCTCGTGGCCGAAGCTGGCGAGCGCCCGGGACAGGTGGCGGCTGTCGCAGACGAAATACACCTCGTCGCCGGGCAGCATCTGGTCCTCGGCCTTCGGCACGATCGCCCTGCCCTCGCGCAGGATGCCGACGATCACCACGGCCAGGTCGGTGAACAGCGAGGTGAGCTGGCGCAGCGGCGTGTGGATGATCGGCGTGGTCTCCTCGCAACGCACGCCGACCACGCGGACCTTGCCGTCGGCCATCGGCACCACGTCGAGCGCGCCCGGCACCTGCAGCCGGCGGCCGATGGCGCGGGCCACCTCGCGCTCCGGCGAGATGATCACGTCGATCGGCATGTGCTCGCGCGAGAACAGGTCGGCCCAGATCGGCAGCAGGTAGTCCTGGTTGCGCACCCGGGCGATCTTGGTCGGCACGTTGAAGATCGAATGGCCGACCTGGCAGGCGACCATGTTGACCTCGTCGCTGTAGGTCACCGCGATCAGCATGTCGGCGTCGCGCAGGCCCGCCTGCTCCAGCACGCTGGGATAGGAGGCGAAACCGGCGATGGCGCGCACGTCCAGGGTGTCGCTGAGCTTCTGGATCAGCTCCGGCGACTGGTCGATGACGGTGACGTCGTTGTTCTCGCCGGCGAGATGCCGGGCGATGCTGGTGCCGACCTGGCCGGCGCCGCAGATGACGACTTTCATCGGGCGATGACTTTCATGAGGGCGTCAGCCGGTCTGCCGGACCGGCTTTTCCGCCTGCTGCAGGCCGAGGGACTTGAGCTTACGGTGCAGAGCCGAGCGCTCCATGCCGACGAAGGAGGCGGTGCGCGAGATGTTGCCGCCGAAGCGATTGACCTGGGCCAGGAGATACTCCCGCTCGAAGGTCTCGCGCGCCTCGCGCAGGCTGAGGCCCATGATCTCGCTGCCCTTCTCCCAGCGCAGCGCCGCCGGGGTGGCCGAGCCGATCTCCGGGGGAAGCTGGTCGGCGCGGATCGGATCGCGGGCGCCGCCGCCGGCCATGATCAGCATCCAGTCGACCACGTTGCGCAGCTGGCGCACGTTGCCCGGCCACTCATAGGCCTGCAGGGCCGCCACCGCATCCTCGCCCAGGGGCCGCGCGATCATGCCGCTGGCCTCGGCCGACAGCGTGACGAAATGGCGGGCCAGCATAGGCACGTCCTCGCGCCGCTCGCGCAGGGGCGGCACGCGGATCGGCACGACGTTGAGCCGGTAGAACAGATCCTCGCGGAACCGCCCGGCGCTCATCTCCTGCTGCAGGTCGCGGTTGGTCGCGGCGATGACCCGCACGTCGACCTCGACCTCGGTGTCGCCGCCGACCCGGCGGAACGACTGTTCCTGAAGCACGCGCAGGATCTTGCCCTGGGTCTCCAGCGGCATGTCGGCCACCTCGTCCAGCAGCAGCGTGCCCTTATGGGCCAGCTCCAGGGTGCCGATGGTGCGCGGCTCGGCGCCGCCCGGCTCGGTGCCGAACAGCTCGGTCTCCAGCCGGTCGGGGGTGAGCGTGGCGCAGTTCAGCACGACGAACGTGCCGGTGGCGCGGCGAGAGCGCTCGTGGATGCGCCGGGCGACGATCTCCTTGCCGACGCCGGCCGGGCCGGTGATCAGCACGCGGCTGCCGGTCGGCGCCACCTTCTCCACGGAGGCGCGCACGGTGTTGATGCCGGCGGAGATGCCCACCAGGTCGCCGCCGGTGCCGGTGCGCTTCTTCAGGTCGTCGTTCTCGCGCCGCAGCCGGGCCGCCTCGATCGCGCGCTGCACCATGAACAGCAGCCGGTCGGCCTTGAACGGCTTCTCGATGAAGTCGTAGGCGCCCTTCTTGATCGCGGTGACGGCGGTCTCGATGGTGCCGTGGCCGCTGATCATGATCACGGGCAGGCCGGGATGGTCGCGCTGGATGGCGCTGAGGATGCCGAGCCCGTCGAGTTCGCTGTTCTGCAGCCAGATATCCAGGATCACCAGGGACGGCATGCGCCGGCGGATGACGTCGAGCGCCTCGGTCGAATTCGCCGCCTGCCGGGACTCGTAACCCTCGTCCTCGAGGATATCGCCGATCAGCATCCGGATATCGGCTTCGTCGTCGACGATCAGGATATCATTGGCCATGGTATGCCAGAGCCGGGTTGGTTTCGTTGAGGACCGTAGGCGGCGTCGAGAATATCAGACTAACCGCTGCGCCGCCTTCCGGACGGTCCCGGAGTTCTATCGAACCGCCGTGATCTTCCATGATTTTCTTCACGATGGCCAGCCCGAGGCCGGTCCCTTTCTCGCGTGTGGTGACATACGGCTCGGTCAGCCGGTCGCGCTCAGTGTCAGGCAAACCGCGGCCGTTGTCTGCGACAGTTGCCACAATGGCATCACCTCGTGGCTCGATTGTGACCGTGATCGATCCCGGTGCCGCGCCCTCGCCTTCCGCCTGCTGTCGGCTCTCGATCGCATCCACCGCGTTCTGCAGCAGATTGGTCAGGGCCTGGCGGATCTGCCGCGAATCGCAGCGCAACGTCACAGGCTCGCCGCCGGTTTCCACGGTCAGCGACACCCCCGGCCTGGCGCCGCGCTGCAGATCAGCCGCCGCGCTCACCAGGTCGCGCAGGTCCTCGTCGCGCATCACCGGCGTCGGCATCCGCGCGAAGGACGAGAACTCGTCGACCATGCGGCCGATATCCCCGACCTGACGCACGATGGTGTCGATCATCCGCGCGAAGGTCTCCGGGTCGGACTCGATCTCCTTCAGGTATTTCCGGCGCAACCGTTCGGCCGACAGCTGGATCGGGGTCAGCGGGTTCTTGATCTCATGGGCGATCCGCCGGGCCACATCGGCCCAGGCCGCCTTGCGCTGGGCGGAGAGCAGCTCGGTGACGTCGTCGAAGGTCAGCACGTAGCCGGAGATCACCCCGTCGGAAATCTCCGCCGTCAGCCGGGCGTGGAAGGTCCGGTGATCGCCGTTGTCCAGGGTCATGGCGATCTGGTCGGTCGCCTCGCGCCAGGGGCGCTGCGCCACCTCGGCCATCAGCGGATCGAATTCCGGCAGGGTCTCGGCGAAGGTGCTGCCGAGCTGCTGCTCCAGGTCGATCCCGAGAAGCCGGCTCGCCGCCCGGTTCGGCAGGTTGATCCGGCCGTCGTCGTCCAGACCGACCACGCCGGAGGATACCCCGCCCAGCACCGCCTCGGTGAAGCGGCGGCGCTCGTCGAGCTGGGTATTGGCGTCGACCAGTTCCTCGTGCTGGGACTCGAGCTGCGCCGTCATGCGGTTGAAGGCGCGGGTCAGGCTGGCGATCTCGTCCAGACCGACGCCGAGCGGCACCCGCACCGACAGGTCGCCGTGGCGCACCCGCTCGGCCCCGTCGATCAGCGAGCTGACCGGCCGGACCAGACGGTCGGCCAGCAGCAGCCCGACCCAGATCGCGGCCAGCAGGATCAGCAGCGCGACCAGGGCGAAGACGATGGCGAAGGTGAGCTGGAAGTCCTGGCGTCGGCCCTCCAGCGCCTCGTACTGGGAGACCGCCTGCTGGGTGTCCTCCACCCGGGCCAGCAGAGCAGGATCGACGAAGCGGCCGACGAACAGGAAGGTGTCGACGATCTGGTTGAGGGCGACCAGCGCGCGCATGCGGTCGTCGTCCTCCGAGGTGATGATGACCACCTCGCCGCGGCGCGCCCGTTCCAGCGCGCTTTCCGGCACCGGCTCGAAATCGAAGGCGAAGGACAGGCCGGTGCGGGCATAGACCCGGCCGGACCCGTCGAACACCACCGCCTCGGTCAGGTTGCGGACCGCCGCCTGGGCGGTGATGACCTGCTCGAAGCGGCGGCTGTCGGACAGCAGGAACGGCGCCTCGCGGTTCAGGTCGTTGGCCATGGCCAGCACGTCGCCGCGGATGGTCTGACGGTGCTCCTCCAGATAGGCCTCGGCCACCGCCGCCGACTGGGTGACCGCCGTCGAGACCCGCTCGCTGAACCAGCCGCGCACCCCGAGATCGAAGAACACGGCGGAGAACACCGAGACGATCAGCGTCGGGGTCACCGCGATCAGGGCGAACAGCACGGCCAGGCGCAGGTGCAGCCGGGCACCGGCCAGCCCGCGGCGCCGCTCGATCCAGATGCGGATGAGCTGGCGCACCACCAGCGCGCCGAGGCCGAGCAGGAAGGCGATGTTGAAATAGACGCAGAGCAGGACGACGTCGGGGGCCGGCCCCTCGGTGCCGGAGCGGGTGATCACGATCGCCGTCGCGGCGCCCGACAGGATCGCCAGCAGGCTGAACAGGACCGCGAGCTTGCGTTCCAGCGCGACGCGCCGGGCCCAGCGCCGGAAGGCGAGCCACGGGGTCAGGCGCGGCGGTTCCGGCTGTCCCTCGGTGAACGGGGCCTCGGTGAACGGGGATGTGTCGGTCATTGTGCCGTCGCGGTGGTCTCACCGATCGTCGCGGGCCGGCACGGGCCGGTAGCGATCAGGGCTCGGATCGTACGCTCCGGATCACCGGAATGTCCAACTCCCGGATCTTCTTGCGCAGGGTGTTGCGGTTCAGCCCGAGCAGCTCGGCGGCGCGAATCTGATTGCCCCGCGTCGCCCTCAGGCTCAGCGAGATCAGCGGCCGCTCCACCTCGCGCAGCACCCGCTCGTGCAGGCCGGAGGCGGGAAGCTCGTCCTTGTGGGCGTTGAAATAGGCCGACAGATGCCGTTCCACCGCGCTGGACAGGTTCTCGTCGTCGACCGCCGGGGCCACCCCGTCGCCGTCGACCATCGGCGGCTCGGCCAGCTCGGCATCGATCGCCTCGGCGCCGATGATCTCCTCGACATAGAGCGCGGCGAGGCGGCGGCAGAGGTTCTCCAGCTCGCGCACGTTGCCGGGCCAGGAATAGGCCTGCAGCCGGGTGATCGCGCCGGCGTCCAGGTGCTTGCTCGGCAGGCCCTCGGCCGGCATCTGCGCCAGGAAGTGGCGGGCCAGATCGGGCACGTCCTCGCGTCGTTCCCGCAAGGCAGGCAGGCGGATCGGCACCACGTTCAGGCGGTAGAACAGGTCCTCGCGGAACAGGCCTTGTCGGATCAGCTGACGCAGGTCGCGGTGGGTGGCGGCGACGATGCGGACATTGGCCTGGATCGGCGTGCGGCCGCCGACGGTGGTGTACTCGCCTTCCTGCAGCACGCGCAGCAGACGGGTCTGCGCCTCCAGCGGCATGTCGCCGATCTCGTCCAGGAACAGGGTGCCGCCCTGGGCTTGCTCGAACCGGCCGGTGGCGCGCACGGTGGCTCCGGTGAAGGCGCCCTTCTCGTGGCCGAACAGCTCCGACTCGATCAGTTCGCGCGGGATGGCGGCCATGTTGATGGCGACGAACGGCCCCTCGGCGCGCTTGCCGTAATCGTGCAGGGCGCGGGCGACCAGTTCCTTGCCGGTGCCGCTCTCGCCGGTGATCATCACCGTCAGATCGGTGCCCATGAGCCGGGCCAGGACCCGGTAGATCTCCTGCATGGCCGGCGAGCGGCCGATCAGCGGCAGGGTGTCCTCGTTACGCTCGGCGAGCTGGCGGACCTCGCCTTCCTGTTCCTTCACGCCGGGCGCCGGGGCGGCCAGCGCCTTGCCGACGGTCGCCACCAGTTCGTTCAGGTCGAACGGCTTGGGCAGGTATTCGAAGGCGCCGCGCTCGCTCGCCTTGACCGCCGTCAGCAGAGTGTTCTGGGCGCTCATCACGATGACCCGCAGGTCCGGACGGATCTTGCGGATGCGCGGCAGCAGGTCGAGGCCGTTATCGTCCGGCATCACCACGTCGGTGATCACCAGATCCCCCTCGCCGTCCTCGATCCAGCGCCACAATCCGGCGGCCGTGCCGGTGCTGCGCACGGAATGGCCGAGCCGGGTCAGGGCATGGCCGAGAACGGTCCGGATCGCGCGATCGTCGTCGGCGATCAGGATGGACGCCGCCCGCTGGCTCATATGCTGGTGCTCCCACCGCTGTCGGTTTCCGGGGCGGACGGCTGATCGCGCCGGCGGCGCACCCGGCGCGGCTTCGGCGTGTCGACGATCGGCAGGGTGAGACGCAGGATGGTCCGGCGCGGCACCGAATCCACCTCGATCACGCCGCCATGGTCGGCCACCGCCTTGGCGACGAAGGCCAGTCCCAGTCCGGATCCGTTGGTCTTCGTGGTCACGAAGGGTTCGAACAGGTTGGCCTGAAGCTCCTCGGGGATGCCGGGGCCGTTGTCCTGCACGGTGACCTGCAGCGGCAGATGCACCCGCTCGCGCGAGCCCGCGACGGCGACCCGCATGCCGTGGCGGTAGCTGGTGGTCAGCGTGATCTCGCCCCCCTCCTCCGGCACCGCCTCGCTGGCGTTCTTGATCAGGTTGAGAAAGACCTGGACCAACAGGTCGTGGTTGCCGAGCACCGCCGGAAGCGACGGGTCGTAGCGCTCGATGAAGGTCGCCTTGCGGCCGAAGCCGTTCTGGGCGATCCGGCGGCAGCGCTCCAGCACCTCGTGGATGTTGACGGCGGTGCGCTCGATCGGCCGTTCGTCGCTGAACACCTCCATGCGGTCGACCAGCGCGCAGATCCGGTCCGTCTCGTCGCAGATCAGGCGGGTCAGGATCTGCTCGTCCCCGTGCACCGACTGTTCGAGAAGCTGGGCGGCCCCGCGGATGCCGGAGAGCGGGTTCTTCACCTCATGGGCCAACATCGCCGCCATGGCGCTGACCGACCGCGCCGCCCCGCGATAGGAGAGCTGGCGGTGCATCTTCGACGCGATGGTGCGCTCCTGAAGATTGACCGCCACCGCACCCGGCACTTCCGGGATCGGCGCGATCTGCACGTTCACCACGATCTGCCCGATGCGCGGGGACTCGATCTCCAGGTCGTAGTCGCTGAGCCCCGACTGGGAGGCGCGGGACTGGGCGACCATGCCCAGCAGCGGGCTGTCCTGGGGCACCCAGTCGGTCAGGCTGCGGCCGGCCGCCGCCGCCACGCTGGAGGCGAGAAGGTTCTCCGCCGCGATGTTCAGCGACAGCACGCAATTGTCGCCGTCCAGCACGATCACCGCCCATGGAAGGGCGTTCAGGACCGTGTTGCCGTCCAGATAGGACGGGAGCTTGCCCGGCTCCAATGTGGCCACTGCCGTCATGCGGCGATCCTCCCCGCATTTTCATTGCCCGACTTCCCGTCGGAGCCGAAGTCGGCGAAGAACCGGTCGATCT
Organism: Thalassobaculum salexigens DSM 19539; assembly: GCF_000423805.1. NCBI lineage: Bacteria > Pseudomonadati > Pseudomonadota > Alphaproteobacteria > Rhodospirillales > Thalassobaculaceae > Thalassobaculum > Thalassobaculum salexigens. The sequence continues at coordinate 2,166,688 of NZ_KE384093.1, forward strand.
CGGCGAAAACGACCGACGGCTCCGTGGTGTTGTTGACGCGCTGACGGAAGGCGGCCGAGCCGGCCAAGCCCTCGGTGTACCAGCCGATATGCTTGCGGGCGTTGCGGATGCCCGACTGCACGCCGTAATGGCTCAGCATCGCGTCCAGGTGTTCGGCCAGGATGTCGCGGCGTTCCCGGGCGTCCGGGTCGGGCCGCGGCGTCTCGCCGTTGAGCGCGGCGGCGACCTGTGCCGGCAGCCAGGGCCGGCCGTAGCAGCCGCGCCCGATCATCACCCCGTCGGCGCCGGACTCCGCCAGGCAGGCCCGGGCGGTCGCGATATCGACCACGTCGCCATTGGCGACCACGGGCAGCGACACGGTGTCGACCACCGCGCGGATACCGGACCAGTCGGCGGTGCCGGTGTACATCTGGCAGCGGGTGCGGCCATGCACGGTGATCAGCCGGATCCCGGAGGCCTCGGCGATGCGGGCCAGTTCCGGCGCGTTGCGGTTGTCGGCGTCCCAGCCCAGCCGCATCTTCAGCGTGACCGGCAGGTCGACGGCCCCCACCACCGCCTCCATGATCCGGCCCGCCAGCGCCTCGTCGCGCATCAGCGCCGAGCCGGCGTATCTGTTGACGACCTTCTTGGCCGGGCAGCCCATGTTGATGTCGATCGCATCGGCGCCGCGGTCGGCCATCATGCGCGCGGCCTCGGCCATCACCTCGGGCTCCCAGCCGGCGATCTGCACCACGGCGGGCGTATCCTCGGCGTCGATCTCCGCCTTGCGGGTCTCTTCCAGGACGTCGCGCAGCACCGCGTGGCTGGCGATCATCTCGGTGACCACCAGCGGCGCACCGAGACGACGCGCCAGACGGCGAAAGGGCCGGTCTGTCACACCGGACATCGGAGCGACCACGACGGGCGCCGACAGGGTATGGGATCCGATTTGAATGCACATTAAATAGGCATCCACCGATTGTGATCAATGTTTGGGCAAGATAGCCGGGAATCTATGTATCGCAAAGGGTCTATGCGTCCCGGCCCGGATCGATCCGCTCCGCGCCCCCGAAACGCGTCAGTTCCCGACCAGCGCGTGCACCGCTTTCACACCGGGATAGGCAAGGGTGAGAAGCAGATAGACCGCGAGAACGCCGCGCACCGCGCGCCGGCCCCGCAGACCCAGTCGGGCATGGGCGAACAGGATTCCCCCTACCACGGCGAAGGCGCCGAGCGACAGAACGGACTTGTGGTCGCCGCTCAGCCAGACATGACCCGCCGTCACGTTCAGGGCGATTCCCGACAGGATTCCGACACCCAGAACGATCTCGGCGGTGGTCAGCAGACGGAACACCAGCGCCTCGGCATCGGCGACCGCCGGCAGTCCGGCGCTCATGCCGCCGGAGCGTTTGGCCTTGAGCGCGCGCTCCTTGAGGACCACGCCGAGACCGGCCACCGCCGCCAGGGTCGCCAGCGCATAGGTCGCCAGCGACACCACGATATGCAGGATCACCCAGCCCTCGGGCATGCCGCCGACGCCGCCGACCGCCGGCGCGTCGAGCACGCTGGCCAGGGCGACCATGATCAGCAGATACGGGCCGAGCAGGCCGGCGAGCCGGGCCATGGTCCGCGACAGCGCGGAGACCGCCGCGAACAGGCCGACCGTCGCCGCTGCCGACACCCACAGGGCCGCCCCCAGGCCGCCGTCCCAATGGTCGCCGAACCGCACCAGGGTCCAGCCGACCACGCCGAGGGCGGCGACCGCCACCGCGATCCAGAACCGCCGGTCGCGGGCCGGCTGTGGCCGCGACGCCAGCAGCGCCATCGGCAGGATGGAAACCACCGCCGACAGATTGACCAACAATGAATTGCCCAGCAGAGACATGGGCCGTTGCCTACACTAAGATCCGCCCCCACTCCAGCGGCCACGATAGACCCTATTTTCTGCAATGACTTCCCGGATCGTCCACCCATGACCACCATTGCCCTGATCGTCGCCGCCGGTAAGGGCGAACGCGCCGGCGGCGGCGTGCCGAAACAGTACCGGCCGCTCGGCGGCCTGCCCGTTCTGCGCCGGGCCGTGCTGGCCTTCAGCCGGCATCCCCGGATCGACGCGGTACGGGTGATGATCGCCGAGGAGCATCGCGCCCTGTACGACGCGGCGGTGGCGGGTCTGGATCTCGGCGCGCCGGTGATCGGCGGGGCGGAACGCCAGGCCTCGGTGCTGAACGGGCTGGAGAGCCTGGCCGATGCAGCTCCGGAGATCGTGCTGATCCACGACGCCGCCCGGCCGCTGGTACCGGCCGGCGTGATCGACCGGGTGCTGGACGCGCTGGACGCGGCTCCCGCCGCCCTGCCCGTGCTGGCGGTGGCGGACACCCTGAAGCGCGGCGAGGGCGGGCTGGCCGCCGGCACCGTCAGCCGCGACGGTCTGTGGCGGGCGCAGACGCCCCAGGGCATGCGGTTCGACGCCGTGCTCGACGCCCATCGCCGGGCCGCGGCCGAGGGTGTGACCGTGACCGACGACGCGGCCCTGATGGAATGGGCCGGTCACCCGGTGACCCTGGTGGCCGGATCGGAGGATGCGATGAAGATCACCACGGCGCAGGACTTCGCGCTCGCCGACCGGCTGCTGGCCGGCGCCCTGGAGACACGGGTCGGCACGGGTTTCGACGTGCACCGGCTGGGCGCCAAGACGCCGGGCGGGGTCGACGGCGTGGCGCTCGGCGGCATCGTGATCCCGCACGACCAGGCGCTGCTCGGCCATTCCGACGCCGATGTCGGCCTGCACGCGATCACCGACGCCCTGCTCGGCGCGCTGAGCGACGGCGATATCGGCACCCATTTCCCGCCCAGCGACCCGCAATGGAAGGGGGCGGCCTCGGACCGGTTCCTGGCCGATGCCTGCCGCCGGGTGCGCGCCGCCGGCGGGCAGATCCGCCACCTGGACCTGACCGTGATCTGCGAGCGCCCCAAGGTCGGCCCGCACCGCGAGGCCATGCGCGCCCGGATCGCCGAGATCTGCGGCGTGCCGGTGGCCCGGGTCTCGGTGAAGGCGACCACGACCGAGCGGCTGGGCTTTCCCGGCCGCGGCGAGGGCATCGCCGCCCAGGCCGCCGCGACCATCGCCCTGCCCGCGCCTGATCTTACCGTGCCAGACCTTGCCGACCCGGAGGACCTGTGAGCGACCGCCCCGCCCCGGCGCGCCCGTCCCTCGCCTCCCCGGCGGTGCTGATCGCCACCGGGCTCGGCACCGGCTACCTGCCGAAGGCGCCGGGCACCTGGGGCTCGCTGCTGGCGGCCGTCCTGGCCTGGCCGATCGCCCAGGCCGGCGGCACCCCGGCGCTGCTGGTGGCGGCGGTGCTGGCGACCGGGGTCGGCACCTGGGCCACGGGCGTCTACATGGCGCGCACCGGCACGCACGATCCGGGTTCCGTGGTGATCGACGAGGTGGCCGGGCAGTGGCTGGCCCTGGCCCTGTGCCCGCTTCATCCGCTGTGGTGGGTCGTCGCCTTCGTCGCCTTCCGCGTGGCCGACATCACCAAGCCGTTTCCGGCGAACCGGATCGACCGCGACATGCGCAGCCCGTTCGGCGTGATGCTGGACGACCTGGTGGCCGGCGCCTATGCCGCCCTGGTGGTCTGGATCGCCGCCGCCTGGCTGTGGACGACACCTTGATCTTTGCCTCGGAGGTTCTGATGCTCCCCGCCCCGCTTCTCGCGCTTGCGACCGACGTTCTGGACCGGGCCAAGGCGCGCGGCGTGATGATCGCCACCGCCGAGTCCTGCACCGGCGGCCTGATCGCCGGATGCCTGACCGAGATCGCCGGGTCCTCGGCGGTGGTGGAACGCGGCTTCGTGACCTATTCCAACGAGGCCAAGACCGAGATGCTGGGGGTGGCGGCCGACACGATCGAGGCTGTGGGCGCGGTGTCGGAGGAGGTGGCGCGGGCGATGGCCGAGGGGGCTCTGGCAAGGTCCCGGGCGGGGCTGACCGTGGCGGTCACCGGTGTGGCCGGGCCGGGCGGCGGCTCGGCGGAGAAGCCGGTCGGTCTGGTGCATTTCGGCTGCGCGCTGGACGGGGGCGAGACGCTGCACCGCCGGGAAGTGTTCCCCGGCGACCGTTCCGCCGTGCGCGAAGCGACGGTGCGCACGGCACTGCAAATGCTGCTGGGGCGGTTGTAGGCGGACACGCGACAGCGGAGTCGGCTGGGTCCCGGCCGACCTCCGGGTCAGGCCCGGAGCTCGCCGGGATGACGATAAAATATAAATGAAATCATAAGATTAAATACACTCACCCCGTCATCCCGGACGCATCCCGGACTTGATCCGGGGGCGGGCCGGGACCCAGCCCGGGCGCTCGGGGCTTGTCCTGCGTCCCTTACCCGTACAGCGCCTTCGCCCGATCCTCGAAGGCCTGGACCATGCGGCGGACGGCCTCGTTGAAGAACAGGCCCATCACCCGCTGCAGCACCATGTTCTTGAACTCGAAATCCACGTAGAAATCGATCATGCAGCCGCCCTGCTCCTGCGGGACGAAGACCCAGTGGTTGTTCAGGTAGCGGAACGGACCGTCCGTATAGGTTACGTCGAGCCGGTGCTCCTCGGGGTGCAGCTCGACCCGCGAGGTGAAACGCTCGCGGATCAGCTTGTAGCCGATCATCAGGTCGGCGAAGAACACGCTGCCCTCGCGCTTCTTGATCCGCGCGCCGACGCACCACGGCAGAAACTCCGGGTAGGTCTCCACGTCGGCGACGAGCGCGTACATCTGGTCCGGGGAATACGGAACGATGCGCTTTTCGGCGTGTGTCGGCATTCAGCGGCGATCGGGTCGGTTAGTCGGCGGCGGGCGCGGCGGCGGCCGGCTCGATCGGCGCAGAGTTCGGCGCAGTACCGGGAGCGAGAACCGCGTCGGCCTCGCGCACCGGCTTGCCGGCCAGCCGCGCGTCGCGGGCGGCGCGCAGCCGGGCGAAATCGTCGCCGGCGAAATACGACGAGCGGGTCAGCGGCGAGGACGAGACCATGAGGAAGCCCTTGTTGAAGGCCCGGCTCTTGTAGGTGTCGAACTCCGCCGGCTCGACGAACCGGTCGACCGGATGGTGCTTCGGCGTCGGCTGCAGGTACTGGCCGATGGTCATGAAATCGACCTCGGCCGAGCGCAGGTCGTCCATCACCTGATGAACCTCCTCCGGCCCCTCGCCCAGGCCGACCATGATGCCGGACTTGGTGAAGATCGACGGGTCCATCTCCTTGACCTGGTGCAGCAGATGCAGCGAGCCGAAATAACGCGCGCCCGGCCGCACGGTGCCGTAGAGCCGCGGCACGGTCTCCAGGTTGTGGTTGAACACGTCCGGCTTCGCGCCCACGACGATGGCCAGCGCGTCCTGCTTGCGCCGGAAATCGGGGGTCAGCACCTCCACGGTGGTGCCCGGCGAGTGCTTGCGGATCTGCAGGATGGTCTCGGCGAAATGCCCGGCCCCGCCGTCGGACAGGTCGTCGCGGTCCACCGAGGTGATGACCACGTGGTTCAGACCGAGCTTGGCGACCGACTTGGCCACGTTCTCCGGCTCATGCGGATCGAGCTGGTCCGGGCGTCCGGTGGCGATGTTGCAGAAGGCGCAGGCCCGGGTGCAGACCGAGCCCAGGATCATCATGGTGGCGTGCTTCTTCGACCAGCACTCGCCGATATTCGGACAGGCCGCTTCCTCGCACACGGTGTGGAGGTTGTGGTCGCGCATGATCTTGCGCGTTTCCTGGTAGGTCGCCGAGGTCGGCGCCTTCACCCGGATCCAGGCCGGCTTGCGCTTCTGCACCGGATTGTCCGGCTTATGCGCCTTCTCGGGATGTCTAACGCGGAGTGACATCGACTAACCTTCCATGCCCTGGCCGAACCACCCGATAGCCCTCTGGAAGCAGGTTCTCAAGATCACCAGCCTTTTCGATGCAAGCTTTAACTTCAGCCAAACATCTATCTTGATCGCTCACGTCCTCTTTAAGACTTACGATCAGCACCTCTGGTTTCGTGCCGGTGGTGTCCAGACCGTAACCACCTTCAACAACACCAGCTTGACTAACGCCCTCGATTTGGTTCAGCGCGTCAGTGAGTTTCTTGATTGTATCAACCATCTTTTAGAAGTGGATGGCCCGGCCGTAGGCGTCAAGGACGGACTCGTGCATCATCTCGCTGAGGGTCGGGTGCGGGAAGATGGTGTGCATCAGCTCCGCCTCCGTGGTCTCCAGGGTCATGGCCACGCCATAGCCCTGGATCAGCTCGGTCACCTCGGCGCCGATCATGTGGGCGCCCAGGAATTCGCCGGTCTTGGCGTCGAAGATGGTCTTCACCATGCCCTCGGGCTCGCCGAGCGCGATCGCCTTGCCGTTGCCGATGAACGGGAACTTGCCGACCTTCAGCTCGTGGCCCTTTTCCTTGGCCTGCGCCTCGGTCATGCCGACGCTGGCGATCTGCGGGCGGCAGTAGGTGCAGCCAGGCACCAGGTTGGTGTTCAGCGGATGCAGGCCCTTCACCCCGGCGATCTTCTCCACGCAGAGCACGCCTTCGTGGCTGGCCTTGTGGGCGAGCCAGGGCGGGCCGGTCAGGTCGCCGATGGCGTAGACGCCCGGCTCGCCGGTCTCCATCCATTCGTTGGTCACCACGTGGGTCTTCTCGACCTTCACCTTGGTGCCGTCCAGGCCGATATCCTCCACGTTGCCGACGATGCCGACGGCGAGGATGACGCGGTCGACCTCCAGGGTCTCCTTCTTGCCCTTCACCTCGATCTCGGCCTTGGCCCCCTTGGCGGTGGCCTCCAGCTTGTGGACCTTCGCACCCGTGTGGATCTTCATGCCTTGCTTGGTGAACTGCTTCAGGGCGAAAGCGGAGATCTCCGCGTCCTCGGCCGGCAGGATCCGGTCCACCACCTCGACCACGGTCACTTCCGCGCCCATGTCGTGGTGGAAGCTGGCGAACTCCATGCCGATGGCGCCGGAGCCGATGACCAGCAGCTTCTTCGGCATGGTCTCAGGAACCATCGCTTCCTTGTAGGTCACGATGGTCTTGCCGTTCGGCTCCATGCCCGGGAGCGTGCGCGCACGGGCGCCGGTGGCCAGGATCACGTGCTTGGCGGTGTAGGTGCCGGCGGACTTGCCGTCCTTGGTCACCTCCAGCTTGCGCAGCTTGCCGTCGGTGCCGGCCAGCTTGCCCTGGCCGTCGATGACGGTGACCTTGTTCTTCTTCAGCAGGTGGCCGACGCCCGAGGAAAGCTGCTTCGCCACGTCGCGCGACCGCTTAACCACCTTCTTAAGATCGAACGATATGTCCTTGGCGGAAAAGCCATAGGCGTCGAGGTTGTGCAGGATATGCCCGATCTCGGAGGAGCGCAGCAGCGCCTTGGTCGGGATGCAACCCCAGTTCAGGCAGATGCCGCCGAGATGCTCGCGCTCGACCACCGCCGCCTTCATGCCGAGTTGGGCGGCGCGGATCGCGGCGACGTAGCCGCCGGGCCCGCCGCCCACCACGATGACGTCGAATTGGGTATCGGCCATAACGCGCCTCCCCTTACAGCAACATGGTGAGCGGATCTTCGATCAGCTTCTTGAACGCCGCCAGGAACTCGGCCCCGACCGCGCCGTCCACCACCCGGTGATCGACCGACAGGGTGCAGCTCATGACCGTGGCGACGGCCAGCGCGCCGTCCTTGACCACCGGACGCTGCTCGCCGGCACCGACCGCCAGGATCGCGCCCTGGGGCGGATTGATGACGGCGGCGAAGTCCTTGATGCCGAACATGCCCAGGTTGGAGATCGAGAAGGTGCCGCCCTGGTAGTCTTCCGGCGACAGCTTGCCTTCCCGTGCCCGGCCGGCGAGGTCCTTCATCGCCGCCGAGATCTCCACCAGCCCCTTGGAGCCGGCATCGCGGATCACCGGGGTGATCAGACCGCCCTCGATCGCCACGGCGACGGAGATGTCGACCTGGTCGTAGATCCGGATCGCCTTCTCGGTCCAGGTGGCGTTGGCCGCCGGAACCTGCTTCAGCGCGATGGCCGAGGCGCGGATCACCAGATCGTTCACCGACAGCTTGTACTTGTCCGACTTGGCGTTCAGGTCCTTGCGGACCTTCAGCAGCTCGTCGATCTCGCAGTCGACGGTCAGGTAGAAATGCGGGGCGAACTGCTTGGATTCCGTCAGGCGCTTGGCGATGACCTTGCGCATGTTGGTGTTCGGAATCTCCTTGTAGCTCGGCAGGCCCGGCACGTCCGGCGACGGCGCCTGGGCGGCCGGAGCCGCAGCAGCCGGCGCCGCGGCGGGAGCCGCACCCTGGGACGCCGCCGCCTTCTTCGGCGCGCCGCCTTCCATCGCCTTCTCGATATCCGCCTTCACAATGCGGCCGTTCGGGCCGGAGCCGGAGACGTCGTTCAGATCGAGACCGGCCTGCTCGGCCATGCGCTTGGCCAGCGGGCTGGCGAAGACGCGCCCGCCGCTGCCGCCGCTCTTGGACGGGGCCGGCGCGGGCTTCTCCTGTTGAGCCGGCTTCGGCTCGGGCTTGGCCTCCCGCTTCGGCTCCTCCTTGGGAGCCTCTTCCTTCTTCGGGGCGGGCGCAGCCTCGCCGCCATCGGCGGGGATGTCGTCGGCGCTCTCGCCCTCTTCCAGCAGATAGGCGATCACCGCGTTCACGGCCACACCCTCGGTGCCGTCGGAAACCACGATCTTGCCGATCGTGCCCTCGTCGACGGCTTCCACTTCCATGGTCGCCTTGTCGGTCTCGATCTCGGCGATCACGTCGCCCGGAGAGACGGTGTCGCCCTCCTTGACCATCCACTTGGCGAGATTGCCCTCGGTCATGGTCGGCGACAGGGCCGGCATCAGAATGGGAGTAGGCATCGCTCGGTCCCCCTCAGGCGCGGTAGCAGGCGGCTTTGGCCGCGGCGACGATATTCTCCACCTGCGGCACAGCCAGCTTCTCGAGATTGGCGGCATAGGGCATCGGCACGTCGGCGCCGGCGACCCGGCCGACCGGGGCGTCCAGATGGTCGAAGGCGACCTCCATCACCTGGGAGGCGATCTCCGAGCCGATGCCGGAGAAGGCCCAGCCCTCTTCGGTGGTGACCAGACGGTTGGTCTTCTGCACCGAGGTGACGATGGTCTGGATGTCGAGCGGGCGGATGGTGCGCAGGTCGATGACCTCGGCCTCGATCCCCTCCTCCGCCAGCTTCTCGGCAGCCTCGAGCGCCTTGCCGACCATGATCGAGAAGGCGGTGATGGTCACGTCCTTGCCCGACCGCACGACCTTGGCCTTGCCGATCGGCAGCACGAAGTCCGGATCCGTCGGCACGTCGAAGGACTGGCCGTACAGAACCTCGTTCTCCAGGAAGATGACCGGGTTCGGATCGCGGATCGCCGCCTTCAGCAGGCCCTTGGCATCGGCCGCCGACCAGGGCGAGACGACCTTGAGGCCCGGGCAGTGGGCGTACCAGCTCGCATAGCACTGGGAGTGCTGGGCGGCGACGCGGGAGGCGGCGCCGTTCGGGCCGCGGAACACCAACGGACAGCCCATCTGGCCGCCGGACATGTACAGCGTCTTGGCGGCGGAGTTGATGATCTGGTCGATCGCCTGCATGGCGAAGTTGAAGGTCATGAACTCGACGATCGGCTTCAGGTTGCCGAAGGCGGCGCCGACGGCGAGGCCGGCGAAACCGTGCTCGGTGATCGGGGTGTCGATGACCCGGTCGGCGCCGAACTCGTCCAGCAGCCCCTGGGTGACCTTATAGGCGCCCTGGTACTCGGCGACCTCCTCGCCCATGAGGAAGACTTCCTCGTCCTTGCGCATCTCCTCGGCCATGGCGTCGCGCAGGGCCTCGCGCACGGTCTGGCGCGTGGTGTCCTTGAAGAACTTGGCCTCGTCGATGTCGTCGGGGAGCTGGGTCGCGGTCGCCAGCGGCGAGCCGGGATCGCCCGCGGGCGCGGAGACCGCGGCCGGACGCTTCGGCGCATCCGCCAGCTCCGACGATGCCTCGTCCTTCTCGTCGCCGTCGTCGGACTTGGTCTCGGCCTTCGGCGCCGGGGCGTCGCCGCCATCGGCGGGGATGTCGTCGGCGCTCTCGCCCTCTTCCAGCAGGTAGGCGATGACCGCGTTCACCTGAACGCCCTCGCTGCCCTCGGAGACGACGATCTTGCCGACGGTGCCCTCGTCGACGGCTTCCACCTCCATGGTCGCCTTGTCGGTCTCGATCTCGGCGATGACGTCGCCGGCGGAGACCGTGTCCCCTTCCTTCACCATCCATTTCGCGAGGTTTCCCTCGGTCATGGTCGGCGACAGGGCCGGCATCAGAATGGGAGTAGGCATTCGGTGTCCCCCCTCTCGGGTGCAGCGGTCATGTCGCCCCTCGGGGCCGGACCGCGCGTTCTGTTTCGCTCGCGACCTTGGCGGGCGCGCTCAGCGCGCCTCGATCAGCACGTCGGTCCAAAGTTCCTCGACGTCCGGCTCCGGGCTCTGCTGCGAGAAGTCGGCGGCGTCGGTGATCAGGTCCTTCACCTCGCGGTCGACATTCTTCAGCGTGTCCTCGTCCACGCCCTGCTCCAGCACCAGACGGCGCAGGGTGTCGATCGGGTCGTGCTCCTGGCGCATCTTGTTGACCTCCTCCTTTGACCGGTACTTGGCCGGATCGGACATGGAGTGGCCGCGATAGCGGTAGGTCTTCATTTCCAGGATGTACGGGCCCTTGCCCTCGCGGCAGTGCTTGACCGCCTTCTCGCCGGCGGCCTTGACCGCCAGGACGTCCATCCCGTCGACCTCTTCGCCGGGAATGCCGTAGGCGTGTCCGCGCTGCGCCAGGGACGGACCCGCCGCCGAGCGCTGCTGCGAGGTGCCCATGGCGTATTTGTTGTTCTCGATGATGAAGATCACCGGAAGCTTCCACAGCGCCGCCATGTTGAAGCTCTCGTAGACCTGACCCTGATTCACCGCCCCGTCGCCGAGATAGGTGAGCGAGACCCGGTCGGTCTTGCGGTAGCGGTGATTGAAGCCGAGGCCGGTGCCGATCGGCACCTGGGCGCCGACGATGCCGTGGCCGCCGAAGAAGTTCTTCTCACGGCTGAACATGTGCATCGAGCCGCCCTTGCCCTTGGAGTAGCCGCCGATGCGCCCGGTCAGCTCCGCCATCACGCCGCGGGCTTCCATGCCGCAGGCGAGCATGTGGCCGTGGTCGCGGTAGGAGGTGACGACCGTGTCGCCGTCCTCGATCGCCGCCTGCATGCCGACGACCACCGCCTCCTGGCCGATATAGAGGTGACAGAAGCCGCCGATCAGGCCCATGCCGTAGAGCTGGCCCGCCTTCTCCTCGAAGCGCCGGATCACCAGCATGTCGCGGTAGAAGCCGACGAGCTCGTCCTTGGACGGCATGGCCGGTTTCGCGGACGCGGATCTGGTGGTTCGGGACGTGCGTTTGGCGGCGGCGGGCTTCTTCGCGGCACCCGAGGAATTCGAGGCCGATTTCGTCGTGGCTGCACGGGCCATGGGTCTCCCCCTGTTCGTGGCCGGGGCGCGTTGAATCCACGCCAACTCGGTATCCACACAACTAAGGGAAAGGCGTTACATTTTCAAGATGCCTAACATCTTGTGTTGCAACGCAAAAACGTAACTTAACTTGATTTTGGTTAAGCCGTCGAAATCGCTCAGCGAACGGCCGCTTGGAGCACCAGACCGTCCTTCGGGACGAGGCCGTTGCCGATCACGACCGCGTTGGACGGAACATAGCCGAGCACCAGGCGGGCGCGCTCCTCGAGCATGTCGGTGTCCAGGTTGTTCGGATTCAGGCGCGCGACCTTGTTCTCCAGCGCCTCGCGTTCGGAGGCGACCTCCGCGAGCACGTCGCTGGCCTCGGCGATCTCGATATCGAGCCGCTGCCAGGCCCGCAGACCGCGATCGCCCTCGACCGCGTGATAGGCGAAATACGCCATCAACAGCGAGGCCATGAGAGGGCCGAGAACCTTGGGAACGCGTCGCTTCAGTTCAGCGGACAGGGACACCGAACCCTCCAATCTGCGAATACGACGCATTGAATCATGAAGGGGATTAACGGTCACCGTGAACAGAACGCGAATCGACGCCCGACCAAGGGCGAATCCGCGCCACTGTTGCAGAAATGACTCAGACTTTCGGGGCGCGCCGCTGGGCGTGCTTGCGTGCCCGTTCGCGCCAGGCGTTCAGCACATCGGCGATGATGATGGCGTCGCCGGAGCCGTCCTCGAAGACCAGACCGACCGGCAGGATCTGGGTCTTGCCGGTCAGGAAGCGGTTCATCGCGCGGCCGATCCCGGTGCCCCGGTCGGCGTCGAACACCACATAGGCCAGTTTCGCCCCGCGGGCGGTGCCCCGGCCGGAGACCGAGAATTCCGAGACCTCGTCCCAGCCATACCGGCGCACGGTCCACAGCTTGGCGACGGTCAGTCCGTCGCGGTCCAGATGCACCTGCAGCCGGTTCAGCACGTTCGTCGCCAGCAGGAACAGAGCGCCGGCGACGATGCCGATCCCCACCATCGCCGCCCCGGTCTCCAGCCGCGGTTCCTCGCCGGACATCAGCCCGAATCCCGAGGCGACCACCACGGCGCAGGCGAGCGGGAACACCCCGCGGCGCCATCCCGGCAGCGTCAGCGTGGCGCTGTCGCCCAGCCGGGACGGATGGGTGCGCGGCTTCTCGGCCACGGCGCGGTCCTTGCGGCCGGTCCCGACCGGCGCTCAGCCGGCCAGCGGCGCGAGCGACTGGCGGCCGGCGTAGCGGGCTGCCGGGCCGAGCGCCTGTTCGATGCGCAGGAGCTGGTTGTACTTGGCGATCCGGTCGGAGCGGGACAGCGAGCCGGTCTTGATCTGGCCGGCATTGGTGGCCACCGCGATATCGGCGATGGTGGTGTCCTCGGTCTCGCCCGAACGGTGCGAGATCACCGTGCCGAAGCGCGCGCCCTGGGCCGTGGTGATGGTCTCCAGGGTCTCCGACAGGGTGCCGATCTGGTTGACCTTGACCAGGATGGCGTTGCCGCTCGCCTCGGCGATGCCGCGCTTCAGGCGCTTGGGGTTGGTGACGTACAGGTCGTCGCCGACGATCTGCACCGTCTTGCCGATCTCGGCGGTCAGCGCCTTGAAACCGTCCCAGTCGTCCTCGGCCAGGGCGTCCTCGATCGACACGATCGGGTAGCGCGCGCACAGATCGGCGTAGAGCTTGATCATGCCGTCGGTGTCGAGCGTCTTACCCTCGCCCGCCAGCTCGTACTTGCCGTCCTTGAAGAACTCGGTGGAGGCCGGATCGAGGGCGATCATGACGTCCTCGCCCGGGGTGTAGCCGGCCGCCTCGATCGACTTCATGATCGCGCCCAGCGCCTCGTCGGCGCCCTTGAAGCTCGGCGCGAAGCCGCCTTCGTCGCCCACATTGGTGTTGTGGCCGTCGGCCGCCAGCCGCTTCTTCAGCGCCTGGAACACCTCGGCCCCGCAGCGCAGCGCCTCGGCGAAGGTCGGCGCCGCCACCGGCATGATCATGAATTCCTGGAAGTCGATCGGGTTGTCCGCATGGGCGCCGCCGTTGATGATGTTCATCATCGGTGTCGGCAGCACATGGGCGTAGGCGCCGCCCAGATAGCGCCACAGCGGCTGCTCCATCTCCGACGCCGAAGCCTTGGCGACGGCCATGGACACGCCCAGCAGGGCGTTGGCGCCCAGCCGGCCCTTGTTCTCGGTGCCGTCCAGCTCGATCAGCGCCCGGTCGATCAGAAGCTGCTCGGAGGCCTCGCGGCCGGACAGGGTGTCGAAGATCTCGCCGTTCACCGCGTCGACGGCGGCGAGCACGCCCTTGCCGCCATAGCGCTTGGGATCGCCGTCGCGCTTCTCCACCGCCTCGTAGGCGCCGGTGGAGGCACCCGACGGGACGGCGGCGCGGCCGATGGCGCCCGTCTCCAGCGCCACATCAACCTCGACGGTCGGATTGCCTCGGCTGTCCAGGACTTCGCGGGCGGTGATGTCGATGATGGCGCTCATGTCTGTCCTCTACACAGGAAGGGTGGCGGTGGATGCGATCGGTGCGTCCAGTGGGCGCGCACTCAATAGCCTTGCTCCCGGCTGCATTCAACACGCCAAGTTCAACGGGACGTGACCGATCGGCCGGTTCCAGGTTGCGCGGCGGGTTTGTAATTCACCCGCAGAAGGACTAGATTAGCAGTGTTGCCCGACTGACAGATCGGGAAGCGACGAATAAGGAGCGCGACATGGCAATCGCCGGCGTCGACACACAGGGCGGTTCACAGCTTACCGCCCTACGGAATTTCCAGCAGCCGGACCGGACGGACGAAACCCGTACGCAGGAAGCACGCGAGGCGCGTTTCGGCGCCAACGACACGTCCGAGACCGAGGCGCGGCAGGACCGCTTCGGCACCGAGAGCAGCCCGCCACCGGGTCAGGGCCAGGGCCAGGGAACGAGCGTTCCGGGAACCTCCCTCGACAACCAGTCGCTGAGCGCGCTCATCCAGGCGACCCAGGAGCAGGACACCCAGTCGGCTCAGGCCGCCAGCCAGGACGAGGAGCGCCAGGAAGAGGCCAGTGCCGCCAACAGCACGAACTCGCTGGTGCCCGGCGCGAGCGAGCAGAGCGGCACCGGCTCCGGCGACGGACGGGGCGTTTCCTTCCTCGTCTGACCGCCTCCCTGAACGCAGGCACCGCGGCGGCCTTCGGGCCGCCGTTTTCATTTCCGCGCGGCCTTCGGGCCGCCGTTTTCATTTCGGCCGGTGCCTGTAGACTGCCCGGAACGCTGGTTGCGAGAGGGATGACCGATGGCCGATAGCCCCACCACGCCCTCCTACCCGGCCCTGTCGGTTCCAAGCGAGACCGGCAACGGCTATCCGGAGCCCTACGCCGAGCCCTCTTCCGGCCGCATCAAGCGCAAGCTGGGCAATCACGGCGGCATCACCAATTTCGGCGTGAACCACGTCACCCTGCCCGCAGGCTGCCAATCGTCACTGCGTCACTGGCACACACGGCAGGACGAGTTCGTCATGGTGCTGACCGGCGAGCTGGTGCTGCAGACCGACGCGGGCGAGAGAGCGCTCGGCCCCGGCGACTGCGCCGCCTTCCCCAAGGGCACGGGCGACGGTCACGCGCTGCAGAACCGTTCGGATGCCGAGGCCACCTATCTGGAGATCGGCGACCGCGCCGAGGGCGACGAGGTCGATTACTCCGACATCGACATGGCCGTCCGCTGGATCGACGGCGCGGAATACTTCGTGCGCCGCAGCGACGGCTCGGTGATCCAGAAGGCCTAGGGCGTGTACTCAGAAACGATCGGGGGTGGATGATCGTTTTCCGTACCTCTGCGGCGGTTGATCAATCGACTGCATACGTCGGGGATGCGGGACGGCGCTGCCGTTCGCGGCGTCAGAGCTTTCGCCACACGGATACGTGCTTGCCGCTCAGATGGTCGAAGGGCGAGCGATCCCAATCGGACCATCGGAACTCCAGCTTCATACCGGCAATCTCTGCCATCAGATCGAGTTCAGATGGCCACGCATAGCGGAATGGGATCGAAACGTGCGTGTGGCGGTCATCGTCCATCCAAACGTGGTTCGACCTGTAGGTCTGCGTAGCAAGGTCAAACACATCGACGCCGAAGTGTCGGGGGTCGCTCGCGAATGCCAGCATCGTTTCGCCAAACGCCATCTTTTGGATGGGCGGTACCTGCGTCTCGACAAGAAACCGCCCTCCAGATGCCAGATGCAAGGCAGCGTTCTTGAAACAGGCAACCTGCGCCTGCTGTGTCGTCAGATTATCGATGGTATTGAAAACAAGAAAGACGAGCGAAAAGTTCCCGGCAACGCGTACCGACGTCATGTCGCCGATCACGACCTCGATAGGTGCCGAGGTTTCCTTTGCGCGCAACTTTTCGACCATGGCGCTGGAAAGCTCGATACCCTTCACGAGCGCGCTTCGCTCGGCAAGCGGTATGGCTATTCGGCCCGTTCCGACGGCGAATTCAAGGATCTCCCCGCCATCGGACAAGTCGATCAGACAATCAACGGTCTGCCGGATTAAGGCAGGGTCATTGCCGCCGTGATTCTGATCGTACGTTTCCGCGATTCTTTCGTCGAAATATCCATCGCGGCTCACGAGATCGATCTCCTCAATGCAGTTAGGCGCGCCGCGATGAGGCTGTGGTCGGGCGTTTATGAGACCACGCCCTAACCCGCGGCGGCCGACAGCAGCCCCGCCGCCCGGGCCTGGGCCAGGTCGGCCGCCTGATCCCGCCCGGTCGCCTTCAGCGCGGCGGCGTACTTGCCCCAGCTCCAGGCCGAATTCGGCTTTGCCGCCGTGCGTTCGGCCAGCAGCGCGCGGGCCAGCATCGGATCGGCCTCCACCGCCGCGGTGACCAGCATCTCCTCGAACACGTCGCGCTGGGCATGGCTGCCGCCCATGCAGTACAGGTCGTAGCGCACCGGATAGAGCGCTTCCACCACCGTCGCCGCGTCGCCCCGGGCCAGCGCCGCCATCGCCTCGGCCGTCGCCGTGCCGACCCGGGCGGCGACCTGGCCCTGGGTGGTCGCGGCGTTGGCGTAGCTT
Source organism: Thalassobaculum salexigens DSM 19539 (assembly GCF_000423805.1). Taxonomy (NCBI): domain Bacteria; kingdom Pseudomonadati; phylum Pseudomonadota; class Alphaproteobacteria; order Rhodospirillales; family Thalassobaculaceae; genus Thalassobaculum; species Thalassobaculum salexigens. Next base: position 2,183,252 of record NZ_KE384093.1, read on the forward strand.
TCCAGATGGCTCGCCAGGGTGGCGGCGGCCTGCGCCTCCCCGCCCTTGATCAGCGCCATCAGGTAGTGCAGCGACACGAAGATCAGCTCGTGATCCTCGGCGTGGCGCAGGGAGACCCGGGCCAGCTCCTTCCAGCGGTCGCCGACATCGACCCCGTACATCTCCAGCCGCCACAGCAGCGACGCGCCGTTGCAGACGTCGAGATACATGTCGGCGTCCAGGTCGGAGGCGATCTGCCGATCGTAAAGCGCCAGAACCGCGTCGATCTCGCCCCGCTCCAGATGGAACAGCGCCTGGTGCCAGTACAGGTGGAAGCGGAAGTTGTTGGTCGCGGACCAGTCGCGCTCGAGCCCGGCGACCCAGTCCACGCCCTCGCGGTGGCGGCCCTGCATCTCCATGATATGGGCGACTGCGTGCACGGCCCAGGCATCGGCCGGGTTGCGCTCGACGGCCTCTCGGCCGAACGGCTCGGCGGCGGCGTAGTCGCCCGCCTCCTCCAGCCCGAAGGCGTGCATGCCGAGCAGGAAGCCGTAATCCGGGTCGTCCTTGCTCCAGTCCGGCAGCACCCGGGCGGTGCTGTCGCGCATCATCCGACCCTCGCCGGCGTAGAAATGGTTGAAATGGGCCAGCCGCAGGGCGAGCGCGTCCTTGGGATACTCCAGCACCGCGCGCTCCCAGCAGGCGGTGGTGCGGTCGATATCCTCGGCACACCAGGCTTCCAGGGCGGCCAGATGCAGCGCCTCGCGCTCCGTCACCCCATGGGTCTCGGCCCGGACCTTGGCCTCGGCCAGCGCCTTCTTGGCGCGCTCGGCCATCGCCCCGCTGCCGAAAAGCTTGAACAGATAGCCCTTGGCCACATGGGCCAGCGGCATGTCCGGATCGGCGGCGAAGACCTGCTTGAGCCGGTCGCCGATATCCCGGCCGAAGCCGAGATAGGAGGTGACCATACCGTCGAACGCCTCGACGGCCTCCGGCCGCGCGGTGGTGTAGGTCAGGCCGTAGCGGCCTTCCTGGAGTGCCATGACGCTCCTTGCCCGCCCGCTGTCGGGCGTGATCGCATTCCCTCAGTCGAGCGTGATCGGGTTCGCTTTGGCAATGCTATCGAAGGCTTTGAAGGTCGCCAACAGGCCGCCGACCTGATCGAGCGGCACCATGTTCGGGCCGTCCGACGGAGCGCTGTCCGGCTCCGGGTGGCATTCCATGAAGACGGCGGCGACACCGACCGCCAGGGCCGCGCGGGCGATCACCGGCACGAACTCGCGCTGGCCGCCCGACGAGCCGCCCTTGCCGCCCGGCTGCTGCACCGAGTGGGTGGCGTCGATCACCACCGGATAGCCGTCGCGGGCCATTTCCGGCAGGCCGCGCATGTCGGAGACCAGGGTGTTGTAGCCGAAGCTGGTGCCCCGGTCGGTCAGCAGGATCTGCTGGTTGCCGGTCGCGACCACCTTGGCGGCGATGTTGGCCACGTCCCAGGGGGCGAGGAACTGCCCCTTCTTGATGTTGACCGTCTTGCCGGTCTCGCCCGCGGCGACCACCAGGTCGGTCTGCCGGCACAGGAAGGCCGGGATCTGCAGCACGTCCACATACTCGGCGGCGATGGCGCATTGCGGCGGCTCGTGCACGTCGGTCAGCACCGGGCAGCCGAATGTCTCGCGCACCTCGGCCAGGATCTGCAGACCCTGGTCGATGCCCACGCCGCGCCCGGCGTTCAGGCTCGTGCGGTTCGCCTTGTCGTAGGACGACTTGAAGATCAGCGGCACGCCCACCTCGCCGCAGACCTTCACCAGTTCCCCGGCGATCTCCAGCGCATGCTCCCGGCTTTCGATCTGGCACGGACCGGCGATCAGCGTGAACGGACGGTCGTTGGCGACGGCGAGGTCGCCGATGCGGACGGTGCGGGAGGCAACCATGGGATCAGCCCTTTGCTGGATCAGACCAGACGCGACTGCTCCACCGCCGCGGCGATGAAGCTGGTGAACAGCGGATGTGGGTCGAACGGCTTGGACTTCAATTCCGGGTGGAACTGGACGCCCACGAACCACGGATGGCTCGGCAGCTCGATGATTTCCGGCAGTACCCCGTCCGGCGACATGCCGGCGAAGCGCAGCCCCGCCTGCTCCAGCGCGCCCTTGTAGTTGATGTTCACCTCGTAGCGGTGCCGGTGGCGCTCGTGGATCAGGCTGTCGCCGTAGATCTCATGCACCCGGCTGCCCTCCTCCAGCCGGCACTCATAGGCGCCGAGCCGCATGGTGCCGCCGTAGTCGCTGTCCGAATCGCGGGTTTCCGTGACGTTGCCCCGGGTCCATTCGGTGAGCAGGCCGACGACCGGCTCATCGCAGGGACCGAATTCGGTGGAGCCGGCGCCCGGAATCCCGCCGCCGGACCGTGCCGCCTCAATGCACGCCATCTGCATGCCGAAGCAGATGCCGAAATACGGGATCTTGCGTTCGCGCGCGAAGGTGACCGCCGCGATCTTGCCTTCCGAGCCGCGCTCGCCGAAGCCGCCGGGCACCAGGATACCGTGGACGTCCTCCAGCCGGATGACGGCCTCGCTCTCGGTCTCGAAGATCTCGCTGTCGATCCACTCCAGCTCGACCTTGACGTTGTTGGCGATGCCGCCGTGGGTCAGGGCCTCGGCCAGCGACTTGTAGCTGTCGAGCAGGCTGGTGTACTTGCCGACGACGGCGATCTTCACGTGGCCTTCCGGGTTGGCGACCCGGTCCATGATGCCGGTCCAGCGCTCCAGATTCGGCTCGCTCTCGTCCAGCAGCAGGCCGAAATGGCGCAGCACCTCGGTGTCCAGCCCGTCCTCGTGGTAGCGCAGCGGCACCTCGTAGATCGACGAGGCGTCGAGCGCCGGGATCACCGCTTCGGGACGGATGTTGCAGAACTGGCCGATCTTGCGGCGCTGGTCGCTCGGGATCTCGCGGTCGCAGCGGCATAGCAGGATGTCCGGCTGGATACCCACGCTCTGCAGTTCCTTCACCGAGTGCTGGGTCGGCTTGGTCTTCAGCTCGCCGGCCGAGGGGATGAAGGGCACCAGGGTCAGATGCAGGAACAGCGAGCGCTCGTGGCCGAGTTCGTTGCCGAGCTGGCGAATCGCCTCCAGAAACGGCAGCCCCTCGATATCGCCGACCGTACCGCCGATCTCGCACAGGACGAAGTCCTCGTCCGTGATGTCGCCCTTGGCGAATTCCTTGATGGCGTCGGTGACGTGCGGGATGACCTGGATCGTCGCGCCGAGATAGTCGCCGCGCCGCTCCCGGGTGATCACGTCCATATAGATCTGGCCGGTGGTCACGTTGTCGCTCTTTCGGGCGGACACGCCGGTGAAGCGCTCGTAATGGCCGAGATCGAGATCGGTCTCCGCCCCGTCATCGGTGACGTAGACCTCGCCGTGCTGATACGGGCTCATGGTGCCCGGATCCACGTTCAGATAGGGGTCCAGCTTGCGCAGCCGGACTTTATAGCCGCGCGCTTGCAGCAGCGCGCCCAGGGCGGCAGAGGCGAGACCTTTTCCCAAAGAGGAGACCACGCCGCCGGTAATGAAGATAAACCGCGTCATGGGCGTTCCTTATACATCATCGGGTGCGATCCAAGCACGCGTTGTGACCATCCGGCGCCACGAATGCGATGCCGGTCGAGAACGGGCGGGAATTTCCCGCCGAATCAATGATTTACTGCGAGAGAGGTGCAGCCGGAGCCGACGGCTCGGCAGGCAGTTCGACGGCCGGAGCCTGATCGACGATGGACGAGGACTTGTTCTGGGACGCGAGAATCGCAAGCGTCAGGCTGGTCGCCATGAAGCAGGCGGCGAGAATCGCCGTGATCCGGGTCAGCAGGTTCGCGGTGCCGCGCGCCGACATGAAGGACCCGAGGCCGCCACCGCCGCCACCGCCGCCGCCGATGCCCAGGCCGCCGCCCTCGCTGCGCTGAAGCAGCACGGTGACGATCAGCGCCAGCGCGATCATGAGATGTACGGTGAGAATGATCAGTGACATGTCGAACCCCGGTCTTCGGTCGGCGCGGGTTGTAGCGTTTCCGACGCCGCTTGGCCAGTCTGTCGTGCGGCGTGCCGGTCAGGCACCCGCGGCGCGGTTACGGCGTGGCCTTGGCGATGCCGAGGAAATCCTCCGCCTTGAGCGACGCGCCGCCGACCAGGGCGCCGTTCACGTTCGCCACCGACATCAGCTCCTTGGCGTTGCCCGGCTTCACCGAGCCGCCATAGAGCAGACGCACATTCGCCGCGTCGCCGCAGACATCGCCCAGCACCTTGCGGATATGCGCATGGACGGCGGCCACGTCCTCGGCGGTCGGCGTGCGGCCGGTGCCGATCGCCCAGACCGGCTCGTAGGCCACGACCAGGGTCGCGCCGGTCAGCCCCTCGGGCACGGAGCCGCGGACCTGGCTCTCGACCACGTCCAGCGCCTTGCCGGCGTCGCGTTCGGCCTCGGTCTCGCCGACGCAGATGATCGGGATCAGCCCCGCCCGGCGCGCCGCCTCGGCCTTGGCGCGCACGGCGGCGTCATCCTCGCCGTGATCCGCGCGCCGCTCGGAATGGCCGACGATGACATAGGTGCAGCCGAGATCGGCCAGCATCTCCGGCGAGACGTCGCCGGTATGGGCGCCGTTCTGCGCGGTGTGGCAGTCCTGGCCGCCCAGGGCGACGCCGCTGGAGCCCAGCACCACGCTGACCGGGGACAGATAGACCGATGGCGGGCAGACCGCGAGATCGACCGCAACGGAGCCGACATTCTGGGCCAGAGCCGACGCCAGCACCTCGCTGGAGACGCGGTCCATGTTCATCTTCCAATTGCCGGCGATCAGCGCGCGTGGAGCCACGGCGAAACCCTCCTTGGTCGTCACTCGATGCCCTGAAACGTGGGGACGCTCTAGCACGGGGCAAGTGCCGCCGCCACCCACCAGCCCCCTCTGCCGCCCTGTTCATGCCCGTTCCCGCCCCCGTTCCTGCCCGAAGCCTTGCGTTTCAAGGCGGACGGAGCCTACAACCCTGATCCGAACGACCATCCGCGACCCGCTGCATCAGGCCGCCAGATCATGCTCCAGTTTATCCGCTCCAAGGTCACCTCCATCTTCGTGAAGATCCTGTTCGTTCTTCTGATCGCCAGCTTCGCGATCTGGGGGATCGGCGACACGATCTTCGGCAGCCCGGCCGGCCGGGCCGCGGTGGAGGTGGATGGCGACGTGCGCGTCACCGCGGTCGAGGCGGCGGAGGAGTTCGACCGGTCGCGGCGGCGGCTGGGCATTCCCGTCACCGTGGATCAGGCGATCCAGATCGGCCTGTTGGACCAGACCCTGCAGAACCTGACCGTGCAGAGCCTGATGGTGGTGGCCACCAACCGGCTCGGCCTGTCGGCCAGTGACGACCAGATCGTCCAGCTGATCCACCAGCAGTTCCGCGACAGCCTCGGCCAGTTCGACCGCACGGCCTACCAGACCTTCCTGGCCTCCAACGGCTGGACCGAGTCGGAGTTCGTCTCCCGCGCCCGCCGCGACCTGGCCCGCAACCAGCTCCTCGGCGCGGTGGCCACCGGCAGCGCGAAGACCGTGCCCGACAGCATCGTGAAGACGCTGCACGACTACCGCGAGGAGCGCCGGATCGCCGCCGCGGTGCGGATCGACGCCGCCACCCTGCCGGCGCCGGACGCCCCGGACGAGGCGACGCTGAGCGCCTATTACGAAGAGAACAAGCAGGACTACGAGACGCCCGAGTATCGCGGCATCAGCTGGATCGCCGTCTCGCCGCAGTCCCTGGCCGAGAGCATGGAGATCCCCGAGGACGAGCTGCGCACCCTGTTCGAGGAGCGCCGCGAAAGCTTCAACACCCGGGGCTCGCGGACGGTCGACCAGGCCCTGTTCCCGGACGAGGCGGAGGCGCGGACCGCCTATGAGCGGATCCAGGCCGGCGAGGATTTCGCCGCCGTCGCCGAGGAGATCACCGGCATGACCGCCGCCGAGCTCGATTTCGGCGAGGTCAGCCGCGGCGACCTGCCCGAGGGGACCGCCGACGCGGTCTTCGCCGTCACCGAGCCCGGCACGGTCACCGAACCGGTCGAGAGCCCGTTCGGCTGGCACCTGTTCCGCATCCGCGGGGCGGAGGTCAGCGCGCCCGCCACCTTCGCGGACGTGCGCGACGAGCTGCGGCGCGAGATCGCCCTGGAACGCGCCTATGACGAGGTGTTCGAGCGCTCCAACGCGCTCGAGGACGCGCTCGCCGGCGGCTCCACCCTGGAAGAGGCGGCGCAGTCGCTCAACATGCCGCTGAACCAGATCCCGTTCGTCGCACGCGACGGCAGCCAGCCGGCCGGCGGCATCGTCGCCACCCTTCCCGGCGAGCCGTTCCTGAAGACGGCCTTCGAGACCGAAACCGGGAGGCAGAGCGTGCTGACCGAGACCCGGGCCGGCACCTATTTCATCCTGCGCGTCGACGGCGTGGAGCCGCCGCGCATCCCCGAGCTGGGCCAGATCCGCCCGCGGGTGATCGCCGACTGGACGACCGAACAGCGCCTGGAGCAGGCCGAGGACATCGCCGACGCCATCGTCTCCGCCGTTTCCGACGGCACGCCGCTGTCGGAGGCCGCGGCCGAGCACGGGCTGGAGGTCGAGCGCCTGCCGGCCATCACGCGCCGGGGCCAGGCCCTGCCGTCCGGCTGGCCGCCGGCGGTCGCCGGGGCCCTGTTCGAGCAGAAGGCCGGCGGCGCCAGCGCCGTCAGCAGCGACCAGGGTGCCGCCGTGATCTCCCTTGTGGACGTGATCGAGGGCGGTGGCGACATGGCCGCCCCCCAGGATCAGGTCCGCCGCGAACTCGCCGGTGCCGTCTCCAACGACCTGATCGAGCTGCTGCTCGCCGACCTGGAGACCCGCCACGAGGTCACCGTCAATCCCGGCGCGGTACGCCAGCTGTTCACCGTGAGCGAAGGCCTGCAATGACCACGAGTCCGGATTTCGATGCGTTCCGCGAGGCGTATGACGCGGGGCGGGCGCAGGTGGTCTGGACCACCCTGGTCGCCGATCTGGAGACGCCGGTCTCGGCGATGATGAAGCTGGCGGACGGCCGGGCCAACGCCTTCCTGCTGGAATCCGTCGAGGGCGGGGCCGTGCGCGGCCGCTACTCAATCATCGGCCTGAAGCCCGACCTGATCTGGCGGTTCTACAAGGACAAGGCCGAGATCAACCGCCAGGCGCGGATCGACACCGATGCGTTCGAGCCGCTGTCGGAGCCGCCGCTGGCCTCCCTGCGGGCGCTGATCGCCGAGAGCCGCATCGACCTGCCGGTCGAGGTGCCGCCGATGGCGGCGGGGCTGTTCGGCTATATGGGCTACGACGCCATCCGCCTGTTCGAGGATATCCCGGACGACAATCCGGACACCCTCGGCATCCAGGACGGCATCATGCTGCGGCCGACCATCGTCTGCGTCTTCGACAACATCGACGACATGGTCACCATCATCACCCCGGTCTATCCGGACGCCGAGATGGGCGCGCGGGCGGCCTATGCGGCGGCGGCGGAGCGGCTGGCCGACGTGGTCTCCGATTTCGAGCGATCCCTGCCCTACCGCCGCGAGCGCCCTGGAGCGGTCGACGCCCTGCCGGAGCCGGTCTCCAATACCGGGCGCGAGCGCTATCACGAGATGGTCCGCAAGACCGTCGAGTACATCAACGCGGGCGACGCCTTCCAGGTGGTGCCGTCGCACCGCATGTCAGTGCCGTTCACCCTGCCGCCCTTCGCGCTGTACCGCTCGCTGCGCCGGCTGAACCCGTCGCCGTTCCTGTTCTTCTTCGATTTCGGCGCCTATTCGATCGTCGGATCCAGCCCGGAGATCCTGGTGCGGCTGCGCGACGGAGTGGTGACGATCCGCCCGCTGGCCGGTACCCGCAAGCGCGGCGAGACGCCGGAGGAGGACAATGCCCTGGCGGCGGAACTGCTGGCCGATCCCAAGGAACGGGCCGAGCACCTGATGCTGCTGGATCTGGGCCGCAACGACGTCGGCCGGGTCGCCAAGATCGGCACGGTGGAGGTGAAGGACCAGTTCACCATCGAGCGCTACAGCCACGTCATGCACATCGCCAGCCATGTCGACGGGGAACTTGCCGAGGACAAGGACGTGCTGGAGGCGCTGTTCGCCGGCTTCCCGGCGGGCACGGTGTCCGGCGCGCCGAAGGTGCGGGCGATGGAGATCATCGACGAGCTGGAGGTGTCGCGCCGCGGCGTCTATGCGGGTGCTGTCGGGTATCTGTCGGCCAATGCGATGGACACCTGCATCGCCCTGCGCACGGCGCTGGTGAAGGACGGCACCATGTACGTCCAGGCCGGCGGCGGCGTGGTCGCCGACAGCGATCCCGAGGCCGAGTGGCAGGAAACCCAGAACAAGGCCCGCGCCCTGATTCGCGCGGCGCAGGAAGCGGTCCGCTTCGCGGCGCGTCGGAGCTGAGCACCCAGCCCAATAAGAGCCGTCATCCCGGACGGCCCCGGATCAAGTCCGGGACCCACCGGGATGACGAGTAGTTGTAGGCTGCGGCCGCCCTATTCCGCCGGCTGCGCCACCGGCTCGGTCCGGCGCCCCGCCGGCAGCAGCAGCCCGGCGATCGCCCCGCCCGCCGCGAACAACGCCAGCAGCACCAGCAGCGGCTCGAAATCGCCGGCGAGATCGTAGAGCTGGCCCACCAGCGGCACGCTGATCGCAGACACGCCCAGGGACACCAGGAATTTCACCCCGAAGGCCGTGCCCCGCCAGGCCGGCGGCGAGTAGCGGGCGAACAAACTGTTCTCGGCCGGCACGAAGGCGGTGTTGGTCAGTACCATCATCGCCGCCACCGGCAGCAGCAAGGGGCCGGCCAGGGTCGCGGCCACGGCCAGGAACGGGATCTGCAGCGCCCAGCAGGTGATGTAGACCCGCTTCAGGTCGAACCGGTCGGCCATCCAGCCGCCCAGCACCTGGGCCAGGGCCGACACGCCGTAGATCAGCGACACCAGCAGGCCGACGCCCGCCGTGGTGCTCACCATGCCGACAAGGCGCTGGTCGAACAGCTTCGGCATGGCGAAGGAGGTCGACTGATAGATCAGGCCGGAGAGCGCGATGGTCACCATCAGCACCATCGCGCCGCGCAGCATGTCGCCGCGGCTGGCCTCGGTGGCCGCCGCGTGATGGACCGCCCGGTTGTCCTCCACCAGCCCCAGCATGATGGAACCGACGAGCCCGACGCCGACCAGCACGCAGACCGCGCCCGGCACGAAGAACGCCCATTGCCAGCCCAGGGTGGCAGCGAGCGTGCCGGCGACCACCGCGCCGCCGGCGGTGCCGAGCGAGCCGAACACGCCGTTGATGCCGAGCGCGCGGCCGCGGGTCGCCGGGTCGCGGGTTACCCAGGCGATGCCGACCGGGTGGTAGATCGACGCGAACAGCCCGATGCCGCCCAGCCCGACCGCCATGGCGAACGGCCCGTCGGCGAAGCCGGTGGCGACGCACATGCCGCCGGTGCCCAGGAAGAACAGCGCCATCATGCCCGGCGCGCTCCACCGGTCGGCCAGCCAGCCGGCGGGGACCGCGGCGGCGCCGAACAGGATCTGGCCCACCAGCATCAGGGCGATCAGCTCGCCGAACCGCATGTCCCAGGCGCCCTCCAGCGACAGGACCACGGTCGGATAGAGCAGCATCAGCAGGTGCGAGAACGTGTGACCGACGCAGGAGAAGCCGAGCGCCAGGCGGGACGAGACCGGCATGGCCGAGACGGGGAGCGGCGAAACAGGCGGGGACATGAGCGTTTCCTCTTTGCCCCGTTATCCCACGCAACGCAAACGGGCGACAAGCCGTCGCCGCACGCTTGCCGCGGGCCGATCGGCTTTCTACAGTCGGATCCATGGTGGGGACGGGTAAATCAGCGGGCAAGACCGCCGGCAAGACGGCAGAGAAATCTGCAGGGAAGTCGGCGGGGAAGTCGGCGTCCAGGGCCGGGCCGACCGCCGCGCAGCGGGCCTGGCTGACCCGCGGTCTGGATCAGCCGGGCGGCAAGCTGCCCCTGTTCGACCACAACGGCCAGCGGGTCAGCACGCGGATGGTGCGGGCCTGCATGGACAAGGGCTGGGCCGAGCCGTGGTTCGAGAATCCCCTGAAACCCGACTGGCTGGTCTGCAAACTGACGGCCGACGGCCGCAAGGTGGTCGGCGGCGGCTGACCAGCCACGCCGGGCGCGGCTGGACAGGGTCGCGGCGGGCGGCCATGATCCAGCAGCTTTTTCGGGGACATGCATGACACTCGACGACTATCTGACGGTGGTCGCCACCAGCAAGCCGGAGGACTGGCGCGCCACGGTGCTGCCGACCTTCATGTTCCGCGTGGTACCGATCCGGGCAGCCGGCGGCGGAACCGTCGATTTCGAACTGCAGGAACACACGACCACCCTCACCTTCCTGCGCGACGTGCGTTTCGGCATGGCCTGGGGCATGGTCGGGGAAAAGAACTACAAGGAAGAATGGATCGAGAAGCTGCCCAATAAGCGGGCTCAGGGCGTGCTGATCGACTTCCTGTTCAACGGCGCCATGGTCTATCGCGACATGCTGGTGGCGGTAGACGGCTGGCGCTGCATCCTGCCCCAGCCGGTCAACGAGACCGGGCCGGTCTTCAAGGTGCCGCAACGCCGTCTGGACATCGCCCGGCTGATCCACCGCCTCGTCGGTCCGGAGACCAGCTTCGACTCCTATTTCAAGCGGGTCGGCATGCAGGCGAACGAGCAACCATGGCCGTAATTTAGTTCATATTTTCAAATTACTGGACGAAGAGTCTCACGTTATACAGCAGGTCTATACCATCGCCTGGGAACCTATCGTCTCACTCCGCTGCTAGCGACGCAGCCGGACGCCCGGCCCGCGCATGCAGGCGCTCTTTGACACGCTCGGTGACCTCTTCACGCGTCCGTTTAACGCCGGCAGGCCGGTCCAGTCCGAACACGGCACGGGTCATCGCATCCTGGGTGTGAACCAAGGGCAGGCCGCCATTGTGAGGCGCAACGGTTGCCAACAGAGGATTGGCGATCGGCATCATCATCACATTCTGAACCGCCAGGGACTTGCGGCTGGCGGCGCGAGTCGGAGACGCGGGCTGATCGATATATCCCCCGAACATGAACGGAACGATGCGCGCCGCCATCAGGTCCTTGAGCGCGGTCTGGATCGGATTGGATCCTCCGCCGGTACATTGCGCGAAGAAAACTCCCGTCGGCTTGAGAACCTTTGCAATGAGCGCCGAGTAGTACCGCATTGCCTCGGGTGAGAACTCGGTGAGATTGGCGTTGGACATGACCACGTCGTACTGGTTCTCGAGCACCCGTTCCAAGCGCCACCAGGGGAACTGCTCCACCCGGGGCCGCGCGGTATATTCGATGCGGATTTCTTTCTCGTAGACGCCCGCCCCAAGAATATCGGGCCGGATGGCGCTCAGCTCTTCCAGTCCGATCCCGGCGGTCTTCGGAGCGCCGACCGACGCGTGAGCATGATCCAGAAAGCCATGGCCATAAACATACCGGTTGATATGGGTCTGCAGGAGATAGAAGGCTTCAGCGCACTCGATCTGATGGTACTGCTCAATGGCCTTGTCCTGGCTGACAAAGAACGAGATCAGACCCGATCCGGAGCCAATCTCCAGCACCCTCGCGCGTTCGGGGATTCCCTTCAGCTTCTTGGCCGCAGCGTACTGCATCATCATGCCGGAAAGCGGTAGAACGATCTCCCGCGTCCCGAAGGTCGCCAGGCAGAACTGACAGTACCGGACGAGCCCGTCCACGAGCTCGTCCAGTTCATCGTCATGCAGTCCGTCCATCTCGGTCATCATCGCATCGAAGCGACTTTCGTGCATGACATCGAGATAGGCCCGCAGGTCTTCGTGGCACTCGACCCTCACGGGAAAGCCATATTCGGCGAACGCCACCGGGTGGTGCATCATCGACTGGCGGACCGAATTGACGTCGCGCGCTCCGGAACGCTCGGCTAGCCGATAGCTGGCAGTGTCCATCGAAGACCTCCTGGCTGAATCCGCGTGCCGATTGCAAACACCATGAACGGTGCGGGAACTCGATCTATAATTGTAGCTTAGGCAATAATTTTAGCTGCAGCGCAAATATTCGGCAGTTTGCCATGAACAAATGGCGGACCGGTCAGTCCTTGTAGTCCGGTTCGTCCCGGTCGAGCAGACGCATCAGGGCGGCGAAATGCCGGTGGGCCTGGGCCCGCTCGGAGTTGGAGGCCATCTGGTCGGCGGTCATGCGGGCCACGTCCTGCGGCACCCGGCGCAGCGGCGCGTTGGTCGACATGGCGATGACCTGGGCCTGGGCCGCGCGCTCCAGGTAATACAGATCGTCGAACGCCTCGGCGATGTTGCGGCCGGTCACGACCACGCCGTGATTGGCGAGGAAGGCGACCCGCTTGCCGCCCTGAAGCGCGGCGGCGATGCGCTCGCCCTCGGAATCGTCCAGAGCGAGCCCGTTGTACAGGTCGTCATAGGCGATCTGGTCGTAGAATTTCAGCGAGGTCTGCAGCACCGGCTCCAGCCGGCCCGCCTCCAGCATGGTGATCGCCGTGGCATAGGGCATGTGGGTGTGCAGCACCACCTTGGCGTCCGGCACCAGGCGGTGGATGTGATAGTGGATGAAGAAGGCGGTCGGCTCCGGCGGCTCCTTGCCGTCGACGGCGTTGCCGTCGGAATCGACCTCGACAAGGTCGCTCGCCCGCACCTCCGACCAGTGATAGCCGTGGGGATTGATCAGGAAGCGGTCGTCCTCGCCGGGCACGACGGCGGAGAAGTGGTTGCAGATCCCCTCATGCATGCCCATCCGCACGGCCCAGCGCAAGGCGGCCGCCAGTTCGATGCGGGTCTTGGTGCGGGCGTCGAGGCCCTCGGACTCGGGAACGGCGGCAAGCGACATGGGTCTCTCCAACGACAATCGGCACGTATTCGGGATCGGCCAAGAGTATCGGGGGAGGACGGGGGCGTCGAGAGATCAAGATGGTCGGAGCGGCGGGATTCGAACCCACGACCCCCACACCCCCAGTGTGGTGCGCTACCAGGCTGCGCTACGCTCCGACGCGGCGGACTATAGGCGATCCGCCAGGGGGCCACAACACGAAGCGACCCCGAATGTCAGGTCTTTTTCACCAAGGATTTCGGCTGGGATCTCGGCAGAGATTCTGGCGGAGAGTGTGCCCGGACTCGGGCCGGAATGCCGGCGTCAGGTTCGGGCCGCGGCGAGCAGCTTCTTCAGGGCGGTCAGCTCGTCCAGCACGGCCTTGACGGCCGCGCGGTCGACGCTCGCCGGCGCCCCGGGCTCCTCGCCCGACGCCATCGGCTCGTGGGAGCCGCCGTTGCCATTGCCGTTGCCGTTTCCATTGCTCGGCGCCGGCGCGCCCTCCGCATCGCCCGACTGCACCGCCCGGGCGGTCTCGCCGGCGGTCGGCATCCGCACCGCGCCCTCGCGCAGCAGCTTCTGCACGCCCTTGATCGTATAGCCTTCGCGGTACAGCAGCTCGCGGATCCGGCGCAGCAGCGCGATATCCTCGGGGCGGTAATAGCGCCGCCCGCCGCCGCGTTTCAGCGGCCGGACCTGATTGAACTTGGTTTCCCAGAACCGCAGGACATGCGGCGGGACATCCAGATCGTCGGCGACTTCGCTGATCGTGCGAAATGCCGCCGCCGACTTGCCGTTGCGGCGCGGCGCGGACGAGGTTGCTTGCGTGTCGGCCATTGCGCCCTACCCCTCCGGGGTCAGTCCTCCGACTCTCGGTTGATCCGGTTCTTCAGGACGTGGGACGGACGGAACACCAGAACGCGGCGCGGCAGGATCGGAACCTCCTCGCCCGTCTTGGGATTACGCCCGATCCGCTCGCCCTTCTGGCGGACCGAGAAGCTGCCGAACGACGAGATCTTCACCATCTCCCCGCGAACCAGCGCCTCAATCATTTCATCAAGAACCGACTCGACGAGGTCCGCCGATTCGTTTCGGGACAGGCCGACTTCCTGGTAGACGGCCTCGCTCAAATGAGCGCGGGTGATCGTTTCGCCGGTCATGCGCACCCCCGTTGTGGAACAGAAAGGTACCCCGTACGAATCGAACCGTCAATTAATTCGGTGATTTCAGGCGATTGGCGCGACTTCCTCGCGTGCCGTCTCGGTCCCGGCCCGCTCCATGCGCGCCGGAATGCCAAAGCGGACAAGCCCGGCACCCCAGGCGAGCCCGCCGCCGATCGCTTCCAGCAGCAGCAGATCGCCCGGCCGGACCCGGCCGTCGCGCACCGCCTCGTCCAGCGCCAGGGGCACCGAGGCGGCCGAGGTATTGGCGTGGCGCTCGATGGAAACCACCACCTTCTCCGCCGGCATTTTCATGCGGTTGGCCATGGCGTCGATGATCCGCCGGTTGGCCTGGTGCGGGATCAGCCAGTCGACGTCCGACGCCGACAGACCGTTGGCATCCAGCGATTCGTCGATCACGCTGGACAGCTTGGAGACGGCGTGGCGGAACACTTCCTTGCCGTTCATGCGCACATGGCCGACGGTCTTGGTCGCCGACGGGCCGCCATCGACATACAGGATGTCGCGCTCGCGGCCGTCGGAATGCAGGTGGGTGGAGAGCACGCCCCAGCCGTCGCCGGCCGCCTCGGTCGCGCGCAGCAGCACCGCCCCCGCCCCGTCGCCGAACAGCACGCAAGTGGTGCGGTCCTCCCAGTCCAGCAGACGGGAGAAGGTCTCCGCCCCGATCACCAGCGCGGTGCGGGCCTGGCCGGCCTTCAGGAAGTTGTCGGCCACCGCCAGGGCATAAACGAAGCCGGCGCAGACCGCCTGCACGTCGAAGGCCGCGCCGTTGAGCGCCCCCAGCGCCTTCTGGACCTTGGTCGCGGTCGCCGGGAAGGTGTCGTCCGGGGTGGTGGTGGCGACGATGATCAGGTCGATGTCCTCGCCCTCGAGACCGGCCATGTCGAGCGCGTTGCGCGCCGCCTTGATCGCGAGGTCGCTGGTCAACTCGCCCTCGCCAGCAAGGTGGCGTTGCCGGATGCCGGTGCGCTGGCGGATCCAGTCGTCCGAGGTATCGACCCAGGTGGACAGCTCCTCATTGCTGACCACCCGTTCGGGGAGGTAGGACCCGGTCGCGATCATCAGGGACCGTTTCATCATGCCGTTGCCACCGCTGTTGGTTGCTCGTCCGGCCGGTCGAGGCGGCCGTTGGTCAGTTCTTCGCGGACTTTCTCGATGAATCCATAACGCTTCATATCGGCCGCGACCCCGATCGCGTTGGCGAAGCCGAGCGCGTCGGTGCCGCCGTGGCTCTTCACCGCGATGCCGTTGAGGCCGAGGAACATGGCCCCGTTGTAGCGCCGCGGGTCCATGCGCTGGCGCAGCTGGCCGACGGCGCCGCGGGCCAGCAGGTAGCCGAGCTTGGACATCAGCGAATTGCGGAAGGCGTCGCGCAGGAACTGGCCGATCAGGCGCGAAGTGCCTTCCGCCGTCTTCAACGCGATATTGCCCGAGAACCCGTCGGTGACAACCACGTCGACCGTCCCGGCCGGGATGTCGTCGCCCTCCACGAAGCCGTGGAACTCGAAGGGCATGTCGGTCATGCCGCGCAGGATCGTCGCCGCCTCGCGGACCGAGTCGTTGCCCTTCTGCTCCTCGATGCCGACATTGAGAATGCCGACCACCGGGCGCTCCAGTCCGAGCACGGTGCGCACGAAGATCTGTCCCATGATCGCGAACTGCACCAGGTTGGTGGCGTCGCAGGTGATGTTGGCGCCCAGATCCAGCATGGCGCTCTCGCCGCGGCGGGTCGGGAAGAAGCCGGCGATGGCCGGGCGGTCGATCCCCGGCATGGGGCGCAGCACCAGCTTGGCGATCGCCATCAGCGCGCCCGTGTTGCCGGCGGAGACCACGCCGTCCGCCCTGCCCTGGCCGACCAGATCGATGGCCAGGCGCATGCTGGAGCCCTTGCCCTGGCGCAGGGCCACCGACGGCTTGTCCTCGTCGGCGATCGCCTTCTCCGTATGGACGATCTCCGGGGACTGCGCCTTCAGCCGCTTGGTCTTCTCGACCAGCGGTCGGATTCGCGCTTCATCGCCCACCAGGATGATCTTGAGCTCGGGATAGCGCTCCAGTGCGATATCGGCGCCCTGGACGACCATATCCGGTGCCTTATCCCCACCCATAGCGTCCAATGCGATCGTCAGACCGTCCGACACTCGTCGACCCTCATCGTCGCCTCTCCAACGGTCCCCAGTCCCCACAGACCGGTTGAATCGATCATGCGGACTCTAGCGTTCCCGCCAGCGCGCGTCGACCGCTCCCGGAAAATCGCTTCCGGCCCAACCGGCTCCTGCGAGCCGGGCGCGTCTTGTACGCCACATCCGGTCCGCCGGACAACCACGTTACCGTTTCTTGACATTGCTGTCTTTCAGCATGGCCAGCGCGGCGAAGGGCGAAGCAGCGCCTTCCGCCTCGGCCTCGGCGTCGTCTCCGGCACCGCCATCCGTCCGGTCGACAGGCGGGACGCCCGGCGCACGCGGATAGGGATCGATGGACAGGGACAGAACCTGGGCGATCACCTCCCCCACATCGAGCACGTCGCCCTCAAGCGGCTCGGGATCTTCCGCCACCGGGTCCAGTTCGACCTCGTATCCGTCGATCTCGCGGCTGTCGTCGAACAGCTCGTCGATCTCGCCCTCGACCTCGGCGGCGACCGGCTCCAGCGTGACCACGCATTCCTGGACGACGCCGGCCTTCAGCGCGCCCTTGAGCTCGATCCAGCCGGTGTCCGTGCGCCGGCGCAGGGTCGCCCTGGCGGTGAACGCCGTCAGCTCGATCAGCCCGAAGCGCCGGGCCAGCGCGGCCCGGGCCTCGGGGCCGGCCTCCAGGGTGATGGTCTTGGCCGCCTGGCCGATGCGGGTTACCGGAATCGGCTCCATCAGCGGACTCTGGGTCGGCGTCTCCGGCGGCGTCTGCTCGGTCATCGGATTTCCTCCGGCGCGGACGCCGTCACCGCGGGGAATCGCACGACGCCCCGCATCAGTTCCTCGATCGGCATGGCGTCGATCCCTTCCCGAGCCCGGCCGACATAGGCGGCCAGGGCCGAGGCATGAGGCGCGTCCTCGGCCCCCTGCTCGGCCCCCTGATAGACATTTCGGGCGATCGCGGCGGTCAGATCGCCGTCGCCCGCCAGCGCCTCCTCATAGGCAGCGCAGCGGCCGTAATAGGCCCGCACCATGTCCTTCACCTTCTTGCCCACGCTCATGTCGCCCACGCCGATGGCGCGCAGGGTCCGGTCCATGTCGTGGAAGAACGTGTCGAACAGCGCCTGGGCCATCTTGCGGGCGGCCGGACCGTCGGCGGCCGACAGCCGGCGAAGCACGAGGTGCAGATGCAGCACGAGCAGATCGAAACGGCCCTCCAGATGGTCGGCGACACCGAATTCGGCATAGAAAGCGGGCACGCGCGCCTGGTCGACGACGGCGTCATACAGCCGTTCAACCGCTTGGCGGGTCTCGTCCCTCTTGAAAAACCGTGCGAAAATCTTTGTTCTCCGTTACTCCGACAGCGACCATACCGTCGCCCCGCACCATGCGGGATACTCAGATACCAGGATCCGCGATGCGCCCGCCCGTCACGCCCTCACGTTTCCGCTCCGCCCTGGCCGGCGTGGCCCTGGCCGTCACGGTCGCCGCCTGCAGCGCGCAGGTCGCGACCCACGGCAACATGGTGGATGTGGACGCCCTCGCCAAGATCGAACCCGGACGCACGCCGCAATCCGAGGTTCTGGCGCTGCTCGGCTCGCCCTCCAGCCAGGCCAATTTCGGCGAGCCGACATGGTACTACATCGGCCAGCGCACCGAACGCCAGGCGTTCTATCGCCCGGAGACGATCGAGCGCCGGGTCGTCTACGTCGATTTCGAGCCGACCGGGGCGGTGAAGTCGATCGGCACGCTGGATCTGGAGGACGGCAAGAAGATCGCCATCGTCGACCGCGAGACGCCGACCGCCGGCCAGCGCATCACCCTGCTCAAGCAGCTCATCGGCAACGTGGGGCGCTTCACCCCGACCGAGTAGGTCTTCCGCCATCGGAATCACAAAGGCCCCGGAGAGTTTCCGGGGCCTTTGCCGTTTGTGGTGTCGGGTCGATCAGGCCGCCAGGGCTGCCAGCAGCAGGATCGCCACGATGTTGATGATCTTGATCATCGGGTTCACGGCCGGGCCGGCGGTGTCCTTGTAGGGATCGCCGACCGTGTCGCCGGTCACCGCGGCCTTGTGCGCCTCGGAGCCCTTGCCGCCGTGGTTGCCGTCCTCGATGTACTTCTTGGCGTTGTCCCAGGCGCCGCCGCCGGCGGTCATGGAGATCGCCACGAAGATGCCGGTCACGATGGTGCCCAGCAGCATCGCGCCCAGCGCGGTGAAGGCCGCCGACTGGCCGGCGATCCACAGCACGATGAAGTACATGACCGGGGGAGCCAGCACCGGCAGCATCGAGGGCACGATCATCTCCTTGATCGCCGCCTTGGTCAGCATGTCGACGCAGGTCCCGTATTCCGGCTTTTCCGTGCCCTGCATGATGCCGGGCTTCTCGCGGAACTGACGGCGGACCTCCTCGACGACCGCACCGCCCGCGCGGCCGACCGACTGCATGCCGAGCGCGCCGAACAGGTAGGGCAGCATGCCGCCGATGAACAGACCGACCACGACGAACGGATCCTGCAGGCGGAACTCAACCGTCAGGTCCGGGAAGTAGTATTTCAGGTCCTCGGTATAGGCTGCGAACAGCACCAGGGCCGCCAGACCGGCCGAGCCGATGGCATAGCCCTTGGTCACCGCCTTGGTGGTGTTGCCGACAGCGTCCAGGGCGTCGGTGATGGTGCGCACTTCCTCCGGAAGCTCCGCCATCTCGGCGATGCCGCCGGCGTTGTCCGTCACCGGTCCGTAGGCGTCGAGCGCCACGACCATGCCGGCCAGGGCCAGCATCGTGGTCGCCGCCACGCCGATGCCGAACACGCCGGCACACAGGTAGGAGACGATGATGCCGCCGGCGATGATGATCGCCGGAAGCGCGCAGGCCTCCATGGAGACCGCGAGGCCCTGGATCACGTTGGTGCCGTGACCCGTCTCCGACGACTTGGCGATCGAGCGCACCGGCCGGTATTCGGTCGACGTGTAGTACTCGGTCACCCAGATCAGCAGCCCGGTCACCACCAGGCCCGTCAGGGCGCAGTAGAAAAGGAAGCGGCCGTTCACCGTGGTATCGCCCATGGCGATCTCGTCGGTGGTGCCGAACAGGTAGAAGGTCACGCCGGCGATCAGCACCGCCGACAGCACCGCCGAGACGATGAAGCCCTTGTACAGCGCCGCCATGATCTTCTGGCTGGAACCGAGCTTCACGAAGAACGTGCCGATAACCGACGACAGGATGCAGACCGCACAGATCAGCAGCGGGTAGGCCATCATCGTCATGATATCGGCGCCGGTGAAGAAGATCGCCGCCAGCAGCATGGTGGCGACGACGGTCACCGCGTAGGTCTCGAACAGGTCGGCGGCCATGCCGGCGCAGTCGCCGACATTGTCGCCCACGTTGTCGGCGATCACCGCCGGGTTGCGGGGGTCGTCCTCCGGAATGCCGGCCTCGACCTTACCGACGAGGTCGGCACCCACATCGGCGCCCTTGGTGAAGATGCCGCCGCCGAGACGGGCGAAAATCGAGATCAGCGAGGCGCCGAAGCTCAGCGCCACCAGGGCCTCCAGGATATGACGCAGGCCGACGGGATCGCCGGCGTCATAGATCGACTGCAGCACCAGGTAGTAGACCGCCACGCCCAGCAGGCCGAGACCGACCACCAGCATGCCGGTGACCGCGCCCGACTTGAAGGCCACGTCCAGGGCCGCGACCATCGACTTGGTCGCCGCCTGGGTGGTGCGGACATTGGCGCGCACCGAGACGTTCATGCCGACATAGCCGGCCACGCCCGACAGAACCGCGCCGATGACGAAGCCCAGCGCCACGGTCAGGCCCAGGGTCACGAGCAGAATGACCGTCACCACCGCGCCGACGATGGCGATCGTGGTGTACTGACGGTTCAGGTAGGCGCTCGCCCCCTCCTGAATAGCAGCGGCGATTTCCTGCATGCGCTCGGATCCGGCACTTGCAGACAGGATCGACCTGCTCGCCCACCAGCCGTAGATCAAGGCGGCAACGCCGCACAGGACTACGAACAGAAGCTTTTCATCCATCTTTGGAAGCCCTTCCATCCCTCTAAGGAGACCCCGGTGCCGATCTTTTGCGACGGCTTGGCGAGATCTCTAATGACAACAGCCGGAGGGTAGAATTCGCGTGCCTTTGCCCCCGGTTCAAAAGCCAAGGGACAATAGCAAATAATGCTGTCCATTCAACTATCCCCGGTTTTTCTAGGGGTTTGAGGCCCGCGGGTTCAGGCAGCAGGCTTCAGGCGGCCGCGGCGCGGCGGCGGCTTCCATACCAGATGAGGGCGATGCCGACGGCCACGGCGAGCGGCAGGATGCCGAGATTCACCGCCTGCCAGCCGAAGTTGTGATTGATGTAGCCCGACGAGAACGCCGCCACGGTCGAGGCGGAGAACACCAGGAAATCGCCGAAGCCCTGAACCTTGGCGCGCTCCGCCGGACGGTACGACTCGGTGAGCAGCGTGGTGCCGCCGATGAACAGGAAGTTCCAGCCGATGCCGAGAAGGACCAGGGCGGAGAAGAACTGCAGGAGCTCGATGCCCGAGAAGTTGATGGCGATGCAGAGCAGGTAGGCGAGCACCCCCGTCAGCATGATCCGGATCACCCCGAACCGGTTGATCAGCGAGCCGGTGAAGAAGGACGGCGCGAACATGCCGACCGCGTGCCACTGGATCACGAAGGCGGAGTCATGGAACGCGAATCCGCAATCCTCCATGGCCAGCGGGGTCGCGGTCATCACGAAGGTCATGCTGCCGTAGCCGACCATCGCCCCCATGACGGCGACCAGGAAGGTCGGCTGGCGCGCGATCTCCAGCAGCGGGCGCCCCTTCTCCGCCCGGCTCGCCGCGCTGGGGCGCGGGATCTGCACGAAGGCCAGGAACACCAGGCTCAGGGCCTGCACCGCGGCGATCGCCACGAAACTGCCGGCGAACATGATCGGCGCGAACCAGTCGTAGGACGCCTTGGCCAGTTCCGGGCCGAGCAGGGCTGCGACCACACCGCCGGCCAGCACCAGCGAGATCGCCCGCGGCCGGAAGCTGTCCGACGCGGTGTCGGCGGCCGCATAGCGGTAGAGCACGGCGAAGCCCTGGAACGACCCGATCATCATGGACGCCAGGCAGAACAGCACGAAATTGCCGGAGAAGATCGCCGAGACGCCGACGAACGCGCCGGTCACGCCGATCAGCACGCCGGTGACGAAGCCGAGGCGCCGTCCGACATGGCGCATGTATAGGGCCGCCGGCATGGTGGTCAGCATCGTCGCGGTGAACTGGAAGGCCAGCGGCAGCGTGGCATAGGCCGGATCCGGCGCCAGGGTCTCCCCGGCGAGCGCCGTCACCGTCATGTTCATGATCATCCCGGACATCGACAGCGCCTGGCAGATCGCCAGCAGCGTCACGTTCTTCACCGAGGGATCGCGGAGGGACATTCGGGAGGCTCCTGGGAGAGCGGGGTTCCGCGGATTGCGGGCGGAAACCGGGAAAGGGCGGGACCAGACCCGTACTCCCCGCAGCGCATGGCGTCCAGTCCCGAACTCCGGCGACGGCGGCCGGTGCCGCCCGGTCTTCGCAGGTTGTTAACCATTGGTCTGTTAACGAAAACATTGCTACCAGACGCTCCAGGTACCGACATGCAGCATCCTTCCCCGCCCGATGCGTCCCGGTTCGCGGATGCGCTTCTCGCGCTCTGCCGCCAGCGCCTGCGCTATCAGCCGACGTTCGCGATCGCCGAGCTCTGGGCCGACTCTCTGCTGAAGGCGCCGCCGGGCGGTCTGCCAGGATTCGATCCGCTGGACGCGGCGCCGATGCTGCCGCACATCTACATCCTCGAACGCGAGGGCGACGCCCTGCGCTATCGGGTGTCGGGCGAGTCGGTGAACGAACTGTTCGGCTCCAGCCACACCGGCAAGCTGCTGAGCGAGGTGGTGCCGCCCGGGATCTACAGCCTGGTGGCGCCGTATTTCCGGGAGGTCTTCGCGCTAAAGGCGTGCATCTTCAAAGGCCACGTCATCCATAGCGGCCACAGCGCGGCGGAGTTCGAGCGCCTGCTGCTGCCGGTTCGCCGCAACGAGACGCTCCAGCTCCTGGGGGTCCTGTCGCTGAGCACTACCAGTCGCCTGCGAACCGACGATGCGGCCCCGGCGCCGGTCGAGAACGGCTTCCACTTCACCCAGATCGGGCTGTCCGACGGCACGGTGACCGAGACCCATATTCCGCTGCGGGACCTGCCGGTCGAGGACCTGCCCTTCAAGGAGCATGTGCGCCTGCTGGGGCACAGGGAGATCACCCAAGGGGTCTCTCAAAAAGATTCTGAAACAGTATGTTGACGATATAACCTTTACCTATTGTCTCATCCAGTTTCGCCAGCAGTCGTTCCTTCAGGAACTGTCGGTCGGAGATCCCGGGCTCGATGTCCAGGGACGCCAGCGCGTGGACATAGGTGAGGATCGTATCGATGATCCTCGGCATCTGCTGGTTGACGTAGTTCTGCTTCTCCCCGAACTCGACCTCCAGCAGGATGTCCATCACCAGGAAGCTGGTGACGTCGCCTCCCTCGAAGAGCGGGATGGTCAGCGGATCGACGTCGATCAGGGTGGTGTTCTCCGGCTTGACCGGCTCCTCGGGCTCGGTCGACTCCGCCACCTCGATGCCCATCAGCGTCTGTACCTGAGGCGGCAGCAGGTCGGGAGCGAAGGACGCCACGCCGAACAGTCCGCCGCCGACCAGCGCCAGCAGGACGACGAGGATGATCACGATCTTCATCGTTCAGCGCTCCGTCAGAAGTGACGCCAGCCCCGGGCGATCAGGCCGTCGAGCGGGGCACCGTGATGATCGAGGACCTCGACTCCGGCGCCGGACTGTACCCGACCGATACGGGTGACGGATACGCCCGCCTCGCGGCCGGCCGCCTCGATCGCGTCGGCGGCCTCCGGAGCGGCAGTGAACAGCAGCTCGTAATCGTCGCCGCCGGTCAGAACCTCGGCGAACAGATCGGGATCGTCGCTGACCAGATCGGCCACCGAGGCGGAGATCGGAACCAGGGGCGCTTCGATCACCAGATGGCAGCCGGAATGGGTGGCGATATGGCCGGCGTCCTGCACCAGACCGTCGGAGACGTCCAGGGCCGCGGTCGCGAGGCCGGCCAGCCGGGGGCCCAGCGTCACGCGCGGTGCCGGCAGGCGGTAGCGGTCCGCCAGGTCGGCGAAGCGGCCGGACAGCAGGCCCTGGGCCACCCGCAGGCCGAGCGCGCCGTCGCCGATGGTGCCGCTGACCCAGACGTCATGGCCGGGAGCGGCGCCCGAGCGGCGCAGCACGCCGTCGCGCGGCCCCCGTCCGAAGGCGGTGATCGACAGGGTGACGGGTCCGGGGGTGGAGACGCTGTCGCCGCCCAGCAGGTGGATGCCGAACTCCGCCTGGTCGGCCGCGAGGCCGCGGGAGAACGCCGCCAGCCAGCGCTGCGGCTCCGCCATGTCCTTGGGCAAGGCGAGCGCCAGGGTATAGCCGTACGGCACCGCCCCCATGGCGGCCAGATCCGACAGGTTCACCCGCAATGCCTTGCGGGCCACCAGTTCCGGTGGATCGTCCGGCAGGAAGTGGACGGCGGAGACCAGGGCGTCGACCGTCACCACCCATTCCTGCCCTTCGGCCAGGGGCGGCAGGGCGGCGGCGTCGTCGGTCAGCCCGAACGCGCCCGGCGCGTCCTTTGCCAGCGGCGCGAAGAACCGCGCGATCCGGTCGAATTCGCCGAGCGCTTCGGAATCCTCGGTCATGGCCGGGCCGTCCCCATGCGCGCGCTCAGTCGGTCCGGTCGGCGATCTCGCCCTCGCGCAGCAGACGCGCGAGCCGGTCGAGGACCGCGTTCACCAGCGCCGGCTCCCGGCCGGAGAAGAAATCGCGGCCCAGTTCCACGTATTCGGTGATCACCACCTTGGCCGGGACATCGCCGAAGGACAGCAGCTCATAGGCGCCCAGGCGCAGGATGGCGCGCAGCAGCACCTCCAGGCGGCCGAGCTTGAACTCCGGCTCCAGGGCATTGGTGAGCATCGGGTCGATGGTCGGCGTGTCCCCGACCGTGCCCAGCACCAGCTTCTCGAAGAACAGCGCGTCCACCGGGCGCGACTCGGCATCGTCGACGATGCCGCTGAAACCGCGGGAGACGAAGGACGGCACCACCTCGTGGGGCGACGCCGAGGCGACCTCGATCTCGTACAGTGCCTGCGCCGCGGCGAGACGGGCGAGACGGCGGGCGACGGTCTTGCCGCGGCCGTGCCTGGCGGATTTGTCCGACTCGCTCATGACAGGCCGAACTGATGGCGCAGGGACACCATCGCCAGGCAGGCCTCGGCGGCGTCCCGGCCCTTGTTCTTGCCGGTCTCGACCCGGGCACGCGCCCAGGCCTGATCGCCGTTCTCGACCGTCAGGATCCCGTAGCCGATCGCCAGGTTCTCGCGGACGGACAGCTCCATCAGCCCGCGCGCGCTCTCGCCGCAGACATAGTCGTAATGGGTGGTCTCGCCGCGAATCACGCAGCCGAGCGCGATGTAGCCGTCATAGGCCGCCCCGCCCTTCATCGAGCCCTGATGGGCCATGGAGATCGCCGCCGGGATCTCGAAGGCGCCCGGCACGGTCACCCGGTCGTACTCGACGCCGGCGGCCTCCAGGTGCTGGACGGCGCCGCGGACGAGCTCGTCGGCGATGTCCTCGTAAAACCTGGCTTCAACGATCAGGACTCGGGGCATGGTCTTCTTCTTCTCACACGTCGACGGGGATCGGGCGCTGTTCGACGACGCTGAGGCCGTATCCGTCGAGCCCGATAATGGTTCGTTTGGTGTTGGACAGCAGCACCATCTCGTGGATGCCCAGGTCCAGCAGGATCTGCGCGCCGACGCCGTAGTCGCGCAGCTCGGCATGGGGCACCCGCCCCTCCGCCTCGGCGCGCAGCTTGTCGCGCACCCGGTCGGACAGGGAGGTGGCGCTCGGCTCGCGGATCAGCACGACCACGCCGCGGCCGGCCTCGCCGATCAGCTTCATGGCCGACCCCAGGGTGCCGCCGCGCTTGCCGCTGTCGTCGCCCAGCACGTCGTCCAGCACGTTCAGCGCATGCATACGCACCAGCACCGGGTCCTTGGTGGTGATGTCGCCCTTCACCAGGACCACATGCTCGGCATAGGTCACCTTGTTGGTGTAGACGATCATCCGCCAGTCGCCGCCGAACTTGCTGCGCAGGGTGGTCTCCACCGCGCGGTCGACGACACTTTCGGTGCGCCGGCGATAGGCGATCAGGTCGGCGATCGTGGCGATCTTCAAGTTGTGGAACTGGGCGAACTGCACCAGATCCGGCAGCCGCGCCATGGTGCCGTCGTCGTTCATGATCTCGCAGATCACGCCGGACGGGTTCAGCCCGGCCATGCGGGCGATGTCGACCACCGCCTCGGTATGGCCGGCGCGCACCAGTGTGCCGCCCTCGCGCGCCATCAGCGGGAAGACGTGGCCCGGCGTGACGATGTCCTCGCGGCCGCGCTGCGGGTCGATGGCGACCTGAATGGTATGGGCGCGGTCATGGGCCGAGATGCCGGTGGTCACCCCCTCGCGCGCCTCGATGGAGACGGTGAAGGCGGTCTCGTGCCGAGTCTCGTTGCGCGACGACATCAGCGGCAGGCCGAGCTTGTCGATCCGGTCGCGGGTCAGCGACAGGCAGATCAGCCCGCGGGCGTGCTTGGCCATGAAGTTGATGACTTCCGGCGTGGCCATCTGGGCGACCACGCAGATATCGCCTTCGTTCTCCCGGTTCTCGTCGTCGACCAGGATGAACATCCGTCCGGAGCGGGCCTCCTCGACGACTTCCTCGATGGAGGAGAGCGCGCCGGTATAGACCTCCGACAGGGAGTGCGGTTGCTGCTCGGACATCACGATCCATTCGTTCGGCTGATCAGCGACGAGACGGGCACCGTCCCGGTCTCGGCGAGGCGCGCAACGTACCGCGCAAGAAGATCCACTTCCATGTTCAAATTGTCCCCGACGGACCGCTCGCGGAAGGTGGTGTGATCCCAGGTATGGGGGATCAGGTTGAGCTCGAAACGCCGGCCCTGGACCGCGTTCACGGTCAGCGACACGCCGTCGAGGCAGACCGAGCCCTTGGTGGCGACGAAGCCCTCCAGTCCCTCCGGCGCCTCCACCGACAGCCGGTGGCTGTCCCCGTCGCGACCGACGGCGACCAGCCTGGCCATCCCGTCCACATGGCCGGTGACCAGATGGCCGCCCAGTTCGGAGCCCAGGGTCAGCGAACGCTCCAGGTTGATCGGCGTGCCCTCGACCCAGGTGCCGAGCGTGGTCTTCGACAGGGTCTCGGCGGAGACGTCGACGGAAAAGCCGTCGGCCGTCTTCTCGACGACGGTCAGACAGGCGCCGCCGCAGGCGATGGACGCGCCGATATCGACGCTGTCCATGGCGTAGCCGGTGGCGATGACGAAGCGCGTGTCGCCGCGCTGCTCGACCGACCGCACGCGGCCGATATCTGTGATGATGCCTGTGAACATGGCCGCAACCTATGTCCGTCGGCGCAGAGTTTCCAGAGTATCTGCACCAAGACACTCGATCCCGTCCGACTGGAATCGCGGCGCACCGTCCAGATCGGTGACCGAAATCCCGTCCAGCGCGGCTCTTCCGTCGCCGCCGATGGCCACCGGCGCACGGAACAGGGCCAGGGTATCGACCGCGTCGGCCTTCAGAAAAGCTGCCGCCACGGCGGCTCCCCCCTCCACCAGAACGCTGTTGATGCCCCGTTCGCCCAGGGCGGCCAGAGCCGCGTCGATCTCGGGGCGGCCGTCAGGGGCGGTGGCGACGGGGATCACCGTCACGCCCCGCGCTTCCAGAGCGCCGTGCCGGTCCGATGGCGCCCCCTGCCCGCAGATCACCCAGGTCGGGGTCTGCGCGGCGGTGGCGACGAGGCGGGCGGATGGCGACAGGGCGAGCCCGCTGTCGAGCACCACCCGCACCGGCGACTGCGCCTCCAGCCCAGGCAGGCGGCAGGTCAGCGCCGGATCGTCGGCCGTGGCGGTGCCGGCGCCGACCAGGATGGCGTCGTGGCGCGCCCGCATCAGGTGGCCGCATGCCCGTGCCTGCGGCCCGGTGATCCATCGGCTGGCGCCGGTGGCGGTGGCGATGCGGCCGTCCAGGCTGGTGGCGAGCTTCAGGGTGACCGTCGGCCGGCCGATGCGGGTGCGCGACAGATATCCGGCGAGCCCTGCCTCGGCGGCGGCGGTCTCCACGCCGGTCACCACCGCGATCCCGGCCGCGCGCAGCATCGCCAGCCCGCCGCCGTCGACCCGGGGGTCCGGATCCTCCACGGCGACCACGACCCGGGCGACGCCGGCCTCGATCAGCGCGTTGGAACAGGGCGGCGTTCGGCCCCAATGGGCGCAGGGCTCCAGGGTGACATAGGCCGTCGCCCCCCGCGCCGCCTCGCCCGCCATCGCCAGGGCATTGGCCTCGGCATGGGGTCGGCCGCCGTCGGAGGTCCGGGCGCGGGCGACGATCTCGCCGTCACGGACCAGGACGCAGCCGACGGAGGGGTTCTCCGCCGTGCGCCCGAGCCCGCGCCGGGCGAGCCGCAGCGCGACCGCCATGAAGGCGCGGTCGGCTGCGGTGATGGTGGATGCGGTGATGGTGGATACGGAGGTCATGGCGGACCGCCCTGCCCTTCGGCGGTCAGTCGTCGTTGTAGTTGCCGCCGCTCTGAATTTCCTCGACGAAGTTCTCGAAGTCCTTCGCCTCGCGGAAATTCTTGTAGACCGAGGCGAAGCGCACATAGGCGACCGGGTCCACATTGGCGAGCGCGTCCATGACCATCTCGCCGATGACCTCGGACGGGATCTCGCTCTCGCCCATGCTCTCCAGGCGCCGGACGATACCGGTCACCAGACGCTCTATGCGCTCGGGATCGACCGGTCGCTTGCGCAGGGCGATCTGGATCGACCGCGCCAGCTTGTCCCGGTCGAAGGGCGCGCGCTTGCCCGTCTTCTTGACCACCGTCAGCTCGCGAAGCTGCACCCGCTCGAACGTGGTGAAGCGGGCGCTGCATTCCGGGCAGAACCGGCGGCGCCTTATGGCGGTGTTGTCCTCGGTGGGACGCGAGTCCTTCACCTGGGTGTCGTCGTTACCGCAGAACGGACAGCGCATGCCTCTACTCCCTCACTCGCTCAGGCCGCGCCCGGATAGATCGGGAAGCGGTTGCACAACGCCTCGACCTTGGCCCGGACCTGGGCCTCGACCTGGCCGTCGCCCTGGCCGTCGCCCTCCGGGTTGCGCGCCAGACCGTCCAGCACGTCGCCGATCAGCTCGCCGACCTGACGGAACTCGGCCACGCCGAAACCGCGGGTGGTGCCGGCCGGGGTGCCCAGGCGCACGCCGGAGGTGATCATCGGCTTCTGCGGGTCGAACGGCACGCCGTTCTTGTTGCAAGTGATGCCGGAGCGCTCCAGGGCGTGCTCGGTATCGCGGCCGGTCAGCCCCTTGGGCCGCAGGTCGACCAGCATCAGGTGGCTGTCGGTGCCGCCGGAGACGATATCCAGGCCCCGGCCCTTCAGCACCTCGGCCAGCGCCTTGGCGTTGTCGACCACGGCCTGGGCATAGGCCTTGAACTCGGGACGCAGCGCCTCGCCGAAGGCGACCGCCTTGGCGGCGATCACATGCATCAGCGGACCGCCCTGCAGACCGGGGAAGACGGCGGAGTTGATCTTCTTCCCGATATCCTCGTCGCGCGACAGGATCATGCCGCCGCGCGGGCCGCGCAGGGTCTTGTGGGTGGTCGTGGTCACCACATCGGCATGGGGCAGCGGGCTCGGCAGCACGCCGCCGGCGACCAGGCCGGCGAAATGCGCCATGTCGACCATGAACAGCGCGCCGACGCCGTCGGCGATCTGGCGGAAGCGCACGAAGTCGATCTCGCGCGGATAGGCCGAGCCGCCGGCGATGATCATGGCCGGCTTGTGCTCCTTGGCCAGCGCCTCGACCTGATCGTAGTCGATCGTGCCGGCTTCCTTGGTCACGCCGTAGCCGATGGCGTTGAACCACTTGCCCGACAGGTTCGGCTTCGCGCCATGGGTCAGGTGACCGCCGGCGTCCAGCGACATGCCGAGAATCGTGTCGCCCGGCTTCAGCAGGGCCAGGAACACCGCCTGGTTGGCGGACGCCCCGCAATGGGGCTGCACGTTGACGAACGGGCAGTCGAACAGCTTCTTGGCCCGGTCGATGGCGAGCTGCTCGGCGATGTCCACGAACTCGCAGCCGCCGTAGTAGCGCCGGCCCGGATAGCCTTCGGCGTACTTGTTGGTGAGAACCGAGCCCTGGGCCTCCAGCACGGCGCGGGAGACGATGTTCTCCGAGGCGATCAGCTCGATCTGGGACTGCTGTCGGTGCAGCTCCTTGGTGATCGAGCCGAGCAGCTCGGCATCGCTCTCGGCCAGGGAGGCGCCGAAAAAGGTTTCGGCATTGGTGTGAAGATCATTGGCGAGGGTCATGAAGAGATCGGTCTCCTTCGGACCTCAGTCTGGTGTCAGGTGGTGGCGGTTGTCGCCCGGCTCGGGGCCGATGGCGGCGGCGCCTTACAGTTCCGGCGGATTGGTCATCTTGCCGACCCGCCTGGTGTGGCGGTCGCCGCCGAAGTCGGTGGTAAGAAACGTTTGCAGGCAGTCCCGGGCAACCTCGACGCCGAGCAGCCGCCCGCCCAGGGCAATCACGTTGGCATCGTTATGCTCCCGGCACAGCCGCGCGGTGGTTACATCGTGGCACATGGCGGCGCGCACCCAGGGATATCTGTTGGCGGCGATGCTGATTCCAAGGCCGGTGCCGCAGACCAGCACGCCGCGGGACGCGGTTCCGTCCTTCAGGGCGCGGGCCATCTCGACGGCGAAATCCGGATAATCAACCGACGCCGCGCCGTCCGTCCCGAGATCCAGCACCTCGAATCCTTTCTCGCGCAGAAAATCCACGAGGTCGGTCTTCAGCGGATAACCGGCATGATCGGACGCAATGGCGATCGCGGCAGAGGTCATAGTCGAAGGCTCCGGGGCAGGTTCGACCCTATATAAGCCAACTTGCCGGTGCGATGCCACAAAAGCTGGCACTACTCGGTATTGAAATCCTGTGAGTTTTCACCATCTGCCCAGCTTCTGGCGCAACACGCGCGATCCCGACCGACTTTCCCTTCAATGACAAATTTCATGGGGAAATTATTTCAACAGCCGTGCAATAAGTGCTGTCCCATACTTAAAGTTAGTCACTGAAATTCTTGCAGAATGTATTGACTTGCCTTGTCGCCTGTGTCAGCACATCTGTTATGCAATGTTCCCCACAAAATTGAGCTTTTCAATGAGCGAAGACGCCAAGACTGAAACAGCCGCCGGTAAATCGATGATCGAAATGACGACCCAGGTCGTCGCGGCTTATCTGAGCAACAACTCGGTCGCCTCCAATCAAATCGCGGAGGTGATCAATACGGTTCACGATGCGCTCAACAATCTGAATGAGGGTGGCGGCGAGCCGGAGCCGGAGCCGCTGAAGCCTGCCGTTCCGATCAAGAAGTCGGTGACGCCGGATTACATCGTTTGCCTGGAAGATGGCAAGCAGTTGAAGATGCTGAAGCGTCACCTGCGCACCACCTACGACATGACTCCAGAGGATTATCGGGCGAAGTGGGGGCTGCCGGCCGATTATCCGATGGTGGCGCCGAACTACGCGGCTCAGCGCTCGGAGTTCGCCAAGAAGATCGGCCTCGGCCGTCAGACCTCCCGCCGCGGGGGGCGTCGCAAGAGCGCGTAACCGCCGACTTTTCGATTTTTCGAATAGTGGACGGCCGTCGGCTTACCGGCGGCCGTCTTTCTTTTGCTTGTTCATCACGTATTCCAGCTTGCGGATCGCCAGCTGGCGCAGGGCCGCCTCGCCGCGCGTCGGATCGCCGACGATCGAGACCTCGGTACCCGTAACCGGATCGATGGCGCTCACCTTCACGTAGGCGCCCCGCGAAATGAACTCCAGAATCACTCGATTGTCGTTTCTAGGGGGCATTCTCGTCTCTGGATGTTTGGACGCTACGCATTGCCGCCGTATATAAGAACGAACGAACCAAGATTACGAGGTAGATCGACATGGCCCCGCCCGTCGCCGCCGTCGCTGACAAGCCGGCATCCGACATCAAGAAGCGTCCCGATTTCGTCTGGGATGATCCGCTCCTTCTGGAGGACCAGCTCACCGAAGAAGAGCGCATGATCCGAGACTCCGCGCGGGACTACTGCCAGGAGAAGCTCCTGCCGCGCGTGACCGAAGGTTTCCGCCACGAGACCTTCGACCGGGACATCATGACCGAAATGGGCGCGCTGGGTCTGCTCGGCGCGACCATCCCCGAGGAATACGGCGGCGCCGGCGTGAACCACGTCTGCTACGGCCTGATCGCCCGCGAGGTCGAGCGCGTCGATTCCGGCTACCGCTCGGCGATGTCCGTGCAGTCCAGCCTGGTCATGCACCCGATCTACACCTACGGCTCCGAGGAGCAGCGCAAGAAGTACCTGCCGAAGCTCGCCAGCGGCGAGTGGGTCGGCTGCTTCGGCCTGACCGAGCCGGATCACGGCTCCGATCCGGGCGGTATGAAGACCCGCGCGGTGAAGGTCGACGGCGGCTACAAGGTGTCCGGCGCCAAGATGTGGATCACCAACTCGCCGATCGCCGACGTGTTCGTGATCTGGGGCAAGACCGAGGACGGCAAGATCCGCGGCTTCGTGCTCGAGAAGGGCATGGAGGGTCTGTCGGCCCCGAAGATCGAGGGCAAGTTCAGCCTGCGCGCCTCCATCACCGGCGAGATCGTGATGGACGGGGTCTTCGTCCCCGACGAGAACCTGCTGCCGAACATCTCCGGCCTGGGCGGCCCGTTCGGCTGCCTGAACAAGGCACGCTACGGCATCTCCTGGGGCGCGCTGGGCGCGGCCGAGGCCTGCTGGCACGCGGCGCGAGACTACACCATGGAGCGCACCCAGTTCGGCCGGCCGCTGGCCGCCAACCAGCTGATCCAGAAGAAGCTGGCGGACATGCAGACCGAGATCACGATCGGCCTGCAGGCCTGCCTGCGCCTGGGCCAGCTGCTGGACCAGGGCCGCGGCGCGCCGGAGGCGATCTCGCTGGCCAAGCGCAATTCCTGCGGCAAGGCGCTGGACATCGCCCGCATGGCCCGCGACATGCACGGCGGCAACGGCATCTCCGACGAGTACGGCGTGATCCGCCACGTGCTCAATCTGGAGGCCGTGAACACCTACGAAGGCACCCACGACGTGCACGCCCTGATCCTGGGCCGCGCCCAGACCGGCCTGCAGGCGTTTACCGGGTAAGGCAGACGTCCAGGGAGGGCTCCGCCGCCGCGGGGCCCTCCCCATGACGTCATCCTGACTTGCGTCAGAATGACTGGGAGTGCCGGTACCGTCAGAGGCTCGATCCTGACTTGCGTCAGGATGACGGGATGGTTGGCTACTGCGCCTCCGCCGCCCGGCAGAGATCGGCGAGGGCGGCGGCTTCCGCATTGTCGAGACGCTCGCCGTTGAAGGTCAGGGCGCCGGACAGCAGATCGTATTTCACCGTCCCCACCACCGCCTGGCCCCGGGGGGCCAGCGCCGTGTCGGACGCCACCCCGTAATTCGACAGCAGGTCGTAGGTGACGTCGAAGGTCACCTCGGTCGGAGTCTTGATCGTCACGGAACCCGGAAGGTCGGCGGGCGCGACGGCATTGCCGTTCACATCGACGCCGGGCTTATAGGCCACGTCGGCGCTCGGCTGATGGCGCACCAGCCGCTGGCAGTCGGTCGCGGTCACGGTGATGGTGGAGGCGCGGGCGGTCGAATCGCCGGCCGCTTCGAGGACGAACACAGCACAAAAACCGATGGTGGCGGCCAGCACCTGGTGCCTCGCGCGATCCGGCGACCTTCGGAACGTAAAGTGACGCGCGTCCATGACCGGTTCTCCTAACTGCGAGATACAAACATACTCGTTAGGATGCGAACGTGTTCAAAAATTGTCCGCAAATGACTTTTTTTGGTCGACGCGCCCGGTGCGATACCCTATCTTTCGCGGGCAAAGAAAAGACCGCACCGGCGTAGCCGGCACGGCCCGAGTTTAGGGAGGAAACGCCATCAGGCGTATGTGATCGCCAACGATCACAGTCAGGAAAATAGTCCTGACCAAAGGGAGTGGCAAGGCTTTATCGCCTCAGCCGCTCTTTTTTTTGGCAAAAATCATGTGGATGTGCATTTTTTAGGCAATTGTCACTTTTAGAAGCGGGCATTTGGCACAGTCTTGTGCACCGCAGCATGTTTCCGCGCTGCAACCGCGGCCTTCTTCCCCTTCCCGTCTTCCCGGCCTCGCGCCGGGACCCGGAAAAGGAGCGGCTGGATCGTCTTAAAAAGTCGTGAGTCGGTCCCGCAAGCGGTCACCCTGGATCCCGGCGCAAGGTCGGGAAGACGGCAGGAGGACACGGGAGGACGGCAGCGGCGGAGGAGCAGCGGCGGAGGAGCAGCGGCGGAGGAGCAGCGGCGGAGGAGTGGCGGAGGTGCGGCGACCGGGCCGCCCCTGCCCTCACATCCAGTCCTTGATCATCTCGCGGAACGAGATCAGATCGGAGCGGATGATCTGGTCGATGATGACCCACAGGACCGCGGCGATCAGCGTCGTGGCGACGAGCTTGATCGCCAGCATCGGCTTCTTCGGCGCACCGGCGTCGTTGCCCGGCTGCACGGCGTCGTCGCGGCGCACGCCGACCGGCAGGGCCATGAACAGCACCCACCACCACAGAATGACGTAGACGACAATTCCGGAGACCAGATCCATGGGGGCTCAGACCTGCTCGAGTTCGACCAGGGTCCCGGCGAAGTCCTTGGGGTGCAGAAACAGCACCGGCTTGCCGTGGGCGCCGGTCTTCGGCTCGCCGTCGCCCAGCACCCGGGCGCCGTCGGCCTTCAGCCGGTCGCGCGCTGCCAGGATGTCGTCCACCTCGTAGCAGACGTGGTGGATGCCGCCGGACGCGTTCTTCTCCAGGAAGCCGGTGATCGGCGAGCCGTCGCCCAGGGGATGCAGCAGCTCGATCTTGGTGTTCGGCAGCTCGACGAAGACCACGGTCACGCCGTGCTCCGGCAGCTCCAGGGGCTGCGAGACGGCCGCCCCCAGGGTGTCGCGATAGGTGGCGGTCGCCGCCTCCAGGTCGGGAACGGCGATGGCGACGTGGTTCAATCGGCCGATCATAGTCTCGGGCTCCGTCAGATCCTCACGATATGGACGTCGGTCACCGGGCGCTTGTTGAACTCGTCGCGCACGATGCGCCGCACCATGCGCCGGGCCGCCTCGCGCACGGCATCGTCCTCGCGCCGGTCGCGGTTGGACAGCTTGCGCAGGGTCTCCTGCAGGGCGTCGGCGGCGTCCAGGGCGACGTCCTCGGCATCCTCGGGATCGGCGATGCCGACCAGGGAGACGACCGGATCCGCCTGAAGGTTGCCCTTGGCGTCCAGCACCAGGGTGACCGTCGCCGCCCCGTTGTGCAGCATTCGCCGCCGGTCGCGCAAGGTTTCGGACTGCAGGCCGAGGATCTGGCCGTCATCGACCACCTGGGCTCCCTTGCCCTCCACCCATTCCACGATCTCGGCATGGCCGGAGGCGAGCCGGATCAGGCTGCCGTTGGACGGCACCACGGTCTCCGGCACCTGGCAGGCCTTGGCCAGCCGCGCGTGCTCGCGCAGGTGGCGGGCATCGCCATGCACCGGGATCGCGATCTGCGGGCGCAGCATCTGGTACATCTCGGCCAGCTCCTCGCGGGCCGGGTGGCCGGAGACGTGGATGCCGGGCTGGTCCTCGGTGGTGATGATCTCCACCCCGCGGGCGGCGAGCCGGTTCTGCACCCGGCCGATGGCCCGCTCGTTGCCGGGGATCTGGCGCGAGGAGAAGATGCAGATGTCGCCCTCGCCCAGGGAGACGTGCGGATGGGCGCCGTCGGAGATCCGCGACAGGGCGGCCCGGGACTCGCCCTGGCTGCCGGTGCAGATCAGGACGATCTTGTCCTCCGGGAAATAGCCTGCCTCGTCCTCCTTCACGAAGGCCGGGGCGTCCTGCAGATAGCCGTTCTCCTTGGCCGCGTCGTGCATCCGCCACAGGGAGCGGCCGATCAGGGCACACTGCCGGTCGTTGGCGGCCGCCGCCATGGCGATGCTCTCCAGCCGCGCCACGTTGGAGGCGAAGCAGGCGACCGCGATCCGTCCCTGCCCGTCGTACTGGGCGAACAGCTCGGTCATGGCCATGCGGACCTCGGCCTCCGACCCGGTGCGGCCGGGCACGAAGACGTTGGTGCTGTCGCCCATCAGCGCCAGCACCCCCTCCTCGCCCACGGCGCGGATCGCGTCGAAATCGGTCGGCCCGCCGATGAACGGCGTGGGATCGAACTTCCAGTCGCCGCTGTGCACGACCGTGCCGGCACCGCAGCGCAGGACGATCATGTTCGGCTCGGGGATCGAATGGGTGACCCGAATCATCTCGATCTCAAACGGGCCAATGACCGCCGAACCGGCGACCGGGATCTCGATCAGCTCCACCTTCTCCAGAAGCCCGGCATCGATCAACTTGCGCCGCACCAGGGAGGCGGTGAAGGGCGTGCAGTAGATCGGGCAGCCCAGCCGCTCCCACAGATACGGCACCGCGCCGATATGGTCTTCGTGACCATGGGTCAGCAGCAGACCGCAGAGCTTGTCCTTCTGGGCCTCGATGGCGGAGATGTCCGGCAGGATGACGTCCACGCCCGGCGTGGTGTCGTCGCCGAAGGTGATGCCGAGATCGACCATCAGCCACTGTCCGGCATAGCCGTACAGGTTGACGTTCATCCCGATCTCGTCGGACCCGCCCAGCGGCAGGAAGTAGAGGTCGTCGTCGTTGGGGTTGAGCTTCAGGGTCATGCGGCTCCCGTCTGCCCCCGGTTCTTGTCGTGTATCATGCGCAATCCCGCCAATGTCAGGTCGTCGTCCACGATTTCGATGGCCGAGGTCCAGTCGGCGAACAGCGCCGCCAGGCCCCCGGTGCCGACCACCTTCATGGGCCGGCCGTATTCGGTGCGGATCCGCGCGACCAGACCCTCGATCATCGCCACATATCCCCAGAAGATCCCGGAATGCATGGCGGCGCGCGTGTTCTTGCCGATCACCCGGACCGGGTCGTTGTCGCCGGGCATGCGCTCCGGCGGCCGGATCGCCACCCGGGGAAGCTGGGCGGCGGCCATGTAGAGCGCCTCTAGGCTCAGGTTGATGCCCGGGCAGATGATGCCGCCGGCATAGCCGCCGTCGTCCTCCACCACGTCGAAGGTGGTGGCCGTGCCGAAATCCACGACGATCAGGGGCCCGCCATACAACTTGTGCGCCGCGACCGCGTTGACCACCCGGTCCGCTCCGACTTCTTCCGGCCGGTCGATCCGGACCTCGATGCCGATCTCGGTCGGGCTCTGGCCGATCACCATCGGGTCGATGCCGAAATGCTTGCGGCACAGGGTCTTCAGGTTGAACAGCGTGGCCGGTACCACCGTGGCGATGATCACGCTGTCGATACCACCGGTATTGAGCGCGTCCAGCGCCATGAGCTGGGTCAGCCACACGGCGTACTCGTCCGCCGTGCGGTCCGCGTTGGTCGAGGTGCGCCAGGAGCCGATCGGCTCCTCGCGCCCGTCTTCATAGACGGCGAACACCGTGTTGGTGTTGCCGCAGTCGATCACCAGCAGCATCTGTCATTCCCGGCCATGGCTAGTTACCGGGCCGATTACCGGATCGCCGCGCATCCGGCAGGGTCTAGGCCCCGATCAGGCTGGCGGCGGCGGCGGCGGCGGTATCGTAGATCGGCGACAGGCCGAGGAAGAACAGCACCGTGACCACCGCCGAACCGTACAGGATCAGCCGGAGGTCGCCGGCCACCGCTCCGTCGAGCGGCTGCTCCGCCTCGTCGAAATACATGATCTTCACGATCCGCAGATAGTAGAACGCGCCGATCACGCTGGCCAGGACGCCGACCACGGCGAGGCCGTAGAGACCGGCATCGAGCGCCGCCATGAACACGTACCACTTGCCGAAGAAGCCGGCGAGCGGCGGGATGCCCGCCATGGAGAACATGAAGATCATCAGCGCCAGGGCCATCATCGGATGGGTGCGCGACAGGCCGGCGAGATCCGACAGGCTCTCCACCAGGCGGCCGTCGCGGCGCATGCCGAGGATGACGGCGAAGGTGCCGACATTCATGAAGATATAGGTCGCCATGTAGATCATGACGCCCGTCACCCCGGCCTCGGTGCCGGCGGCCAGACCGACCAGGGCGTAGCCCATATGGCCGATCGAGCTGTAGGCCATCAGGCGCTTGATGTTGCTCTGCATGATCGCGGCGAGCGCGCCGACCACCATGGAGGCGAGCGAGACGAACACCACCACCTGCTGCCAGGAGGCCAGCAGGTCGCCGAACGGATCGACCATCACGCGCAGGAACAGGGCGATGGCGGCGACCTTCGGGGCGACGGCGAACAGCGCGGTCACCGGCGTCGGTGCGCCTTCGTAGACATCCGGCGTCCACATGTGGAACGGCACGGCGGACACCTTGAAGGCGAGGCCGCAGACCAGGAACACCAGGCCGACCACCAGGCCGGTCGACGGCGCCGCGCCGGTGCCCAGCACCGTGGCCAGGGTCTCGAAGCTGGTGGTGCCGGTGAAGCCGTAGATCATCGAACAGCCGTACAGCAGCAGGCCCGAGCTGAGCGCGCCGAGGACGAAGTACTTCAGGCCCGCCTCGGTGGATTTCAGCGTGTCGCGCCGGATCGACGCGACCACGTAGAGCGCCAGGCTCTGCAGCTCCAGGCCCATGTACAGCATGATCAGGTCCTTGGCGGAGACCATCAGCATCATGCCGAGCGTGGCGAACAGGATCAGCACCGGATACTCGAACCGGCCCGCCTGCTCGCGCTCCAGATAGCCGAGCGACAGGACGATCGAGAAGGCCGATCCCAGCAGGATCAGGATCTTGGCGTACTGGGCGAAGCCGTCGGTGACGAACAGGCCCTGGAAGGCGAGCGCCTCCCCGCCCTTGACCACCACCAGGACGGCCGCGACCGCCAGGGCCGCGATGGTCGCCCAGGACAGCATCTTCAGGCTGCTCTCGCCCTTGAAGACGCCCACCATGAGCAGCGCCAGGCCGGCGATGGCCAGGAAGATCTCCGCCGAGGCCGGCGCCATGATCGGAAGGGTCGTTGCCGCGTCCATATCCGTGCTCCCGGCCGTCTTAACGGGCCGCCAGGGCGGTGCCGGCTTCGCCGAGCGCCACCTTGTAATTCGTGATCAGGTTCTCCACCGAGGCCGACATCAGGTCGGTGAAGGTCGAAGGATAGATGCCCATCCACAGCACCAGGATGACCAGCGGCGCGAAGACCGCGATCTCCCGCGGGCTGAGATCCAGCAGCGCCTTGAGCTGCTCCTTCTCCAGCTTGCCGAAGATGACCCGGCGGTAGAGGTAGAGCATGTAGGCCGCGCCCAGGATCAGGCCGGTCGCCGTGAAGGCCGCGAGCCAGGTGTTGACCTGGAAGGCGCCGGCCAGGATCAGCAGCTCGCCGACGAAGCCCGAGGTACCCGGCAGGCCGACCGAGGCCATCATGAACAGCATGAAGATCAGGGCGTAGCGCGGCATGTTCTGCGCCAGACCGCCATAGGCGTCGATCTCGCGGGTGTGCATGCGGTCGTAGACCACGCCGACGCACAGGAACAGCGCGCCCGACACGATGCCGTGGGACAGCATCTGGAAGATCGAGCCCTCGACGCCCTGGGTGGTCATGGTGAACATGCCGACGGTCACGAAGCCCATATGGGCGACCGACGAATAGGCGATCAGCTTCTTCATGTCCTGCTGCACCAGCGCCACCAGCGAGGTGTAGATCACCGCCACCACGCTCAGCGTGTAGACCAGCGGCGCGAAATCGGCCGAGGCCTCCGGGAACATCGGGATCGAGAAGCGCAGGAAGCCGTAACCGCCCATCTTCAGCAGCACGCCGGCCAGGATGACGGAGCCGGCGGTCGGCGCCTCCACGTGGGCGTCCGGCAGCCAGGTATGCACCGGCCACATCGGTACCTTCACCGCGAAGGAGGCGAAGAAGGCCAGCCACAGCCAGGTCTGCAGCTCCGGCAGGAAGCGGGTCGCCATCAGCGTCGGGATGTCGGTGGTGCCGGCCTGCCAGTACATCGCCAGGATCGCCAGCATCATCAGGACGGAGCCGGCCAGCGTGTACAGGAAGAACTTGAAGGCCGCGTAGACCCGACGCGCCCCGCCCCACACGCCGATGATCAGGAACATCGGGATCAGGACGGCTTCGAAGAAGATGTAGAACAGGAAGATGTCCAGGGCGCAGAACATGCCCACCATCATGGTCTCAAGGACCAGGAAGGCGATCATGTACTCGCGCACCCGCTTCTGCACCGCTTCCCAGCTCGCCAGGATGCAGATCGGCGTCAGCAGGGTCGACAGCAGCACGAACCAGACCGAGATGCCGTCCACGCCCATGTGATAGGCGATCGACGAGCCCGGGATCCAGTCGACCTTCTGGACCAGCTGGAACTCAGCCGACTGGGGATCGAAATAGGTCAGGATCAGCAGCGAGATCAGAAACACCGAGCCCGACGCCACCAGGGCCAGCCAGCGCGAAGAGCTCGCGACCTGCTCCGGGGTGCCGCGGACCGTCAGAATGAACGCCACCCCGAGCAGGGGGCCGAACGTCACGATCGTCAGAAGCCATTGTTCGAGCATCAGCTCAACCCCCGAAGGCCAGGTACCAGGAGACCAGCGCCACGACACCGATCAGCATGGCGAATGCGTAGTGATAGAGGTAACCGGTCTGCAGTCGGGCCACCTGCCCCGCGCACCAGCGCGTCATGGCGCTCACGCCGTCCGGACCGAACCCGTTGATGATGGTGCCGTCGCCGGTCTTCCAGAACATCAGGCCGGCCTGCCAGGAGCGCTTGACGAACAGCCAGTCGTAAAGCTCGTCGAAGTACCACTTGTTCAGCAGGAACAGGTAGACCGGACGGATCGCGCTGGTGACCTTCGCCGGGATGCCCGGGTTCAGGATGTAGGCCACATAGGCCGCGCCGATGCCGATGACGCCGACCACCAGGGGCAGCAGCTTGACCCAGGTCGGCGAGTGATGCGCCGCCTCGATCACGTTGTTCTCTTCCAGCACCTTGATGGCCGAGCCCCAGAACGCGTCCATCTCGTGGCCGACGAAATACTCGTAGCCGATGAAGCCGCTGAACACCGCGCCGATCGCCAGCACGATCAGCGGAACCAGCATGACCGGCGGCGACTCATGGGCATGGTCGAAGGTGTGCTGATCCATCCGCGGCTTGCCGTGGAAGGTCATGAACAGCAGGCGCCAGGAATAGAACGCGGTCAGCAGGGCGGCGACGATGCCGGCCCAGAAGGCGAACTGCCCGGCCCCGGTATGGGCCGCGAAGGCGGACTCCAGGATCATGTCCTTGGAGTAGTAGCCGGCGAAGAACGGGATACCGGCCAGCGCCAGGGAGCCGATCCAGAACATGGCGTAGGTCCAGGGGATCTTGCGCCAGATGCCGCCCATGTTGCGCATGTCCTGCTCGTCGTGCAGGGCGTGGATCACTGAACCGGCCGACAGGAACAGCAGCGCCTTGAAGAAGGCGTGGGTCATCAGGTGGAAGATCGCCGCCGGATAGGCCGACACGCCGAGCGCGAAGAACATGTAGCCGAGCTGCGAACAGGTCGAATAGGCGATGACCCGCTTGATGTCGTTCTGGGTGGTGCCGACCGTCGCCGCGAAGAAGGCGGTGGCAGCACCGACGACGGTGACGACGACCAGGGCGGTCGGGGCGTATTCGAACAGCGGCGACATGCGCGCGACCAGGAACACGCCGGCGGTCACCATGGTGGCGGCGTGGATCAGGGCGGAGACAGGGGTCGGGCCTTCCATGGCGTCCGGCAGCCAGGTGTGCAGGCCGAGCTGGGCCGACTTACCCATGGCGCCGATAAACAGCAGGATGGCGATCACCGTCAGGGCGTCGACCTCCTCCCACCACAGGAAGCCGAAGGTGGTGCCGGCCATTTCCGGGGCGGCGGCGAAGATCGCGTCGAAACTCACCGCGTCGAACAGCAGGAAGCAGCCGAAGATGCCGAGCGCGAAGCCGAAATCGCCGACGCGGTTGACCACGAAGGCCTTGATCGCGGCGGCGTTGGCCGAGGGCCGGTCGTACCAGAAGCCGATCAGCAGATACGAGGCGACACCCACACCCTCCCAGCCGAAGAACATCTGGATCAGGTTGTCCGAGGTCACCAGCATCAGCATGGCGAAGGTGAAGAACGACAGATACGCCATGAACCGCGGGATCGACGGATCGTGGCTCATATAGCCGACGGAATAGACGTGGACGCAGGACGACACGACGGTGACCACGATCACCATGACGGCGGTCAGCGTGTCCCAGCGCAGCGCCCAGCTCGCCTCGAAGCTGCCGCTGTCGATCCAGGTGAAGAGCTCCACGGTCTGGGCGTTGCCCTGCAGGGCGACTTCCCAGAAGGCGACGATGCCGAGGACCGCGGAGGTGAGCATGGCGCCGCAGGTCACGATCTGCGCGCCGCGGTCCCCCAGTTTCTTGTTCCCGAAGCCGGCGATCAGGGCGCCGATGAGCGGAAGAAAGACGATGGCGGCGTACATCGGCTCAGCCCTTCATCAGATTGATGTCGTCGACCGCGATGGAGCCGCGGTTGCGGAAGAACACCACAAGGATGGCAAGGCCGATGGCCGCCTCGGCCGCGGCGACCGTCAGCACGAACACCGCGAAGACCTGGCCCACCAGGTCGCCGAGATGCGTCGAGAACGCCACGAAGTTGATGTTGACGGCCAGCAGCATGAGCTCGACCGACATCAGGATGATGATCACGTTCTTCCGGTTCAGGAAAATGCCGAAGATTCCCAGGGTGAACAGGATCGCGGCGACCGTGAGGTAATGGCCCAGAGCGATTTCCATCTCAGACCCCTCCCCCGCGGGTCACCTTGACGACCTCGACGACATCCTCCGGACGGCGCAGGTTCTGCTTGTCGATCGACTGGCGCTTGACGCCGGGACGCTGGCGCAGGGTCAGCACGATGGCGCCGATCATGGCGACCAGCAGCACGATGCCGGCGGTCTGGAAGGCCAGGACGTAGTGGGTGTAGATCACCTGGCCGAGCGCCTCGGTGTTGGTGACATCCTGCGGGATCGGCGAGGCGGCCACGACGGCGACCTCAGGCGCGAAGCTCCACACGCCGACGATCAAGATCAGCTCGGCCAGCAGCACCAGGCCGATCAGGCCGCCGATCGGCAGGTAGCGCGCGAAGCCCTGGCGCAGCTCGACGAAGTTGATGTCGAGCATCATCACCACGAACAGGAACAGCACCGCGACGGCGCCGACATAGACGACGACCAGGATCATCGCCAGGAACTCCGCGCCCATCAGGACGAAGAGACCGGCGGCATTGAAGAAGGCCAGGATCAGGAACAGCACCGAATGCACCGGATTGCGCGATGTGACGACCATCACGCCCGATGCGACCGCCACGAAGGCGAACAGGTAGAAGACTAAGGCCTGTAGAGCCATGCCGATCCCTTTCCCCGGTCTTTCGACCCGTCACCGATTAAATTCAACCGGTTATCCCGTATTTCTAAACCGATACCTAAGCTATGCGATGCGCCGTCAGCGATAGGGCGCATCGGCCGTCAGGTTCCGGCTGATCTCGACTTCCCAGCGGTCGCCGTTCGCGAGCAGCCTGTCCTTGTTGTAGAACAGCTCCTCGCGGGTCTCCGTCGAGAATTCGAAATTCGGTCCCTCGACGATGGCGTCCACCGGGCAGGCTTCCTGGCAGAAGCCGCAGTAGATGCACTTCGTCATGTCGATGTCGTAGCGCGTCGTGCGGCGCGACCCGTCGGCGCGCGGCTCGGCCTCGATGGTGATGGCCTGGGCCGGGCAGATCGCCTCGCACAGCTTGCACGCGATGCAACGCTCCTCGCCGTTCGGATAGCGGCGCAGCGCGTGCTCG
This sequence comes from Thalassobaculum salexigens DSM 19539, assembly GCF_000423805.1. Lineage (NCBI taxonomy): Bacteria > Pseudomonadati > Pseudomonadota > Alphaproteobacteria > Rhodospirillales > Thalassobaculaceae > Thalassobaculum > Thalassobaculum salexigens. The sequence goes on from NZ_KE384093.1 coordinate 2,226,610, forward strand.
CCCCGGAAGCGCGGGCTGAGCGGCCCCTTCTCATAGGGGTAGTTCAGCGTCACCTTGGGACGGAAGAAGTACTTCAGCGTCAGCGCCAGCCCGCCGACCAGCTCGGTCAGCAGCATGCTCTTGGCGCGGTATTGGACGGAAGCCATGGCTCAGCCTCTTCCTTTCCTCACGGAACCCAGTCGAAGGTCACCAGCACGCCGGCCGTGATCACCACCCACAGCAGCGACAGCGGCAGGAAGACCTTCCAACCGAGACGCATGAGCTGGTCGTAGCGATAGCGCGGGAACGTGGCGCGGACCCACAAGAAGACGAACAGGACCAGGGAGATCTTCAGGATGAACCAGATCGGTCCCGGGACCCAGTTGAACGGGGCGATGTCGAACGGTGCCAGCCAGCCGCCCAGGAACAGCACCACGGTGATGCCGCTCATCAGGATCATGTTGGCGTATTCGCCGAGGAAGAACAGCGCGAAGCTCATCGACGAATATTCGACGAAGTAACCGGCGACCAGCTCCGACTCGCCTTCCGGCAGGTCGAACGGCGCCCGGTTGGTCTCCGCCAGCGCGGAGATGAAGAACACCACGAACATCGGCAGCAGCGGGATCGCGAACCACACGGTGCGCTGCGCCTCGACGATGGCGGTCAGGTTCAGCGAGCCGACGCAGAGCAGCACGGTGATGATCACGAAGCCGATGGAGACCTCGTAGGACACCATCTGCGCCGCCGAGCGCAGGGCGCCGAGGAAGGCGTATTTCGAGTTCGAGGCCCAGCCCGACATGATGACGCCGTAGACGCCCAGCGAACTGATCGCGAACAGATACAGCACGCCGACATTGATGTCGGCCAGCACCATTCCCTTGTCGAACGGGATCACCGCCCAGGCGATCAGGCTGAGGATGAAGGTCAGCATCGGGGCCAGCAGGAAGATGATCTTGTTGGCGCCCGCCGGCAGGATGGTCTCCTTCGACAGCAGCTTCAGCGCGTCGGCGAACGGCTGGAACAGGCCGAACGGCCCGACCACGTTCGGCCCTTTGCGCAGCTGGATCGCGCCGATCACCTTGCGTTCGAAGAAGGTCAGGTAGGCCACCGCCACCAGCAGCGGCACCACCAAGGCCATGATCTGGGCGACGATGATCGCGCCCGGGATCACGTATGTATCGATGAACTCCATTACCCGCGCCCTGCCCCGCCGCTCATCCGTCCGTTCCGGTCGCCGCGCCGGCGCGCTTCGGCAGCACGAAGGCTTCCGTGCACTCGGCCATCGTCTTCGACGCGCGGCTGATCGGGTCGGTCATGTAGAAGTTATCGACCGGATACGCAAACGGCGTGTCGTCGGTCGCGCCGGCGGCGCCGAACGGTCCCCATTCCGCCGGCTCGATCGTGTCGATCGCGGCGAAGGTCGGGAAATCATTGCGCAGGGCCACGCGGACGTCCTCCAGCGTGGTGAAGGGCAGCGTCTTGCCGACCGCCTCGGACAGCGCCCGCAGGATCTTCCAATCCTCGCGCGCCTCGCCCGGCGGGAAGGTCGCGGCCACGCCCATCTGGATCCGGCCCTCGGTATTGGCGTAGAGCCCGTCCTTCTCGGTATAGGCGGCCCCCGGCAGGATCACGTCGGCGCCATGGGCACCGTTGTCGCCGTGATGGCCCTGATAGATCACGAAGGCGTCGCCGAACTCGCTCGCCACCTCGTCGGCGGCCAGCAGATAGACCAGCTTCACCGCGCCCGACTTGGCACCCTCGACGATGCCGGCCACGTCGCGGCCGCCCTCGCCCGGCAGGAAGCCCATGTCCAGGCCCGCGACCCGCGAGGCGGCGGTGTGCAGGACGTTGAAACCGTTCCAGGCCGGGATCTCGGTACCCTCGTCGTCCTTGGAGGCGGCGATCACCATGCCGGTGTCGTCGGCGATCTTGCGGGCGGCGGCGAGCACGGCGGCACCGTCCTCGCGGGTCAGCGCGCCCATGCCGACGACGATCATCGGCCGCTTGGCATCCTTCAGCACCTTGGCGAAGGCGTGGCTGCCGTCGGCGACCTCGGCCAGGGTCTTCGGCCCCGCACCCAGATGCTCGTAATCGTAGGTCAGGTCGACCGGCGCGCCGATCAGGCCGATGGCGACCGGCGCCGCCATCCAGCGCTTGCGGATGCGGGCATTGACCAGCGCCGCTTCCCAGCGCGGGTTGGTGCCGACCAGCAGGATTGCGTCGGCCTCCTCGATCCCGGCGATCGTGGTGTTGAACAGGTGGCCCGAGCGGGCACCCCCGCCGATCTTCGCGCCGTCCTGGCGGCAGTCGATATTGGCGCTGCCCAGATCGCCCATCAGGCGCTTCAACGCGTACATCGACTCGGCATCCACGGTGTCGCCGGCGATGGCGGCCATCTGGTCGCCCTTCAGCCCCTTCATCGCACCGGCCACGGCGGCGAAGGCCTCCGGCCAGCTCGCCGGCTGCAGCTTGCCGTCCTTGCGCACATACGGCCGGTCCAGGCGCTGGCGCTTCAGGCCGTCGCAGGCATAGCGGGTCTTGTCGGAGATCCACTCCTCGTTGACGTCCTCATGCAGCCGCGGCAGCACGCGCAGCACTTCGGCGCCGCGGGCGTCGACCCGGATGTTGGAGCCGACCGCGTCCATCACGTCGACGCTCTCGGTCTTCTTCAGCTCCCACGGGCGGGCGACGAAGGCGTAGGGCTTGGAGGTCAGCGCGCCGACCGGGCACAGGTCGATCACGTTGGCCGACAGCTCGCTGTCGAGCGCCTTCTCCAGATAGGTGGTGATCTCGGCGTCCTCGCCGCGGTTCAGCATGCCCATGTCGGTCACGCCGGCGATCTCGGTCGAGAACCGCACGCAGCGGGTGCAGTGGATGCAGCGGGTCATGATCGTCTTGACCAGCGGGCCCATGTACTTGTCGGTCACCGCGCGCTTGTTCTCGTCGTAGCGCGTCGAGTGGTAGCCGTAGCCCATGGCCTGGTCCTGCAGGTCGCACTCGCCGCCCTGGTCGCAGATCGGGCAATCCAGCGGGTGGTTGATCAGCAGGAATTCCATCGTGCCCTTCTGGGCCTTGCGGGCGACGTCGGACTGGGTGTGGATCACCATGCCGTCGCCGGCCGGAAAGGCGCAGGACGCGATCGGCTTCGGCGCCTTCTCCATCTCCACCAGGCACATGCGGCAGTTGCCCGCGACCGACAGGCGGTCGTGGAAGCAGAAGCGCGGCACCTCGGCGCCCGCGGCCTCGCAGGCCTGCAGAACGGTGGCTCCCTGGGGGACCTCGACCTCAATTCCGTCGACTGTCAGCTTCGGCATCGTGCCCTCTCTCCCGACCGTTCCTGGCCGTTACTCGGCGGCCTGGGCGGTCGCCGTCACCGGCTCGCCCGCCTTATGCGCCGCGATCCGACGTTCCATCTCCGGGCGGAAATGCCGGATCAGGCCCTGGATCGGCCACGCGGCCGCGTCACCCAATGCGCAGATCGTGTGACCCTCCACCTGGCGGGTCACCTCCTCCAGCGTGTCGATCTCGTCGACATCCGCCTCGCCGCGGACCATGCGCTCCATCACCCGGTACATCCAGCCGGTGCCCTCGCGGCACGGGGTGCACTGGCCGCAGCTCTCATGCTTGTAGAAGGCGCTCAGCCGGGCGATCGCCTTCACCACGTCGGTCTGCTTGTTCATGACGATGACCGCCGCGGTGCCGAGGCCCGAACGGACCTCGCGCAGCGAATCGAAGTCCATGAGGATCTCGTCGCAGGTCGATTTCGGCATCAGCGGCACCGAGGAGCCGCCCGGGATCACCGCCAGCAGGTTGTCCCAGCCGCCGATCACACCACCGGCATGCTTCTCGATGAGTTCCTTGAGCGGAATGCCGAGCTCTTCCTCGACGTTGCACGGATTGTTCACGTGGCCGGAGATCGAGAAGATCTTCGGCCCGGAATTCTTCGGCCGGCCGATGGCGGCGAACCACTCGGCCCCGCGCCGCATGATCGTCGGCGTGACCGCGATCGACTCGACGTTGTTCACCGTGGTCGGGCAGCCGTACAGGCCGACGCCGGCCGGGAACGGCGGCTTCAGGCGCGGCTGGCCCTTCTTGCCCTCCAGCGACTCCAGCAGCGCGGTCTCCTCGCCGCAGATATAGGCGCCGGCGCCGCGGTGCAGGACCACGTCGAAATCGTAGCCCGAGCCGCAGGCGTTCTTGCCGATCAGACCGGCGTCATACGCCTCGTCGATGGCGCGCTGCAGGGCCACGGCCTCGTTGTAGAACTCGCCGCGGATATAGATGTAGGCGGCCTTGGCCCGCATGGCGTAGCCGCCGACCACGCAGCCTTCGATCAGCTTGTGCGGATCGTGGCGCATGATCTCCCGGTCCTTGCAGGTGCCGGGCTCCGACTCGTCGGCGTTGACCACGAGGTAATGCGGCTTGTCCTTCACCTCCTTCGGCATGAAGGACCACTTCAGGCCGGTCGGGAAACCCGCGCCGCCGCGACCGCGCAGGCCGGAGGCCTTGATCACCTCGACGACGTCCTCCGGGGACATCGACAGGATCTCCTTGGTGTTGGACCAGTCGCCGCGCTTGCGCGCGCCGGCAAGGCTCGGGTCGAACCAACCGTAGAGGTTGGTGAAGATGCGATCGTCGTCCTTCAGCATCTCAGTCGTCTCCGCCGGCAGAGGCCTGTTTCTCGGCGAACCAGGGCGGTACCCCGTCGCTGTCCTTCAGCGAGACCAGCGAGGTCGGACCGTCCTTGGACATCGAGCCCTTGCGGCCCAGCATCGAACCGACCTCGGGGGCCTTGCCGGCCTTCAGGTCGTCGATCAGCTTCGCCGTCAGCTCGTAGTCCAGGTCCTCGTAGACATCGTCGTTCACCTGCACGACCGGCGCGTTGGCGCAGACACCGAGGCACTCGACCTCGAGCAGGGTGAACTGACCGTCCGCCGTGGTGGTGTAGTTCTTCGACAGGCCGAGCTTGTCCTTGATGCAGCGCATCACGTCGTCCGACCCGCGCAGCCAGCACGGGGTCGTGGTGCAGGCCTGCAGGAACCACTTCCCCACCGGGGCGAGGTTGAACATCGTGTAGAAGGTCGCGACCTCCATCACCCGGATACGCGGCATGTCCAGCGTGGCGGCGATGGTGTCCATCGCCTTCAGCGGGATCCAGTTGTCGTGCTGGCGCTGGGCCAGGTCGAGCAGCGGGATCACCGCGCTGGCCTGGCGACCGGCGGGGTACTTGGCGACGATCTCCTCGATCGTGGCCTTGCTCTCCGCAGTCCACTCGAAGCTGTCCGGCTGGAGATGGGCCTCGGCGATCGGTTTGGTGCTCATCGGTCGATCTCCCCGAACACGATGTCCAGCGATCCGATGATCGCCACCGTGTCCGCCAGCATGTGTCCGCGTCCCAGGAAGTCCATAGCGGCCAGGAAGGCGAACCCCGGCGCGCGGATCTTGCAGCGATACGGTTTGTTGGATCCGTCGGACATCAGGAACACGCCGAACTCGCCCTTCGGCGCCTCGACCGCCGTGTAGGTCTCGCCGGCGGGGACGTGATAGCCCTCGGTATAGAGCTTGAAGTGGTGGATCAGCGCTTCCATCGAGCGCTTCATCTCGCCGCGTTTCGGCGGCGTCACCTTGCGGTCCAGCGCCTTGACCGGCCCGTCCGGCATCTTCTCGATGGCCTGGTGGATGATCTTCAGCGACTGGCGCATCTCCTCGATGCGGACCAGGTAGCGCGCATAACAGTCGCCGGTCTTGCCGATGGGGATGTCGAAGTCGAAATCCTCGTAGGAATCGTACGGCTGCGCCGTGCGCAGATCCCAGGCCGCCCCCGCCCCGCGCAGCACCGGACCGGAGAAGCCCAGATCCAGGGCCTCGGCGCGGGTCACCACGCCGATATCCACGGTGCGCTGCTTGAAGATCCGGTTGTTGGTCAGCAGGCTTTCAAGGTCGTCGATGAAGGCCGGGAACCTGTCGGCCCAGGCCTTGATGTCCTCCAGCAGGCCGGCCGGAAGATCCTGGTGCACGCCGCCGGGACGGAAATACGCCGCATGCAGACGCGCGCCGGAGGCCCGCTCGTAGAACTCCATGAGCTTCTCGCGCTCCTCGAAGCCCCAGAGCAGCGGCGTCATGGCGCCGACATCGAGCGCGAAGGTGGTGATGTTCAGCAGGTGGTTCAGCAGCCGGCCGATCTCGGCGTAGAGCACGCGGATGTACTGGCCGCGCTTCGGCACCTCCAGCCCCAGCAGCTTCTCGACGGCCAGGGCATAGGCATGCTCCTGGTTCATCGGCGCGACGTAATCGAGCCGGTCGAAATACGGCACCGCCTGAAGGTAGGTCTTGTACTCGATCAGCTTCTCGGTGCCGCGGTGCAGCAGGCCGATATGCGGATCGGCGCGCTCGACCACCTCGCCGTCCATCTCCAGCACCAGGCGCAGCACGCCGTGGGCCGCGGGGTGCTGCGGCCCGAAATTCATGGTGAGCGGTTTGATCTGCGATTCGGCCATCAGCTCGCCGCCTCTTCCTCGGCCTTTTCGTCGCCCGGGAGCAACGACTGCGCGCCTTCCCACGGGCTCAGGAAGTCGAAATTGCGGAACTCCTGGACCAGCTTCACCGGCTCGTACACGACCCGCTTCTGCTCGTCGTCGTAGCGGACCTCGACATAACCGGTCAGTGGGAAGTCCTTGCGCATCGGATGCCCCTCGAACCCGTAGTCGGTGAGGATCCGGCGCAGGTCCGGGTGATCGGCGAAGAAGATGCCGTACATGTCCCAGGCCTCGCGCTCCCACCAGTTGGCGGAATGGAAGACCGCGGTCGCCGACGGCACCGGGGTGTTCTCGTCGGTCGCGGTCTTCAGCCGGACGCGCGTGTTCTGGCTGATCGAAAGCAGGTTGTAGACCACGTCGAACCGGGGCTCGCGCTCCGGATGGTCGACGCCGCACACGTCCATCAGCGCCTTGAACTGGCACTGGGTGTCGTCGCGCAGGAAGGTCAGGACCTTGATGAGGTTGTTGGACGCGCAGCGCAGCGAAAGCTCGCCCTTGCTGATCGCCACCTCGCTCACGTCGCTCCCGAGCTGGGCCTCGATATAGCCCGCCAGCTCCTTGAGCGCGGAAGCCGTCTCATTTGGCGTCGCCGTCTCCATGTCGTCGCTCGCCCCGTCCTCGCTGTTAGCGGCGGCAGCCCGCCGACTTGTCCCAGAACCCGCGATCAGCGGGCGATCGTCGCCGTGCGGCGGATTTTGCGCTGGAGCTGCATCACACCGTACAGCAGCGCCTCGGCCGTCGGCGGACAGCCCGGCACGTAGATGTCGACCGGCACGATCCGGTCGCAGCCGCGCACGACGGAATAGGAATAGTGGTAGTACCCGCCGCCATTGGCGCAGGAGCCCATCGAGATCACCCAGCGCGGCTCGGCCATCTGGTCGTAGACCTTGCGCAGGGCCGGCGCCATCTTGTTGGTCAGCGTGCCGGCGACGATCATCACGTCGGACTGGCGCGGCGACGGCCGGAAGATGATGCCGAAGCGGTCCAGGTCGTAGCGGCTGGCCGCGGTGTGCATCATCTCAACGGCGCAGCAGGCCAGACCGAAGGTCATCGGCCACAGCGACCCGGTGCGGGCCCAGTTGAACAGCTTGTCGGCCTGGGCGACGACGAAACCCTTCTCCTGGAGCTCGTCGCCGACGGCGGACAGGACCGCGTCCTGGTCGGCGCCTGCCGGCACCGGACGGTCGGACTGCATCACTCCCATTCCAGGGCTCCCTTCTTCCACTCGTAGACGAATCCGATCGTCAGCACCCCGAGGAACGCCATCATCGACCAGAAGCCGAACAGCCCGATATCGCCGAGCGAGACCGCCCAGGGGAACAGGAAGGCCACTTCGAGGTCGAAGATGATGAACAGGATGGCGACCAGATAGAACCGCACGTCGAACTGCCGGCGCGAATCATCGAAAGCCTCGAATCCGCACTCATAGGCGGAGAGCTTTTCGGAATCGGGCCGCTGGTGACCGATGACGAACGAGGCCGCCACCATGACAGCGGAAAGTCCGATCGCGATCACCAGGAACACCAGGATAGGCAGGTATTCGGTCAACATGGCGTTCATGGGGAAGTCCCCTTTTATCTCTACGGCTTTAGTGCCGTTTTCCAGCGATCCGAAACCGGGTCCGGTCGCGCACCGCACAATGCGGCGGACTATAGTGCGGTGCAACCCGTTTCGGAAGGCCGTTGGTCGATTTCAGGGCGCGGCCTAAGCGCGCGGAACGGCCGTTCGCGCATGGCGACAGCTCCCCGGGAGGGGAACTTTCCGACGTCGTCGCAATGTCGAAGAGTGGCGGGAGTGACGGGACTCGAACCCGCGGCCTCTGGCGTGACAGGCCAGCGCTCTAACCAACTGAGCTACACCCCCTCCGGGAGACGTCGGGGCGGTTCGAAGGGTGTGCCGCCCGGCGTCGAGGCGCGTGGTGTACTCGCTACCCCGGGGGCTGTCAACAACCCTCGCTGCGCTTTTTTGACGGTTTTTGCGGCCCGGCCATCGGGCCCTGGCGCATCCCAAGGGTTCCTGCCGGTCCGGGCCTCAACGTTCCCCCCGAGCCGCAGGCGCGGCGAGGCCCGCGGGCACGGTCCCCCTTCCCGGCAAAAGGCGCTAAACTGTTAAGGTAGCGTGAAGACGCCCTGGGAGGGCCGCCTTGGACCAGATGAATGCCGGCGACTACGAGCGCCTTCTGAAGCTGATCAACATGCTGGGCAGCGACAGCGACGGCGAGGTTCTGAACGCGACCACGGCGATCAACCGGCTGCTCAACGCCCATGGGCTGGCCTGGAGCGACATCCTGCTGCCCCGCAAGCTGCTGCCGGTGCGCGCCAATGCGCCGGAGGAAGCCGACGCCGCCGCTCCCGTGGATCCGGAGACAGTCGGTCCCCCGCCCCTGGGTCAGGCGACGCCGCAGCAGATGTACGACCTGCTGCTGGCCAGCGGGAATGTCTCGGTCGACGCCAAGCGGGACATCCGCCGGCTCGCCGACGCCATCAAGGGCGGCCGGCTCACCCCCTCGGCCCGGGGCGAGCTGCAGACGATGTACAACTACGCCATCCTGCGCCGCACCCGGATCTGAGCCGGAGGGGCCGGACGGTGAAGGAATCCGATCTCTATCTGCCGGTGAAGCGGTTCCTGGAGGCGCGCGGCTATGAGGTGAAGGCGGAAGTGACGGGCTGCGACGTGGTCGCCCGCCTGCCCGACCCGGACACCCCGCCCCTGGTGGTCGAGTTGAAGACCGCCTTTTCCCTCGACCTGGTCCTGCAAGGAATCAGCCGCCAGCGGCTCAGCGACGACGTCTATCTGGCGGTCCCGGCCCCCGACACACCGGCCAAACGCAAGAACTGGCGCGGCCGCAGGCGGGCCCTGCTGCGGCTCTGCCGCCGCCTGGAACTGGGCCTGATGCTGGTGGACCCCGCCGCCCGGCCGGAGCGCGCCGTGGAGATCGTGGTCGATCCCCGCCCCTACAAGCCGCGGCGCGACCGCAAGGCGCATCACCGGCTGGCCACGGAGTTCTCCAAGCGGGTCGGCGACCCGAACCTGGGCGGGGTGACCCGGCGCACGATCGTCACCGCCTATCGTCAGGATGCGATTCGCTGCGCCGAGGCCCTGGCCTCCGGCCCGCAACCGGTCAAAGCGATTCGCGACACCGCCGGGGTCGCGCGCGCGGCGGCGATCCTGCAGAAGAACCATTACGGCTGGTTCGAGCGGGTATCCCGGGGCACGTACCGGCTCACCGAGCTCGGCATGGCGGCGCACCGCGAACGGGTCGAACGGCTCAAGGCCGCGGAAGACGCCGCAACCTGATCAAGATCCCGAAACTGTCCGGATGGATGGTGGGCGGTGACGGGTTCGAACCGCCGACCTAGCGGGTGTAAACCGCTCGCTCTCCCAGCTGAGCTAACCGCCCCCAAAGAGATAATCCGACTTCGCCCCGACTTTGGCACAGCTCGGGGGCGAGCCGGAAAAGAAAACGCCAGCCTTCCAGGGAAGGCTGGCGCTTAGTACTCCAGGAAACCGTGTTAGTTGACGGCGTCCTTCAGACCCTTGCCCGGCTTGAACTTGGGCAGCTTGGAAGCCGGGATGCTGATCTTTTCACCGGTGCGCGGGTTGCGGCCCTCGCTGGCGGCACGGGCCGCCACGGAGAAAGTACCAAAACCGACAAGACGGACATCCCCGCCGGACTTCAGAACGCCAGTGATGGAGTCGAACACTGCGTCAACAGCCTTGGCCGCGTCGGACTTGGAGAGATCGGCCGCCTCGGCGACCTGAGCAATGAGATCATTCTTGTTCACTTTAGGAGCCCCCCAATGTGGCTGGGTAAATCATAAATGGCGTCGTCTGGGCGACGTTAGCGGCCCAGACTCTATGCCGCTCATTCTGTGTCCGTCAACGTTCGTGAGGACCAGAATTCAAGGTTTTCTGCGGTTTTCGAGCTTGACTTCAAAGCAAGATCATCACTTCACCCCCTGAATGCAACCGGCCGCTGCACTGAGTGAGCGGCCGGAGAAGCATATAGGGAAGTGGAAGGATGTCAGTGCGTTACCACACCTTCGACCCCTTCGGGCTTGGCCGGTTTGGACAGGCTTTCGATGCCCGCCTTGTCCGGATCCAAGGTCGCCGGGTCGATCGGAACCGGCTGCGAAGTCAGGGCGTGCCCGATCACCTCGTCGACCGTCCCCACGGGGATAATCTTCATACCCTTCTTGACGTTATCCGGAATCTCCGCGAGGTCCTTCTCGTTGTCGCGCGGGATCAGGACGGTCTTCAGACCACCGCGCAGGGCGGCCAGAAGCTTCTCCTTCAACCCGCCGATCGGCAGCACCCGACCGCGCAGCGTGATCTCGCCGGTCATCGCCACGTCGCGGCGCACCGGAATGCCGGTCAGCACCGATACGATGGAGGTGACCATGGCCACGCCGGCCGACGGACCGTCCTTCGGGGTCGCCCCTTCCGGAACGTGCACGTGGATGTCGCGGGATTCGATGACCTTGGGCTGGATTCCGAAGGTCAGCGAGCGTGATTTCACGAACGACTCGGCCGCCTGGACCGACTCCTTCATCACATCGCCGAGCTTGCCGGTTGACGTGACCTTGCCCTTGCCCGGGAGGGTCAGCGCCTCGATCGACAGCAGCTCGCCGCCGACCTCGGTCCAGGCCAGACCGGTGGTGACGCCCACCAGGTCGGTCTCCTCGACCTCGCCGTAGCGGTAGCGGCGCACACCGGCGTACTTGTCCAGGTTCTTCGGCGTGACGGCGACCCGCTTCTTGCCGTTCTGCACGATCTCCTTGACCGCCTTGCGGGCCAGGTTGGCCAGCTCGCGCTCCAGGTTCCGCACGCCCGCCTCGCGGGTGTAGTAGCGGATCAGGTCGTACAGGGCTTCGTCGGAGATCGTCCACTCACCCTTGCGCAGGCCGTGATCGGCGATCTGCTTCTCGATCAGGTGGCGGCGGGCGATCTGGACCTTCTCGTCCTCGGTGTAGCCCGAGAGCCGGATGACCTCCATGCGGTCGAGCAGCGGCTGCGGCATCCGCAGCGTGTTCGCCGTGGTCACGAACATCACGTCCGACAGGTCGTAATCGACCTCCAGATAGTGGTCCTGGAAGCTGTTGTTCTGCTCCGGATCGAGCACCTCGAGCAGGGCCGAGGACGGATCGCCCCGGTAGTCCTGGCCGAGCTTGTCGATCTCGTCGAGCAGGAACAGCGGGTTCGAGGTCTTGGCCTTCTTCATGCCCTGGATGACCTTGCCCGGCAGCGCCCCTATGTAGGTGCGCCGGTGGCCGCGGATCTCCGCCTCGTCCCGCACGCCGCCGAGCGACATGCGCACGAAGTTGCGGCCGGTCGCCTTGGCGATCGACTTGCCGAGCGAGGTCTTGCCGACGCCCGGCGGGCCGACCAGACACAGGATCGGGCCCTTCACCTTGCCGACCCGGGCCTGCACGGCGAGATACTCCAGGATCCGTTCCTTGACCTTCTCCAGGCCGTAATGGTCGGCATCGAGCACGACCTCGGCGTGTGAGATGTCCTTCTTCACCTTGGAGCGCTTCTTCCAGGGGATGTTGACCAGCCAGTCGAGGTAGTTGCGAACCACCGTCGCCTCGGCGGACATCGGGCTCATGTTGCGGAGCTTCTTGAACTCCTGCAGCGCCTTGTCCTTGGCCTCCTTGGAGAGCTTCGTCTTGTGGATCTGCTCTTCCAGCTCGGCCAGGTCGTCGCGGCCGTCGTCGGTCTCGCCCAGCTCCTTCTGAATGGCCTTCATCTGCTCATTCAGATAGTACTCGCGCTGGGTCTTCTCCATCTGCCGCTTCACGCGGGTGCGGATGCGCTTCTCCACCTGGAGAACGCCGATCTCGCCTTCCATGAAGCCGTAGACCCGCTCCAGCCGGTCCATCACGCCGGCGCTTTCCAGCAGCTCCTGCTTGTCCGAGATCTTCAGCGCCAGATGCGAGGCGACCGTATCGGCGAGCTTCGCCGGCTCCTCGATCTGGTTAACGGAAACAAGTACTTCCGGCGGGATCTTCTTGTTCAGCTTGATGTACTGCTCGAACTGACCGACCACCGCGCGGGACAGGGCTTCGACTTCCTGTTCGTCGCCGGCATCCTCTTCGATCGTCTCCGCCTCGGCCTCGAAGAAGGCGACGGTGGAGGTGTAGCGGTGGATCTTCGCGCGCTGACCGCCCTCGACCAGCACCTTCACGGTGCCGTCCGGCAGTTTCAGCAGCTGCAACACCGTCCCGATGGTGCCGATGTCGTAGATGTCGCCCGGTGCGGGATCGTCGTCAGCGGCATTGCGCTGAGTTACGAGCAGGATCTTCTTGTCGTCCTGCATGACGTCCTCGAGGGCCCGCACCGACTTGTCGCGCCCCACGAAGAGCGGCACGATCATGTGCGGGAACACCACAATGTCCCGAAGCGGGAGGACGGGATAGACCTCGTTTCCTGCGGTCACGTCAATTGGCCTCGATATAAGCGCCTCCCCCGTGACGAAAATGCGTTGGCGTCACACAGGGCGGGGGATGAACCCTGCGCACGAGGACATTAGGTGGCGCGCGGACCCCCGAGGATCAAGGCTTCTCGGTCACGCGCCCGCGTTTGCATCCTCTCGGCGTTCGCCATGGACGAAGATCGGCTTGGCCCCGGACGCGACGACATCACCGTTGATGATGATCTCCTCGACGTCGTCGGCCCCCGGCAGGTCGTACATCGGATCGAGCAGGATGCTCTCCATGATCGACCGCAGGCCACGGGCACCGGTCTTGCGCTCGATCGCCTTCTTGGCGATGGCCGTCAGGGCGTCCTCGCGGAACTCGAGCTTCACGTCCTCCATCTCGAACAGCCGCTGGTACTGCTTGACCAGGGCGTTCTTCGGCTTGGTGAGGATCTCGATCAGCGCCTCTTCGTCCAGGTCCTCCAGGGTCGCGATGACCGGCAGACGGCCGACGAACTCGGGAATGAGACCGAACTTCAGCAGATCCTCCGGTTCGACCCCGCGCAGGATCTCGCCGGTGCGGCGGTCGTCCGGCGCGCGGACATCGGCGCCGAAGCCGATGGACGAGCCCTTGGAGCGGTTGGAGATGATCTTCTCCAGCCCGGCGAAGGCGCCGCCACAGATGAACAGGATGTTGGTCGTGTCCACCTGCAGGAACTCCTGCTGCGGATGCTTGCGGCCGCCCTGGGGCGGCACGCTGGCGACCGTGCCTTCCATGATCTTCAGCAGCGCCTGCTGCACGCCCTCGCCCGACACGTCGCGGGTGATCGAGGGGTTGTCCGACTTGCGGCTTATCTTGTCGACCTCGTCGATATAGACGATGCCGCGCTGCGCCCGCTCCACGTTGTAGTCGGCGGATTGCAGCAGCTTGAGAATGATGTTCTCGACATCCTCGCCGACATACCCGGCCTCGGTCAGCGTGGTCGCGTCGGCCATCGTGAACGGAACGTCGATGATCCGGGCCAGGGTCTGCGCCAGCAGGGTCTTGCCGCAGCCCGTCGGGCCGATCAGCAGAATGTTGGACTTCGCCAGCTCGACATCGTTGTTCTTCGCCCCGTGGGCCAGCCGCTTGTAGTGGTTATGCACCGCCACCGACAGGATGCGCTTCGCCGTGTATTGGCCGATGACGTAATCGTCCAGTACCGTGCAGATGTCCTGGGGGGTGGGCACGCCGTCGCGGGACTTCACCAGCGTGGTCTTGTGTTCCTCGCGGATGATGTCCATGCACAGCTCGACACACTCGTCGCAGATGAACACCGTCGGGCCCGCGATAAGCTTGCGGACCTCGTGCTGACTCTTTCCGCAGAAGGAGCAGTAGAGGGTGTTCTTGGACTCGCTGGAGCCGCTGCCGCTACCAGATTTGCTCATGGTTCTCGGCCCTGTTTACCTGTTCCATCGGTTCTATGTTAGCCACCCGGCCCGCATAGTCACAATGCGAAATATCCCACGCCATCAGTAAAAAACCCTTTACCGACGGTATACCGCGAGAAACCGGATTCGACTTTTCGGATCGGAAGGACAAACGGGACCCGTCAGTCCGCGCCGTCTTCCACGGGACTCGCGCGCTTCTCGATCACCTCGTCGATGATGCCAAAGCCCTTCGCGGCCTCCGGGGTCATGAAGTTGTCACGCTCCATGGCCTTCTCGATATCGTCCAGTTTCTGGCCCGTGTGCTTCACGTAGATCTCGTTCAGACGCGAACGCACCGACAGGATCTCGCGGGCGTGGATCTCGATATCCGTCGCCTGACCCTGGAAGCCGCCGGACGGCTGATGGACCATGATCCGGGCGTTCGGCAGCGCGTAGCGCTTGCCCGTCGCACCGGCGGTCAGCAGCAGCGAGCCCATGGAGGCCGCCTGGCCGATGCAGACCGTGGACACGTCGGGACGGATGTACTCCATGGTGTCGTACATCGCCAGGCCGGAGGTCACCACGCCGCCCGGCGAGTTGATGTACATGGAGATGTCCTTCGTCGGGTTCTCCGCCTCCAGGAACAGCAGCTGGGCGCAGACCACGCTGGCGACCGCATCGTTCACCGGGCCCATCACGAAGATGATCCGCTCCTTGAGCAGGCGTGAGTAGATATCGTACGCGCGCTCGCCGCGGTTGGTCTGTTCGACCACCATCGGCACCAGGGAGTTCATGTAGATTTCGGCCGGGTTGGCCATAGTGCCTCTTCCTTCGTCCGGTTGGTCGCGGGCTCTTGCCCAGCCCCTTTAACTATCACGCCCCGCTAATATGGGTCGTCGGAAGCGCCGGCACCAGTGCGTCGGTTGCCGGCGCTCTCCACTCAGGCGTCGGAATCCGCCTCGGCGTCGGAATCGTCCGCCTTCTTCTTCGACTTCGACGCCGTCTTGGCCTTCGAGGATGCGGCCTTCGGCTTGGCCGCGGCCTTCTTCTTCGCCGGCTTCTTCTCGGCGTCGTCCGCCTTCTTCGCGGCCTCGTCCTCGGCGTCCGGATCGCGGAACAGTTCCTCGGCGGTCACGGTCTTGTCGGTGACCTTGGCCATCTCGACCACGAAGTCGACGACCTTGTCCTCGAACAGCGGGGCGCGGACCTGGGCCAGGGCCTGCGGGTTCTTCTGGTAGTAGTCGAAGACGAACCGCTCCTGCCCCGGGAATCGGGCGGCCTGCTCCTGGATCGCGCGGGAGACTTCCTCGTCGGTCACCTGGATGTTGTTCTGGCGGCCGACCTCGGAGAGCAGCAGGCCCAGGCGCACGCGGCGCTCGGCGATGCCGCGGTACTCGGCGCGGTCCTCCTCGCTGAGCTTCTTCTCGTCGGCGTCGTGGCCGGCGTCGTGATCATGCGCGTGATCGTGGTCATGCCCGTGGTCATGATCATGGTCGTGGTCATGATCGTGATCATGGCCCGCTTCGCCCTCGGAATGGTGGACGACCTGGTGGACGATGCCCTTGTACTCCTCCTCCACCATCTTCGGCGGCACCTCGAAGGAGTGCTTATCGGCCAGGATGTCGAGGAGCTGACGCTTCATGCGGGTGCGCGTGGCGGTCAGGTACTCGCCCTTCATCTGCTCGCCGATCGCCTCTTTCAGGGCGTCCAGCGAGTCCAGGCCGAAGCGCTGGGCGAAGGCGTCGTCGATCTCGACCGGCTTCGGCTCGCGGATCTCCTTCAGCGTGACGTCGAACACGGCCTCCTTACCGGCCAGGTGCGAGGCCTGGTAGTCCTCCGGGAAGCTGACGGTGACCGCCTTCTCGTCGCCGGCATTCGCGCCGACGAGCTGTTCCTCGAAGCCCGGAATGAAGGTGTTGGAGCCGAGTTCCAGGTGGTGGTCCTGGGCGGCACCGCCGTCGAACGGCTCGCCGTCGATCTTGCCGACGAAGTCGATGACCACGACGTCGCCATTGGCGGCCGGGCGGGCCTCCTCGATCGGCGCCGACTCCTTCTGACCCTCGGACATGCGCTTCAGCGCGTCGTTGATGTCGTCGTCGCTCGGCTCGGCGACCACCCGCTCCAGCTCCAGGGTGGAGAAATCGACGGTCTCGATCTCCGGCATCAGCTCGACCGAGAGCTTGTACTCCAGGTCCTTGCCCTTCTCGTAGGAGGTGATCTCCACGTTCGGCTGGGAGGCCGGACGCAGGTCACGCTCGTCCAGGGCGCGCTGGGAGCTCTCGTTGACCGACTTCTCGATCACCTCGCCGAGCAGCGAGTCGCCGTAGCGCTGACGCAGCAGTGCCGGCGGCACCTTGCCCGGACGGAAGCCGGGCATGTTCACCTGCGGCGCGAGCTCGACCAGACGGCCGTTCAGCTCGGCGTCCAGGTCCGCGGCCGGAATGGTGATGGTGAATTCGCGCGTCAGTCCCTCGTTGAGGGTTTCGTTCACTTGCATAAGGAAAAATCCCGCTCGAACAGGGCCATTTTCGTGGCGTGGGCCAGTGTGTCTCTTCCCCGCCGGGCCGCGCGTCCTGGCCGCATGGTGCGGGTGGAGGGACTTGAACCCCCATGGCTTGCGCCACTGGAACCTAAATCCAGCGTGTCTACCAATTCCACCACACCCGCGCCGGGCAAACGCGCCCACATTGGGGACGCGCACTGCTATATGACGGCGGGGGCGGCGTCAACCGTGCCCGGGTAACCGCCGCGCGCCTAGCCGCCCTGTTCGGCCGGCATGTCCGGGCCGCCGGCGACCGCATGGCCGCGATATCGGGGCAGATCGTCGGTGATGGTGTACCAGGGCGCCTTGGAGGCGACGAAGATGTGCCTGTCCGGACGGATCGAGGGCGCGTCGGTCAGCGTGCCCATGGCGACATGCACCCAGGCGCCGTCGCGCACGATCGAAAACAACAGGGAGCCGCAGGTCCGGCAGTGGACGTCGCCCGCCTGTCCCGCACCGTCGGTATCGCCGTAGACCATGACCATCGCCGTGCCGCCGACCAGGCGCAACCGCTCGCGCTCGATCCCGGCGAAGGGCTTGAAGGCCGAACCTGTCGCCCGCCGGCAATCGCCGCAGTGGCAGTTGGCGGCGTAGGAAAAACCATCGGCGACCAGATAGCGGACCGCTCCGCACAGACACTGGCCAGACAGGTCCCTCACCGCGCCCACCCGCCGCCGGGGGGCGCCGGTCCGTGGGCGCAGATCGGCCCCTGGGCGGAAATCAGCCCTTGGACAGGCTGCGGATCTGCGAGGACTGGGCGATGCGCCCGTCATCGGTATAGGCCTCGTGGTTGTCGTCGATATCGGCCAGCCGGTAGAGGTAGTTGATCATCATGCCGCAGGACTGGCGGAAGCCGTTGGCCGAGCGGTCGCCCAGCCAGTTCAGCCGTTCCATGCGCGCGCCGTTCGACAGGTGGAAATGCGCCACCGGGTCGCCTGCGCCGTTGCCGCTCCGCCGCTTCTCCGTCGTCAGGTAGCGTGCCGCACCGCGCATCAGCGGGCCTTTCAGCGCCTCCGACAGTCCCTCGTCGTCCCACCAGCCGTCGACGCCCAGGCCGGCCCTGATCAGGTCGAGATCGGACACGTCCTTGCCCGGCTCCAGCACCTGGACCAGGGCCTTGCGCTCGGATGCGGTCAGCGACAGCCCCTCGCCCTCCTCCAGCCGGGCATTGAGCCAGCGGCGGTAGCCCGGAATCGGCGACAGGGTGGCGAAGGTCTTCAGGTTCGGCATCTCGTTCTTCAGCACGTCGACGACGCGCTTGATCAGGAAGTTGCCGAAGCTGATCCCGGCCAGCCCGCGCTGGGCGTTGGAGATCGAATAGAAGATCGCGGCGTCGGCGTTCCTCGGATCGCTGGACGGCGCATCCTCGTCGAGCAGGGTCTGGACGTTGTCCGACATGCCGCTGACCAGCGCGACCTCGACGAAGATCAACGGCTCGTCCGGCATGTTGGGATGGAAGAACGCGAAGCAGCGGCGGTCGCTGTCCAGGCGGTTCTTCAGATCCTCCCAGGAGCGGATGGCGTGCACCGCCTCGTAGGCGATCAGCTTCTCCAGCAGGGCGGCCGGCGCGCTCCAGGTGATGCGCTTCATCTCCAGCAGCCCGACGTCGAACCAGGCGGCCAGCAGATCCTTCAGGTCGCCGTCGAGATCGGCCAGTTCCGGTGTCTCGCGGGCGAAGGGGATGAGTTCGGCGCGCAGGTCGACCAGGAACTTCACCCCTTCCGGCAGGGCGGTGAAGCGCCGCAGCAGGGTGCGCCAGCGCGGAACCAGCGCCGTCCGCAGGGACCGTTCGGCCCGTCGGCGGCCTTCCTCGTCCTTGGCCTCGCGCAGCTTGGCGATGGCGGTGTCGACCGCCACGTGGTCGGCGCCGAACTCGGTCGCCAGCAGCGACAGGAAGCGATGGCGTCCGGTCTGGTTCAGGGACAGATAGGACCGACCCAGATCGGCGGCCCGAACCCGGGCCGTGACCTCGCCGCCCTTGTCCGACAGGCAGTCCGACATCTGGCCCCGGATCTTCTCAAGATCGTCGGTCGGCAGGTCCGGGCGCGGCGCGCCGGTCCAGTAGTGGCGGGTGGAGACGGAGATGTCCTCCCACGCACCGCGGAGGTTGCGCAGGGTCCGGTCGAGAAAACTTTCAACGGTCGCGTCGCTCATGGCCGCAGCATGCCTCCAACCCATAATCCCGACAACACACTTAACCCGCGGCGCTATGCGATTTTATGACGCCCCGATCCGGTGCGCCGGAGCGCTCAGGTCGCCGGCTCCTTGGTGGCCAGCAGCCGCAGCTTCGGCCAGGTCTCCGCCGTGTGGTTCAGATGCCACCCGTTGCGGGCCAGGAAGACCGGGTCGCCGTCATGGTCCTCGGCCAGATCGCCCTGGTGGGCGTCGATGAACTTCTTCAGCTCCGCCGGATCGTCCGCCGCCAGCCAGCGCGCGGTATGAAGACCCGCGGTCTCGAAGGTCACCGGCACGTCGTACTCGGTGCGGATGCGATCGGCCAGCACCTCGAACTGCAGGGCGCCGACCACGCCGACGATCCACTGGCTGCCCAGGCGGGTCTTGAAAGCCTTGGCGGCACCTTCTTCAGCCAATTGCTCAACGGCGCGCGACAAGTGTTTCATTTTCATGGGATCCGTCGGCCGGACCCGTTGCAGCAGTTCCGGGGCGAAGCTGGGGATCCCCTTCACGTGCAGGTCCTCGCCCTCGGTCAGGGTGTCGCCGATCCGCAGGTTGCCGTGGTTCGGGATGCCGATGATATCGCCCGGCCAGGCCTCCTCCGCCACCTCGCGGTCGCGGGCGAGGAACAGCACCGGGTTGTGCATGGTCATCATCTTGCCGCTGCGCACGTGCTTCAGCTTCATGCCGCGCTTGAAATGGCCGGAGCTGAGCCGCACGAAGGCGATGCGGTCGCGATGCTTGGGGTCCATGTTCGCCTGGATCTTGAAGACGAAGGCCGAGACCTTGTCCTCCGCCGGGGAGATCGAGCGCTCGACCGCCGGCTGCGGGCGCGGCGAGGGCGCGTAGTCCGCCACCCCCTCCAGCAGCTCGCGCACGCCGAAATTGTTCAGCGCGCTGCCGAAATAGACCGGCGTCATGGTGCCCTGTCGGAACGCCTCCAGGTCGAATTCCGGGCACAGGCCGCGCGCCATCTCCACCTGTTCGCGCAGCTCGGTCACCAGATCGGCCGGCAGCAGCTCGTCGAGCTTCGGATCGTCCAGACCGTTGCACTGGATGCCCTCGGCCGGGCGGTCGTTGTTGCCGCGCTCCACCAGGATCAGCCGGTCGTGGATCAGGTCGTAGCAGCCCTTGAAGCGCTGCCCCATGCCGATCGGCCAGCTCGCCGGGGTGACGTCGAGGGCCAGGGTCTGCTCGACCTCGTCCAGCAGCTCGAACGGGTCCCGGCCCTCGCGGTCCAGCTTGTTGACGAAGGTGACGATCGGCACGTCGCGCAGGCGGCAGACCTCGAACAGCTTGCGGGTCTGCGCCTCGATGCCCTTGGCGGCGTCGATCACCATGACCGCGCTGTCGACGGCGGTCAGGGTCCGATAGGTGTCCTCGGAGAAATCCTCGTGGCCCGGCGTGTCCAGCAGGTTGAAGGTCCGGCCCAGATATTCGTAGGTCATCACCGAGGACGCCACCGAGATGCCGCGCTCCTGCTCGACCTTCATCCAGTCCGAGCGCGCACGCCGGCGCTCGCCGCGGGCCTTGACCGCGCCGGCCAACTGGATCGCGCCTCCGAACAGCAGCAGCTTTTCGGTCAGCGTCGTCTTGCCGGCGTCCGGATGCGAAATGATCGCAAACGTGCGGCGCCGGTCCACTTCCTCGGCCAGGCTGGGCATGGACATTTCCGCTCGGTGTAGAGACCGGCGCTAGATAAACCCCGGGCGGGCTGTCATCAAGTAAAGGCTCGGCCATCGCCACGCATAGGCTCGGCGCCGACCGCAACGGCGTGGGGCTGGACGGCGCGCTGTCGGGCGCTTATGGACGTATCCGATGTTCTCGCGCAAAAAACCCGTACTGCGTCCGCGCAGCGTTCCGATCGCCTGGCTGCTGCTCGGCGGGGTCGGCACATTGGTCACCCTGTCCCTGGTGATCGTCCTCGCCACCGGCTTCATCGCCGCCGGCCGGAACACCGTCGACCTGATCCGCGAGCGGGTGTCGGAGGTCATGGCCGTGGTCGCCACCCGCACCGCGACTCACCTCCGCCCGGCCGAGGATCATGCCCGTGTCGTCGCCGACATGATCGCCAGCGAGAATTTCGATTTCCGCTCCGCCGATATCGACCGGATCCGCCTGACCATGGCCGCCATGCCGCAGATCCGCGGCACCGCCATCGTGCTGAAGGACGGCCGCACGATCCGCGTCGGCCGCAACGATCTGGTCGCGCGCGGGACCTGGAAGGATCTCGGGATCACCCCGGAAGGCTTCGAGGCCCGCACCCGGGTCGACGGCGTGACGTGGAGCGACCCGGTCTGGGCCGCCGATATCGGCCACGCCATCGTCGTCGCCCAGTATCCGATCCGGGCCAATGGCGAGGTGCTCGGCTTCGTCGCCAGCGGCATCACCACGGGCGACCTCTCCACCTTCCTGGCCCGGCTGTCCAGCCCGTCGGTCCGAGCCTTCCTGCTCGACTCCAGCAACCATGTGGTCGCCCACCACGACCCGCACATCAATCGGTTCGACGAGCACCGCAGCGCGACGCCGACCGCCGAGGAGCTGGGCGACGAGGTGCTCGCCGCGTTCATCCGCGGCGATTCCCGCGACACCAGCCTGCTGCGCGGTCTGGAGGGGCTGAAGACCGCGATCGTGGAGGTCGACGGCGTCGAATACGCCATCATCACCCAGCATCTTCCCGCCGTCCTGCCGCTGGAATGGACCGTAGGCGTTGCCGCGAGCACCGAGAGCTCGGAGATCCTGTTCACCCGGCTCTACGCCATCCTGATCGCCGGCGGCGCCGTGCTCGCGCTCACCCTGTTCCTGCTGTGGCGGGTCGCCCAGTCGGTGCGCCAGCCGGTCACCGCCCTGGCGCTCGCCTCCGACAGCATCCGCCGCCTGGATCTGGACTCCATTCCTGACGCGCCGGAGACCACCGTCGCCGAGCTGCGCGACGCGTCCGCCGCCTTCCACAGCATGGTGGGCGCCCTGCGCTGGTTCGAGATCTACGTGCCGCGCCGCCTGGTCAAGCGGCTGATGGACGCCTCCCAGACCGACGGCTTTCCGACGCGCAGCCGGGAGGTGACGGTGATGTTCACCGACATCTCGGGCTTCACGACCCTGTCGGAGAACAAGGGCGCCGGCGAGATCTCCGAGCTTCTGAACGCGCATTTCTCGCTGGTCGCCCGCTGCGTGGAGGCCGAGGACGGCACCATCGACAAGTATATCGGCGACAGCGTCATGGCCTTCTGGGGCGCGCCCAGCCGGCAGGAGGATCACGCCGCCCGCGCCATCCGGGCCACCCAGGCCATCGCCAGGGCCGTGCACGCCGAGAACGAGGTGCGCGCGGCGGCCGGCGAGCCGCCGGTCAGGATCCGCATCGGCCTGCATTCCGGCACCGTCGTCGTCGGCAATATCGGCGCGCCGGGCCGGATCAACTACACCCTGGTGGGCGACCCGGTGAACGTGGCCAACCGGATCGAGCAGCTCGGCAAGGAGGTCGATCCGCAGGGCGAGGTGGTGGCGCTGGCCAGCGCGGTGACGGTCGAGGGCGCCGGGGATCCGCCCGCGGCGGCGCAGAACCTGGGCGACCGCACCCTGCGCGGCCTCTCCCACCCGATCGGGATCTGGCGGCTCAGCTGACGGTCCGGACGTCCAGCCGGCGTCCGGCCTCGCTGGAGCGGTAGGCCGCGTCCACCAGTTCCATGTTGCGCAGATAGGCCCGGCCCTCGTTCTGCGCCGCCGCGCCGGCGCGCCAGGCCTCCACGATATGGGCGTTGGTGGCGAAGACGCAGTCGCCGCCGAAGCCCCGGTTCTGCCAGGCATAGCCGTGTTCCGCCTCGGTCCCGCCATGGGGTTTCCAGTGCAGGCCTCCGGACCCGTCGAGCCGCAGCACGCCGCCCTCGCCCTCCAGCCACATCTCGCCCATGGTCAGGCGCGTGTTCTCGGCGACGTGGTCGTTCAGCCGGTTGCCGTCCACCAGCCCGGTCGCCGCGGTCTCGAAGCCCAGCAGAATGTAGCCGGCATCCTCGCCGGCGATCGCCGGATTGATCCGCCGCAGGTCGGCATAGAGGGTGGCGACCTCGCCCATCAGCATGCGGAAGGTGTCGATCAGGTGCACAGCGGTCTCGTGCACCAGGAAGCGGTCCATTTTCTGGAAATAAGGTTGCCGGTCGAGATAGGCGCGCGGCCCCTGCCCGTCCCCCGGCCGCATCCGGAAGGCGACCGAATGCAGCGCTCCGAACCGGCCCCCGTCGATCAGCCGCCGGGCCTCGCGGAACCAGGGCTGGAACCGGAAGTTCTCGTGCACCGCCAGCCGGATCCCGGCGGACTCGGCCTCGTCCACCAGCCGGCGCGCGGCCTCCAGGTCGGGCGCGAGCGGCTTCTGGCAGATCACGTCGATCCCGCGCGCGGCGCAGAGCGCGACCAGCGGCGCATGGGTGGCCGGCGGGGTGACGATGTCGACAAGGCTTGGACCGGTTTCGTCCAGCATCCGCGCCACGTCGTCGAACACCGTGGCGGCGGGATGATGGGCCGCGCGCACCGCCTCGGCCTTCGCGGGCTCCCGGTCGCAGACCGCGACGACCTCCACGCCCGGCATCCGGGCCCAGGCCTCGTGATGAAACGCCGCGAAATAGCCGCAGCCGACGATGGCGATCCGATCCGTCATCCGCCTCCCCCTTTTCTTGTTGCCGCCCAGGCTCGTCCAGACGCCGCTTGTGCGCAAGCGCGTGCCATGGCACATCGCCCCCTATGTTGCGCTCCGCCTTCCTTGTCGGCTCCGTCCTTGCGGCCGTGGCGTGGAGCCTCGCAGCCGGGAACGTCCACGCCCAGCCGGCCAGCCCCCCCTCCACGAGCAGCCTGCAGGACACCATCACGCGCTCGCTCGGGCCGTCCCCGGCGCCCGACACCGACCATGTCCTGGAAGAAACCGACGGCGATATCGCGCGCTGGGAACAGGCGCTGGAGGTGTTCCGGCTGATCGGCGGCCGCGCCGATCTCAGCCAGGAGCAGCTCGCGGTCATCCGTACCCAGATCGTCGACACCAAGGCGGTGATCGAGGAGCGCCGGCGGCAGCTCGACGCCCAGATCTCGCAGCTCCATGCCCAACTCGACTCCCTGGGCCCGCCCCCCGAAGACGGGCTGGAGCCGGACGCGGTCCTGCGGCGACGCGGCGAGCTGACCGAGCGCATCCGCGAGGTCGAGGGCCGGCACAAGGAGATCGGCCTGCTGATCGAGCTGGCCGACCAGCTGGTCGAGCAGATCGGCGTCGCCCGGGTCGCGGAGCTGCGCGAGCGGCTGTTCACCCAGTATCCCACGCCGCTGCGCCCGGAGGTGCTCCTGACCGGGCTGCGCGACGGGCTGGACGTGCTGGCACGGATCATCTCCGCCCCGCTCATGGATCTGAGCCGGGGACTCGAGCGCAGCCTGTCGGCGCTTCCGCCGCTGATTACGGTGACGGTCATCGCCCTGGCGGTCTGGCTCGCCTCCCTGTTCTGGCTGGAGCGCCGCTTCGGCCCCCATGGCGAGCCGACGTCCTATTCGCGCAGGGTGCTGGCCGCCATCGTCGTCGCCATCTCGCGCGGACTTGCTCCGGCCGCGCTGATCGCCGCCCCGGTCTTCGTGATCGAACAGCTCGCGGTCACCTCGGGGCTCGCCACCATCGTCCTGGTCTCCGCCCAGGAAGCGCTGGTGCGGTTCCTGCTGCTGACCGGACTGATCCGCGCCGCCCTGGCGCCGCACAACACGCCCTGGCGCCTGCCCGACATTCCGGACGAGTCGGTCTCGGTCATCTGGCGCCGGTCGCTGATCCTGCTGACGACCCTGCATGTCGCGCTGTTCCTGATCGAGGTGGCGCAGAACCTGAACATCTCGCCGGAACTGCGCTCGGGCTTCGCGCTCGTCTTCAGCGTGCTGATCGCCACCAACCTGCTGGCCCTGTTGCGCCGGGACTATTGGGAACCGCAGGCCCAGGCCGCCGACGGGGAGGACGAGTCCGACGACGCCCGGACCGGCATCGATCCGGGCACCGTGATCCGCTGGCTCCTGATCCTGGTCGCCGTCTCGGGCGTCGCCTTCGCCCTGATCGGCTACAGCGAGGCCGCGATCTGGCTGCTGTCCAAGCTGATCGACGTCAGCTTCCTCGCCCTGGCCCTGATCATGGCGCGCGGCCTGGTACGCGACCTCGGCGGCATCGTCGACGACCCGACCACCCGCGCCCATCGCTGGGTCCAGCGGATCGCCGGCGCCAGCGACGCGGCGATCACGCGCACGATCTTCTGGTTCAACATCCTGATCGACCTGGCGACCTTCGCCGGCGCGATGCTCGGCATCGCCCTGATCGTCGGGATGAGCGCCGGCGATCTGTATCTGATCGTGATGCGGGCGCTGGAGGGGTTCGATGTCGGCTCGGTGCGGATCTCGCCGGGCAGTCTGCTGGCGGGACTCCTGGCCTTCTTCGTCGCCCTGGTGATCACCCGGATGATCCAGCGCGGCCTGGTGCGCCGGATCTTCCCGCATACCCATATCGATTCCGGCGTGCAGCACTCGGTTACCGCCGGCATCGGCTATATCGGCGTGACCCTGGCGCTGCTGACCGCGGTGGCGACGGTCGGTTTCGATCTGTCCAATCTGGCGCTGATCGCCGGTGCGCTGTCGGTCGGTATCGGCTTCGGCCTGCAGGCGATCGTGAACAACTTCGTCTCCGGTCTGATCCTGCTGGCGGAGCGGCCGATCAAGGTCGGCGACTGGATCAAGATCGGTGCCTTCGAGGGCACGGTGAAGCGCATCAACGTGCGCGCCACCGAGATCCAGACCTTCCAGCGCTCGGAAGTGATCATCCCGAACTCCGAGCTGATCACCTCGGCGCTGATCAACTACACCCACAAGGACAAGTACGGCCGCATCGACGTCGCCGTGCCGGTAAGCTACGGCGAGGATCCGAAGAAGGTGGGCGACATCCTGCTCGACGTCGCCTCCGAACACCCGATGGTCGCCACATGGCCAGAGCCGTACCTGTATTTCCACGGCTTCGACGACGTGGCGATGCGGCTGCAGCTCCGGGTCTATCTGATCGACATCAACAACTTCCTGACGGTGACCAACGATCTGCATTTCGGCGTGGCCGAACGCCTGCGCGCCGCGGGCATCGCCTTCCCGCGCCCGCACACCGACACCCGCCTGCGCCGCGACGACGTGCAGGACCGGATGCTCGGCCCGGTGCCGGCGGACCGCGATTTCGACCATCAGGCGCCGAAGGGCGGCGAGATGGACAGCTAAAGGTCTGGGTGCGCTGCCCGGCCCGTCGACGCGCTCCGGCCTTGAGCCGGCGCCGCTCAGGGCGAGGGTATCGGTAGTGTTAAATATCCGTCATCCCACGATCGGCCGGGATGACGACTGGATTTATGAGATGACCTCACCCTGAGAAGCCGCTGGACTTGATCCAGGGGAGCGACCTATCGAAGGGTCGCCGCTGCGACAACCGGCTGTCCGCTGCGAACCCAGGTCGGCGGGTCTGGAAGCCGGTCTCGGCAGCCATGACCGCCCTCCCCTACATCGCGACCGCCTGCTCCCGCAGCACGAACTTCTGGATCTTGCCCGTCGAGGTCTTCGGCAGGTCGGTGAAGACGATGGTCTTCGGCACCTTGAAATGCGCCATGTTCTCCCGGCAGAAGGCCACCACCTCCTCCACGGTGAGATCGGCGCCCGGTTTCGGGGTGACGAAGGCGCAGGGCGTCTCGCCCCACTTCTCGTCCGGCCGGGCGACCACGGCCGCCTCCATGATCTTCGGGTGGCGGAACAGCACGTCCTCCACTTCGAGCGAGGAGATGTTCTCGCCGCCGGAGATGATGATGTCCTTGGAACGGTCCTTCACCTCGGCATAGCCGTCGGGATGCATCACCGCCAGGTCGCCGGAGCGGAACCAGCCGTCGACAAAGGCCTTGGCGGTGGCGGCCGGGTTCTTCAGGTAGCCCTTCATCACCGTGTTGCCGCGGATCGCGATCTCGCCGATCGTCTTGCCGTCGCGCGGCACGTCCTCGCCGGTCTCCGGGTCGACCACGCGGAACCCCTCCAGGGTCGGATAGCCGACGCCCTGGCGGGCCATCTTGCGGGCCTTGTCGTCGAGCACCAGCTCGTTCCATTCCGGCGGCCAGGCGCAGATGCCCGACGGGCCGTAGGTCTCGGTCAGCCCGTACAGGTGCATGACCTTGAAGCCCATCTGCTCCATGCCGGAGATCACCGCACTCGGCGGGGCGGCCCCGCCGGTGCCGATCCAGATCTCATGGTCGAAGCGGCGCTTCACCTCGTCGGGCGCGTGGATCAGCATCGTCAGCACGATCGGCGCGCCGCACATATGGGTGACCGTATGCTCGCCGATCAGCTCGAAGATCAGCTTGGGATCGACCTTGCGCAGGCAGACATGGGTGCCGCAGGCCGCCGTCACGCCCCAGGTGAAGGTCCAGCCGTTGCAGTGGAACATCGGCAGGGTCCACAGATACCGGGAGTTCCGGTCGACCTGGAAGGCGATGGCGTTGCCCATGCCGTTCAGGTAGGCGCCGCGGTGGTGATAGACCACGCCCTTGGGATCGCCCGTGGTGCCCGACGTGTAGTTCAGGCAGATCGCCTGCCACTCGTCCTTTGGCCAGGACCAGGCATAGTCCGGGTCGCCTTCCGCCAGGAAAGCCTCGTAGTCGCACGCGCCCAATGGGTCTCCGCTCTCGGCCAGGATGTCGTCGATCCACACGACCGTCGGCGCGCCCTCGGACTGGGACAGGGCGTCGGCCATGACGCCGGTGAACTCGCGGTCGACCAGCACGACCTTGGCGGCGCCGTGATCCAGAATGAAAGCGACGGCAGACGCGTCCAGGCGGGTATTGATCGCGTTCAGAACCGCGCCCGCCATCGGCACGCCGTAATGCGCCTCCAGCATAGCCGGCGTGTTGGGCGCCAGGATCGCCACCGTATCGCCGGTGCCGATCCCGCGCCGCACCAGGGCGGAGGCCAGGCGCCGCGCCCGGGCATAGGTCCGCGCATAGGTCTGGCGCAGGGTGCCGTGGATCACCGCCACCTTGTCAGGATAGGT
Organism: Thalassobaculum salexigens DSM 19539; assembly: GCF_000423805.1. NCBI lineage: Bacteria > Pseudomonadati > Pseudomonadota > Alphaproteobacteria > Rhodospirillales > Thalassobaculaceae > Thalassobaculum > Thalassobaculum salexigens. Next base: position 2,254,731 of record NZ_KE384093.1, read on the forward strand.
GTGGGCGGCCCGAGCCAGGAAATCGCTCGGTGTCAGCGGTGCGTAGTTCGCCGGGCGTCGGTCTAGGTCGCGGTCGTAGATCGAGTCGGTCATTGGCAGTCGTGTCCTTGACGAGCGGGTCCTTGGCGAGCGGGACTTAACCATTTCCGTGGGCCGGGCAAACGTCAAGCGTGCGATCGGCTCCTGCCTACCGCGCGAGCCCGCAGGCCGGACTGCGGGCGATCCAGGCGACGACCCCGGCCTTGTCCGTCGCTCCCAGCTTCGCCTGAAGGTTCTTCAGGTGCCAGCGCACGGTGCTGATCTTGGTGCCGCGCGCCTCCGCCACCTCCGACAGCGGCCGGCCGGCACAGCGAACAGCACGGCCTGCTCGGTGGCGAAACCGAACCGGGGCCTGCCCGCCAATGTGCAGCAGTGGATCGCCAATGCGCCGCGCAGTGAGCCGCTGGCGTCCCGCATATCCCGTCCCTTTCGCGCAGTCCCCGAGTCCCGAGCGAGGTCGCGCCGCAGAGCGTGATCCGCAAACCGGTCTCGTTGTCAGGAGGTTCCTATGAAGAAAACGATGATCGCACTCGGGCTCGGTCTGACGATCTGTCTCGCCGCTCTGGTCACCGCCCCGGGTGCCTGGGCGTGCGATATCTCGAACAGTCACACACACCCGATCGGTTCCAGGGACTTCGACCGTATCGCCGCGTCGACCAGCCGGGCACTTCGACAGGCCTACGACAACGAAACGTGCACCATCCTCGACGGCGGTCATGCCGGCGGATCCGAATGTGTTGCCGGGTCTGGAAACCTTCACACCACGGTGAGTGCCGGTAACAGGACGTATCATGTGTTTGACCACATGGTGGACAACAACGACAACGTGGTGACCAGCAACGGACGCTACTTTACGACCGATCGGAAGAACGGCCCTATCGTTCGCTGACCCGGCACGTACCGTCCGTCAGGGCCGCATACTCCCCGGCCCCATCGCCATAGATCGGTTGTATGCGCCGGGGGTGCACGTTAGGGTCTGTTCATGCGTATCGACATTTTCTCCGACGTCGTCTGCCCCTGGTGCTTCATCGGCAAGCGCCGGCTGGAGCGAGCCCTGGCCCAGCGTCCGCAGGAGCAGGTGGAAATCCACTGGCGCGCGTTCCAGCTCAATCCCGACATGCCGGTTCAGGGCATGCCGCGCCAGACCTACCTGCAGACCAAGTTCGGCGGGCCGGAGCGGGCGGCGCAGATCTACGAGACGATCCGCGAGAACGGCCGCAAGGAAGGCCTCGACTTCCAGTTCGACAAGATCGGCACCACGCCCAACACGGTTCGGGCCCATCGGCTGATCCGCTTCGCGTCGGAACGCGGCGCGTCGGACGCTCTCGTGGAGCGCCTGTTCACCGGCTATTTCTACGACGGTCAGAATATCGGCGACGTGGAGACGCTGGCGGACATCGCCGCCGAGGCCGGGCTCGACCGGGACGAGGCGATCGAGTTCCTGAACAGCAACGAGGCCGTGGCCGACGTGCTGGCGGAAACCCGCTTCGCCTACGAGAACGGCATCAACGGCGTGCCCTGCTTCATCTTCGACCGGCGCTATGCGCTGGCCGGCGCGCAGGAGCCGGAGGCCTTCTTCCCGCTGTTCGAGCTGGTCCAGAACGAAGCCGCCGCCCGGCCGGCCGCAGCCAACACGGCCTGACCGCCCGACCGTTTACCCGTTACGCCCGTCTCCTGTTACGCCCGCCCTGTTACGCCCGCGTGTCCATCCAGCTGGCGACCTTGTCGTGCTTCACTTCGGTCTGGGCGTAGGTGCGGTAATAGTTGATCAGGTCCCGCAGCGGTTCCGCCATCCGATTGAACCCGGAGATGAAGGCGACGATCACGCCGACCTCGGTCTGGCCCTGAACCACCATCCAGCCGCCGAACCCGAGCACCATCAGAGGGGCGGCGGCGTTCAGGAAGTTCAGCGCCACCTTGCCCAGGAACTTCCAGACGAAGAAGCGCATGCGGTTGCCGAACACCCGACGGATGTCGTTGTCGGTGCGCATCTGGTCGTCGGCGTCGTCAGACCGTTCGGCGACGTCTTCGCTCAGCGACCGGATCAGGTCGATCCGCCTGTCGACCAGGGCGTTCAGTTTGCGCTGGATCACGGGGATCAGGACGATCTGCGGTCCGAGGAAGACCACGCTGACCAGCGCGATCATCGGCTCCACCGTCACCATGTAGATAACGATCGCCAGCAGAACCCCGACCTGGGCCAGCGGGTCGGAGATCCCGTCTCCCACGAAGCCGCCGATCGCCTCCAGCTCGTGGTTGACGATCGACACCGCCGTGCCGCCCTGCCCGTCTCCCGTCGGCTGGCGGCCGTGCAGGTCGATGATGTGCCGGCGGCAATAGGCGATGACGCTCTCCGCCAGCCAGCCCTGGTAGATCCGCAGGGTGAACTTGACCCCGGCATTGAGGGTGATCACTCCGAGATAGATCAGCGCCAGGATCATCAGCAGATCGGCGTTCCCCTGGCTCAGCGCGTCGTCGATGATGCGGCGCTGCAGCTCCAGCGGCACAACGGTGAGACCCGCGACCATCAGCGCCAGCGCGCAGGCCGGCAGCTGGTACCAGCCGCTCATGCGCCACATGAACGACACCAGATTCGATGCCGGCCGGTCGTCGCCCGTCCGGTCGATCCGCTTGGGCCTGCTCAGAAACACCTCAGATCTCCTGGTATACCTGTCCGTAGGAAATGAACGCGAACAGGACCGTCCCGCCGATGACATTGCCGATCAGAGCCGGCAGGAAGAACCCGAAGACCGCGCCCGACAGGGTGATGTTGTCCACCATCACCAGGGCGGCGATCTCCATGGTGCCGGCGATCACGTGGGAGAACTCGCAGAGCGCGATGACATAGGTGATCACGAACACCGCCATCAGGCTGGCGCCCCGGCTGTTGGCGTTCACCCAGACCAGTGCCGCCACTAGGAAGCCGGCGCCGACCCCTTTGGTCATGGTTACGAGGAACCCGCCATCGACCGAGTGCCGGCCGAGATCCACCACGGCCTCGCGCATCTCGGGAGGGATCGAGGGCAGCAACATCAGGAACGCGGCGAAGATCACCACGCCGACGATGTTCGCCGTCAGCACCACGCTCCAGTTGCGCGCGAGCGCCAGGAAATTCCGGCGGGTCGGCGCATGGCAGATCGGCAGCACGGGGGTGATGGTGTTCTCGGTGAACAGCTGAAGGCGTCCGAGGACGACGATGATGAAGCCGACCGTATAGCCCATGTCGCCGAGTAGGGAGGCCCAGCTCGCCTCGCTGTCCAGCCTGCCCACCACCGCCGCTTCGGCGATGACGGAGAAGCCGATGGCCAGACCGGCCGCCAGGCCTGAAAACGCCAGAGAAACGGTCGGGCGGCTCAGCTCCTCCACTCCGTTGAGGCGCACGACCTCGAACATCTCGTCGGAGGAGAGCGGTTTCAGCGCGTCGATGCGCTCAGCGCTCTTTTCGGCTTCGTCCTGTTCCGTTCGCTCGTTCGTCATCCGGCCGCCCGCTCCCCAATCGGAATAACCCGTCAGATGATTCCGATTGGGGTCCCGTCAATGGTAAACCCGCGGGAAGCGACGACGGTTCCCCATTTAGACGGACGGGGGACGTCAGACCAGGAAACAGAATGGTGGCCAGATAGGGCCGCCGGAAGCCGGTATCGGTCAGCCGCGCCATATAGGAGTCCGGCGTCGCGAAGACCGGTGCGGCGACCATCAGGCCGCCATCGCGGCCAGTTCCTCCATCAGGCGCGTCAGGCCAAGCACCCGCTGCTCCGGCTTGTTCCAGGCCCGGCGGTAGACCAGCTTGTGATCCGGGCGGAGCTGCACGGACCCCGCCTGCTGCTGCATGAAATTCACCAGCTTCTGCGGGTTGGCGAAGGTGTTGTTGCGGAAAGCGACGATGGCACCCTTCGGGCCCGCATCGACCTTCTCGATCCCGGCGGAGCGGCACAGGCCCTTGATGGCGACCACCTTCAGCAGGTTCTCCACCTCCGGCGGGGTCGGCCCGAAGCGGTCGGCCAGCTCGGCGGCGAACCCGTCGATCTCGTCCTTGTCGACCAGCATGGCGATGCGGCGGTACAGGCTCATGCGCACCGACAGGTCGGGCACATAGGCGTCTGGGATCAGCACCGGCATGCCGAGGGCGATCTGCGGCGTCCAGGACGTGTCCTCGGCGACCGTCCCCTCGCCCGCGCGGGCCGCCTCCACCGCCTCGCGCAGCAGTTCCTGATACAGCTCGATGCCGACTTCCTTGACCTGGCCCGACTGCTCGTCGCCCAGCAGGTTGCCTGCCCCGCGGATGTCCATGTCGTGGCTGGCCAGCGAGAAGCCCGCCCCCAGCGTGTCCAGGGTCTGCATCACCTCCAGCCGGCGCTTGGCGATCGGCGGCAGGACCTTGGTCGGATGGGTGGTCAGATAGGCATAGGCCCTTGTCTTCGACCGCCCGACCCGGCCGCGGAGCTGATAGAGCTGGGCCAGGCCGAACATGTCGGAGCGGTGGATGACGATGGTGTTGGCCGACGGGATGTCGAGGCCGGACTCCACGATGTTGGTGGACAGCAGCACGTCGTAATTGCCGTCGGTGAAGGCCGTCATCACGTCCTCCAGCTCGGTCGGCGCCATGCGGCCATGGGCCAGGCCGATGCGCAGGTCCGGCACCAGCTTGATCAGCCGCTCGTGCACCCGGCTCAGGTCCTCGATGCGCGGGCAGACATAGAAGGTCTGACCGCCGCGATAGCGCTCGCGCAGCAGGGCCTCGCGGATGATCACCCCGTCATAGGGCATGACGAAGGTGCGCACCGCCAGCCGGTCGACCGGCGGCGTGGCGATCAGGCTCATCTCGCGCACGCCGGACAGGGCCATCTGCAGGGTGCGAGGGATCGGCGTCGCCGTCATGGTCAGGACGTGGACCTCCTTGCGCAGGTCCTTCAGACACTCCTTCTGGGTCACGCCGAAATGCTGCTCCTCGTCGACGATGACGAGGCCGAGATTGTCGAACTGGATCTGCTTGGACAGCACCGCGTGGGTGCCGACCACGATGTTCACGTCGCCTGAGCGCAGGCCCTCGCGGATCTCGTTGGCGTCCTTGGTTGTGACCAGCCGGGAGAGCTGGGCGACCCGCATGGGGAAGCCCTGGAACCGGTCGCGGAAGTTCCGGTAATGCTGGCGGCAGAGCAGCGTCGTCGGCACCACCACCGCGACCTGATAGCCCTGCCCCGCGGCGACCAGCGCCGCGCGCAGGGCCACCTCGGTCTTGCCGAAGCCGACATCGCCGCAGACCAGCCGGTCCATCGGCCGCGAGGACGCCATGTCCTCCAGCACATCGTCGATGGCCTTGAGCTGGTCCTCGGTCTCGGTGAAGGGGAAGCGGGCGCAGAACTCGTCATAGGTACCCGGCGGCGGGTACAGCGGCTCGGTCTTGCGCAGCTCGCGCTCGGCGGCGATGCCGATCAGCGCCTCGGCCATGTCCAGCAGCCGCTTCTTGACCCGGGCCTTGCGCGCCTGCCAGCCGGCGCCGCCCAGCTTGTCGAGCTGCGCCTTGGTCTCCTGGCTGCCGTAGCGCGACAGCACGTCGATGTTCTCGACCGGCACGAACAGCTTGTCGCCGCCGAGATATTCCAGGCGCAAAACGTCGTGCGGCGCGCCGCCGATCTCCAGCGTCTCCAGCCCGAGATAGCGGCCGATGCCGTGCTCGGAATGGACGACGTAGTCGCCCGCCTCCAGGGAGGAGACCTCGCGCAGGAAGTCCTCGCCCCGGCGCTTGCGTCGCCTGGACGGGCGGACCAGCCGCTCGCCGACGATGTCCGGCTCGGAGATGACGGTCAGCGCGCCCCGGCGGTAGCCGTGCTCCAGCGGCAGCACCGCCGTCGCCACCGTGGCCGGAGGCAGGGCCATCGCGGCCTGCAGGCTGGGAGCGGGCTCGATCGCGTCGATGCCGTGGTCGCGCAGCAGATGGGCCAGCCGGTCGCAGGAGCCTTCGCTGTAGCCGGCGACCACGACCCGGCGGCCCTTGCCGATCTCGTCCACCACCGCGTCGCGCACAGCGTCGTAGACGGCGGAGCCGCCGCGCGCGCGAGCTTCGGCCAGATCGACGCCGGACTGCGCGCCGAAATCGATCACCGCACCGTCTTCCGGCAGGGAGAACGGGGTGAAGGCGCCGACCGCCCGGTCGGCCATCAGCACCGACCAATCCGCCGGCGCCAGATACAGCGCGTAGGGGTCGAGCGGCCGGTAGATGCCGCCGGCCTCCGCCCCGCCGGCGCGCAGCATCTGCACCCGGGCGTCGTGATATTCCTGGATCTGCTCGAACCGGGCAGAGGCGGATTCCTCCGCCTGATGGTCCAGGGTAACCGGCGCGTCGCCGACATAGTCCAGCACGGTGCCCAGACTCTCGTGGAACAACGGCAGCCAGTGCTCCATGCCGCCATGACGCCGGCCGGCGGAGACCGCCTCGTAGACCGGATCGGCGGTCACCTCGGCGCCGAACCGGGAGCGGTAGCCGGAGCGGAAGCGCTGGATCGTGGTCTCGTCCAGCAGCACCTCGCCGACCGGCAGGAAGGCCACGCTCTTGCGCTTGCCGGTGGTGCGCTGGGACATCGGGTCGAAGCGCCGGATCTCCTCCAGGTCGTCGCCGAAGAAGTCGAGCCGCACCGGCTCCTCTGTTCCCGTCGGGAACACGTCCACGATGCCGCCGCGCACGGCGTATTCACCGGGCTCGCGCACCGTGTCGGAGCGGTTGTAGCCGTTGCGGGTGAAGAAGGCGGTGAGTTCGTCCAGTGGCATGGACTGGCCGACTTTCAGCACCAGGGTGGCGCCGTCGAAGAAGCTCTTGGGCGGCACCCGCTGCAGCACGGCGTTGACCGTGGTCAGGACGACAGTCGGCTTGGCGCTGCGCTTGCGGGCGGCGAGCCGTGCCAGGGTGTCGATCCGGCGGCTGACGATCTCGGTATTGGGCGACACCCGGTCATAGGGCAGACAGTCCCACGCCGGGAGTTGCATCACCCGCAGATCCGGGTCGAAGAAGGCGATGGCCCGGGCCAGGGCCGCGACGCGGGTATCGTCGCGCGCCACATGCAGCAGCAGGCCGCGCGCATTGGCGAGTGCGGCGATCGCCTCCGCGTCCACCCCTTCCGGGGCCGACGCGATGGCCACGCGGCCGACGGCGGTCGGGAAGTCGGCAAACAGCCGGTCGTGGTCGCCCACCATGTCCATGGGCCGGTCCTTCTTCTTATCAGGCCTGGGTCAGTTTGAAGTCGCGCAGCATCTGCAGCACCGGCGTCTCGAATTCCGCCGGCGGCGTCTCCTGCCCGGTGATCCAGGTATAGAGCCGCGGGTCCTCGATGCTGAGCAGATGCTCGTAATCGTCCAGATCGGAGTCCGACAGCGACCCGAGATGTCTGTCGGCGAAGGCGCCGAGCAGCAGGTCGGTCTCCTTGGTGCCGGTATAGGTGCTGCGGTAGCGCAGGCGCTTGCGGCGGGCGTCCAGGGCCTCGGTCATGCCGCACTCCTCTTCAAGCTGTCCCGTCCCGATGGCTTGTCATGGTCTCGCAATGCCGGGCTGTGGGATATAAAGCAGGGACAGACCCGAGACCACCCCCGGCACGCCGACTGGACGAGTTGCGACATTGCGCCCCGAGATCCTCTTCCCGCTCTTCGCCGATGTGTCCCAATTGTCGGGCATCGGACCGCGCTATGCCAAGCTGATCGAGAAGGCGGCCGGCCCGCAGATCGTCGACCTGCTCTGGCACCTGCCGAGCGGCATGGTCGACCGCCGGTTCTCCCCCACGGTGGCCGACGCGCCGGACGGGATGATCGCCACCCTCACCGTCACCACGATGCGCCACGAGCCGGGACGCGGCCGCGCGCCCTACCGGGTGATCTGCGCCGACGAGACCGGCGAGATCGAGCTGGTGTATTTCCACGCCAAGGGCGACTGGCTGGAGAAGCTGCTGCCGCACGGCCAGAAGCGGGTGATCAGCGGCAAGGTCGAGCGGTTCCGCGGCAAGGCGCAGATGCCGCATCCGGACCACGTGGTGCCGCTGGAGGAGGCCGACAGCGTGCGCATCGTCGAGCCGACCCATCCGTCCACCGACGGTCTGCACCAGCGCACGATCCGCAGGGCCATCGAGGGCGCGCTGGCCCGGGTGCCGGTGCTGGACGAGTGGATCAACGCCACCCTGGTCCAGGCGCGCGGCTGGCCGGCCTGGGACGCGGCAGTCAAGGCGGTGCACCATCCGCAGAACCGGCTGGAGATGGAGCCGGACTCCCTGCCCCGGCAGCGGCTGGCCTATGACGAGATCCTGGCCAACCAGTTGGCACTCGCCCTGGTGCGCGCGCGGATGAAGAAACAGAAGGGCCGCATCATCAAGGGCGACGGCCGGCTGCGCGACGCGATCCTGAAAAACCTGCCGTTCAGCCTGACCGGCGCCCAGCGCACGGCGCTCTCAGAGATCGAGGGCGACATGGCCGCGCCGAACCGGATGCTGCGGCTGCTGCAGGGCGATGTGGGCAGCGGCAAGACCCTGGTGGCGCTGGTCACCATGGCCAACGCGATCGAATGCGGCGCCCAGGCGGCGCTGATGGCGCCGACCGAGATCCTGGCGCGCCAGCATTTCGCCACCATCGAGCCGCTGGCCCGCGCCGTCGGCATCCGCTGCGAGATCCTGACCGGTCGGGACAAGGGCAAGACCCGTAGCACCATCCTCGGCCGCATCGCCGAGGGTACGGCGCAGATCGTCGTCGGCACCCACGCCCTGTTCCAGGAAGAGGTCGAGTTCCGCGACCTCGCCGTGGCGGTGATCGACGAGCAGCACCGCTTCGGCGTGCACCAGCGCATGGTGCTGGGCCAGAAGGGTCAGGGCGTCGACATCCTGGTGATGACCGCCACGCCGATCCCCCGGACCCTGGTGATGACCGCCTATGGCGACCTGGACGTCTCGCGCCTGACCGAGAAGCCGCCGGGGCGCCAGCCGATCGACACCCGCGTGGTCTCCAACGACCGGTTGATGGATGTGATCGACGGTATAGCCCGGCGCATGGATGCCGGCGCCAAGGTCTACTGGGTCTGCCCGCTGGTGGAGGAATCCGAGGTGCTGGACGTGGCCGCCGCCGAGGAGCGCGCCAGCACCCTGCGCGAACGGTTCGGCGACCGGGTCGGGCTGATCCACGGCCGCATGAAGGGGCCGGAGAAGGACAAGATGATGGCGTCCTTCAAGGAAGGCTCCGTCGACCTGCTCGTCGCCACCACGGTGATCGAGGTCGGGGTCGACGTGCCGGACGCCACGGTGATGGTGATCGAACACGCCGAGCGCTTCGGCCTGGCCCAGCTTCACCAGCTGCGCGGGCGGATCGGGCGCGGCGACAAGGCCTCCACCTGCCTGCTGGTCTACGCCGCGCCGCTGAGCGAGACCGGCCGGGCCCGGCTGTCGGTCATGCGCGACAGCGAGGACGGGTTCCGCATCGCCGAGGAGGACCTGAAGCTGCGCGGCGCCGGCGAGGTGCTGGGCACGCGGCAGAGCGGCCTGCCGACCTTCCGCATGGCCGACGCCGCCGCCCATAACGACCTGTTCGAAGTCGCCCGCGACGACGCCCGGCTGCTGCTGAACCAGGACCCGGAGCTGGAGGGCGCGCGCGGCAAGGCGGTGCGCACCCTTCTCTACCTGTTCGAGCGGGATGCCGCCGTGCGATACCTGCGGGGCGCATAAAAGTCAGAAGACCAAGGGAGGAACCGGTGAAGCTGCTGCTGATCCAGGGCGCCAACATGGAATGGCTGGGCCGCCGCCAGCCGGAAGTCTACGGCACCACGACCGCCGCCGAGCTCGACGCGCTGCTGCTGGCCGAAGCCCGGCGGCACGGAGTCGATTTGGACATCTACTATACAAACGTCGAGGGCGAAGCGATCACCCGGATCTACCAGGCCGCCCGCGACGGGATCGACGGGCTGATGATGAACCCGGCCGGCTTCAACTACGCCGGATACGCCCTGCGCGACTGCCTGCGCGGGGTGGAGCTGCCCTATGTGGAGGTTCACATGTCGAACATCGAGCGGCGCGGCATCCCCTCCATCCCGTCCAGCGAGGCGGACGGGATGATCACCGGGATGGGCATCGATTCCTATCTGCTCGGCCTCGATGCCCTGATCCGGGTGGTGAAGAAGAAACGGGCGGACTGACCGCCGCCCCTCCCCGGTTCAGGCGGCCGGCATCCCGAACGCCGCGCGGATCGACCGGGCGGACTCCACGATGGTCTGACGCGCCACGTCGACGATCGCGAAGGCCCGCAGGTAGCCGTGGATCATGCCGGGATAGTCGATGTACTCGACCGGCACGCCGTCGGCCTTCAGCTTCTCCACATAGGCCCTGCCCTCGTCCTTCAACGGGTCGAACCCGGCCGTGGTCACCAGAGCCGGGGCGACGCCGACAAGGCTCTCCGCGCGCAGCGGCGAGCACAGCGGGTTGAGCCGGCTCGCGGAATCGGGTGCATAGAAGTTCTTGTACCAGTCCATCGCCGACTTCGTGAGGAAGTAGCCCTCGGCGAAGGCGTCGATCGACCCGCCCTCGGCCGCCAGGTCCACATTGGGATAGATCAGCCATTGGAAGCAGGGCGGAATCGGGTCGCTCCGGGTCTCGTTACTGACCACGGCCGCCAGATTGCCCCCGGCGCTGTCGCCGCCGACCGCCACCCGCGTAGGATCGATGCCAAGGCGTTCGGCCTGCGCCACGACCCAGCGGAAGGCGGCGATCGCGTCCTCGGCCGCCCCCGGAAACGGCGTCTCGGGGGCCAGGCGGTAGTCGATGGAGATCACCGTGCACGGCACCGCCTCGGCGATCGCCCGGCAGATCGGATCGTGGCTGTCGAGCGAACCGAACACCATGCCGCCGCCGTGGTAGTAGACCAGCACCGGCCCCGGACTCTCGACCGCGTCCTCCGGCCGGTACAGCCGGTAGGCGATCGTGCCCTCCGGCCCGTCGAGGCTGCCGTTCTCCACCGCGCTGAAGCGCCCGCCATAGGGTTTGGCCCGGTCGACGGATTCCTGCACCCGCCGCCGCGCCTCGACCGGATCGTCCGTGTCGAAGGGCGAGCCGATGTCGTTGATCGCGGCCATCAGCTCAACGCATTGCGGATCCAGCGCCATGGTCTTCCTCTCCTCGGGGGCTCTTGTCGACTCTTGGTGACCCGATCGTAGCGCGCCGGTTCCACAATGAGAACGGCCGCTCCGGAGGTCCGGAGCGGCCGCTTTGGTCGGTGTTCAGATCAGCCTGGCTAGCGTCCGAGGATCTGCTCAGGCAGCCAGAGCGCCAGCCCCGGGAATTCGAGGACCAGCAGGATGCCGACCACCTGCAGAGCCACGAACGGGATGATGCCGAAGTAGATGTCCTGCATCTTCACCGAGGATGGTGCCACGCCCTTCATATAGAACAGCGCGAACCCGAATGGAGGCGTTAGGAACGAGGTCTGTAGGTTCGTCGCCACTAGGATGGCGAACCAATATATGACCTGTGCCTCCAAGAACTGCGTTTCCGCCACGTTCGACGGCTCCGCATACCCCAGATGGTTCGCGAAGGCCGGCGCCAGCGCCCGGATGACCGGGGCGAAGACCGGCAGGATGATGAGCGTGATCTCCAGGAAGTCGAAGAAGAAGCCCAGCAGGAAGATCGTGAACATCAGCATGAACAGCAGCGACCAGGGATGCAGGTCGAGCCATTCGATGAACTCGATGATCAGGTCCTCGCCGTAGACGTTCCGGAAGATCGTCGAGAACGCCGTGGCACCGACGAAGATGAAGAAGATCATCGCGGTGGTCAGGGCGGTCCGGTGGATCACCTGGGTCAGGACCTGGCGGGTCAGCGTCCGGTTGAACCAGGCCAGGATCAGGGAGCCGAAGGCACCCACGCCCGCCGCTTCCGTCGGCGTCGCCCAGCCGGCGAAGATCGAGCCCAGCACCATGACGATCAGGAAGATCGGCGGCACGAAGCCCCTGAGCACACCGCCCAGCATCGTGTCGCCTTCCACGCGTCCGAGGAGCATGCAGGCCGCGAAGATCGCCAGGAAGCCGGACAGCCCCCAGTTGATCGTCTCGTCACCGATGAACGTGGTGCCGAGATAGGCGATCAGAACGATCCCCGCCACGATGAAACAGACACGGGCAACGTTCTTCTTCTGCGTCGGGTCGAGAACGATCGCATCGTCGGGCAGCGGCGGCGCCAGTTGGGGGCGGATGCCGCTGATCAGCAGAATGTAGGCGAAGTACAGGCCGGAGAGCACCAGTCCCGGGAAGATCGCCCCGATGAACAGGTTGCCGACCGACACCGCGAGCAGGTTGGCCATGAGGACCAGCATGATCGACGGCGGGATCAGAATGCCGAGCGTCGCAGAGGCGGCGATCGTGCCTGTGGCAAGTGCGGGATGGTAACCACGATGCAGCATGGCCGGCAGGGCCAGCAGCGTCATCATGACGACCGAGGCGCCGATGATGCCGGTGGTCGCCGCCATGATCGTGCCCATGACCGTGACCGAGAGCGCCAGGGCGCCCGGCACGCGCCGCAGCATGACCTGCAGGATATGCAGCAGGTCCTCGGCGACACGGGATTTCTCCAGCATGGTTCCCATGAAGACGAAACATGGGACCGCCACCAGGATCGGGTTCTGCACGGCACCGGAGGCCCCGTCACCGCCCCAGACGCGTTGGATGACCTGGAAGAACACCGCGACGTCGAGGAATTCCAGGTAGATGGCGACACCGCCGAAGATCACCGAAATGCCGCCGAGCGCGATGGCCACGGGCAGACCCGTGAACAGCGTCAGCGCCAGCGCCAGGAACATGTAGGCGCCGATAAACTCATAGAGGTGATCGTAGATCGCGTCGAAGAACTCCATCGGTCAGTCTCCCCCACGCTTGAGGGCTTCTTCCGCCAGACGACGGGCCTCCTCGAGCTCGTCATTAGCGTCCGCGAAGATCTCCAGGCCTTCTTGCGCCTCGTCCTGGGCGTCCTGGTCGCCGAACAGATAGGCGATCAGCCGGAACAGCGTCGCCAGGATCGCCATCATCGTCACGATGAAGCCCCACAGCATGAAGCTCTTGATGAACCAGCGCTGGCCGATGCCGGTCATCGATTCCGAGCCCTCGCCCTGATGGAAGGACAGCTCGGTCATCTGGTAGGCGTAGAAGATCATCAGCACGACGAAGGGCAAGCCGAAGAAGATCAGGCCGCAGATCTCGATCCAGGCCTGGGGCCGGCGCGAAAGCAGCTCCCGAAACACGTCGACCCGGACATGCGCATTCGCCAGGTATCCGAAACCGAAAGTCAGCATCAGCAGAGCCGCGTGGAAGTGCCACTGCAGGTCCTGCAGGATCGTGGAAACCGAATAGCCGGACGCCGCCGTATATTCGGCAAAAAGCAAACGCGTGAAGTCGATCTTCCGCGTGATGACGTCGAAAATAATCACCAGGATCAGGGGGATCATGATCCAGCCGATCGTCTTGCCGATCCATCTGGCGATCCCGTCCAGGAGTCCGGCGACGCTTAGAAGTGCACCCATCTCTCTGCTTTCGGTTGGTTGCTACGCCTCGGCCTCGACGCACGCATGCGCCGGCCGCGTCCAATCTGACAGTCGGTAAAGAAACGGCGGCGCTTCTCGCCGCCGTAAGCTAAGCAGTCAGAGCAACCGGGGGTGGTCGTCCCACCCCCGGCCAGGCGTCGTGAGGCTTACTTGAGGTAGCCCATCTCGCCCCAGACCTTGTACTCCTCGTGGAACGCCGTGTAGCTGTCCCAGAGTTTCTGAACGTCGGGGTTCGCGGCGAGCTCCTCCTGCAGGACCTCTTCCCACTTCTCGCGCAGAGTATTCAGGACGTCGTCGGACCAGGTGACGTTGGTGACCCCGTCCTTCTGGTTGGCGATCATCGCCGCCGGCTGAAGCGCCTCGCCCTCGGCCAGCTCAACGCCGATATTGGCTTTGCAGGCGACCTCGAACTGGGCCTTCTTCACGTCTTCCAGGCCTTCCCAGTTGGCCTTGTTGACCAGGACCTCGTTGGTCGTCGACTGCTGGTGCCAGCCCGGGAAGTAGTTGTACTTCGCGATCTGGTAGAAGCCGTAGGACCGGTCGATGGCCGGCATGGAGAATTCGGTCGCGTCGATCGTACCGAGCTCCAGCGCCGGGTAGATGTCGCCGCCGGCAAGCTGCTGGGTGGACACGCCGAGCTTCTGCATGACCTTCGCGCCGACGCCGAAGAAGCGCATCTTCAGGCCCTTCAGCTGGTCGAGGCTCTCGATCGGCTCACGGAACCAGCCGGAAGTCTCCGGCGGAATCATGCCGCAGTAGAAGTACTCGATGCCGTCGCGGGCATAGAGCTCCTTGCCGATCTCAACACCGCCGCCGTACTGGAGCCACGCGTTGAACTCGAGCGCGCCCGGGCCGAACGGCCAGGTGGACAGGAACGCGAAAGCCGAGTTCTTGCCCTGGTTCGCGCCCGGCGTACCGTAGGCCGCGTCGAACGCGCCCTGGCTGATCGGGTCGTAATAGGCATAGCCACCGGCCAGTGCACCCGGCTCGAACAGCTTGATGTCGAAATCGCCGTCCGAGATCTTGTTGACCCAGTCGGTGATGCGAACTCCGACAGGGCCGAGCACGGCGACGTTCGTACCGAACGCCGAATGCATCTTCCATCGGACCTTCTTGGCCTCAGCGTCACCCGCACCAGCCGACAGGACAAACGCCGCCGCAGCTGCCACGAGGCCAGCCTTCTTCAACAAATTCAACGACATAGAGGTAACCTCCCTTTTTATTGCGGGTTAGTTTTTGTTATGCCCGCATTTCACGATCAACACGATCGATTGATCGCCGACACCTTACCGGAAAACGTCCGGTTTATGTCAATAGACCATTTGCCATTTGGCAAGGATACAGGGGTTGTCGTCTCACCGTTGCTGTTTTGAAGCATAAATGAAGATGGAATCTCCATCTGAATTCTGTGGTTTAACTCAATACCGGTTGGACCTCCACGAAGCGGGGGATCGGCGAAACCGCTCCGTATCCGGTGGTCGTCAGGGCGGCCGCGACCGCGGCATATCGACCCGCGTCGACCGGGTCGGAACCGGCCGCCAGCCTGGCGAGAAAGGCGCCGTCAAAGGTGTCGCCCGCCCCCGTCGCGTCGACCGGCGTGACCCTGTGTGGCGGAATGACCACACGCGTCTTTGTGGTTGCGATCATCGCCCCCGCCTCCCCCATCTTCAGGGCGACGACCCGAGGCCCCATGGCGAGATACGCATCGGCGATGGCATCCGCGTCCTCCAGGCCGGTGAGGACCCGCGAATCGTCGATCGACGGCAGGGCGATCGTGCACCGCGTCATCGCCGCATGCATGGTCGCGCGGGCCTGCTCCAGGTCCCAGAGCTTCAGCCGGAGGTTGGTGTCGTAGGCGACCTCGCATCCCGCCTGCCGGGCGGCCTCGATCAGGGCGGTTCCGGCCGCAAGCGGCCCCGCGCCGATCGCCTGGCTGATCCCCGAGAGCTGAACGATCCGCGTCCGCCGCAGCGCCGCGACCGGCAGATCGGCGGCGGTATAGCGGCTGGCCGCCGAGCCCGCCCGGTAATAGGCGAAGTCCCGGCCGGCCGGGCTGGGGGTGATGATGTAGAGGCCGGTGGGTGCCGTGGAGTCGACCCGCACGAACTCGGTCGACACCGCCTCGCGCTGCCACAGGTCCAGCAACTCGCGCCCGAAGGCGTCGTCGCCGACGGCGGTGATGTAGCCCGCCCGCGCGCCCTGGCGGGCCGCGGCGATGGCGCAGTTGGAGGTATCGCCCCCGTATCCGGCCTTGTAGTCGCCGGAGCCCATCCGGGTGAGTTCAATCATCGCCTCGCCGAAACACAGAAGGTCGAAATCCATCCCGTCTCTCCTCCCTTGGGCATTTCCTCAGGCGGTCTCGCGCCGCCGCCGGACAGCCTATGGACTGTTCCACATTGCGAAAAGCTCACCTTGGCCGCTTGCGCCCCCTAACGGCTTCGGGCCACCATCGTAGGCGGCAAGAGGGGTGGGCCGACCGGCGCCGCCCATGACAAAAGCATCCATAGGGAAGAAACGATGACCGACATCACGGCGGCTGATCTCGAACGCCTGACCGATTGGGACACCCCCACGATCTGCAACGGCCTGGAAGTGACCAACCCGGAGCGGCGCGCCCTGGGCTTCACCACCGGCGTGATGTTCTGCGCCTTCCCGGAGCTGAAGCCGATCTGCGGCTACGCCCGCACCGCCACGATCCGCGCGATGGTGGCGCCCAAGCGCACCGGGGCGGAGAACGTCGCCTCGCGCCAGGCCTATTACGAGTATGTCGCCAAGGGCGGCCCGGCGCCGTCCATCTCCGTCATCCAGGATCTCGACAGCGAGCCCGGCTTCGGCGCGTTCTGGGGCGAGGTGAACACCTCCATCCATAAGGGGCTCGGCGCCCTCGGCGTGATCACCGACGGCTCGATCCGCGACCTCGACGCCAGCGCCCCCGGCTTCCAGCTCCTCGCCCGCAAGGTCGGGCCGAGCCATGCCCATGTCCACGTGGTCGACCATGGTGGCCAGGTGAACATCTTCGGCATGGTGGTGAATGACGGCGACATCGTCCACGCCGACCGCCACGGCGCGGTGGTGATCCCGCCGGAAGCCGTGAAGAAGCTGCCGGACGCGATCGATCTGCTGACCCGCCGCGAGGCGGTGATCCTCGACGCCGCCCGCGCCCCGGATTTCAGCTTCGACAAGCTCAAGGCCGCCATGGGCCAGTCGGCCGACATCCACTGAGGCCGACATCATGAGCACGAACAAGAAGAAGGTGCTGATCGTCGGCCCGATCCACGAGCACGGGATGGCCCTGCTCGAAGGGCGCGACGACATCACGGTGGAGGTCATCGACACCCTCGATCCCGAAGTGATCAAGCGCCACGCCGCCGACGCCCACGGCATCGGCGTGCGCGTCGCCCAGATCAACCGGCTGGTCATCGACAACGCGCCGAACCTGCAGGTCGTCTCGCGCCACGGCGTGGGATACGACAGCGTCGACCAGGACGCGCTGACCGAGCGCAAGATCCCGCTCTGCATCGCGCCCCGCTCAAACGCCCCGTCGGTGGCGGAGCAGGCGATGATGTTCATGCTGGTCCATGCCAAGCAGATGCATGTGCTGGACCCGATGGTCCGCGCCAATACCTGGAACCGCCGGTCGGAAGTGGAAGCCTTCGACCTCGCCGGCCGGACCCTGCTGATCTGCGGCCTGGGCCGGATCGGCTCGCGGCTGGCCAAGCGGGCGCTCGCCTTCGACATGAAGGTGTTCGGCTACGACCCCTATATCGACCCCGAGAAGATCCGGGCGATGGGTGTGGAGCCGGTGGCGGACTTCCACACGGTCCTGGGCGAGTGCCACATGGTCAGCGTCCACTGCCCGCGCAACAAGGAGACCATCGGCCTGATCGGCAAGAAGGAGCTCGACGCCCTTCCCGCCGGCGCGCTGGTGATCAACTGCGCGCGCGGCGGCATCGTCGACGAGCCGGCCCTTCTGGACGCGGTGAAATCCGGCCATCTGGTCGGCGCCGGGCTGGACGTGTTCGACGTGGAGCCGGCGATGGACCATCCGTTCTTCAGCGAGAAGAACATCCTCATGACCCCGCATTCGGCCGGCATGAGCCTGGAGGCGCGGCAGCGTTCCTCCTACCAGACCGTGGAGAACATCCTGGCGGTCTTCGACGGCACCCTCGACCCCGACGTGGTCGTCAACAAGGAGGTCCTCGGCTAAGGGGACCCCACTTCCGGAGGAAACATCATGAAAAGCCGCCTGCACGACGTCTGGGCCGCCGATCGCGGCGCGCTCAACGGCTGGCTCTCCATCCCGTCCACGGTGACGGCAGAGATCACGGCGCTTCAGGACTACGACAGCCTCACCCTCGACCTGCAGCACGGGCTGGTGGACTACCAGAGCGCGCTGGAGCTCATGCAGGCGGTGACCGGATACGGCAAGACCGTGCTCGCCCGCGTGCCGTGGAACGAGCCGGGCATCATCATGAAGCTGCTGGACGGCGGCGCGCTCGGCATCATCTGCCCGATGATCAACACCGCCGAGGAGGCCGCCCGCTTCGTCGGCGCCTGCCAGTACGCCCCGCGGGGCTACCGCTCGTCGGGGCCGACCCGGGCCGGGCTGATCTATCCCGATTACTTCAAGAACGCCAACGACACGATCGTCACCCTGGCGATGATCGAGACGGTGCAGGCGGTGGACAACCTGGACGCCATCCTGGCGACCCCGAACCTGACAGGCGTCTATGTCGGGCCGGGCGACCTCGCCGTGTCCATGGGGAAGCCGCCGGCGCTCGACCACACCGACCCGGAGATGGCCGGCGTGATCGACGGCATCCTGCAGAAGACCAAGGCCGCCGGCCTGAAATGCGGCATGCACTGCCTGAACCCGCCGTTCATGGCGGACGCGGTGAAGCAGGGCTTCGACTTCGTCACCCTGGCCAGCGACGTGCGGATCTTCACCGCCGCCCAGGCCGCCGGCGTGGCCGAGTTCCGCAAGCTCGGCGGGGGCGACCGATGAGTGCTGTTCGGCGCGAAGGCAAGGAGGTCTTCGTCCCGGCCGAGGTGATGGAGCGGGTCGGCAAGGCCACCTTCGAGGCGAGCGGCTGCTCGCCTCAGGAGGCCGAGACCATCATCACCCGGCTGGCCGGCGCCAACCTGCGCGGCCATGACAGCCACGGTGTGATCCGCGTGCCGCGATACGTGCAGTGGATCGACGACGGCCGGCAGGTGCCGAATCAGACCATCGAGGTCATGCTCGACCAGCCGAGCTTCGCGGTGATAGACGGCCGATTCGGCTTCGGCCAGAGCATCGGCGAGCAGACGGTCGATATCGGCATCGCCAAGGCCAAGCAGCACGGCGTGGCGATGACCGCCCTGCGCAATTCCGGCCATCTCGGCCGCATCGGCGACTGGGCCGAGCGGGCGGCGGCCCAGGGCATCGTGTCCATCCACATGGTCAACGTGCGCGGCTCGCTGATCGTCGCCCCGTTCGGCGGTGTCGACCGGCGCGGCAGCACCAACCCGTTCTGCGCCGGGATTCCGATGCCGGACGACGACCCGATCATCCTCGACTTCGCCACCTCCCTGGTGGCCGAGGGCAAGGCGCTGGTGGCGCTCAAGGGCGGCAAGCCGCTTCCCGCCGGCTCCCTGGTCGATGCCGACGGCACGATCACCAGCGACCCGAAGCCGCTCTACGGCGAGACCCCGCCGGGCCAGTATCCCGACCCGGCCAGGGGCCCCGGCGCCCTGCGGGCCTTCGGCGACCATAAGGGGTTCGGTATGAACTTCCTGATGGAGATGATGGCGGGTGCTCTCACCGGCTCCGGCACCGCCGGCGCGCTGGGCGAGGAACAGAACCGGCCGTTCTGCAACGGTATGTTCTCCATCTATGTGAACCTGGAGGCGGTCACCGGCGTGCCCACCCATATGGGCCACCCGTTCGCCGAGGAGGTCCGCAACTACGTGGAGTTCGTGAAGTCGGCGCGCCCGACCGAACCGGGCGGCCATGTGCTGATCCCGGGCGAGAAGGAGAAGATGGTGATGGCGGAGCGGCTGAAGACCGGTCTGCCGCTGGCGGCCGAAGCCTGGGACGACATCGTCGCCACCGCCCGGTCCAAGGGCGTCAACGACGTCGAGATGCGCTGACGGCCCGGGCCGGTCCGAGTAACGGACCGGCCCGCTCCTCGCTCCTACCCCAGCACCACCCCGTCGCGGCCGACCACCCGGTCCTTGCCGGCCGCCTTGGCCTCGCGCAGGCGGGACTCGGCAACCGCGTAGGCCCGATACAGGTCGCGACCATCCTCCGGCGCGGTGGCGACGCCGACGCTGACCGTCACGATTGCGCCGCGCTCCGACATCTCCGCCCGGGCGGTGGTGCGGCGCAGCAGCTCCGCCAGATCCACCGCGGTCGGATGGTCCAGGCCCTGGGCCACGACGGCGAAGGTACCCCCGCCGTGACGGAACAGGTGGCAGCGCCCATCGCCCATGGTCCCGATCAGCAGGCGCGCCAGGTCACGCAGGATGAGATCCCCGGCGGGCCGCCCCTCACCGTCGTTGATCCGGCCCAGACCGTCCACGTCGATGGCCAGCAGGCTCACCGGTTCGCCGGTCGCCAGGGTCGGCCCGACCAGATCCTGCCCCATGGCATCGAACCGCCCACGGTCGAGCGCCCCGGTCAGTCGGTCCCGGCCGCTCTCGCCCAGCAGGTCGAGATACCGCTCGCGATAGGTCAGCGTATCGAAAACGTCGGAAAGCTGCGCCGGGAGCAGATCCCGGGTCCGGCGCTCCACCAGCCGCAGATAGGCGAAGACCATGAGGCTGAAGACCAATGCGGCCCCCATCTTCGCCGCCCAGCCGCCATACAGCACATGCCAGGGCGCCCCGGTGACGTAGTGCAGCGCCATGAAGAAGCCGAACTGGTCGAAGGTCAGCATCGCCGCCGAGGCGAGGAAGATCCGGGCGAGCTGATGGCTCCGCAACCAGCGGCCGAGTTGCTCGTAGAGCAGGATGACGCCGATGGAATCGAGGAACAGCAGCGCCGTCCCCCAGACCATCAGCCAGCCCATCTCGTCGACGAAGGCGATGTTCGGCTCGCGTCCGGGCACGGCGGGCACGACCTCGTGGTTGCGCAGCACGACCACCAGCCCGACGATCAGGAAATTGCCGATCAGTAGGCCGTAGATCGGCTGCCGCACGGTCGCGGCGTCCTCCTTGATATAGAGCAGGAGGATCATCAGCAGCTTGCCGGAGAACAGCACCGTGGAGCCCGGCGAGATGATCCCGAAGGGCAGCTGGATGTAGAACACCGCCGCCAGATAGGTCTCCAGGAAGTGCATGACCCCGAGCGCGCACAGGAATACGCCGAGTCCGACCCGGCGGCGCGCCCAGAACAGCGCGGCCATTACGCAGAAATAGGAGAACGCTTGGGCCAGCAGGAGGAAAAAGTTGCTGGTTTCCAGCGTAATAGCCATGCGAAAGGCGCCCTTCGTGCGAGTTCGCGACCAGTCCTACACGCCAAACGGCGCGGCGACAACGCCGGTAACTGCATGGCTGAGCCGTTTTCGCCGGAGGTCTTCCGCCTGGCGGCAAGCGCCGTTGCGACCCGCCATCCGTGCTCCGTCGTCACCGGGTTTCAGGGCGCGATCGTCCCAAGGCCAGAGGTCGGACGCGAAAAAGCCCCGATGCGGCACACCGGGGCTCTTCAATCTCGACGCGGCGCTCGACGAACGCCGCCGGACCGGGATCAGACCCGCTCCTTGACCTTCATCACCTGGCGACCGCGATACATGCCGGTCTTCAGATCGATGTGGTGCGGCCGGTGCAGCTCGCCGGTGTCCGGGCTCTCGACATAGGCATCGGACGTCAGCTTGTCGTGCGCCCGGCGCATGCCCCGCTTGGACGGGGTAGTTTTACGCTTGGGAACCGCCATCGTTCGCACTCCAATAGAAACACGGTGCCGCGGGCACCCCCGCAGCGGAGCGCGGTATATACGGAACTTGGCGGTGCGACGCAAGGGTTCCTGTCCCGCGTCGACACATAAAGGTAACTTGCCCGCACAACCGTCGCCGCATACTCGACTCACCCCACAGGCCGCACAAGCTCCCGCCATGTCCCTCGCCTTCAAGAATGCCCGGATCGTCCTCCCCGATGCCGTGATCGACGGAACCCTGTCGGTGGCCGGATCGCAGATCTCCGCCGTCGACGACACCGCCGCCGCCCCGCCGGACGCGGTGGATTGCGCGGGCGACTACCTGCTGCCCGGGCTGGTGGAGTTGCATACCGACAATATCGAGAAGCATTTCCAGCCGCGGGCCCAGGTGTTCTGGGACGCGGTCTCGGCCGCCGTCGCCCATGACGGCCATATCGCCACCTCCGGCATCACCACGGTCTACGATTCGCTCTGCCTGGGACTGACCGAGAAGGGCGAGCTGCGCGCCGCGCATGTGGGTCCGATCATCCAGGGCATCGCCGATGCCCGGACCGCCGGGATGCTGCGGGCCGATCACCGGATCCATCTGCGGTGCGAGGTCATCGGCGAGGAGGTTCTCGACCAGCTCGGCGAGCATGACGACAACGCGCTGGTCGGGCTGGTCTCGCTGATGGACCACGCGCCGGGCCAGCGCCAGACCGCCGATATCGAGGTCTGGCGCCGCCTGCGCCGCGAGGTGGACGGCCAGAGCGAGCAGGAGATCGCCGAGGCCTACGAGCGCCTGACGGAGGCCTCGCGCACCCGCGGCCCGCACCAGCGCCGCGCGGTGGCCGACTGGGCGCGGGAGCGCGGAATCAGCCTCGCCAGCCATGACGACGAGACCGAGGCGCATGTCCGGGAATCGGCCGAGATCGGCTGTTCCATCGCCGAGTTCCCGACCACCCGGGTCGCCGCCGAGGCCTGCCGCGCCCATGGGCTGGCGGTGCTGATGGGCGGGCCGAATCTGGTCCGGGGCCGGTCGTCCTATGGCAACATCACGGCGCGCGACCTGGCCGCCGCCGGGCTGCTGGACATCATCTCGTCGGACTACGTGCCGGCGAGCATGCTGCACGGGGCGTTCTCGCTGGTGGAGCATGTGGCCGGCTGGGACGTCCCGCGCGCGGTCGCCACGGTGACCGCGACGCCGGCACGCTACGCGGGACTGGACGACCGCGGCGTGCTGGAGCCGGGCAAGCGGGCGGACCTGATCCGGGTGCGGCTGATCGAAGGACGGCCGGTGGTGCGCGGGGTGTGGGTCGAAGGCCAGCGGGTGGCGTAGGCTGCCCGGGCGGCCCTTCGCCGCGCCCCGGGTCGAGCCCGCGGCTCGCCTGGATGAGGACTCGGCTCTGAACGGGTCCCCGTGTTCCCGGCCGTCTTTCCCGTCGTCCCGGCCGTTTTTTGCCGTCTTCCCGGCCTTGCGCCGGGATCCAGCCATCACGCTGCAGGAGCGTCAGGAATCGTCCTCCGGAGTTCCGGCTGCTTTACCCTGGATCCCGGCGCAAGGCCGGGAAGACGGGAAGGAGTGAGCGCGCCCTTCCGACGCGCCCCGCGCCTATTCCTCGAACGTGTATCGGAAGTCGCAGTGGCTCGCCCCGCCCATCAGAGTCTGGGTGCGCTCCAGCTTGATGCGCGGGTCGTAGCCCTCGCAGAAGGTGCCGTCGCGGTTGCAGGACAGCAGGTGGCCGATCTCGCCGAGCCCCATCGCCTTGTACATCTCCGAGTACCGGCAGCGGGTCACGTTGAAGTCCAGCGTTTCCGGCGTCCGGTCGACCGGCTCGATCTCCAGCGCGCCGCTCGCCGTCCAGTGCTTCTGGATGTCGGCGAAGCTGTCCAGGTCGGTGCCGCCCTCGGCCTCGGCCGCGAAGCTCTGGCCCTGGGCGATCGCCGCCTTCCGGATCGCGCTGTCGAGGATGTCCTGGGCCTGCGCCTTGCCGAGCTGGGCGACCATCTCCTCGTAGATCGGCTTGATCACCTCCGCCTCGATTCGGCGCTGTTCCAGGATCGGCAGTCTGTCGGCCATCGTCTCCTCCTGCGCTATCGCGCGCTGTACCCGCCGTCGAGCAGCAGATCGGCACCGGTCATGAAGCTGGAATCGTCGCTGGCCAGGAACACCGCGCCCCGGCCCATCTCCGCCGGCTGACCGAGACGGCCGAGCGGGTGCATGGCCAGCCCCCACTGCTTCTCCGCCTCATCCATGGTGCCGAACTGGGAGATCATGCGGTCGGTGGCGGTGCCGCCGGGGGACAGGGTGTTCACCCGGATGCCGTCCTCGGCGTGGTCCAGCGCCATGCCCTTGGCCATCTGGATCAGCGCGCCCTTGGTCGTGCAGTAGGTCGTGCTGCCGGCCCGCGCCACCCGCCCCATCTGCGAGGCGGTGAGGATGATCGACCCGCCGCCGGCCCGCTTCAGATGCGGGATGCCGTGCTTGCACAGGTGGAAGGCGCCGGTGAGGTTGACCGCCAGGGCCTGGGTCCAGGCTTCCTCCTCCAGGGTCTCGATGGTCGCCTTTGGCGTCAGGGTCGCGGCGTTGGCCACCAGGATGTCGAGGCCGCCGAAGGCCCGGGCCGCCTGCTCGACCACGTCGCGGACGCTGTCGGTGGAGCGCACGTCGCAATAGCCGCCGGCCGCCCGGCCGCCGCTCTCCACCAGGGACGCCGCCAGGGCCTCGGCCTCGCCGCCGTGCAGGTCGGCGACGTACACCGCCGCCCCCTCCTCCACGAAGGCCTCGCAGATCGCCCGGCCGATGCCGCGCGCGCCACCGGTGACGATGGCCACCCGTCCTTCCAGCTTGTCCGCCATGGCGGCACCCTCCCCTTACTTGTCGTTGACCGGCCCCGCCGTGATGATGGCACCGGTGGTCGAGCGCGGATCGCGCAATGCCCAACGCCCGCACTCCACGGTGTGGAAGAAGTCCTCCACCACGGCGTTGAACAGGGCCGGCTCCTCGATGTTCATGGTGTGGCCGGTCTTCGGCAGCACCGACAGGGCGGCCGACGGGATCATCCGCTTCATGAAATTGCCGACGTCCAGACAGGGATCGTCCTCGTCGCCGTTGACGATCAGGGTCGGCACGGTCAGCGCGTTCATCTGGTCGACCAGATCGTAGAGCGACGGCCGGCGCGCCTGCACGCCGCGCATGGTGTTGGCCGACCCCAGGGTGGAATGCTCGCAGAGCTGGGTCTCGAACTCCTTCCAGCCGCGCGGATCCTTGTTTTCGAACTGCACCCGGGTCGGGCCGATGGCATAGGCCTTGCCGACCACGTCCATGCCCTCCGCCGCGATGCGGTCGGCCGTCGCCTCGGTTTCCTTGCGGAACTGCTCGCGGCGGTCGGCATCGGCGCCGTAGCCGCAGCCGGCCACGGTCAGGGACAGGGCCCGGTCGGGATGGTGGAAGCCGAAATGCAGGGTGGCGAACCCGCCCATGGACAGGCCGACGATATGGGCGGCGTCGATGCCGAGCCCGTCCAGGATCGAGCGGATATCCTCACGGGCCCGGTCCTGGCCATAGGCCTCCGGGCTCTCCGGAATGTCGGACGGCGCGTAGCCGCGCGCGGCGTAGGTGATGCAGCGGTAGCGCCGGCCGAAATGGCGCATCTGCGGCTCCCACGATCGGTGGTCGCCGGCATACTCGTGCACGAACACGATCGGCGTGCCCTCTCCGACCTCCTCGAAGTAGAGCTTCACACCGTCGTCGGTCGTCACGTGACCCATTGTCAGTCCCCCGGGAGCGTCCTGGCTCGATTGATTGCTGAGGACGGCATTGGAGCACCGCTTTCGGCGCGGCGGCAATGGTTCAAGCAGCTTTAATGGTCGAGAGGACGATTCACGCCTGGGATCGAGTCGATCTGAAGCGATCGTGCTCTAACGCCGGGAGAACCGCATCAGCACGGCCGCGTAGAGCCCCGCCACCACGCCGGAGAGAGCGAAGGCGGTCAGCACGGCAGCGACCCCGGCCATCGGCCCGGCGAGCAGGTGCAGGGCGAGGCAGAAGCTGGCATAGACCACCAGGGACGGCTGGGCGGCGTTCATGGTCGCGGCGGTGAAGTCCCGGCCGTAATGGCCCCACAGCATCCAGGTCGAGGCCAGCAGGGTCGTCGGGAAGGCCAGCAGAATCCCCGACCAGTGCGCCCCGAGCCAGGGGCTGGCGGTGGCGACCGTTGCCACCACGATGCCGGCGGCCAACCCGCGCACGATGGCGAAGCGCCATCCGGCGGCCGAGGGCGGGGCCACCGGCTTGGGAATGCCGCGCCGGCGCAGCACCAGCGCCCCGAGGGCGCCCAGCGCCACCGAACAGCTCGCCACCAGCAGCGACGGCGTCAGCGAGTCCAGCGCGAGCACCCCGGCCAGCCAGGCGCAGATGCCCAGCAGCGAGGTGACGACGAAATTGAACCGTCGCGCCGCATGCACCCAGGCGGTGCAGTAGATCAGGATGATCCCGGTCACGCCGAAGGCCATCAGCGCGCCCTCGGCGATGAACTGCCGCTCCTGATCCAGGGCGACGAAGAAGAACCCCGGGCCGGCGTTGAACGGCATGGTGATCAGCACCGAGGTGAGCAGCGGGCCGAGCCGGCGGGCGAGACGGCCGGCGGCGATGATCACCGAGGCGGTGGCGAGGGTCTTCCAGAGAATGGAGAACAGAACGAGGGTCATGGAACCGCTATGCAAGGGGGCGGCCGAAGGGGGCGGCAGAGACAAGCCTCTGGCGACGCCAAAAGCAACCTCCCGCGTCGCCGGTCAGTCCCCCGGATCCTGCATGACACCCGTCGCCCCGTCGAACGACAGGGTGGCGAAGCCCTGCTTGCCGTAGGCCACCCAGTCGAGCCATGCCGCCACCATGCGGTTCGACGGCGCGTCCGGCGGATCGTCGGCCCGGGTCACCACCCACCAGTCCAGGGACAGGCCTTCCTGGCCGATCGGCTTGGCGATCAGCGTGCCGTCGGCCAGTTCCGGGCGGATCGCCCAGCGGCTGAACAGCGCGACCCCGTAGCCGGCCCGCAACAGGTCGATGGAGGATTCCGGCGTCGGCAGCACGGTCAGGCGGCGATAGGGCGTGGTCGGCGGACCGATCAGCGTCTCCCATTCGAAGCCGGGATCGCTGGCGAAGGGATAGGAAAACACCCGCTCGTTCGCCAGCAGGGACGAGTCGACATACGCCTCGCCGGCCAGCCGATGGTCCGGCGCCATCACCGCGACGACCGGATCGTTGGCCAGCCACTGCCACCGGAAGCGGCGGGATCCGGTCGGCTTGCCATAGACCGCGGTCACATCCACCGCCCCTTCCTGCAGACAGCCCAGGGGGCGCAGGGTCGCGCCGACGGAGAGATCGCAGGACAGGGTCGGATCGCGCCGCTCCAGAAACTCGAGAAAGGCCGGCAGCCAGTGAAACCGGCTGTAGGTCGCCTGACCGACACGGACCAGGTCGCGGCCGCTGGCCCGGGTGTTCTCGATGTCCTGTTCCAGCCGCCCCAGCTCCCGCAGGAACCGGTCGGCGAAGGCGTGCAGCCGCTCCCCCTCCTCGGTCAGGGTCACGCCGGTGGAGCTGCGCCGCACCAGCGGCGTGTTCAGCCGCCGCTCGGCCTCGCGCAGACGATGGGAGGCGGCGGACTGGGTGATCCCCAGGCGGTTGCCGGCCGCCGCGACGCTGCCGGTCTCGGCCAGCGCGATCAGCAGGGCGAGATGGTTGGTGCCAAGGCGTGGATTCATAGAGTCATTAAATCATTTCATGTCGAACATGAATATTTGGAAATTTTCGACAACCCGTCCGAGCTCTATCTGGAAGCGCATGAGCCTGAACCGACCCCTTCCCCTGCGCGCGCCCCGGCTGACTCCGGCCACGGCCACGCTCGCCGTCACCGCCGCCTGCGTGAGCTTCGGCATGGTGCCGCTGTTCGCCAAGCTGTTGCTCGACGCCGGCATGTCGGCGGCCTCGATCGGCTTCTTCCGCTACGCCTCCAGCGCGCTGATCATGTTTCCCTTCCTGCCCCTGGCCCGGGAGAAGCGCCGCGACGCCTTCCGGCTGCTCGGGGCCGGGATTCTGATGGGGATCGGCTGGGTCAGCTATCTGGAGGCGCTGGAGGTCCAGTCGGTGGCCATGGTCGGGTTGGTCTACATGACCTATCCGGTCTTCGCCCTGCTGCTGGCCTGGCTGCTGGCGCGGCAGACGCCGACGCTGCGGGCCTGGGGCGGCTGCGCCCTGGTCCTGGCAGCCGCCCTGCTGATCTTCGACGGCGGCGTGAGCGGGGCCGCGTCCTGGTCCCTGCTGCTGTCGCTGCCGGCGCCGATCATGTTCGCGCTGATCATCGTGGTGCTGACCTGCCTCACCCCAAGCCTCACCTCGGTGGAGAAGCTGGCCTGCGGCATGGTCGGTTGCGTGATCGGCCTCGCCCCGCTGGTGGCGCTGACCGATCCGGCCGCCTTCCTGCCGCGCGACGGCGATGTCTGGCTGATCCTGCTCGCCATGGGCCTGGTCACCGCCCTGATCCCGCAGCTTCTCTATACGGTGGCGGCCCCGAAGATCGGACCCGGCCGCAGTGCGGCGGCCGGCGCGGTCGAACTTCCGACCATGATCGCGCTGGGATGGCTGGCCTTCGGCGAGGCGGTCGGGGCGCGCGAGATCGCGGCCTCCGGCCTCGTCCTGGCCGCGATCCTGCTGGTCCCGCCGATCGCGCCGCCGCGCCCGCAGACCGCTTAGCAGGTCCCTCCCTGGAGAAAATCACGATCAGATGGAAACATCTGTTCGTGTGAATTTTCTCTATCTCTAATGGGTCAGAGGGCGATTCACGGTTCAGATCGTTTCGACCTGAACCGATCGCCCTCTAGCGCGACAGGAACTGCACCGGAGTCCACACGCCCGAGGCCGGATGGCGGTCCACCGCGGTATAGCCGCCGGTGCGCAGCGAGCCCCCGGTGGCGTTCAGGTGGTAGAACACCACCGGACGCACCTTGCCCGAGGCCGTGAACTCCTCCCCCACGATCGAGAGGTACAGCCCGTCGCACTTGTTCCGCGCGGTGATCGTCCAGGGATCCTTGCGCTCCACCGCCCGCGGCCCGCAGGATTCCAGCGACGGCTCATGGAACGCGCCGAGGGAGACGCCGCGCTCAACCGCTTCCGCCACCGAATCGGCGACATTGGCCGAGACCGCGAGCTGGAACCAGGCCGACCACAGGTCGAGCACGTCGGCATGCAGGGTGTGCTTCGGTGCGGTGGTCTCCTCGAAGGTCGCCGCCGCGTAGCGCTCGCCCATGCGGCAGACGTCCGAGACGACGGTCTCCTGGGCCATGCCCTGGGAGGTGTAGGTGTAGTAGCCCTCCTCCTGCCTGGCCCGGAGGGTGGAACAGTCGGTCACCGGCGGGATGACGACGTCCTTCTTGGTCGCCTCATCGTATTTCGACATCTCCAGCGGCCCCTGCCGCAGCAGCAGATCGGGATCGGCGAACTGCGCCAGGATCTCCGGCGTCAGGCGGACCAGGACGACCGGATCCTTCTCCGAAGACGCGGGGGTCTGGGCGGGGGTCTGGGCGGCGGCCGGTCCGGCGCCGATGGCGGCCAGGATGAGGCACAGGGCGAAGGTCAGACGTGCCATGGCGCTCACCGTCCGACCATGTAGCTGCGGGCAAGCTCGCAGTAATGTTCTGCCGAGCGGTGGATCTGGTCGAAGTCGGCCTCGGTGAGGTCGCGCATCTTCTTCGCCGGCGATCCGGCCCACAGCTCGCCGGTCGGCACCAGTTTGCCCGGCGTGACCAGGGCGCCGGCGGCGACCATGGCGTGGCGCTGGACCACCGCCCCATCCATCACGGTAGCGCCCATGCCGACGAAGCTGTCATCCTCCAGCGTGCAGGCGTGAATGATCGCGCCGTGTCCGATGGTGATGCCGGAGCCGATCACCGTCGGGAACCGGTCGGAGGTGATATGGACGATCGTTCCGTCCTGGATGTTGGTGCGCGCGCCGACCGTGATCGACTGGCCGTCGCCGCGCAGGACCGTGCCGTACCAGATCGACGCGTCCTCGCCGATCTCGACCTCGCCGATCAGCACGGCGGTCTCGGCGATGAAGGCGCCGGTCGCCACCCGGGGCGTCTGGCCGTGATGCGGTCGGATAAGGGCGGACATCTGTTTCCTCCAATGCGTATCTTATTGAGGCGCTTGTTGACGCGCACTGTAGCCGAATTGGGGACCAGCCTTCATCGCCCAAGTGGCAAGACCGTGACAGACCCACGGCACGGGGCCCACGCATGACCTCCGCCCCCATCGCCCTGCTGACGGACATGGTCTCCGCCGCCGCCATCTCGACCCTGTCGGCCGCGCGCGGCCTGCCGAACACCGTGTTCTTCGTCTCCAGCCGCGCCGCCCTGGACCGGCTGTTCGAACCGTTCGACGCCGAGCGGCCCTGGCCCGGCCGGCTGGTCGCCTTCTACAGCGACGTGATCGTGCCGCAACACTACCTGGACGCCATGTCGCTGGAGCCGGTGAACATCCACCCCGCACCGCCGGACTATCCCGGCCGGCGCGCCCTCGAGTTCGCCCTGCGCGACGGGGCACGCAGCTATGGCGTGACCGCCCACGTGATGACCCTGCCGGTGGATTCCGGACCGATCCTCTCGGTCCAGCGCTTTCCGATCACCGACGGCATGACCGAGGAGGCCCTGCGCTATCTCACCTGGCGCGCCGGATTCGCCTTGATGTTCGGCCTGATGCCGACACTTGCGGCGGAGCTTCCCCTGACGCCCGATCCGGATCTCGCCTGGGCCGAGCGGGACTGCAGCGAGGCCGCCTGGCGGGCCCTCCACGCCGAGACGCCGGCCTAAAGGTTACAGAGACCTAGAGGTCGCAGAGCACCCGGCGCGCCATCATGACCATCGCCGCGACATAGCGCTCCTGCGACCAGCCGCGGTCGCCGGTCAGATGCTCCCAGTTCCGCACCGACACCAGGGTCCACAGCAGGTCCGTCGCCGCTTCGCCGTCCAGGTCCGCCCGCAAGCTTCCGTCGGCGGCCAGGTCGCGCACCACAGCCGCGCACCCCTCGCGCAGGGCGTCCATCCGGTCGTCCCAGGCCGCCGCCGCCTCGGCGTCGCTGTCGCGCATCGCCAGCAGCGCACCGCAGACGCCATGCACCTCCGGGATATAGGCGCACCAGGCACGGATGAAGGCCTCCATGCGGGCGAACCCGCCGACCGCGGCCCGGCATTCGGCCAGCCGGCCTTCGACATCCTTCACCGCGTCGATATAGCGGGTGGTGGCGATCAGCAGTTCGGCGCGGCTCGGGAAATGCAGGTACACCGCCTGACGGCTGAGGCCCGCCTGCCGGGCCACATCGGCCATCCGCACGCCGCGGCCGCCGCCCTCCTCCAGGAGGGTCCAGGCGGCGGTCAGGATGCGCTCTCGGGTATCTGGCTGTGCACTTGACATGGCGTCAATCTAGCCATATTTGACATCGTGTCAATTTACACTGTGTAAACCTCATTCGAACTGGAGCCGACGATGAGCAGACGCATCTTCATCTGGGTTGCGCATCCCAAGGAAAACTCCCTGTGCCGGGGCATGGCCGATGCCTATCAGACGGGCGTGGAGGTCAAGGGCGGCGAGGTTCGCCGCATCGATCTCTGCGACATGCGCTTCGACCTGAACACCGACGGCTATGGCGCCGACGCCACGCCGCTGGAGCCCGACCTGATCGCCTGGCAGGAGGCGGTCGCCTGGGCCGACCACATCCTGATCGTCCATCCCTACTGGTGGGGCGCGATGCCGACCAAGGCGAAGGCGGTGATCGACCGGGCGCTCGCCCCCGGCTTCGCCTTCAAGTACCACCGCCGGGGTCTCGGCTGGGACAAGCTGCTGACCGGCAAGACCGCCGATGTGATGATCACCTCCGACACCCCGCCGCTGCTCGACACCCTGCTGTACTGGCGGCCGGGGCGCCGGGTCCTGATCAATCAGATCCTCGGCTTCTGTGGCGTGAAGACGCGCCGGGCCCTGCAGTTCGGATCGGTGAAGACCGCCGCCCCCGAGAAGATCCGCGCCTGGATCGACCGGGCCCGCACCCTCGGTGTCCGGGCGGCGGCGTGACGCAAGACGATGACATTCGGGCGTCCCGCTCCATATGCCCTTGGATCGGAGCACGGAGCGGGACTGTATGAGTTTCATCGGCGCCTATGGCGGCCTTTTCTTGATTTCGCTGGGGGCCGCCACGTTCCTGCCGATCCAGTCCGAGTTCCTGCTCACCGGCCTGCTGCTGAAGACCGACTATTCCGTGGTCGCCCTGGTCCTCGTCGCCAGCCTCGGCAACACGCTCGGCTCGGTCATCAACTGGGTGATCGGCCTGCAGATCGAGAAGTTCAAGGACAAGAAATGGTTTCCGGCGACGCCCGAGCAGCTCGACCGGGCGTCACGCTGGTACCAGCGCTACGGCTACTGGTCGCTGCTGCTGAGCTGGGCGCCGTTCATCGGCGATCCCCTGACACTCGCCGCCGGGCTGATGCGCGAGCCCCTCTGGGTCTTCGTCATTCTCGTCGCCATCGCCAAGACCCTGCGTTACGTCATCGTCACCGCGCTCATTCTCGGCGTGTTCTAACCCCCGCGCCGCTTCATTCTCCTCGGTGGGGACAGACACCGATGCGCGAGCGTGACTACTGTGCGACCGGGTTGTGGGTTGTAATCGCCGGCCGCTAAGCCAGATCGCCAGGACCGGGACCGAGCGCCCGAGACCGGCACCCCGACACCGACTTTGGGCAGAGCCTTCTGCCGACGACGACATCAGCAACGGAGACCGCCATGAACGACATGCCGTCCTACACCCCGCCGAAGGTCTGGACCTGGGACAAGGAGAACGGGGGCCGTTTCGCCAGCACCAACCGGCCGATCGCCGGCGCGACCCATGACAAGGAGCTCCCGGTCGGCGAGCACCCGCTGCAGCTCTATTCGCTCGGCACCCCGAACGGCGTGAAGGTCACCATCATGCTGGAGGAGCTGCTGGCCGCCGGTCACAAGGGCGCCGAGTACGACGCCTGGATCATCAGGATCGGCGACGGCGACCAATTCGGCAGCGGCTTCGTCGGGGTCAACCCGAACTCCAAGATCCCGGCCCTGCTCGACCGCAGCGTCGACACGCCGATCCGGGTCTTCGAGTCCGGCTCCATCCTGTTCTACCTGGCCGAGAAGTTCGACGCCTTCCTGTCGAAGGACCCGGCCAAGCGCACCGAGACCATGAACTGGCTGTTCTGGCAGATGGGCAGCGCGCCGTATCTCGGCGGCGGTTTCGGACACTTCTATGCCTACGCGCCGGACAAGTGGGAGTATCCGATCAACCGCTTCGCCATGGAGACCAAGCGCCAGCTCGACGTGATGGAGCGCCAGCTCGCCGAGAACCGCTACATCGCCGGCGACGAGTACACCATCGCCGACATGGCCATCTGGTCGTGGTACGGCCAGCTCGCCCAGGGCAAGCTCTACGATGCCGGCGAGTTCCTCGACGTCGCCTCCTACAAGAACGTCCAGCGCTGGACCAACGAGATCGCCGAGCGAAAGGGCGTCAAGCGCGGCCGGGTCGTCAACCGGGTGCGCGGCTCCGAGGACGAGAAGCTGGAAGAGCGGCACAGCGCCGCCGATATCGACGCCATGGGTCTCTGAGACAGTCTCCGGACCAACTCAAAGGGCCGCCTTCGGGCGGCTCTTTTCATATCCGCGCCCTACGCCCGCCAGAAGTCGCGGTCGAAGAACACCAACAGCGCCAGGACCTCCAGCCGGCCGGCCAGCATGGCGACGACCAGCACCCATTTGGCCGGATCCGGCAGCGACTGGAAGGTGCCGGACGGCCCGATGATCGGCCCCAGGCCCGGACCCACGTTGGAAATCGCGGTGACCGCCGCCGAATAGGCGGTGACCAGATCGAGCCCCAAGAACGTCAGCACCACGGTGAAGATCGCGATGGTCGCGATGAACACGGCCAGGAAGGCCAGCACCGACAGCGGCACGTCCTCGCCCAGCGTCGCGCCGTTATAGCGCAGCACCACGATCCGCCGCGGCGAGAACAGGCGCTTCAGATGGGCGCGCACGAACAGCCACAGCACCTGATAGCGGTAGATCTTGATCGAGCCCGAGGTCGATCCGGAACAGCCGCCGACGAACATCAGCAGCAGGAACAGGCCGACCGCCCCGTTGCCCCACAGCGTGTAGTCGGTCGTGGCGAAGCCGGTGGTGGTGACGATGGCGGTGATGTTGAAGGCGGTGAGCGTCAGTGCCCGGCCGAAACCGAGCCCGTCGTCGCGGCTCATCAGCCACAGCGCGGTCAGGATGCTGAACACCGCCAGGAAACCGAGAAAGCCGCGCACCTGCTCGTCCTTGACCAGGCCGCGCAGGTTTCCCTGGGTCGCGCGTACGAACAGGATGAACGGGATCGCCCCGCAGATCATGAACACGATCGCCGCCCAGTGCAGCCAGAGCGACTCGAAATGCCCGAACGACGAGTCGTGGGTCGAGTAACCGCCGGTGGAGATCGTCGCCATGGAATGGGTGACGGCATCGAAGAAGCCCATGCCGAGAACCCAATACACCGCGAAGCAAAGGATCGTCAGGCCAATATAGACCACCGACAGGCGCAGCAGGATGCGGCTGGTGAAGGACGCCGCCTCGCCCTCGTGGACCGAGGTCTCCATCTTGTAGATCTGCATGCCGCCGACCCGCAGATACGGCAGGATCATCACGGCGATGGCGATGATGCCGATGCCGCCGATCCAGTGCAGCAGGGCGCGCCACAGCAGGATGCCCTCGGGCATGGCGTCGAGGCCGGTCAGCACGGTCGATCCGGTGGTGGTGATCCCCGACATGGTCTCGAACACCGCGTCGGTGACCGACAGCCCGTAGGCCATGAACGGGATCGAGCCGAACACGCAGACGGTGAGCCAGCCCGAGGCGATCAGCACGAAGGCCTGGCGCAGGCTCAGATCCGGGCGCTCCGGCATGGTGTTGGCCAGGATCATCAGCGCCCCGAACAGGGCGGAGATCACGGCGGCCACCACGAAGGCCGGCCAGTCGGCATCCGCCCGCACCCAGTCGAGGCCCGCGGGCAGCAGCAGCGTCACCGCGACGGAAATCATCACCCATCCCAGGATGTGGGCAACGACCCTGAGGTCCAGCACCGCGAAGTCTCCGTGTCAGCCGGTGGTCACCGCCCCGCCCGAAGATCGCTGCGTGGGATCGGCGCCGGGATGATGCACCAGAAAGCGAAAAAGCGCTGCCCGAAGACAGCGCTTTTCCAAAATCTTCGTTTGTCCGGGGCCACCGCCCCGGCTCCGGACCGCCTTAGCGCTTGGAGAACTGGAAGCTGCGGCGGGCCTTGGCCTTGCCGTACTTCTTACGCTCGACCATGCGCGGGTCGCGGGTCAGGAAGCCGCCCTTCTTCAGGGTCGGGCGCAGGCCCGGCTCGAACAGGGTCAGGGCCTGGGAGATGCCGTGGCGCACCGCACCGGCCTGGCCGGACAGGCCGCCGCCGGTGACCGTGCAGAACACGTCGAACTGAGCGGTCCGCTCGGCCGCCTCGAACGGCTGATCGATGATCATCTGCAGCACCGGACGGGCGAAATACTCGGCCGACGGCTTGCCGTTGACGGTGATGACGCCCTGGCCGCGCTTGATCCAGACACGGGCGATGGCGTTCTTACGACGGCCGGTCGCGTAGGAGCGGCCGAACTTGTCGACCACCGGCTCCGCCGGCGCGACCGTGGTCTCGGCCTGCAGCTCGGCGAGCTTGTCGAGGCCCTGGGCCTCATCCGTCGACGTGGTCTCGGTTTCCATCGACATCGCTTACCTCGCGTTCTTCGGGTTCATGGCCGCAACGTCCAGCACCTGGGGCTGCTGCGCCTCATGCGGATGCTCCGCACCGGCATAGACCCGCAGGTTGGACATCTGCTGACGGCCGAGCGGGCCGCGGGCGATCATCCGCTGCACCGCCTTGGTGATCACGCGCTCGGGATGCGCGCCGCCCAGCACCTGGTCGACCCGGCGGGACTTGATGCCGCCCGGATGGCCGGTGTGCCAGTAGTACTGCTTCTGGATCATCTTGTTGCCGGTCAGCTTGACCTTCTCGGCATTGACGACGATGACGTTGTCACCGCAGTCCATATGCGGGGTGAAGGTCGGCTTGTGCTTGCCGCGCAGGTAGTTCGCGATGACCGAAGCGAGCCGGCCGAGGACGAGCCCTTCGGCGTCGACCACAACCCACTTCTTCTCGATCTCGCTCGGCTTTGCCGAATAGGTCCGCATGACGGTCCCCTCGCTCGATCGGCCCTGCACCGCAGTGCACAGCCAGGTTCCTGGAAATCTGGAGTCGGCACGGAAAACAACCCGCCTCCGACGGAGGCCGCCTTATGCCGCGCGAACGGTCGGGAATCAAGCGGAAAAACGTCGTTTTTTCAGGGGCGTTGCGATTGCGGTATTATATTACCTCAACAGTAAACCTCAGAGATACCGAAAACTCCGCGCCGGCCGGCAGAATGGCATGGCCGGTATCCGCAACGCCTTGGGTTTCCGTCAGATTGGCCGCGTCGATGGCGTGGGTGACCGGCTCCACGCAGAAATACTTCCCATGGGTCGGGGTGTAGACGATCACATGGTCCAGCGGCCCCTCGCCGGTCATGGTCAGCGCCACGCCACGCTCCGGCCAGGCGATCCGGGCGGTCTTCTCCCAGCCGCCGAAGCCCTGGTCGAGGCCCATCGGCACCGGTCCCTCCTCCCGCCGGTCGAGCTCGGGCGGCACCGGCTGGCCGCCGGCGACCGGGAACTTCTCGGCCTCGGTCGGCGGCCAGGACGTGGCGACCGGCAGGGTTAGCCGGGTACCCGCGGTCTGCGGAAAATAGGGATGGAAGCCCAGGCCGACCGGCATCGCCCCCTCGCCGCTGTTGAGCACGGACAGGGTGACGGTCATGCCGTCCTCGTCGAGTTCGATCACCTGGGCGGCGCGGTAGGGCCAGGGCCAGCCGCCGACCCCCGCCTCGTGGGCGTAGTGCATGCGCAGGGTGGTACCGTTGCTCTCCGCCTCCCAGATCCGGCGCAGGCCGTGGCCGTGGATCGCGTGGCCGGCCGGCAGCTCGGTCGGCGCCAGGTCGACCGTCTCGCCCTCCACATGGAGCCGAGCGTCTCGGATCCGGTTCGACCAGGGCACCAGCGGAAAGCAGCCGCAGGAGGCGGGCGACGCCAGATCGCGCGACCCGTCGGCCGGGATCGGCGCGAGGATGTCGGTGTCGCCGTGGCGGAAAGCGGTGATGCGCCCGCCGAAGGCCGGCTCGACCACGGCACTGACCGCGCCCCTCGCAAGGGTGATCGGATGGCTCATTGCAGCACTCTCCTTAACCGTTGGGCCGGTCTTCCTTCGGCGGGATCGAATAGGTGCCGGTCACGTGGCAGACCGGATCGTCGTCCCTACCGTCTATATGGAGAAGCACCTCGCCATATGCGAGGCGCTGGCCGCATTTGATCAGCTTGCCGACCGCCATCAGGTCGCCCGGCTTGGGACGGCGCAGGAAGTTCGCGGTCAGGCTGGTGGTCACCGCCAGCTTCACCATGCCGATGCGCGACAGCACCACGGCGTAGAGCACCGCGTCGGCCAGCCCCATCATCGCCGGCCCGTTGATCGTTCCGCCGGGCCGCAGCAGCAGGTCCGAATACGGCAGCCGGGCGACCACGTAGCCGTCGGTCATCTCCTCGAACCGGGCCCCCAGATTCCCCATGAAGGACAGGTCCTCCTGCAGAATCTGGTTCATTTCGGCGACAGACACTTTTGCCGTCATGGCACTTCCTCCCCCTGGCGCGACCCGCTACCGTCCCCCGGCCTGCCCGACAGGACAACCAGAGGGGACCCCATGAGCCAACTGTTTTCGCCGATCTCGATGCGCGACGTCACTCTGCCGAACCGTATCGTGGTGGCACCGATGTGCCAGTACGTTTCCGAAGATGGCAGCGCCAACGACTGGCACCTCATGCATCTCGGCCAGTTCGCCATGGGCGCGGGCGGCCTCGTCTTCACCGAGGCGACCCATGTGTCGCCGGAAGGGCGCATCACCCCGGGCTGTCTCGGCCTGTGGTCGGACGAGAACGAGCAGACTCTGAAGCGGGTCGTCGACTTCTGCTATCAGTACGGCACCTCGGTGATGGGTATCCAGATCGCCCATGCCGGCCGCAAGGCCTCCAACCGCATCCCGCTGAACGGCGGCGGTCCGCTGCAGCCGGACGAGAATCCGTGGCAGACCCTCGGCCCGTCCGATCGCGGCTACGGCGACTGGCCGGCGCCGAAGGCGCTCGACGCCGACGGGCTGGAGAGGGTCAAGCAGCAGTTCGTGGAGAGCACCAAGCGGGCCGACCGGGTCGGCTTCGAGGTCGCCGAGGTCCACGGCGCCCACGGCTACCTGCTGCACCAGTTCCTGTCGCCTCTGTCCAACACCCGCAACGACGGCTACGGCGGCTCGATCGAGGGTCGGATGCGCTTCCCGCTGGAGGTGTTCAAGGCCTGCCGCGCGGTCTGGCCGGAGGGCAAGGCCATGGGCATGCGCCTGTCGGCGACCGACTGGGTCGAGGGCGGTCTGACCGTCGAGGAAACCGTGGAAGTCTGCAAGGCGCTGAAGGATGCCGGCTGCGACTTCGTCGATGTCAGCTCCGGCGGCAACGATCCGGGACAGAAGATCAGTGTCGGCCCGGGCTATCAGGTGCCCTTCGCGGAGAAGGTGAAGGAAGAGGTCGGCATCGCGGTGATGGCGGTCGGCATGATCACCGACGCGACCCAGGCCGAGGAGATCGTCGCCACCGGCAAGGCCGACATGGTCGCCGTCGCCCGCGGGGCGATGGACGATCCGCGCTGGGCCTGGCACGCCGCCCAGGCGCTGGACGTCAAGATCGAGTATCCGCCGCAGTACGTGCGCTGCCGCCCCGACATCTGGCGCGCCGGCCACGGCTCGTTCGTGCCGAAGAAGTAGGATCAGAAAGGGCCCGGCCGGTCTTCTCTCGGCCGGGTCCGCCGCTCAACCGCCGACGCCCAGCAGTTTTGGCAGGTCGGCCATGTTCTCGAATGTCACCTGGGCCCCGGCTTCCTTCAGCCGGTCGACGCCGGAATCCTTTCCATAGCCGAAGACCCGCATCCCGGCCGCCACCCCGGCGCGCACGCCGGGTGGGCTGTCCTCCACCACCGCCACGTCGCCCGGCGGCACGTCGAAATTGGCGGCGGCATGCAGGAACAGGTCCGGCGCCGGCTTCGGTTCCGGCACCATGTCGGCCGAGAAGATCCGGTGCTCCAGCCGCTCGTGCAGGCCGGTGACCGCCAGGGACACGTCCATCTTGTACAGCGGCCCGTTGGATCCGACACAGTACTGGATGCCCGCCAGGTCGAGGGCGTCGAGCGCGTCGACGATGCCCGGGATCGGCTGCAGCTCGGCGCGGAAGGCGGCGAACTGCTTCTCGTAGATCGCCTCGACCCAGCCGTCCCCCAGCTCGATGCCGAGATCCTCCTCAACCTTGATCTTGATGCGGGTGAGTTTGCCGCCGAGATACTGGTGCAGGGCCGCCTCCCCGCTCATCTCCAGCCCCGCCTTGGTCAGGGCGGCGGCGATGATGCGGGTGGCGATCGGCTCGCTGTCCACCAGGACGCCGTCGCAGTCGAAAATTACCAGCGCCGGCTTCCAGGCCACGGCGGTCTCCCCTCTCATACCGTCTTCGCGAAATCCAGCAACGCCTCGGTGAAGGCGCCCGGCCGCTCGATCGGAATCAGATGGCCCGCATCCGGGAACACGACCCGCGAGGTGGTCGGGATCCGCGCCGCGAGCTCTTCCACGTCATCCGCAACGTAGAATACCCGATCGTGCAAGCCGACCATGATCTGCGCCGGAATGTCGAGCGTCTCCCACGGGAAGTTCCAGTCGGTCGCCACCGACTCGACCATCAGCCGGTAACCGCCATCCGCCGGATCGATCGGCGTGTAGGGCGCCCCGGTCTGCACGTCGGCGCGCATCTTGGCGAGCTGGTCCGGGTTCACCAGCATCGGCAGGTTCAGCTCCATGATCAGCCGGAAGCCGCCGGCCGCGACCCCGTGGGCCATGGCGGTGTTGATCCACTCCAGCCGCTCGGTCGGCTTGCGCAGGGTGTTGATCAGCACGATCCCGTCGGCCCGGAGGCCCCTGGCATAGGCCTGGGCGGCGAACAGCCCGCCGATGGACAGGCCCACCAGCACCGGACGCGCCGGCCGCACCTCGGCGCAGAGCCGGTCGAGGTCGTCGACGATCTGGGTCGGGGTCGGTTTCGTCGTCGGCGCCGTGCGGCTCTCCGCCTGGCCGCGGAAATTGTAGACCAGTGTACCGTGGCCGGCCTCACGCAGGGCCGGCGCGATCGAGGCCTCCCACATGGTGTAGCTGCCGGTCAGGGCGTTGACGAAGACGAAGGTCTTGCCGGCGGGATCGCTCGGTGCGGTGTGCTCGAAATACAGGCTCTCGCCGTCGGCGATCTCAAGATGCGGCATGGTCGTCCTCCCGGAAGATTTATTCTTATGGATCACGCTCTGCTTCAGCGGTAGCGCGCGGCGCAAAACGCCGTCAACGCGAGATTAGCATCTGGCGCCGTCGGTCCGCGCCCCTTAAGCCCGTCTTCATGGAGATCCTTCTCGAGATCATCGTGCCGGTGTTCGGTATCGTGGCGCTGGGCTACGGGGCCGCACGCACCGGCCTGTTCCCGCACGACGCCACCAAGGGCCTGTCGCGCTTCGTGTTCGACTACGCGATACCGGCGATGCTGTTCCGCACCATGGCGACGACGGAGCTGCCGGCGACGATCCAGTGGGGGTTTCTCATCTCCTATTTCGGCGGCGGCTATATCGCCTGGATCGTCGGATCGCTGCTGAACCGGTATGCCTTCAAGGGCTCCGGCGCGGCGCCGGCCATCGCCGGGATGACCGGCGCCTTCTCCAACACGGTCATGCTCGGCGTGCCGCTGGTGCTGACCACCTTCGGCGACGTGGCGACCCTGCCGCTGTTCCTGATCATCGCCTTCCATTCCTGGCAGCTTCTCTCGGTCGTCACCATCCAGGCCGAGGTCGGCATCGGCGCCCGCCAGGAGATGCGGCGGCTGCCGGTCAACGTGGCCAAGGGGCTGATCACCAACCCGATCATCATCGCCCTGCTGCTCGGGGTGCTGGTCAACCTGCTGGGCTTCAAGCTGCCCGGCTTCATCGACACCCTGACCAGCACGCTCGGCCGCGCCGCCCTGCCCTGTGCCGTCTTCGCCATGGGCGCCTCCATCGCCGCCTACCGGATCGCCGGGGCAGTTCAGCAGGCGGCGGTCGGCACCGTGCTGAAACTGGCGCTGCACCCGCTGCTGGTCTGGGCGCTGGCGACCCACGTGTTCCGAGTGGAGACCCTGTGGCGCGACGTGGCGGTGCTGCTGGCCTCGCTGCCGGTCGGGATCAACGTCTATCTGATGGCCCAGCGCTACCAGTCGGCCGTCGCCCAGTCGACCACGGCAATCCTGATCTCCACCGGCCTGTCGGTCCTCTCGGTCGCCGGCGTGCTGCTGCTGCTGGACGTGCGCTAGAAGCAGGCGGCACCGCTTCTGACCATCACCCAAGCTAGCCTGGTACAACCGGATCGGGTCCCTTCGGTTGCTGATCAACGGCTTGAGCGGGTGGCCTTGACCGACCGATACCGTCGCCGACCTTGCCGAGAATGTATCCAGACAATCCACCAAGAAGAGCCGCAAGCTCTTTGTCCCCCAATACTCCTAGTATCCCAAATAAAATAATCGCAATAACAAGAGAAAATAGCGTAATGAATTGAATACCAGATTGATTAGAAAATATCGATTTTCTCACATATTCATCTTTATAAGATACAACAAAAAACCCAACAATGACTGAAAGTACCAATCCAGCAAATGTCGCGGACATTATCATTTTAAATTCGTTTTTCTCTGACTCTGGAAGAAGTATAAGCGCCGCATGATCGTCAATTTGCTCAAGATAGTCGTCGGTCACAATGGAATTATCGCTTAGCGTTAAATGATATTGATTCAATAAATTGAAATCATCCCTAATATCATTTATTTCTGCAAAAATAATTTTTTGCTCTTTTTCTAATCTTTCTTTTTCATCTGCTCTATCTTTTAAACTTGCCTCTACATATTCAATTTCTGCTTTAATATCCTGGGTATCATAATTTATATACTCTAACTCATCCCTAAGTTCTTGTAATTTTAAGTTATTTTCTTTTATTTCTTCTGGTGATAGATTATATGCGCTCAATAGCTTTTCTATTCTTATAATATCCTGCTCAACTCTGCTTCGTTGAATCCCTGATTTACGTCCATCCGAAATCAGCCTCTGTAGACGATCAAGATCTTTTCTACCTTGTAAATCACCTATACGACTCTTTAATAATTCAATTCTATTCAAACTCTTGTCAATATCACTTTCTCTCTTCTCCGATAAATCCTTTATTTCACGAAGCGTAATCTCCTGATTTTTAC
The DNA here is from genome assembly GCF_000423805.1 of Thalassobaculum salexigens DSM 19539. Classification (NCBI taxonomy): domain Bacteria; kingdom Pseudomonadati; phylum Pseudomonadota; class Alphaproteobacteria; order Rhodospirillales; family Thalassobaculaceae; genus Thalassobaculum; species Thalassobaculum salexigens. Next base: position 2,296,751 of record NZ_KE384093.1, read on the forward strand.
GTAACGTGAAATACGTATCACGCTCCCTCCGAATCCAGCGAAATATCGCGTTTACATCCCCTTTAAAAACTTCAATCTTTTGATCTACGTTATCTGTAGGCGGTTTCTTCGAAACAATTCTTTCAAAACGAATTTTCCAGCTCTCGCGTGACTGATTCACGATTAATGCAGGTGCCGAAGTATTTGCCGGTAGCGCGGCAGCGGGTTCGGGCGCCACCGCAGTTTCCATAGAAAGCGAAGCGGGCGACGGCGGATCTCCTTGTGCTAGCACTGCGTTATTCCGGCAATCTGCAAGGAAAATCCCTGACGCTATGAAGCCTATCCACAACAGCCTCAAAATCCGCAACATAACCGCCCCCGGTCTTTAGTTGGTTTTGTTATTTGTCCGCGAAATTTATGGAAAAGTCCGTGACTAATCTCACGGTTGTTTCTTGCGCGACCTGGACCCACTAGGCTGCCCAACAGATCTTGAAATCCTTCTGCGAGAGCGCATTGTGACCACCAATCAAGAAACCGAGGGAGACAGCCATGGCCCTGCCCCAGGCTGAGACGCCGGATACCGACGCCCTGCCCATCCTGGTCCGCGAGGACATCGACGGTGTCGCCACCCTGACCCTGAACCGGCCGAAGCAGCGCAACGCCCTGTCGCGGGCGCTGATGGCCGAGCTGCAGCGCGAGCTGGCGGCGATCGCGGCAGACCGCACGGTCAAGGTGGTGGTGTTGGCCGCCGCCGGCCCGGCCTTCTGCGCCGGCCACGACCTGAAGGAAGTGCGCGAGAACGAGGGCGAACCGTTCTTCAAAGCGCTGTTCGATCAGTGCTCCGACCTGATGATGGCAATCAACCGCCTGCCGCAGATCGTCATCGCCAAGGTGCACGCCATGGCGACGGCGGCCGGTTGCCAGCTCGTCGCCGCCTGCGACCTGGCCGTCGCCGCCGACACCGCGAAGTTCGCCACGCCGGGCGTCAATATCGGCCTGTTCTGCTCGACCCCGATGGTCGCGATCAGCCGCAATGTCGGCCGCAAGAAGATGATGGAGATGCTGGTCACCGGCGAACCGCTGGACGCCGCCACCGCCGAGGCCGCCGGTCTGCTGAACAAGGTGGTCCCGGCCGAGGATCTTGATTCCGCGGTGGATGCGCTCGCCGCCAAGATCACATCCAAATCCCCGCTGACCCTCACGATCGGCAAGGAAGCGTTCTATCGTCAGCTTGAGCTGCCGATGGACGAGGCCTACGCCTATGCCAGCGCGGTGATGACCCGCAACATGCTGGCCCACGACGCCCGGGAAGGCATCGACGCCTTCATCGAAAAGCGCGCCCCCGTCTGGAAGGGAGAATAAACCCATGGCCGAAATCGACCCGAAGCGCGCGACCGATGCCAATGGCGGACTCGTCTACGACGACGACGTGATCCGCGACATCCTGCGCGACGTGAAGACCATCGCCATGGTCGGCGCGTCGGACAACTGGAACCGCCCCTCCTACTTCGCCATGAAGTACCTGCAGCAGAAGGGCTACAAGGTCTATCCGGTGAACCCGAAGGTCGCGGGTGCGGGCGGCGAGATCCTCGGCGAGAAGGCCTATGCCGAGCTGTCAGACCTGCCGGAAACGGTCGACATGGTCGACGTGTTCCGCAATTCCACCGCCGCCGGACCGATCTCCGATGCCGCCATCGAGCACGGGGCGAAGGTCGTGTGGATGCAGCTTGGCGTGCGCAACGACGAGGCCGCCGACCGGGCCGAGGCCGCCGGTCTCACCGTCATCATGGACCGCTGCCCGAAGATCGAGTTCTCCCGCCTGTTCGGCGAGCTCGGCTGGCACGGGTTCAACAGCCGGGTCGTCTCCTCCAAGCGCCGCATGCCCGGCCGCTCCGACAAGGTGTCGAAGCAGAGCGACGTGGGCGACGGCTTCATTCCCAAGGGCTTCGAGACCATGGCGGTGCATTCCGGCGCCTCGCCGGACCCGGCAACGGGCGCCCGTGGCACGCCGATCTACCAGACCACCGCCTATGTGTTCGACGACGCCGACCACGCCGCCTCGCTGTTCAACCTGCAGACCTTCGGCAACATCTATTCGCGCCTGTCCAATCCGACCGTCGCGGTGCTGGAGGAGCGGATTGCCGCCTTGGAAGGCGGGCGCGGCACCACTTGCACCGCCTCGGGCCATGCGGCCCAGATGCTGGCGCTGTTCGCGCTGATGAGCCCGGGCGACCGGTTCGTCGCCTCGCGCCGGCTCTATGGCGGCTCGATCACCCAGTTCGGCCGCACCTTCCAGAAGTTCGACTGGCATTGCGACTTCGTCGATGCCGAGGATCTGGAGGCGGTCCGCGCCGCCGCCATGCAGGACAAGTGCAAGGCGATCTTCGCGGAGAGCCTGGCCAATCCGGGCGGCGTGATCACCGACATCGCCGCCCTGTCCCGCATCGCCAAGGACGCCGGGGTGCCGCTCATCATCGACAACACGATGGCCACCCCCTACCTGTGCCGGCCGTTCGAGCATGGGGCCGACCTGATCGTACACTCGACCACCAAATTCCTGTCCGGCCACGGCAACGCCATGGGCGGGGCGGTGGTCGACAGCGGCACCTTCGACTGGTCGCAGAACGACAAGTTCCCGTCCCTGTCCCAGCCGGAGCCGGCCTATCACGGCCTGACCTTCTACGAGACATTCGGCGACCTCGCCTTCACCACCTACGGCCACGCGGTCGGCCTGCGCGACCTGGGGCCCACCATGGCGCCGATGAACGCCTACCTGACCATCACCGGCATCGAGACCCTGGCCCTGCGCATGGAGCGCCACGTCGCCAACGCCCAGACGGTGGCGGAATGGCTGGAGGCGCACGACAAGGTCGCCTGGGTCAGCTACGCGGGCTTGGAAGGCAACAAGTACAAGCAGTTGGCCGAACGCTACCTGCTCAAGGGGGCCGGCTCGGTGTTCACCTTCGGGGTCAAAGGCGGCTACGAGGCCGGCATGGCCGTGGTGGAGCGCTGCCGCCTGCTGTCGCACCTGGCCAATATCGGCGACACCCGCTCGCTGATCCTGCACCCGGCCAGCACCACCCACCGCCAGCTCACCGAGGAGCAGCGGACGGCGGCGGGGGCCGGCGACGACGTGATCCGGCTCTCCATCGGCCTGGAGACGGCCGAGGACATCATCGCCGACCTGGAGCGGGCGCTGGGCTGAACGACACGCCCCTATCCATCGCCGGTCGGTTCGCACGCACCGCCCCGTTGACCCCTCGCATCCCAACGCATAGAACATAACAAGAACAATTGGAGATGCGCGCCATGACGTACCTGTCCGCCTACAAGGCGAAGTCCGGCCGCTTCGTGCCGGTCTGGACGCTGGAAATCCAGACGCTGGCCGAGGATACCGACCGGATCCTGGACGCGGTCATGAAGGTCCACCCGCTCAGCTTCGGGCGGTATCAGCGCAATGCCAGTATCTCCGCGGTCGGCAAGGAGACCGCCCAGCCGGAACCGGGCTCGACCACGACGACCCATGTGGACGGCTTCGAGGCCGGGTCGACCGAGACCTATCCGATGGTCGAGCTGAAGATTTCCCTCGAGCGGGATCTGCAGGCGCTGGAGCAGGTGATGGACGCGATCATCTACGCCCATCACTACGAGGAGCCGGTGATCTTCCTGCGCGAAGACTGGGCCAGCCGGGCCGCCTACGACCCGACCAGCGACAACCCTAACCGCTGGTGGAACAACGGCCGCGGCCTGCCGGACCGGATCGACTGACCCGGGGCGCCCTCCCTCGTTAGACTCAGCGCCCCTGGCATCACAGTGTCCTCACAGCCGAAACCTATTCCTGAGTCCAAGGCCGATCAGGAACAGGAACACGAAGCTGACAGCGCCTTGGCCGATGTTCATGATATCGACCCAGAAGCTGGGATCCTGCCCAAACAGTGTGTCGAGCGCGTCTATACGAACCGCCCGCACCGATGGAATGAAGGGCAGAGTATTGGCGATCGATGCGGAGAGCGCCTCACCGAACATCCAAACGCCCTGCTTGGGCGCCTGGGTCGCCAGGTCGAAGAGAATCCGGGCGAAGACTAGTGTGCTAACGAACAGACCAACAATCGGACGAGCGACAGACTGGCCGTACCGGGACAACCCGTCGTAGATCCACTCAAGCCATGAGGCTGCTTTCCCCAGATGTCGGGGGTGCCAGCGCATGGCCCGTCGCTCGTCTCCGAAGAACCGCATTGCCGCGTCGTGATGCCGGTTCGCCTCGGCCAGTTCCTTGAGGCGCCGAAGCGCGGGGATATCGTTGTCGGGATCCTTTGAGAAGCCGATCCAGGGCCAACTCCAGTCGAGCGTCCAATGTTCGAGGCGCAGATTCTGCAGGTCGACATTGACCTGCTCCCCGATATGTCCTCGTTCAGAAGTTAGTTCTGTTCCGGTTTTGGTCCTCGATTGACCGGTTGCGGTATTCCCACGGTGTGAGCCCGCCGAGGCTCGTGTGGGGGCGGTGTTGGTTGTAGTCGTCGCGCCAGGCGCCGATCAACTGGCGGGCATGGCGCAGGCTGGAGAACAGGTGCTCGTTCAGGCACTCGTCGCGCAGCCGTCCGTTGAAGCTTTCGACCAGGCCGTTCTGCATCGGTTTGCCGGGCGCGATGTAATGCCACTCGACACCGCGCTCTTCTTGCCAAGCCAGGATGGCGTTCG
>NZ_KE384094.1:7500-367029 GCF_000423805.1 Thalassobaculum salexigens DSM 19539
GGCCACGTAGATCAGCGGGTTGATCGGCACCTTGTCGCGGAAGGTCTGGGGCGGCACGAGCCCGACCACCGGCAGCAGACAGATCAGGCCGGCCGCCAGACTGATCCAGGCGGGTGAGACGCCGTGCACCGCGTCGGTCGCCCACAGGGCCAGGGCAGCGGCCAGCAGCAGGGCCAGCCGCTGCTCGTCGCGGCTCCAGTAGGACGGCTCCGACGCTTCCTCCGCCGCCTCTTCGCCGCGGATCGGCGTGTCGTTGAACAGGCGCCAGACCACCAGGACCAGCAGGATCGATTTCAGCAGGCCGAGCACCGGGAAGTGGATCAGCAGCCAGTCGAAATACTGGATCTGGATGCCGTGGAAGGTCTGGGCGGCGCCGAGCAGCACGTTGTTCGGCACATTGGCCGGCAGGATGGCCACGGGACCGAGATAGGAGCCGAAGCCGGTGGCGATCACCAGTCCGGTGCGCCCCCGCGATCCGGCCAGGTAGCCGAGCCGGTCGGCCAGGGCGAGCACGATCGGCAGCAGCAGCACCAGCCGCCCCATGGTCGACGGCATCAGGAAACCGAGGGCCAGACAGACCGTGACCACGCCGGCCACCGTCGCCAGATAACCGCCGGTAAAGCGCCGCACCAGGGTGCGGGCGATGCGCCCGCCGAGCCCCGTGCGGTCGACCGCGGCACCGATGATCAGCCCGCCGAACACCAGCCAGAAGGCCGGGCTGGCGAATCCGGAGAAGATCACCGGCGGGCTGGAGACGTGCAGGATCATGGCGGCGAGGAAGAACGCCACGGCCACCAGATGCTCGGGCAGCAGCACCGAGGCCCAGGCGCCGATCGCCAGCACCACCAGGGCGGCGGCGCGCATGATCTCCGGCGACGCCCCCTCGGGCACCGGCATGAACCACAGGGTGCAGGAGATCGCCGCCAGGATGACGATTGTGACGGTGTGGCGGAGCGAGGCGGTCACGCGCCTTTCTCCGGTTTGTCGCCGTCGGCCTCGAAGACCACCAGATCGGCCCCCTCCTCCACCAGATCGCCGGCGGCGACGGGCAGGCCGGCGACCGTTCCGTCGGCCGGAGCGGAGATGGTGTGCTCCATCTTCATCGCCTCCAGGACGATGAGCGTGGTTCCCTTCTTCACCGCATTGCCCTCGGACACGGCGACGGAGACCACCTTGGCCGGCATCGGTGCGACCAGCCGCCCGCCGGCTTCCGCCGCGTCGTCGATGCCGGCCAGCGGGTCGACCAGAACCATCGTCCAGGAACGTCCCTCGGCCAGAACCGTCCGGCGGTCCCGGTCGGCGACGACCCGCACCGGCCGGCGCACCCCGTCGATGGTGGCCAGCAGGGCGCCGTCCGGGCCGTCGTCCGCCGCGATCGAGACCGACCGGCCCGCGATATCGGCGCGCCAGCCGACCCTGTCGGCATGCATGTCCACCGCCACCTCATCCTCGCCCTGGCGGAAACGCAGGGTGTGGTGGGCTCGGTCGTTCAGGCGCCAGGCATCGGCCCGGGCCCAGGGCGACTGCGGATCGCCGGTCGCCGCCGCCCGGGCCGAGGCCGCAGCGGCCAGGGTCCGCATCTCGGCCAGCCCGGCCAGGGCCAGCACCCCGTCGGGCGCAGCCGGAGGGGGCGGCGCAAGGCTGTCGATCTCGCGGCCGACGAAGCCGGTATCGATCGGTCCGGCCACCACCTCGGGATGCTCGACCAGGGTCTTCAGGAAATCTCGGTTGGTGGTCACCCCGACCACCTCGCAGCGGCCCAGGGCGGCGGCGAGTCGGGCCAGGGCCTGGCGGCGGTCGGACCCGTGGGCGATGACCTTGGCGATCATCGGGTCGTAATGGACGCTCACCACCCCGCCCTGCTCGACACCGGAATCGACCCGGACCCCCTCGCCCTCGGGGAACCGCAGATGCACCAGCCGGCCGGTCTGGGGCATGAAGTCCCGCGCCGGATCCTCGGCATAGAGCCGGACCTCCACCGCATGGCCGGTGATGCTCAGGTCGTCCTGGCCGAAGGGCAGCGCCTCGCCGGCGGCGACCCGGAGCTGCAGGGCGACGAGGTCCAGACCGGTGATCAGCTCGGTCACCGGATGCTCGACCTGCAGGCGGGTGTTCATCTCCATGAAATGGAACGACCCGGATGAGTCCATGATGAACTCGACCGTGCCGGCGCCGACATAGCCGACCGCCTCGGCCGCGGCGACGGCCGCCGCCCCCATCTCCCGGCGCAGGTCCGGATCGAGATCGGGGGCCGGGGCCTCCTCCAGGATTTTCTGGTGACGGCGCTGGGCCGAGCAGTCGCGCTCGAACAGGTGAACGGTGTTGCCGTGGCTGTCGGCGAAGACCTGGACCTCCACGTGCCGCGGCCGTTCCAGGTACTTCTCCACGATCAGCCGGTCGTCGCCGAAGGACGCCTTGCCCTCGCGCTGGGCGCCTTCGATGGCGGCTTTCAGCTCGTCGGCGCCGCGCACGACCCGCATCCCCTTGCCGCCGCCGCCGGCCGACGCCTTGAGCAGCACGGGGAAGCCGATGTCCCTGGCCGCCGCGGACAGGCGCTCAACGGACTGGTCGTCGCCATGATAGCCGGGGACCAGCGGCACCCCCGCCTTCTCCATCAGCGCCTTGGCTCCGGCCTTGGAGCCCATGGCCTCGATCGCGCCGGCCGGTGGGCCGACGAAGGCGATGCCGGCCGCGGCACAGGCTTCCGCGAAGCCGGCATTCTCCGACAGGAACCCGTAGCCCGGATGGATCGCCTCGGCGCCGGCGCGGCGGGCCACCTCCAGGATGCGCTCGGCGACCAGATAGCTCTCGGCCGCGGGCGCCTGGCCGATCGGCCAGGCCTCGTCGCAGGCGCGTACATGGGGGGCGTCCCGATCCGCATCGGAGAAGACGGCGATCGTGCGCAGGCCCATGGCGCGGGCGGTGCGGGCGATCCGCACAGCGATTTCGCCGCGGTTGGCGATCAGCAGGCTGGAGAACATCGGCTCAGGTCCCAGGCGTCACGGGACGCTGAGCATAGGAAGGCGGAGCCGGGAATTCAAAGGGCACTATGGGAGGGGCGATCGGACTGGTCGCCGCGGCGGCGATCCCGGCCGATTCCGCACGGGGTAGTGGACGAAGGCGGCCCGACTCGGACATATGAGATCACCCCATTCCGACCGCGAGTCGCCCCATGCCCACGCCCGGACGCTCCTTCCGCTTCACCCATGCCCTCCTGCGGGAACCCGCCGACAGCATCGTCGACGGTTTGCGCGCGGTGGATACCGGTGCGCCGGATGTGGCGTTGTTCCGGGCGCAGCACGCCGCCTATCGCGACGCGCTGGAGGCGGCGGGGCTGGCGACGACGGTTCTGGGTCCGCTGCAGGAGTTTCCGGACAGCGTGTTCGTGGAGGACGCCGCCCTGTGTCTCCCCGAGGGGGCCGTGGTGATGCGGCCGGGCGCCCCGACCCGGCTCGGCGAGGCGGTGATGATCGAGCCTGCGCTGCGCGAGGCGTTCGACGAGGTGCGCCACCTGCCTTCGCTGGGCGACCACGGGCATGGACGGATCGAGGGCGGCGACGTGCTGGTGACCGACCGGGAGATCCTGGTCGGCCGGTCGGCGCGGACCAACGGCGCCGGGATCGAGGCATTGCGGGAGGTGGTACGCGCCTGGGGCTACACCGTGCGCGAACTCGCCACCCCGCCCGAGGTGCTGCACTTCAAGACCGATTGCGGGTTGCTGGACGGCGAAACGATCCTGACCACGCGGCGCCTCGCCGCCGGCGGCCATCTGGACGGCTACCGCCTGATCCACGTGGCCGAGAGCGAAGAGGCGGCGGCCAATGCGGTGCGCGTCAACGACGTGGTTCTGCTCCCGGCCGGCTACCCCCGCACCGCGGAACTCCTGAACCAGGCGGGGTACCGGGTCGTGGCGCTGCCGAATTCCGAAGCGGCGAAGGTGGATGGCGGAATGTCCTGCCTCTCCCTGCGCTATTGTCGAGCCTCTTAAAGCCGCCGCGATCTGCTAAAATCGGAGCAGCCGTCGCAACCGCCGCCAGTCCCAAGCGTTGCGGTTCTACATCACACGACACCGGCAGGGCGCCGGTTCGACCGGGATCGCAAGGGGGATCGCATGGACTTCTCGCTCATCGCGTATGGCATCTCGGTCTATGCAGGGGTATTGGCGCTCAGCACCTACGCCTATTTCGGGCTTTGGGAGATCGAGGCCGAGGCGATCCCGCCCTATCTGGCCGACCAGGGCTACACGCCGAAGATCTTCGTCAATCATGTGATCGATCAGATCGACGACATCCGGCTCGAGACCGCATCGGAATCCCAGACCGACGTCGTGAAGACCGGAAAGGTCACGCCGGCCGAAGAGGTCGCCAGCTATTTCGGCGTCACCGAGCTGATCCGCGCCGGCCAGGAAAGCTTCGGCCTGGCGCCGCCGCGAATCGAGCTGGAGGTCATCCAGCGCGACAAGACCGCCTTTTGGCGGGTCCGCGGCAACCATGCCCTCTACGGGCCGACCATGCGATCCGGCAAACTGGACACCCAAAGCACCGAGCAGCTCTTCGAGACCCTGGCCCATCACACGATCTCGTTCCTGTCCCCGTTCGAGGGAGCGGCCCACGACCTGGTCGCTGATTCGCGGGTCGGAGACTATTCGGAGACGATCGCCACCACCTCCGCCCTGTTGCGCGGCTGCGACAGCGCGCCGACCTTCATCTGCACCCAGGCCAATATTCGCGTCGGCCACACGATCCGCGGCCTCGCCAACCTGAATGCCGGAGACGCCCGCGCCGCCTTCGAAGATCTTCAGACCGCCAACGAGATCAGCGGCAAGGACGCCGTGGCCACCGCCTTCCTGGGCGATGTGCTGCGCCGTCTGGATCAGGAGGACGCCGCGCAGAAGCGCTACGAAGAAGCCCTGGCCCTGGACAGCGACGTGGGCCAGGAATTCGTCAGCTTCGCCCGCGGCCTGGCCAAGGCCGGCAATATGCCGCTGGCGGTGGAGCGTTTCGAGACCGCGGCGCGCCTCAATATGGAAGGCGCGGAATTCCTGGCGAGCTGGGGCGAGAGTCTGGCCGCCATGGGCGAGTACGAGGACGCCCTCGCCAAGTATCTCCAGGCGGAGAACCTGGACACCGAAACCGACCTTTTCGCGGAGAAGATCGAGGAGCTCCAGCAGAAGATCGGCGAGATCGACAAGTCGAAGTCGACGCCCCCGAACGTGGCGCCGGCACCGATCCAGGGCGGTACGACCACGGAATAAGGTCCGCGGCGGAAGCCTTCACCACTCCGGCTTGCGCTTCTCCAGGAATGCGCTGAGGCCTTCCTTCGCCTCCCGCGAGGCGCGCTGATGGGCGATCCGCTGGGCGGTGTCGCGCACCAGCAGATCGTCGATCGGCTTGCCGGCCACGTGACCGATCAGGTCCTTGGAGGCCCGCACCGCCGTCGGGCCGGAGCCGGTGATGTGCTTCAGCAGGCTGTCGACCGCCTCGTCCAGCGCCGCCTCGTCGGCGACGACCTGGTGCACCAGACCGATGCGCAACGCCTCCTCGGCATCGAAGCGCTCTCCGGTGAGAAAATAGCGCCGCGCCGCGCGCTCGCCGATGGCCCGCAGGGAATACGGGCTGATGGCGCCCGGTATGATGCCGAGCTTGACCTCGCTGAAGGCGAAGATCGCGTCGCTGACCGCCACGGCCATGTCGCAGGTCGCCGTCAGCCCGACGCCACCGCCCAGCGCCGCCCCGTTGACCCGGGCGATGGTCGCCATCGGCATCCTGTCCAGCCGCTTCATCAGGCCGGCCAGCTTCATGGCATCCTGGAAGTTGTCGTGATCGCCCTGGCCGCCAGCCTTCTTCATCCAGCCGATCTCCGCACCGGCCGAGAAGGCGGCCCCCGCGCCGGTCACCACCAGCGCCTTGATGGAGCTGTCGCCCGCCAGCCGTTCCAGGGTTTCCGTCAGGTCCTGGATCAGCACGTCGTCGAAGGCGTTGCGGATATCCGGCCGGTTCAGGGTGAGCCGGACCACCCCCCTGTCGTCATGCTCGAGCTGGATGGTCTCCGGGCGCTTGATGTCGTAGCGAAGCATTGCGGTGTCCCTGTCTGAAATCTTCTTTGGCCAACACTTGTCATCGCGGTCTGCCGCAAACAAGGCCGGGAGCGAGCTTGGAGCGCGAGATCGCGCCGGATTACATCCGGAACAGGCCGAACTTCGTCTGGCCGATTTCCCGGTTCAGCGCCGCCGACAGGGACAGGGCGAGCACCGTGCGGGTCTCCGCCGGGTCGAGGATGCCGTCGTCCCACAACCGGGCCGTCGCATAATATGGATGGCCCTGGGTCTCGTACTGCTCGCGGATCGGCGCCTTGAAGGCTTCCTCGTCTTCCGCGCTCCAGCTCTCGCCCCGTGCCTCCAGCCCGTCGCGCCGGACCTGGCCCAGCACATTGGCCGCCTGTTCGCCGCCCATGACCGAGATCCGCGCGGTCGGCCACGTGTAGAGCATCCGCGGCCCGAAGGCCCGCCCGCACATGCCGTAGTTCCCTGCGCCGAAGGAGCCGCCGACGATCACGGTGAATTTCGGCACGGCCGCCGTCGCCACCGCCGTCACCAGCTTGGCGCCGTCCTTGGCGATGCCGCCGGCCTCGTATTTCCGGCCGACCATGAAGCCGGTGATGTTCTGCAGGAACAGCAGCGGGATACCGCGCTGGGCGCAGAGCTCGATGAAATGCGCGCCCTTCTGGGCGGATTCGGAGAACAGGATGCCGTTATTGGCGACGATGCCGATCGGATAGCCGTGGATCCGCGCGAAGCCGGTGACCAGGGAGGTGCCGTAGAGCGGCTTGAACTCGTCCAACTCGCTGCCGTCGACGATGCGGGCGATCACCTCGCGGATCTCGATCGGCTTGCGCAGGTCGTCCGGCATGATGCCGTAGAGCTCGGCCGGGTCGTAGGCCGGCGGCTCCGGGTCGCGCATCTCCACATTGGCCGGCTTGCGCCGGTTCAGGTTCTCCACGATCCGCCGCGCGAGGCTCAGGGCATGGGGATCGTTCTGAGCCATGTGGTCGGTCACGCCGGAGATCCGGGAATGGACGTCGGCGCCGCCGAGATCCTCGGCCGACACCACCTCGCCGGTGGCCGCCTTCACCAGGGGCGGACCGCCGAGGAATATCGTCCCCTGCCCCTTCACGATGATGCTCTCGTCGGCCATGGCCGGCACATAGGCGCCGCCGGCGGTGCAGCTTCCCATCACCACCGCGATCTGCGGGATGCCTTCCGCCGACATCTGGGCCTGGTTGTAGAAGATGCGGCCGAAATGGTCGCGGTCGGGGAACACCTCGTCCTGGTTCGGCAGGTTCGCCCCACCGCTGTCCACCAGATAGACGCAGGGCAGGTTGTTCTCCCGCGCGATGTCCTGGGCCCGCAGGTGCTTCTTCACGGTGATCGGGTAATAGGTGCCGCCCTTCACCGTGGCGTCGTTGCAGACCACCACGCATTCGCGCCCGCCGACCCGGCCGATGCCGGTGACGATGCCGGCCCCGGGGACATCGCCGCCATACATGCCGTCGGCCGCGAGCTGGCTGAACTCCAGGAACGGTGCGCCCGGATCGAGCAGCGACCGCACCCGGTCGCGGGGCAGCAGCTTGCCGCGGGACAGGTGCCGCTCGCGTGCCCGTTCGCCACCGCCGAGCTTCACCGCATGAACCTTCTCGCGCAGTTCCTCCACCAGGGCGGAGGTCCGCTCGGCGTTCTGCCTGAAGGCGTCCGAGCGGGTGTCGACGATTGAGCGGATGACGGACACGGGCCTACCAGCCTCCGGTGGCGAGCCAGCGCTCGACATGATCCAAGCGATCGGCGCCCCAGAACGGCTCACCATCGACCACGAAGAACGGCGAGCCGCAGACGCCGGCCTGCATCGCCGATTCGATCTCGGTCTTCAGCCGCTCCTTCACCGCCGGCTCGCCCAGCGCCGCGGACAGGGCCGCCGGGTCGATGCCGGTCTCGCCGGCGACACGCACCACCGCCTCGGCGTCGCGGATGTCGCCGCCCTTGGCGAAGGCCTCGTCATACAGCGCCTTGACGAGGGCCACCGCCTTGGCCGGGTCCTGGTCCTTCACCCAGTACACGGCGCGGGCCGCCGAAACCGACGGGAACGGCATGACCTCCGGCAGGGTGAAGGGCAGGCCCATCATCCGGGCCGTGCGCTCCATGTCGCGCCGGGCGTAGACGCCCTTGATCGGGATGTCGAGCAGCGGCTGGGCGCCGGTGGTCTTGAAGATCACGCCGAGCAGCACCGGCTTCCAGTCGACCGCGCGGTCGTAGAGCCCGGCCATCTCGTCGATCTTGTGCGCGGCCAGGTAGCCGTAGGGCGAGGAGAAGTCGAAATAGAAGTCGATCGGCCCCTTAGGCTCGTCCTCCGCCGTATCAGCCTCGGTCATGTCAGGTCCTCCCAGATGCGGCCCGCCTCCTTACCAGGGGAACGCGGTGCCGTCGTAGTTGCGGAAGCAGCCGTTGTCTTCCGGCGTCAGGTTGGCGATGACATTGCGCATCCCGGCGGCGCTGTCCACCGCGGTCACCGGCGCGTTCGGCCCGCCCATGTCGGTGCGCACATGGCCCGGGTGCAGCAGGGCCACCGTCACCCCCTTGTCGGCCAGTTCCAGCGACAGGCAATGGGCGGCCATGTTCAGTGCGGTCTTGGACGACCGATAGACGGCATTTCCGCCGCCGTTGCGCTCGATCGAGCCCATCAGCGAGCTGGTGAAGGCCATCACCTTCCGGGAGCTGTCGAGCACGTTGTCCTTGAAGGCCCAGGCCACGCGGATCGGCGCGAAGACGTTGGTCTCCATGGTCTTCGCCCAGGCGTCGTAGTCGATGTCGCCGACCGACGGCACCTTGTTGATGTTGATGCCGGCATTGTTGAAAAGAACGTCGATCGTCTGTCCCTTCAGGCTGATGACCAGCGCGTCCAGGGTCGAGGTGTCGTCCACGTCCAGCGGATAGACGTCTATGTCGCCGTCGATCTCGTTCAGCTCGTCGGCCGCGCCCGGGTTGCGGCAGGTCGCGATGACCCGCCAGCCGTCGGCCGCGTATTGGCGGGCGAGTTCGAGGCCGATCCCTCGGTTCGCGCCGGTGATCAGGACTGTTGGCATGATGTCTCCCTCTCGCGTTCAGGCTCAGAATGCGGCGCCGTCGGTCACGACGAAATGCGCATCCTGCGGGGTGCAGTTGATCCCGTTGATCGGGATGATGTCCTGGGGACAGGAGGAGAAGACCATGACGCAGTCGACCAGCGCCTTCAGCACGACATAGCCGCCCGGTTCGCTCACCGGCGGCTTCCAGTCGATCTTGCCCTCCATATCCCAGGGAATGTTCATGAACAGGTTCAGCGGGCTCGGCGTCTCGGCCGATTCCAGGCCGATCTCCTGCAGCGCGTTGTGCAGATTGTCCTGGCAGCTATCGTGGAAGCCCTCCACGCCCAGGCCTTCGTAGCGCCAGCGGTCGCAGGCGGCGATGAAGGTGTCGTGCACTTCGCCGGAGGTATCCTCCACCAGCATCAGGATCGGCCGCCGGTGATTGGTGACCAGGGTGTCGCCGGTCTTCGGCGTCAGCCGGTTCATGTAGGCCCTGCTGTGTTCCATCGACATGAACTCGGTCATGTCGTCCTCGACGAAAGCCCAGGTATCGACCACCTGGGATCCCGGCGTGTTGATGACCTTGATCGCCTGCCCGGCGGACAGCCGGGCGGCCTTGCCCTTGCGGGCGGGAATGGTGGTTGCGCCGTCGCTCATGCCGTCAGCCCTCTGTTTAGACGGCGGAGCCTAACAAGCCCTTGGGGGCGGAGGCTAGACGGGTTGGCAGCCGCCGCCGGCGCCACGGGTTGGTAGCCGCCGTCGGCGACGGGGTTGGCGCCCCCCGACTAGCGGCGGTTATCCTCCAGCTTCGCCGTCACCTCCACTTCGACCCGCATATACGGCTCGGCCAGCTCCGCCAGGATGGTCGTGTTGGCCGGTCGCGCGGCGTCGCAGTGGCGCTTGATGATCGGCTTGATCCGCTCGAACTCCTCCCGCGTGGCCACGAAGACCCGCACCCGGATCATATGGTCCATCCGCGAGCCGGCCTGGGTCAGCGCCCGCTCGATGATACGGAAGCAGTTCTCGCACTGGCTCTCCACGTCCTCGGGAAACTCCAGCGTGTCCGGGTCGAACCCGGTGGTGCCGGACACGAAGACATAGGGCGGATCCACCACCGCCCGGGCGTACCCGGCCATCTCCTCGAACGGGGCGCCGGAATAGATGCGTCGGCCGATCATGGTTTTGTCTCCCGTCTCAGAGGGTGGGACGCGCGAAGGCCGCCCGGTCGCGTTCGCAGGCAGCCCGGAAGGCGCAGCTGTCCAGGTGGTCGTTCACGATGCCGACCGACTGCATGAAGGCATACATCGTGGTCGGCCCGACGAAGCTCCAGCCGCGTTTCTTGAGCGCCTTGGACAGGGCGGTGGAGGCGTCGGAGGTGGTGATCTTGTTCAGGGTCTCCCGGTCGAACCGGTCGGGCCGGACCTCGGCCGTGGGTTCGAAGCTCCAGATGAAAGCGGCGAGCGATCCCGCCTCCGCCGCCAGTTCCACGGCCCGCTGGGCATTGTTGATGGTGGAGCGGATCTTGCCCTGGTGGCGCACGATGCCCTTGTCGGCCAGCAGCCGTTCCACATCCGCCTCGCCGAACCCAGCGACCTCGCGGAAATCGAATCCGGCGAATCCGGCGCGGAACGCCTCGCGCTTGCGCAGGATGGTCAGCCAGGACAGACCGGACTGGAACCCTTCCAGGCAGATCTTCTCGAACAGCCGGATGTCGTCGCGCACCGGCCGGCCCCACTCGTCGTCGTGATAGGCGATGTAATCGGCATGCTCGCCCGGCCAGGTGCAGCGGGGCGTGGTGTCGTCGAGTGCCATCGGAAAATCTCCGGCCGAGCGATCGTGAACATCTGCCATCCGGTGCTAGCATAACCCCGCGCCCATGAGGAGAACAAAACATGACCGACTGCCTGTTCTGCGATGTCGTCCGCAACGGCGCCGACGCCGCCAACCGGATCGCGGAGTTCGAGCACTCGGTCGCCGTGGTGCATTTCCAGCAGGCGTTCCGCGGCCGCTGCATCCTGGTGCTGAAGCCGCATTACGTGGATGTGCTGGAGGTGCCGAACGACGTCCATGCAGCGCTGAACGACGACCTGCGGCGGCTGGGCCGGGCGGTGCGGGATGCGTTCCGACCCGACCGGATCAACTACTCCAATTTCGGCAATGTCGAGCCGCATGTGCACTGGCAACTCATCCCGCGGTACCGGGACGACGGGTACTGGGGCGGCCCGCCGCCAATGCCGGAGACGAAGCTGCCGCTGCTGGCGGAGGAGACCTACTGCGAGATCGCGGAGAAGATCAGGTCGAAATTAAAAATCTAGCGTCATCCCGGACGCGCCCGGAATTGATCCGGGAGCGGGCCGGGACCTTGCTGCCCGGGGTCCTCGGCTTGATCCTGACGTGGGTCAGGATGACGGTGGGGGTGGCGTAGAAACCATCCCGTCGTCCTGACGAAAGTCAGGACCATGCCTCCCAAGCCTCCGCTGGATCCCGGCCCGTCCCCGGATCAGGTCCGGGGCCGTCCGGGATGACGGCTGTGGATTGGTTTCCTAAGCCGTCTCCTTGAACAGCTCCCGGCCGATCAGCATGCGGCGGACCTCGCTGGTGCCAGCGCCGATCTCGTAGAGCTTGGCGTCGCGCAGGATGCGGCCGGTCGGGTAGTCGTTGGTGTAGCCGTTGCCGCCCAGACACTGGATCGCCTCCAGCGCCATCCAGGTCGCCTTCTCCGCCGCGTAGAGGATCGCACCGGCGGCGTCCTTGCGGGTGACCTCGCCCCGGTCGCAGGCCTTGGCGACGGTGTACACGTAGGATTTGGCCGCGTTCATGATCACGTACATGTCGGCGATCTTGGCCTGCATGATCTGGAAGGTGCCGATCGGCTGGCCGAACTGCTCGCGCTCGTGGACGTAAGGGAGGACCACGTCCATCGCCGCCTGCATCAGCCCGGTCGGCCCGGCGGCGAGCACCGCGCGCTCGTAGTCCAGGCCGCTCATCAACACCCGCACCCCGCCATTGAGCTTGCCAAGCACGTTCTCCTCGGGCACCTCCACATTGTCGAACACCAACTCGCCGGTGTCGGAGCCGCGCATGCCGAGCTTGTCGAGCTTCTGGGCGACGGAGAACCCCTTGGCCTTGGTGTCGACCAGGAAGGCGGTGATGCCGTGCTGGTGCTTCTCCGGATCGGTCTTGGCGTAGACGACGATCACGTCGGCGGTCGGGCCGTTGGTGATCCACATCTTGGAGCCGTTGAGGACGTAGCGGTCGCCCTTCTTCTCCGCCCGCAGCTTCATCGACACCACGTCGGAGCCGGCCCCCGGCTCGCTCATCGCCAGGGCGCCGACATACTCGCCGCTGATCAGTTTCGGCAGGTAGCGCTGCTTCTGGTCCTCGGTACCGTTCAGGTTGATCTGGTTGACGCAGAGATTGGAATGGGCGCCGTAGCTCAGCCCCACCGAGCCCGAGGCGCGGCTGATCTCCTCCATCGCCACGCAGTGCTCCAGGTAGCCCATGCCGGCGCCGCCGTATTCCTCGCCCACGGTCACGCCGAGCAAGCCGACCTCGCCCATCTTGCGCCAAAGGTCGTGGGGGAAGGTGTTCTCGCGGTCGATCTCGGCGGCGCGCGGCGCGATCTGGTCGGCCGAGAAGCTGCGCACGCTGTCGCGCATCATGTCGGCGGTCTCGCCGAGATCAAAGTTCAGGCTCGGATAGTCGTTGGGGATCATGGGGTTCCGTCCATTCTAGGGGACTTGTGGCTCTGCGAGTTCGGGGCATGCGGTTCGTCGGCCATGCCGGCCATCAGCATCAGGGTGGCGAGTGCCGTCGCCACCTGCTTCTCGCGACCGTCGCGAACCGCGAAGACGTCGGCCTGGGCCACCACCAGGGTCCGGCCCGGCCGCAGCACCCGGCCGCGCGCGATCAGCAGATCGCCGGCGGCGGGCGCCATGAGGTTCAGCTTGTACTCCACCGTCAGCACCGAGGCGTCGGCGGCGGCCAGCGAGAAGCTGGCATAGCCGCAGGCGTTGTCCGCCAGGGTGCCGACTATGCCACCGTGGAAGAACCCGTGCTGCTGCGCAAGCTCCGGGCGATAGGGAAGGCGGATCTCGACCGCACCCGGCGCCACCTCGCTGATCTCGGCGCCGATGAAATGCATGAAGGCCTGGCGTCCGAAGGAGCTCCGCACCCGGTCGGCATAGGCCGGGTTGGCGACCCGGTTCTTGACGTCTGCGTCATTAGATTCGGTCACGCCGCATCCTCCGACAGACGGTCCAGGCAGGTATTCTCCAGCGCCGCCAGCTCGGCCTCGATCGCCTCGATGTCGCGGCGCTGCGCCTCGAGCTGGGCGCGGCGGTCGCGGATCTTGCGCAGCAGGTGGACGAGCTGCGCCCGCTCGCCCTCGGTCGGATCGTAGAGATCGAGGATCTCGCGGATCTCGGCGATGGAGAAGCCGAGCCGCCGGCCGCGCTGGATCAGAATCAGCCGGGTCCGGTCGCTGCCGGAGAACACGCGGGAGCGCCCGTTGCGCCCGGGAAAGATCAACCCCTGCTGCTCGTAGAACCGGATCGCCCGGCTGGTCAGCCCGAGGTCGCGCACGAGCTGGGTCATGGTGTAACGGTCGGCCATGGGAAGAGCGTCCGATATCTTGACGCGAACGTCAATCCACTCGACGGCGCATTTTCACGGGATGACGCACCGCAGCAGGGGTCCTAAGCTCGGGTCCCTCCCTTCCCCGCAGTCCCAACGGATCGCCGCGATGACCGAACCCCGAGCCGATATCGATCCCATCACCACCTCCGTCGTCCAGCACCGGCTGGTCGGCATCGTCGAGGAGATGGGCGAGGCGATGCTGCGCACCTCCTATTCTCAGATCCTGAATTCCAGCCGCGACTTCTCCATGGCGATCTGCGCCGCCGACGGCGATCTGGTGGCCCAGGCGGAGCACATCCCGGTCCATGTGGGTGCCATGCCCTGGGCGACCCGGGCCGTGGTGGCGTATTTCGGCGACGACGTGCATCCGGGCGACGTGTTCCTGCTGAACGACCCGTATTTCGGCGGCAGCCACCTGCCGGACGTCACCGCCTTCGTGCCGGTCTTCGCCGGCGACCGGCTGGTGTTCTGGACCGTCAACCGCGCCCACCATTCCGATATCGGGGGTGCTACCCACGGCGCCTACAACGCGGCTGCGACCGAGATCTGGCAGGAGGGCATCCGCATCCCGCCGATCCGCCTGGCCGACAAGGGCAAGACGCGGGAAGACCTGCTGCACATGCTGTCGATCAACGTCCGGCATCCTCGCGACTTCCTGGGCGATCTGGCGGCGCAGACCGGCTCCGTCCATCTGGGCGAGCGCCGGCTGCAGGCGCTGATCGGGGAGTTCGGCGCCGATACCGTCCTGGCCGCCGTCTCCCAGATCCTCGACGGCTCCGAGCGCCAGGCCCGCGCCGTGATCTCCACCTGGAAAGAGGGCACCTATCGCGGCGAGGCGCCCCTGGACGATGACGGGCGCGGCAATACCGACGTGGTCGTGCGCGCCACCGTGACCATCAAGGGCGGCGGCATCTCGGTCGACCTGACCGAGTCGTCGCCCCAGGTCACCTCCTTCATCAACTCCTCCTTCGCCAACATGCGCTCCGGCGTGGCCATGGCCATCGCCTTCCTGCTGGACAAGGAGATCCCGAAGAACGAGGGCTCCATGCGGCCGGTCGAGGTGGTCGCCAAGGAGGGCACCGTGGTCTGGGCCCGGCCCGGCGCGCCGGTCACGCTCTGCACCTCCCATTGCAGCCAGGAGATCGTCGAGGCGATCGTCGACGCCATCGCCCCCGCCTGCCCCGACCGGGCCATGGCCGGCTGGGGCAAGCGCTTCCGCCTCGCCATCAAGGGCACCTATCCGGGCAGCGACCGGCCGTTCATCTGGCACATGTTCCACGCCCGTCCGGGCGGCGGCGCCTCGCCGGGCGGCGACGGCTGGCACAGTTCCGGCGAGTGGCATTCGGCGGGCGGGCTCAAGTTCGGCTCGGTGGAAGTGGCCGAGGCCCGCTTCCCGCTGTTCTTCGAGACCCACGAGTTCCGCCCGGCTTCCGGCGGCGACGGCCAGTATGTCGGCGGGGCCGGCGGCGAGCTGCGCCTGCGCCTGGAGACCGCGCAGGACGCGGTGGTGAATACGGCCGGCGAAGGCGCGCGGGTGCCGTCCAAGGGCCGCGCCGGCGGCGAGGACGGCGCCGTCCACCTCTACACCATGCACCCGCCGTCGGGAGAGCCGGTTGTCCTGAAGACCAAGCGCGAGGGACTGCAGGTTCCCGCCGGCTCGGTCTTCCATGTGCAGTCCGCCGGCGGCGGCGGCTGGGGCGATCCCGCCAAGCGCACCGCAGAGGACCGCGCCGCCGACACGCGCGCCGGCCTTCCTCCCCTCGCCCAGCGCTGAGGGCCAGACACGGACATGACCAACCAGGACACCATGACCTATCGCATCGGCATCGATATCGGCGGCACCTTCACCGACCTCGTCGCGGTCGACGATGCCGGCACCGTGACCTTCGCCAAGACCCCGTCCACGCCGGAAGACCAGTCCATCGGCCTGCTGAACGGGCTGGAGAAACTGGCCGGAATGCTCGACCTGTCGCGCGCCGCCCTGCTGGCCAAGACCGAGCGGATCGTCCACGGCATGACGGTCGCCACCAACGCCCTGCTGGAGCGCAAGGGGGCGAAGCTCGCTCTGCTGACCACCGAGGGGCACCGCGACGTGCTGGAGATGCGCGAGGGGCTTAAGCCCGACCGCTACAACCTGCGCCTGCCCCGCCAGGAGGCCCTGGTGCCGCGCCACCTGCGGCTCGGCGTCAAGGAGCGCATGCGCCACGACGGCTCAGTGGAGGCGCCGCTTGACGATGCGTCGCTGGCCGCCGCCATCGAGACGCTGAAGGCGGAAAAGGTCGAGTCTGTGGCGGTCTGCTACCTGCACAGCTACGCCAACGACGCCCATGAGCGCGCGACCGCCGAGGCGATCCGCGCCGCCCTGCCCGACGCTTATGTCTGCGTGTCGGCCGACGTGTTGCCGCAGATCAAGGAGTACGAGCGGGTCTCCACAACCGTGGTGAACGGCTATGTCGGCCCGGCCCTGCAGCGCTATCTGCGCCGCCTCGAGGCCAGGCTGGACGAGGCGGGATACAGAAACGCCACCCTGATCGTGCTGTCGCATGGCGGCGTGGCGCCGATCTCCGAAGCCATCCGCTCGGCCGTCGCCACCGTGCTGTCCGGCCCGGCCGGCGGCCTTGCCGGCGCGCGCCACGCCGCCGAGCTGACCGGGGTGGAGAACCTGATCCCGTTCGACATGGGCGGGACCTCCTCGGACATCTCCCTGGTGGATGCGGGCGAGATCGCGCTCGCCTCCGACCGGGCCATCGCCGGCGAGCGCATCGCCCTGCCGAGCCTCGACATCGTCACGCTGGGCGCCGGCGGCGGCTCCATCGCCCGCGTCGACGGCGCCGTCCTGCTCCAGGTCGGCCCGCACAGCGCCGGTGCCGTACCCGGCCCGGTCTGCTACGGCCGCGGCGGCACCGAGCCGACGGTGACCGACAGCAACGTGGTCTTGGGCTATCTCGACCCGTCGGGCTTCCTTGGCGGCGCCGACAAGCTCGACCGCTCCGGCGCGGAAGCCGCCCTGACACGGCTCGGCGAGACGCTGGGCGTGTCGATGGTGGAGGCCGCCGCCGGCGTGCACCGGGTGGTGAACACCCAGATGGCGGAGGGCATCCGTCTCGCCACCGTGCGCCGGGGGGTGGATCCGCGCCGCTTCGCCCTGTTCGGCTTCGGCGGCGCCGCCGGGCTGCATGTGACCGGCCTCGCCCGGATGCTCGACTTGCAGCGCGTGATCGTCCCGCGGGTCGCCTCGGTTCTGTCGGCCTGGGGCATGCTGACCACCGACCTGCGCTACGAGACCATCCGCACCCATATCGGCGACACCGAGGGCCTGCAGGCCGATGCGGTGCGCGCCCTGTTCCGGGGCATGGAGAAGGAAGGGCGCGACTACCTCTCCTCCTGGTTCGACGGCGCGGTGACGACCTCGCGCTCCGCCGACATGCGCTATGGCGAGCAGGTCTACGAGATCGACGTGCCGCTGGACGAGCTGGACCTGGACGCGCCGGACGTGCTGGACCGGCTGAAGGCGATGTTCGAGGCGCGGCACGAGGCGCTCTACACCTACAGCCTGCCCGACCGTGCGCCGGTTCTGGTCAACGCCAAGGTCGCCGCCATCGGTCAACTCCCGGCCCCGCCACAGGAACCGGAAGCCCAGGGAGGGGCGCCGGCCGAGCCGACGGGCACGCGTCCGGTCTATCTCGACGGCTGGGTCGACGCGCCGATCTACGGCTTCGACGATCTGACCCCCGGACAGGAGGTGCCGGGGCCGGCGATCGTGGAGGCGAGCACCACCACGGTTCTGCTGCGGGCGGGCGACGTGGCGACCTGCACGCCGCGGCGGTGGCTGGACATCAGGGTGGGGGCATAAGAAGCCCTCTCCTTCCCCCTGCCACTCTCTTTCCCGTCATCCCGGTTTGGCCCGGACTCGATCCGGGACAAGACCGGGACCGAGCCTCCAGCGCCCCGCCTGGGTCCCGGCCCGTCCCCGGATCAGGTCCGGGGCCGTCCGGGATGACGGCGTTAGGGGGATGGATGCAGCACGTCCCACAACCCTGCCCGTCATCCTGACGAACGTCTGGATCTGCGGTGCACCGGCGCCTGGGGCTTGGTCCCGGATCAGGTCCGGGACGACGGAACGGGCGGATAACCGGGCAGAGGCGTCACCCGATCCGGCGCACCGTGCGGACATCGCCGATCTTGGCCATGTTGCGCGCGCGGAAGTCGGCGTGGGGCTCCTCGGCCACCGCCATGTGATGACCGTTGGCGTGCAGAATGCGGTTGCCCTCCAGCAGGAACGCCACATGCCCCGGCCAGTACAGCAGGTCGCCCGGCCGCGCCTCGTCCAGCGACGGCACCACCGTGCCCAACCCCGCTTCCTGCATGTCGCTGTCGCGCGGACACGCGATCCCGCAGGCCGCCAGGGCAAGCTGCACCAGGGCGGAACAGTCCAGCCCGGTGGTCGACCGCCCGCCCCAGGCATAAGGCGCCCCCATGAAGCGCCGGGCGACCGCCACCGGATCTCGCTCGACCTCGCCCAGTGGGGCCAGATGCATCGCCCAGAGCCAGCCGTCATCGGCTACCCGGGCCCAGTCGCCATGCCGGTCGGTCACCGTCACCCGGCAGGTCAGATGCACCACGGCACGGGGGATGGTCTTCAGGTCCGGGGCGTCGAACAGATAGCTGCGCAGGGCGACCACCCGGTGGCTGGGTGCGGCCGTCTCCGCCGCGCCCAGGCTCTCCTCGCGCACATAGCCCACATAGCCGTCGGTCTCGTTGCGCACCCAGGCCCAGCCGCGCTTGCGCTCGAACACGGCGACACGCTCGCCATACAGCAGTTCGGAGCCCTGGCGGGCCTCCTCGAACGGCGCCTCGCGCAGGGAAGCGGTGCCGGTGGCGATGCGCGCCGGCTCGCCCGCCACGAACCGCGCGGCGTTCACCCGGCCCTCCAGCCGGGCGTCCGCCAGGTCCGTGCGATAGGCGTTCACCCGGGGGTCGAGCCGCTCGGTCTCGGCCACGCTCACGAGTTCAGCTCCTTGATCGCCCGGTCGAGGCCGTCGAGGGACAGCGGATACATCCGGTCCTCCAGCAGCTCCTTCACCATGGCGACGGACTGGGTGTACTGCCAGAACCGCTCCTGCACCGGATTCAGCCAGACCGAGCGGTGGAAATGTTCGGTCAGACGTTTGATCCACACCCCGCCCGGCTCCGGGTTCATGTGCTCCACGCTGCCGCCGGCGACCGCGATCTCGTAGGGACTCATGGAGGCGTCGCCGATGAACACCGCCTTGTATTCCGGCCCGTAGGTCCGCAGCACCTCGGCGGTGTCGATCCGCTCCACGTGGCGGCGCCGGTTGTCCTTCCACAGCCGCTCGTAGGGGCAGTTGTGGAAGTAGAAGAACTCCAGGTGCTTGAACTCGCTGCGCGCGGCGGAGAACAGCTCCTCGCAGACCTTCACATACGGGTCCATCGAGCCGCCGACATCGAAGAACAGGATCACGTTGACCACGTTCTGCCGCTCGGCCCGCATCTGCAGGTCGAGCCAGCCGCCGTTCTTCGCGGTCTGCCGGATCGTGCCGTCCAGATCGAGCTCGTCGGGCCGGCCCTGGCGGGCGAACCGGCGCAGCTTGCGCAGGGCGACCTTGAGGTTCCGGGTGCCGATCTCCACGCTGTCGTCGAGATTGCGGAACTCGCGCTTGTCCCAGACCTTCACCGCGCGGAAATTGCGGTTGCCGTCCTGGCCGATGCGCACGCCCTCCGGATTGTAGCCGTAGGCGCCGTAGGGCGAGGTGCCGGCGGTGCCGACCCATTTGCTGCCGCCCTGGTGCCGACCCTTCTGTTCCTCCAGGCGCTGGCGCAGGGTCTCCATCAGCTTGTCCCAGCCGCCCATGGCCTCGATCTGGCGCTTCTCCTCGTCGGAGAGGTTCAGCTCGGCCAGCTTCTGCAGCCACTCGTCGGGGATCTCGGCGCCGAACAGCTCGTCCAGCGCCTCCATGCCCTGGAAGACATTGCCGAACACCCGGTCGAACCGGTCCAGATGGCGCTCGTCCTTCACCAGGGTGGCGCGCGACAGGTAGTAGAAATCGTCCACCGACCCGCCGGCCACCCCGCCGCGCACCGCCCGCAGCAGCGTCAGGTATTCGGTAATGGAAACCGGCAGCTTGGCGTCGCGCAGCTCGGTGAAGAAGCGGGTGAACATGACCTCTTGCTTCCTGCTTGCTACCTGGGGGGCTCAGCCGCCTTTCAGCGCCTTCTCGATGATGTTCCTGTACAGGAACAGGTCGGAGGCCACGGGCACCGCGCCATCCTCGCCGCAGTCCCGCTTGCGCGGTTTGGCGGTCCGGGCGGCCGCTTCCATGTTGTATTCCAGGAAGCCCAGATCCTCGTCATCGGCGCCGAGCTGCACAAGGTTGTCGCGGGCCAGAGAGCGGAAATACGTCTCCTCCTCCGCATCACCGCCGCACACGGCGATGGAACTCAGGATGTAGCCCGCCTGCTCGGCATAGCTCTTCATTGCCTCGGGCGCCGCCTCCAGCAGCTTGCCGGCAAAGGCGGGCGTGGCGGCGAAGGAAAGGGCGGCGGCCAGGACCAGCGCGCGCATCACGCCCGCCCCTCGCGCCGGGCCAGGAAGGCCAGGCGTTCGAACAGGTGGACGTCCTGCTCGTTCTTCAGCAGGGCGCCGTAGAGCGGCGGGATCAGGTCCTTCTTGTCGGTGACCTTCAGCGCCTCCGGCGGGATGTCCTCGATCAGCAGCAGTTTCAGCCAGTCCAGCAGCTCCGAGGTGGACGGCTTCTTCTTCAGCCCCGGGACCTCGCGGATCTCGAAGAACGCGTTCAGGGCAGCGCGCAGCATTTCCTGTTTCAACTTGGGGAAATGCACCTCGACGATCGCCGCCATGGTCTCCGGATCGGGGAAGCGGATGTAGTGGAAGAAGCAGCGGCGCAGGAAGGCGTCCGGCAGCTCCTTCTCGTTGTTCGAGGTGATGATGACGATCGGGCGGTGCTTCGCCCTCACCGTCTCGCCGGTTTCGTAGACGAAGAACTCCATGCGGTCGAGTTCCAGCAGCAGGTCGTTCGGGAACTCGATATCCGCCTTGTCGATCTCGTCGATCAGCAGCACCGCCTGCTCCGGGGCGGTGAACGCCTCCCACAGCTTGCCGCGGCGGATGTAGTTGGAGATGTCCCGCACCCGCTCGTCGCCGAGCTGACCGTCGCGCAGGCGGGCGACCGCATCGTACTCGTACAGGCCGTGCTGCGCCTTGGTGGTCGACTTCACGTGCCACTCGATCAGCGGCATGCCGAGAGCGTCCGCCACCTCGCGGGCCAGCACCGTCTTGCCGGTGCCGGGCTCGCCCTTGACCAGCAGCGGACGGGCAAGCTGTACCGCGGCGTTCACGGCCACACGCAGGTCGGCGGTGGCGACGTAGCTGTCGCTGCCCTCGAAGCGGGTGGGTTGCTGCATCTCGTTCATCTCACCTCGCCAGACGGCTTCATGCCGGGTGGGTTGTGCGCGCGGCACTCGCGGGGAAGCACCGTGGGTCGAAACTGCGACGAAACCGGGGCAGAGCGTCGCCGCCCCGGCACCGGGTCGTCCCGGACCTTACGCGGCGGCGGGGGCGGAGGCCAAGGCCGCTTCGATCGCCGCCAGGGCCTTGTCGCCGGCCGTGCCGTCGGGGCCGCCTGCCTGGGCCATGTCTGGACGGCCGCCGCCGCCCTTGCCGCCGAGAGCCGCCGAGCCGGCGCGGACCAGATCGACGGCACTGAACCGGCCGGTCAGGTCGTCGGTCACGGCGACCACCAGGGAGGCCTTGCCGTCGTCGTTGCTGACCACGGCGACGACTCCCGAGCCGATCTCCTGCTTCAGGCCGTCGGCCACGCCCTTCAGCTCGCGGGCCGGCACGCCGTCAAGCGACCGGCCGGCGAAGGTGACGCCGGAGACGGTCTTGGTCGCGCCGCCGCCGGAACCGCCGGAGGCCAGCTTCTTACGGGTCTCCACC
Source organism: Thalassobaculum salexigens DSM 19539 (assembly GCF_000423805.1). NCBI lineage: Bacteria > Pseudomonadati > Pseudomonadota > Alphaproteobacteria > Rhodospirillales > Thalassobaculaceae > Thalassobaculum > Thalassobaculum salexigens. Next base: position 29,231 of record NZ_KE384094.1, read on the forward strand.
AGCTCGCGCTCGAGCCGGCGGCGCTCCTCGATCAGGACATGGACGCGGGCCGGCAGGTCCTCCGGCGTTGTCTTCAGCTCGGCCGACGCCTCGGCCAGCGCGGCTTCGCGGGCGTTCAGCCAGTCCAGCGCACCGATGCCGGTGACCGCCTCCACCCGGCGCACGCCGGCGGCGACCGCGCCTTCGGCGACGATCTTCACCAGGCCGATATCGCCGGTGCGGCCCACATGGGTACCGCCGCAGAGCTCGACCGACCAGGCCGACTTGCCGCCCGCCTCGAGGTCGCCGCCCATGGAGACGACACGGACCTCGTCACCGTATTTCTCGCCGAACAGGGCCATGGCCCCCTCGCCGATGGCCGCATCCGGGGTCATCAGGCGGGTGGTGACCGGGGAATTCTGACGCACCCGCCGGTTCACCTCGCTCTCCACCCAGGCCAGGTCCTCCCGCGCGATGGATGTGGGCTGGCTGAAATCGAAGCGCAGGCGCTCCGGTGCCACCAGGGAGCCCTTCTGGGCCACATGGTCGCCGAGCCGGCGGCGCAGGGCCTCGTGCAGCAGGTGGGTGGCCGAGTGGTTCGCCCGCAGCCGGTCGCGGCGGTCGGCATCGACCAGCAGTTCCACCGGTTCGCCGACCTTCACCGGGCCGTCCTGCAGCGTGGCGACATGGATGAAGACGTCGCCCAGCTTCTTCTGGGTATCCGTCACCGCGAGGGTCGCGCCGGCGGCCGTGCGGATGGTGCCGGTATCGCCCATCTGGCCACCGCTCTCGCCATAGAACGGGGTCTGGTTGACCACGACCAGCACGTCGCCGCCGGGCTGGGCCCCCGGTTCGACGCTGTCGACCTGCTTGCCGTCGACGATCAGGGCGCTGACCACGCCCTCGGCCGAGGTGGTGTCGTAGCCGAGAAACTCGGTGGCGCCGACCTTGTCGCGGACCTCGAACCAGGTGCGGTCGGTCGCAGCCTCGCCCGAACCCGACCAGGACTTGCGGGCGGCCGCACGCTGGAGCTCCATCGCCGCGTCGAAACCGGCCTGGTCCAACGCCCGGCCCTGGCCGCGCAGGATGTCGGCGGTCAAATCGACCGGGAAGCCGTAGGTGTCGTAGAGCTTGAAGGCGACCTCGCCGTTCAGGGCCTGGCCCTCGCCGAGTTTGCCGGTCTCCTCGGAGAGGATGCGCAGACCGCGGTCCAGGGTCTCCTTGAACCGGGTCTCCTCCAGCTTGAGGGTTTCGGTCGCCAGCGCCTGGGCGCGGCCGAGTTCCGGGAAGGCCTCGCCCATCTCGCGCACCAGGGTCGGCACCAGCCGGTGCAGCAGCGGGTCGGTGCAGCCCATGATATGGGCGTGGCGCATGGCCCGGCGCATGATCCGGCGCAGCACGTAGCCGCGGCCCTCGTTCGACGGCAGCACCCCGTCGGCGATCAGGAAGGTGCTGGCCCGCAGGTGGTCGGCGACCACCCGGTGCGAGACCTTGAACTCACCGTCCGGATCCACGCCGGCGGCCTCGGCCGAGGCCTCGATGATGCGGCGCATGGTGTCGATGTCGTAGTTGTCGTGCTTGCCCTGCAGAACGGCGGAGATGCGCTCCAGGCCCATGCCGGTGTCGATCGACGGCCGCGGCAGGTTGACCCGTTCGTCGGGCGTCACCTGCTCGTACTGCATGAACACTAGGTTCCAGATCTCGATGAACCGGTCGCCATCCTCGTCCGGCGAGCCCGGCGGGCCGCCGGGGATGGACGGGCCATGGTCGAAGAAGATCTCCGAACACGGGCCGCAGGGTCCGGTATCGCCCATCGCCCAGAAATTGTCTGAGGTCGGGATGCGGATGATCCGTTCTTCCGGCAGGCCGGCGATCTTCTTCCAGAGGGCGGCCGCCTCGTCATCCTCGGCATAGACGGTGGCCAGCAGCTTGTCCTTGGGCAGGCCGAACTCGCCGGTGATCAGGGTCCAGGCGAACTCGATCGCCTCGGCCTTGAAATAGTCGCCGAAGGAGAAGTTCCCCAACATCTCGAAGAAGGTGTGGTGGCGGGCGGTGTAGCCGACATTGTCCAGGTCGTTGTGCTTGCCGCCGGCGCGCACGCATTTCTGCGAGGTGACGGCCCGGTTGTAGTCGCGGGTCTCCTGGCCGGTGAAGACGTTCTTGAACTGCACCATACCGGCGTTGGTGAACATCAACGTCGGATCGTTGCGCGGCACCAGCGGGCTGGAGGCCACCTCGGCATGCCCGCGGGCCGAGAAATAGTCGAGAAACGCGCGGCGGATGTCGTTCGTCGTGGCCATGGCCCTGTCTCCGGCGACTTGGCGGCCGGCCCCGCGCCCCACGCGCGGAAACGGCGCCGTCAAAAGTCCCCGGTTTTATCGAGGCCACCCGGCGCTGTCCAGCGGATGCCCGCCGGACGGGTCGGGTCGCCGTCCCGCTATCGACGCCGGAGGACCGGCCGGCGGGGGACGTCCCACCCGAAGGACGAAGGCGGCCGGTGACCGGCCGCCCTCCTAAATGCGATCAGGCGTCGTCGCCCGCGGCGTCCTCGGGCCCGCTTTCCGGGTCGCCGACCAGCATGGCCTCGGCCACCAGCCCGGCATTCTCGCGGATCCGCCGCTCGATGCCGTTGGCGATGTCCGGATTGGCCTTCAGGAACTGCTTGGCGTTCTCTCGGCCCTGGCCGATGCGCTGGCCGTCGCAGGAGAACCACGCGCCCGACTTCTCCACGATGCTGGCATTGACGCCAAGATCGAGCAGCTCGCCCAGCTTGGAAATGCCCTCGCCGTACATGATGTCGAATTCGATGACCCGGAACGGCGGAGCCAGCTTGTTCTTCACCACCTTCACCCGGGTCTGGTTGCCCACCACCTCGTCGCGGTCCTTGATCGCGCCGATGCGGCGGATGTCGAGGCGCACGGAGGCATAGAACTTCAGCGCGTTGCCGCCGGTGGTGGTCTCCGGGTTGCCGAACATCACGCCGATCTTCTGGCGGATCTGGTTGATGAAGATCACCATGCAGCGCGACTTGGAGATCGAGCCGGTCAGCTTGCGCAGCGCCTGGCTCATCAGCCGCGCCTGCAGGCCCACATGGGTGTCGCCCATCTCGCCCTCGAGTTCGGCCCGGGGCACCAGGGCGGCCACGGAATCGATCACCAGCACGTCGATGGCGCCGGAGCGCACCAGCGTGTCGGCGATCTCCAGCGCCTGTTCGCCGGCATCCGGCTGGGAGATCAGCAGCTCGTCCACATCCACGCCCAGCTTGCGGGCATAGATCGGATCGAGCGCATGCTCGGCATCGACGAAGGCGCAGGTGCCGCCGGCCTTCTGCGCCTCGGCGACCACATGCAGGGCCAGGGTCGTCTTTCCCGAGCTCTCCGGACCGTAGATCTCGACGATGCGGCCGCGCGGCAGGCCGCCGATGCCGAGGCCGATATCCAGGCCGAGCGAGCCGGTCGACACCGCGTCTATCTCGACCCCGGCTTCGCGCGCACCGAGCTTCATCACGGAGCCCTTGCCGAACGCACGCTCGATCTGACTGAGTGCGGCTTCCAACGCTTTCGACTTGTCCATGCCGTCCTTCTCAACAAGCTTGAGTGCAGCGCTCATTTCCGCCTCCTTCTATCGTGCGCGCCCGGTACGGGGCAACGGGTGTGACCCGTTGGGACTGACGTCGGTGCCGGTGCGAGGTGAACGATCTCTAGAGACGGATTGTACTTATTTTGTTCTCATTCACAAGCGGATTTTCTACTTTTGTTCTCGTCCAGATCTAGCGGTCTTGCCTGAATCGACCTCAAGATCCGGGATCGATCGGGAGCGAAGCATGCTTCACCGCCTGGGCGAGCTGCTTCAGCGAGAACGGTTTCGGCAGGAACGCCACCGATTCGGCGTCGGCGATCCGCTGGCGCAACGCATCCTCGGAATACCCCGAAATACAGACCACGGGCAGGCTCGGCCGGTCCTTGCGCACCTCGCGGATCAGGGTCGGTCCGTCGATTCCCGGCATCATCACGTCGGTCACCATCAGGTCGACCTGCGGATTCTCGCCGCGCAGCAGCTCCAGAGCCGCCTCGCCCGAGCGCGCCTCCAGCACCGTGTAGCCCTTGCCCCGCAGCGCCCGGGCGGCGAACAGGCGCACCGGATCCTCGTCCTCCACCAGCAGCACGGTGCCGGTCCCCGAAAGATCGGTGTCCAGCCGCCGGGGTCCGTCGGCCGCGGTGGCTTCCAGGGCGCCGGTCCAGGCCGGCAGGTAGATCGAGAAGGTGGTTCCGACCCCCTGGGTGCTGTCGACGAACATGTAGCCGCCGAACTGCTTGATGATGCCGAAGGCGGTCGACAGGCCGAGCCCGGTGCCCTGCCCCAGGTCCTTGGTGGTGAAGAACGGCTCGAAGATCCGCTTCTGCACATCCGGCGGCATCCCGGTGCCGGTATCGATCACCTCGATCAGCACGTATTCGCCGGGCGGCATGACCTCGTCGCCCTGGCGCAGCGGCCGGACGGTCTCGGTCAGGCCGGTGCGCATGGAGATCCGCCCGCCGCCGGGCATGGCGTCGCGGGCATTGACCACGAGATTGATGATCACCTGTTCGAGCTGGCCCGGATCGACCCGGACCGGGCGCAGGTCGCGGCCGTGCTCCAGTTCCAGGACGACGGTCTCGCCGATCAGCCGGCGCAGCAGGTGGGACAGGTCCGACAGGATCTCGGTCAGGTCGACGACCCGGGGGATCAGGGTCTGCTGCCGGGAGAACGCGAGAAGCTGGCGCACCAGGTTGGCCGCCCGGTTGGCGTTCTGCTTGATCTGCATGACATCGGCGAAGGACTGGTCGCCGGCGCGGTGACGCTGCAGCAGCAGGTCGCAATAGCCGGTCATCGCCGTCAGCAGGTTGTTGAAATCGTGGGCCACGCCGCCGGCCAGCTGGCCGACCGCCTGCATCTTCTGCGACTGGGCGAACTGCACCTCCAGGGAGCGCTGCTCGCTGACATCGATCAGATAGACCACCCGCTGGCTCGGGTTGCCGCGGGGCCGCCGCACGAACATCGAGGCGACGCGCTCGGTATCGCCCCCGCCCACGGTCACGTCTATCGGCCGCGAGGTCTCGCCGCTCGCATCGGCGCCGGCGATCACCTGCCGCACCCGGTCGCGGTCGTGCTCGGCGACCAGCGGCAGGAACTCGAAGCCGAGCATGGCGTTGCTGCCGCCGGGGCCGAGCCAGTCGGACAGGAAGCGGTTATGGCCGACGATCCGTCCCTCGTCGGAGATCCTCAGTGCACCGATGGGCGCGTATTCCAGGGCGTCGACCACCAGTTCCAGCACCGTCTCCTGCGGTGCATCGGCCGGCTTGCGGGCGGCGCAGAGATCGGCCCGGACGACTCCCTCCGGAACCGCGGTCAGCGTTACGGAAACGCTCCGCCCGTCATGCTCGAAACTGTCCGTGACTTCGCTGTCGGAGACATCGCGCTTGAGGACCATGAGGCGCAGGCGCGCCACGGGTTTGCCCTCTCCCGTCGAGGCCGACTCGCCCAGGAGCGCCACCGCCCCGGCATCGGCATCCAGGAAGCGGCCGTCCGCGCCCAGGCGAACGCAACCACGATCGACCGCGTCCTCCGCCGGCCCTCCGTCGCCGTCGGGTATCCGTCTGTCGGCGGCATCGCTGCCGCGTTCGGACGGTCCGCCGATCAGGGCGCGCCATAGGGAAAACCCCCTCAAACCCTCGCCAGAAAACAGCTTCCCCTCCGCAAAATCCTGCGCTCCGCCAGCGCCTCCGCTGCCCGGCCCATCCGGACGACCATCTAGAGCGCGAGCCGCCTTAGAGCAAATCACGATCAGATGGAAACATCTGCTCGTGTGAACTTGCTCTATCTTTAATGGGTTAGAGGGCGATTCACGGTTCAGATCGTTTCGATCTGAACCGATCGCGCTCTAGGCCGACATCCGCTTACCCTGGAGGCGGTAAACGTAGGAGATGATCTGCGCCACCGCCTGATAGTGCTCTTCCGGGATCTGTTGGTCCAGTTCGACGCCGCCGAACAGCGCCCGCGCCAGCGGCGGGTTTTCGACGATCGGCACGCCGTTCGCCTCCGCCACCTCGCGGATCCGGAACGCGACATTGTCCACGCCCTTGGCGACCACGGTCGGCGCCGCCATCACCGAGGTGTCGTATTTCAACGCGACGGCGAAATGTGTCGGGTTAGTGACGATGACATCCGCCTGGGGCACCGCCGACATCATGCGCTGACGCGCCCGCTCGTGACGGATCTGGCGCAGCCGCGCCTTGACGTGGGGGTCGCCTTCCGACTGCTTGTGCTCGTCGCGGATCTCCTGGCGGCTCATCTTGAGCTGCTTGATATGCTCGTACTTCTGATAGACGTAGTCGGCCACGGCGATGACGACCATGACCGCGGAGACCCCGAACAGCAGGCGGATCAGCAGGGTCTGGATCTCTTCCAGCAACTGGCGGACATCCATCTGGACGATCGTCTCGAGCCTGTCGAGTTCCGGCAAGACCAGGACCAGGGCGACGGCGCCGACGACCCCCATCTTGGCGATGCCTTTCAGGAACTCGACGATCGACCGCAGCGAGAACAGCCGGCCGAAGCCCTTGATCGGCGAGATCTTGTCGAACTTCGGGGAGATCGGTTCGGTGGTGAACAGGATCCCGGACTGGCCGAGGCTGGCGGCCAGAGCCAGCACCATGAACACCGCGAAGACCGGCGACAACGCGATCAGGACCGAGGCGAAGACGTCGAAGAGGATCTGGCCGGTGCTGCCATGATCGATCGGCATCGTGCCGGCCTTCTCCATGATTCCGGCCAGCGGACTGTAGACCCGCAGCGCAACGAACGGACCGATGATGCCGACGACCAGCGTCGCGCCCAGCAGCACGGCAAAGCTGTTCACCTCCTTGCTGTTGGCGATCTGACCCTTCTTGCGCGCCTCCGACAGCTTTTTCGGAGTCGGTTCTTCCGTCTTTTCGGATTGGTCCTGGTCCGACATGGATGCGCCGTCGCCTTGTCGCGGTTAGCCGGGAACGAGATAGGAGGCGATCCCGTCCTCATAGTACCTGAGAAACACCTCAACCATCGTGCCGAGAATCGCAATCATGATGGTGAAGCCCATGAGTATCTGTATCGGCAGACCGATGAAGAAGATCTGAAGCTGCGGCATCAGCCGGGACACCACGCCGAGGGTGACGAAGAACACCAGCGAGAACACGATGAACGGCGCCGAAAGCTGCACGGCCATCTCGAAGGAATCCGCCACCAGCCTGGTAAAGGCCAGCGACATGTCGTCGATCGGCAGCGGCGCGCCGGGCGGGAACAGGGTGTAGCTGTCGATCAGCGCCAGGATCAGCATGTGGTGCATGTCGGCCGCCATCACCACCATGATCGCCAGCACGCTGAGCAGCAGGCTGATCGACGTTCCCTGCCCCTGGATCGACGGGTTGAACACCTGGGCGTTCGCCAGCCCCGTGGAGAACGAGAGGATCATGCCGGCCGAGGACAGGGTCAGCAGCAGCGTGCGGCCGACGAGCCCGAAGAAGCTGCCGATCATGACCTCGATGAAGACCAGCAGGAACAGTTCCGGCAGCGACGGCGGGACGGTCGGCAGATAGGTCATGACCGTCGGCGAGACGACCAACGCCATGGTCAGCAGGAACATCATGCGGATGCGCGAGGAGACGAAGGACTCACCGATTCCCGGCAGCAGGAACACCATAGCGCCCAGCCTGGCGATGACCAGCATCAGCGCATAGGCCTGGACCGGGAGATACTCCTGAAGCGGCACCGGCCGCGCTCCTACGAGAGCCCGATGATCTTGTCGGCCAATCCGTCGAAGAACGTCGTGATCGTGGCCAGCATGAACGGCAGCAGCAGCAGCAGCGAGCCGAAGACCACCAGGATCTTCGGCACGAAGACCAGGGTCATCTCCTGAAGCTGCGTGAGCGCCTGGAACAGGGCGATGGTCAGACCGACCCCCAGCGCGATCAGCATGACCGGCAGGGACATCGTCAGCAGCACCAGAACCGCTTCCCGGGACACGTCGATCGCATCGGCCTCGGTCATTTGCTTCCTCCCAATGCCGAATGCCCGGCAAAACCTGCCGGGTCGCTTCCTGCCGCCCTGTCGCTCCCGATGGTCGCCGAAACCGCGGCGACCACCTCAGATCGGCATGCGGATGATCTCCTGATAGGCTGAGACAAGCTTGTCCCTCAGAGCGGTCACGGTCTGCAGGGTGAGTTCCGCATCGTTCACGGCGGCGACCACGTCGGTCAGGTCGGCCGTGCCGGCGATACCGGCCTTGGACAGGGTCTCGCCCTTATACATCGTGTCGATCGAGGATTCGGCCGCGTCCTTGACGAAGCTGGCGAAATCCTTGCCGGCGAGCGGCTTGTCCGCAGCACCGCCACCCACTCCGGGGATCGGCGGCGTGATGTCTCCGATACGTGTCACCATGACGGTACCTCCATGGGTGCCATTCTACGCGATGGATCCGTCCGGCGAAACAGCGCCTTACGGGGTTTCTGCGCGCCTATCAGCGCAGCAGCTCGATCGTGCGCTGGATCATCGCCTTGGAGCTGTCGATCACGCTCAGGTTGGCCTCGTAGCCGCGCTGGGCCTCCTTCATGTCCGTCAGTTCGATCAGCGAGTTGACGTTCGGCTTCTTGACGTAGCCGTTCTCGTCGGCCAGCGGATGGTACGGCTCGTAGGAGAGATCGAAGTCGCTCATGTCGCGACCGATCTTCTTCACCGACACCAGATCCGCGTTGAGCGTCCGGTCGAGCTGGTCCTGGAAGGTGATGGTCTTGCGGCGATAGGGATCGTCGCCCGGCTTGTTGCCCATCGAGTCGGCGTTGGCGACGTTCTCGGCCACGACCCGCAGGCGCGTGCCCTGGGCCTTCATGCCGGAAGCGGAGATCTTGATGGCGTTGATCAGTTCCATGGGTCCGTCCTCTCCGCTTATTGCCCGTTACGCCCGATGGCGGTCCGCAGCATCGTCATGTTCTTCTGATAGACGTTCGACGCCAGCTGGTACTTCATCTGGGTGTCGGACACTTTCATCATCTGCTCTTCGAGGACGATGCCGTTGTCGTTCGGGTTGGTCTCGTAGACGTCGCGGGCCCGCAGCTCCTCGACCCGGAAGTCCGGCTTCTGGACCGTTCCCTGCAGATGGGTGCCGCTGGTCGCCTGCATCCTCACCTGCTTGATGTCGCGCAGCTCCCGCTCGAAACTCAGCGCCTTGAGGTCTTTGGCGCGGTAGTTCGGGGTGTCGGCGTTGGCGATGTTCTGGGCCAGCACGGTCTGACGGTCGCCCAACCAGTCCATCTGCTGACGAGCCATCCGAAACAGGCTCATGTCCGACATCTTCATCTCTCGTCCCCTTCTGAGCAATCTCGACGGATTTGCTTCTTTCGGTGACGTCCACCGGTTGGCGGTGAGCGTCGCCAATGGACAAGCAAGCACCGTGCCAACCGTGGTGCGCGGGCCGGATGCGAGAGGGCGCGAGGATCGGTATACTGACCCCATGACACGGCGACCCAACACCCCGGCCAGTCCCCGCGGCAGCGCGCCAGAGCGGCAGATCGCGATCGCCCTGAGCCACGATATCGTCAGCGGCCTCGCGCCGACCGTGGTGGCCAAGGGCTATGGCGAGATGGCCGAGAAGATTCTCGATCTCGCCTTCCGCAACGACGTGAAGGTGCGGACCGACCCGGATCTCGCCCAGATCCTCGAGGTCGTGGAGGTCGATTGCGAGATTCCCCTGGAGGCCTTCGCCGCCGTGGCCGAGATCCTGACCTATGTCTACCGCGCGAACGACCGGATGAAAGTCGAAAACCGGGAGGGAGAGCCCCGCGATGACCGATGATCCCGCGGCCCCGCCGGAGCTGCAGGTGGAGATCGCCGCCGTCGCCGCCCAGATCGACGACCTGGCGGCCGGCACCACCGATCGCGCCGCGCTGGAGCAGCGGGTCTCGCGGCTCTGCGACGCCGTCCTGGCCCGCCCGCCCGCGGAGGCCAAGGCCCTGCTGCCGGTTCTGGAACAGCTGATCGCGCGGCTCGACGCCGCGGCGACGGCGATCCAGCAGCGGGGCGACGGCGGCGATTCGCCGCCCCCGGCCCGTTCGGCCCGCTCCGCCGCCGCCGCCTATGGCGCCGGACAGACCCGCCGCCGGCGTGGGTTCTGATATCGCCCGGCCGCCGCACCTCCCTGCAGCCTTGGCACGGCCCGACCCGCAGCCGACAATGCGCCATGGGTCTGTTCGACTATATCCGCTTCATCCTGGCCTTCGCCTTTGTTCTAGGGCTGATCGGCATATGCTATTGGCTGGTACGGCGGTATGCGGTCGAGCGCTTCGGCCTGGCGATGAATGTCGGCAAGACGCCGCGCCTCCGGATCGTCGAGAACCGCGTCCTCGACGGGCGCCGGCGGCTGATTCTGGTCCGGCGTGACGAGGTGGAGCATCTGTTGGTGATCGGCGGAGAGAGCGACATGGTCGTGGAGACCGGCATCCCGGCACCGCCGCTGCCCGTGCCCCAAACCACCGGCGACGGAGCCGATCGATGACCGCACGGCGGTTGCTCGTCCTCCTGTCGGTTCTGGCCGGCCTCGGCGGCGCCCTCTACGCCGCGCCGGTCCTCGCCCAGTCCCTCACCCTCGATGTGGGCGAGCCGGGCGGCTCCACAACCGCGCGCATCATCCAGCTCGTCGCCCTGGTCACGGTCCTGTCCCTGGCGCCGGGCATCCTGATGATGGTGACGTCCTTCACCCGCATCATCGTGGTGTTCTCGCTGCTGCGCTCCGCGCTCGGCACCCAGCAGGCGCCGCCGAACATCGTGGCGATCAGCCTGGCGATGTTCATGACCGCCTTCATCATGGCCGACACCTTCCAGACCGCCTGGCAGAACGGGGTGCGGCCGCTGATCGAGGAGCAGATCGACGAGGAGGAGGCGTTCCGCGAGACCACCGCCCCCTTCCGGGTCTTCATGCTCGCCCAGGTCCGCGAGAAGGACCTGCAGCTCTTCGAGGACATCGCCGAGGTCGGGCCCGCCGAGACCGGGCTGAACGCGCCGCTGCAGGTGCTGGTGCCGGCCTTCATGATCAGCGAGCTGCGGCGCGCCTTCGAGATCGGCTTCCTGCTCTATCTGCCGTTCGTGATCATCGACATGGTGATCGCGTCGGTGCTGATGTCCATGGGCATGATGATGGTGCCGCCGGTGACGATCTCGCTGCCGTTCAAGCTGATCTTCTTCGTGCTGGTGGACGGCTGGTACATGGTCGCCGGCACCCTGGTCCGCAGCTTCGCGACGTAGCGGGGCGCGTCCCGTCTCGCGGACCCGATCCGGTTCGGACGGGCTCCGACACGCGGCACCCTGAATCCCGGAACTCGGGGAGAGGCGCGCCTCCTCAGTTGGTGGCGCTGAGCGGGCCCTGTTTCAGCTTGTCGCGATAGCTCGACAGGAAGGCCTGGAACCGGCCGATCTCCTCGAACCGCTCCGTCAGGCGCAGGAACTCGTCCGGCCCGCTGTCGGTGTTGTTGGTGATCAGACGGAACGCCTCGCGGAACGGGGTGTCGTCCATCTGCGTGCCGTAGATCTGCCGCAGCCGGTTCAGGCCGTTGTCGTTGTCGCTGAGCGCCAGCGCCACCGCCCAGTTGACGATGTAGTTGGCCTGTTCCGGCGTCAGGCGGCGGCCGTCGCGGCCCGCCTCGGCAACCAGGCTGCGGAAGGTCTTGGCCGCCTCCACCCAGTCCTGGGTGCGCCAGTAGATATCGGCGCGCAGCAGGTCGGCCTCGCGGCTTGTGTCGTCGACCAGCAGCTTGAGCGCGCCCTGGGCGTCGCCGAGATCGAAGATCGCCCGGGCCCGCAGCCGCCGGCGCTCCGCCGCCAGATCCGGGCGCAGGCCGGGGGCCACGCTCTCGTCCAGGGCGGCGATGGCGCTTTCCGGCTGGCGGTCGAGCAGCAGGATCAGCGCGAGACGGGCGCCGACCCGTGCCTTCTCCGTCCCCTGCAGGCGGAACTTGACCTGGCGGTCCAGCAGGCGGGCGGCGCGATCGAGCAGGTCGACCTTCACCAGCCGATCGGCCAGCGCCTCGATGATCTTGTCGCCGGCCGCCCCCACGGGGGTCAGCTCGCGGAACTCGTCATACAGCGCCAACGCCTGAAGCGGGGTCATCGCCTCGGCGATGCCGCTGGTGAAGATCTCGCTGAAGGCCTCGGTCAGCTCGAAGGCCAGGTCGCGGGATTCCGGATTGTCCGGGAAGAAGGTCACGGCCTGCCGCAGGGCGGCGAGCCCTTCCTCGAACTCGTTCTCCTGCAGGCGCAGGCGACCCAGGTCGCGCAGCAGCTCGAACTCGACGCGGTCGCCGCGCCAGGCGTAGCGGAGTTCGTCCAGACGGTCGGCCGCCTGCATGGGAGTGATGCGGCCGTCATCGAGACGGTGCTGGATGAGTTCCCGTTCGGAGCGCACGCGCGCCCAGCGGTCCTCGCCCTCGGCCAGCTGGTTCCAGATATCCAGGGCCGCCTCGGTATCCCCGAAGGCATACAGCACCCGGCCGCGCAGGAAATCGAGACGCGCGCGCTCGCCCGGCGTGGGGTCGCCCTCGGCGATGACGTCGAGGAAGGCGCCGGCCCCGCGGAAGTCGCCCGCCCGGATCGCCGCCTCGGCGGCCTGCATCGCCAGTTCGGTGGTGTAGTTGCGCGGGTAGCCGCCGGGGATCTCGCCGGCCCGGGCGATATGCTCCACCGCCTCGTCCCATTTGCCCTGGCCGGCGGTGGCGGCGCCGCGCCACAGTTCGGCCTCCGAGAACCCGTTGAGGGCCGGGTCGTCGAGATACTCCTCGGCCTCGGCATTGCGGCCGAGCATGAAGCTGGCCGCGCCACGCAGGGCCTTCACGTCCGGCCGGTTCGCCAGGTCCTCGTCCGACTGGGCGATGGTCCGCAGCAGACCGATGGCCTCCGCCGCCAGTCCCCGGGCGAAATAGAACTGGGCGAGTTCCAGCCGCGGCCCGTTGCGGGAAATGCTCGTGGCCTCGGAAATGCGGAGCTGCAGGGCCTGGCGCCGCTCCAGGAACTCGGCGTCCGAACCGAGCCGCCAGTTCGCCATGTCGAAGATCCGTCCGGGTGGCAACCCGGCAGTCAGCCCCTCGAACCGTCCGCCTGTATAGACGTCGTCGGCGGACCGGGGCGCGGGGCCGGACAGGACCATGCCCTCCTCGCGGGTGATGGCGATGCCGTCGGGCAGGACACGGATCGCCAGGTCCGACCGGTTCGGCCGCACCACCACGCCCTGAAGCGAGGCGAGGATCTCCATGTCCGGATAGCGTCGGTTGCCGTCGATGCCACGGGACAGCGGGGTGATCGGGATCAGGAACAGGCTGTCGCCGACCTCGGGGTCGTTGACGACGATCGGCTCGCCCACCCCCTCGACCGGGATGAACAGGCGCGGCCCCTGCGGGCTGACCATCTGCGCGTCGATGCGCAGCGGCACGTCCGGGCGCGACAGCTGCGGCTGCAGGTCCAGCACCCACGCGGTCCCGTCGCGCCACACCCGGGGATTCACCCCCTCCACGACAGGGATGCGCACGACCGATCCGGTGGATGCGGCGACCTGCTCGGGCTGGCCGACGATCTCGTTCGCCAGGCCCGCGAGCTGGCTGGTATCGAAGGCGGCGGGCCGGTCGAACCCGACCCAGACATAGCCGGCGCGCGGAAAGACCACGGCGGCCGCTTCTTCCTCGAAGGCGAAGCGCAGGGAGATCGCGTCGGCGTTGTTCAGCCGGGTGATCGCCAGCGGTGGCCCGGTAATCGGCTGTGCCGCTTCGGTCGGGGCGGCATTGAGACGGATCGCGTCGTCCAGGCTCGACTCGCCGTCGGACTGCGCCGCCGGCATGCTGGAACGGACGTCGGGCAGCTGCGTGACGGCCGTCGTCGGGTCGGAGGGAGCGGCACCGGCGGGTCGAGGAGCGGTCTGGCTGCGCACATTGTTCTGCGCCGTAACCTCCGGCGTCGCCGGTACCGGCGCGGCGGCGGGCGCCGGTGCCTGACCCTGGGTCGCCGCCGGCGCGGCCGGGCTCGGGGTCTGATCCGGAGCCGGAGTCGGGGCCTGCGCACGGGCGGCCGGAACACCGTCAGCGGCGGGTGGCGGCGCTGTCTGCTGCGCCGTCTGCGGCTCGGTCTGCGGCGCCGGTTGCGCCTGGGCCGGCGGCGGAGCGGGCTGGGATCCGGCCGGGGCCACGGTCGTGCCACTGGTGTCGCGCAGCACATCCACGACCACCTTCGGGCCGGAGCGGAAGGCGTTGATCGAGCGGCCGTCCGGCACGGGCACGGTGACGGTCAGACCGGAGGCCGACGGCGTGCTGGCGAAACCGCGCAACGCTTCGGGCAGCTGGCGGCGCACGGCACTGTCGTCGATCCGGGCCGGACGGGCGAACAAGATGCGGGCGGCCCCCGCGTCCGGCTCGACTTCGAAGTCCACCGATGCCGGCCAGTCGAAGACGATCCGGTCGTAGTTCGCGTGCCTGCCGGTCCGCACGGCCAGTTCCGGACCCGACGGCGCGGCGGGCGCAACCTGGGCAGGTGCCGTCTGGGTGGGCGCCGTCTGGGTGGGGGCAGCCTGGGCAGGTGGCGGTGCGGCGGCGGCCGGGGGCGGCGCGGGAGCCGCCTGACTGGACGCCGGCTGACTGGGAGCCGGCAAGGGGGTCGGGGCGCTGGTCCGGTCCGACAGGTCGATGACGATCCGGTTGCCGTCCCGGGTGGTGCGCAGGCGGTGATTGCCGGTCAGCTCGATCACCGCACTTCGGCCATCGCTGCCGACCCGGCCGCCGGAGATGAACCTGCCGAGGCCGGTCGCCGCGCCGGCGACGTCGCCCTCGATCGGCTGGGAGAAGCGGATCACCAGGGAATCGCCGAACCGCTCCGCCGAATAATCGACCGAGCGGGGCCAGTCGAAGACGAGCCGTTCGGATGTCTCGGTACTGCCGCCGCTCACCTGCACGGGAACGGCCCCGGCGGAGCCGGTTACCGTCAGCAACGCGACGGCCAGGACCAGGACGAAGCGGGTCAGCGCGCGGATCATGGCGCGCGCTCCGGGAAGATCACCACATCGACCCGACGCGCCAGGGCGTATCGACGATCCATGTC
This sequence comes from Thalassobaculum salexigens DSM 19539, assembly GCF_000423805.1. NCBI lineage: Bacteria > Pseudomonadati > Pseudomonadota > Alphaproteobacteria > Rhodospirillales > Thalassobaculaceae > Thalassobaculum > Thalassobaculum salexigens. The sequence goes on from NZ_KE384094.1 coordinate 44,348, forward strand.
GAGGGTCGGCGCCACCTCGCTGAACCGGCTGTCCCCCCGCCCCTCCACCGTGGGCTGTCGCGGAAAGCCGGTCTGAACGAGCCGTGTGGCGACGGCATCGGCCCGGGCCAGGGAGAGCTCCCAATTGGTCGCGTAGCGTCCGCTGCCGGTCATCGGCTGCGGGTCGGCGTATCCGACCACGTCGATCCGATTCGGCAGCGTCGACAAGGCGGTCGAGAGGACCCCGACGGCGACGCGCGCCTCGCGGGTCAGCTCCGCCTCCCCGACGGAGAACAGAAGATCGGCCGGCAGGGCGATGACGAGTTGCTCGCCGGCCGCGGCGATCTTCGCCTGGTTCAGGACCGGGTCGGCGGACATCTTGGCGTCGAGGATCGGCTCCAGGTAGCTGAGGGAAAAGCCGCGCCGCGTGCGTTCGGCGGACACGCTCAGCTCGACCGGCGGTGTCTCCCCGACAACGGACACCTCCTGGCCGAGAACCAGGGCGATCGACCCCGCAGCCGCCTGGAAACTCGGGGTGTCGATGTTTGTCATCGCGAAACGCAGTACGAAGAACGCCAGCATCAGGGACACCAGGTCCACCAGCGTGACCATCCAACTTGCGCCGCCGCCATACTTGCGGCCGGCCCGACGGCCGAGCTTGCGCTCACCCCGGACCACCATGGAGCGCACGCGGGAAAGCTGAACCGTCACGACGCCCCATCCTCCAGCGCCGGCCCGCTGGCGCCGGCCGGACGCGTGCGGAAGATCAGCCGTACGGAGTCCGGGTCGAAGGGTTCGAGACCCGCGGACAGGACCGACGGGTCGACCTCCCGATCGACGAAGGTGCGCACCGTCTCGCTGGCGCGGAAGATGAGTTCCTCCCGCCGCGGCTGGGAAACCGCGTCGTCCACGCCGTACAGGATCTGCAGATCGAGAACGCTGCCCGCCGGCGGATTGTTGAGGATCGGCGCGAGCCGGGCGGCCAGCTTCTCCATCACCGGGGTGATGCCGCCGGCGGCCGGCGCATAGACCTGTCGCGCGGGAATAGTCACGAAAATGGGGTTGCCGCTGGCCTCGACCTCGACGACCACGGCCGGCAGAACCTCGCGGAACACCGTTCCGAGGGCCGAGCGAACGGACTCGCCGATCACCTGGCCCGGGTCGGCATCCAGCGGATCGTCGGCGATGTTCTTGCGGACGGCGGAGGGGAAGGCACGCTTCACGCTCTCCATGACCCGGTCGCTGCGGCCCTGCTCGACCGTGGAGAGGGCGTTGAGCATGATGAAGAACGCCAGCAGCAACAGAAACAGACTGAGGAACAGCGGCTGGCTGCTTCCCTTGTCGGGTTCCCGTCGCTCTGCCCGGCTGAATGTCATTCGCGCCTAATCGAGGTTATCGAACAGCGCGTCGACCTCCGCTTGGCTCGTGGCCGCTCCCGGCAACTGTGGACCGTTGAGCAACCCGCTCTCCGAAGCCGACCCGTCTTCTCTTTTTTCCTCTATTTCCCGCGCTTTGTCACGTTTTGTTTCGAGCGCAGATGCAGTCGAGGTGTCGAGAAGCGTCACGGCCTCGCGGATCGCGCTGAGGCGCTGGCCCAGGATGTCCCGCATGGCGGAGGCTTCGAAGATCGATCCGGTGGCGGCGGCAATGGCGTCACCGACGGCGCCACCGGCGGACTCACCGGTATCCATCAGCTGCTCGGCGGCCTCCAGAACGCGGTCGAACGCATCCTGCAGCTCGCCGTCCGCTGCCGCTATTTCGGACAAGGCGCGGGCAGCCGCACCGTTGTCATCGACGCCCGACTTCACCCCGCCCCGCCCGCGCTCATGCTCAGAACTCGCCGATGACCGCAGTCATCTTGGTCTTGAGGGTGGCGGCATTGAACGGCTTGACGATGTAGTTGTTCACGCCGGCCTTCTTGGCGGCGATGACGTTCTCCGTCTTGCTCTCGGCGGTGACCATGATGAACGGGGTCGACTTCAGCTTGGCGTCGGTCCGGACTTCCTTGAGGAGCTGGAGGCCCGTCATCGGCTCCATGTTCCAGTCGGAAATGACCAGACCGAACTCGCCGCGGCGCAGCTTCTGCAGGGCGGTCGCTCCATCGGACGCTTCGTCCACATTTGCGAAGCCGAGCTGACGCAGCAAATTTCGGATGATCCTCAACATCGTCTTGTAGTCGTCGACGATGAGAATCGACATGTTCATATCAACCGCCATATCCCGTCTCCTAAAGTCTCTGATGCCCGCCCCTGGACGCGCGGACCCCTGCCGAAGTGGGCACAACGTATGCCAGGGGGGTTAAAACGTTGTAAACGAGATTAGTGATGATGCTGGCGTAATTTAGAGGGTACCGCCTGTCAACGCAGCAGATTTCGGCGCGCCGCCGCGGGATCGGTTACCGCCATAGCGGTTACAGCTGGATCAGTTGATGTCGGGCATCTTCCGCCGCTCGGCGATCCGCGTGGTCACCTCCTTCGCCCGCTCCGGCGTCATTTCGGCAAGCACCGGCGCGGTCTTCGAGGCCTTCATCCGCTCGATGACCTGCAGCAGGACATCCATATCCAGGGCGTCGAAGATCTTGGCCGCGTCCTTCGCCTTCATCGTCTCATAGATCTTCACCAGGCTTCCGAGCTGTTCTTCTTCCTGCTCGTCATATTTGCGGATCAGATCTTCGATCTCCGTCTTGATGCCGTTCAGCTCCCCGATCTTCCGGTCGATGCGATGCTCGGCGGCGGCGAGGAGCCCCTCGCGCTGGACCAGGGTACGCTCCCGTTCCTCGAGCTCCTCGCGCCGATCGGCCAGACTCTGCAGCAGTTCGATCTGGGACTTGCCGAGGTTGAACGGATCGACCTTCTCGCCGGATGTTGTCGTGTCGGCCTGGGCCAGCTGCATCATCGGCAGCGATGCCTCGGGGGAACCCGCCTTCATGACGGGACTGTTCGACGTGTCTTCGGCCTCCGACTGCGCCGGCCCGGCGGCGACCGCCACGGTGCCGAAAGTGACGGCCTGCACGAAGCTCTCGCGCCGCTCCCACAGGTCAGCGACCTTGACCGACAGCACCAGCGCCGCCGCGAAGGCGGTCAGCGGCAGGATCCGCAGGGCGGCCGCGCCCCGCTTCTTGGGATTTGCGGGCTTTGCCGCCTTGCCGGCCGGGGCCTGCGGTTCGCGGTTCTGCTGCTGGGCGGCCCGCATGGCCGCCGCCGCCGCCCGGCCCCGGGCCAGACGCTCCGCGTTCGGTGTCGCCGGATGCGAGGCCACCGGCGCGAAGGTGCCGCCGGCTGTGGCGTCGTCATCCTGCGAGGGCGCAGCGGCCCGTCGTCCAAGTCGGTCGTAGCTCATCTCAGCGCACGTTCCTCAAAGCGTTCATCAGGTCGCGCTCGGCCTGGGAGCGCGCACCGTCATCCTCACCCTTTTCCGGCTGAGGCGCGGCGGCGGGTGCGGCGCGCCGTGCCGGCTTGCGGGCCGGCGCCTGAGGCTCCGGCTCTTCGCGCGCCTTGCCGCTGGCACTCCCGGCGAGACGTTCGGCCGATCCATCGGCCCGCTCGATCAGGAACAGAAGCTCGTCCCGCAGCGCCTGGGCCTTCACCATCGGATCGTTGAGCAGCGCCTGGGCCTGCTCGGCGGACTGGCGGATGCCCTTCAGGCTGGCATCGGCCTTCATGGTCGCCTGGTTCATCTTCTCCAGAAAGGTTTCCAGACCCTCTTTCTCGGATCTGAGCATCGAGAGGCGCCGATGCAAGACCATGGCGTAGACGATCGTCGCCAGGAGCAGAATGATCAGGAGGACGTCGAGGATCAGCGCCAGGTTCATCTACGCTCCCTCACCTTGTTGCCCTGTCATCACGCGTCCGTCCTCTCGCCGCCTCGTGCAGATGCCGACAAGGACGACCGTCACATCTTGCGCAGGCGGTGGCTGATCCGCACAGCGATATTGCCGCCCTTGCGCCCCATCTTACCATTGAACAGCGAGACGTTCCCGCATCGCATGTCGATGGTCGAATTCGGCATCGCGTTCAGCAGGATCCGGCTGCCCGGCTTGAGGTTGAGCACGTCGTTCAGCGGCATGACGACCTCGTCGAGCACCGCGTCGAGCTCCACATCGGTGTTCCAGAGTTCGTTCGCCAGGTGGGTTTCCCAGATCGAGTCGCGGCCGAACTTCTCGCCCATGAACATCTGCAGCAGCAGTTCGCGCACCGGCTCCAGCGTGGCATAGGGCAGCATCAGTTCCAGGCGACCGCCGCGATCCTCCATGTCGATGCGCAGGCGCGCCAGAACGGCTGCGTTGGCCGGGCGGGCGATGGTGGCGAAGCGCGGGTTGGTCTCCAGCCGGTCGAAGCGGAAGGTGACCGGGCTCAGCGGATCGAAGGCGGCCGACAGGTCGCTCAGCACCACGTTGACCATGCGCTCCACCAGGTTGCGCTCGATCGTGGTGTAGGGCCGTCCCTCGATGCGCATCGCCGCCGTGCCGCGCCGGCCGCCGAGCAGCACGTCGACGATGGAGTAGATCAGCGCGCTGTCCACCACCAGGAGGCCGTAGTTGTCCCATTCCTCGGCCTTGAACACCGACAGCATCGCCGGCAGCGGGATCGAGTTCAGATAATCGCCGAAGCGGATGGAGGTGATGTTGTCCAGCGAGACCTCGACGTTGTCGGAGGTGAAGTTTCGCAGACTGGTCGACATCATGCGCACGAGGCGGTCGAACACGACCTCGAGCATCGGCAGACGTTCATAGGAAACGAGTGCCGAGTTGACGATGGCATGGATGCCCGAGGTGTCGCTTTCGCCGCTGGTGGTCTCGTCGAAACCGAGCAGACTGTCGATCTCGTCCTGGTTCAGGACACGCGCAGCGCCGACATCCTCTTCTTCGTCATCTCCCATCGCCTCCCATTCGGCGGCGAGATCGTCATCGGTTGCCATCAGCCCAGCCTCATCTCTTTCCGGCTCGTCTGCCTCTGTGCCGACCCCGCGGGCCGGACCTGCGCTCCGCCCTACTGGACCAGCATTTCCTTGAACAGCACGTCGCGCACCCGCACCGGCCGGGCGGCAAGATTGACCCGCCTCAGCAATTCCTCGCGCAGCCGGTACATACCGGCCGATCCGTTCAGGTCGTCGACCCGCAGCTCGCGCAGATAGACCTGGAAGTTGTCGACGATGCGCGGCAGCACCTCGTTGATCCGGTCGGTATCCTGCGGCCCTTCCAGCTCAAGCGCGATCTTGATCTTCAGGAAGGTCGACTTCCGGCCGTTGGTGTTCAGGTTCACGATCAGATCCGGCACCTCGAAGAAGAAGGCGCGGGTGTCCTGCGGCGGCGGCGGTGCCGCGGGTGCCGCCGCCTCGCCTTCGGTGGCGGCTTCGGCCGGCGGCGGCTCGCTGCCGCCGAACAGGCCGAGCATGAACGCGGCACCGACCCCCCCGCCTACGAGGAACAGCACGATGATGGCGGCAAAGATGATCAGCCGCTTGCCGCTGACGCGTTTCTTTTCCGGCCCCTCGCCGGCACCATCCATATCGTCGAGGGCTTCATCAGCCATCAGACACTCCCTCGGGCCGATTCATCGGGCCCTGGTGTTCACCGGATCCGGCGGTCGTCGCCGCGGAGCCACCGGCACATCCTGCCGCCACGCATGCCGCGGGACGACCCTGCCAGTCCGATCAGCCTATGCAACCGCAATGCCGACTCACCCTGATTCTACAGAAATGGGGCCGTCGGTAAAAGGCCAGTCCATTCCCGGCCTTCGGCGCCGCGATGCGCTCCCTGCGTAGCGCTCGTCCGCGGTTGGCACGGAGCCTGCATATCCGATCTCCGAGACCGCGGGCTGGACCCGACGGCCAGCAGACAAGAGCCCGAAACGGGCCTGCGAACGCAAGGAGAGAGTGATGGAGAACTCGATCTATATCGGCCTGTCGCGCCAAGCGGCACTGCGCCGGCAGATGAGCCAGGTCGCGAACAACATCGCGAACATGAACACGACCGGCTTCAAGCGCGAGCTGATGATCTATCAGGCCTACGAGACCAAGGTCCCGTTCGCCCAGACCAACGACTTCGTCATCGACAAGGGCACGGCGACCGACCACCAGCCGGGCGCCATGCGCAAGACGGGGAACACCTTCGATCTGGCGATCGACGGGCCCGGGTATTTCCAGGTCGATGACGGCACCGGCACGTTCTACACGCGCAACGGCACGTTCGCCCTGGACGAGTTCAACCAGCTCGTCACCAACCAGGGTCATCTCGTGCTCAATGCGGGAGGCGAGCCGATCTTCGTGCCCCGGTCCGACGAGAAGATCATCATCGAGACCGACGGCAGCGTGAAGCTGGGCGACGAGGTCTTCGGACGCATCGCCGTGGTCGAGTTCGACAACCCGATCGCCCTGAAGAAGACCCGCGACACCCTGTTCGAGTCCGACGAGCTGCCGCGCCCCGCCGAAAACAGCGACGTGCAGCAGGGCCTGATCGAATCCTCGAACGTGAACCCGATCGCCGAGCTGACCACGATGATCGAAGTCAGCCGCATGTACGAGGCGGTCAAGAACCTGATCTCCAAGGAAAGCGAGCGCGAGCAGGACGCGGTCAAGCGTCTGGCACGCCCTGTGCAAGGCTCCGTTTAATCGAATTTACGGGTGATCGGCCGCGTTGAGCCCCGCCCCAGACCAGACGAGACAGGACCCGACGCGGTCATCCAGGGAGTAGAACTATGCAGTCGCTGAACATCGCCGCCACCGGCATGAACGCCCAGCAGATGAACGTCGAGGTCATCTCGAACAACATCTCGAACATGAACACCACCGGCTTCAAGCGTCAGCGTGTGGAGTTCCAGGACCTGATCTACCAGGATCAGCGCCGGGTCGGTACGGCCTCCTCCGACGCCGGTACGGTGGTGCCCTCCGGCATTCAGCTCGGCCTCGGCGTGAAGACCGCCGCGACCTACCGGGTGAACGAGCAGGGCGCGCTGATCCTCACGGACAACCAGTTCGACCTGTCGATCCGCGGCGAAGGCTACTTCCAGATCACCATGCCGAACGGGAACACCGCCTATACCCGGGCCGGCTCCTTCCAGCTCGACCAGAACGGCAGCCTGGTGACCCCCGACGGCTACACCGTGCAGCCGGGCATCACCATTCCGGCCGATGCCCTGGGCGTGACGATCAACGAATCCGGTCAGGTCTTCGCCCAGATCGACGGCCAGGTCGACGAGCAGAATGTCGGCCAGCTGCAGCTGGCGATCTTCCAGAACCCGGCCGGCCTCGAGAATATCGGCGGCAACCTCCTGCTGGAGACCGCCGCGTCGGGTGCCCCCGGCGCCGGCGCGCCCGGTGCCGCCGGCTTCGGCCGCCTGCAGCAGGGCTTCCTGGAATCCTCGAACGTCGACCCGGTGCAGGAGATCACCAACCTGATCACCGCCCAGCGCGCCTACGAGCTGAACTCCAAGGTCATCGAGACCTCCGACCAGATGATGTCGACGGTCAATAACGTCCGATAACGTCCTCTGACGCCCCTCTTTGAGCATGCGGTCCCCGCACGGCGGGGACCGGGACGACTGGAGAAACCCCATGATCCGGATGCGACACGCCCTCACCCACCTGACCCTCGCCGCCGCGCTGGCGGCCGGCCTCGGCCTGCCGTCGACCGGCTTCGCGGCGAACGGCCAGACCCCGCGGGCTGGGCAGACCTTGCAGGCTGGGCAGAACCTGCCGCTGATCCTCAAGGACAAGGTCGTGCTCGATCATGCCGACCTGATGCTCTCCGACGTCTTTGCCAACCTGCCCGAGGGCTTCGATCAGCGGCTCGCCGACGCGCCCGCCCCGGGCGAACGGATGGTTCTCGGCGCCCGGCAGATCTGGCAGTACGCGCAGGCGTTCGGCCTGAACTGGCGGCCGGAACGCTCCAAGATCGCCGTCGTCGTGACCCGGGCCAGCCTGGAGGTTCCGATGGAGACGATCGCCGACAAGATCGCCCAGCGCCTGGCCACCGAATATGTCGAGGACGAGTTCGATCTCGACCTCTTCGGCCGCTCGTCGAACATGTTCATCGCCGCCAACGAGGGCATGCAGCTCGACATCCATTCGATCAGCTACGACCCGCGCAGCAAGCGCTTCGATGCGACGGTCAGCGCGAATGGCGGCCGTATGACCCAGATGAGCGGCAAGGTCGTCGCGATGGTCGAAGTCCCGATGCTCCGCCGGCACGCCATGCCGGGCCAGGTGATCACCGAAGACATGATCTCCTGGGAGCGGGTCGCCGCCCGCCGCGCCAGCGTGACCACCGTCACCCAGCGCGACGACATCGTCGGACAGACCGCGCGTCGTCCGCTGACCGCCGGTGTGCCGGTCCGGCTGACGGACCTGAAGCCGAACCTGCTGGTCACCAAGGGCGAGCTGATCACCCTGACGGTGCGCACCGGCACGATGACGCTCACCGCCCGCGGCAAGGCCCTGGAATCCGGCACCCGCAACGCGGTGATCCGCGTGACCAACGTCCAGAGCCAGAAGGTCGTCGAAGCCCGGGTGATCGGCCCGGACATGGCGATCGTCGAGCCCGCTTCGCTGGCCAATCTGGTCGCCCTGAACGGCTGAGCCCGTCGAAACCGCGACCGCGACCGTGTTTGGCACGGCTTTTGATACCCGGGTGCAGAAGCGCCCTTTGGAGGATGAAGAAATGACCCGCCTATCCTCGCCCATCCGGATCCGCCCGCTGCTCGGCATCGCCGCCGCCGCGGTCCTGCTCTCCGGCTGCAACGCGATCGACCGCCTTTCCAACCTGGGCCAGGCGCCGGAGATGTCGCGGATCCAGGATCCGACCCAGTCGCCGGGCTACCAGCCGATCAGCATGCCGATGCCGGCACCTGTGGTGGCGACCCGTCAGGCGAACTCGCTGTGGCAGGAAGGCAGCCGGGCGTTCTTCAAGGACCAGCGCGCCAGCGATATCGGCGACATCATCACCGTCGTGGTCCAGATAAACGATGAGGCCGCGGTCACGAACACCACGACGCGGACCCGTGCCAACAGCGAGGGGGCCAGCCTCGGCGGCCTGTTCGGCTACGAAGGCTCTCTCGGCCAGGTCTTCCCCGAGTCGGTGACCGGCGAGAACCTCGTCGATCTCGGCTCCAACTCCAGCAACGTCGGCAGCGGCGAGGTCGACCGCGAGGAAGAAATCAATATCCGCATCGCCGCGGTGATCACGCAGAAACTGCCGAACGGCAATCTTGTCCTCTACGGCCGGCAGGAAGTGCGCGTTAACTTCGAAGTGCGCGAGATCGTCGTGGGCGGCGTGATCCGCGCGGCCGACATCACCTCCGGTAATACGATCAGCTACGACCAGATGGCCGAAGCCCGCATCGCCTACGGCGGCCGCGGCCAGCTCACCGATGTCCAGCAGCCGCGCTACGGCAGCCAGGTACTCGACATCATCATGCCGTTCTGAGGCTGATCCGACCCCGGCGGCACCCAAAGGCGCCACCCTCGAAAACAGAAGGCCGCCCTTGAGGCGGCCTTCGTGTTCCTGCGATCCGATGCGGGCCCGGATCAGTCAGTCGTCGCGGTGCGTGCGCTCCATGCGCTCGTGGCGCTCCTGCGCCTCCAGGCTCAGCGTCGCGATCGGCCGCGCCTCCAGACGGCGCAGGCTGATCGGCTCGTCGGTTTCCTCGCAGTAGCCGTAGGTGCCGTCCTCGATCCGCTTCAGCGCCGCCTCGATCTTGCTGATCAGCTTGCGCTCGCGGTCACGGGTCCGCAGTTCAATCGAGTGCTCGGTCTCCAGCGAGGCCCGGTCCGCCATGTCCGGCTGCTGTAAATTCTGTTCTGTCAGGTTGCTCAGGGTTTCGCCGGCCTCCTTCACGAGGTCGGCTTTCCAACGCAGCAGCTTTTGGCGGAAATATTCCAGCTGCTTCGGATTCATGAACTCCTCTTCATCCGACGGCTGATAGTCCGGCGGCAAGGTAACGCTCATCCGAAATCCTCCACGCGTCTTCGACCACAGCCGGCTCCCTCGGAGAACCCGACAAGCGGATCGCTTTCCGGGGGAACCTGCCGATATCGCCGATGGGCGGAGCCTTTGCGCCGATACCGCCGACGACGACGCGCGTGGGGTTACACGCTTCGACCCAGTTTCGCAAGCTCGACTCGTGCGCGGAGTTCAATGTCGTCGAGGATTTCGGAAAGGCGCGGATCGTCGATTTCCTCGCGCTGCTCGCGCGCCGCCGTCGCCAGGTCATGCAGACGATCGGTCGGCACCATTCCCATCAGCAGGCCGTCGCGGAGATCCTCCAGCCGAGACAGCATGAGCTCGGCCCGTTCCTTGGCCTTGCGCGCGTTGCCCTCGCGGTCGCCGACCGATTGCAGGGCGAAAACCGAGTCGACCGACGAGGTCGGCGCCGGGCCGCTGGCCCGCTCCGGCGCGTCGGTCTCCGAGATCATGTCGGCAAAGGCCGACCCGCCCGTAGACGACGACTTCTTCGTGCGTTTCGCCTGGGAAACGCCGCTGACCTTGGTGGGATCAACTTTCATGAGAAGCCTCAATTGCCGTGGCGGTCGCGACGCGGCGCTGGCCTATATCCTGCAATTCTTTCACCGTCAGAGCAAATGCAGGCGTCGCAGGCCCTATCAGACCGCATCGCCAGGGATAGATTGCCTTATATCACGACCACGACCGGCAGACGAACCGGCGACATCGAACGGCGGAGCGGCCCGGACCACGGGTTGGCACGAAACTCGCATAGAGATGGCCAGACCGGAGAACCCGGCAGAAACGATACTCGAGCCGAGACGCGCGAAACGCGGGGACAGAGACGATGACGCTGACACGCTTCCTGAAAGGCATCGCGACCGGGCTGACCGCCCTGGTGCTGACGGCCACCGCCGCGGGCGCCCAGACGCGAATCAAGGACATCGTCGATTTCGAGGGCGTGCGCGAGAACATGCTGATCGGATACGGCCTCGTGGTCGGCCTGAACGGCACCGGTGACTCGCTGAACTCGGCAATCTTTACCCGTGAGAGCCTGGTCGGCATGCTCGAGCGCCTCGGCGTCAACTCGCGCGACAGCAGCCTGAGCACCGACAACGTGGCCGCGGTCATGGTCACCGCGACCCTGCCCCCCTTCTCCACCCAGGGCACGCGGATCGACGTCAGCATCTCCGCCATCGGCGACGCCGAGGATCTGCTCGGCGGCACGCTGCTGGTGACCCCGCTGGTCGGTGCCGACGGCGAGGTCTATGCCGTGGCCCAGGGCCCGGTCGCCACCGGCGCCTTCTCCGCCCAGGGTCAGGCCGCCTCGATCAGCCGCGGCGTGCCCACCGGCGGCCGGATCGCCAACGGCGCGATCGTCGAGCGCGAGATCGACTTCAAGCTGAACATGATGGAGACGGTGCGCATCGCGCTCCGCAATCCGGACTTCACCACCTCGCGCCGCATCGCCCAGGCCATCAACGCCTTCGTCGGCGGCCCGATCGCCCAGTCCGTTGACTCGGGCACGGTGCGGATGCTGGTGCCCGATGCCTACCGCAACAACGCGGTCGCCCTGATCACCGATATCGAGCAGCTCCGCGTCACCCCGGACAACATCGCCAAGGTGGTGATCGACGAGCAGACCGGCGTCATCGTCATGGGCGAGAACGTCCGCATCAACACCGTCGCCATCGCCCAGGGCAACCTGACGATCCGCATCACCGAAACCCCGCAGGTCAGCCAGCCGCAGCCCTTCAGCGAGACCGGCGAGACGGTCGAGGTGCCGCGCACGCAGATCGAGATCGACGACGAGAGCGACAACCGCCTGACGGTGCTGCCGACCACGGTGACCCTGCAGGAACTGGTCGACGGCCTGAACGCCCTCGGCGTGGGTCCGCGCGACATGATCTCGATCCTGCAGGCGATCAAGGCATCCGGGGCCCTGCAAGCCGAACTCGAAGTGCTCTGAGGGAGGACGGACCGATGACCGCGAACCTTTCCATGGCCAATCTCGGCACCGCCGATCTGGCGATGACCCGCAGCCGCAACAACACGGCGCATACCGCCGCCGAAATACAGGCCGCCGCCCGCGCCAAGGACAATGAGGCCGTGCGGGCGACCGCCGAGAAGTTCGAGGCCCAGTTCCTGTCCCAGATGATGGGCCACATGTTCAAGGGCATCAGCAGCGACGGCGTCTTCGGCGGCGGGCAAGCCGAGGAGACCTGGCGCGACTTCTACGTCGAGGAAATCACCAAGTCCTTCGCCTCGCGGGGCGGTATCGGCCTCGCGGATACCATTGAAAGACAACTGCTGACGCTGCAGGAGGCCGTGTGATGGACCCCCGTGAACTGATCCAGCATTTCGTGGAATCGATGACGCAGCTGATGGCGCTGATGCGCCAGGAGACCGAGCTGGTGCGCAACAAGCAGTACGATCAGGTGGAGAAGATCCAGCGCCACAAGGTCAAGCTGAGCCAGGCCTTCGAGATCCACCAGCGGGCGATCAAGGAGAACCTGAGCGCGGTGGAGACTCTGTCGACCGAGGAGCGCTCCGAACTCCGCTCCCTGTATCAGGTGTTCCGCGAGACCCTGTCGGAGAACATGCTGGCCCTGAAAGCGGCCCAGGATGCGACCGACAAGATGGTCAACCTCATCATCAGCAGCGTCCGCAAGGCCCGGGGGCTGCCCGAGAACGCTCCCGCGCATACCGGCCGCAAGGCGTCGATCCAGCGCGGCTATGGCGCCTACGCTGCCTCGGGCAGTTCCGGCCAGCTCATGAGCCGCACGCTCTGACGCGATACCGCCGTCCGATCCGCCCGTACCGCCCGGCAGATTCTGCCGGCCGGACGGTGCGCCGTCGGATTGTCGGGCTCAGTTTATATTTCAGCCAGATCGAGGGTTATAATTCAGCCAGATAGCGGGCGTTGTCCGGCGCCAGCTCGCGCACCCGCGACCGCGACGCCTCGGCAAGATCTGCCTCGCCCGCGAGCGTGTGGATCCGCGCCATGGCGAAGTGCCCGTCGATGCTCTGCGGGTCGAGCTCGATCGAGCGGACCGCCGCCTTGCGGGCGTCGATCAACTCCCCTGTCTCCGCTTTGAGCCAGGCCAGTCCACCCAGCAGGGCCGCATCGTCGGGATTGCCGGCGAGGGCTCCCTCGAACTCCGCCATCGCTTCGTCGATCCGCCCCAACTGCCCCAGACAGCTCGCGAGCTTGCCCCGGAAGGCCGTCACCTTCGGCGCCCGATCGGTGGCCGCGCGGAAACATTTCTCCGCCTGTTCCAGCTCGCCGAGATCGACGAACGCTTCACCGAGCTGATACAGGGCGTTGACATTGTCCGGGTTGATTTCGACCGCCTTGATCAGGAACTGGACCGCGTCGGCCCCCTCCCCCATCTCGCGGCCGACAATGCCGCGCCACACCAGGGCTTCCGAGGCCGACGGGTCGGCTTCGATTGCCCGCTCGAGGCTGGCCGCCGCGCCGGGCAGGTCGTCCATGCCGCGCTGAGTCAGGGCCTTGTTGAAATGCGCTTCGACATAGTGCGGGTCGAGGGCGATCGCCTTGTCGAACTGGCGATCGGCAGCCGCGAGGTCGCCAAGCTTGAGATCGGCGGTACCGATATGGTTGGGATAGGCTGCGTTGGTCGGATCGATATCCGCGGCGGCCGCCAGCAGCCCCTTCGCGCCCTCGAACTCACCGCATTGGAGACACAGCAAACCGGCCAGATGCAGCGCGCGCTCATGCTGGGGATCGGCGTTGAGAATCTCGACATAGAGATCGCGAGCCTGCTCGAACTCACCCGCCTCGTGAAGGCGGACAGCGGCGACGAGTTTGGGTTGCAGGTCGTCGTCAACGGTCATGCAGAGTCACTCCGCCACGGATGGATACGGGTAGCTGAAAACGTACCACATATTGTCAAGACGGAGCACGCAATCAAAGGCAATCTCAATACGGGTCAGGGACCGGTACGGCGGGTATCAGGCAACAAGGTCGATGCGGGTCCGGCCAGTGGGCGCCGCCGGCGCAGGACCGGACTGTCCGGTCTGGGTATCCGCGCCCTCGGCTCCCGACGGGCCGCCGGTATCCGGCGCGGTCGGATCCGAGGTGACCGGATCCGCCGCTTCCTGCTCGCGCAGAGCCTGGGTCACCGGGCCGCCGATGGTCGGCGGCGGCGGGCCGGTCTGCTCATCCGGGCGTGCCTCAGCTTCCGGAAGAACGAAGGGGCGGGCGGAGGGATCACGGCGGTAGCGCTCGACCGCGGACTCGGCGGGGAACTGCCGGGTGACGTCCCCGGATTCCGTGTCGCGAACCTGGAAAATCACGGTGAGGGAGCGCGAATCGAACGTCAGGAACGGGCTGACATAGAACTGGCCGGATGACGATGCGCTGACGGATTCGGCGGCTGGAGACTGGCGGGAGTCCGAGGAGCCGCCCGCGATGGAGGCACGGTTAGACGTACCCGACGTCGCGGACTCGCGCGCAACCGACCGCGGCTCGCTTGCCGCGCCTGCTATACCGGTTACACTGCGTATATCCACGGGCTCCTCCATTCTGGAGCGATGCCATACTTCACACTAATTTAACTTATATAATACTCAGAAGTCAGGCTGCAAGCCATTCGGCTTGGCCGACCACGCGTGCGTCGATGTCTGTCGACGGAAAATCGATCGTGGAAGACTCTCTTAAATGAACTTCGTAAGGCTCAGGTTCCGCAACACGGCCGTGGTCTGGAACGACGCCTCAAGCTGGGCCTGCAACGTCTGGAACTCGGCGACCGCCTCGTAGGGATCCACATCTTCGATCTTGCCGATCTGGGTCTCCAGCAGCAGGATCGTCTCCTTGTGGGCCTCCTGCCGGGTGGCCATCTCGCTGCCCACGACGCCGTTCTGCCCGACCATGTCGTTCATCAGGTCGATAGCGGCCTCGATCTTGCCGAGGCCCCAGTTCACCAGGTTACGGTATTCGGCGTCGTCGCCTGCGGTGAAAGTCGTGTTGGAGAAGGCATACAGCACGTCGAAGACCTCTTCGAAGGTCGCGCTGTCATTCGCCAACTCGCCGAAGTCCAGATCGACCCCCTGATCGACGCGCACCGACAGCGAGCCTGGCGCCGGGGTCGTCACGTTGTTCCAGTTGGCGTCCACGTCGAAGAACGCCTCCGCGGCGGCGATGATGCCGGCGGAGCCGCCGGCGAGCGCCGGCTGGGCATAGGCACCCTGGGTGGTCGCCGGATCGATGATCGGCTGGGTGTCCGTATCGGTGCCGTTGAACAGGTACTTGCCATCCGTCGTCTGGTTCAGAAGGTTCGACATCTGGTTGATCGCCGCGGTGGCGAAGGTCGACAACGCCAGCGAGGACTGCTCGAACAGACCCTCGACCTGCTCGTAGAGCTGTGTGCGCAGATCCTCTGCGACAGACGTCATCTGCTGCAGCGTCGCGTCGATCGTCTCGGTCTTCACCTTCGTGTTGTTGATCGAGTTGATATAGGAGTCCGCCGACGTCCGCTGCTCCTTCAGGGTGATCAGCAGGCGCGTGTCCTGCCCGCTGAAGCCGCTGTAGACCTGACTGCGCTTGCCTGTGGAGATCTGCTGCTGGGCATCCGCGATCCGGCGTTGAATCGACGTGATCGAGGTGTCGATCCTCAGGTTCTGGCTCAGAGTCGAAATACGCATGATCTAGCCCTCTCCGCGGTTATCGAACAACGGCCAGGAGTTCGTCGAGTGCATCCTGCACCGACGACAACACCCGCGCTGATGCCGCAAACGCGCTTTCCAACTGAATGAGGCTGGCGAGTTCCTCGTCGACATTGACACCGCTCTCGTCACGAAGCCGTTCTTCCAGGAGATTGCGGACCTGATCCTGGAATCCGAGTTGGCTTTCGTAATCCGCCTTCTGATTGGCCTGATAGGATACCAGGTCGGCGGCGAATTCTTCGATCGTGGCCGTGCCGTTGAGCCCGTTGACCGCCACGAAGGCCTGGGCGGTGTCGAACATGTCGATGACCGCCAGGGCCAGCGAGTTGTCGCTCACCCCGCTCGACACGAAGGTGCCGCCGTTGCCGTCACGCAGAATGGTGGGGGTCGCGGTAACGGTCGGGTTGACCTGGATCTGGGCCGAGAAGCCCTGATCGCCACCCGGGATCGCGTTGCCGGCATCGACGAACAGGTCGATGTTCGCGGTATTGCCGCCGACGTTGATGGTATCGAACTGCTGGGCCAGCTCGAAGGCCAGCGAGTCCAGCTGGTCCTGCGCCAGCGGAAGAACGGTGTCCCGAAGTTCCAGCAGGCCCCCGAGCTTGCCGCTGTTGATGCTGCCGTTGATCGAGAACGGCGCGTTGAACCCGTTGTCCAGGAACACGGCATTCAGACCCACGTCCGGCCCGACGGTGTTCGTCGGGTTGAAGGTCAGGGTCACCGCGGTCTGGTCGAGCAGGAAGTCGCTGCCGCCGGTCATGACGGCGATCGTACCGTTAGGCCGGTCGAAGGTCTGAATATCCATCTCTTCGGAGAGCTTGGCGACCCAGCGGTCCCGCTCATCCTCCAGATCCGCCGTCGACTCGCCGACGGCACTGCGCGCGCCGATCTCGCCGTTCATCTTCTCGATGTTGGCCAGGGCCTCGTTGATGTTGTCGACCGACTCCGCGATGCGGGTATCCGCCTCGGCCCGAAGATCTTGGACCGCCCCCGACAGGGACTGGAACGCTTCCGCCACGGCCGTCGCCGCGCGCAGAACGTCCGACTGGGCGGTCGACGCGTCCGGGTTGGTCGCGAGGACCTGGAAGGATTTCTTCAGGTCGGTAATTTTTGCCGAGATCGAGGCATTGTCCTCCGGGCGGCCGAACTCCAGCTCAAGGCGCCCGAGGAAATCGTCGATGACCTTCAGCTCCTCCACCGTGGAGGTCTGGTTGCGCACGTCGGTCTGAAGCTGGGAGTTCACCAGGCGGGTGATCTCCTCCAGCCGGACCGTGCTGCTCTGCCCGTCGATGATCCGCGTGGATTGGGTCTGAGTCTTCTTCGTGTAGCCATCGACATTCGCGTTGGTGATGTTACGCGCAGCAATGTCGATCCCTGCCTGGGCCGCATTCAGACCGCTGGTCGCGGTGGTAAGGGCGGAAAGGAGGCTCATGACGGGTCCTTACGATTGACACGGAAACTGACAAGCAAGAAACGTGCCGCCCCCTGTGTCGCTCTCCTGGATTAGCCGGCCATCGATTGTGGCTCGGGTTTCAGGCCCGCCATGATCTGGCGGTTGATCTCGATCAGATCGTCCAAGGGCGCGCTGTCGTCGGACATCACGAGCTTGGTTTCCTTCATGACCCAGAGCGCCAGGCTTGCGATGCCGCCCTTGAGTTGCTGCGGCAGAGCGTTGGCCGGGTCGTTCACATCCGCCAGGAAGACACCCCAGACCTTCTCGTTCTGAAGGATCCAGTTGTATTTCTCCTGGATGGTGACCTTGCCGTCGCGGGCCTTCATCAGGCCGCCGGTAACCTGGGCCAGGAGGCGATACTCCAGGTCCCGTCCGTTCTGCACGGCGGTCGCCACCTGTGTATTCTTGTATGCACCGTATCCCCGCATTCCTTAGTCCTCCGTCGAGACCGTCGCCCACCCTGCCCGATCCGGCAGCGGGACGCGGTCAAGCGGTGCCGGTTGAGCCGGCACCGATTACTGGAACAGGCCGAGCAGGATCTGCGGTGCCTGGTTCGCGATGCCGAGAACCTGGACGCCGAGCTGCTGGCGCACCTGCAAGGCGGTCAGTCGGGCACTCTCGCGCGCCATGTCGGCATCGACGATGTTGCCGAGACCTTCTTCCGTCGCATCGGTGATCTGGTCGAGGAACGTGGTCTGCAGATCCAGGGCGCGGGCTTCCGCACCGAGCGAGCCGAGCGCCGCGTTCACCACCGACTCCAGGTTGGAGTAGGCATTGGCGATCACACCCTGAGCCGCGTTCGCCGTGCCGAGGCCGACGGCCGCCAGCGACAGCACCTGAGTTCGCAGGTCCGCGTTGGTCAGGGTCAGCGTACCGCCCGCCAGGTTCGACAGGGTGTTGATGGTCGGCGCGGCACCGGCCGTATCCAGCAGGTTGACGCCGTTGAACACCGCGTTGTCGATGAAGTTGGCCGCCTGCGAGAGCAGTTCGGTGAAATCGTTGGTCAGGATCTGCCGCTGGGTCGTGGTGATGCCTTCGTTCGACAGTTCCGTCAGCTTCTGGCGCACCGTCTGGAGCAGGTCCGAGATGCTGGTGGCGCCGGCGATCGCGACGTTGGCGATGCCCTTGGAGTTGTTCAGGCCCTGGCTGATCGCGCCGAGCGCCTTGATGTCGCCGCGGATGCCCTGGGCAATCGCGAAGTTGGAGGCATCATCGATCGCTCCGGTGACCTTGAGGCCGGTGGAGACGCGATTCTGCGTGGTGGCGAGGAGATTGTTGGTCCGCTCCAGATTACGAAGAGCGACCAGGGCTTCCGGGTTAGTCAGGATCGAGTTGCTAGCCATCGTTCTGTTCCTTCGTCAACTTTCTGCTGACCCCTGATCTCTGGCTCCCCGCCACGATCGCCGGCATTTGCCGGGTTGGGTCCGTCCGTTCCCACCCCCGCAAGGGGCGGGCCAAAACGGCTTGGAACAGAATTTTTCTTTAATTTTATATAGTTAGGAAAAAGGGCAGATTCTGCATGCCCGATGAAATCGGGTATGGCGGCAGAAACTCACCGGCTGATCGGGAAAAAACGTCCCGGTAAGAAGCGTCAATTCCGGGGTTGGGCGCGGGTCCGGAGCAGTCCGGCGGTACGCTCGACCGCGAGCGAGATGTCCATCGCCTCATCCCGCCGCAGGGTCGGCGTGACGTTGGCGAAGAAGAAATCGCGGTCGTCGAGGATGCTGTAGAACGAGGAGGCCAACCGGATCGTCGGGCATCCAAGGGCGGCGGCGAGCACGCACACGCTGGTCGCCGTCGACACCACGCCGTCCAATGCGGAGATCAGCGCGGCCACGCCGTCGAGATCCTCGAGCTGGTCCAGATCCTCCGGCCGCCACAGCTCGATCCCGTGCTCTCGGCGCAGGGAATCGAGCTCGTCCCGGCACTCGTCATATTGGAGACAGACGAAGCGATAGCCAGGAACCCGCAGGATCGGCAACATCTCCGGCAGCTCGGCATAATAGGCGGACCGCAGTCCGCCGCCCATCATGCTGCGCCAACACAGGCCGATCAGCGGTCCTTCTCCCCCGAGGCCGGCCACTCTCGCGCGCCATGCCGCCACCTTCGCCGGATCGGCCGTGAGATAGCCGCCCTGTGTCGACGGACGGGCGCGGTCGCGGCGATAGCGCGCCGGCAGGTCGCCGGCATGGATGTGCGAGGTAAGGCCGAGGGCCGGAACGACACCGGTATAGTCGTAGATCGCACCCTTTCCCTCGGCCCGGACCTGGCGGTCGATCAGCCTGAGGTCGGGGAATGAGCGGCGGAACAGCGGATGGAACCGCGGATCCGCTTCCACCACCGGGGCCGGACAGTCCGCCAGCAGATCCGGCAGACACGACATGAACAGCAGTTCGTCGCCGATCCCCTGCTCCGCCGCGACCAGCATGCCTTCTGCGGGCAGATCCGGACCGTCCACCCGCGGCGGCAGACCTACGGTCCGGTGGAACCGCGGCCCGGTCGTCCGCGCCGCCTCCAGATCCCAGCCGCGTCCGAGATCGCCGACCGCCTTCTCCACCTGGCCCCACAGATAAGCGAGTTCGCTGTCCTGCGGATGCGCCGTCCAGCCGGTCCGGGCGACCCGGCCGGCGAGATCGTACTGCGCTCGGCTGATCGCCGCCTGGGCCATCGACCAGGCACCGCCCCGATCGTCGGGCGTGACCAGCAGACCGCGCCGGGCGGCGGACTGGCTCGCGGAGAAATCGCCCTCGGCCCGCTCGGCCAAGGCCCGCTGCTCCCAGGCCGCGGCGGAAAGCGGCTGGATCATCGTGGCCCGCCTCGCCCATCGGCGACGCGAGGCCAAGCCGGCGGGCCGGTTGGCCGATTCACTCAGGAGCCTTGCCCCGTCGGCGTTCTGCGGGGCGGCCGCGACGGCCCGTCTGGCCCAGGCCCAGGCTTCCTGGCCGCGATCCGCCTCGCGGGCGGCGACGACGGCCGTCACCGCCAGTTCGGGCAGCAGCGGCAACAGCCTGCAGGCCTTCAGCGCCGCGGTCGCCGCCAGCGCCCACCGTTCCGCCTGCCCGGCCACCATAGCCAGACGCACCAGCGTCGTCGGCTGGTTCGGCTCCGAAACCGCCGCCCACCACGCGAAGGGTACGGCCGCCGCACTCCGGCCCGCCCGGGTCAGCGTGTCGGCCATGGCGAAGGCCGCGCGCCGTGTTCCCTGCGGGTCGACCACCAAGGCCCGGCGAAGGAGTTTCTCCGATCCCGGTCCATCGCCGAGTTCCGCCCTGGCCTGTCCCGCCAGTTCCAGAATCTGCGGCTGCAGCGGATCGAGGCACAGGGCCCGGCCGCACAACCGGATCTGGGTGCGGGCATCGCCGCCGATCACCAGGGTGACGAGCCGGGGATCCCCCGGAGCGGCGCAGATCGCCGCCCGGAACCAGTCCTGGGCCGCCGCAGAGCGCTGGGCCGCGCGGTCGGCAAGGCCTCGGCGCAGGGCCTGTTGCGCGATCGGGTCGAGCGGCCGCATCAGGCGTCGGCCGCCGTCGACGTCAACGTGGCAAGCATCGTCGCCGCGCGGCGGTTCAGCCGCAAGCCCCGGTCGGTCTCGTCCCGGTCGCCGAAGACGGCCGAACGTTGGAACGCACGCTGCGCCGGGCCGTCGTCCCGCAGACCGCGGTCGAGAGCGCCCAGATGGTTCCAGGCAGCTCCGCAAACCGGCCGCCGCTTGAGCGACGCCGTCACATGAGCGCGGCCGGTCGCCGCGGCACCTCGCTGAAACAGCGCCGTGCCGTAGAGATCCAATACATCGGCATGGGTCGGCAGATCTCTGAGAACCCGCTCATAGGCCTGCGCGGCGGCGAGCACATGGCCCCCGGTATGCCGATGAATCGACTGATTGAACAAAGTTGTGAGGGTTGTCTTGCGTTCGGTCGTGAGCGACTGCCCGGTCATGGACCGGTGCCGATCAGAATGAGTCGAGGGACGCCGAAATGCCCGGATCCGTCGCCGGTTTCTCGGCCTTGTCGTCCTGTTCGGCGCGACCGGGGTTTAGACCCCGCATGATCGCCTTGTTCACCGAAATGAGCGCTTCGATGTCGCCCTCACCCGACGTCACCAGGCCGGTCTCGCGCGACACCCATATTCCGAGGCTGACGATCGCTGCCCGCAATTCGCGCGGCAACATATTGCCTTCGGTGCCGACATCCTGAACGAACGTGTCCCAGACCTGATTGTTCCAGTTCAGCGCATCCATGACCTCGGCCATCGCCGTGGGCTTGGTGCGCGCGTCGGACATCCGCTGCTGGGCTTTCATGAGGGCAGAGGTAACCTGCCCGAGAAGCCGATACTCTACGTCTCGCGGAGACGCGGTATTCTTGATGGCTCTGTTGTAGGCGTCGTAGCTGGACATTCGGACTTCACCGTCCACTAAGGCGTTTCCAGAGCGATGCTCGGGCGTTCGGTCGTTTCTCCACGGCCAAATGCCAGCACCTGATCTTCATAGCTGATCAATGCTTTACAAGTCTTTAACGCGCGATAGTAGCGGGCGGCATTGGCGTCCTGAACGATGTGCAGCAGCGTCTTGCGCACCTCGTTGAACGTCGTCGCCTCCATGAAATCCTCGATCAATCTCATGAAGGTCGGGTAGTAGTCCTGACGGCCAGTCTCATCCAGATACATCAGCAGAAGCGTGAAATAGATCCGCTTGGCCGGGGTATCGGCCTCATGCTCCTGCATGATGTCCTTGCCCAGCAGGATCGTCGCCTCATTCTGCAACACCAGGGACGCGCCCTTGTTGCCGGCGACCATGACGGCGCCGTTGACGACGAACTTTTCCCCAGGCTTGATGTTGACCTTTAGTGGCATGCCTTAAATGTCGCATTCATTTTCCGACTGTCAAGCTAAGCTGGGAATCGACCAATGAAACGCGCTCGGCATCACAGCCTCCATGCGGATTTTCGCACGTGGCCGAATGATGCCCTGCCCGGCGCCGTGCGGTCGGCGGGCGCCGGCGGCCGACTCCGATTCGCTTTCCACTAGGATGACCGTCGCCGTTACCACCGCCTTGAGCGCCGGTCTGCATGCCCACCGGTTGGGGGACCTGAACAAGGCGATCGCGGTCTACGGCGCGGTCCTGGATCTGGCGCCCGATCATCCGACGGCCCGGCACCTGCGCGGCTTCGCGCTGCTCCAGAGCGGGCGGATTGCCGATGCCCGCCTCGACCTGCAGGCGGCCGTTCGGGCAGCGCCGACCAACGGCAACGCCTGGATGCACCTCTCCGTCTGTCTCGACCGGCTCGGCCAGTCTGCGACACAGACGGCACGCCGGGCGGTCCTTCTGCAGCCGGGTGGCCAGGAAGCCCTCGATGTCCTGGTGCGCCACCGATCCGGCGAGGATCGGGCCCTGCGTTGGCTGCTTGCCCTCGCCCCCGGCGACGCCACGGTCTGGCGCCGGGCGGGTCTTGCAAGAGCCCGTCGGACCCCTGCCTTTGCCGCGACCGATTTTCGACGCGCGCTCTGTCTTGCGCCGGCGGACCCGTGGATTGGGCTGGACCTTGCCGAGGTGGAGCGACGCATACTGAGACCGGAAACGGCTCTCATGCTGGCCGACCGGGCGCTCGTGGTTCTGCCGGCCGACCCGCGCGCCCTCGCCGATCGAGCCGCATCGGCGATCGAACTGGATGCCGTGTCCCCGGCCCTCGCCGACACACACCGCGCGGCCCTGCTGGACCCGGCGCATACGGCGGCCTGGGGCAACAGGGCCGAAACGCTCTACCGGCTGGCGCGGTATGAGGCCGCCGTGACATGCGGGAGCCGGGCCCGTGTGACGGCCCCGACCGATCCGGAGGTACTGGCGAATCTGGCGGCATACCGGCTGGCCACGGGAGATCTTGCCGGAGGCTGGCCGATCTTCCGGAACAGACCGGCCCGGCGGGGGATACCCGGTCCCGATCTGCCACGCTGGTCCGGCGAGGCCGGGGTCCGTCTGCTGGTCCTCACCGAACAGGGACTGGGCGACGAGCTTCTGTTCTCAACGCTGTGGAGCGACCTCGACCGACAGCTGGCACAGGGACGTCTCGCGGCGGTGACGGTCGAGGCGGACGAACGGCTGATCCCGCTCGGCGCCCGGGCCCTGCCCCGCCTCGCCTGGCGGCGGCGTCTGCGCCCCAACCCGGCCGACGGGCCTTTCACCCATTGGTGTCTGGCCGGCGATCTCATGGAGCTGCTGCGCCCCGACATCGCAAGCTTCGCGGCGGCGAAACCCGGCCTGGCGCCGGACCCGAACCGGGTGGCGGAATGGCACGGCTGGTTGGATCGGGAGACCCGCCGGCGGCCCGCGATCGGCCTCTGCTGGCGGTCGGGCAGCCGGGCCGGCCATCGTCGCCGTCACTATCCGACCCTCGGCGACTGTGCGGCTCTTCTGAGCCTCACGAACCGGTTCTTTGTTGTTCTTCAATATGATGACTGTCGCTCTGACCTTGAAGGGCTGGCGCTCGGCACCGGCACGGAGATCGTCCTGCCGCCCGATCTCGACCGGCACGACGACCAGGAAGGGGTTGCCGCCTTGATGGCGGCCCTGGATCTGGTGGTCAGCGCCGATACAGCCGTGCTGGCGCTCGCCGGAGCCCTCGGCGTGCCGGCGGTCGGCTTCTCCCTGCACCCTGGATGGGTCGCCCTGGGCCAGGGCCGCCAGCCCTGGTTCCCCAGAATAGAGCGGGTCTTCCGACCGCCGGACATGCCGTGGCCGGAGGCCATGAGCGAGGTGGCGCGGACGGTGGAGCGGGTACTTTCGGATCGGACATAAAAAAAGGGCCGGACTTTCGTCCGGCCCTGACTTTTGTATCGGCGATCCGATTAACGGAACAGACCCAGCAGGGACTGCGGCCGCTGGTTGGCGATGCCCAGCGTCTGGATCGACAGCTGCTGCTGAACCTGCAGCGACGTCAGAGCCGCGGACTCGCGCGCCAGATCGGCGTCGACGATGTTGCCCAGACCTTCTTCGGTCGCGTCAGAGATCTGCTCCAGGAAGGTGGTCTGCAGATTCAGAGCGCGAACCTCGGCACCCAGCGAGCCCAGCGCGGAGTTGACCACCGATTCCAGGTTGGAGAACTCGTTGGCAAGCACGCCCTGCGCGTTCGTCGCCGAGGTAACGTCACCGGCAGCCAGGGACAGCGTCGTGGTCCGAAGATCCTGAGCCGACAGCGTGAGCGTACCGCCTTCCAGGTTCGACAGGGTGTTGATGTCAACCGAACTACCACCGGTATCCAGCAGGTTGACGCCGTTGAACACCGAGTTGTCGATGAAGTTGGCGGCCTGAGAGAGCAACTGGTTGAAGTCGCTCGTCAGGATTTCACGCTGAGCGGTGGTGATGCCCTCGTTGGACAGCTCGGTCAGCTTCGAGCGGATGTCGGTCAGCAGGTTGGAAACACCGGTCGCACCGGCGACGGCCACCTGGCCGATACCCTTGGCGTTATTCAGACCCTGGGTGACGGCGGACAGCCCCTTCAGCTCGCCGCGGATACCCTGGGCGATGGAGAAGTTGGACGCGTCATCGAGAGCACCGGCAACCTTCAGGCCCGTCGACACGCGATTCTGCGTGGTGTCGAGGTTCCGGTTGACCGAGTTCAGGGTCCGGAGAGCGGCGAAGATGGACGGATTGGTATTAATGGAGTTCTGAACAGCCATTGTGGCCTCCTCGTTCTAAGGACACGGACATTTTGTCCGAAAAGGGGGTCAACGGACCCCAGAGCACCAACACGTTTGCCCCGCGCGCATCATCCAGTCAACCGGATTCTTCGGTCGACGACGACGCCGCAGGGGCCGAGGCCACATCGCGTTGGGCTGAAAAACAGCTAAGAGAATGGATTCTTTTGAAATTCTCGAACTATGACGTCGCTACGCTCTCCTCGATTTTTTTTCGGGGTGGGGGTGGAGCCGGCGGCTCCACCCCACGTGATGTTGTCGCTTTCGCGCTTCGGGTGGCTTACCCGAACAGCCCCAGCAGGGTCTGCGGACGCTGGTTGGCAATGCCGAGCGTCTGGATCGACAGCTGCTGCTGCACCTGCTTGGAGGTCAGTCGGGCCGACTCGCGTGCCAGATCGGCATCGACGATGTTGCCCAGGCCTTCCTCGGTCGCGTCCGAGATCTGCTCCAGGAAGGAGGTCTGCAGCTCAAGAGCCCGAACCTCCGCACCCAGCGAACCCAGGGCCGCATTCACGACCGACTCCAGGTTGGCGTACTCGTTGGCGATGACGCCCTGTGCGTTGGTCGCCGAGCTGACATCGCCAGCCGCCAGAGACAGGGTCGTGGTCCGCAGATCCTGTCCCGTCAGGGTCAGCGTGCCGCCCGTCAGGTTCGACAGTGTGTTCACATCCGGCGAGGCGTTCGTGGTGTCCAGCAGGTTGACGCCGTTGAACACCGCGTTGTCGATGAAGTTCGCCGCCTGAGACAGAAGCTGGTTGAAGTCCGTGGTCAGGATATCACGCTGCTGAGTGGTGATACCTTCGTTCGAGAGCTCGGTCAGCTTCTGACGCACTGTCTGCAGCAGATCTGAAATGCCGGTTGTGCCGGCGATAGCCACCTTTCCGATGCCCTTCGCGTTGTTCAGACCCTGGGTGACCGCTCCGATTGCCTTGAGCTCACCGCGGATGCCCTGGGCGATGGCGAAGTTCGACGCATCGTCAAGAGCACCAGTGACCTTCAAGCCGGTCGACACACGGTTCTGGATGGTGTCGAGGGTCCGGTTGACGGAGTTGAGGTTACGCAGGGCCACGAAGGAGGCCGGGTTCGTATTGATAGAGTTCTGCACAGCCATGGTTCTGTCCTCGTTCTAAGGATGGATTGACCGGCTTTTTGCCGGACCGAAAACGGATCACTCCGTCTCGTGAACCCTTAAATCACATCCCCAACCCTATCGTCAAGCATTTTAGATAAAAAAAAGATGTATTTTATATAATGACAGACCGCCGAATTCGCGAACGGCACCCTGCATGCATCGTGCCGGGACGGAATATCGGGACCTGCCGGCATCCGGTCGGCCGAAACCACGGCCCCTCCCCGCACAGTTTCAGGTCAGGGCGGCAAGGCTTGCCGTCCCTCGCCCCCTGACCCGGCAAGTTCTGCCACCCACCGAGCGCGCCGGATCGCCGCCTCCGGGCGCTCGGGCGGAAAATCCTCGAAATCCGCGGATTTTCTCCACCGAGAGGCCCGATCGAAACTGGCCCGGCCCTTGCAAAGCCCTTAGCGACAATGATCAGGCAGGTGGGATCATGGACCTCAACGCGATCGATCCACGGGCATCGTCCCTGGCGGCGGACAGCCGCAAATCCAAGTCGTCGACCGGCGACGCCTTCCAGGGCGTGATGCAGATGATGGCGAAGATTGACGAGAACCGAAGCGAGAACCAGGCGCGGGAGCGCAACGAGCCGACGCGCCCGTCGCAGGCCGACCGGACGGAGCGTGAGCCCCGCGCGGATCGCAAGGAAAAGGCGACGCGTAAGGACGAGGCCACCCAGACCGAGGCCGAGACCGAGAAGGACGCGCCGACGGAAAAGACCACCGCCGCCGCCGAACCGGTCGGAGCACCGGCAGTCGTCGACATGCCCCCGCCGGCCCCGGTCCGGACCGCAGGCACGGATCAGGCCGTCGCACCGGGCACGCCAGGCGACGCCGAAGTCGATGTTGTCGCTGAAACGACCGAACAGCCGGCAGAGGCCGCCGCGAAGGCTGCAGAGCCCGCCACGCCGGCAGAGCCAGGAAAACCGCAAGACCCGGCAGCGGTCGCCGCAGCAGCGGCGCAGCCGGCATCCGCCCCTCCTCAGTCCGCCCCTCCTCAGTCCGCCGCGGCCCAACCGGCCGCGCAGTCGACGCAGGCTCCGGTGGCACCGCCGACGGATGATGTTGCCGCCCTGGCCCGCCAGGCGATGGGCCAGCGCGACCGGATCGATCCGGCCGCCAGCTCGACCGGCACCCAGAAGACCGGCGACACCCAGACCGCCGGAGACGCCCAGAAGCCCAACACCGCGTCCGGCCGTGCCGACTCCCTGATGGGAGCGAAGGTAACGGTGGAGACGCCGGTTCCGGTGGCGCGGTCGCAGGGCGTGTCGTCCGCGGTCCTCGTCCAGGCTCAGCAGGCGGCGGCCGGCGGTCAGGTCCAGACGTCGAACGCCAATGGCGGGGCCGGGACGCTGCACGTGGGCGGCAACCAGCCCACCTTCGTCGGCGCCGACGGATCCGCGGCGAACTCGGCGAACGGCCAGGGCGCCAACGGCAACAATGCCGGCGGCCAGAACGGCGGCGCCAACAACCAGTCTCAGAACCAGGGTCAGGGCGGTCAGCCCAACCCGCAGCAGGTCGGGATCAGCTTCGGCGCGACGATCGGCCAGCGCGGTTTCGGTGGCGACGCCTCGCGGGCCCAGTTCCAGGAAATTCTCGCCACCCGGACCGCGCGGGCCCAGCCCGTGTCTCTTGCCGGCGGCGAGGCCGGACGCCCGACGGGCGCCTCCTCCTCATCGACACCCATGACCATGGCCGGGGTTGGCGGACCCCAGAGCACGCATACCTCCGCCTCTCCGGCCGACCGGGCGGCCGCAACCGCTCATGGCCGGCCGGGTGCCAATCTGGGCACCCCGGCCGACCAGGTCGCCATGAAGATGTCCGCCACGGCCAAGGATGGTGGCGGCAAGGTGACGATCCGACTGAGTCCGGAAGAACTGGGCAAGGTCGACATCAAGATGGAGATCTCCAAGGACGGTCTGGTCCGAGCGGTGGTTGCCGTGGACCGACCGGAAACCCTGGAACTGCTCCAGAGGGACGCCAAGGGTCTGGAACGGGTCCTCCAGGACGCCGGGCTGCAGACCGACGGTGAGTCCCTCGAATTCGATCTGCGCGGCGGCAGTGACCATGCCGACGACGCCGATGACGGAGCCGGCGGCAATGGACCGGCTGACGGGGAGCTTGCCTCCCAGAGCATCGATGGCGACGGGGTCGCCGCAGACCAACAGGGCGATGAGGGGTCCGGCGGCATCAAGGCCGACGGCAGCCTCGATCTCGTCGCCTAGGAGGTAAGGACATGGACGTCTCAAGCACGACCGGCACCAGCAGCAGCTCGGCCGCACCAACCTCGATGACCGGACTGGCGGATCAGTACGATCAGTTCCTGACCCTGCTGACCACCCAGCTGCAGAACCAGGATCCGCTGAATCCCATGGACAACAAGGACATGGTGAACCAGCTGGTCAACTTCGCGTCGGTGGAACAGCAGATCAAGCAGAACGACAATCTCGAGTCCCTGATCGGACTGCTGAACTCGAGCGCCGACGCTGCCGCCTTGTCCTATATCGGCAAGGACGTGCAGGTCGAAGGCGACATCACCCATTACGATGGCGAGAACCCGGTCACCTTCGGCTACACGCCGCCGAAGGACACCCAGGAACTCGCCGTCAAGATCTACGACAGTGCGGGCAAGGTGATCCGCGAGTTCGAAGGCAGCACGAGCAGCCAGCGACACACGGTCACCTGGGACGGCACCGATCAGAACGGCGATCCGACCGAGCCCGGCCTCTATTACTTCGCCATCGCTGCCGAGAATTCCGAAGGCGATACGGTTCACGGGACTGTCGATATCACCGGCCGGGTCACCGGAACCGGAACCTCCGACAGCGGCCCGACCCTGATGATCGGCGATGCCGAATACTCACTGGGCGAAGTCATGGCGGTCCGCGGGGCCGGCAACGCCTGACCTGAATATCCGGCCCCAGAAGGCGGCCGATCTCCCTAGCCAGAAGGCGCCAGATCAAGCTTCCCGATGCGGACGGCGGTCCAGACCGCGCGCATCCCATGGAGGATAAGAAAAATGAGCGGTATTTACGGCGGCTTGTTCGCTGGCGTGGCGGCCATCAGCGCCCAGTCCACTGCCTTCGCGGCCATTTCAGACAACATCGCGAACGTGAACACGGTCGGCTACAAGGAGACCCGGGTCCGCTTCCAGACCCTGGTGACCGAGTCGGCCAGCGACACCCAGTTCGCGCCGGGCGGCGTCATCGCCCGTCCCTTCACCGACCCCGAAAAGCAGGGCCAGATCCAGGGCACCACGTCGGACACCGACCTGGCGCTGATCGGCGAAGGCTTCTTCGTCGTCAACCAGAACGACGGCTCCGACGGCGAGTTCCTGTTCACCCGCGCCGGGTCCTTCAACCAGGACGAGGACGGCAATCTGGTGAACACCGCAGGCTATTATCTGCAGGGCTGGCGCACCGACACCTCCGGCAACATCGTCAATGCCACCACCCAGGACCTGCTCACCAGCCTGGAGACCGTGAACCTGACGGGCTTCAGCGCGATCGCCAATCCGACCACGCGGATGAACATTGCTGCCAACCTGCCGGCCGCCTCGGCCACCGGCACCACGGCGACGACCAACCTGACGATCTTCGACTCGCTGGGCACCGACCACCTGCTGACCGTCAACTGGACCAAGTCGGCAGTGGCCAACACCTGGACCTATACGGTCGACCTCACGAACTCCAACGGCAACACCAACCAGGTCGCTGCTGCCCAGACCGTGCTGTTCAACGGCGACGGTACGCTGGAGAGTGTCGACGGCACTGCGGGCGCATCGGGCGCGACCGCTTCCACGACGTTGACGATCCCGGCCAACCTGTTCTCCACTGGTGCGAATGCCTCCACGCCCACGGTCATCTGGGGCACGTTTGACAGCTCCACCGGTCTCGGGCAGTTCGACGATATCTATGAAGCGACTCTGCTGAACCAGGACGGTTCCGGCCCGTCGGACCTGCTGCAGGTCGATATCGATGACGATGGCCTGGTCACCGGACAGTTCCGAAACGGCGAATCGCGTGCGCTGTACCAGTTGGCCCTGGCATCGGTCCCCGCCGCCACCGAGTTGCGTCAGGAGAGCGGCAACGCTTACGCCCTGTCCAACGACTCCGGCGAACTCGTCCTGGGCAGACCCGGCACACAAGGATTGGGCTTCGTCCAATCGGAGGCGCTGGAACGCTCGACGGTCGACATCTCCGCGGAATTCACCGACCTGATCATCACCCAGCGCGCCTACTCGGCCGCCACCCGGGTCATCACGACCGGTGACGAGCTGCTCGACGAGATCATCCGCGTTAAGCGGTAATCGGAGCCCCCGCTAACGATACCGCTTTCCTTAGCCCCGGCCTTCGGGCCGGGGCCCTTTTCCCGATGAACCAGTTTCCCGGAAAGCCCGTTTCCCGGAAAGCTCCGCCCCGTACCAGCTTTTTTGTCGTTTCGTCCCCGCCCCGGTCCGCCGGCGGCGGCGCTTTCGCGTGACGGCATATAAATTGCGCCAACCGTCCCTCAGCTTAGCCTTTTGTTAAGCCGACGATGGCATCTTCAGGTCACCGATACCAACACACGTACCGGACCATGACCGCACATTCGACATTTGACTATGCACCCGCCAACTCGGACCTTGCCCAGGATGACCGGGCCACAGAGGTCGTCGGGCCGGACGGGACCCTCCTCAGCCTGGAGGATCTTCCCCCGCGGGACACCCAGCGATGGGTCATGCGACGCAAGGCGGAAGTGGTGGCGGCCGTTCGCGGCCGCATGCTCACCGTGGAGGAAGCCTGTGAACGGTGGAATCTGAGCGAGGAGGAGTTCGCCTCCTGGCAGCGCCTGATCGATCGCCATGGCGTCCGCGGCCTGCGGGCGACCCGCATTCAGCAGTATCGCCGCAAGTCGAGCTGACCGCACTCCGCTCCGCGTCGCCGATGCGGCGCCGAGCGGTGTGAGGCCGCCGTTTATAGAGAAGATCGTACGGTGATGGGATCACTTGTGATCGCGTCAGCGTGCGTGAATCATCTCTCTCTTATTGTTTTCGGGTCAAATCACCCACGACCTTCGCGATCTCCCGCATCAGCCCGCTCCATGGTTCGCTGGGACGCTTTCCCATGGGCCGGATGGACGGAAACCAGGGATCGGTGCCGTCGATCGGATAACCTTTCGGGATCGGTCGGCCGAAGAACTCGATGCCGGGCGTCGACACACCGCCGGCGATCGTCGCCACCGAGGTATTGGCGCTGACGACGAAATCGAGCGCCCGGGTCAGGGCGGCCGACCCGTCCAGATCATCGAACAGGTCGAGATCCTCGACCGCATGGACCGTCACGCCGAACCTGTCCTTCACCTGGGCCAGCTCCTCACGCGCGTCGTCGTACTGAAGGTTGACGAACACGATATCCTTCAGCCGGAACAGCGGCGCCAGATCCTCGATCGCCGCATACATGTCGGAGCGCAGGCGGCCGCGCAGGCCGCTGCGCCAGGACAGGCCGACCTTCGGTCCCGGACCGAGCGCCGCCAGGCGGTCGGCGAAGGCCGCGACGCGCCGGGGATCGGTCTTCAGCAGCGTGCGGTCCCGGGGGAAATCCGTGCGCGTGCGGCGGACATACTGGCCCAGACTGCCGGTCGGCAGGGTGACGTCGAACACCTCCTCGCCGCGATCGACCGCCAGATGGCGGGCCTCGACGAGCGTCAGGCCGGGAAAACTGCGCGCGAAGAGCGGCATCAGCTTGGCCGAGCATTCCAGGGTGATGTCGCCGCCGCGCGCCGCGATATCCTGGACCATTGTGGCGAAGCGCAGCTCGTCGCCGATGCCCTGCTCGCGGAACAGGAACACGCGCTTGCCCGCAAGCGAGTCGGGCAGCGGGGCGGTCACCGCGATCTGCCGCAGCGAGCCGGCATAGGTGCCCGACAGGAAGCGCCACTCGTGCAGCGGCCAGCCCTCCGACCAGTTGCCCTGCCAGAGCTGGTTCATGCCGTAGTGGAAATTCGCCACCGGATGGGCCGGAACCTCTTTAAGCGCGCGCTTGAAATTGCGATCGGCCGCCCCGTACTCACCGACCCGGGACAGCACGGTGGCATAGTTGATCACCGCGTCGATCGGCCCACCGCTGCGCTTCAGCGCCTCGCGGAAATGCGGCAACGCCTGATAGGGCCGGTCGATCGAGTTGAGGACGCTGCCGAGATTCTGGCGGATGCCGGGGTGGCCGGGTTCAAGCTTCACCGCCTCCTCGTTGGCGCGCACCGCATCGTCCCACAGGTCGAGATCCTGCAGCGCGTTGCCCAGGTTCGACCAGGCCGTCGAGGATTTTGGGTTCACGGCGACCGAGCGGCGCAGCAGTTCCGCCGCCGTCTGGTGCTGGCGCATCGCCCGGGCGACGATCCCCATCCCCATCAGGGCGTCCGGGTGCTCGATATCCTGATCCAGCACCGCGCGAAAGCGCGCCCGGGCGCCGTCGATATCCCCCGCCTCATAGGCCGCGATTCCGGCCTGGACCAGGGCCGCATGCTGCTGCGCCAGTGGATTGCGCGGATCGGCCCAACGCGGCGGCGGCTGCCGTGATCCAGGCGTCTTAGCGCCTCGCGCCATTGCACACTCCCCCGCTAACTGGAGCCAACTGGTTCAGTTGGCACTCAAACGATCGCCTCTAATTACCTGTTAACTTTTACAGAAAACAATGATAGCTTGGGTAGGAAAATTTTGCCCACATAGCCATGGACAATGGTGCCAGGGTTTTGTATAAAATTTTACAGAAATTAACGGCAGCATCACAGCCGCACAACGTCGGAGACGCCGGCCAGGCCGACGGAGACACCGTTCGTGCCAGCGCCCGTTTCGAGGTCCGCCTTCGGGCCCGCTTTGGGGGAAGTGACCGATCATGAATCCGTTTGCCGATCTCGTTCGAAACCTCGGGCCGGTCCGTCTGGCGGCACTCGCCGGAACGGCGCTCGCCGTTGTCGGGTTTTTCATCTTCCTGGTCTCGCGCCTTTCGAGCGGCAGCATGTCGCTGCTCTATTCGGACCTCGATCCGGCCGATAGCGGCGCCATCGTGCGCGAGCTGGAGAGCCGGAGCGTGCCCTACCAGCTCAAGGCCGGCGGCACCCAGGTGTTCGTGCCGTCCGATCAGATGCTGAACCTGCGCGTCAGCCTGGCCGAGCAGGGCATTCCCGGCGGCGGTGGCGTCGGCTACGAGGTCTTCGACGAGAGCCAGGGCCTCGGCACCACCAGCTTCGTCCAGAACGTCAACCTGGTCCGCGCCCTGGAAGGCGAGCTCGGCCGCACCATCGCGTCGATCCGCAACGTCCGCGCCGCCCGCGTCCACCTGGTGCTGCCGCGCCGCGAGCTGTTCTCGCGCCAGCAGCAGGAGCCGAGCGCGTCGGTGGTGCTGCAGACCAACGGCACGCTGCGACCGGGCAAGGAAGAGATCCTGGCGATCCAGCACCTGGTCGCGGCCGCCGTCCCCCAGTTGACGCCGGAGGGCGTGTCGATCCTGGACGACCGCGGCCAGCTTCTGGCCCGCGGCTTCGGCGAGGAAGGCTCCGCCGCCCTGGCGCTGCAGAACGCCGAGGAGATGCGCACCGCCTTCGAGAACCGGCTGCGCCAGCAGATCGAGGAACTGGTCGAACAGACCGTCGGCCTCGGTCGCGTCCGCGCCGAGGTGACGGCGGAGATCGACTACGACCGGCTGACCGAAAGCCGGGAGCGCTATAATCCGGACGAAGTGGTCGCCCGCTCGACCCAGGCGATCGAAGAGACCAGCAACGAGTCCGAGCGCGCCGGCGAGGACACGGTCACGGTCCAGAACAATCTGCCGGAAGCCGACGTCAACAACGGCGGCAACACCAACACCTCGAACCGCCAGCAGAACCGCACCGAGGAGACCACCAACTACGAGATCTCCCGCACCGTCACCGAGCGGGTGAAGGAAGGCGGCGAGGTGCAGCGGCTGTCGGTCGCGGTGCTGGTCGATGGCAACTATACGCGCAACGACGACGGCGACCGGGTCTATGAGCCGCGCAGCCAGGAGCAGCTCGACGCGATCGAGACGCTGGTGAAGTCGGCCATCGGTTTCAACGACGACCGCAACGACGTGGTCGAAGTCGTGAATATGGAGTTCGTGAAGCTCGATCCCGGCGAACTGGACGACGGATCGCTGCTGTTCGGCATCTCCAAGGAGGAGCTGCTGCAGCTCGCCGAGGTGCTGGTGCTGGCGGTGGTCGGTCTGCTGGTCATCCTGCTGGTGGTCCGGCCGGTCCTCACCCGTCTGTTCGAGAGCATGCCGACGACCTTGGCCGGCGGCGCCGGCGGCGCCGGCAGCCTGATGGGCGGCGGCGAGATGGCGCAGCTGGCCGGCCCCGGCGCCACCGCCGACATGGCCGAACTGCTGGAGGGCGAGGAGGATGCCGAGGAAAGCCTGCTCGACCAGATGATCGACATCAATCAGGTGGAGGGCCGCGTGCGTGCCTCGTCCCTGCGCAAGATCGGCGAAATCGTCGACAAGCACCCGGAAGAGGCCGTGGCCATCATCCGGAACTGGATGTACCAGGAAGGGGCCCAGACCTGATCGGCACCGCCGGGCGTTCTCCGGGACGGCCGCCGCGGCGGGTCGCATGGAGCGCAACGGGACTGTTAGGGTGGGCGCGTTGACGGTGGCGCGGATGCCGCCGGAATGGGGAGCGACTGTGCATGGCCAAGCCTAAGACCAAGCCGAAGCCATTCATGTTCGACTACAGCTTCGACGACGGAGCCGACGAGGCGCGTCTGGCCGCCGAGCAGGCCGCCCGGAACGCGGCGGAGCAGGCGGAGGCGAACAGGCCGCCGACCTTCACCGTGGAGGAACTCGAGACCGCCAAGGCCGAAGCCTATGCCCAGGGCCGTCAGCAAGGCATGGACGATGCCATGGCCGGCATCGAGCAGCAGGTCGCGCGCACCCTCGACGCGGTATTCTCGCGCATCTCCAAGGTGTTCGAGCAGCATAGCGACTGGACCAAGCAGATGGAGAGCGATGCGGCCCGGCTCGGCCTGGCGGTGATCGGCCGTCTGGCGCCGGAGCTGGCCCGGGAGCGGGAACTGCCGGAGGTGGAGGCGGTCATCCGCGAGGCGTTCGGCTTCCTGACCGAGCAGCCCAAGGTGATGATCCGCGTCGCCAAGGAACTGGAGGAGCCGCTGTCCGGCAAGGTCGAACTGATGGCCTCGCGCGTCGGCTACGAGGGCCAGGTGGTGCTGGTGGGCGATCCGGACCTGCCGATCGACGACTGCCGCGTCTCCTGGCAGGCCGGCGCCGTGGAACGGTCCCTGGACGATGTCTGGGGCCAGATCGAACAGATCACCGAGCGGGTGCTCACCGGCGCGCCGACGCGGTCGAAGACGGAAGCCCCGGCCGAGATCTCCGTCCCGACGCCGGCGCCGGACAGCGCCGACGAGCAGGAGAGCGCCGCCGAGCAGGAGAGCGTCGACGAGAGGCCTGCGGAGGCCTCCGGGGCCGAATCCGACGAGATGGGCGCGGAGCAATCCGCGGCCGACCCGCAATCCATTCCCGCCTGATAGGAGGACGCCATGTCCGACGACGATCTCAATCTCGACGACCTGGACGACGACGACATGGCGGCGGCCATGGCCCAGCAGGACGCCGAGGAACCCGAAGAGGTGTTCGGCGACGACGGCAAGGGCCAGATCACGGCGCGCGAACTGGAGGCGGTCTACGACATCCCGGTTCAGGTCTCCGCCGTGCTCGGCAAGACCAGCATGCAGGTCAGCCAGTTGCTGAAGCTCGGCCGCGGCGCCGTGGTCGAACTCGACCGCAAGGTCGGCGAGGCCATCGACATCTACGTGAACAACCGCCTCGTCGCCCGCGGTGAAGTGGTGATCGTCGACGAACGGCTCGGCGTGACCATGACGGAAATCATCAAGTCCGACCGGCCGGCCTGATGGCCGATCGCGGGCAGTGACGGACCGGAGAGGGCCACACCGTGCCGGATGACGGAGAACGACGCATGGCGGATGCGGATTACGTGCCTTCCCGCGCTGCCCCGCAGGCCGGCGGGGGAACGGTGTCCTATGACGTGCCGTCGACCGGCACGACGGTTGACGGCGCGCTGCTTCTCGGCCTGATCACCGCCTTCGTCCTGGTCGCCGCGGCGATGATGTGGAGCGGCTCGCTGGCGGCGTTCTGGAACCTGCCGAGCATCCTGATCGTGCTGCTGGGCACCATGGCGGTGACCACGGTCTCGTTCTCCATCGGCGAGGCGTTCGGCGTCGTTCCGCTGATCTTCCGTACCATCTTCCCGCCCCAGCGCGACGGCCGCCGGGCCTGCGAGCGGGCGATGAGCCTGGCCGAGATCGGACGGCGGGCCGGCGTGCTCGCCCTCGACGCGATCCTGCCGCAGCTCGAAAACGAGCCGTTCCTGCAGCGCGCCGTCGCCATGGCGGTGGACGGCGCCAACCCGGACCAGATCGAGGAAGTGCTGCACACCGAGATCGAGGCGACCACCGAGCGCATGACCCGGTCGGCCAACGTGCTGCGCCGGGCGGCCGAAGTCGCCCCGGCCATGGGCCTGATCGGCACCCTGGTCGGCCTGATCCAGATGCTGTCGACCCTGAACGACCCGAACAGCATCGGACCGGCGATGGCGGTGGCGCTGCTGACGACCTTCTACGGCGCGGTGATGGCCTACATGATCTTCGCGCCGGTGGCGGCGAAGGTGGACCGCAACGCGGCCGACGAGCGGCTGATCCAGCAGATCTACATGGTCTGCGCGACCTCCATCGCCCGTCAGGAAAACCCGCGCCAGCTCGAAACCATGCTCAACACGGTCCTGCCGCCCTCGCAGCGGCTGACCTCTTACACTTGACCGAATAGCCCGTCGGAGACTGATAAATGCGTCTGTTGATCGTCGGAACCCTGGAAGGCCATATCAGCGCCGCCGGCCAAATCGCGCTCCAGCGCGGAGCGAAGGTCAGCCATGTGGACGGCATCGAGGCCGGGCTGAAGATTCTGCGCGAGGGGCCGGGCGCCGACCTGACCATGGTCGATATCCGCCAGCCCGTCGCCAAGATGCTGAAGCAGATGAAGCAGGAGCGGATCAACTGCCCTGTCGTCGCCTGCGGCGTGCAGTCCGATCCCGATGCCGCCGTCGCCGCGATCCGCGCCGGTGCCAAGGAATACATGCCGCTGCCGCCGAACGCGGAGCTGATCGCCGCCATTCTCGCCGCCGTGGCGGAGGAGCAGACCGCGGTCATCTTCCGCGATCCGATCATGGCCGGCGTGCTGAAACTCGCCGACCAGATCGCGCCGTCCGACGCCAGCGTGCTGATCACCGGCGAGTCCGGCACCGGTAAGGAGGTCCTGGCCCGCTACGTCCACGCCAAGTCGCGCCGCACGAACGAGAAGTTCGTCTCCGTGAACTGCGCGGCGATCCCGGACAATCTCCTCGAGTCGGAACTGTTCGGCCACGAGAAGGGCGCCTTTACCGGCGCCGTCGCCAAGCGCATCGGCAAGTTCGAAGAGGCCCATGGCGGCACCCTGCTGCTCGACGAAATCAGCGAGATGGACATCCGCCTGCAGGCCAAGCTGCTGCGCGCGATCCAGGAACGCGAGATCGACCGGGTCGGCGGCAGCACGCCGGTGAAGGTGGACATCCGCCTGATCGCCACCTCGAACCGCGACCTGGAGCGCCACGTCCAGAACGGGCACTTCCGCGAGGATCTGTATTTCCGGCTGAACGTGTTCAACCTGCAGCTTCCTGCCCTGCGCGACCGGCCAGGCGACATCCGCGCGCTCGCCAACCATTTCGTCAAGAAATACGCCGAGGCCAACGACACGCCCGAACGCTCGCTGACCGAGGGGGCCCTGGCCCGGCTGGAGAGCCATACCTGGCGCGGCAACGTGCGCGAGCTGGAAAACACCATGCACCGTGCCGTGCTGCTCGCCCATGGCGACGCGATCGACCTCGACGCCATCATCCTGACCGGCGAGGGCATGACGCCCGCCTCGCCGACGCCGGCCTTCTCCAGCGCGCCGCGCACGGAAGCGGCGGCCCCGCCGCCCACAGCACCGGCGCCTCAGGCACCGAGCGACACGGGCTCCGCCGCCGGAGCCGATACCGGCGGCCTCGTCGGGCGTACCGTCGCCGATGTGGAGCGGCACCTGATCATCGACACGCTGTCCCATTGCCTCGGCAACCGGACTCACGCGGCGAACATCCTGGGGATCTCGATCCGCACGCTGCGCAACAAGGTCAAGCAGTACACCGACGAAGGTTTCGAGGTTCCGTCGCCGGGCGACGGCGACCGGGTGGCCGGTTGAGGCCACGGATGATGCAACCTCCTCGCCTCCTCCTTTCCCGTCCGGCACTCCCGGTCCTTGTGCCGGGGAATGGTCGTGGGATCATTGATCAACCGTCCCCTCGACCGGGATGATGGGCTGAGCCATGGCGGATACCTCGAACCAGGCGGGCGGCGGCGGTAATCAGGGCGGCGGAGGCGGCGGTTTCTCCATGCAATCCCTGAGCCTGGAGAGCCTGTCCAAGCGCGGCGACATCCTGCTGGCCGGTGGCGTCATCGCCATCCTGTCGGTGCTGATCCTGCCGATGCCGACCTGGCTGCTGGATTTCAGCCTGGCGATCAGCCTGGTGTTCTCGGTGCTGATCCTGATGACGGTGATGTTCATCGAGAAGCCGCTGCAGTTCAGCGCCTTCCCGACGATCCTGCTGATCGCCACCATGCTGCGGCTGTCGCTGAACCTGGCGTCCACCCGGCTGATCCTGGGCGAAGGCCATACCGGCCCCGACGCCGCCGGACAGGTCATCGAGGCGTTCGGCAACTTCATGATGTCCGGCAATCCGGTCATCGGCGTGATCGTGTTCGCCATCCTGGTGCTGGTGAACTTCATCGTCATCACCAAGGGTTCCGGGCGTATCGCCGAAGTCTCGGCGCGCTTCAGCCTGGATGCCATGCCCGGCAAGCAGATGGCGATCGACGCCGACCTGTCGAGCGGCCTGATCAACGAGGACGAGGCCCGGAGCCGGCGCGAGGAACTGACCTCGGAGAGCAGCTTCTACGGCTCCATGGACGGTGCGTCGAAGTTCGTGCGCGGCGATGCCATCGCCGGCCTGCTGATCACCTTCATCAACGTGATCGGCGGCATGATCATCGGCATGGCGCAGAACGACCTGTCCTTCGCCGACGCGGCCAACACCTACACCGTCCTGACCGTCGGCGACGGACTGGTCAGCCAGATCCCGGCCCTGATCGTCTCGACCGCCGCCGGCATGCTGGTCACCAAGGCGGGCACCGTGGGGTCGGCCGACAAGGCGGTGTTCGGCCAGCTCGGCGGCTATCCCAAGGCCATGGCGATGAGTTCCGGGCTGATGGTGATCATGTCGACCCTGCCCGGCATCCCGATGCTGCCCTTCCTGATGATCGCGGCCGCGACGGGCGCCGCCTCCTACTACCTGTGGCGCAAGACCGAGAACGCCGCCCAGAGGGTGCTGGACGAAGCCGAGGTCGAAGCCTCCGCGCCGCCGCCGGAGGAGCCGATCGGTTCCGCCCTGCATATCGACCTGATCCGTCTGGAGCTGGGTTACGGACTGCTGCCGCTGATCAACGAGGCGACGGAAGGTCAGCGCTTGACCGACCAGATCAAGGCGCTGCGCCGGCAGCTCGCGATCGAGAGCGGCTTCATCATGCCGCAGGTCCGCATCCAGGATAACCTGCAGCTCGGCGCCAACGCCTATGTCATCCGGATCAAGGAGATCGAGGTCGGCACCGGCGAGCTGCGCCCGAACCGGCTGCTGGTGATGGATCCGGGCGGCGGTCAGATCGACCTGCCGGGAACCGCGACGCGGGAGCCGACCTTCGGCCTGCCGGCCATGTGGGTGGCGCCGGAGAACCGCGAGGAGGCCCTGTTCAAGGGCTATACGGTGGTCGATCCGTCGACGGTGATCACCACCCATCTCACGGAGACGATCCGCGACCACATGTCGGAGCTGCTGTCCTACGGCGAGACACAGAAGCTGCTGGACGAGCTGGCGCCGGAGCACCAGAAGCTGGTCGCCGACATCGTCCCGGGGCAGATCTCGCTGGGCGGGCTGCAGCGGGTCCTGCAGAGCCTGCTGAACGAGCGGGTGTCGATCCGCGACCTGCCGACGATCCTGGAAGGGGTCGGCGAGGCCGCCGGCTACAGCCGCAACGTCTCCACCATCACCGAGCACGTGCGCTCGCGGCTGGCGCGCCAGATCAGCGAATCCCAGGCCGGCGACGACGGAGTGATCCCGCTGGTGTCCCTGTCGCCGGAATGGGAGCAGGCCTTCGCAGAATCCATGGTCGGACAGGGCGACGACCGCCAGCTCTCCATGGCGCCGAGCCGGCTGCAGCAGTTCATCACCACGATCCGCCACCAGTTCGACAAGTACACCGCGATGGGCGAGCAGCCGGCGCTGCTGACCTCGCCGGCGATCCGGCCCTATGTCCGGTCGATCATCGAGCGGTTCAGGCCGCAGACCGTGATAATATCGCAGAACGAAATTCATCCGAAGGCGAAGATCCGCACCCTGGGGCAGATCTGACATCGTCCGGAACCGTACCAATATCGAGATCCGCGACAGAAGCGGGCGGTACAAGGAATGAGCGGGGCAACGACTAACGCATGCGTCTAAAGACCTTCACCGCAGCCTCGATGAACGAGGCCATGCAGCTCGTCAAAACCCATCTGGGTCCGGACGCGATCATCGTGTCGACCCAGAAGGGCGAAGGCGGGATCGGCGTGCGCCTGACCGCCGCGATCGAGGCGCCGGAGGAGGAGGACGCCTGGGACTACGACGAGGATCATATCGACCCGATCGACGAGATCGTCGAGGCTCTGACCCATCACAACGTCATCGCCGAGCTGTCGGAGAAGCTGACCCGCATCGCCGGCTCGCTGGATGCCGACGACGCCAAGCTGGCGCTGGCCGGGGCGCTGGACCAGCACTTCAAGTTCCAGCCCCTGCCGGTCACCGGCACCCGGCCGATCGTCCTGGTCGGCCTGCCCGGTGCCGGCAAGACGGTGACCACGGCGAAGCTCGCCACCCGTCAGGTGATGAAGAAGAAGCCGGTCAACGTGATCACCACCGACATGGTGCGCGCCGGCGGATACGACCAGTTGGAGGCCTTCACCCGGCTGCTGAAGATCGACCTGCTGACGGCCGGCACCTGCGACGAGCTCAGCGACGCGGTCGCCGCCAGCGCGCCCGGCACCCTGACCCTGGTGGACTGCGCCGGCGGCAACCCGTTCGACCCGGAGGATCTGGAGCACCAGCGCCGCTTGGTGGAAGGGCTGGACGCCGAGATGGTGCTGGTCATGGCCGCCGGCACCGACCCGCTGGACGCGATCGACCAGGCCCGTGCCTATGCCCGCATCGGCGCGCGGCGGCTGATCGCCACCCGGCTCGACATCGCCCGGCGCCTGGGCTCGGTCCTGGCGGCGGCCGATGCCGGCCGCCTTGCCTTCGCCGAGGTCGGCATCGGTTCCGGGGTCGCCGACGGCCTTGGTCCGCTCAACCCGGTCTCTTTGGCGCGACTCTTGCTTCCCAATGAACACTCGGCCCGCGAGGAAGCGGCAGAATGACGGTTAGGAAAGGACCTGCGATGGTTCCCAGTGACGCCCCCGCGGTAACGGGTGGCAAGCTTCAGAAGGCGACTAACCTGATTGCGGTGGCCTCCGGCAAGGGCGGCGTCGGCAAGACATGGTTCTCCGTCACGCTGTGCCACGCCCTGGCGCGGATGGGTCGCAAGGTCCTGCTGTTCGACGCCGATCTCGGCCTCGCCAACGTGGACATCCAGCTCGGGCTGATGCCGCAGCGCGATCTGGGCGGCGTGCTGTCCGGCCGCCTCACCCTGGCCCAGGCCAAGGTGCGCTACGACGACGGCAAGTTCGACATCATCGCCGGGCGCTCTGGGTCCGGAAACCTCGCCCAGCTCCCCTCGGCCAAGCTCGCCAGCCTCGGCACCGAGTTGGTGCAGCTCTGCACCGGCTACGACACCGTGGTGATGGACCTGGGCGCCGGGCTCGACCGCACCGTGCGCATGCTGGCCGCGCGGGCCGGCACCTGCCTGGTGGTCACCACGCCGGAGCCGACCTCCCTCACCGACGCCTATGCCTTCGTGAAGGTGGTCCTCGGCGCCGACAGCACGGCCGACGTGCGCATCGTGGTCAACAACGCCGATACCCGCGGCGAGGGTCTGAAGACCTACGAGACGCTGCGCAAGGCCTGCCAGAACTTCCTGCATGTCACGCCGCCGATGGCCGGGGTGATCCGCCGCGACCGCAAGGTGTCCGACGCCATCCGCGCCCAGGTGCCGCTGCTGACCCGCGCGCCGACCTCCGACGCCGGCAGCGATGTGGAGCGCATCGCCGACGGCCTGATCCACGGCGACGACTGACCGCGCAGCGATGAGCCCGGCACCATGACCGACGGGGCATCCGCGCCCCCTCCCCTCCCGCCGGGCTCCGGCTCGACACCGGCGGCCACGAATACGCCCGCCCAGGGTCAGCCGACCCAGAACCCGGCGACCCAGAACCCGGCGACCCAGAACCCTTCAGCGCAGCAGGGCCAAGGCGCCGCACCGCAACCCGCCAGCAGCAACGCCCAGGCACAGCAGCCGCTGCCGCCCGATCTCGCCCGCGCCCAGCCGGGCACCGTGATCGAGGCCGAGGCAGTGACGCGCAACGCCGACGGCAGCGTCACCCTGCGTACCGCGCAGGGCGACATCCGCGCCGACCTCGCCCGCGCCCAG
This sequence comes from Thalassobaculum salexigens DSM 19539, assembly GCF_000423805.1. Classification (NCBI taxonomy): domain Bacteria; kingdom Pseudomonadati; phylum Pseudomonadota; class Alphaproteobacteria; order Rhodospirillales; family Thalassobaculaceae; genus Thalassobaculum; species Thalassobaculum salexigens. The sequence continues at coordinate 86,990 of NZ_KE384094.1, forward strand.
GTGGCCGAGCTTCTTCGCAACGGCGGCCGGGTCACGGTGGAGTTGCGCAACCCCACCGCCGCGCCGCCGCAGCTCGTCGTGACCGTCCGCCCCGGGGGCGTCGCCCAACCGGCGGTCTCAACCGGCGCCAGCACGCCGTCGCCGACAGTGCCGCTGACCGTCGGTCGCATTCTCCAGGCCGTCACGGTCCCGGGCCCCGCCGCGAGCCCGGCGGGACAGGTGCCGACCGCGCCCCAAGGCCAGGCTCCCGCCCCGGCCGGCACACCGGCTGCCACCGCGCCCCCGGCGCCCGGCGCGGGCGCCGCCGCTGCGGCCGGTCAGGGTGCCGCGCCGACGCCGGGGCAGATCCCGGCACAGGCGCCGGCACAGACCCCGGCGCAATCGCCAACCCAGCCTCCGGCCCAACCCTCCGCGCAACCGCCGAGCGGGCAGGGCATACCGCCAGCCTCTTCCCCGGCAACCTCTTCCCCAGCGACCTCGACCACGCCGAACGCCCTCGCCGTCCAGTCGGCCTATCGCAACGCCCTGGGACTCACCGGCCGGGCGGACCAGGCCCCGCCCGCATCGACAGCGCGCGGCGCGCCTGCAGCCGCGGGGGCGCCGGCGGGCGCTTCCTCGGGCGCCGGCCTCGCCGCGGCGACGGTGCCGAGCGCGCCGGGCGGCTCGCAGCTTCCGGTCGGTGCGGTGGTGACGGTCCGCGTGCTCGCCACCGGCCAGGACGCCGCTCGTTTCGTCGGCGCACGCAGCGACGGCCCGACCCCGTCCGCAAGCGGTGGCGGCGCGTCCACCCTGCTCTCGGGCACCGTTTCCGGCGTGACCCAGTCGGGACGTCCGGTGATCGCCACGCCGTTCGGGCATCTGGCGATCAACGCCACCAGCGACCTGCGGATCGGCGACCGCGTCGCATTGGACGTGCTCGCCAGCCGTGTCGGCGAAATGCCCACGGCCGAGCGCCCGGCCCCCCTGTCGGTCCTGGCCCGCGAATGGCCAGCCCTGGAAGGCGCCATGCGTGCCCTGCAGGAGGCCCTGGGTCCGCAGGCTGCCGCGCAGATGACCCAGGCGATGGTCCGCCCCTCGCCGCAGATGACCGCCGCCATGCTGTTCTTCATGAACGCCCTGAAGGCCGGCGACATGCGGTCCTGGTTCGGCAATGAGGCGTCCAGGGCGCTGGAGAGTGCGGGCCGCGGCGGCCTGCTGTCGACGCTGGCCGAGGATTTCCAGACGCTGCAGCGCGCGACCGAACCCGGCGACAACGGCTGGCGCGCGTTTCTCGTCCCCGTCCTCGGCGAGGAGAAGCGGCCGATCCGGGTACTGACCCGGGGCCGCAGACGCGGCGACCGGGGCAAGGACGGCGGTGCCGGCGACGACGGCACGGCCTTCCTGGTCGATCTGGAGCTGTCGCGGCTCGGCCCGTTCCGGCTCGACGGGCTGGTCCGCAACGACCTGATCGACCTGTGGATCCGCACCACGAAACCGTTGCCCCCCCTGGTGCGCCATGACATCAAGGCGCTGTTCGACGGAACCCTGGACCGCACCGGCATTCAGGGCCGCCTCGCCTTCAAGGCGACCCCCGTCCTGCCGCCGCTGCCGATCGCCGATCTCCAGGCCGGGGCCGCGGGCGACACGGAGTCGCTGTTCGCCTGACCGACCTGTGACGAAGGATCCTCCATGGGCCTGCCGACCGCCATTCTGTTCGACCTGGACGACACGCTGATCTCCGCCCACCTGCACCCGCGCAAGGCCTGGACGAAGGCGCTGCAGAGCCTGGACGGGTTGCCCGGCGACCCCATGGCGGAAGACGCGGCCACGGCGATCCATACATCGGCAAAATGGTACTGGTCCGATGCCGAGCGTCATCGTGTCGGGCGCCTCGACATTCTCACCGCCCGCAAGACCATCCTGACCAGGGCGTTCAAGGAGATCGGCTGGGCCGAGGACGAAGATCTGATCGACCGACTAGGCCGCCATTTCACCGAGCAGCGAACCAACGACACCAAGCTGTTTCCCGATGCGGTCGAGACTCTGGACGGCCTCGCCCAGCGCGGCGTGCGGCTCGGCCTGATCACCAACGGCAATGCCATCGAGCAGCGCGCCAAGGTCGACCGTTTCGAACTGGCCCGGCATTTCCACCATATTCAGATCGAAGGAGAGGTCGGCTTCGGCAAGCCGGAGGAACGGGCCTACGCCCATGCCCTGGAGAAGCTGGGAACCCCGGTTGAGGAGACCTGGATCATCGGCGACAACCTGGACTGGGAGGTCGTCGTTCCCCAGCGCCTGGGCTTCTATTCGATCTGGCGCGATCCCATCGGCAAGGGCCTGCCCGACGGCAGCGAAGCGAAGCCGGACCGCATCGTCACGCGGCTGGCAGAACTGCTGGAAGACTGATACGGCCGCCCGACATGCAAACGGGGGCGCCGAAGCGCCCCCGTCGATCTTGAGCCGGTCGCGTCGCGCCAATCAGGCGGCGGCGGCCTTTTCCTGAACGGCCTTCAGGATGGTCTGCGGCGAGCTCTCGCCGTACGGGTCGGTCTCGCACAGGTCGGAGTGACCCGGCTCCTCGAACCACATCTCGACGACGCCGTCATTGACCACCGCGCCGTAGCGCCAGGACCGCATGCCGAAGCCCAGATTGTCCTTGGCGACCAGCATGCCCATCTTGCGGGTGAACTCGCCGGAGCCGTCGGGGATCAGACCGACCTTCTCCACGCCCTGGGACTTGCCCCAGGCGTTCATGACGAAGGCGTCGTTGACCGACAGGCAGTAGATCGCGTCGATGCCGGCGGCCTTGAAGTCGTCGTACAGCTTCTCGAAGTCCGGAAGCTGGTAGGTCGAGCAGGTCGGGGTGAAGGCGCCGGGCAGCGAGAACAGCACAACGCGCTTGCCCTTAAAGTAATCGTCGCTCGACACGTCCTGCCAGCGATACGGATTCGGGCCCTCGATGGACTCGTCACGCACGCGGGTCCTGAACGTCACCGACGGAACCTTACGGCCGATCATATATCCCTCCATTGGATCGTAATCTGGACAGGTAATGTCAGGCACTACCAGATTGGAACGTGTCTAACCTCTACGATCCGCTCCGTCGAGGGCGGAAATGTCGCACTGCAAAAAATTGAACAGGCCCTTGTAAGATAATGTGAAGCATCTGATTTCACCGATCAAAGAAGCGGGCGCTGTCTTCGGCGGCGACATCGATGTGGCGCTGCAGCACGACTGTCGCGGCCTCGATGTCGCGGGCCGCCGCCGCGGCCACCATGGCGAGATGATCGTCCTGGGACATGCGGTCCCGGCCCATCATCGCCAGGTGAAACCGCAGATAACGGTCGTGCTCCGTCAGTTGCCGCTCCACCAGGCGAAGCAGTTTCGGACTGCCGGCATGGGCATAGAGCGAGAGATGGAAGCGCCGGTTCAGTTCACCCAGGCGCCCGTGGTCCGACTCGCGGTCCATGTCGGCGATCAGATCCTCCGCCCGGTCGAGATCATCGCGCGTCAGATGCGGAATCGACCGGGCGAGAGCGACCGGCTCCAGCGCCCGGCGGATCAGGTACGTGTCCGCCTGGTCCTGGGCCGAGAGTTCCGCCACCACCGCACCCTTGTGGGGCGTGAATTCCAACAGGGCCTGCGCCTCGAGCTGGCGCAGCGCCTCGCGCACCGGCATCCGGCTGACATCGAAGGCGGCGGCCAGCGCCTCCTGGCGCAGCGGCGTGCCCGGCGGAATGCGCCCATCCAGGATGGCGGTGCGCAGCGCCCGCTGAACGAATTCCGAGGCGGTGCGCGGGCGGTCGCCACCGCCGGCGACCAGGGCGGCGAAGTCGAACCCGTCCTCGGTACTCATGCGGCTATATCCATCTGTTGATTGGATCCAATGTTAAGTCTACGCTCCGCGGGACCGTTGTCAAATCCCGCGCCGCCACGTCCTCCGGGGACCGCTCATGTCCGACACGCCCACCGCTCCCCCACCCCGCGCGTCCGCCGCCGTGCCGATCTCGGCCGGTCTGCTTACGGCCATCGTCGGGTTCGCCAGTTCGTTCGCGGTCGTGTTGGCCGGCCTGCAGGCCGTGGGGGCGACGCCGGAACAGGCCGCCTCGGGCCTGATCGCCCTGTCGGCGGGACAGGGCCTGCTGATGATCGTGCTGGCCTGGCGCAGCAAGCTGCCGCTCAGCTTCGCATGGTCGACGCCGGGGGCGGCTCTGCTGGTCTCCACCGGCATGCCCCATGCGGGGTTCGCCGAAGCGGTCGGCGCCTTCCTGGTGGCGGCAGGCCTGATCGTGGCGGCGGGCCTGTGGCGGCGGTTCGGCCAGGCGGTGGAAGCGATCCCGACCAGCCTGGCCAGCGCCATGCTGGCCGGCGTTCTGCTGAACCTCTGCCTGGCGCCGATCGAGGCGATCGAGGCTTTCCCCTGGCAGGCGGCGGCGATCATCGTCGCCTGGGCGGTGACCCTGCGTTTCGCCCGGCTCTACGCGGTGCTGGCGGCGGTGGTGGTCGCGGCGGTGGTGATCCCGCTCTCCACGCCGCTGCCCGAGGGCATAGTCGAGACGGCATGGCCGGTTCCGGTCCTGGTGATGCCGACCTTCAGCCTGGACTCGATCATCGGCATCTCCCTGCCGCTTTTCCTGGTCACCATGGCGTCGCAGAACATCCCCGGCCTCGCCGTGCTGAACGCCAACGGATACCGGCCGGCCGCCTCGCCTCTCTTCGTGACCACCGGGGTGGCCAGCGCCGTCACCGCCTTCTTCGGCGGGCATATGCTGAACCTGGCGGCGATCACCGCGGCCCTGTGCGCGGGGCCCGACGCCCATCCCGACCCGAAGAAGCGCTACATCGCCTCGCTGACCGCCGGCGGGTCCTACATCGTCATCGCCCTGCTGGCCGGCATCGCCGCAGCCTTCGCCACGGCGTCGCCGCCGCTGCTGATCCAGACGGTGGCCGGGCTGGCCCTGCTCGCCAGTCTCGCCGGTGCCGCAGCCTCTGCCCTGTCCAAACCGGACGAGCACGTCCCCGCCATCGTCACCTTCGTGACGACCGCGTCAGGCCTGTCGATCCTCGGGATCGGCGCGGCCTTCTGGGGCCTGCTAGCCGGCGGGGCGATGCTGGCGCTGCTCAAGTTGGGAAAGAGCGCGTAGCCGTCGCAGCTAGAGCGCCGCCTTGTCCTGTCGGTAGGTAAAGGTCGCGTCGAACCGCGACTGCAGATACGGCCCGGCCAGGACGGGGGCGAATTTCGGCGCCTCGCCCGGGATCTCGCAGCTCGGCAGACAGGCGATCTCCGCTTCCCAGTTCGGATCGAAAAAGAACGGCATCGAATACCGCTCCTTGCCCGACACGTTGATCACCCGGTGCGGCGTGGCCTGGAACCGGCCGTTGGTCCAGCGCGCCATCTGGTCGCCGAGATTGACCACGAAGGCGCCCGGCACCGGCGGTGCGGAGATCCACTCGCCCTCGGTGTTGCGCACCTGCAGCCCCCCATTGGCGTCCTGGGCCAGGATGGTCACGCAGCCGTAGTCGGTATGGGCGCCGCAGCCGATGGTCTTCGCCGCCACATGCCCGCTCTGGGGCGGGTAGTGCAGCAGGCGGAGCTGGGCCAGCGGCCGGTCGATCTTATCTGCGAAGAAGTCCGGCTCCAGATCCAGGGCGATGGCGAAGCCGCGCATCAGCCGCGCGCCGAGCCGGCACAACGCGTTGAAATATCCGTCCGCTGCCGCCCTGAAGGACGGATCGCCCTGCGGCCACTGGTTGGCGCCGTGCAGCGGCAGCCCGGCCAGCACCTCCGGATCGTCGGGGCCGAGATCCCGGCCGATGTCGAAGCCTTCCTTGAGGTCCGCCGTCATGGCGGGGTCGGTATTCTCCTCGAACAGCGGGAAGTAGCCGCGATGCACCGGCCATTTGCCGATATGCACCGCCATCTTCTCGTCCTGCGGGCGGTCGAAGAACGCCCGGGCCTGGGCGAACATGCCGTCGATCATCGCCTGGGGGATGCCGTGGCCGGTCACGTAGAGGAAGCCGACCCGCTCCGCGGCGTCGCGCAGCTTCGCGGCCACTGCGGCCTCGTCGCTGCCGTCCACCAGCGTGGAGATGTCGATGACGGGGATGCTGTCGAACGCGACCTCCCGCCCCTGCAGATCCTCGGAAAGCTCAACTTCCGCCAACGCACCCGAACCCATGGCACACCTCCGGCCGACCGACGCTGTCGTTCAGTACACACCCGCGAGGGATGCGGCGCCAGGGGCAATCCGCGCTCCGGCCTCAGGAGCCGGTGGCGATCCGATGGGCGATGCGCACCACGTCGACCGCGTCCACGAGGCGGGCAACGTAGTGGTCGCGGGGCGAGAAGGCGGCGGGGCCCTCGCCGCGGAAGTTCTTCTCGATCGTGTCCAGCATCCGGTTCATCCGGCGCCGGTGCATGCCGAAGGAGCGCTGCAGCGGATCGGCCAGGATGCCGGCGAAGGCGGCGACGATGGCCCCGACCGCCGCCAGGGACGCCACGGTCGTGCCGACCAGCATCGAACTCGCCGCCGCCGGAAAGGCGCCGTACCAAGCCCCGCCCAGGGTCGCGCCCAGGGGGAATGTGGAAACCGCCATGTGCTGCGCCAGCATGCCTGCCAGCACCGGGCCGAGAGTCCACACGCTCGGCGTGATCTGATGGGCGGCGGCATAGCCGACCCCGGTGGACATCATCGCGCCGACCAGATCGGAGGCGGCCGCCCGGGTGCCGGTATAGGCGGCCAGCGTCTCCTCCACCCGGTGCCGCACGTCGGGATCCTCCGCATGGCGGGCGATCTCCGCCAGAGGCTCGCCCAGGGCGTGGTGCAGCCGGGGATCGGCGAACATCGCCTCCGCCAGAGCGTCGCGGGTGGAGACGCGCTCGCCGTCGGTATAGGGCAGTTCCAGGAACTCCGTCCAAAGCCGCCATTCCAGCTCGCGATCGACAGAGGTGCGCAGCAGCAGACGGCGGGTCTTCATCCAATGGCCCGCCCGCCGTGCACCGACCCGCTCGGCGACCATGCCGGACACGTTGATCGCCAGCTGCGGCGGCACCAGCGCCACGTTCAGCGGCGCGCGCAGGAGGTCGTAGCCGAACGCGTTGCGGTGCAGCCGGGCCGACCCCTTCCAGCCGTAATGAACGTCGATGAAGTCCTTCACCCGCGCGCGGCGGCTCTCCACATACCGGGTGATCGCGTCGTCTACGACGGATCGGGCCGTCGACGGGTCGAAGGGCAACCCTGCGGCGTTCGGTATGGCCAGCGGTGAGCTCGGCAAGTCCTGCATGATGTGTAGATGGCAATTCCGGGGCGCGGGTCAATAAGCGCCGACGTTTAGAGCGCTATTTCGTAAAATGCGAACAATTCCAGGCAATTGCTATTTTTCCACCGTGGCGTAAGCTTTGCATGGGAGATCCGCGGGACACGCGGAGTGGGACATGGCTACGAAAGTCGAGATATTCGAAATCCATCTTGAGCGCGACGGGCAGTGGCGCATCGATTCCAGCGCGCATAGCCAGCCCGAAGCCGAAGACCTCGCCAAGAAAGTCCTGAACCGTCAGGGCGTGACGGGCGTCCGTGTGATCAAGGAGACGACGCGGGGCAGCACCGCCCGCGAGCAGGTCATCTTCGAAAAGACCAAGAGCGGCGGCAGCGACAAGATCCTGGTCGGAGAGGTGGACAGCGCGCCGCTCTGCGAGGATGCGGACGCGCTGTTCGGCTCCGACGGGCGCCTGGTCCTGAACCGCCTGTTCCGCAGCTATCTCGACAAGAACGGCGTCACCGCCAGCGAGGTGATGCACGAATTCCGCGAGCTGCGCCGGCTGATGGACGCCGACACCCTGATCATGTCCGGCGTCGGGAAGGTCGCCTCCCTGCAGGCCAAGGCGTACCCGCAGGCCGGCGACGCGGCGGCCCGGCGCGACGCGCTGTTCGGCTTCCTGGACGCCCTGTCCGACCGGGCCCACACGGCGGCGGCAAAGACCCTGCCGACCATCGCCAGGGACGGCTACGAGGCCGTGGTCGACAAGCTCTCGGCTCTCACGAGCGACGAGGACTGCGCCTATCTGATCCGCGTCGCAATCGCCCGGGAACTGGTCCAGCAGCGCTCGTATTTCGGCAAGCTGAGCCAGGCGGTGGCCTGGGCGACCCCGAGCGAGAGCAGGCTCGGCCGGGAAGCGGCGGACATCTATATCTCCGACACGCTGTGCAACGGCGAGACCCTGCAGGATCTGCTCGGCCCCCAGAACAATCTCGCCGACGCGCTCGGCGCGCTGATCGAGCTGGCCCACGGATCCTTCGATGCGGCTGCCGAGGGCAAGCCCGATGACGCGCCCGAAGCCACGGCGGGCCGACTGACCGAGCTGTTCGCCTCCGGCGCGTTGCCCGAGAGCAAGATCGTTCTGGTGGACCGGATCCGCCGCCAGATGGAAGGCAAGTCGACCCTCTCCCGCGAGGACGGCGGGGAGGAGGAGGCGCTGAAGGGACTGATCGACCGCCTGATGCCCGTGGACTCCCTGCTGGGCGGCGGCCAGATGGCCGAGGCGCTGACCCACCGGCAGTCGCGGATCATCAACCGTGGTGGGGTGAACGGGCTGCGGGAGGCGACGGGCCGCCTGCTCCCGACCTTCGGGGACCCGGTGCGCAAGGCGGCCTACCTGATCTCCCTGTCGGAGAGTTCGCTGGCGCAGATCATCGGGGACGAGATCGCGACGCAGCTCGAGGGGCTGTTCGTGCGACCGGACTCGGTGAAACAGATCATCCGCGACAACCGTCCCCCCAACAAGAAGATGCAGACGGTCACCGCCGTCTATCACAAGTTCCGGAACTCCTCGCTGGACGACACGCTGAAGACGCGGATCATCAACCGGCTCGATCATCTGCTGGCCCGCTACATCACCGAGGACAAGATCCTCGACAAGCTGGACGATCCGAGCCGGCCGCTGCATGTGCGGGCCTTCATGCTGCTGTCCATGTGCAGCCCCGACATGCTGCCCGAGGGCGAAGCCTCGAAGCTGGCCCGTGCCATCGTGGTGAAGCACCTGCGCCGCAAGAACTTCGAGTCCGAACTCGTGGCGCACGTCCCGGGACCGGAAAGGGAACGCGTGCTCCGCGACTTCCACGTCCAGCTCTACCGCTGCGGCTTCATGCAGTAGGGGCGGCCTTCAGGGGTCGAACGGATAGCGGCGCAGCCACTCGCGGAGCTGCTTCTCGCCGATCATGCAGTCGTAGCCCTGCACCCGCTGGACCCATGGCCGGCGCGGCGCCAGCCCGGCGATCTCGAGCACCAGCTTGCGGCGGATCGCCCGGCCGAAATCGGCGAAGCCGTCCGCGGCGAGCACGAAAGCCGCCTGGCCGGTGATGACGCATTCCTCGAAATAGATGTCCAGGTCCTCCAGAACCGGAAAGCCGAGCGGGCCGGGGTCGTAGTTCAGGATCACCAGACCGTTGATGCCCACCCCTCGCTCCGCCGCGCGGCCGCGGGCGGTCAGGATGGGCATGCCGTTGTTGTTCGGCCCGTCTCCGGAGATGTCGATGATGCGCCGGCGACCCGAATAGCCGTTCCCGTCGAACATCGGCAGGACGTGCTCGATCACCCCGCTGATGGAGGTGCGGCGTCCGGTATGGGGCCACCTGACCTCCAGCTCGGCCAGGAACCCGGCCGCCGCAGCCGCGCCGTCGATGATCCGCCAGTCGACGACCGTGCGCGCCGTCCCGAGGCCGGCCCATTCCACATAGGCGAGCGCGATCCGTCCCAGCGGTCCCGAGGTGACCGCGGCGATCACCTCGTCGCTGGACAGGGCGGCGACGTATCCCTGGCGCTGGAGCATCGCCTCGGAGGTGTCGATCGAGCCGGAGACATCGACGGCAAGCACCAGTTCGAGATCGACGGCCTCCTCCGCCCGCGCCGACACGGCGGCACACAGCATCGCCAGGATGAGCAACGCACGGACCATGTCTCCATTGCAGGGGAAGCCACAGGGCCTGTCCAGCGGAAGCTGGTGCCACCGGAACCGGTGCTCCTTGCGAACCGACCGTCATCCCGGCGAGCCCCCTGGCCCGACCCGCGGGTCTACCGGGCCAACGACGACACTGGAAACAAGACCTTCGGCCCGGCAGGCCTACTCCACCAGCGCCGCCATTTCCTCCACGGTGACCGGCTTGGCCGGCGGGCGGATGTGGTAGTAGCCGACAGCGCCCGGCGCCATGGCCTTGGCCTCGGCCAGCACCTCGGTGACGGTGTGCCCGCACATCCGGCCCTGGCAAGGCCCCATGCCCGCACGGGTATAGGCCTTGAGCTGGTTCGGTCCCTGGGCGTGATCCGCGACCTTGCGGATATCGGCGGCCCGGACCTCCTCGCAGCGGCACACGGTGGTCGCATCGGCCATGCGGCCGATCCAGTCCGGCGGCGGAAACATGGCGTCGAGGAAGCGGCGCAGCCAGCGCTGGCCGGTCAGCCGGTTGAGATCCGGTGCCGCGCGCAGGTCGCGTTCGGCCTCGGCGATCCGTCCCAGGGCCAGGGCCACCGTCGCCGCCGCCACCCGGCCCGACGCCTCGGCCGCCTCGGCCCCGAGGATGCCGCCGCCGTCGCCGGCGACATACACGCCGGGCGCCGAACTCGCGCCATAGGCATCCAGCACCGGCCGGAAGCAGCGCTGTCGGGGATCCCAGTCATGGACCGCCTCGACCAGCCGGGGAAGCTGCGGGTTGGGGATGACGCCCTCATGCAGGGCCAGCGCATCCGCCGCGATCTCGCGGGCGACGCCGCTCGCATCGGTGAAGCGGACCGTCCGCAGTGCGCCCTCGCCCTCGGCCCGGATACCGGTCACGCCACGCCAGACCTCGCGGGCGGCCCGGCCATAGACGGCACGCAGCCTGCGGCCTTTCAGGATGGCCCGACGGGCGCCGACCGTCGCCAGCGGCAGCCACAGCATCGCCCGGTTCAGCCCGCCCGGCGGAGTGGTGTCGAGGATCGCCTCGATCCGGATGCCGGCGGCAAAATACTGGCTGGCGAGCAGCATCAACAGCGGTCCGCTCCCGGCCAGAACGACCCGGCCGCGCGGAAAGATCCCGGACTGTTTCAGCACGGTCTGCAACGCGCCGACCGTGGTCACGCCGGGCAGGGTCCAGCCGGGGATCGGCACCGGACGTTCCATCGCCCCGGTCGCCAGCATCACGGCGCGGGCATTGACCTTCTGCGCCTTTCCCTCTTCCGACCAGACGACCTGGCGCCCCTCGGTCCGCGTCATCGGACCGATATGCCAGACGGTCGCCCCCTGGCGCCGGTCGACGGCCGACGCGGCCCGGGCCAGCGTCCGGCCGTGCGCGTAGTCGCGGCCGAGGAAGGCGAGATCGGCCGGCCGCTGGTCGGTCACCCGCTCCACATTACGGTAGATCTGCCCGCCCGCCGACGGCTGTTCGTCCAGGATCAGCGTATCGAGCCCCAGCGCATGGGCCGTCGCGGCGGCACTGAGCCCGGCCGGGCCGGCGCCGATGATGACGAGGTCGCGCATCACCCCTCTCCCTGCTGGGTGGCGACGACCATGCCGTTACGGACGGGCACCAGACAGGCCTGGCGGTCGGCAACGCCGTCGATCTCCACCAGGCATTCGAAGCAGACGCCCATCTGGCAATAGGGTGCGCGCGGCTCCCCGGTAACGGCCGAGCATCGGATCGCCTGCCGGCCGGCTGCGAGCAGGGCCGTGGCAACGGTGTCGCCGTCGCGGGCGGCGATCCGCTGGCCATCGACGGTCAGGGTGACGGCGGCGGCCTTGGTCGGACCGGCAAATCGGGCAAAGGTCATTTCGCACTCTCAGGAGCCTCGCCGGCGGCGACGAGCGCCCCGAGGCCGATCAGCACCGCCCCCGACACCTTGTCCATCCAGCGGGCGAACCAGGGGTTGGCGGACAGTCTGCGGGCGACGCCGCCGGCGGCGAAGGCAATCAGGACGTCGGAGGGAATGGCAGTGAACACCACGATCAGGCCCAGGATCAGGCTCTGCGCCGTCACCGAACCGGCGGCCGGGTCCACGAACTGCGGCAGCAGGGCGAGAAAGAACAGCGCGGTCTTCGGGTTCAGCACCTCCACCAGAATGCTCTCCCGGTAGATCTTCCCCATGGATTTCGCCGGCACCCGGCCCACCGGCACGATCAGGCCGCCGGCCTCGCGGAAATGCTGGATGCCGAGCCAGATCAGGTAGGCCGCCCCGGCCCATTTCAGCACGGTGAACGCCTCGGCCGAGGCCATGACGATCGCCGACACCCCGAGGGTCGCGGCGGCGACATGGGCGAAGGAGCCGGTGAACAGTCCCGCGGCCGCGACCACCCCGGCGCGCGGCCCCTGGCTGACGCTGCGGGCCATGATGTAGAGGTTCGACGGCCCGGGCGACAGGTTCAGCAGCACGGCGGCCACGGTGAAGACGATCAGCGTGTCGAGCGACGGCATCCCAGGCTCCTCAGGTGACGAAACGCCGGAAATGGAAAGGATCGAAACGCTCGGCGAACGTCCCGTCCAGGATCGTCGGGGCCAGGTCCAGCGCGTGGGCGCCGGCCAGGGTGACGCCGCTGTGGCAGGTGACGACGAAGGCGCCGGGACAGCTCTCGCTTTCCGCGTAGATCGGAAAGCCGTCCGGCGACATGATCCGCAGCGCCGCCCAGGTCCGCACGATCCGCGCCTTGCCCAGGGCCGGCACCAGACGCCGCGCCCGGTCGGCGAGCCTGGCCGAGGTGGCGATGTCCAGTTCGGTGCTGTAGCCGACCCGCGCGTGGCTGGCGCCGATCATGACCGAGCCCTCCTCGGTCTGGCGCAGGCGACCGATCGGATGGCTGAACATCTGCGGCAGACGCTGGGTCACCAGGATCTGGCCGTGATCCGGCACCGTCGGGACGTCGAGCCCGACCATCGGCCCAAGACGGCCGTTTCCCAGGCCGGCGGCGAGCACCACCTTGTCGGCGTGGACGGTGCCGCGCGCCGTCTCCAGCGCGAAGCCGTCGCCCGTATGGCTGATCCGATCCACCTTGTGGTCGAGGCGGTGATCCACCTTGTTCCGCGCCAGCCCGGCATGCAGGCCGCGCAACAGGTAGAGCGGGCTGACATGGCCGTCATGGGGACAGTAGCTCGCCCCGGCGATATCGGGGCTCAGGGACGGTTCCAGCTCCCGCGCCTCGGCGGCGGAGATCATCCGCACGTCGTTGCCGCCGACGCCCGGCTGGTTGTGCATCCGTTTCACCGAGAGGGCGCGCTCGTCGTATTCCTCCTCGTCCAGGCAGGCCTCGATCCCGCCGGGCTGACGTAGGCCGACATCGACCCCCTCCTCCTCGGCGATGGCGGCGGCGAGTTCCGGCCAGACCTCGGCACTCCGGCGTGTCCAGGACGCGTAGTCGTGCATCCCGTCGCCCTTGCCCTGGACCCAGACCAGGCCGAAATTGCCCCGGCTGGCCCGGAAGGCGTCATCGCCCTCGTCCAGCACGGTGACCTTGGCCCCGGCACGCGCCAGGCCCCAGGCGACGGCGGAGCCGACCAACCCGCCGCCGATGACGGCAACGTCGCTCACGGCCGGCGCCTCACAGCCCCGCCTCCACCGCGTCCTGCTGGGCCTTGGCGAAGCCGACGATCACCGAGCCATCCGCCATCTCGAAGATCGGCCGCTTGATCAGGGCCGGGTTGGCCTGCATCAGGGCGATGGCGCTGTCGTCGTCCTCGGCCGCCGCCTGAACTTCCGCCGGGAGGCCGCGCCAGGTGGTGCCGCGCCGGTTGATCAGCGTGTCGGCGCCAACCGCCGCCAGCCACTCGCTGATCCGGTCCGCGGTCAGCCCGTCGGCGCGGACATCCTTGAAGGCGAAGCTCGCCCCCTTGCCCTCGAGCCAGGTGCGCGCCTTCTTGCAGGTATCGCAGTTCTTCAGTCCCCAGACGGTGATCAAAGCCCACTCCCCCAGTCGTCGATCATCAGCAGCATCGCCTCAAGGCACTTCCCGGCGAGGTGCTTGCAGCGGTCCGGCGACCAGCCGACCTCCGGCATCGGGTTGTTCGCGGTGTCCTTGAACGGCATCTCCAGCGTCATCGCCGGGCAGCGGAAGGTGTTGGCGATATGCCCGGTCGACGTGGTCAGGTTGCCCTTGCCGGGCGACGCCTTGGGATAACCGTGCTCGGTCTGGAAATCCGGCGTCAGGCGCGCCAACTCGGCGCGGAACCGGTTGAGCGGCGCCAGATGCGCCTCGGTCGCGTCGGGCACGCCCTCGTAGCCGGCGATGAAGTTGTACGGCAGCCCCTCGTCTCCATGGGCGTCCAGGCACATGGCGACCCCGGTCTGCTCCATCTTGCGGACGACGTGGTAGACCTCGGGGCTCTTCTCCAGGCTCGGCGCGCGCCATTCGCGGTTCAGGTTGGTGCCGGCGGCGTTGACCCGCAGGTTGCCGCGATAGACGCCATCCGGGTTCATGTTCGGCATCAGATGAATGGTCGCCGCCGACAGCAGGGCGCGGGAGACCGGGTCCTGGGCGTCGCAGAGCTTCTCCACGATCCCCTCGACGAACCAGCCGGCCATGCTCTCGCCCGGATGCTGGCGGGCGATGATCCACAGCGGCTTCTCGCCGGAGCCGAAGGTCAGCAGGTCGAGATCGCGGCCGTCCAGGGTCGAGCCCAACCGCTCCGCCCGCGCGGCCCCGCACGCCTGGGCGAAGGCAACCAGATCGGCATGCTGCTCCAGGGTGTAGGGGGCCAGATACGCGAACCAGGCGAAATCGGTTTCCGGCGTATGGGTGATGGTCAGCCGGCTGCCGTCGTATCGGGTCTCGGTGCGCCACCAGTTGGCGCGGTCCTCGGACACCACCGCCCGGTAGTCCTCCCAGCCCTTGGGGTAGCTGGACGCGCCGGCATTCTCGATGGTCATGGTCAGCGGCACGCCTCTGGCGCCGGAGACCCGGAAATAGAACCACTGGAAGAAGTCGGAATTGCCGTCCTTGCGGATGGTGAGGCGTATGTCGCTGGGGTCGGAGGCGTCGACAACCTCGATGTTGCCGCCGTCGAACTGGCTCGAGATATGGATCACGGTTTCTCCTGGGCGCCGGGTGGCCTCAGAACGTAGTCCGGGGGTGGGGGATTGAAAAGACCGTGAACGTGCGGGTGTCCGGCTCCGGGTCGCGCGCTATCCCGCCAGCCGCGTCTCCTGCGCCATCTTGCTTCGCCCGCTGGCGCCGAGGGCACGGATCGGGCGGGTCCCCAACAGACCGGCGGCAACCGCCTTCCCGAAATTCTCCGACGACACCAGCCCCTGGGCGAAGGGATGCCGCTTCAGCAGCAGAGGCAGCGACACGCAGAAGATCTGCTGCGCCAGGCCGGGCCTGAGGTGCAGGCGGAAATCGTCGACCGATCGGCTGCGCCGGTTCTTGCGGAAGGGGTCGCTCTCGTCCGACGCGTCGGCCAGGCTGGCGAAGCCGAGATCATGCAGCGTCATCGCCTGCTGGCCCCGGGCGTCGATCAGCGTTTCGTAGGTTTCGCCATCGCCGGCCCCGTCGATAGCGAACCTGCCGTCCCGGCGTACCAGACGGCCGCGCTCGCCCAGGACGACGACCGACAGAACGCCGCTGCGTCTGATCGCCAGAAGCCGGGCGATGGAGGCATGGGGCACGCAGCCATAGGCATCGGCAAAGACCGGCTTCAGCGTGTCGTGAAACCGTCGCAGATCCCGGTCGGCGAGATAGGGAAGCACCAGGGAGAACATCTCATGGGCGCGCATGAGGGTATAGCGCCACATCACGGTCCTGCGGGCGCGGTGATTGCGCCTGGCCTCCGCGAGATTGGCGATGGTGGCGGTGAACAGGTCGCTCTGTTCCCGCCGGCCGAAATACGCCCGGTTCAATCCCTCGGGCGTGAAGCGCTTGATCCCGAGTTCGGCAAAGAACGCCGGATCGTCCTGCAGCAACTGGGCGCGAAACAGCCGCATGGCCCGGGACAGCAGACCCGTCTTGCCCTTGGCGATCAGCGCCTCGATCGCCGCCTCGCTGAAGATGTCCAGCGGCTCCTCGGGGATCGGGTAGTAGAAGTCGGCCTCCGGCAGCAGTCCCTTGCGCGACAGCAGAGCGATCCGCAGGGACCGCTCGGAGAGCGTCGTATAGGTCACCCGCCCGTTGCAGGTGTCGAAGTACCCATACCGGGCCGCGAGGGTCAGGGCGGCATCGATGGCGCTGAGCGAGGAGCCGACGATCGCCGCCGATCTCTCCTCCCCCAGAGCCAGAGTCTTCAGCGGATAGGGCGAACGATAGAGATAGGGCGCCTCCTGGGTGGTCTTCTGGCGATGACCGGTGGCGACCACCACGGCATCGACCCGGCAGCGCTTTCGGCCCGCCGCCGTGTCCGCAACGATCTGGAAGCCGGTCCTGCGGGGGACGATATCGGCGACCCGGTGCTCGGTGAGAACCGTCACCCGATGTCCCCGTCCCACGGCGTCCCGGCACAGGGCGGAGAACTCGGCGGCGAAGTAGTCGCCCAGCACGACCCGGGGATAGAAAGCCCGGTCGGCGATCTCCGGGCGGTCGATCCCGAGCGTTTCGAGCCGGTTGTCGGAAAGCGAACCGAGCCAGTCGACCAGAGTCCGGGTCAGCGGCGGGATCTCGATCGACGCGATGTTGGCCAGAACCTGCGGGGTGTTGAACCGCCGGCTGTAGGGCATGCCCGGCCCGGCGCGTCGGCCCGCCTCGAAGATGAGGATCTCAAGACCGGGCTCGGCGCCGATCATGTATTTCAGGGTGTAGGTGGCCGTAGGGCCGGACCCGATGATGGCGATTTTCCTGGACACGAGACCTCCGGAGAAGCCTCGCATCGACCGATCGAAGCCGACCGATAAACGCCGGCCCCGACCGGAGGTTCCCGTTGGCCGACGGCGTCACAGACGCAAGTTCGGCCGGTTGTGCACGCCCCTACTCCGCCGCCGTGCCCACTTTCGGGTCGAAGGCGAAGTAGCGGTTCTTCAGCGCCGTCTGATTCTCGTAGATCGAGCCCTCGCGCTTCGCCTTGGGGTACGGCAGGCGCACGGGGCAGTCGACCACCCGCGGGGTCAGGGTCGAGGTGCCGGCGATCATCCGGCTCTCGTTCTCCTCCCAGCCGCCCGGCACGCCGCGCAGATCCCAGGCATCGGCCGCGGCGATCTGGTAAAGCAGCAACTGCCGGTCGCGCCCGGAGGTGTTCTGCGCCGAGCCGTGCACCGCCCGGACATGGTGGAATGTGCAGGACCCGGCCTTGCCGGTCAGCGCCACCGCCTTGGAGAAGTCGATATCGCAGGCGCCGGGATCCATGGCGCCGGCGAAGCAGCCGTCCACGTGGTGGTCGTAGGTCGGACCCTTGTGGCTGCCGGGGATGACCATCAGCGGGCCGTTCTCCTCGGTCGTGTCGTCCAGCAGCACGCCGACGGCCAGCACGTCGTCGTTGGTGTGCGGATAGAACGCCCAGTCCTGGTGCCACTCCACCGGCGAGCCGTACTCGGCCGCCTTGATGTTGATCTTGCCGCCATGCAGCCGCAGGTCGGGCGACACGATCTTCGACAGGACCGAGATCAGGTTGGGGTGCTCGACCATGTCGCGGAACACCGGGTCTGCCTCGAACGGCTTCTTGATCCGGCGTACCCGCGGGTTCTCCGGCGTGTGGCCCGGCTCAAGGTCGTAGATGCTGTCATGGTCGGTCAGGCCGCGCGCCTTGTCGATCAGGCCGGACAGCGCGTCGCGCATCGCCTTGACCTCCTCGGGCGCATAGACGTTCTCGACTACCAGATATCCGTTCTCGCGGTAGAACGCGGCATCCGCCTCGCTGATCATCTCGCTTCCTCCAGGCTGGGTCGGCTCTTCGTCCGTTGCCTAGATTTCACCCTGCGGCGCGTGGGCCGTCCAGACCCGAAGTTCGGAGCCGAGGAACGGGCGGTCGGCGGCGGAGACCGCGGTGTGGCCGACCGTCCAGGCGGTGACGGGCGCGACGCGCTCCAGTCCCTGGGCCGAGGCCCCGCGCAGGGAGGTCCAGGGTGCGGCCTCGTCCCACCGCCAGAGCAGGCCGCCGGGTCCCATCGCGCCGTGCAGGGCGATCTGAATGTCGAAGGGCTGGCCCGGCGGCAGCGGCGGGCCGTACCAGGTATGGGGACTGCGGCCCGGCGCCGAGCCCAGCACCACCAGCAGGCGCTGGTCCGGACCGGCCAGACCGATCCACAGCGGCGGCACGGCGTCGTCCCCGGCGCTGCCCTCCACCAGTGTCTGGGCCCGGGCCGCGCCGCCGGACGCGTGCCCGCAGATCCGCCAGCACCGAACGGAGGCGTCCAGCGGCCCATCGGCGATCCGAGTGTCCGCCACCGGCCCCGCCGTCATCTCCTGCCACCAGACGACCGGCGGCAGGATGGGAGGCCAGGACAGCGCCTCGCGCAGGGTGCCGCTGTCGTCGACCGCCCGGAACCGGAAGCCCCGGTCGTCCAGCGCCGCCTGCAGCGCATGCAGATACTCCACGCCCTCCGGCATGCGGTGGGCGGTTCCAGCACCGGCGGTCGTCACCTGCAGCACGCCCTGATGCACCTGAACGTCGAAGGCCAGGATATGGCTGCACAGATAGGCGACCACCTCATGGCGCACCAGGATCCGCCAGAACGCCTCGGCATGGGGCGGGCCGATCTCGCGCTGGAAGGGACCTTCGAACCCGTTCACGGGGAATACGGGATGATGGCCGATGACGAGCTTGTGCCGGGCATCGGCATGGTCGGCGAGGGTGGCGTCCAGCCAGGCGGTCTCCACATGCCCCTCGCCGCCGAGGCCCGACCACAGGGTGTGCACGAAGACCATCAGCAGATCGCCGCGCCGCACGAAATAGGACAGCCCGTCCTGACCCGGCGGGCCGTTGCGCGGCAGATGCGCCATCACCTCGGCGAAGACCCGCTCGCTCATGGGGTCGTAGGTCGTGTGGTTTGCGGTGGTGTGGAACATCGGGATGCGGTCGCGGTCGAGCCAGGCCATCTCGACCTCGAACCAGTGCCGCCATTGCGCGCGCAGGGCCGCCTCGTCGCGCGTCAGGCCGATGATCTCGTCGCCCGGAAAGACGATGAACTCGGGCGCGGGCGAGAACCGGCGCACCACCGAATTCACCCGCTCGAAATTCGCCTCGTGCCGTCCGCCGGGCTCGCCGGCGCAGGCATCGCCGTAGATCACGAAGCGATAGCCCTCACCCCGTGGCTCCAGGGCAGGGATCGCCGGATCGGAGGTCATCGCGACGGGCGGTCGTCGTCGTCCTCGTCGTCATCGGACTCCCGTTCCAGGCGCCGTTCGACCGTTTCCCGGGCCGCGGTTTCCGCCTTGATCCGGCGCTGTCGCTTCCACAACTCGATCACGTACATCAGGAAGCCGAAGATCACCCCGGCGAAGAGGTCCTGGGTGATCAGTTCCTCGCTCAGCTCGCGCGGCGGCTGAAACACGCCGTTGAGCTGCATCACCAATAGCAGCCCGGCGAAGACGATGCCGTTCACGACGCCCCGGACGGCGGGGCGTTGCCAGAAAGTCGGCGGCGGAGTGTCGTTGTTCTGTGCGTCGCTCATGACGGCACTTTAGTCGGCAATGCTCATCTGGCAAAGACCAGCAGCACGACGATGCCGACAGCGACCAGGCTCATGCCGATCATCTCGCGCAGACTGGGCCGCTCCTTGAACACCAGGATCGAGACCGCGATCGCCAGCACGAACTCGATCTGCCCCACGGCCTTCACATAGGAGGCCCGTTCGATGGTCATCGCCGTGAACCATCCCGCCGATCCGAGCGCACTGGTGAAGCCGACGAATACGGCCGCCTTCCACGCCTTTGCGATGGCCCCGATCTCCCAGGGCCGGGTGACAGCCACGTAGGTCCCGAGCCCCAGGGTCTGCAGCACGATCACCGCGACCAGGGTCATCGACGCTGTCGTCATCACGTCGGAATCGCCGAGCGACAGGCTGGCCTGGCGCAGGAACAGCGAGGCCAGGGCGAAGAACAGTCCGGAGAGCAGACCGATCCCTGCCGCCCGGTTGAAGGCGGAGGCCAGCAGCGAGCCCAGCCCAACGCCCTGCCGCGCCAGGCTGATCAGCATCACACCGGCGCCGCTGACCAGAATGGCGGTCCATCCGGCCGCGTCGATCGCCTCGCCGAACAGGGTGGAGCCGAGTATGGCGGTCGGGATCGTCTCGGTGCGGGCATAGGACGAGCCGACGGCGAAGTTTCGCAGGCCGAACAGCATGACCAGCAGCACGGTCGCCAGGATCTGCGCCACCGCCGTGCCGGCGCACCACACGAAGAACTCCAGATGGACCTCCGGTGCCGGCGTGGTGCGCTGGCCGAGCGCGTAGGCCATGTAGCCGATCGCGAACGGCACACCGAACAGGAACCGGACCCAGCTTGCGCTCCAGGCGGACATGGAGCCCGCCAGATGCTTCTGTCCGGCGTTGCGGGCCGTCTGCGCGAAGGCGGCGAGCGCGGCGATGATCGCCCAGATTGGCATGGCTGGTCCTCCCACCCGCGAGCCTAGCGGCCCGCATCCATCGGGGAAGCCGCGAAATTCGCCATGCTGGATTGCGGTTTAAGCGCTATAGGCTCACCGCCATGAAATCGCGCGACGAGGGTGTGGGGGGCGAGCGGCTGCGTCAGGCGGCCAACCAGGGGCTGCGCCTGGCGATGCTGGGACGCGGCATCGCGCTCGCCATCGCCGCCGCCTGGCCGCTGGTCTTCTCCACCCAGGCGATCCTGATCAGCGCCCTGATGGCCCTGTCCGCGTTGGCCGGACTCGGCTACCGGCGGCTGATCGGCTCGGAATACGACCATCCGATCTACCGCTACCTGATCTTCACCGCCGACATCCTGATGGTCGGCGCGATCTTCGTCTTCCTGCCGCTCAGCCTCAGCGAGGCGGTACCCCAGCACTTCGCCTTCCGGTCCTACGGCATCCACTATTTCCTGCCGGTCCTCGGGGCAGCCGCGCTGTCCCTGTCGCCGAAGCTCATCCTGTGGTGCGGCGGCGCCATCGTGGCGACCTGGGCGGCGGCGTTCTACTGGATCACGGCGAGCCTGGAGAACCCGCTGCAATGGAGCGATCTCGGCGCGCCCCATTCCTATAGCGAGCTGCTGCTGAACCCGGATTTCGTCAACACCGGCGGGCGGGTGGAGGAGTCCATCGCGATCCTCATCCTGACCGCGCTGATGGCCTTCGCCGTGCACCGGGCGCGTCGGGTGGTGGCGCTCTGGATCCGCTCGGAAACCGGGCGACAGCGGATCACCGGCCTGTTCGGCCGCTTCGCCCCGCCGGAGGTGGTCGCCCGACTGGCCGAGAGCGGCGCCACCCTGGAGCCGAGCAAGCGCGAGGCGACGGTGCTGTTCACCGACATCGAAGGGTTCACCAGCCTGTCGGAGAGCCGGACGCCGGACGTGGTGCTCGCCCTGCTGAACACCTATTTCGAGCGGGTCGGCGCCATCGCCGCCCAGCGCGGTGGGGTTATCGTCAACTTCCACGGAGACGGGCTGCTGATCGCCTTCAACGCGCCGGCCGACGTGCCGGACCACGCGGCGGCGGCGCTGGAAACTGCGACCGCGCTGCTGGCGGCGATCGAGACGGAAACCTTCAACGGCGAGCGCATCGGCATCCGCATCGGCGTCCATACCGGCGAGGTCGTTGCCGGCATCGCCGGTAGCCGCGAGCGCCAGACCTACACGGTCTACGGCGACACGGTGAACGTTGCCGCCCGGCTGGAGGAACTCAACAAGGAGCACGACACCCGGCTGATGGTCAGCGCCGAGACGGCGAAGGCCGCCGGGGGTGCCGGCGGCCTTCGGGATCTGGGCGAGGTTTCCGTCCGCGGCCATGCGGCCGGCGTTCGGGTGTTCGGCGGCCTCTAAGCCGTCTGATGCGCTCCCAGTCCCAGCAGCGCCCGGCGGCGCAGCCATAGGGACGGACGATAGCGCGGGTCCCGGGTCGCGTCGTGGATCGCCGAGAGGATCTCGTAGGTCCGCTTCACCCCCATCTGCTCGGCGATCTCCAGCGGGCCGAGCGGGTAGTTCAGGCCGAGCTTCATCGCCGTGTCGATATCCGACGGCGTGGCCAGCGCGATCTGCGCCATCTCGCAACCGAGATTGGCGATCATCGCCCGCATCCGCTGCAGGATGAAGCCGGGGCTGTCCTGGATCACCGTCGGCGCGACACCGGCCTTGGCGAACGCCGCCGCCACCGCGTCGCGATGCGCCGGATCGGCCGCCGGCGCGGTCATCAGCGTGATGCGCTTGGAGGTGTCGCCGGTGGTGTCGATCGCCACCAGGCGGGTGTGGTCGGTGCCGGTGCGCGCGGCGAAGCCGGTGGCGTCCTCGCCGTACAGCGCGGCGACGACGGGCATCGTGCCGTCGTCGTTACGCACGTTGAGCCCGGCGCGTTCCAGCAGTTCGGCCAGCGCCTCGTCGCCTTCGGTGGCGACGGCGACGGTGGTCGCTGGGGCCGCATCGGTGACGTGGTCGGGGCTCGGCGGGTCGATCACCTGGCCCTTGTCGTCGTAGCGGAAATGGCCCTGGCCGGTCTTGCGGCCGAACCGCCCGGCCTCGGCCAGCGCGCGGTGCAACGGCGTGGTGCGCAGGCGCGGGTCGTTGAGGAACTGCTCGAACACGATCATCGAGACCGGATAGTTCACGTCGATCCCGGTCAGGTCCATGAGCTGGAACGGCCCCATGCGGAAATGGCCGCAGTCGCGCATGACCGCATCGACCTGGGCCGGGGTCGCGACGGCCTCGTGCTCCAGATGCAGGCCCTCGGTGGTGAAGGCCCGGCCGCCGAGGTTGACCAGGAAGCCGGGGCTGTCCTTAACCACCACCGGCGTGCGGCCGAAGCGCTCGCCGACGGTGACCAGCTTCTCGATCACCGCGTCGTCGGTCGCCGGACCCTGGATGATCTCCACCAGCCGCATCAGCGGCACCGGATTGAAGAAATGCAGGCCGGCGATGCGCCCGGGATGCTTGCACACCCGGGCGATCGAACCGATCGGCAGGGACGAGGTGTTCGACGCGATGATCGCATCCTCGGCCACCACGCCTTCGATGGCGGTGAACAGGTCGCGCTTGACCTCGATGTCCTCGAACACGGCTTCCACCACCACGCCGCAGGGGGCGAGGTCCTCGATGCCGTTCGACACCACCAGCTTGTCCTTCATCGCGGCGGCGGCATCGGCCTCCAGCGTGCCCTTCTCCACCAGCCGGTCGAGCCGGGCGATCACCTTCTTCGCGCCGGCCTCGGCGCCGCCCACCATGGCGTCATGGGCGACCACCTTCATGCCGCCCTGGAGCGCGACCTGGATGATGCCCTGGCCCATGGCGCCGCAGCCGACGACGCCGATGACGAGGTCGCGGGAGGTCACATCCACCATCGGTCAGACCCTCTCGATGATCACGGCCATACCCTGACCGACGCCGACGCACATGGTGCACAGGGCGTAGCGGCCACCGGTCTCCACCAGCGTCTCGGTCGCGGTCTGGATCAGCCGGGTGCCGCTGGCGCCCAGCGGATGGCCCAGCGCGATGGCGCCGCCGTTCACGTTCACCCGGGGATCGTCGTCCTTCAGGCCCAGTTCGCGCATGCTGGCGAGCACCTGGCTGGCAAAGGCCTCGTTGAACTCCATCACGTCCATGTCGTCGATCGACAGGCCGGCGATGCGCAGCGCCTTCTGCGAGGCCGGGGCGGGGCCAATGCCCATGATCCGCGGCTCCACGCCGGCAGCCGCCGCGGCGATGATCCGGGCGCGCGGGGTCAGGCCGTGCTTCTTGGCGGCGGCCTCGCTGGCGATCAGCATGGCGGCCGACCCGTCGTTGACGCCGCTGGCATTGCCGGCGGTCACCGAACCGCCTTCCTTGCGGAACGGCGTCCCGAGCTTGGCCAGCTTCTCCAGGGTGGTGTCCGGGCGCGGATGCTCGTCGGTATCGACCACCGTGACATCGCCCTTGCGGCCCTTGATCTCGACCGGGACGATCTCCTTGGCCATCCGGCCGCGGGCGATGGCTTCACCGGCCTTGCGCTGGCTGTGATAGGCGAAGAGATCCTGATCCTCGCGGCGGACCTGATACTTCTCGGCCACGTTCTCGCCGGTCTCCGGCATGCTGTCGGTGCCGAAGCGCTTTTCCATCTCCGGATTGACGAAGCGCCAGCCGATGGTCGTGTCGTGCATCTCGGCGGTGCGGGCGAAGGCGGTGCCGGCCTTGGCCATCACGAAGGGCGAGCGGGTCATGCTCTCCACCCCGCCGGCGATGGCGAAGTCGCCCTCACCCGTCTTGATCTGCCGCGCCGCGTCGGCGACGGCCATCATGCCCGAGGCGCAGAGCCGGTTCACGGTGACGCCCGGCACGCTGGCCGGGATGCCGGCCAGCAGCAGCGCCATGCGGGCGACGTTGCGGTTGTCCTCGCCGGCCTGGTTGACGCAGCCGTAGAACACCTCGTCCAGCGCTTCCCAATCCGCCGACGGATTGCGCTCCATCAGAGCCTTCAGCGGGACGGTCGCCAGATCATCGGTACGAACCTGGGCGAGCACGCCGCCGTAACGCCCGATCGGCGTGCGGACGGCGTCACAGATGAAGGCCTCGGTCATGGTTTCCTCCGGGAGCGGGTCTTTTTTCGACCCTTGATGTGCCATGCAGGTGGGGGACGGTCAATTGACCGGGGATTCACGCAGTGATGACGATCTTGCCGAAATGACCGGCCGCCTCCATGGCGCGATAGGCGGATTTCGCATCGTCGAAGGCGAAGGTCTGGTCGATCACCGGCTCCAGCCTGTGCAGGGAGATCGCCGCGTTCATGTCGGCGAACATCTTCGACGAGCCGACATAGATGCCCTGTACCTTCAGGGACTTGCGCATGATCAGGGTGGGGTTGATCTCGCCGCCGGTCAGCACGCCGATCAGGCCGATGGACCCGCCGACCCGGGTCGCCGCGATCGAGCGCGCCAGGGTGCCGGCCCCGCCGACCTCCACCGTGGTGTCGGCGCCGACACCGCCGGTCAGGTCCAGCACCGCGTCCTGCCAGTCCGGCGTGGAGCGGTAGTTGACCGTCTCGTCGGCGCCCATGGCCCTGGCCCGCTCCAGCTTCTCGTCGCTGGACGAAGTCAGGATCACCCGCGCGCCCATGATCTTGGCGAACTGCAGCGCGAAGATCGACACCCCGCCGGTGCCGAGCAGCAGCACGGTCTCGCCCGCCTTCACCGCGGCGACCTCGGCCAGGGCGTGCCACGCGGTCAGCGCCGCGCAGGGCAGCGTCGCCGCCTGTTCCAGCGAGAAATGCGCCGGAACCGGGATCACGCCGCCGGCCTTCAGCACCACCTCTTCGGCCAGCACCCCGTCCAGGGCGCCGCCCAGCGCGCTGTTCATCACATCCACCGAGCACGGCCCGGCCGGCCAGTCCTGGAAGAAGCAGGAGGCGACCCGATCCCCCACCTTGAGCTTGGTCACGCCCGCGCCGACGGCGGTGATCGTGCCGGCGCCGTCGGAATTCGGGATGCGCGGATAGGGCAGGTTGCGGGCCTTGGGATCCTTGATCGTCATCAGGTCGCGGAAGTTGATCGAAGAGGCCGCGATCTTCACCCGCACCTCGCCCGGGCCGGGCTCCGGCGTGGCGACGTCGGCGAGGTTGAGCGCGTCGACGCCGCCGTCTGAAACGATCTGCCAGGCTTTCATGATCACTATCCTTCAGTGGGGGAGATCCGCCCCTGAACAGGGCGGCGGCCATACGAGCCGTCAGTTCAGTTTGGCGCGAGCATTCAGCATTCACCCTGCAGCCGTCAACGCACCCGCGGCCCTCACGTCGGATCGGCCAGCAGCCCGGTGGCGAGGTGGCGGAACGTGTCGACGGCTCGCGGCAGGACTGCCGGCGGGTCCTCGCTGGCCGCAATCCACAGCGCCGCGTTGAGTGCAGCGCCACTGAGGAGCCGGGCCGCCGCTTCCGGATCCACGGGTTTCATCACGCCCTCGGCGATGAGTTGCTCCACTGCCGTCAGTGTCACCTGCAGACACGTGTCCTGGCTCGGCCACTGGGAGGGATCGCCCAAAACCGCTGGTCCGTCGAGGAGGACGATCCGCCGGACCTCCGGGTTGAGCGCCATCTCTATATAGGCTTCGGCCTCGGCGAGCAGCGCATTCCACCCGGTCGCCTCGCGGGCGCCGATGTCCTTCGCCCGGGTCGCCATCTCCGTATCGATCTGGCTGACCACCGCCGCGAGCAGCCCGCGCTTATCACCGAAATTGTGATAGAGCGCGCCCCGCGTCAGGCCCGCCGCCGCCGTCAGATCGTCCATCGACGCGGCGGCGTATCCCTTCTCGGCAAAGGCCTTGCGGGCCGCCGCAATCAGCGCCGCCCGATTCTTCTCCATCGTCTCGATCCGACGAGTAGCCACGGATCTGTGCCTCCATTTTCACATACGTTGCGTATTTCAATTGACATACGGTACGTATATCACCAATTCACATACGAAGCGTATCCCAAATTCCAAGCCACCGGGAACGCCTTTCCTCCACCTTGCAAAGGACGTCTGCCATGCCCCGCGATGCCATCTTCCCCGCCGATCGCCACGCCCTGTACGACAATCACGGATATTCCGCCGCGATCCGATCCGGAGATCTGCTCTTCGTCTCCGGCCAGGTCGGCAGTCGGTCGGACGGCACGCCCGAGCCGGAGTTCAAACAGCAACTCCGTCAGGCCTTCGACAATCTCGGCGCCGTATTGCAAGCCGCCGGCTGCACCTTCGACGACGTGATCGACGTGACGACGTTCCACACCGACCCGGAGACGCAGTTCGACGACGTCATGGCCGCTAAGGCGCGCGTCTTTCCCGAAGCACCCTTCCCGGCCTGGACGGCAGTCGGTGTGACCTGGCTGGCGGGTTTCGATTTCGAGATCAAGGTCATCGCCCGCCTGCCCGAGAGTGCCCGGGCCTCCTGATCACCGCCCCTTGATGGAGAAGATCTCCCGCGCCTCGTCCGGCGTGGCGACCTTGGAGCCGAGCGCCTCGACGATGGTCACCGCCCGCTCCACCAGCGCCGCGTTGGACGGGGCCAGCACGCCGCGGTCGAGGTAGAGATTGTCCTCCAGCCCGACCCGCACATGGCCGCCCAGGATCACCGCCTGGGCGGCCATCGGGAACTGCATGCGGCTGATGCCGAAGCCGGACCAGATCGCGCCGTCCGGCAGCAGGCTGGCGAGATAGGTCATGGTCTCCGCCGTTGCCGGCGCGCCCCAGGGGATGCCGAGACAAAGTTGGAACATCGGCGGCGCGTCGACCAGCCCCTCCTTGACCAGTTGGGCCGCCAGTCGGGCGTGGCCGGCGTCGAACACTTCCAGTTCCGGCTTCACGCCGCTGTCGCGGATGCGGGCCGCCATCTCGCGCAGATGGGCGGGTGTGTTCATGAACACGTGCTCGCCGAAATTCATCGTCGCGATGTCCAGAGTGCACACTTCCGGGCGGAGCTGGTCGATGTGGTCGACCCGTTCCTGCGGCGATTTCAGCGTGGTGCCAGGGGCCGGCACCATCGGGTCCTGGGTACCTGGGATGTAGCGCGCACCGGGGCCGGTGGTCAGGTTGAGGACCAGCTTGGAGCCGGCGTCGCGGATCCGCTCCACCGTCTCGCGGTACAGGGCCGGGTCCATCGACGGCTTGCCGGTGGCCGGATCGCGCACATGGATATGGGCGATCGCCGCACCGGCCCGCTCCGCTTCCAGCGCGGAGGTGGCGAGCTGTTCCGGGCTGACCGGAACCGCGGGATTCTTGTCCACCGTGTCGAAACCGCCTGTGAGCGCGCAGGTGATCACCGTCTTCTCGTTCATCCCATCCTCCCGAATCGGCGCCTGTTATGCGCGCGCTTGTATACCATCTCTCAATCGGCATACTCCCCCGAGGAGGAGTTGGGAAACAACCCGACCCGATCAAAGAACAGACGGAGGAAACGATGGAGATTTCACTGCGGACCCGCGCGGTCGCCGCGATGGCTGGCGTTGCCGCCCTCACCTTTGCCGGTGTGGCCGCCGCTGAAACCAAACTGCCCAGCACCCTGACCTGGACCGCCTACGACACAGGCTCCTCGGGGCATGCCCAGTCGGTTGCGATCGGCAAGGCATTCAAGGAGAAGTACGACGTCAATCTCCGGATTTTGCCGGGCAAGAACGACGTCTCGCGTCTGCGCCCGCTGCAGGTCGGCAAGGTCGAGGCGGTCGCCAACGGCGTCGGCACCTACTTCGCCCAGGAAGCCGTATTCGGCTTCGACAAGCCGGATTGGGGTCCGCAACCCCTGCGCCTGCTCATGTCCTCCAAGGGCAGTGCCGGCCTGATGGTCGGCGTCGCCGAGGACACCGGCGTCAAGGAATACAAGGATCTCAAAGGCAAACGGGTTGCCTGGGTGAAGAGCGCTCCGGCCCTGAACCATAACGTCACCGCGATCCTGGCCTTTGCCGGGCTGACCTGGGACGACGTGACCAAGGTCGAGTTCGCCGGCTTCGGTGCGTCCTGGGAAGGCATGACCAACGACCAGGTTGATGCCGCCTTCGCGATCACGGTCTCCGGCTCCACCAAGTCGGTCGCGTCAAGCCCTCGCGGCCTGGTCTGGCCGGCCCTGCCCTTCGACGATACCGAAGGCTGGAAGCGGATGATGGCCGTCGCCCCGTACTACACCAAGAACACGGTCTCGGCCGGCACGAACATTCCGAAGGAAGGGATCGACGGGCAGGCCTATCCGTATCCGATTCTGACCGTGCGCTCGGACATGACCGATGAACTGGCGCAATCGATCACCGAGGCGATGCTCGAGACCTATGACATGTTCAAGGACGGCGCGCCGGGTGCCGCCGGCTGGGCGCTGGCCAACCAGACGTTCGAATGGGCCGTGCCGTATCACGACGGCGCAATCGCGGCGTTCAAGGGTGCCGGCGTGTGGACCGACGCCATGCAGGCGCACAACGATACGCTGGTCGCCCGCCAGAAGGTCCTGATCGATGCCTGGACCTCCTACAGCAAGGACGCGCCGTCCGATGAGGACGCCTTCGTCGAAGGCTGGGCCAAGGCCCGGGTCGCCGCACTCGAAGCCGCCGGCTTCGATCCGGTGATCCGCTGATCTAGGGCGCAACTTACAGAGAAAGGCTCGCAGATGAGCGAGCCCATCATGAACACCTCCGCCGGGGGTGACGCGGTGACGGATACCATCCGTCACCGCGTTCTCACGCCCGGCTGGACCGTGGTGATCATGGCGATGACAGCCGCCGCCGTTCTGCTGTCGATCTACCAGCTGTTCAACATCGGCTCGATGGTCGGCTGGGTGATCCTGGACCTGTCCTACCTGGACCTGATGGTGGCGCTGCTGCTGCCGATCGTGTTCCTGGTGTTCCCCATGCGCCCGAGCGACAAGAACCGTCGGACGCCACCGATCTACGACCTCGCGCTCTTCGCCGGCACCTTCGTGCTGGGATGCTACCTGGCCTGGATCGCGGTGCCCGCGGTCGAGGGCGGCTGGGAGTATTTCGCGCCCGCCTCTGCCCGCATCCTCGGCTTCGTGCTGTGGGCGCTGATGATCGAGGCCGTGCGCCGCACCGGCGGTCTCGCGCTCACCATCATCGTGCTGATCTTCTCGTTCTACCCGCCTTTCGCGGAATCGATGCCCGGCCCCCTTCAGGGCGCGCAGCAGTCGCTCTGGGAGGTCAGCCAGTATTACCTGTTCTCGTCGGAAGCGATCTTCGGCATTCCCATGCGGGCCTTCGGCAAGCTGGTGATCGGCTTCGTGATCTTCGGCGTCGCCCTGCAGCATACCGGCGCCGGACGCTTCTTCATCGACCTCGCCTTCGCCCTGCTCGGCAACGTGCGCGGCGGCGGTGCGAAGGTCGCGATCTTCTCATCCGGCCTGCTGGGTTCGATGAGCGGTTCGGTGATCACCAACGTTCTGACCACCGGCCGGCTCACCATTCCGGCGATGCGGCGCACGGGCTTCGGCAAGGAGACCGCCGCCGCGGTGGAGGCCTGCGCGTCCACGGGCGGCGTGCTGATGCCGCCGGTGATGGGGGCCACGGCCTTCGTCATGGCCTCGTTCCTCAACGTCCCCTACATCGAGATCGCCGTCGCCGCGGTGATACCGTCGCTGCTCTATTATCTCGGCCTGTTCCTGCAGATCGACGCCTATGCCGCCCGCAAGAGTCTCAAGGGCCTGCCGCGCGAGGAGTTGCCGAAGCTCGGCGCCGTGTTCCGGCGCGGCTGGCATTATCTCTTCGCGCTGGTGCTGCTGGTCTATCTCCTGCTCTACATGAAGCAGGAGGCGCTGGCGCCGTACTACGCGACAGCGGTGCTGCTGATCGCCAATCAGATCTTCGGAAAGCGGCTCGGCTGGAGCGATCTCAAGCACTTCCTGTACGAGACCGGTCAGGTGCTGGCCGAACTCGTGGCAATTCTGGGCGCCATCGGTCTGATCATCGGCGCGCTCTCGGTGACGGGCCTGGTCGGCTCGATCGCCACCGATCTGGTGCTGCTGGCCGGCGGCAACGTCTATGCCCTGCTGCTGATGGGCGCGGCGACGAGCTTCATCCTCGGCATGGGGATGACGGTCACCGCGGCCTATGTGTTCCTCGCCATCGTGCTGGCTCCGTCGCTCGTGACGGCGGGCCTGGACCCGATGGCCGTGCACATGTTCATCCTGTACTGGGGAATGCTGTCGTATATCACACCGCCGGTGGCGCTCGGTGCCTTCGCGGCGGCGACGATCTCCGGGGCGACGCCGATGCAGGCCGGATTCTCGGCCATGCGGCTCGGGTCGATCATCTACTTCATCCCGTTCTTCTTCGTGCTGGAGCCGGCATTGATCCTGAATGGGGCGCCGATGCAGATCGCCGTCGTGCTGGCGAGTGCACTGGCCGGGGTACTGCTGATCGCCTCCTCCACCCAGGGCTACCTGATCGGCTACGGCACCTTCGGCGACGGGGCGATGGCCATGGCCGTGCGCGTGATCGTCTTCGCCGGCGGCGTACTGTTCGCTTTTCCCGGCAGCGAGGACATGGGCATCGGCCATTGGGACGCGGTGCTTGCCGGTGCCGTCATCGCGGCGATCGGGCTCGGCTTCGGCCTGCTGACCCGCAAGTTGGCTCCGGGGTGAACCGGCCCCCGGTCATTTCCAGCAGACCCTGAACAAAAAAAGGGGAGGCCGAGGCCTCCCCTTTTCAATGATATGGGCGCCGGCCTCAGGCCGTATCCGACCGCGGCTCGCTCATCAGCCCCTTCACGATGGCGTAGCACGCCAGCAGCAGGACGATGGTGAACGGAAAGCCGGTCGAGACCGCCATGGCCTGCAGGGCCGTCAGGCCACCGCCGAGCAGCAGCGCAATCGCCACCAGCCCCTCGAAGCAGGCCCAGAACACCCGCTGCGACACCGGGGCGTTGGTCTTGCCCCCGGCGGTGATCGTGTCGATCACCAGAGAGCCGGAATCCGACGAGGTCACGAAGAACACGATCACCAGCAGGATGCCGATGAAGGACGTGATCTGCGCCAACGGCATCTGCTCGAGCATCACGAACAGCTTCACCGGCAGATCGGCATCGGCGATCGCCACCACGCCGGATTCGACGAAGCTGATCGCCGTGCCGCCGAAAGCCGTCATCCAAAGCACCGACACCAGCGACGGGATCAGCAGCACGCAGGTGATGAACTCCCGCACCGTGCGGCCCCGCGACACCCGGGCGATGAACATGCCCACGAACGGCGACCAGGAGATCCACCAGGCCCAGTAGAACGACGTCCAGCCCTGGCTGAAATTCGCATCGGTGCGGCCGATCGGGTTGGACAGCGCCGGCAGATACTCGAGATACGCCAACAGGTTCGAGAAGAACCCGGTCACGATCGCCATGGTCGGCCCGACGATGATGATGAACATCAGCAGCAGGAAGGCCAGGACCATGTTGATCTCGGACAGGCGCTTCACGCCGGCATCGAGACCGGCCAGTACCGAAAGCAGCGCCAAGCCGGTGATGCCGCAGATCAGCAGGACCTGAGAGGCATCGCTCACCGGCGTCCCGAACAGGAACTCCAGACCGGCATTGGCCTGGGTCGCCCCGAGGCCGAGCGAGGTGGCCAGGCCGAACAGCGTGGCGAACACCGCCAGGATATCGATGACGTGACCGGTCCAGCCCCACACCGCATCGCCGAAGATCGGATGGAAGACGCTGCGGATCGTCAGCGGCAGGCCCTTGTTATAGGAGAACAGGGCCAAGGCCAGGGCGACGACCGCGTAGATCGCCCAGGGGTGTAGCCCCCAGTGGAAGATCGTCGCCGCCATGCCAAGCGCCTTCGCGCCCTCCACATCGCCAGCCGCACCGGCCAACGGCGCCCAGCTCTCCGGGGAGCCGGCCCCTTCCGCGAGCGACGAGTTGAAGTGCGAGATCGGCTCTGAGACGCCATAGAACATCAGCCCGATGCCCATGCCGGCCGCGAACAGCATCGCGAACCAACCGCTATAGGAGTAGTCGGGCTTCGCGTCCCGCCCTCCGAGCCGCACCTTGCCGAGCGGGGTGACGATCAGGACGACGCAAAGAATCACGAAGACGTTCGCGGCTCCGATGAAGAACCAGTCGAAGGTCGAGGTCAGTGTCTCGCGCAGGGCGCCGAACGCCGCAGCGGCCTGGTCGTGCAGGATCAGGGTCAGAAACGTGAAGGCAACGATCACCAGCCCGGAGATCAGGAACACCGGGTTGTGGATGTCCAGGCCGAACGGCCCAACCTGCTTCTGAATGTTGTCCTGGCCGATTTCATAATCGGTATCGATGAGATCCGCCGGCCCGTCGGGCGGCTTCACAGCGTGGTCGGACATGTAGTTCCCTCTCGTTTGGGTTTTACAGCGCGCCGCGAGCCCCCCTTGGCCCCCAGTCGCACCGAGCCCGAACCCGAATCGGGACGGACATCTTCGACGGGGGAAAGGAGCCGACGCCTGGCAGGAAGGCTTTCGGCTCGACCGTCGGAGGTCGCGCTCCCCTCCCCCGGGCTACTCGCCGGTTGTCCCGGCTGTTCGGCGGCACCGGTCGCGGTTCCGCGTTATCGAAACGCTACCCTAACCTGAAACACCAATTTGCCACAAATCGACACACCGACCCGGAACTGTCGTGAATTCGACAGAATCAGGCCGCTTAAGTGGAAAACCCGCCACATTTGCCAGCCGACAGGTGGTATCCGCCGATCGGCCGCCGGTCAGCCGTCCAGCTTGTGCTTGAGAATCTTGCCCGCCGCCGTCGCCGGCAGGCTGTCTCGGAACTCCCAGCGCCCAGGCCGTTTGTAGGCCGACAGCTTGTCGGCCACAAAGGCCGCGAGGTCCGCGGCGCTGGGGGTGCGGCCCTGCACCGGCTGGATGAAGGCCACCACTTCCTCGTTGCCGTCCCTGGCCGGGCGGCCGACGACGGCGCACAAGCCGACGTCGGGATGCAGGGTGATCGCCGCCTCCACCTCCGGCGGGTAGACGTTGAAGCCGGAGCGGATGATCAGCTCCTTGCGGCGGCCGACCACATAGAGCAGGCCGTCGGCGTTCAGCCGGCCGAGATCTCCGGTCTTGAACCACAGCCCGTCATGGACGGCGGCCGTTTCCCCGGGTGCCTTGTAATAGCCCTTCATCACCAGCGGACCGGACACCTGGATCTCGCCCACCATGTCCGTCGGCAGGGCCGCGCCGTCGTCGCCGACGATGCGCACCTGGACGTCGGGAATGATCTCGCCGACCGTGTCGTCATCGCGCGGACGGTCGATATCGGTCACCGAGATGGTCGGCGCGGTCTCGGTCATTCCGTAGCCGTTATGCAACGGCACCCCGAAGGCCGCCTCCACCCGCCTCTTCAGTCCCAGGTCCAGCGGCGCACCGCCGGAGGACAGATAACGGATCCGCCCCGGGTTCAGTGCTCGGCCACGGATTGTGGTGAGCTCAAGGATTCGTGCGTACATCTGGGGCACGCCGTTGAACAGGCTGATCGCGCCGCCCTCGATCGCGGCCAGGGCATGCTCGGCCGAGAAACGCGGAATCAGGTCGACCCGGCCACCCATGTACATGTTGCCCAGATACACCGATGCGAGGCCGAACACGTGACTGATCGGCAACACGCCGTAGATCCGGTCGCCCGGCGTCACCCGCCTGGAGTCACCCGACCGGGCGCCGATGAACAGCAGGTTGCGATGGGTCAGCATCACGCCCTTCGGCTTCCCGGTGGTGCCGGAAGTGTAGATCATCACCGCCACCCGGTCGGCCGGATCCTCGCCGCTCTCGTCCACCGCCGGGTCGGCATCGCCGAACGCCGCCAGGGTGGCGCCGAGATCGTCCAGCTCGGCCACCGGCGCCGCTCCGTGGCGCGCGCCATGGGCCGTCGCCTCGTCCGAGACCGAGTCCGTATACAGCGCCAGCTTCGGGCGGGCATGGTCGCGGATGGCGTCGATCTCGCCCGAGGACAGGCGCGCATTGATCGGGATCGCCCAGGCGCCGAGCTTCGCCGCCGCCAGAACCGACAGAGCGGTGGCGAAGCCGTTCTCACCGACGATGTAGAACCGGTCGCCGGCCGCCAGCCCCCGCTCCGCCAGGGTGGCGGCCAGACGGGCCGACCGCGCATCCGCCTCGCCGTAGCTCATCACCCGCTCGCCCTCGGCCAGGGCCGGGATGGCGGGATACCGCTCGGCCCACCAGGCCACCGGATCGGCGATCGAGGCGAAGATGTCCGTCGCCGGACGCGAGCCGTCCCAGGTTTCCGTCATGACGGTCTCCGGGTCAGCGGGAGGCCGCGTGGGCCCGCAGCATGTTGCGGGCGATCACGATCTGCTGGATCTGCGAGGTGCCCTCGTAGATCCGGAACAGCCGAACGTCGCGGTAGAAGCGCTCGACCGCGTATTCGTTGATGTAGCCCGCACCGCCATGGATCTGCACCGCCCGGTCCGCCACCCGGCCGACCATCTCCGAGGCGTAATACTTGGCGCAGGCGGCGACCATGGCCGTGTTCTCGCCGGCGTCGAACTTGGCGGCCGCGTCCTTGACCATCGCCTCGGCGGCATAGGCCTCGGTCTTGCTGTCGGCCAGCATCGCCTGGATGAGCTGGAAGTCGGAGAGCGGCTGACCGAACTGCTTGCGCTCGGTGGCGTAGTCCAGACACTCGTTGATCAGCCGGTCGGCCATGCCGATGCACACCGAGGACAGGTGCAGCCGACCCCGGTCCAGCACCTTCATCGCGGTCTTGAAGCCCTGGCCCTCGACCCCGCCGATGATCGCGTCGGCCGGGACCTTCACGTCCTCGAAGATCACGTCGGCCACATGGGTCCCCTGCTGGCCCATCTTCTTGTACGGCTTGCCGGTGGAGATGCCAGGCGACTTGGCGTCGACCAGAAAGGCGGAGATGCCGCCCGCCCCTTTGTTGTCCGGGTCGGTGCGCGCCATGACGGTGAAGACGCCGGCCTTGGTCGAGTTGGTGATGAACCGCTTGGTGCCATTGAGGACGTAACCGTTGCCGTCCTTCTTCGCGGAGGTCCGCACCGAGGCGGCATCGGAGCCGCTGTCCGGCTCGGTCAGGCAGAACGATCCCACCAGTTCGCCGGAGGCCAGACGCGGCAGGTAGTCGCGCTTCTGATCCTCGGTGCCGTCCATCACGATGGCCTGGCTGCCGATGCCGACATTCGTGCCGATCAGCGACCGAAAACAGGGTGCCGTGTGCCCCAGCTCGTTGCCGATCACCACCTCCTCGGACATGGACAGGCCGAGCCCGCCGTATTCCTCCGGAATCGAGAGGCCGTAGAGGCCCATCTCAGCCATTTCCTGAGACACTTCCTCGGGGATCGCGTCCTCGCGGCTGACCTGTTCCTCCAGCGGAATCAGGCGCTCGGTCACGTAGCGGCGGACGGTGTCCGTAAACTGGTTGAGGGTCTCCTGATCGAGCGCCACGGCGGTCTCCCTTGATCGTCATGCCTGATCGGCACGGTTGCTTTTCTGTACGTCCGTATTTGTCGGCGGGACTATAGGTTCCGCGCTCCCAGGCGTCCACGCAGCTTGCCGAGTTTGTATACACCGGCTAAACCGCTGCAAATCGAACGAAGCGAGGAAACAACCCATCATGCGCGACCTGCACCTTCCCGGCCGTTCCCCGGTGTACGCACCCAACGCCGCCATCGCCACCTCCCACCCGCTGGCGAGCCAGGTCGGCCTCGACGTTCTGAAATCCGGTGGCACCGCCGTGGACGCCGCCGTCGCGGCCTGCGCCGTGCTCTGCGTGGTCGAGCCGCACATGACCGGCATCGGCGGCGACTGCTTCGCCCTGGTCGCCCCCAAGGGCAGCGGCGACATCGTCGCCATGAACGGCTCGGGCCGCGCGCCGGGCAAGGCCGAGCTCTCCTGGTTCCAGGAAAAGGGCATCACCGAACTGGGCGCCTCGAACGACCCGCATACGGTCACCGTGCCGGGCGCGATCGGCGCCTGGACCGCCCTGCTGGAGCGCTTCGGCAGCAAGTCCCTGGGCGAGCTGCTGCAGCCGGCGATCAAATACGCCGAAGAGGGTTATCCGGTGAGCTCCCGCGTCGGCAGCGACTGGGCCGACGCGGTGGAGAAGCTGTCGAAGAATCCGGCGGCCAAGGCGGCCATGCTGCCGAACGGCAAGGCCCCGGCCATCGGCACCCGCCACAGCCAGCCGAAGCTCGCCGCCACCTTCAAGATCCTCGCCGAGAAGGGCCGCGACGGCTTCTATACCGGCGCGGTCGCCGAAGACATGGTCGCCAGCCTGAACAAGCTGGGCAGCCTGCACAGCCTCGAAGACTTCGCCAACGCCGCCCCGGAATGGGTGGAGCCGATCACGGGCAAGTTCGCCGGCCATGACGTCTTCGAATGCCCGCCGAACGGCCAGGGCGTCTGCGCGCTGATGATCCTGTCGATCCTCGACCGCCACGACGTCGCCAGCCTGAGCCAGGCCGACCGGGTGCACCTGATCGCCGAGGCCACCAAGCTCGCCTACGCCCAGCGCGACCGCTACGTGGCCGACCCGCGCCAGGTCGACGTGCCGGTGGACTGGCTGCTGTCCGACGCCCACATCTCGGCGCTGGACGCGATGATCGACCCGAACAAGGCCGGCGCGTTCGAGCCGAGCGACTTCCCGGTCCACAAGGACACGATCTACCTGTCCTGCGTCGACAAGGACGGCACCGCGATCAGCTTCATCAACTCGATCTTCTCCGATTTCGGAAGTTGCATCATGAGCGAAAACACCGGCGTCATGCTGCATAACCGCGGCAAGTCGTTCCACCTCGTGGAAGGCCACCCGAACGCCATCGCGCCGAACAAGCGGCCGATGCACACGATCATCCCCGGCATGCTGGTGAAGGACGGCCGCGCCGTCGCCCCGTTCGGCGTCATGGGCGGCCAGTACCAGTCGACCGGCCACGCCACCTTCCTGTCGAACCTGCTGATGCGCGGTATGGACCCGCAGGAGGCGCTGGACGACAGCCGCAGCTTCGCCACCGAGGGCACCCTGCAGGTCGAGAGCACCTTCGCGCCGGAGACCTATGCGGCGCTGGAGAAGAAGGGCCACAGCCTGACCCGCATGCCGAAGCCGATCGGCGGCGGCCAGGCGGTGCTCATCGACGAGAAGAACGGCGTCCTCGTCGCCGGCTCCGACCCCCGCAAGGACGGCTGCGCGCTGGGGTATTGATCGGCGGGGTCTTGATCGGCCGACATGCCCCTTCACCGGGGTATTGATCAGCCGACGGGGTATTGATCAGTCGACGTTCCCCTTCACCGTCTTCCCGGCCCTGAGCCGGGACCTAGGGCGGGGCAGCCGGAACGTCCCAGGACATTAACCTAACGGTCCAGCCGGCGGACGGCTGGATCCCGGCGCAAGGCCGGGAAGACGAACACAGAAGGGGAGCCTGCCATGGCCCATAAGATCGCGATCATCGGCCTCGGCATCATGGGCCGTCGGCTGCTCGGCCGTATCCTGGAGCACCCGGCCTTCGAGCCGGTCGCCCTGTGGGACCCGTCCGAAACCGCCTGCAGGAAGGCCGCCGAGGAAGCGCCGGGCGTGCCGATCGTCGACAGTGCGCAGGCCGCCATCGCCGCCGCCGACGTGGTCTACCTCGCCTGCCCGCCGGTGCCGCGCAAGGCCTACGCCCTGGAGGCCGCCGCCGCCGGCAAGGCGGTGTTCCTGGAGAAGCCGCTCGGCGTCGATATCGGGGAGAGCCGCGATCTGGTGGAGAAGCTGAAGGCGTCGGGCGTGCCCGCCGCCGTCAACTTCACCCAGGCAGCCGGCAAGGCGCTCGCCACCGTGCAGGAGGCCGTCGCCTCGGGCACGACCGGCGCGCTGAGCAACATCAACATCCTCGTCACCTACCCCGCCTGGCCGCGCGCCTGGCAGGTCGATGCCGACTGGCTGCGCTTCAAGGACGAGGGCGGTTACACCCGCGAGGTCATTTCGCACTTCGTCTTCCTGTCCGAGCGCATTCTCGGCCGCACGAAGCTGGTCTGGGCCAAGCCGTCCTATCCGTCCGACCCGGCCCTGTGCGAGACCCAGGTCCTGGCCCGGCTGGAGAACGAGGCCGGCGTGCCGGTGTCCATCCTCGGCTCGGTCGGCGGCGTGCAGCCGGATCGCCAGGAGGTCTATCTCAACTTCGAGAAGACCGGATTCCTGGTCGCCGAGTTCTACCGGCTGTTCCAGTCGGACGGCGGCGCGTGGAAGGAGATCCTCGACCCGCCGGCGGACCCGCGCAAGATCAGCCTGGGCGCCCAGCTCGGCGCTCTGGATGACCTGCTCAGCGGCCGCCCGTCGAAGCTCGCCACGCTGGACGATGCGTTCAGCGTGCAGCAGAAGATCGAGGGGATGCTGGCGGGGACGTGAGGGTCTTCGCCATTGTCCTCTGTTATCTCAAGGTCCCGGCCTTGCCCCGGATCAAGTCCGGGGACAAGCCGGGATGACGGTGGTTGTAGTAAAAAATCTCGTCATCCCGGTCTGACCCGGACTTGATCCGGGGCAGGACCGGGACCGAGCCCCGTTACTGAGGCCCCTCACCCCGCCAGCCGATCCGGCATGACGAAGCCCGCCCGGGCACGGGCGCCGGCCAGCCGCTCGTCGGTGTAGTACCGGCCCAGCGCGCCCTTCACCCCCGCCATCACATCCGGGTTGCGTGCTTGAAACGCCTCCCAGCTTTCCCCGTCCGGTCCGTCGGCGATGCGTTCGTTGATCACCATCAGGAACGCGTAGGTAATGGTCTCGTGGAACAGCCCCGGCTTGCCCACATGGCCGGCGAAGGCCCGCAGGCTCATCGAATACCGGGTCATGGCCTCCGGCAGGGACATCCGCTTCAGGTAGATCCAGGCGAGCCGCACATGGGCGGCATGACGGAATTCCGACGGCGGGAGCGTCAGCGCCTCGAAGGAGCCGACAAAGGCGTCGTCGGTCATCTCACGCCTCCTTGAGTTTGTGGCTGTCGGCGGCGGTCAGGTCGAGCCCGTAGACCTCGCGGAGCTGGGCGGCCCGTTTCAGCGTCTCCTCGCCGAACGGCTGCCTGCCCTCGAAGGCGTGGAGCATCACCCCTTCGATCAGATCGCCGAGGCTGATGTCGTGCAGCTCGGCCACGCCCTTCATGACCTTCAGCAGCCGCCGCTCGATGCGCACACCGGTCTGCACGCGGTCCACAGTTCTTGAGGTCGGCATCGGGATACCTGGATATGTTATCTTGGTACATTTATAACACTCATCGAGAACCAGGCAAACGGCTTGATCCTGATTTGCATCAGGATCAAGCCGCCAGGCTCATCCGGGATCAGGACGGATCGACCGGCCGCCAGCCGTGGAGCACGCTGCGCGGTGCGATCGAGAGGGCAAAGAAGTGGCCGCCGCACGTCCCCGGCTGGTCCAGCGCGCGGGAGATCGGCTGGCCGAGATAGTGTGCCAGAGCCAGCGCTCCCACGGCCCCGTGACTGACGACGGCGACACTCCCGGACGCCTGCGCCATCACCGCCTCCAGGGCGTCGGCGATCCGGGCCTGTTCGTCCACGGCCCGGGCCCAACCGCGGATGCTGCTCTCGGGCTCGGCGAAGAAGGCATCGGCCGTCGCCTGAAACTCCGCCGGCGGCAGATAGCCGGTCGACGACCGATCGTTCTCGCCCAGGTCGGTCCGCTCGATCGGGGTCAGACCGAGGAGGCCGCAGAGAAGGGCCGCCCCGTCCCGCGCCTTGCGCTCGGTGCTGCAATAGATCGCCGACAGGCTCCAGAGCCAGGGCGTCGAGGCCAGCGCCGCGATCCGGACGCGGCCGCGATCGGACAGCGGCCAATCGGTGATCGGCACCGCCGGGTCGATCACCACGTCCGGATGGGTGATGAAATAGAGGACGGGTTCGCCGCTCACTCCGCCGCCGCGGCCGCTCCGCCGACGGAGATCGCACCCATCCGGCCGGCCGCAGCGACCGCGTCGTCGATCAGCCGGTCCATGATCGCCTCCACCGGCTCGATCCTGTCGGCAAAGACGCAGGCCTGGCCCATGGACAGGATGCCCTTCTCCGGGTCGCCCTCGGTATAGGCCTGCTTCTGGGCCAGCCCCATCACATAGGGCCGATACGCCTCGAACTCGGTCACGCCCTGGCGTTCCAGCTCGGCGATGGCGCGGGTGGTGGCGTTGTCGATGCCGCGGAAGGTGTTGCGCATGGAGGCGAGCACCAGGGCGGTGTCGGTCTCCTGGGCGTCGATCACCCGCTGCTTGATGGCGTCGTGGCTCCAGATCTCGCTGGCCACCAGGAAGCGGGTGCCGATCAGCGCCGCATCCGCGCCCATGGCAAGCACCGCCGCGACCTGAGTGCCGGTGCCGATGCCGCCGCCGATCAGGATCGGCTTGTCGACCCGTTGAACCGCCAGCGGCGCCTGCACGATGGAACCGACCAGGTTCAGCCCCGGGTGGCCGCCGCATTCGGCCCCGACCACGGCGATGGCGTCGACCGGCAGTTTGGAGGCGGCGGAGACCGCGTGCTTCACGGTGGCGACCTTGTGGAACACCACGCCGCCGGCGTCCTTGATCCGCTCCACGAAATCGGCCGGTGGCAGGCCCGCCGTCTCGAAGTGGCGCACGCCTTTGTCCAGGGCGATCTCGAGTTGGGCCGGCAGGTCCTTGTTGTGATCGGTATGGACCGACAGGTAGAGGTTCACGCCGAACGGCTTGCCGCCGGTAAGGCGCTTCGCCTTATCCAGCTCGGCCTCGAACTCGCCCGGACCGGGAAAGGTCTTGGCGGTGATGTAACCCATGCCGCCCGCGTTCACGACCCCGGCCACATAGGCCGCGTCGGCCAGCCACATCAGGCCCCCGGCGACGATCGGATGGTCGATGCCGAACAGCTCGGTGATGCGGGTCTTGAAGCGCTGCGGTCGCATGGAGGCCGCTCCCTATTCCGGCGTGATCAGCGGGGAACGATCAGGGCGTCGAGCGCCACGCATCCCTCGCCCTTTGGTAGCACCCGCACCGGGTTCAGGTCGACGCTTTCGATCCGCGCGCCCTCGCTGGCGGCGAAGACCGAGACCGTCGACAGCAACTCGGCGAGTGCCTCCACATCGGCCGGCGGCGCGCCGCGCACCCCGCCATAGATCTTCGCGCCCTTCAGCTCGGCGATCATGCGTTTGGCCTCCTCGACACCGAAGGGCGCGAGCCGGAACGACACATCCTCCAGCACTTCCACAAGGATGCCGCCGAGGCCGACCATCACCACCGGCCCGAAGGTCGGGTCGTTCTGCACGCCGATGACCGTCTCCACGCCCTCCGGCGCCATGGCGGCGACCAGAACCCCGTCGACCTCCGCCTTGGGCGCGGCTTCGGAGACGCGGGTCACCAGTCCGTCATAGGCCGCCGAAGCATTGCTCGCGGTCACACCGACCACCACACCACCGACCTCGGTCTTGTGCAGGATATCGGCCGAGGCGATCTTCAGGACCGCCTTGCCGCCCAACGCCTTCACCGCTTCCTCGGCCTCATGGGCGCTGGTGACCAGGCGCCGGTCCACGAAGGGCACGCCCCAGCTCTCCAGCAGGTCGGAGGCCTCGTGCTCGCCGATCGGCCGGGACGGCACCGGCTTGGCGCCGGACGGTGCGCTGGGCGGTGCCGCCTCTATCTTGCGGGCGAAGAACCGGCCGAAGCGGCTGATCACCGCCGCCGCAGCGACGGCGCGGGTCGGGTCCTCGAACACCGGATAGCCGCCCTCCTCGTAGTGCCGCACGATCTCCGGCGGGGCGATGAGGGACAGAATGATCGACTTGTCCGGGAACCGCTCGCGCGTCTCCTGCAGGGTCTTGATCAGGTCGTCGGCGATGTAGCGCGAGGCGGCGATCATGGTGAAGAACGCCACCACCACGTCGTAGCCGCCTTCGTCCAGCATCATCCGCATGTTGGTGGTGATCAGCGACAGGTCGTTGAACGCCTGGGCGGTGATGTCCACCGGGTTGCGGACCGCGGCGAAGGGCAGCAGCTCCTTCAACGCCTTCTGGGTGTCGGCCGGCATCTCCTTCACGTCGAGGCCGTAGTCGATGGCGGCATCCGCCATCTGCACGCCGACGCCGCCGGAGATCGTCATCAGGCCGATGGCGTTGCCGTCGGGATAGGCGCCGCGCGAGCAGATATAGGCGGCGTCGATCATCTGGTCGGTGGTGTCCACCCGCATCACGCCGTACTGGGCGAACAGGGCGTCGTAGATCCGGTCGGAGCCGGCCAGCGCCGCCGTGTGCGAAGCCGCGGCCGCCGCGCCGATCTCCGAGCGTCCGACCTTCTGGAAGATCACCGGCTTGCCGGCCTTGGCCGCCGCCTCCAGGGCCGCGCGGGTGGCGTCGCCGTCGCGGATGCCTTCCGCATAGGCGACGATCACCTTGGTGTCGTCATCGGCGGCCAGATAGGCGATGGCGTCGGCAACGTCCACATCGGCCTCGTTGCCGGTGGTGATCCAGATCCCGGTCTCCACCCCCTTCTGCCGCATCAGGTGGAAGACATGGCTGCCATAGGCGCCGGACTGGCTGGCGATCGAAACCGGGCCCGGTTTCGGCAGCAGGTGGTCCACCGAGGAGGAGAAGGTGGCGAGCCAGTTGCAGCGGGCGTTGAAGATGCCGAGGCAGTTCGGCCCCAGCACCCGGATCCCGCCGGCCCGGGCCACCGAGCGCACCCGGTCCTGCAGCTTCGCGCCGTCGGCGCCCATCTCGGCGAAGCCGGAGGAGAACACCACCGCCCCCTTGCAGCCCTTGTCGGCCAGCGCCTCCAGGGTGTCGGCCACCACAGGCGCCGGCACGGCGACGATGGCCGCGTCCGGCGCTGACGGTAGGGAGGTGACATCGGCATAGGCCTGCAGCCCCTGCACGGTGTCGCGCTTCGGGTTCACCGGCCAGATCGGGCCGGAGAAGCCGCCCCGGATCATGTATCCGAGCGGCCGGCCGCCGATCCGCTTGGGATCGTCGGAGGCGCCGATGACAGCGATGGAACGCGGGGAAATCAGCGGCGTCAGGGTGCTGACGTCGGGTCTGTCCTGGCTCATGCGGCTTCCAGTGGTCAAACGGTGGCGATGGCGTTTGCCGGCGACCCGACCGCGCCCGGCAGGTTCAGCGGCGGGGCCGTGAGCAGGAAGCGGTTGCGCCCGTTCTCGTGCAGCCAGTTCGCCAGTTCCGTCAGGTACCAGATCTCGCCCAGATGGACGCCGAGCTTGAACAGGCAGAGCTCGTGCAGCGGCAGCATCACCTTCTTCGGGCCGTTGCGCCGGTCCTTGCCGGGCGCCTGCTCGACCGCGTAGTTGTCGGCGATCAGCACCGACAGGCCGCTGTCGCGCACCCATTCCTGCAGCTCCGGGTCGCCGCCGTCGAGCGCCGGGCAGCCATTATGCATGAACTCCGGATCCGGATTGCCCTGCATATCGATGATCCCCTGCGAGAAGCCGGTGTGCAGGCAGACCATGTCGCCCTCCTCCACCACCACGCCGTCCTCGTCCATGATCTTC
This sequence comes from Thalassobaculum salexigens DSM 19539, assembly GCF_000423805.1. Taxonomy (NCBI): domain Bacteria; kingdom Pseudomonadati; phylum Pseudomonadota; class Alphaproteobacteria; order Rhodospirillales; family Thalassobaculaceae; genus Thalassobaculum; species Thalassobaculum salexigens. The sequence goes on from NZ_KE384094.1 coordinate 130,924, forward strand.
GACAGGGTCTGGAAGTCGACCACCGTGCGCTCGTCGCCGAGATGGCGGTGCAGGTCGATCATCACGCCGCGGCCCTGGACGCAGGCGCCGGCCATGTTCTCGATGCCCAGCGCCTTGGCCCGCACGCCCTCGAAGCGCATCAGCGGGTCGGCCTTGTCGTTCGGGTCGCCGGCGAGCTTGTGCTCCTGGCCGCTCCAGCCGTTGTAGTAGACGACCTCGGGCACCCCGTCGCCGTTGGCGTCGAACATCGAGCCGACATGGGTCAGGCTGTCCCACTGGGAGGAATACTGCAGGCAGATCAGCGCCGCGTCGTCGCAGATGACGTCGGTCAGCTCCGGGTTCTCCTGCTCCATGGCGAAGTTGTAGTTGGCGAGATTGTTGCGCTCGGTGGCGAACAGGCGCGGCGGGAACCGGCGCGGGTTCAGCACGCGGCCGCCCGGCAGGTCCAGCGGCAGGGAGAGACAGAAGCGCTTGCCGGTCTTGACCTCCTTCACCGCCTCGACGACCCGTTCGGGCGTGAGCAGATTCAGCCGCCCCAGCTGATCGTCCGGGCCGAAATCGCCCCAATTCGAGCCCTCAGGCCGGTTCACCCACCGTCCCGCCATCGCTTCCTCCATCCCGGATATGCCGCCTCTTGGCCGGGCGGCGCTTGTTTGGTTGGACGGCGATTGTCGCGGGTGGCGCTGGCCGGCGCAAGACCACTACCGCCATCACCACTACCGCCAGGACCGGCCGCGTGATAGCGAAGCGCCGCAACCCGAGGTGCCGATGTCCGCTCCCCCGATTCCCGCCCCGCAGCCGCTGCACGAGTCCCTGGCGCTGGCCATCGCCTGCATGGTCGCCGCCCAGATCGTGTTCACCGCCATGGACACCATGGTGAAGCTGCTGTCCGACGGGTTCGGCGCGGCGCAGATCGTCTGGGGCTTCTTCGCCGCCTTCACCGTGACGGCGACGGTCGATGCGGCGCGCAACGGCTCGCTGCGGGGCGCCCTGCGCACCCGCCGCCCGCTGCTGCACATCGTCCGCGCCCTGCTGCTGCCGGTGAACATGGCGGCCATGGTGCTGGCCCTGAACCTGCTGCCGCTCGCCACGGTGACGACGGTGGTGTGCACCTTCCCGCTGATCGTCACCGCCCTGTCGGTGCCGATCCTGGGCGAGCATGTGGGGCCGCGCCGCTGGACGGCGGTGGCGATCGGCTTCGTCGGCGTGCTGATCGTGGTGCGCCCCGGCACCGACGTGTTCGACCCCGCCGCCTTCGTCGCGCTGTTCGCAGGCGCGGTCTACGCCCTCTATCTGGTGCTGACCCGCCTGCTCAGCCGCACCGACCGCAGCGACGGCATCGCGTTGAGCACGGCCTGGATCGGGCTCGCCGTCTTCTCCTTCGCCTTGCCCTTCGACTGGCGCATGCCGAGCCTGGAGGAAGGTCTGCTGCTGGCATTCGTGGCGCTGGCCGGCACGATCGGGCACCGGCTGATCATCGTCGCCTTCTCCCGCGCGCCGGCCAGCACGTTGCAGCCCTTCACCTATCTCCAGGTGGTCTGGGCGACGGGTGCCGGACTGGTGGTATTCGGCCATCTGCCGGACGGGATTACCCTGATCGGTGCCGGGGTGATCGTCGCCAGCGGTCTCTATGCCTGGTGGCGCGAACGACAGGTCACGACGCCGTGAGCCGGGTGCCCATGTCCACCGCCGCGCGCGGAATCCTGCTCATCCTGCTGGCGAATTTCGGCTTCGCCGGGATGGACGCGGTGTCGAAGACGCTGACCATGGAGTATTCCGTGGCCCAGATCCTCTGGGTCCGCTTCGCGTTCTTCGCGGCCTTCGCCACCGTCCTCGCCTGGCGGCGCGGCGGTGGAATCCTGCCGCAGTTCCGTACGACGCGGCCGGTGTTCCAGACCGCCCGCGCGCTGCTGCTGGTGGCGGAGATCGGCTGCTTCATCCTCGGCTTCCGCTACCTGCAGCTCGCCGAGTCCCATTCCATCGGCGCCGTCTTCCCGCTGGTGATCACGGCCCTGTCTGCCCTCTGGCTGGGCGAGCAGGTCGGCGTGCGGCGCTGGACCGCCGTCGGCATCGGCTTCATCGGCATGCTGGTCATCCTGCGGCCGGGCCTTGCCGTCTTCGAGGTGGCGGCCCTGCTGCCCCTGGCGGGCGCGATCATGTTCGCGGTCTATCAGGTGATGACCAAACTGCTGTCGCGCACCGACGGCATGGTGACGATCCTGCTTTACACGGGCTGGGTCGGGTTCCTGGCGATGAGCCTGTTCGGCCCGTTCGACTGGACCTGGCCGGACGCCAAGGGCTGGGCCCTGCTGGTGCTGGCGGGCCTGCTGGGATCGATCGGCCACGCCACGGTCATCAAGGCGCTGGAGATCGCGCCCGCCAGCGTGCTGCAGCCGTTCAACTACACCCTGCTGGTCTGGGCCACCGGGATCGGCTTCGTTGTCTTCGGCGACCTGCCCGACCTGTGGACCGTGGTCGGCGCGACCGTCATCGTCGCCAGCGGCCTGTACGTGTGGTGGCGCGAACGGGTGCGTGCCGCCCGGGCTGACGCCTAGAGAAGGGCGTTCGCCAACGCGCCGCCGGCCAGGAACATGATCCAGGCGATCAGCGGCCGGTAGAAAAACCGGTAGGAAATCTGCACCACGGCAGGTGCCTTATGCAGGTCTCCCCGGGCCGGAACCAGCCCGTGCCCACTGAAGATCAGATAGAGGTTCGAGACGAGAACCATGAAACAGCCTGAGAACACGTAAATCCCGAATATTATTTTAAATACGCTCGAATTTAACACCACATACAAGAAATCGATATTTATCGATCCGCTTGTGAAGCAGAAAGCGCCGAGCAAAAAGCAGACAATTGTAATCAATTTTCTCTGAGATATCCGTGGAAGCTTCTGGTATCCCCGCATGACATCCTCGCTTGTCAAGTATATCACCCCGCGATCAATCTAAGGTAGACGAGAATATCTTAGCAAATTCTTAATTTCCTTTTCGGGGTTCCGGAAGATCCGGCGGCAATCCGGGGGTTTGCGCCCCGCCCCGCGGATAGGCTTAAATTCAGGCAATCAGAAGAACACCCAGCCAATGCCGATTCGGAGGAAACCATGTCGAGCGCCATCACGCGCCTGGAAGCCTATAAAGACGACACCATGAAGCGGATCCCGCTGCCCGAGCACGCGGCGCGGGAACTGTTCTTCACCACCGACGAGGACGACGAGCGCGTCTGGATGCCGATCGGCGACGGGATCCTGGCCCGGCCGATGCTGTTCAACCCAGTCCAGGGCTCCTGGGTCACGCTGATCAAGGCCGACAAGCCGGGCATCGTCAGCCGCCACCGCCATCCGGCCCCGGTCACCGGCTACACGCTGGAAGGCGCCTGGGGCTATCTGGAGCACGACTGGACCGCCACGCCCGGCTCCTTCCTGTTCGAGCCCGCGGGCGAGACCCATACCCTGGTGGTCGACCCCGAGGTCGGGCACATGAAGTGCCTGTTCCATAATTTCGGACCGCTGATTTTCGTCGATGCCGAGGGCAACCAGACCGGCTATGACGACGTCTTCACACGCCTGGAGAAGTTCAAGGCGCATTACGAGGCCAACGGATTGGGGGCCGAGTTCGCCACCCGCCTGATCCGTTGATCTTCTCAAGACCCCCACACCAAAAAGCCCCAAGGGAGCGATAAGACGATGCGCAGCTACCAACTGGTCCAGCCCGGCAAGCCGTTCGAGGCCGTCGAGCGCGAGGATCCGACACCGACCGGGACCGAAGTGCTGGTCCGCGTGACCCGCGCCGGCGTGTGCCATTCGGACATCCACATCTCCGACGGCTATTTCGACCTGGGCGGCGGCAAGAAGCTCGACATCGTGGCCCGCGGCCAGCGCCTGCCGGTCACCCTCGGCCACGAGGTCCTGGGCGAGGTCATCGCCGCCGGTCCGGACGCCAAGGACGCGCCGATCGGCAAGACCATGCTGGTCCACCCGTGGCTCGGCTGCGGCGAGTGCTCGGCCTGCAAGGCGGAGCAGGAGAACCACTGCCCGACCATGCGCTCCATCGGCATCTTCCGCGACGGCGGCTACGCCACCCACTGCCTGGTGCCGCATCCGAAGTACCTGGTCGATATCGGCGACGTCGATCCGACCATCGCCACCCCGTATTCCTGCTCCGGCGTCACGGTATATTCGGCGCTGAAGAAGGCGATGCCGGTGCTCGACAGCGAGTGGCTGGCGATCTTCGGCGCCGGCGGCCTCGGCCTGTCGGCCGTCGCCATCGCCAAGGGCATGGGCGTGAAGAACGTCATCTCCGTCGATATCGACGACGAGAAGCTGGACGCCGCCAAGGGTGTGGGCGCCGACGCGGTGCTGAACACCAAGACAGCGGAGAACGCCATCGCCGAGCTGCAGAAGATCGCCGGCGGCGAGCTGCGGGCGGTGGTCGACACGGTGGGCGGCGAGGCGACCTCCAGCGTCGGCATCGGCGCGGTGCGCAAGGGCGGCCGCTACGTCATCGTCGGCCTGTATGGCGGCGAGCTGACCGTCTCCCTGCCGACCATCCCGATGCGGGCGCTGTCGATCATGGGCTCGTATGTGGGCTCGCTGGGCGAGCTGAAGGAGCTGATGGAGCTGGTCAAGGCGGGCAAGGTGAAGCCGATCCCGATGGAGACCCGGCCGCTGGAGACCGCCTACGACACCCTGCAGGACCTCAAGGCCGGCCGCATCACCGGCCGCGTGGTGCTGACGAGCTGACGGATATGGGGCGCCGATCGGCTCTGGCCTACGGCGCCCCAACCGACCTTCATCCCTTCCGCACTTTTCGTCATCCCGATTTGCATCAGGATGACGGTACAAGGTCAGTCCCTAAAGCAGGAACAGCGTCGCCAGCCCCAGAAACGCGAAGAACCCGACCACATCGGTCACGGTGGTGAGGAACACCCCGCTCGCCACGGCCGGGTCGATCTTGAAGCGCTGCAGGCCGAGCGGGATCAGCGTTCCCGCGAGCCCCGCGACCACCAGATTCAGCACCATGGCGACGGCGATGATCCAGGCGATCTCGAAATCGCCGAACCAGGCGATCGACGCGCCGGCCACCAGCACCGCGAAGGCGATGCCGTTCAGCGAGCCGACCAGGGTCTCCTTGGCGATGAACTTCATGGCGTTGCGGGTGTCGATGTCGCGCATGGCCAGCGCGCGGACCGCCACCGTCAGGGTCTGGGTGCCCGCATTGCCGCCCATGGACGCGACGATCGGCATCAGCACCGCCAGCGCCACCACCTTCTCGATGGTCGCCTCGAACATGCCGATCACCAGCGATGCGGCGATCGCGGTCAGCAGGTTCATCACCAGCCAGGGGAACCGGGTCTTGGTGGTGTCCCACAGGGAGCCGTACAGATCGCTCTCGCCCAGACCGGCGAGGCGCATCAGATCCTCCTCCGCCTCCTCGTCGATCACGTCCACCACGTCGTCGACGGTGATCACGCCGAGCAGCCGGTCGTCCTCGCTGACCACCGGGGCGGCGACCAGACCGTACTGGCGGAACAGCAGCGCCACCTCCTCCTGGTCCATCTCGGCGCGGACCTTGCGGAAGTCCTTACGCATGATGTCGGAGACCCGCACCGGCCGCTTGGCGCGCAGCAGGTGCGACAGCGCCAGTTCGCCCACCGGGCGATGGCCGGGATCGACCACGAAGATGTCGTAGAAGTCGTCCGGTAGATTGCGGACGGTGCGCAGGAAGTCGATGGTCTGGCCGACCGTCCAGTGGGACGGCACCACGACCATCTCGCGCTGCATCAGGCGGCCGGCGGAATCCTCCGGGAAGTTCAGACCCTCCTCAAGGAAGATCCGGTCCTTGGCGGGCAGGGCCGCCAGAATGCGGGCCTGCTCCTCCTCGTCCAGCTCGCCGAACAGGTCGACGGCATCGTCGGAGTCCAGGGCCGAGAGGAACCGGGTCAGGTCATCCTCGCCCAGGGTGCCGACCAGTTCGTCGCGCACCGTGGCGTCGAGGTAGGCCAGGATGTCGGCGTCGAAGGTCGCCCCCATCGCCGCGATCAAGGTCAGCCGCTGTTCCGGCGCCAGCCGCTCGATCAGGTCGGCCTGGTCCGCCGGGTGGAGCGGGCGCATCAGGCGCGGGATGATGGGCAGGCGCTCCTGCTCCAGCGCCCGCATGACGGCGGCCTCCAGGCGTGGCGTCAGGCCGTAGAGCGGCTCATCCGGCACGTTCTCGCGGGTCTCCGCGATCTCCGCCTCAAGGGCGCGGATTTTCGCCTTCAGCTCACGCTTCTTGACCTTCGGCTTGCGCTTGGTTCCCTGCTGCTCCCCAACCTCGGCTTCGGGCGCGTCGGTCTCGTCCGGTCGGTTGCTTGGGGTCATACATCACCGCTTTTTAGCGCACCGGCTTACGGCGCGCCACTTCATGGGCCTGGGCGTCGACGACGGCGACGGCGGTCATGTTGATGATGCCGCGCACGGTCACCGACTGGGTAAGGATATGCATCGGCTTGGCGGTTCCGACCAGCATCGGGCCTACCGAAAGTCCCTGCCCTGTCGATTTCATCAGGTTAAACGCCACGTTCGCTGAGTCCAACGTCGGCATGACCAGAAGGTTCGCCGCACCCTGCAGCCGCGAGTTCGGGAAGGTCCGATTCCGCACCACTTCGGAGATCGCGCTGTCGGCGTGCATTTCGCCCTCGACCTCCAGGCCCGGATGCTTCGCCGCCAGCTTGGCGACCGCCTGGCGCATCTTCTGCGCCGACGGCTCGTCGGAGGACCCGAAATGGGAATGGGAGACGAAGGCGACCTTTGGCTCCAGGCCGAAGGCCCGCACCTCGATCGCCGCCAGTTCCACCATCTCCACCAGCGCATCGGCGCTCGGGTCCGTCGTCACATGGGTGTCGACCATGAAGTAGGAGCCCTGAGGCAGGATCAGCAGGCTGACCGCCGACAGCTCGTTCACCCCGCGGCGCGTGCCGATGACCTGGCGGATATGCCTCAGATGGTCCCAGTACCGGCCCACCGTGCCGCAGATCGCCGCGTCGGCGTCGCCGAGCTGCATCATCAGCGCGGCGATGACCGTGTCGTTGGTGCGCACCACCTCGCGCGCCCGGTCCGGCGACACGCCCCGGCGCTCCATCAGGCCGTGATAGGTGCGCCAGTACAGCTCGTAGCGCTCGTCGTTGCTGGGATCGACCACCTCGACGTCGCGGCCGACCTTCAGGCGCAGGCCGAACCGGTCGAGCCGGCGCTCGATCACGTCCGGCCGCCCGATCAGGATCGGCTTGGCCAGCTTCTCGTCCAGCACTGACTGCACGGCGCGCAGCACCCGTTCCTCCTCGCCCTCGGCGAAGACCACGCGCTTCGGCTCCTCGCGGGCCTTGGAGAAGATCGGCCGCATCACCTGGCCGGAGCGGTAGACGAACTGCGACAGCTTCTGGCGGTAGGCGTCGAAATCCTCGATCGGCCGGACGGCCACGCCGCTGTCCATCGCCGCCTGGGCGACGCGGGGCGCGATCTCCATGATCAGGCGCGGGTCGAACGGCTTGGGGATCAGGTATTCCGGCCCGAACGAGAGCTCCTGGCCGCTATAGGCGGTGGCGACGATGTCGGAGGCCTCCTGCATCGCCAGATCGGCGATGGCCGTCACCGCGGCGATCTTCATCTCCTCGTTGATCGTCGTCGCCCCCACGTCGAGCGCGCCGCGGAAGATGAAGGGGAAGCACAGGACGTTGTTCACCTGGTTCGGGTAGTCCGAGCGGCCGGTGGCGATGATCGCGTCGTCGCGCACCGCCTTGGCCTCCTCCGGCATGATCTCCGGCGTCGGGTTGGCCAGCGCCATGATGATCGGCCGGTCGGCCATCGTCTTGACCATCTCCGGCTTCAGCACGCCGGGCGCCGACAGGCCGAGGAAGATGTCCGCCCCGTCCACCGCCTCGGCCAGGGTGCGCATCGGCGTGTCGGTGGCGTAGCGGGCGATGACCGGGTTCATCTGGGAGCGGCCGGTATACACCACGCCGTCGATATCGGTGATGATCACGTTCTCGGTCTTGAGCCCCATCGCCACCAGCAGGTCGATGCAGGCCATGGCCGCCGCCCCCGCCCCCGAGGTGACGAGCCGCACCGTCTCCATCGGCTTCTCGACCAGCCGCAGGGCGTTGAAGATCGCCGCCCCGACGCAGATCGCGGTGCCGTGCTGGTCGTCATGGAACACCGGGATGTTCATGCGCTGGCGCAGCTTGCGTTCGATCTCGAAGCATTCCGGCGCCTTGATGTCTTCCAGGTTGATGCCGCCGAAGGTCGGCTCCAGGGCGGCGACGACCTCGACGAACCGGTCGACGTCCAGCTCCGCCACCTCGATGTCGAATACGTCGATATCGGCGAATTTCTTGAACAGGGCGGCCTTGCCCTCCATCACCGGCTTGGAGGCGAGCGGCCCGATATTGCCGAGACCCAGCACGGCGGTACCGTTGGTCACCACGCCGACCAGGTTCTGGCGGCCGGTATAGCGCGCGGCCGTGCTCGGATCCTCGGCGATGGCGGTGCAGGCATAGGCCACGCCGGGGGAATAGGCCAGCGACAGATCCCGCTGCGTCGCCATGGGCTTGGTCGGCACGACGGCCATTTTCCCGGGCACCGGCGTCTCGTGATAGTAGAGTGCAGCGTCTTTGAGATCTTCCGCCATTCCCAGCTCCCGTCGGCCCGCATGTGGGCGCAGACCTTACACGGCGGACCGGACGCGCCCAAGAGGCTGTACGCGGTCCATGGCGGGACCAATTGGCGCGCACGGTCGGGCGTGCCCCCAAGGGGGAGGTCACCGTCATTTTCTGGATGTATCGGAGAGAGATGTGGTGCGGTCGAGAAGACTCGAACTTCCACCCGTGTTACCGGACAGCGACCTCAACGCTGCGCGTCTACCAATTCCGCCACGACCGCACTATCTTGGCTACGAGCCCCGGCCCGCAGCGAGGGTGAGGGATTAGCAAAAGCCGCCCGCCCAATCAAGCTGAGATCGCGGGTTGTAGCACGGAACCGGAAACGGACACCGATATATGTCACTCGCCCCTCTCTCCGACCAGGCCGACAGCGTGTTCCGGAGTGCCGTGGACTGGCGCCACGACGACGCGCTGGTGGGTTACGAGGCCGCCGTCGCCGAGATGGAGCGGCTGGCCGGCGCCATCCATCTGGGCGAGGCACCGGAGACCGTCTGGCTGCTCGAGCATCCGCCGCTCTACACGGCGGGCACCAGTGCCGAGACAACCGACCTGCTGGAGCCGGACCGCTTCCCGGTCCACCGCACCGGTCGGGGCGGCGAGTTCACCTATCACGGGCCGGGCCAGCGGGTGGCCTATGTCATGCTCGACCTGAAGCGCCGCCGCCAGGATGTGCGGGCCTATGTGCATGCGCTGGAGGAATGGCTGATCCGGACGCTCGACCGGCTCGGTGTGGCGGGCGAGCGGCGCGACGGCCGGGTCGGCATCTGGGTGCGCCGCACCGACCGGGGCGAGCCCCTGCGCGAGGACAAGGTGGCCGCCATCGGCGTGCGGGTGCGGCGCTGGGTCACGTTCCACGGCATCGCGCTGAACGTCGAGCCGGACCTGTCCCATTTCGACGGCATCGTGCCCTGCGGCATCGCCGGCCACGGGGTCACCAGCCTGGTGGATCTCGGCGTGCTCGTCGGCATGACCGAGGTCGACGCGGCGCTCAAGGGCGCGTTCGAGGAGGTGTTCGGCGACGGCGGAGAGATGGCGCTGCGGGGGTAAGGGGCGGCTACGGGAGCCGCTATCTTCCCACGCACTGCAATCTCGTCATCCCGGCGAGACCCGGGCTCGACCCGGGGGTCGGTCGGGACCCCGAGGCAATTGACAGGGCTGGGTCCCGGCCGCCCTCCGGATCAGGTCCGGAGGCCGCCGGGATGACGGGAGCACGTCAAACCGCCTTCTCTCGCAGCGCCGGCGGTACCGGCCCGCCGGTCGCCCAGTCCAGCAGCTGCACCGTGTGCACCACCGGGATCGCGGTGCCGCCGCCGATCTGGGTCATGCAGCCGATATTGCCGGTGGCGATCACGTCCGGCCGGGTGCTCTCGATATTCGCCACCTTGCGGTCGCGCAGCGTCCCGGCGATCTGCGGCTGCATCATGTTGTAGGTACCCGCCGACCCGCAGCACAGATGCCCCTCCGGCACGCCCTTCACCGCGAACCCGGCCCGGGTCAGCAGCTCGGCGGGCAGGGTCTTGATCTTCTGGCCGTGCTGCATCGAGCAGGCCGAGTGATACGCCACGGTCAGATCGGACGGCGCGCCCGCCGGCAGGTCCAGCTCCGCCAGATATTCGGTCACGTCCCGCGTCATCGCCGAGATCGCCGCCGCCTTGTCGGCATAGCCCGCATCCTCGCGCAGCATGAAGCCGTAATCCTTCACCGTGGTGCCGCAGCCCGAGGCGTTGATCACCACCGCGTCCAGCCCCTCCCCACCACCCTCGGCGGTCTCGGCCCACCAGGCGTCCACATTGGCCGTCACGCTGGCTTGGGCTTCGTCCTCGCGGCCCATGTGATGGGTCAGCGAGCCGCAGCAGCCCGCACTCGGCGGCACCACCACTTCCACGCCGTGGCGGGTCAGCAGACGGATCGTGGCGTCGTTGATCTCCGGCTCCAGCACCCGCTGGGCGCAGCCGAGCAGCAAAGCGACCCGGCCCCGCCGCTCCCCCTGCGCCGGATACACGCCCGGCCTGTCCATGGACGAGCGCGGCGGGATCGCCTTGGGCGCCAGCTCCAGCATCGCCCGCAGCCGCCCGCCGAACAGGTTGCCGGCCAGCGGCGCGAAGGGCCGGGCGAACCAGGCGCCGGCCAGGGCCAGGCGGAACCGGTTCGGATAGGGGATCAGGTTGGCCAGCAGGGCGCGCATCCAGCGGTCCAGCGGCGCGCGGGTATAGGTGCGCTCGATATGGGTGCGGGCGTGGTCGACCAGGTGCATGTAATGCACGCCGGAGGGACAGGTGGTCATGCAGGACAGGCAGGACAGGCAGCGGTCGATATGCCTGACCTCCTGCTCGCCGGCCGGCCGGTCGTTCTCCAGCATATCCTTGATCAGGTAGATCCGGCCGCGCGGGCTGTCGAGCTCGTCGCCCAGCAGGACATAGGTCGGACAGGTCGCCGTGCAGAACCCGCAATGCACGCACTTGCGCAGGATCTCGTTGGCGACGGAGATCTCCGGATCGGCAAGCTGGGCCAGGGTGAAGTTGGTTTGCATCTGTCCCTATACCCCCACCGTCATGCGGCCCGGATTGAGCACGCCTTTCGGATCGAAACTCTCCTTCACCCGCTTCGACAGCGCCGCGAGTGGGGCCGGCTGCGGGTGGAAACTGTCCACCGAGGCCCTGACCTCCGGGGCGGCGCGGATCAGGGTCGCGTGGCCGCCCATCGCGTCCACCGCCCCGCGCACCACATCGGCCTGGGCATCGCCCCTCGGCGGCACGGCGAGCCAGATCAGGCCGCCGGCCCAGTCGTAGAAATACGCGCACTCGGCCACCAGCGGCCGGATCGCCGCCACCACCCGCGGTCCCGCCATCGGGGCGACGGAGAGCTTCCATACCGCCCGGTCGCGCGGCTCGGCGAGCGGCCGGGCGTCGCGCAGGTCGCGCCACAGGGCGCGGGACGCCTCGCCCTCAATCGTCGTGATCTCGACGCCGAAGCGGGCCAGCTCGTCCGTCAGCGCCGCCACCCTCGCGACCACGGACGGCGCGAACCCTTCCACCCGCAGGGCGGTCGCCACGCCGCTCACCCCGCCGGCGGCGATCCCGTCCGGCAGGTGCGCGGCGGAGGAGACGTCATGGGCCGAGCCCATGGCCGCACTCATGGCGGTCGCCGCCGTCGGCTCGTCCAGCCCGTGCAGCAGCAGGGTGGTCTCGGTCTCCGGCATGGGCAGGACCTTGAAGGTCAGGTCGGTCAGCGCGGCCAGCGTGCCCCAGGAACCGCAGACCAGCTTGGACAGGTCGTAGCCGGTGACGTTCTTCACCACCCGGCCGCCGGACTTCACGATCTCGCCTCGGCCGGTGACGGCGGTGAAACCCAGCAGGTGGTCGCGCGCCGCCCCGTCCTTGATCCGGCGCGGGCCGGCCAGGTTGCAGGCGAAGACCCCGGCGATGGACTGCCGCCCCTCGCCGCCGCCCAGCAGCACGCCCAGATCCATCGGCTCGAAGGCCAGGCGCTGGTTCTGCGCCGTCAGCGCCGCCTCGATCTCGGCCAGCGGCGTGCCCGGCCCGGCCTGGCAGATCAGCTCCTCCGCCTCGTACAGGCCGATCCCGCCGAGGCCGGACAGGTCGAGGGTGTTGGCGGTCTGCATCGGCCGGCCGATGGTACGCTTGGTGGCGCGGGCGACGATCTCCAGCGGGCTCTCCTCGGAGACCGCCCAGGCGATGGCGTCGCGCACCTGCTCCGGCGTGTCGGGCTTGAAGGTGTCAGGCATCGGCACGCTCCGGCAGAGTCTGGGTTCCGGCCGAGCCCCGGGTCGAGCCCGGGCCTCGCCGGGATGACGGGGATAGGGAACTCATAAATCTGTAGTCGTCATCCCGGACGGCCCCGGACCTGATCCGGGGGCGGGCCGGGACCCAGCATCGGCCGATGGGGGTATGGTCCCGGTCCCGCCCCTGGATCGGGCCCAGGGGCGTGCCGGGACGACGGGGAAAGCGCAGCACGAACAGCACCTCAGAACCGCGGGATGTCCGGGAACGGCAGCTGCCCCCGGTGGATGTGCATGCGGCCGAGCTCGGCGCAGCGGTGCAGGGTGGGGAACACCTTGCCCGGATTGAGAAGGCCCTTGGGGTCCCAGGCGCATTTCACGCGCATCTGCTGGTTCAGGTCGGTCTCGCTGAACATCTCCGGCATCAGGTCGCGCTTCTCCACACCGACCCCGTGCTCGCCGGTGAGCACGCCGCCCAGCTCGACACAGGCCTTCAGGATGTCGGCACCGAACGCCTCCGCCCGATCCAGCTCGCCCGGCTGGTTGGCGTCGAACAGGATCAGCGGGTGCAGGTTGCCGTCGCCCGCATGGAACACGTTGGCGACCCGCAGGCCGTATTTCTCGCTCATCCGCGTCATGCGGGTGAGGATCTCGGGAAGCTGGCGGCGCGGGATGGTGCCGTCCATGCACATGTAGTCCGGCGAGATCCGCCCGACCGCCGGGAAGGCCGCCTTGCGCCCGGCCCAGAAGGCGTTGCGCTCCTCCTCGCTGTCGGACACCCGCAGCGTGGTGGAGCCGTTGGCCTCGGCGATCTCGCGCACCCGCTCGATCAGGGTGTCGACTTCCACTTCGGGGCCGTCCAGCTCGACGATCAGCAGCGCACCGGCCTCGCGCGGATAGCCGGCGTTCACGAAGTCCTCGGCGGCGTTGATCGCCGGATTGTCCATCATCTCCATGCCGCCGGGGATGATGCCCGCCCCGATGATCGCGGCCACGCAGGCCCCCGCCTGCTCGCTGGTCGGGAAGCCGAGCAGCAGGGCGCGCAGGGAGGCCGGCTTCTTCAGGATGCGCACGGTGACCTCGGTGACCACGGCGAGCAGCCCTTCGGAGCCGGTCATCAGGCCCATCAGGTCGTAGCCTTCGGAATCGAGATGCTTGCCGCCCAGGCGCATGATCTCGCCTTCCACCGTGACCATCTCGATGCCGAGGATGTTGTTGGTGGTCAGCCCGTATTTCAGGCAGTGCACGCCGCCGGAGTTCTCCGCCACGTTGCCGCCGATGGAACAGGCGATCTGCGAGGACGGGTCGGGGGCGTAGTAGAAGCCCTCGTGCTGGACGGCGGTGGTGATGCCGAGATTGGTCACGCCGGGCTGGGCGGTGACGGTGCGGTTGTCGAAATCGATGTCCAGGATGCGGTTGAACTTGCCCAGCCCCAGCAGCACGCCGTCGGCCAGCGGCAGCGCGCCGCCGGACAGCGAAGTGCCCGATCCGCGCGGCACCACCTTCACCCCGTTCTCGTGGCAGTACTTCAGAACGGCGGCGACCTGGGCCACGGTCTCCGGCAGCACGACGATCATCGGCACGGTGCGATAGGCGGTCAGGCCGTCGCTTTCATAGGGGCGCATCTCGCGGGTATCGGCGATCACCCCCTCGCCCGGCACGATCGCGCGCAGGGCGTCGACGATCTCCGAACGGCGCGCCAGGACCTCCTGGTCGGGCTCGGGCATCTGCATGGCAAGGCTCCCCGCCTGTTGAACAGGTCTTGGCGTCTATCTTGGCGCCTAACTTGCCGGAACGGGGCAGAAATTCAAGCCATGGCACCGTCAGGGCGCGCAATGGCCGGTCGGAACGCGAAAAGGCGGCTCGACGTTACCGTCGGCCGCCTGAAAGCGGGTATGCGGGGACCGCAGCGACGGGGCGCGCGGACCTCAGACCGAAGTGATCAGACCCGAAGGACCAAGCCCAGTCGGATCAACCCTGGCGCGCCTTGAAGCGCGGGTTGGTCTTGTTGATCACGTAGACACGGCCCTTGCGGCGGATAACCCGGCAGGCCTTGTGGCGCTTCTTCAGCGTCTTCAGCGAGTTCGCGACGCGCATTGGTCGTCTCCGGTGGTCGGCAGATTTCGAAGAGCGCGGAACCTACTGAGAAGCCGGAAGGCTGTCAACCGCGATATGCGGCGGTTTTCAGGACTCTCCCCGCTTCATCGCCAGAATCCGCACAAGCTGCAGTTCGCCCTTCTGCAGCAGGCTGGCCAGCCGGGACCAGTCCTCCGCCAGATCGACCAGCGCGGCCCGGGCGACGGGTGTTTCGGTCACCACCTTGTCGGCGTTCAGGGTTTCCACGAAGGCCGCGAAGTCATGGCGGATCCGATGCTCGTAGTCCTCCGATTCCTCCTTCACGAACCGGACATCGAAGGTTTGGTTCGCCAGGGCGACCTCGTACTGCTCCTTGGTCCACAGGGTCACGGGCTCGCCACGGTTCTGCAGCCACTTCATCAGGCGCTCCGACGGCGGCTTCTCGTCGGGCAGGACGAAGTCGCTCATCAGGAACTGGCCCCAGTCCTTCAGGGACTCGTAGATCTTCGCGATCAGGGCGACGCGGTCCTGGACGCAGTGCATGTTCTCGTTCGACAGCACCACGTCGAACTTCTTGCGCGGCAGCTCGACCGTCTCCGGATCGTAGAAGCTGGGACGGACCTGGTCGCCGGCCGGGATGGTGGGCAGCACCAAGCCGGAGATTTCGAACAGCGCCGGATTGCGCTCGTATCCGGTGACCCACACGCCGTATTTTCCGGCGATCGCCGCGTCCTCTCCCCCAAGCCTCATGGTCAGGTCGAGGACCGACTGCACCGGATCGAGGCCGAGGGATTTCGCCGCGTCGATGATCTGCTCGGCCCCGCCCGGGGTGACGAAGCCGCGGCCGAACACCCGCTGGGACACCTCCACCTTGGCCCTCGGCCAGACCGGGTCCGGCGCCACCTCCTCGAGGAATTCCAGGTCGCCGTCGTTGAGCCCCGACTCCGTGGCATGGCTCGCCATGAGGTCGTCGAAACTCATCATCTTGGGCAGTGCGATCGACGCCGGCATCGACGGATCGTCGGTGTCCTCACCGTCGGCCCCGGACTCGGGATCGCGATCCCGCCACTCGACATACTCGTCCGGGTCGTAGCCTTCCCACCAGGCCTTCAGACGTATGTGCCACGGGACCGTTATGGTACTTGCCTCGCTCACACTCGCGGGATACGGCTGGCTTCTGAGTGATCGGCTATCGTGATCAGAACCGCCGCACCGGAACAAAAAATCCATGTCGACCGATTCCGCAGCCGATCCGGCAAAGGGCCTGACCCTTGCCGTCCTCGGCATACTGATCCTCACCCCGGACACCGTTCTGATGCGGATGGTCGGCGCGGATGCCTGGACCATTCTATTCTGGCGTGGGGTGTTAATGACAGTCGGTTATGTCGGACTGCTCGCCCTGCGCTACCGTGGCGGGTGTCTGGCGGCGGTGGCGGCCGTCGGGTCGCGGGGTGCGCTGGTGACGGTGCTCTTCGCCATCAACACGATCCTGTTCGTCGTCGCGGTGTCCACGACCACCGTCGCGAACACCCTGGTGATCATGTCCGCCGCCCCGCTCTTCGCCGCGGTTATCGGCCGGGTGTGTCTTGGCGAACGACCGCCCGCACGGACCTGGATCGCCATCGGCGTCGCCATTCTGGGGATCCTGGTGATCGTGGGCGACGGGCTGTCGGTCGGGACCTGGGTCGGCGACCTCATCGCCCTGGCCGCAGCGATCGCGCTCGGCGGGCATTTCGTGCTGGTCCGCTCCGCCCGTCCGGTGGACATGATGCCGGCGGTCGGCCTGTCCGGCCTGCTGGTCGCCGCGGTGTCGCTCATCGTCGCCGACAGCCTCGCCCTCTCGCCGGTGCAGTTCGGCTGGATGGCCCTGCTCGGTCTCCTGATCCTGCCGGTGTCGTTCGGCCTGCTGACCCTGGCGCCGATCTATCTGTCGGCGGCGGAGGTCGGGCTGGTAGTGCTGCTGGAAACCGTGCTCGGCCCGTTATGGGTCTGGCTGGTCATGGGCGAGGAGCCGAGCACCAACGCGCTGATCGGCGGCGCCATCGTCATCGCCGCGCTGGTAATGAACTTCGCGCTGAAGCGACGTAGTCTGCCCGCCGACACGCACCCGGAGGCTTCCCGATGACCACGATCCGTCCGCGACGCAGCTTCATCTTCGCGCCCGGCAACAAGCCGGACATGTTCCCCAAGGCCATGGGGACCGGCGCGGACATCATGTGCATCGACCTGGAGGACGCGATCGCGCCCCAGCACAAGGAACAGGCCCGCACCGCCACCCTCGACTGGTTCGCCACCGCCGAGTTGGACGACGCGGTGGAGTGCATGGTGCGGATCAACCCGCCGCGCACACCGGAGGGCATGAAGGATGTGCAGGCGATCCTCGACTCGGCCAAGGCGCCGCCGGCGCTGATGCTGGCCAAGGTGAAATCACCGGCCGAGGTGATCGCCCTGGACGAGCTGTTCGACGAGTTCAAGATCGCCTCCCGCCTGCAGGTCATCATCGAGACCAACGAGGCGCTGGAGGCGGCCTGGGAGATCGCCCGCTGCTCGACGCGGATCGACGCGATCTTCTTCGGGGGCGTCGACATGGCCGCCGACCTGCGCTGCGAATACACCTGGGAGGCGCTGCTCTACGCCCGCTCGCGGGTCGTGCATGCGGCGGCCGGCGCGGGGGTCGACGTGATCGACGTGCCGTTCCTCGACCTGAACGACATGGACGGCATGCGCCGCGAGGCCGAGGCCGCAAGAGCACTCGGTTTCTGCGGCAAGGGATCCATTCATCCCAAGCAGGTGCCCGTCCTGAACGAGATCTTCAGCCCCAGCGAGGCGGAGATCGCCCATGCCCGACGCATCGTCGACGCGTTCGAGCAGGGCGACAGCGGCCTCGTGGTGATCGACGGCAAGCTGATCGAGAAGCCGGTCCTGCGCAGCATGTACCGGGTGCTGGCCCGGGCCGGGCTCTAAGCGCCCCGGCCGGGTGCTCAGGTGACCGAGGCGCGCTCGCGATAGACCTCGGCCAGGTGCTCGCCGCCGTCCAGCACCGCCCGCAAATGGGCGACCGCGTGCCAGACATCCTCGTAGCGCTGATACAGCGGGGCGAAACCGAAGCGCATCACGTCGGGGTCACGGAAATCGCCGACCACGCCGCGGGCGATCAGCGCCTGCACGATTCCGTAGCCGTCCGGGTGGGCGAAGGAGACCTGGCTGCCGCGGCCCCAGGGCGGCGTGAGCCCGGCCGCGCGCGGCGAGATCAACCGGAAGCCGGCATCGCCGCATTCCTGCTCCACCAGCCGGATGAACAGATCGCCGAGCGCCACCGACTTCTCGCGGATCGCCGTCATGTCGGCCTCCAGCATCACGTCCAAAGCCGCCTCGAAGGCGACCAGGCCGAGGACGCCCGGCGAGGAGCAGACATGGCGGCGGATGCCGTCGGCCGGGCGGTACTCCAGATCGAAGTCGAAGGGCCGGTCATGGCCGAGCCAGCCGGTCAGCGGCTGGTGCGCGGCCTCCTGGTGGCGCCTGGCTACGAACATCCAGGCGGGACCGCCCGGCCCGGCATTCAGGTACTTGTAGGAGCAGCCAACCGCGAAATCCGCCGCCGTCCCGTTCAGATCGACCGGGAACGCGCCGGCCGAATGGGCGAGATCCCACAGGGTCAGAGCCCCGGCGGCATGGGCCGCGCGGGTCACCGCGCCCATGTCGAACACCGCGCCGGTCTTGAAGTTGGTCTCCGTCAGCATGACCACGGCGACGGTGTCGTCGATGGCATCCTCGATCTCGGTTTCCGGCACCAGACGCAGTTCGTGACCGGCGCCCAACTGCCGGATCAGTCCCTGGGCCATGTAGAGGTCGGTCGGGAAGTTCTCCGCATTGGACAGGATCACGGTGCGCTCCGGCCGCATGGCGAGCGCCGCCGAGAGCAGCTTGAAGACGTTGATCGAGGTGGTGTCGACCACCGCCACCTCACCTGCCGCCGCGCCCACGAGTCGGGCCAGCCGGTCGCCCAGGACCAGCGGCTTCTCCATCCAGCCGTCCTTCAGCCAGCCGCCGATCAGATGCCGCCCCCATTCCTCGTGCAGCATGGCCGACACCCGCTCCGGCACCGCCTTGGGCAGGGCGCCGAGCGAGTTGCCGTCGAGGTAGATCACCCCGTCGGGAAGGACGAATCGCTCGCGGAATCCGGCCAGGGGATCGTCGGAGTCGAGGGCTCGAACGGTATCGAGAGTCACGCGGGTCATGAGGCCTGCCAGTGGTTCTGCCGGAGATTGCCGGGGGTTTCCCCCTTGGGAGCGGCGCCACCGTTGCGCACGCATTGCGCCATGGTATAACCCCGCCCAAGTAAACGAGAGGCGTTTTCAGTGGCTGAACGGCCCGACATCCTGGTCCTGAACGGACCGAACCTGAACATGCTTGGCGTCCGCGAGCCGACGATCTACGGCAGCGACACGCTGACCGATATCGAGGCGATGTGCCAGGAGCGCGGCGAGGCCCTCGGCCTCGGCGTCGATTTCCGGCAATCGAACTTCGAAGGCGAGCTGGTGACGATCATCCAGCAGGCCCGCGACAGTCACGACGGCATCATCCTGAACGCCGGCGCCTATACCCACACCTCGGTCGCCATCCGTGACGCGCTTTCGGTCGCGGAACTGCCGGCGATCGAGCTTCACCTGTCGAACACCTACCGGCGCGAGGAGTTCCGCCACCATTCCTATCTCTCGGGTGTGGTGGACGGGATCATCGCCGGCTTCGGCGCCCGGGGCTATGTCCTGGCGCTGGAAGCCATGGCGGGCCTGGTCGGGGCCGACGAATAAGGAAGAAATTGCCGTGAGCAAGGATCTGGACGAAGCGCTGGTCCGCAAACTGGCGGGCCTGTTGGAAGAAACCGGGCTGGGCGAGATCGAATACGCCACGGGCGATCTGCGGATCCGCATCGCCAAACCGACGGTCAACGCCACCTATGCCGCGCCGATGCCGACGGCAGCGCCCGTAGCCGCGGCGCCCGCAGCCCCGACGGCCGCGCCGGCAGAGGATGGGGAAGTCGTGCCCTCGCCCATGGTCGGCACGGCCTACATCGCGCCGGAGCCCGGTGCCGCCGCCTTCGCGCCGGTCGGATCGAGCGTGCGCAAGGGCCAGACGATCATGATCGTCGAGGCGATGAAGACCATGAACCCGATCCCCGCCCCGCGCGACGGCAAGATCAAGTCCGTCCATGTCGAGAACGGGCAGCCGGTGGAATTTGGCCAGCCCCTGCTGGTCCTCGAATAATCCGCCGACCGGCGCGAAGAGAGGTCCAGCGTGTTCAATAAGGTCCTGATCGCCAATCGCGGGGACGTGGCGCTCCGCATTCACCGTGCCTGCCGCGAGATGGGCATCAAGACGGTGGCCGTCCACTCCACCGCGGATGCCGACGCGATGCATGTCCGGCTCGCCGACGAGAGCGTGTGCATCGGCCCGCCGCCGGCCCGCGACAGCTATCTCAACATCCCGGCGATCCTGTCGGCCGCCGCCGTCACCCATGCGGACGCGATTCACCCGGGCGTCGGCTTCCTGTCGGAGAACGCCGCCTTCGCGGAGATCGTCGAGGCCCACGGCATCACCTTCATCGGTCCGTCGCCCAGCCATATCCAGTCGATGGGCGACAAGATCACCGCCAAGCGGACGATGATCGAGCTCGGCATCCCCTGCGTGCCCGGCTCCGAAGGCCCGGTGGAGGGTCTGGAGGCCGCGCGGGCCGAGGCCGCGCACATCGGCTATCCGGTGCTGATCAAGGCCGCCGCCGGCGGTGGCGGTCGCGGCATGAAGGTGGCCGAGGGCCCCGAGAACCTGGACGAGGCCTACACAATGGCCCGCCGGGAGAGCGCCGCCGCCTTCGGCAACGACTCGGTCTACATGGAGCGCTATCTCGGCCGTCCGCGGCATAT
The DNA here is from genome assembly GCF_000423805.1 of Thalassobaculum salexigens DSM 19539. Lineage (NCBI taxonomy): Bacteria > Pseudomonadati > Pseudomonadota > Alphaproteobacteria > Rhodospirillales > Thalassobaculaceae > Thalassobaculum > Thalassobaculum salexigens. Next base: position 151,357 of record NZ_KE384094.1, read on the forward strand.
CGAGATCCAGATCGCCGCCGACAGCCACGGCAACGTCATCCATCTGGGCGAACGCGACTGTTCGATCCAGCGCCGCCACCAGAAGGTGATCGAGGAGGCCCCGTCCCCGGCGCTCACCCAGGCCGAGCGCGAGGCGATCGGCAAGCGCGCCGTCGAGGCGATCCAGAAGATGGGATACCGCAGCCTCGGCACCCTGGAATTCCTTTACGAGAACGGCGAGTTCTTCTTCATCGAGATGAACACCCGCCTGCAGGTCGAGCACCCGATCACCGAAGCGATCACCGGGGTCGATCTGGTGCGCATGCAGATCGAGATCGCTGCCGGCCGCCCCCTGGGCATGGAGCAGAAGGACGTGACCTTCACCGGCCATGCCATCGAATGCCGCATCACCGCAGAGGACCCGCGCACGTTCCAGCCGCGGCCGGGCCGGATCGACGACTATCACCAGCCCGGCGGCCTCGGCGTGCGCGTGGACAGCGCGCTGTATGCCGGCTACAGCGTGCCGCCGCACTACGACAGCCTGGTGGCCAAGCTCATCGTCCATGGCCGCAACCGCGAGGAATGCCTGATGCGGACCGAGCGGGCGCTGGGCGAATACGTGATCGGCGGCATCCCCACCACGATTCCGCTGCACGCGGAACTGATGCGCGCGCCGGTGTTCCGCAGCGGCGACTACCATATCCGCTGGCTGGAATCCGATTATCTGAAATCCTGAGAGGAGCCCGTTGCCGTCGTCCCCGGGAGTGTTAGGATTCCAGGGTGTCAGGCGATCGGATGGATCGGATGTCCGAGCTGCAACCGGAACTGCTGCTACAGGCCTACGCCGTCGGCGTGTTCCCCATGGCCGAAGGGCGCAACGATCCGCGCCTGTTCTTCGTCGATCCCGACAACCGCGGGATCCTGCCGCTAGACGGCTTCCACATCTCCCGCAGCCTGCGCAAGACGGTCCGCCGGCGCCGGTTCGAGGTGGTGTGGGACCGGGATTTCGAAGCAACGATCGACGGCTGCGCCGAAGCGACCCGACGGCGGCCCGACACCTGGATCAATCCGGAGATCCGGCGGCTGTACCTCGCGCTCTACGCCCGCGGCCATGCCCATTCGGTGGAAGCCTGGAAGGACGGCAAGCTGGTCGGCGGTCTCTACGGGGTTCGGCTGGGCGGCGCGTTCTTCGGCGAGAGCATGTTCAGCCGGGCCACCGATGCCTCGAAGGTGGCGCTGGTCCACCTGGTGGCGAAGCTGAAGGCTTGCGGCTTCACCCTGCTCGACACCCAGTTCATCACCGATCACCTCACCCGCTTCGGGGCGATGGAGATCCCGCGCGACGCGTATCGTCAGCAGCTCGCCACGGCGATCGCCGCCCCGGTTCAGTTCGATCCGGCGGCGGACGACTGGCCTTCGGTGGAAGCGCTTTTGCAGGACGCGACCCAGACGTCGTAGACTGGGTGCTCGACCGCGTTCAGGCCGGGGCTCGAGGCGAACATCCAGCCGCTGAACAGTTCGCGCGGCGGCTCGTCCGGCGGCTGATCCTCCACATGAACGAAGGCGGCACTTTCCGGCGGCAGGGTCGGCGGCAGGTCCTGGCAGGTCTCGACGCGGATATTGAAGGTGCCGAAACGGACGGTCTGGCCGACCGGGACCTCGAAGCGTGAGATCCGCGCCGTCACCTTGTCGAGCCCCTGCAGCACCGCGATCTCATGCTGGCGCCAGTCCTCCGCCGCCGCGCTCTGGGCCAGAGCGGTCTGGGCGAAGGCGGTCGAGGCCAGGACCAGAAGGCCACACCCCGCGCAGACGCGCGCCAAACAGTTCAACAAGGTCGACCGGTCCATATCCGAGGCCATCGCAGATTTCATCGAATCCCAGGATGTCAGGGGATTATGTCCGATAGACGGCGAAACCGGGTCAATTAGTCCCGGGAGCAGCCCCCATCGGTGCCGAGGACCCGGATCCGGACCCCGACCCGGAACCAGAACTGCCAGCCTGGAACATGAACCGGCTCAGCATCTGGATGAAGTCCACCGCGTCCTGGGTGAGCTCGATCCGCTCGCCCGGCGCCAGCATCTTCTCATCGGCCCCCGGCACGAGATCCACGAAATTGCCGCCCAGCAGCCCCTCGCTCGAAACCGCCGCGCTGGAATCGATCGGCAGTTGGATCGACTCGTCGATGCTCAGCGTGACCTCGGCGAGGTAGGTCTGCGGATCCAGCACCTGCTTCGACACGGTGCCGACCTTGATGCCGGACATGCGCACGTCGCTGCCCGGCTTCAGGCTGCCCACCGTGGTGAAGCGGGCGGTCACCTCGTAGCCGCCGCCGGTGCTGAATTCCGACGACGCATACGCGTAGAACAGGAACAGTCCGGCCACGGCCAGGACAAGCGCCCCCATCAACGTCTCGATTACGCCTCTAGTCACGGTAACCCCCGTCCTTCCGGATCACGCCGGTGTCCAGGGCTCATAGTCACCCGTCGCCTTGTCGCGCTTGCCGCCTTCCAGAACATGGCCCGGCGGGCGGTAGGCGTAGGGCGTGCCGGTCAGATTGGGCTGGTGTTCCTTCTGCCAGGCGAACTGGCGCAGCTCGGTGCCGTCCGGCACCATATCGGTGCCGTGGTGCAGCCAGTGGTGCCATTCCGGCGGAACCTTGGAGGCTTCGGCAAGGCCCTTGTACATGCACCACCGCATCTCGTGGCCGTCCCGCAGGACGCCGCGACGGTGGACGTAGTACTTGTTCCCGTAGGCGTCCTCGCCCACGAGCTTGCCGTTCATCCAGGTAAAGAGTTTCGTTCCGACGTCCATTCTCCGACCCCGAAGAGACTGCTGAATCGCGGGCGACTATGTCATCGGAGACCCCGATCGTCCAGTCGGGAGCGCGGGCCGCCGAGCGGACCGGTGCACGCACCGGCGAAGGGGGGCTTCGGACCGAACAACCGGCGTCCCCGGATCGCGCTATCGGCCGCCTGCGCAGTTGCGCCCCGCCTCGCCCGGGCGTATCAGCCGGACATGACGAACGCTCCAGCCTCTTCAGGCGAGTCCCTTGCCACCGGTTATCTCCTCATCGCCCTTGTGGCGGTGTTCTTCGGCATCGCGCCGAGCTTCGGCAAGCTCGCGTTCGACGGCGGAGCCGGGCCGGTCACGCTGCAACTCGGCCGCTTCGTCCTGGCGGTCGGAGTGCTGTGGGTGATCGTCAGGGTCGGGGGCATTGCCCGGCCTGTGCCGCGCCGGATCTGGGGGCTGCTGGCGGCGCTGATCGCCACCACCGCCCTCGCCTCGTTCGGCTACATGACCAGCGTCAGTCTGATCCCGGTGCCGCTGGCGAGCCTTACCTTCTTCGTCTTCCCGCTGATGGTCGGGCCGCTGTCGCATCTGGCCGGGCACGAGCGGATGACGCCGCTGCGGATGGTGGCCCTGGTGCTGGGTTTCGCCGGGCTGGCGCTGCTGCTCGGCGCCGACCTGAAGGATGCCGACCCGCTGGGCGTGGGCATGGCCTTCGGTGCGGGGACCTGCGTGGCGATCAGCTTCCTGCTGACCCGCCAGCTGTCGGGCAGCCTGCGCCCCCTGCACATCACCGCGATCGTGACCACCGGTTGTCTGGTGATCTTCGCCGCCACCACGGCGGTTGAGGGGGTGAAGCTGCCGACCGGTCAGCTTGCCTGGCTCGGGTTCATGGTCAACGTGCTGTGCTACGTGGTCGGGCTGTCGTCGCTCTACGGGGCGATCGCGCTACTCGGCTCGGTGCGGGTCGCGGTGGTCGGCAATATGGAGCCGGTGGTCAGCGTGGTGACCGCCGCCCTGCTGCTCGGCCAGTTCCTGGGACCGTGGCAGATGCTCGGCGCGCTCGTCGTACTGGCAGGCATCCTGCTCATGCAGGTGGAGCGTATCCGCCGGCCGATGGGTTGACGGCGAGCGGCCGGGTCCCGGGCCGTCCCCGGATCAGGTCCGGGGCCGCCCGGGCTGACGGGGAGAATATAAAAAATAGTCGTCGTCCCGACCGCTACGGGACCTGATCCGGGAGCGGGCCGGGACCCAGCGATCCAGACGTCCCTCACCCCGCCGCGGCGGTCGGCTCAGGCACGGCCACACCGATGATCTCGGCCGTCGTGATGCCGGAACGCACCTTGGCGATCATGTCGGCTTCCTTGGCCACATGGGCCTCGCCCTTCGCCAGGACCTCGTCGCACAGCGCCCGCGGCACCACGCAGATGCCGTCATCGTCGCCCAGCACAAGGTCGCCCGGCGCCACCACCACGCCGCCGCAGGCGATCGGCGTGTCGATCTCGCCGCCGAACCCCTTGTGCGGGCCGCGCGGGGTGGCGCCGGCCGCGTAGACCGGGATGCCGAGCTTGCGCAGGCTGGCGACATCGCGCACCGCCCCGTCGAGCACGATCCCGGCGCAGCCCTGCGCCTTGGCGCATTCGGCGATGATCTCGCCGATGATGGCGACCTCGCCGGCGCCGCCCGCGGTCACCACCAGGATCTCGCCCGGCTGGATCAGCGGCAGGGCGGCGTGCACCGCGCCGTTATCGCCCGCCATCACCGAGATCGTGCGGGCATGTCCCACCATGGTGTAGCCCTCGGCGATCGGCGACACCGTGGCGTCCATGCAGCGGTCGCGGTTCATGCTGTCGCCGGCGACCGCCGGCGGCACGGCGCGCCAGCGCTCCAGGGTCGCGGCATCCAGGGGGGTGTAGCTCAGCGCACGGCGCAGGATCGCCATGGTTTCCTCCGACATATTGTTACGGGCAGGTGACTGGTCCGGGCATCCTAACGGCCGCCGCAGCGGGTCGGGAAGCCAGGGATTCCGCGGCTCCGGCGGAACTGTGGATAACTTGGCACCGCCCACCACATCTAGATTTTGCAATAATGTTTCACACAAAATCTATTGCACCTGAGCGCCCCCTCCCGCATGCTTTCTCGTGGCGCGGGGGTCTGCTGACGGAGACTTGGACCTTCCTGCCGACCGGAGGCGAATTCGGCACGGACGTCGTCTCTTATAGAAATCGCAAATCGATTGCGGCGAAAGTCTTACCTGGACTTTCGGGCGAAGTATTCTGACTTCGCCGATACTTGTTGCGCTGCAGCAACACACCAAACTAACTCATCAAACTGTGAAATTTCTCGTTGCCGATCCACTACTAGATCGAGTAGTTTTTGCGTCGTCGGCACACAAGATATGGGTCGGCACGGGCGGGGGACGCTCTGATGCGTATATGGGGCCCGGCGAGACAATCCGGCAGGACAACACCCAAGGCAGGAGCTAAGGCATGAGGATCGAACGGCGCTTCACGACGGCGGGCAAAGACGCCTTCGACGGCATCGATTTCCGGATGACGACCAGCGAAATCCGGAACCCGGACGGCTCCGTGGTGTTCCGCCGCGACGACATGGAAGTGCCGAGCGACTGGTCCCAGGTCGCCAGCGACATTCTGGCCCAGAAGTATTTTCGCAAGGCCGGCATCCCGGCCGTGCGCAAGAAGGTGAAGGAAAAGGACGTGCCGGCCTGGCTGTGGCGCGAGACGCCGGACGAGGAGAAGCTCGCCGCCCTGCCGGCCGAAGAGCGCACCACCGGCGAGAACAGCGCCAAGCAGGTGTTCAACCGTCTCGCCGGCACCTGGACCTACTGGGGCTGGAAGGGCGGCTACTTCGACACCGAAGAGGACGCCCGCGCCTATTACGACGAGATGTGCGCGATGCTGGCCCGCCAGATGGCCGCGCCGAACTCGCCGCAGTGGTTCAACACCGGCCTGCACTGGGCCTACGGCATCGACGGCCCGGCCCAGGGCCATCACTATGTCGACTTCAAGACCGGCAAGCTGACCCGCTCGAAGTCCGCCTACGAGCACCCGCAGCCCCATGCCTGCTTCATCCAGGGCGTCCAGGACGACCTGGTGAACGACGGCGGCATCATGGACCTGTGGGTCCGCGAGGCGCGGCTGTTCAAGTACGGCTCCGGCACCGGCTCCAACTTCTCCCGCCTGCGCGGCGAGAGCGAGCCGCTGGCCGGCGGCGGCAAGTCTTCGGGCCTGATGAGCTTCCTGAAGATCGGCGACCGGGCCGCCGGCGCCATCAAGTCGGGCGGCACCACCCGCCGGGCCGCCAAGATGGTCACCGTCGACATCGACCATCCGGATATCGTCCAGTACATCGAGTGGAAGGCGATCGAGGAGCAGAAGGTCGCGGCATTGGTCGCCGGCTCCAAACTGGCCGCCCGCACCATGAAGGGCATCATGGCCGCCTGCGTCGATGCCCGCGAGACCCTGGGCGACGACGCGTTCGAGCCGACCGCCAATCCCGAGCTGAAGGCCGCGATCAAGGCCGCCAAGAACGCGATGATCCCGCTGAGCTATGTGCAGCGCGTCATCCAGTTCGCGCGCCAGGGCTTCACCGAGATCGATTTCCGCACCTACGACACCGACTGGGACAGCGAGGCCTACCTCACCGTCTCCGGCCAGAACTCCAACAACTCGGTCCGCGTCAGCGACGACTTCCTGCGCGCCGTTGAGGCCGACGACGACTGGAACCTGATCCGCCGCACCGACGGCAAGATCAGCGCCACCCTGCGCGCCAAGGACCTGTGGGAGAAGATCGCCGAAGCCGCGTGGCAGAGTGCGGATCCGGGCCTGCAGTACGACACCACCATCAACGACTGGCACACCTGCCCGGCCGGCGGCCGCATCAACGCGTCCAACCCGTGCTCGGAGTACATGTTCCTCGACGACACCGCCTGTAATCTGGCGTCGATGAACCTGATGCAGTTCCAGAACGCCGACGGCACGTTCAACGTCGCCGACTTCAGCCACGCCTCGCGGCTGTGGACCGTCACCCTGGAAATCTCCGTGCTGATGGCGCAGTTCCCGTCGAAGGAGATCGCTCAGCTCTCCTACGACTACCGCACCCTCGGCCTCGGCTACGCCAATATCGGCGGTCTGCTGATGGGCATGGGCCTGCCGTATGACAGCGACACCGGCCGCGCCCTGTGCGGGGCGATCACCGCGCTGATGACCGGCGTGGCCTACGCCACCTCCGCGGAGATGGCCGGCGAGCTCGGCGCCTTCCCGGAATACACGGCCAACGCCGACAACATGCTGCGGGTGATCCGCAACCATCGCCGCGCGGCCCATGGCGAGTCCGCCGGCTACGAGGAGCTGTCCATCGCGCCGGTGCCGCTCGACGTCGCCAACTGCCCGCAGGCCGATCTGGTCACCGCGGCCCAGGCCGCCTGGACCGACGCCCTGGCACTCGGCGAGAAGAACGGCTTCCGCAACGCCCAGTCCACCGTGATCGCGCCGACCGGCACGATCGGGCTGGTCATGGACTGCGACACCACCGGCATCGAGCCCGACTTCGCGATCGTGAAGTTCAAGAAGCTGGCCGGGGGCGGCTACTTCAAGATCATCAACCGCGTCGTGCCGGACGCCCTGCGGACGCTGGGCTATGGCGACGGCCAGATCGAGGACATCGTGCGCTACGCGGTCGGCCACGGCACCCTGAAGGGCGCGCCGGCCCTGGGCCACGCCGCCCTGACCGAGAAGGGCTTCGGCGCCGAGCAGATCGGCGCGCTGGAGCAGGCGGTGGTGTCGGCCTTCGACATCAAGTTCGCCTTCAACAAATGGACGCTGGGCGAGGCCTTCTGCAAGGACGTGCTCGGTTTCACCGACGCGCAGCTCAACGACATCTCCTTCGACATGCTGGCCGAGCTGGGTTTCGCGCGGTCGGAGATCGAGGCCGCCAACACCTATGTCTGCGGAGCGATGACGTTGGAAGGCGCGCCGCACCTGAAGGACGAGCACCTGCCGGTGTTCGACTGCGCCAACCCGTGCGGCCGCATCGGCAAGCGCTACCTGTCGGCGGAGAGCCACATCCGCATGATGGCGGCCGCCCAGCCGTTCATCTCGGGGGCGATCTCCAAGACCATCAACATGCCGAACGGCGCGTCGGTGGAGGACTGCAAGGACGCCTACATGCTGTCCTGGCGCCTCGGTCTGAAGGCCAACGCCCTGTACCGCGACGGCTCCAAGCTCAGCCAGCCGCTTTCCGCCTCGGTGTTCGACTTCGAGGATGAGGACGAGGCCGAGGAGTTCGCCGCCCAGCCGACCGCGCAGAAGGTCGAGGTGGTCGCCGAGCGCATCGTCGAGAAGGTGGTCGAGAAGATCGTCGAGAAGCGGGCCGAGCGCGAGCGCCTGCCCCAGCGCCGCAAGGGTTACACCCAGAAGGCGGTCGTCGGCGGCCACAAGGTCTACCTGCGCACCGGCGAGTACGAGGACGGCAAGCTCGGCGAGATCTTCATCGACATGCACAAGGAGGGCGCCGCCTTCCGCTCGCTGATGAACAACTTCGCCATCGCGGTGTCCATCGGCCTGCAGTACGGCGTGCCGCTCGAGGAGTATGTCGACGCCTTCACCTTCACCCGCTTCGAGCCGCAGGGTCTGGTCCAGGGCAACGACGCCATCAAGATGGCGACGTCCATTCTCGACTACATGTTCCGCGAACTGGCGATCTCCTATCTCGACCGCCACGACCTGGCCCATGTGGAGCAGGAGGACCTGACCCCGGATACGGTGGGCGACGGCCAGGGCGAGGAGTACGACGCCGCCAAGGCCAGCGCGATCCTGCAGAAGGTCACCGGTTTCGCCAGCCGCGGCTTCGCACGGACCGACGTGCGGGCCAATCTGGAGGTCATCACCGGCGGGCTGAACGAGCTGCGGGCGACGGGCACCGATGCCGCCGCGCCGGCTCCGACCGCCCAGGCGCCCGCGACCCAGGCGCCCGTGGCGCAGACGACAGCCACCCAGACGGTCGCGTCGGCGCCTCTGTCGGGCGGCGGCGTGGCCGTGGCCGAACGGACGACCACCCGGTCGACCGCCGTCGGCGGTGCGGTCAAGAGTGCCGTCGACGCCAAGCTGTCGGCGATCCGCGAGGCCCGGATCAAGGGCTACGAGGGCGAAAGCTGCGGCGAGTGCGGCAACTTCACCCTGGTGCGCAACGGCACCTGCCTGAAGTGCGACACCTGCGGCGGCACCAGCGGCTGCAGCTGAGGCTGGGACCGGAGTTTTCCGGCCTCACCAAGAACACGAAGGGGAAGGTGTGACGCCTTCCCCTTTTTCTTTAGTAAAATTGTTTGGAAACCGATAAAGATCGCCGCCAATTTTATTGAACTGACCGATCGGTTACATACGTATTTTTCTTAACGCTAACGGAATATTAACGGTTACCCTCCAGTTTACAGATGCAGTGTTGTCACTGCGGGTTCCGAATCCGGCGACTGAACCGGACGGAACGATGAGGAGGAAACCTGGCCGTGTTCGGCATGGGTAAAAAGGACGGCGACGCCGACAAGGAAGAGGCGGAACGCAAGAAAATCGAGGCCACGATGGTCTCGATCGATTCCGGTTTCGAACACCTTCGTCATCACGCCGAAGCCGGCAATACGGACCGCAGCGAAGCCGCGGCCAAGCGGCTTGTTGAATCGCTGAAGAACCCGAAGCTGCCGGCTCCCTATTCGAAGGACCGCCGAAACGCGGTGGATGCGTTCCTGCTCCACGCCTACATGAAAGCCACCGCCCTCGCCTGCAAGGGCGCGATCGATGCCGGCATGTCCGACGATATCGAGAAGCGCACCGAGATGATCAAGAAGGCGCGGGAGTACCTCGCCGGCGCCGTCAAGTACAAGGCGCCGCCGGACTTCAAGAAGCAGTGCGACCGCATGCTGGAGGTCGCCACCTTCAGCGGCGGCGTCAAGGCGAAGGGTCCGACCAAGGCCAAGCCGCTGGACACCGCGCCCAAGGTCAAGGACCGCGCCAAGTCCTTCGATCCCGATGGCAAGAAAGACGATAAGCCGGTCATCCCCCAGAATCTGAAGACTTAGAGCCAGATCCGACCATATTGAACCGCGTCATGCTTCAATATGGTCGGTGAGTTTATCTCCAAAGCAAGAAGCTCGAACATACCGCCCGGCGACGGGATCACCCCGTGATTCCGTCACCAGCCGCAGGCTGTTCGCTGATGAAGCGTGTGCGCACGGCCGCCGCTGCGGCCGTGGCAAGGCCGGCGGTACCGAGGAACATCGGCGTCATGCCGACCGTACTGGAGACAAATCCGGCCGCAACCGGGCCCAGGACGCAGCCCGCGGCGACAGCCAGCAGGACCGCGGTGAAACTCTGCGACGGGAGGGTGGGAAACAGTCGGTCCGACCAGAACGCCAGGACGGCACTCATCATCATCACGTTGACGCCCTGCAGACCGGCCGAAAGCACGACACCCGGCCAGACCGTCGGCACCAGGGCGAGGAGACCGAAAGACAGGGCGGACGCCAGCATGAGGAGCCGTAGCAGCCAAGGCAGACCGATCGCGGCCTTCAACCGACCGGAGTACAGGCCGCTGAGGCCGAACAGTCCGTAACACAGGAAAATAAGCCCGCCGGACGCGCCCGCCTGCAGATCCGGCAATCCGCCCGCCTGGGCGACGCCATCGGCTGCGAACGAGATGTAGATCGCCGAGGTGATGCCATAGCAGAGGGCGAGGGCAAAGATCGGCGCGGCCGAGGGCTGTAGCAGCACGCTCCATCGCTGCACGGGGTCCGGGCCCGGCGTTCCGGCGACATCCCGCAGGGACCGCCAATTGAGAAGCAGGGCAAGCACGCTGCCGAGGGCGAACGCCACCCAGCATTGGCGCCAAGACAGACCGCTCATGCTCATGACAAGCGCCGCAATCCCCGCAACGGCAATTCCGAAGCCGGTGCCGCTGCTCACAGAGGAAAGCGCTCCCGGCCGCCAACCGTCCTCGACCGACCGGTGAACCGCGTTGTTGAAGGGCGTCCAGGAAAACCCGGCGCTCGACATCGCCAGCACCACCCCAACGCACAAGGTCTGCCAGTTCGGCGCGGCCGCTGCCACCGCGATACCGGCAGTCGCCGCAGCCAGTCCTGCTGCGACCGGCAGCCGAGGTCCGATCCGATTGGTCATGACCTGCGAGGCCAGCAGACCCGCGAAGAAGCCGAGAAAACCCAGGCTGGAGACCACGCCAGCAACATGGGTGGAGATTGCAAACGCCGACTTCAACTGCGGCAGAAACAGCCCGAAACCCATTCGGGCCGGGCCATAGGTGATGGCGGTCGCGGCGAAGCCGGCGGCGGATAATCTGACGAACGGGGTCATGCGGATCCGACCGGCCGGGCGGGCCCGAAATGCCACTCGCCGGCATTCTTTTTTTGACTCGACCGCTCATCGCTGCTGCCGACCTCGCGATCACGGCTTTCCCGGTCGGTACATTCTGAACTAGCCTGCCGGCCATGAGCTTGTTCGCCCCACCCGTCGATATCGACGCCCGCCTCTTCGCCCGCTTCCCCGACCGCCTTCGCAAGGACACCGGCTCCAGCTGGGCCAAGGGCAACCGCCCGGGCATGGCCACCGAGTGCTTCCTGGAGGGGCCGAGCTTCGACCGCGACGGCAACCTGTGGCTGGTTGACATCCCCAACGGACGCATCCTGAGGCTCTCCGCCGACGGTAAGGACTGGGATGTGGTGACCGAATATGACGGTTGGCCGAACGGGCTGAAGTTCCACGCCGACGGCCGCGCCTTCATCGCCGACTACCGCAAGGGCGTCCTGGCACTCGACCCGACGACCGGCGTGATCGAGACCGTTGTCGGGGACCGCTATTCCGAAGGGCTGATCGGCGTCAACGATCTGCACTTCGCCGCCAATGGCGACCTCTACTTTACCGATCAGGGACAGACCGGCCTGCACGATCCTCGCGGCCGGGTGTTCCGGCTCACCGCCGGCGGCCGGCTCGACAAACTGTTGGACAATGCCCCCTCGCCGAACGGCCTGGTTCTGACCCCGCAGGAGAACTGGCTTTACGTGGCGATGACCCGGGCCAACGCGATCTGGCGGCTGCCGTTCATGCCGGACGGCCACGTCTCCAAGGTCGGACAGTTCATCCAGCTGTCCGGTGGCCACGGTCCCGACGGGCTGGCGATAGACGAGACCGGCGGCCTGGTCGTCGCCCATTTCGGCCTCGGCTCGGTCTGGCATTTCTCGCCGCTTGGCGAGCCGCTGCACCGCATCCGCTCCCCGCTCGGTCTCGGCACGACGAATATCGCGTTCGGCGGACCGGACCGGCGGACGTTGTTCATCACCGAAAGCGAGAGCGGATCTATCCTCGCGGCCGACCTGCCGGTCGCGGGCGCACCGATCTATGGATTGTCCTAACGCCGTCATACGGGCCGGGTCGCAAGCCTCCGGGCGCCTCAGGCGTTGATCTGGCGCATCACGTAGCGCCCGTCGCCACTGGTGCTGAACATCTCGCCGATCTGCGGATGATCGACCGGCCCGTTGGACGCGTCGTCGATAAGATTCTGCTCGGAGACATAGGCGATGTAGTAGCTCTGCGGATTCTCCGCGAACAGATGATAAAATGGCTGATCGCGCTTCGGCCGGCGGTCCTCCGGGATGGAGTTGTACCATTCCTCGGTATTCGAAAACTCCGGGTCGATATCGAACACGACGCCGCGAAAATCGAAATGCCGGTGCTTGACCACGGCGCCGATCGGAAATTTGGGCTCAACGATTTTCATAGTCCTGCCCGATTCTGAAGAGGTTGATTTCCATACTAATATATTTGGCCAATGGCGGCCCGAGAGCAAGGGCGGGCCTGAAATCCGCCGTATCCTGCGGCCCTGTCCCGCGACCCCATCCTGCCGCCATGTCCCGCCCGCGCCGCCGAGGCCGAGGGAGTGACATACACCGCCGGCACGAACACGCAAGGGGAAGGCCGCGCGGCGCATATGCTGCCCCTACACGTGGATTGACCGCGAAATCGCAGGGCAAAACGGAATTCGGCTTCTCTTGGGTAAACCGGAGTACGTTTTCACCTTGAGCAATCGCAGGTAGCGCATCATGGTTTGTCCCGCCGAAGCGGAACCCTAGGGCAAAGACATTCTAGACGACCTCTCAGATCTCGACCGGGACTCCCTGCACATCATGCCGCTGCGCATCGTGCCCCTGCGCCTGCCAGGCTTGGCGCGTGCCCGGCTGATCAAATCGGCGCAGCTGAATTCCGAACTCGAGCTGTTCCACGACCACAGCACTGGGGCCGGTCTCATCCAGATCAAGGCCCTGCCGGACTTCATCGGCGCCGACGAGGAAGACCTCAAGGCCGACATGGCGGTGCTCTATGAGTTGGCCGAACTGAACAGTTTCGACGTCTTCTCGCTCCGCAACTCCCTGCGCGATCTGAAGATCGACGTCCGGCACACCACCGATCTGACCCTGTCGCCGACGATGGAGGCACGCCTCACCGACTACATGAAGTCGTTCACCCGCCCGTTGGTGGTCAACGTCTTCGGCGCCAACACTGACAATGTCAGCAATTCCGGCCAGATCATCGAGATGTTCACCAATGTCGACCGCAAGGTCGCGCTGAAGAACATGCAGAAGATCGCCGCGATGATGAACATCACGGTCGCCGACATCCCTGACTTCCTGGAGAAATACGGCGACATCTATCTGTCGCTTTCCTATTTCCGGCGCTGCCTGGACGAGATCGTCCCGAAATTCGACCAGCTCACCGACTGGATGGACGAGATGCGCGGCACCATGCTGCGGGAGAACCATCAGCTGATGGAAAGATGCGAGGCCGTGCGTGGCGGTCTCAACGAGTTGCTGGGCTCGGTGACCGGCCGGTTCGAGTCCTTCGACCGCAACTCACAGAGCTTCTGGGACAATATCTCCATGGAGAGCTTCCAGAAGCTGCACGCCCTGATCATCAGCCACCACGAGACGATCGGCGGCGTGCTCTGCGGCCTGACGGTCAAGCTGGACGCCTGGGAGACCAAGTTCCCGCACCATACCGGCAGCCCGCACAAGCGGGCCGAGTTCGTTCAGTCGGACCTGGCGCCCGGCCTGGACAAGCTGCTCAAGCTGGAACACTCCGCGCCCTCCACCATCATGTAGCCGCCGGCCGGCCGCCGGCCAGCAGCGCCCCGACCACGAAGCCTGTGCCATGGGCCAGGAAGGCGACCGGCTCGCCCGCCGCGAAGGCCAGCCCGGCGACCTGGGCGATCAGCCAGACACCGATCACCGGCAGCGCCGGCACCGCCCGCAGGCGGGGGCGCCCGCCGCCCGGCCAGGGAATATGGATCCGGCCGCGTGGATCCAGTCGAAGCACGCCGCCCATCAGCCCGGCCGCCCCGGCGCTGGCCCCCAGGATCGGCGCGGTCGACCCCGGCGCGGCGGCCGCCTCCACCGCCAGGCCGGCGACCCCGGACAGCAGGAAGACCGCCAGGGTCCGCAGTCCCCCGGCGCGGCGCTCCACCAGAATGCCCGCGAGCAGGATGGCGACGACATTGCCCAGCAGGTGTAACCACCCGCCATGCAGAAACTGGGCGGTCACGAGCGTTGCGATTGGCGGCACGCCCTCGATCTCCGGCGGGCGCAGGCGCAGGCCGAACAGATCCGCGGGCGTCAGCGCGTAGCCGCTGATCAGGACCAGGTCGCCATAGACGTCCAGGCCGGTCTGCCACAGATAGACGACCGACAGTCCCAGACACAGCAGAACGGTCACGACCGGCAGCGAGGGCTTTGGCTCGGGCGGGACCTGGGGCCGCGGTCGAAAGGGGATGGGATCCGGCATGCGGCCTGGCGCAGCCTACTCCCCGAAGACGGCGTCGAACGGCACCGAATAGAACAGCACCAGCGATTCCACGCCCGGATTGCGCTCGCCGATGCCGGCATTGGAGATGTGGGTGAAGGACAGGCCGACACGGGAGTAGTCGTCGAACCGGTAGGCGACCTCCAGGCCCGATCGGAACTCGATCGCGTGCCCCAGATCCTTGCCGTCGCCATTGCCGTACAACCCGGCAGCGAAGGTCGGCGTCGCCACCCACCGGTTGCCGAAGAACACGTCCAGCGCGATCCCGGCATAGCCGTAGGTCGCCGCGTCGGAGGTGGCGGTCAGCCCGACGAAGGGCGTGAACCAGAGCAGCTTGTTCTTCTCGGAGAACCGGTATTCGAAGCGGGCCTCGGCGGCAGCCTGATCGTCGAACAGGTCGTAGTAGCCGGCACCGACGGTCAGGAAGTCGGGCTCCTCCGCCCGGGCTTGGCCCACGGCCCCGAGCCACAGGGCGACGGCGAGGATCAGGGCAGTGGCGAGAGGCTGGCGCAACGATCGTCTCCCAGGCTGCGAAAAATCCGCGCGCGGCGGAAAAATTCATTGGATATCGGCATCATAGAGAGCCTGTCTGCCGCTTCAAGCGGCGATACTCCGCTCAGCCGACGCGAACCGGCTGGCGCAGGGTCGTCTTGAACCGCTCGGTCGCCCGGACCAGGGCGCGGCGCACTCCCGGCTCCATCGCCGCATGGCCCGCGTCGGGCACATAGACCAGCTCCGCGCCCGCCCACGCACGGGCCAGCGCATGGGCGCTCTCCGGCGGACAGATCACATCGTAGCGTCCCTGGACGATGGTCGCGGGAAGATGACGGATCCGCTCGACGCCGGCCAGCAGACCGTCTTCCGGCAGGAACATGTCGTTGAGGAAGTAGTGGGCCTCGATCCGCGCCAGATTCAGCGCGTGGTTCGGATCCTCCGCGGACCAGATCTGCTCGGGTTCGGGCAGCAGCGAGGAGCAGGCCTTCTCGTAGCGCGCCCACTGCCTGGCGGCCGGCAGGTGTTCCTTGGGATCGGGATCGGTCAGCCGCAGGTGATAGGCCCGCAGCAGGTCGGCGCGTTCGGCGGCGGGGATGAACTCGGCGAAGCTCCGCCAGACCTCGGGGAAGAACCCGCGCATGCCGTTCATGAACCAGTCGATCTCGTTACGCCGGCCGAGGAAGACGCCGCGCAGCACGAACCCGAGGCACCGATCCGGGTGGGCCTGACCATAGGCCAGCGCCAGGGTGGAGCCCCACGACCCGCCGAAGACCAGCCATGCCTCGATGTCGAGATGCTGACGCAGGCGCTCCATATCGGCGATCAGGTGCGGCGTCGTGTTGGCCTCGATCTCGGCGCGGGGTGTCGAGCGCCCGGCACCGCGCTGGTCGAACAGGATGATGCGGTAGGCCCGGGGATCGAAGAACCGGCGCTGGGTCGGCGAGGTTCCGGATCCCGGCCCGCCATGCAGGAAGACGACGGGAATGCCCTCACGGGCGCCGCTCTCCTCCCAGTAGATCGTGTGGCCGTCGCCGACCTCGAGGAAGCCGTTTCGCCGAGAAGCGATTTCCGGAAACAGTTCGTCGCGGATCACGGCCGTCCTCCCTTCTGAACTGCCCGGTTATCCGCTTCCGCCCGGCCATTGTCAAAACCCTCGATGCGCGCGCCCTCGATCGGGATCGCGCCCGGCGGCGACGCGCGGCGCAGCAGGGCCAGCAGGCTGCGGACATCGTCGTCTTCCGTCCGGCTGCGCCGCCAGGCCAGCGCCACGGTGCGGCCGATCCGGGGATCGCTGAACGGCCGGTAGCGGATGAGACCGCCCAGCGTGTCGTCCGTCGCCGTCTCCGGAATGAGGCTGAAGCCGGTGCCGGCGGCGACGATCGCCTTAAGAGTCTCCAGGCTCATGGCCGTCTGCCGCGGCCGGATGCCGGCGGCGGAGCAGATCGACAGCGTCTGATCCCGCAGGCAGTGGCCCTCCTCCAGCAGAACCGCGCCCTGCATGTCCAGGGCGGCCAGGTTCGCCGGACCGGCGGGCAAGGGGGCGCCCGCCGCCTCGGCCAGGTGAAACCGCTCGCGGTAGCAGGGCTCGATCACCAGGCCCTCATCGGCTACGGGCGGGGAGAGGATGACCGCGTCCAGGGCCCCCTCGCGCAGCCGGTCGATGAGATGGCCGGTCAGTCCTTCCTCGATGATCAGATCGAGATCCGGATGCTCCCGGCGCAGCGGACCGAGCACGTGACGGAAGAGATAGGGACCGATTGTCGCAATCGCTCCGATCACGAACCGTCCGGACAGGGGATCGCCGCTGGCCGGCGCGGTGGACAGGAAATGCTCGGCGGCCACGATCGCCTGCCGCGCGCGGTCGACCGCGACGGCGCCGCGACGGGTGAGCAAGACCGTGCGGCTGGTCCGTTCGAAGACCCGGAAACCAAGGAGTTCCTCGACCTTGCGGACACCGGCCGAAAGCGACGGCTGGCTGACATGGCAGGCTTCCGCCGCCCGGCCGAAATGCCCGTGCTCGGACACCGCCACCAGATACTCGAGTTCGCGCAAACTGAGACCGTTGGTACTCATAGCTTTAACCTATCACACCGGTGGGATTTATTGATTAGCGGATCGTTCTTGAGCTCCCATATCAACTCCAAGCCCGAATTCGGGCTGCCATGCTTCATCCCGACGAGAGATAAAGGAGGGACCTTTTATGTCCGCGAATAGCAAACCTGTGATTGCCGCCCTGGAACAGGCTCTGGCCGACACCTACGCGCTGGCTCTGAAGACGCAGAACTATCACTGGAACGTCGAGGGCCCGACCTTCTACGGGCTGCATAACCTGTTCGAGGAGCAGTACAACGACGCCCACGGCGCCGTGGACGAGTTGGCGGAGCGCATCCGCGCCCTGGGCGCGCCGGCGCCGGGCAGCTTCCAGGTCTTCATGGACGCGACCAAGATCGCCGACGCCAAGCAGAATGCCGATGCAAAGACGATGGTCTCCGACCTCGCCGCCAGCCACGAGACCATGGGCGCCACCCTGCGCGACGGCATTTCCGTGGCCGAGGACGCCGGTGATCCGGCGACCGCCGACATGCTGACCGCGCGGCTGACCACCCACGACAAGCATGCCTGGATGCTCCGCAGCCTGAAGGCCTGACGCGGGATCCGATGACCACCCGGCCGACCCGACGATCGCTGCTCCGCACCGCCCTGGTCGCGGGCGGGGCGGTGTTGCTGTCGGGGGCCAAGCCGGCCAGACCCGGTCCCCCTCTTCCCGCCGGCCTGACGCCGGGGGAGACCGGCCGGGTCGCCGCCGTTCTGTCCGCCGATACGATCGACCTTGAAGACGGTCTGCGGGTGCGTCTGGCGGGCGTCCAGGGTCCGGCCCCGACGCGCGACGGTTCTCCGGCCTGGCCGCACGCCGTCGAGGCGACGGTCGAAACCAGCGCCGCCTGCCTGGGCCGGACGGTCACCCTCCATTACGCCGACGACCGGCGCGACCGCTGGCAGCGGGCGTTGGCCCATCTGGTGGTCGACGACGGCACCTGGCTGCAGGGGCATCTGCTGCAGCGCGGCCTCGCCCGCGTCTACACATGGCCCCGCACCGCGACCGGCGCCCGAAGCATGCTCGACCTGGAGCGTACCGCCCGGGCTAACCGGCGCGGGATCTGGGCCGACCGGTTCTACCGCATCCGCAACCCCTCTGAGACCTGGGGCGATCTGGATAGTTGGCAGATCGTCGAAGGCCGCGTGGTCGACGCCGCCCTGGTCCGCGGGAACGCCTACCTGAACTTCGGTTTGGACTGGCGCAACGACTTCACCTTTCGGGCCGAGAGCGACGCGCGCCGGGCGTTCCGGAAGGCCGGTATCGAGTTGCCGGACCTGACCGGCCGGCGGGTGCGGGGGCGGGGCTGGGTCTATCCGACGAACGGACCGATGATCGACCTCACCCACCCCGCGCAGCTTGAAGTCCTGGAGGACTGAGCCCACTCCCTATATCGATGCTGGAACCGTCGCGTGGATTGAATCGTTGCCCATTGCATTGCCGGCAAGCGGATCTTGGGCAAGGTTTCGGCCTGCCATATCGTTGCCACGACCAGATGTAGGGTACACTCGCATGATGGCTTCGCTGTTCAAACGCACGCTCCCCGTTCTCGCCGTCCTGGCCGCCGTCTCGGTCGGCGCCTGTTCCACCAACCCGGCGACGGGCGATCAGAGTTTCACGGCGTTCATGTCGCCGGAGGACGAGAAGCGGATCGGCGCGGAACAGCACCCGCAGATCCTGGAGGAGTTCGGCGGGGCCTATCAGGACCCGCAGCTCAACGCCTATGTGAACAGCATCGGCGCGCGGATGGCGTCGGTTTCCGAGCGGCCGGACCTGAACTTCACCTTCACCATCCTCGACAGCCCCGTGGTCAACGCCTTCGCGCTGCCCGGCGGTTATGTCTATGTCAGCCGCGGTCTGCTCGCCCTCGCCGACAACGAGGCGGAGCTGGCGGGCGTTCTCGGCCACGAGATCGGCCACGTCACCGCCCGCCACAGCGCCGAGCGCTACAGCCGTTCGGTCGCGGTCAGCCTGGGCGCCGGCCTGCTCGGCGCGGTCACCGGCCAGCGGGCCCTGTCGGATCTCGCCAATCTCGGCGGCGGCCTTTATCTGAAGAGCTACAGCCGGGAGAACGAGTTCGAAGCGGATTCCCTGGGCCTGCGCTACATGACGGCGGCCGGTTACGAGCCGAGTGCCGTGGCGCAGTTCCTCGCCAGTCTCGGCGCCCAGACAGACCTCCAGGCACGGCTGAGGGGGGCGGAAAGCAGTTCCAATGATTTCAACCTGCTGGCCACCCACCCGCGCACCCTTGACCGGGTCCGGGAGGCACAGCAGGCGACCGGCTCCCTGGCCCCGGGACGGGTGGAGCGCGAGCCCTATCTGCGTCAGATCGACGGGATGCTGTACGGCGACGATCCGGAGGAAGGGTTCATCCGCGACCGGACCTTCATCCATCCGACCCTGCGCTTCCGCTTCGTCGCCCCGCCGGGCTTCACCCTGATCAATTCCTCCGACCGGGTCGAAGGCCGACGTGGCGACGAGATGGCCATGGTCTTCGACGGGGTACGCGAGACGTCGGGCATGCCGATGTCCCAGTACCTGCAGCGCTGGGCGCAGAATGCCCGGCTATCCGGCCTGCAGGACATCACCGTCAACGGCATGAACGCGGCGACCGCGGCGGCTGCGGTCCAGACCCAGCAGGGCGTTGCGAACTACCGGCTGATCGCGATCCGCGCCGACAGCAGCCATGTGTATCGCTTCGTCTTCCTGGGCAGCGCCGGCACGCTGGCCGCCAACGACGAAGAGCTGCGTCGCACCACGTACAGCTTCGAGCGCCTGAGCGAGGCGGAAGCCTCGTCCTACCGGCCCCTGCGCCTGCAGGTGGTCCAGGTTCAGCCGGGCGACACGATCGACAGCCTTGCCGCCCGCATGCCGCAGGGACCCGAGCAGCGCGCCCGCTTCCAGGTGCTGAACGGTATCGACAGCAACGCCCAGCTTCAGCCGGGCATGCTGGTCAAGCTGGTGGTCGAATAGCCGGCAGCCGCCGTTAAAGCCCGTTGCATTCACGTTGGACCTAAACCCGGCCTGCTCTTTCGCCGGATGCGCGGCTGGCACGGAGCCGTCGATCTCGGCGTGGGACGGCGCTACCCTCGGTGGGCACCAGCGCGAAAGAGACAATCGCATGAACGGGTCGAGCCCTCTCCAGGTCCTGCCGACAGCCATGACCGAGGATATCGTCGCCTCGTCCCGGGACGGCATCGTCACCATCGACCCGGAAGGACGGGTGACGACCTTCAACGCGGGCGCGGAGGCCATCTTCGGTTTACAGGCCACCGACGTGGTCGGGCGGACGGTGGCCGAGGTCTTTCTGCCCATCGAGGGGCTGGACGACTTCACCGATTGCGTGCTCGAGGCGATCCGGCAACCCGAACGACCCCATGTCGCCAATATCAGCCTCGACGGCCCGGACGGCGTGCTTCACCTGAGTGTCCGCGCAGTCCTGCTGCGCCGGAAGGGATCCGGCGACCGGATCGGCGTCCTGGTGACGATTTCCGACGAAAGCGAGCGCGTGGAGCTCCTGGAGAGGACCGCCAGGCGGGAGGTGGAACGTGCGGCGACCGGTCGGTTCATCGTTGCCATCCTGACGATCTTCAGCGTGTTCACCCTGATGCTGGAGCCGATGCAGAGACTGGCGCGGGAGCGGTTTTTCGATCTCGGTCCGGTGATCGCGCTTCTGACGCTCGTGGTGATCGCCTTCCTGATCAACCGCTGGATCACGCCGTCGTCGCAGACGGTCGGCCTGATCCGCCCCAAGCGTCGGGATGTCGTCGAAGCCGTCGTCTGGTCGGTCGGTTTCTGCGTGGCGATGACCGTCTTCAAATACGTGCTGCTCTCCCTCGCCGCCACATCCGACGGGGCGCAGCGGCCCCTGTTCAGCTTCTTCGTGCTGGACGACGGCACCAAGGTGGACAGTATCGAGCTCTACGCGCTCGGCCTGGGGATCTATCTGCTATCCGTCCTGTTCCAGCAGTTCGCGGTCCGATGCGCCATTCAGGCGCCGCTGCAGAGCTTCCTGACCGGGGTTGTCGGCTATGCCGGCTGGATAGCGAACGGGATCGCCACGCTCCTGTTCGCCGTGCTGCACGCCCATCTCAATCCCCTCGTCTCCCTGGCCGTGATTCTGCCGTCGCTTCTGTGGGGCTGGCTGTTCATGCGCTCCGGCAGCATCGTGCCGCCGATCATTTCCCACACGATCATAGGCGTTTACGCTATCTTCGTTCTCGGCATCTTCGCTGGGTTGGATCAGGTCTGAGCGTCGGGACGCCGCGCGGGGACAGGGCAGCGATATGACACCGAGCAGGCGTCCGAGAATTCTGATCGTCAATGCCTATGTCGACCCGTGGCGGTCGGCGGCTCCCACCCGCGGGTTCGTTCCCCGCGCCATGGCTCCCTATTATCTGGCTGGCAGGTTCTGCCGCGACCGGACGGATGTGCGGGTCTACGACGAGGTCCATCACGGCGCCCTGCTCAACCGGAAGGTTCATGGCTGGCCGGATCTGGTCATTCTTACCGGCCTCACCGTCGCCTTCGATCGCGCCCGCCAGCTCTCGGCCTATTTCCGCGACGCGCGACCCGATGTGGCCGTCGCCATCGGCGGCCCGATCGCCCGCGCCCTTCCGGCTCTGTGCGAGGAGGTCTTCGACCATGTCTGCCAGGGCGACGTGGAGTCCATCGACACCCTGATCGACGACCTGCTCGGGTCGGGCTTTCGCGCCGAGGCGCCCGCCCCCCGCTTCGACATGGCCGCAGGCCTCTCCGGTCTCGGCTATGTCGAAACCACCAAGAACTGCAACTTCAACTGCGCCTTCTGTTCGCTGACCGGCGAGAGCCGGCCCTACGAACCCTATTCATCCGACGACATAGACCGGCAGTTGGACGCGGGAGGGCGGCGCCTGTTTCTGGCCGTCCTGGACAACAATTTCTACGGCAACAACCGCCAGGATTTCGAGCGGCGGGTCGACCTGCTCGGCACCCGGTGGCGGCGCGGTGCGTTCCGGGGTTGGGGCGCGCTGGTCACCGGCGATTTCTTCAAACGACCGGAGAACCTCGCCCTGGTGGCAGCCAACGGCTGCAAGGCTTTGTTCTCCGGCGTGGAGTCCTTCGATCCGGCGGTGCTGAAGAGCTATAACAAGCGCCAGAGCCTGTCGTCCGACCCCTATACCGTCTCGCGGGTCTGCGCCGAGCACGGGATACACTTCGAATACGGAATGATGCTCGATTTCACCCAGCAGACGATTGCCGAGGTGGACGGGCAGATCGACGCGCTGCTGGGCCATACCGACACGCCGCTGCCCGGACTGCTGTCGCTCACCATTCCGATCCTGGGTACGCCCTATTTCGACGAAGCCGCGTGCGCGGGTCGCCTGATGCCGAACCTTCGGCTCTGCGATCTCGACGGACAGAAGCTCGTCGAATGGCCGAAGGAGCCGCTCGAGCACGTCGTTCCCTATCTCGCCGATCTGCTGCGGTTTCGCGGCCGGAAACGGGCGCTCATCCGGCATGCCGTGCGCCATGCATGGTCGCGCCGGGCCTCCTTCGACACCGCGCAGTCGCTGATGAGCCTGCTCGGTCCGCTGACCAGGTTCGGCGGCATCCCGAGGGTCGGCTCGCTGTCGCAGATGCGCCAGACATGGCGGGAAGCGCCGCGGACCTACTGCGCGATGACCGACCCGTTGAGCGTCAGCTATCGTCCAACCCACCGCCTCGCCGCGAAATTCGCCCGCGACTTCGAACCACTCCATGTCACCGATGGGGAGGGCAGCGTCACCCAGGAGGTCCGTGCCGCGCAGGGCCGGCCGGGAGGCTGACGGCATGAACCGGCACTTACCGACAGGCGGCCCAGTGCCGAGCGCCGCAGGATCGTATTCGGTCGGCCTTACCGGGCTCGACCCCTGGACCCGCACCGCGTTCGGCCTGTTGCAGCGCCTCGGCGTCGGCCGGTTGTCCGTGACCCTGGCGGACGGCCGGCGGGTTGACTTCGACAGCGGCGTCCCCGGCCCGGACGCCGTGCTTCACCTGCGGGACCGCACCGTCGTGAAGCGGTTCCTCGTCGGCGGCCACCTGGCCTTCGCCGAGGCCTATATGGACGGGGCGGTGGAAAGTCCCGACATCGTCGCCGTGATCGAGCTGTTCGAGCGGAACAAATATATCTTCAACCAGGGAAACCCGGACGGGCTGCTGCGCATTCTGACCCGCCGCCTCCTACACTGGCTGAACCGCAACAGCCGCCGGGGCAGTAGCCGAAACATCGCGTTTCATTACGATCTGGGCAATACCTTCTACGCCCTGTGGCTCGACCCCTCCATGACCTACTCGAGCGCCGTCTTCTCCGACGGCGCCGCGGATCTCGAGGCGGCGCAGGCGGCCAAGAACCGCCGCCTCGCCGCCAAGCTCGGGTTGCGGCCGGGCCAGCGGGTTCTGGACATAGGCTGCGGCTGGGGCTCCTTCGCGATCCATGCCGCGCAGGAGCATGGCGTGCAGGTGCTCGGGATCACCCTGTCGCGCGAGCAGCATGCCTATGCTGCCGGCTGGGCCGAGCGGGCCGGTCTGTCGGACCGGGTCAGGGTCGAGGTCCGGGATTTCCGCGACGCCGTCGGCCGGTTCGACGCTGTCGCCTCGATCGAGATGTTCGAGGCGGTGGGAGAGGCCTACTGGCCCGACTTCTTCCGGCAGCTCCACGATCGGCTCAAGCCCGGCGGCCGCGCCGCGCTGCAGGTCATCACCATTGCCGAAGAGGGGTTCGCAGACTATCGGGCGAACCCGGACTTCATCCAGCGCTATATCTTTCCCGGCGGCATGCTGCCGACCCGGCGGCACCTCGTCGACCTGGCCCGGGCGCACGGATTGGACATCGAGTCCGAGGAAGCCTTCGGCCTGGACTACGCCCGGACGCTCGCCTGCTGGCGCAGCCGGTTCCACGCCCACTGGCCGGCCATCGAACGCCAGGGTTTCGACGCCCGCTTCCGGCGCATGTGGGACTATTACCTTGCCTATTGCGAGGGCGGCTTCCGAGGCGGCTTTATCGATGTCCGCCAGATCTCCTTCGTCAGACCGTAGCGGGAACCGTCCTGTGCGCCGCCTCGGCGACCAGCGCGTTCTGCAGGAACTCCCGCGCGCTCAGCCTCCAGCTGAACCGAAGCGCGTGTTCGCGGCAGCGGTCCCTTGGAATGCGCAGCGCACTCAAGGCCGCCTGCCGAAGATCCTCGCTCAGAACGCCGACGCCGCTGTCCCCGACGATGTCCCGCGGCCCGGTGACAGGATAGGCGGCCACCGGCACGCCGCAGGACAGGGCTTCCAGAAGGACCAGACCGAAGGTGTCCGTGCGGGACGGGAAGACGAACACATCGGCGCTGGCGCATAGCCCGGCAAGTTCCGCTCCCTGCTTCTGACCTGTGAAAACGACGTCCGGATATGTCCGTCGCAGGCGCGCTAGGCGGGGGCCATCCCCGATCACGACCTTGGTGCCGGGAAGCGCCAGATCCAGAAACGCCTCAATGTTCTTCTCGATCGCGACCCGAGCGATGGTGAGGAAGATGGGGCGCGGCAGGTGATCCGGCAGGACCGACTGGCCGATCGGGCGGAACAGGTCGGAATCCACCCCCCGCGACCAGCGCATCAGGTTCCGAAAGCCGCGTCCTTCCAGGTCTTCCATGAGTGTCTCGGTGGCCACCATGCACCCGGATCCGAAGTTGTGGAAACGGCGCAGCCACGCATAGGACCATCGGAGCGGCAGCGGCCAGCGCGCCGCGAGGTATTCGGGAAACCGCGTGTGGTAACTGGTCGTATAGGGAACGCCGATCCCCCGCGCGGCGGAGGCCGCCAGCAGTCCCAGCGGTCCCTCGGTGGCGATGTGCAGGTGGTCGCACCCGTGCTCCAGGATCCGCTTCCGCACGGCGGGTCTATGGGTCAGTGAGAGCCGGATTTCCGGGTAGCTCGGACACGGGATCGTCGGGAACTCACTCGGCGAGAGGATCTCGACGCGCACGCCCATCGCCGTCAACTCGCCGATGACGCTTTCCAGCGACCTGACAACGCCGTTCACCTGCGGTGTCCAGGCATCGGTCACGATGAGGATCGATGTCATCGCAGCGCAACGTCCCCTGCCGCGACGGAACCGTGGATGAAAGCACGAACGGCGACAACACCGCGTCGGCCCGTTGGTCTCTGCTTCGTCCGATGCTTAGAGATGGCTTCGGTTGGCACTCTATCCGGCCCCTGTCGGCTCGATTGTCGCGGCGAGACCAAAACGCCGGTCGATAAAGGCCAAAGCGTCTGAAGAAAAGTTATCGCCTATCAGCGTCGTTCCCTCCAACAGCATCGGTCTCTGCAGAGCCGGTATTGAGCTCTTACGCAGCAACAAAGGCAATCAGCCACATACTATGCGCGGACCCTGCCATGACATTTGCGACCCATAGCGGCCACGCGCAGCATTGCTCCTTGCAGCCCGAATTGGTCGTTCACGATAAGCGCGCGACGAGAAATTCGGACCGCCCAATTGATCCGCCATCGGCCGAAATCTCGTCCGCCGCCACGGGAAGAGGTTTGGCGTCGGTGGCCCGAGCGTCTTCGTCGGATCGGGCAACGTCGACCGAGAGCGTCAGCAACACAGCCGTGCCGGGCGTTGCCAGCATCGACGTAGAAGCAGCGATTCAGGTCTTGGCCTGAACGCCGCCAGAGCATCTACTTCGAGCCGACGCGACCCGCCGTGACACCGCCCGGCGTGCGCCTGGACCAACGATAAGAAACGCGGTGGAGGAAAGCGGTTTGGGGCAACCCGCGGGAAGCCGGCGTGGCTGGCTGCTGGCAGAGCCGGACTATCGGCGCCTGTGGCTGGTCGGGCTGGTGGTGTTCGTGGTCCGCTGGCTTGAGATGCTGGCCGTCGGGGTATTCGCCTATCAGGCGACGGAATCGGCATTCCTGGTCGTCATGCTGACCATGCTGCGGCTGCTGCCGATGGGGCTGTTCGGCGCCGTCCTCGGCGCCGTCGCCGAGCGGCTCGAGCGGCGCAGCGCACTGATCCTCGTGGTGCTGGCGATGATGGCGAGTTCGCTCGCCATCGCGATCCTCGGCTCCCTGGGCCTGCTGGAGGTCTGGCACCTGGCCGTCGCCAGTTTCGTGAACGGGCTGGGCTGGGCGACGGATAACCCGGTGCGGCGGATGATGATCGGCGACACGGTCGGCCCCGAGCGGATGGGCCCGGCGATGTCGCTCGACGTCGGCACCAACAATGCCAGCCGCATGCTGGGGCCGACGGTGGGTGGGCTGATCCTGGCGACGGCCGGGATCGCCGGGGTATTCTGGCTGGGGGCAGCGCTATACGCGATCGCGCTGGTGGCGGCGCTGCGCATCCGGATCCGCAGCCGGACCGGCGTCACGGATACCGCACCGGTGCTGCAGCGGGTCCGGGAGGGCTTGGCGTGGGTGCGCGGCGACCGTCGGATGACCGGCGTGCTGATGGTGACCGTGATCTTCAATATTTTCGGCTGGCCGTGCCTCAGCATGATCCCGGTGCTCGGTAAGGACCATCTGAATCTCGGGCCGGAGGGCGTCGGGTTGTTGGCCGGGATCGACGGTGTCGGTGCCTTCCTCGGAGCCCTGACGATCGCCGCGTTTTCCCGCACCCACTGGTACACACGGGTCTATGTCGGCGGCGTCACCCTCTTCATGGCCGGCTTGATCGCGTTCGCGACGGTGCCCTTGGTGGCACTGGCCGGCGGCGCCCTGCTGCTGGTTGGCATCGGCGGCGCCGGGTTCAGCGTCATGCAGGCCACCCTCGTCTACCTTCATGCCCCGGTCGAGATGCGTGCCCGCCTGCTCGGCCTGTTGTCGGTGTGCATCGGTGTCGGGCCGGTCGGTTTCTTCTATCTCGGTTTCCTCGCCGAGGCCGTTGGCGCGCAGACGGCGACCGTGGCGCTCGCAGCGCAAGGCCTGCTGGCGATCCTGGTGGCGCGCCGATGGTGGCAGGCGATCACGTAGGCATCACCGCCGACGACGCTCTCTACCGCGCAGCCGATGCCATACAGAACGCGGTCAGTTCGGCGGTGAGCCGCGTGTAGCGCGATGCGTCATGCCCACCTCCTCTCGTCGTTCGGCGTGAGAGGCAATCTGGGCTGACTTCGGCCGCTTTCGTAGCGGCGGGATCAGGCCTCCAGCAACAGGTCGCCGGTCC
Organism: Thalassobaculum salexigens DSM 19539; assembly: GCF_000423805.1. Taxonomy (NCBI): domain Bacteria; kingdom Pseudomonadati; phylum Pseudomonadota; class Alphaproteobacteria; order Rhodospirillales; family Thalassobaculaceae; genus Thalassobaculum; species Thalassobaculum salexigens. Next base: position 178,754 of record NZ_KE384094.1, read on the forward strand.
GCTCGACGCGATGGGACAGACGGTCGCGCAGCTTCATCAGCGCCCGGTGCTCGAGCTGACGCACGCGCTCCTTGGACACGCCGAGCTCCCGGCCCAGTTCTTCCAAGGTCGCTCCCTCCTCGCTCAGACGGCGCTGGTCGATGATCGTGCGCTCGCGCGGCGACAGTTCCGCCAGCGCCTCCGCCAGCCACTTGGAGCGGGTGGAGGCATCGCGCATGCCGGTGACCACCGCCTCGGGGCTCGGTCGCTCGTCCGCCAGAAAATCCTGCCAGTCGTCCTCGCCGGTCTCGGAGATCGGGGCGTTGAGGGACTGGTCGTGGCCCGACAGGCGCATCTCCATCGCCTCGACCTCGCGGCGGTCGACCTTCAGCTGGGTCGCCACGTACATGCGGCCCTCGTCGGTCATGCCGCCGTTGGCGGAGCTGCTGATCTTGGCCCGCAGGCGCCGGAGGTTGAAGAACAGCGATTTCTGGGCCGCCGTCGTCCCGGTGCGCACGATCGACCAGTTGCGTAGGATGTAGTCCTGGATGGCCGACCGGATCCACCATCCGGCATAGGTCGAGAACCGCACCTCGCGCTCCGGCTCGAACCGGGCGGCCGCCTGCATCAGGCCGACATTGCCCTCCTGGACGAGATCGCCTATGGGCAGGCCGTAGTTGCGGAACTTGCTGGCGGTGGACACCACCAGCCGGGTGTAGGAGCGCACCAGCTCGTGCAGCGCCCGCTCGTCGCCCTCCTCGCGCCAGCGGCGGGCCAGATCGAACTCGTGGTCACGTTCCAGCAGCGGTTCCTTCATCGAGGCCTTGATGAAGGCGATGTTGGCGCGCTGGGTCTCCGGGTCGTCGATATAGGCCATTGCCGCCCCCTGTGTGGTTGGCACCCGCTGGTGTCTGACACCCGTACTGCGGTTCTTTTTAGCCTTTCATACGCACTTCAGCGGAAATCGGATCATATCCGGGACCCGATTGACATGAAAAAATTGCTGCGCTGCACAAGGTTCTGCGCCGCTCAAGCAAACGTGATCGGAGTGGAAAATCCGTGGGACGGAATTGATGCGCTCTGCGCGTCAGCGGGCCGCGCGCAGGGGGACCACGGTCTCGCTGGGCACCGCCTCGACCCAGTCGAGGAGGCGTCCGTCCGTCGACAGGCACGCCGCGCTCAGCGCCCCGCCCCGGCCGCATCCGCTGTCGATGCACAGCGTGCGGTCGGTTTCCTTCGGCCCGCCGCCCTGGGGATCGTAGCCCCGGACCAGCTTGGCGAAGGACTCGTATCCGGCCGTCTCGGCCTGCTCGAAACCCTTGCTGCCCCACCAGAACGCGTCGCGCTGATCGAGCAGCGGCCGAGACGGGTCGATGCCGGTGTTGACGAACAGCACCCCGTCCGGGCCGGTACAGGCGAAGCGGCGGATCTGTCCGAACCACGTCTGGTGCCCCGGCGAGGCGTGCACGCCGGCCTTCAGGCGGCTAGTCCAGCGCGTCAGGGCGACCATGCCCTCCTCGGCGGCCGCGAAGCCCTGGCTGGCCTCGCCGCCATAGGCCGCGAGGGTCGCGCCGAGACCGCGGTCCAGCATCCAGCGCAGCAGGTCCGCCGGCTTCGGCGCAAAGTGGATCTGCAGCAGCTTGTGCCACATCTCCTCCTGGGCGCCGCGCAGGCAGACGATGTCGTCCGGCAGGTAGAGGGGCGGTTGCGCCATCACCAGGGCCCGGAACCGCATCAGCTCGCTCAGGGTCTCCCGGACGTCGCCGCCGCCCAGGATATTGCCGAGATAGACGATCCGGTCGCCGGGCTCGAAGCGGGCGGCGATCCGGTCGTGCAGGTCGCAGAGAAGGGCGGATTCCCCGAAGATCGCGCCGACCGCCCAGACGCGCCTGGCGCCGGACAGATCGACGTGACGGTCGGAGGCGGGGAGACAGGATGTTGTCACGGCCGGGGGGGCCTCGCGCTCGGGTGAACGAGTCATCCCACCCCAATACCATTTCCGAGTCGCGCGTCAACGCACCACTCGGTCAGCCCCACCGCGAGTCGCGATTTCCGATTCCCGGGATTCTAGTTAAGTGCAGGATTTCGCTGGCAGAGTTGAGGGCGAACGCCTTCGCATACTATGTGCCTCACCCCGGAACGCATGCGGGCGGCCCGAAGGCCGCCCGTTGCATCACAATGGCCGATTCGCGCTGCCTTGGCGGGATCAGGCCGCGTCCATCAGCTTCTCGAGACGGTCGATCGCCGCCTCTTCGTCGATCTTCTCGATCTTGGCGAACTCGCGGGCGAGACGGTCGATCGCCGCCTGATACATCTGCCGCTCGCTGTAGGACTGTTCGGCCTGATTGCTGGAACGGCGCAGGTCGCGGACCACCTCGGCGATGGACACCGGATCGCCGGAATTGATCTTCGCCTCGTATTCCTGCGCGCGGCGGCTCCACATGGTCCGGCGCACGCGCGCCCGGCCCTTCAGCTTGGCGATCGCCGCATCCATCTGCTTGCGGCTGCTCAGGCGCCGCAGACCGCTGGTCTTGGCCTTGGTCAGGGGGATGCGCAGGGTCATGCGATCCTGCTCGAAATCGATCACAAGCAGTTCAAGTTCAGTCCCGGCAATGGTCTGGGTCTCCGTCCCCTTGATCAGGCCCACACCATGCGTCGGGTACACGACAAAATCGCCAGTGTTGAACTCGTTCTTTTTTGTCATGGGTGATTTTTCCACGTCTTCTGCCATTCCGCCCTCTTTAGCCACCGAAATTGCTCCCACCACACACAGACAACAATCACTTGCCGATCCAAAGGATCGACTTCCCCAAACAGCCGATTACCACGCGATCAACACGAGAGACGGTCGAAACATATGGTCGTTTCGTAGATGGTCCCACGTTTTGCGGGGGTGCACTGGTCCTCGTCGGCTTTTTCGACCAGCGCGATGGTGTGAACCTTACCACAAAAACGCGGCGAATGGTAGCTTACAGGCAGGCATGCGCATGCAGGGCCCGAGCTTAACCGACGCCACCATTAGATCAGATATTTGTGACCGGAGTCTTAAAGTCGCGGACGAAAGTCGTCGTGGAAATTGATGCCGGTCAGCTGCCCTCGCCCGGGTTGGCGGAGAAATACTTCTCGTACTTGCCGGCCTCGTCCTGAAGCTTGTCGGCGTCCAGCATCGGGTCGGTCTTGCGGGTGATGTTCGGCCAGATATCGGCGTACTCGGCGTTCAAGGCCAGCCACTTCTCGGCGGCGGGCTCGGTATCCGGCAGAATCGCCTCGGGCGGGCATTCGGGCTCGCACACGCCGCAGTCGATGCATTCATCCGGGTGGATGACCAGCATGTTCTCGCCCTCGTAGAAACAATCGACGGGGCAGACCTCAACACAGTCAGTGTACTTACACTTAATGCACTTCTCATTGACGATGTAGGTCATGCGGGTCTCCGGCGCGCGGTTGACGTGGCTCTTTAGCGTAGCCGGTCAACCAACTTCAAGACCGAGCTTTGCGAGCGCCCGTTTTCGCGCCTCTCCGCTCTCCCGGTCGGACACGTACAACAGCCCGGAAAGCCGCCGCATGAGCTGGCCTTCGTAGTCGTGGAGTTCGCCATCGGCATAGACGACCTCCCACAGGGCCTCCATGAGATCGATCCGCCCTTCCTCGTCCATACGATCCTTGACCGTTCGGATCAGGCCGTAGAGATCGACCATCTCGTCCGCGGAGTTCACGGCTTCGTCCAGCGTCCGGTCGATCTCCTCTCGGGACACGTCGAACCGGTTGCAGAGGTGGTCGGCGACCACCGCGCGCTCCTGCGCCTCGAAGCTACCGTCCAGGGTGGCCGCCCGCGCCAGCAGGACCGCCACGGCCGTCGCCAGGGCGTCTTTCGGGGCGGCAGAGGGTGCGCCGCCGGCATCGATGCTGTTCATGAAGGCCTTCAGGCGCGCGAGCATGGGCGAGTTCCATTCTGGTTCCGAGTTTGCGACCGGGTCATACTCATCCCGGTTCCGGCGCTCCCCGTTGCCGGATCGTGAGTACATAGGTTGCAATCATGGATCCGTCAGCCCCCTCAACACCCGGCAACGCAGGTCGGGAGACCCCGGCCCGCGGGATCGGGTTCGATGCGGTGATCGCGGCCGAGACGCCCGATGGCGCCATGGACGCGCCGGCAGCGCGGCGCAACGCCCGGCCGCTCCTGGCCATCCTCCAAGCCGAATTGCCGCCGACGGGCACGGTGCTGGAGATCGGCTCCGGCACGGGACACCATGCCGCCGCCTTCATCCAGGCGCTGCATCCCCGCCGCTGGCTGCCGACGGAGACCACCCGGGAGCGTCGTGACAGCATCGCGGCCTGGACGGCCGTCCTGCCGCCGCCGGCGCCGCGTCCGATGGCGCCCCGCGCGCTCGACGCGTCCGCGGACGCCCAGGCTTGGCCCGTGGCGGATTGCGCCCCGTTCACCGGCATGCTGAGCGTCAACGTGATCCATATCGCGCCCTGGAATGTGGCGCTCGGGATCTTCGCCGGGGCTATGCGGTGGCTTGCGCCCGGTGCGCCGCTGATCCTCTACGGCCCGTTTCACCGGGACGGCCGATCGATGAGCGACGGCAACTCCGCGTTCGACGCCGACCTGCGGCGCCAGGATGCGCGCTTGGGAATCCGCGATCTGGAGCGGGACGTCCTGCCGGCGGCGGCCGAGGCCGGCCTGGCACCGACCGCGATTCACGAAATGCCGGCGAACAATCTGTGCGTCGTCCTGCGCGGCTGATCCGTTCCGCACATCACCGCGTATAAAGGGTTTCGGGGGAGGCAGTTCTCCCGCACGCCCTTGGTCATGCCTTCGCTGCTCCCCGTATCCTCATGGATATTTCGACCCGATGGCTGACGCGCAAGCGACATCAGCCGGCTTCGGTTATGGGGCTCGGACGAAGGGCTGATCGTAACCTTTCTAGACAAAGCGACTGGTTCCATGAAGTTCTATGACTGGATGAGCCGCCTTCCCCTGCCCCGCATCTATCTTGTGAAGATCCTGGCCGTCAGTTTCGTCGGGGTGCATATCCCGATGATTGGTGCGGTTGCGTATATTCTGCTGTCCGCAGACATCGCCCTGTCCGACACCATCGGCGTTCTGGTGGCCCTGCTGGCGGCGACCCTGGTCGGCACCGTGGCGACGATGACCATGCTCTACTTCCTTCTGGCGCCGGTAACCCGGGCGGCGTCCGCCCTGCGCGCCTACATGGAGGACGGGGAGGTCCCGTCGCTGCCGACCCGCTACGACGACGAGGCCGGCATCCTCCTGGCCAATGTCCAGGAAACGGTGACGCGCCTCGACACCGCCCTCGACGCTGCCCGTACCCAGCGCGAGGAAACGGTTCGCGGTCACCGGAGCAAGTTCCAGGTTCTGGCCGGCATGAGTCACGACCTGCGCACGCCCTTGAACCACGTGATCGGCTTCGCCGAGGTGATGACGACCGAGGCGCTCGGCCCCCTGGGCAGCCACCGCTACCGCGACTATGCAAGCGGCATCCGCAACAGCGGCGAGGACCTGATGACGACCCTGCAGACGATCCTGGACCTGAGCGCCCAGGAGGCCGATCCGGAGAACCGCGATGTCGCCCGCGCGGTCGTCGATCTGGGCGCCGCCGTCGGCCAGGCGGTCCGGCTGAGCCATTTCCACACCGAGCGCTGCGGGACTCTGGTCGGTGTCGCCGTCTCGGGCACAGACACACATGTCTCGGTCGCGGACGAGCGTTCCCTGAAGCAGATCATCCTGCACGCGCTGCAGGTCGCGATCGGTACCAACGAACCCGCCGGACGCATCGACGTCAGCCTGACGGAGACGGCCGACCGCGCGGTGCTGACCATCGCCAGCGACCTGCCCTGGGGGTCCGGCGACGTTCCGCCGGAACTGAGCGATTCGGCCCCGCAGGAGAGTTTCCCGTCCTCCACGCCCGCCGCGCTGCGCCTGTCGCTGGTGAACTCGCTCGCGCTCAGCGCCGGAGCGTCCGTCGCCGTGGAGACCGGGGACGGCGGCGCACGGTCGCTCACGCTCACCTTCGAGCGGGCCGACCCGCCGATCCGGGCGCCGATGGCAGCCTAGTCCCAATCACGGTCGGATAGAGGCGTCTGATCGAGTAATTTTTCTCCATCTTCAATGAATTAAGGCACGATCGGTTCGGATCGCTTCGATCTGGATCGATCGTGCCCTGACGGGCGTCACCCGGCAGTGCCGAGGGCGCGCACCAGATCGTCGATCTCCCGCTCCAGGGTGATGTAGTGGACGCTGGCCCGCACCGCAGTGCCGATCCCGCGGCGGTCGTAGCCCACCCGGGCGCCGCTGTCGCCGGACACGCTGACATTGATGCGATGGGCCTTCAGGCGCCGCTTGATGGCATCGGCCTCCTCGCCCGCCTTGCGGAAGGTGACGATGCCGCATTTCTCCGCCCCCTCGTCCAGCACCTCGACACCGTCCACCGTGGCCAGGCGGTCGCGCAGGGCCTGGGCGAGCGGCTGCACCCGGTCGCGGATGGCCTCCACGCCCCACCCGAGGGCATAGTCGATCGCCACCCCCAAGGCGGCCTTGCCGGCGAAATGGCACTCCCAGTTCTCGAACCGGCGGGCGTCGCCGCGCATCACGTACTCGCGCTCGTTGATCAGTTCCGCGGCGTGCTGGTCGAGCAGCGGCGGGTCGAGACGCTCGATCCAGTCGCCACGCACGTAGAGGAACCCCGTCCCCCGCGGCCCGCGCAGGTATTTGCGCCCCGTCGCCGACAGAAAGTCGCAGCCGATCTCCCGGACATCGAGGGGGATCTGCCCGGCCGACTGGCAGGCGTCCAGCAGGTAGGGCACACCGTGCCTGCGGGCGACCTTGCCGACGGCGGCCGCCGGGTTCACCAGCCCGCCGCCGGTCGGCACATGGCTGATCGAGATCAGTTTCACCCGCTCGTCGACCATGCGGTCCAGGGCCGCCACGTCGATCTGGCCGTGGCTGTCGTTCGGCACGATCGCCACCTCGCACCCGGTGTGCTTGGCGCGGTGCAGATAGGCGATCATGTTGGAGCCGTATTCCGACTCCGTGGTCAGGATGCGGTCGCCCGGCCCGAGATCCAGGGCATAGAAGGCCATGTCCCAGGCCCGGGTCGCGTTCTCGATGAAGGCGACCTCGTCGCGCCCGCAGTTCAGCAGGCGCGCGGTGGCGTCATAGAAGTTGTCCAGCTTGTCCTGATAGCGGTCGACCGTCTCGTAGCCGCCGCGGAACTCCTCCTCGCGCTGCCAGCCGATCAGCGCATCGGCGACCGGGATCGGCATCAGCGAGGAGCCCGCATGGTTCAGGTGGGCCATGCCCTCGCAGCCCCGGGTCTCGGCCCGGGCCCGGTCGACATCGATGGGCGCTGATGTGGTGGACATGCGTAACCTCCCTGGCGCGGTGTCGCGCGGAGGCTAGCGGCCCGAGCCGTTATCGTCCAACAGACGTTCGATCGCCCGCCGGTCCCGCTTGGTCGGCCGACCCGCCCCCCTGTCCCGGCTGGGGCCGCTCGCCCTGAGCGGCGCGGCGTCCGCGGGGTCGGCACTGCGTTCCGGAATCGGCGCCAGATCCTCGTACAGGGTGCGCGCCTCCGGTGCCGGCCCGCGCCGGGTCGCCAGGGACAGAACCTTCACCACGCGCACATGCGGCCCCTGGGGAAAGGTCAGTACCGCGCCGACCCGCACCTTCTGGTGGGCCTTCGACACCACCGTGCCGTCCAGCCGCAGCCGCCCGGCGGCCAGCAGCGCATTGGCGAGCGAACGCGACTTGAAGAACCGCGCGCACCAGAGCCACTTGTCGAGACGCTGGCTCTCGGCGCCGTCGGGAGCGGACGCGTCGTCTCCGCTCATCCGTCCTTCTTGCGCATCGCGTCGCGCAGGCCTGCGAGAGCGGCGAAGGGCGAATCCGGATCGATCTCGCCCCGGCGCTCCGGCTCGGCGGTATGGACCCGGGGCCGGTCGTCCCGGCCGCGGCGGTCGCCGTCCCGCCGGTTCGGGCCCTTGCCGCCACCACGCCGGCGATCCGAGCGCTGGCCGTCACCCTCGCCCTGACGGGCATGGGCCGGCTTGCCGTGCTGCGGCTTGCCCTGGGACGAGCGGTTGTCGGGCCGCTTGCCCTGCCCGCTTCGCTCCTGCCTGTCCTGCCCCTGCCTGTCCTGCCCCTGCCGGTCCTGGGCTGGCCTGTCCTGAGCAGGTCTACCGTCGGCGCGGGCCTCGCCGGCAGGCGCACCCTCGGCCACGTTCTGCCGGTTGCCGCCCTGGCGCTGCTTGTTCCGGTTCGGACGGGGGCGGCGGTTCTCCTCGCGGCGGCGGCGCGCGAACAGCGGCACCATGACCACGGGCTCGGCTTCCGCCTCCGGTGCGACCTCCGCGGCATCGTCCGGCGATGCCGGCTCGGCGGCGACGTCGGAAGCCGCCGCGTCGACCGGTTCCGCGGGGGTCGTGGCCTCGGGATCCGCAGTTGGAGCCGCATCGGGGACCGCTGGGGTCTCCGCCGCTTCCGGCCGCACCTCGGTCGGCGCGGCGTCCGCGGGCTGTTCCCTGGCAGGGGGTTCCTCGGGGGTCGGCGCGCCGACGCTTTCCGGCGCCTCGGCATCCGCGCGCTCGGATCCGGCCTCCGGCCCTTCCACCTCGGCCGGAGCCGCCGGTGTATCGGCGGCGGTCGTATCGGCGGCGGTCGTATCGACAGACTGGGTCTCGACAGGCTGGGTCTCGGCCGCTTCGCCCGGTGTGGGCTCCTCGGCAGCCGTATCCGCGACCGCCGCCTGATCTTCCGGCGCGGCGCTCTGATCCGCCACCGGCTGTTCCGCCGCAGGCTGTTCCGCCGGACGCTCACCCACCTTGCGGTAGCCGAGGTCGTTGAGAATGGCGGTGAAGGTCTCGTGATCGACACCGGCCAGCGACAGCATGTCCGGGTTGATCGCGAACGGGCCGTTGCGGGCCGCCTGACGGATCAGGGCGGCGATGCGCTCGACCATGTCGATGCGGATCGCCCGGCCGCCGAGCCGCTGGTAGCCCAGCGCGATGTCGTATTCCGTCGGCGTCTCCGGCCGGCGCACCACCTGGACCCGGCCTTCCGGCGGCAGTCCCTCCTCGGGGAAGCGACCGTGGAACACGGACCAGAGCAGGCCTCGCAGGGCGACCGGCTTCGGCTTCAGCAGTTGGGGAATGTAGAGATTCTCGGTGCCGAGACGGATACCGACCCGGGCCAGATCCTTGCGGCCCTGATCGTCCAGTTCCTTGACCATCGGCCGCAGGCCCTCGGCCGGCGCGTTGCCCAGGCCCTCGAGCACCTGGAAGACGATGCCGCGCGCGCCGCCGGACAGATCCGAGCGGGCGAGCTGCAGCAGCTGCGGGATAACCGCCTCCAGATGGACTTCCAGCCACGTGCGCAGGCGCTTCTGCACCCGGTCGCGCTGCGGCGGCTCGAGCATGTCGCTCTCGCGCACGCGCACATCCGGGCGCCAGGGCACGTCGCCGGCGACCAGATCGGCCACCGGGGTCCCCCGCCAGAAGAACACGCCATGACCATCCAGACGGAAGACTTCGTCCAGATCGCTCTCAAGCCGGGAGACCCGGCGCGCGATCTCGTCCGGAAGGACGCGCCGCGCCGCCGTCATCACCTGCTTCTCTTCCTCGGTATTCGCGGCGTCGGGCTGAAAGGAGAACCCTTCCAGATGCCCGACACGATGCCCCTCGACCGTTACCGTCCCGTCGCCGGATACGCCCGCCAATATATCCTCCTTACCACCCTTCAGCTTCCGCGACAGAGTCGCCGACCGCCGATCGACGAACCTTAGAGTGAGCTGCTGGTGCAACGCGTCCGATAACCGGTCCTCGATCGCGCGCGCCCTAGACTGCCAGTGACCGGCATCGTCAATCCAGTCCCCTCGGTGAGTAATGTAGGTCCAAGTGCGGATATGTGCGATACGTCCCATCAGGGTATCGATATCGCCCTCGGTCCTGTCGAAACGGCTCATCTGGCCGTCGACCCAGTCGCTCGGCAGCTTCTCCTCAGCGTCGGTCAGGTAAAGATACACCTGCGCGAGGAGGCGTGCATGACTTTCCGTCAGGTGCTTCTGAAAGTCCGGAATCTGACAGACGTCCCAGAGCAGTCGGATACGGGCCGGACCGTTCGCCCGCGCCGCCACCTCCTCCGTCCGGGAGAGGGCTTCCAGCGCCTCGTGATCCTCGCCGTCGCGCTTGCGCGAGAGGAAATCGTGCTCCGGCCAGACCTCCAGCGAGCGCTTCAGGTCGCGCATGGTGGAGAAGTCCAGTCGGGTGTTGCGCCAGGAAAGCTGCTTGAGCGGATCGAACGTATGGCTCTCGATCGCCATCACCGCCTCGTCGTCCAGCGGCGCGCAGTTGCCGGTGACGCCGAAGGTGCCGTCGTTCATGTGGCGGCCGGCCCGTCCGGCGATCTGCGCCAGTTCGGCGGCGCGCAGCCGGCGCGGGAAACGGCCGTCGAACTTGCGGTCCGAGGCGAAGAACACATGGTCGATATCCATGTTCAGGCCCATGCCGATCGCATCGGTGGCCACCAGATAGTCGACCTCGCCCTCCTGGTACATCTGCACCTGGGCGTTGCGGGTGCGCGGGCTCAGTGCCCCCATGACCACCGCCACGCCGCCGCGCTGTCGGCGGACGACCTCGGCGATGGCGTAGACATCGGCGGCGGAGAAGGCGACCACCGCGCTGCGGCGCGGCAGGCGGGTCATCTTGCACAGGCCGGAATAACTCAGCTCCGACAGGCGCGGCCGGGTCTCGAACCGGGCCTCCGGCACCAGGCGCTTGAGCAGCGGGCGGATCGTCTCCGATCCGAGCAGCATGGTCTCCTCGAGACCGCGCGCATGCAGCAGACGGTCGGTGAAGACATGGCCGCGCTCCGGATCGCCGGCGAGCTGTACCTCGTCCACCGCCAGGAACTCGAAGGCCCGATCCAACGGCATCGACTCCACGGTGCAGACGAAATAGCGTGCGTCCGGCGGGATGATCTTCTCCTCGCCGGTAACCAGGGCCACCGCGCGGTGGCCTTTGCGGGCGACGATCTTGTCGTAGTTCTCGCGCGCCAGCAGACGCAGCGGAAACCCGATCACACCGTCGCGGTGACCGAGCATCCGCTCGATCGCAAGATGGGTCTTGCCGGTATTGGTCGGGCCGAGGACGGCCGTGACGGATGCGGCGGGCGAGGCGAGAACCATGGGGGAGATCTACAACGGGCTCGGGTCTATGCAGGCTTCGGCATAACACATATGGGCGCCGGCACAGAGAAGGTCTTGCAGACGTCACCCATCGGCCATATCTCGGTCCCGTCCTGACAGTCGACAATAGCAACAACGGACCCACTGCCATGGCTGCCGAAACACGATCTTTTCAAGCCGAAGTTTCGAAGCTTCTGCACATCGTCGCCAACGCGCTCTACAGCGAGCGCGAGGTTTTTCTGCGCGAGCTGATCTCCAACGCCGCCGATGCCTGCGACAAACTCCGCTTTCTGGCGATCTCCAATCCGGATCTGACCGCCGACGACAGCGCTTTCAAGATCCGCATCTCCGCCGACGAGAAGGCGAAGACGCTGACCCTCTCCGATAACGGAGTGGGCATGACCGAGGCCGAGCTGCACGACAATCTCGGCACCATCGCCCGCTCCGGTACGTCGGCCTTCGTCGACGAGATCAGCGGCGACGCCAAGAAGGACACCAGCCTGATCGGCCAGTTCGGCGTCGGCTTCTATTCGGCGTTCATGGTGGCGGACAAGGTCGAGGTCCTGACCCGCAAGGCCGGCGAGAGCACGGGCTGGCTGTGGACCTCCGACGGGCTCGGCGAATACACCGTCGCGCCGGCGGAGAAGGCGACCCGCGGCACCATCATTACCCTGCATCTCAAGAAGGACGCCAAGGAGTTCCTGGAGAAGCAGCGGCTTCAGACCATCGTCCGCACCTATTCCGACCACATCCCGTTCCCGGTGGTGTTCGTGGAGGGCGAGGACGAGGACACCCTGAACCAGGCCTCGGCCCTGTGGACCCGCCCGAAGAGCGAGATCTCCGACGACGACTACAAGGAGTTCTATCACCACGTCGGCCACGCCTTCGACGACCCGTGGATGACGGTGCATTGGAAGGCGGAAGGCCGGATCGAGTACCACGGCCTGCTCTTCGTGCCGTCGCAGCGCCCGTTCGACCTGTTCCACCCGGAGCGCCGCCATCACGTGAAGCTCTACGTGAAGCGGGTCTTCATCACCGACGAGATCGAAGGCCTGGTCCCCTCCTGGCTGCGCTTCCTGAAGGGCGTGGTCGACTGCGAGGATCTGCCGCTCAACGTCAGCCGCGAGATGCTGCAGCACAATCCGGTGGTCGCCACCATCTCCAAGGCGCTGACCAAGCGCGTGCTAGGCGACCTCGCCAAGAAGGCGAAGAAGGAACCGGAGGCCTATGCCGAGTTCTGGCGCAACTTCGGCGCGGTACTGAAAGAAGGGCTGTACGCCGATGGCGCCGAGCACAAGGAGGCGTTGCTCGACCTGGTGCGCTTCAAGTCCACCGCCGGCGACGAGTTGGCCAGCCTGGACGGCTATATCGAGCGCATGAAGGAGGGCCAGGAGGCGATCTACTACATCGCCGCCGAGGACGAGGCCGCCGCCAAGGCCTCGCCGCAGTTGGAAGGCTTCGTGAAGAAGGGCGTGGAGGTCCTGTTCCTCACCGACCCGATCGACGAGTTCTGGGTCCAGACCATGTTCGACGGGGTGAAGGGCAAGCCGCTCAAGTCGATCACCCGCGGCGGCGCCGACCTCGCCGCCATCAAGTCGGGCGACGCGGAGAAGGAGTCCGACGCCGAGACCAAGGACGACGAGGCGAAGGATACCGGCTTGGTCGACGGCCTGATCGTCTCGGTCAAGCTGGCCCTGGGCGCGACCGTGAAGGACGTGCGTACCACCGACCGTCTGTCCGAGAGCCCGGTCTGCCTCGTCGCCGACGAGACCGACATGGACATGAACCTGGAACGGATGCTGCGCCAACATAAGCAGCTCGACCAGGCCGCGCCGCGTGTGCTGGAGGTCAATCCGGACCACGCCCTGATCAAGGGTCTGGCGAAGCTGGTGAAGGACGGCAGGACCGACGGCATCGAGGACGCCGCCCACCTGCTGTTCGAGCAGGCACGTATTCTGGAAGGCGAGCCGGTCAGCGACCCGAAGGCCTTCACCCGGCGCTTCTCGGAGGTCATGGTGAAGGCGCTCGGAGCCTGACCCGGCGGCTCAAGGCGGCCCCGACACAAGGGGTGTCGCGACCGGCGACACCCCGTCGGGCTTTGCCCGACGGCAATCTTTGCACCAAATTCATCTCATATTAACGGATGCCCCCTTAACCATGTTCACCTCATCGAAAGGAGGTGGACATGCTCAATCTCAAAAGCTGGTCCCTCAAGAGCCGCATGGTCGTTCTGGCGGCGCTGGTCGTCATCGTCATCGCCGCCCTTGGCGCGATCCAGTTCAACTCGGCCGACACCGTAAAGACCAAGACGGCGGCGGTAAGCGCGATGCGGGAGAAGGTCGCGGTGCTCACCGATGTCCGGCTCGCCAATATCGAGCTGCTTCTAGCCGCCATGGACTCGATCATCGACAAGGCCGAAGGGCAGATCCAGCCGGAGCGGGCCGAGATCATCGCCAACACGACCGGCTTCATCACCGAGAGCATTCCGACGGTGGCCACCCTGGCCGGGGAGATCGGCGAAAGCGGCCAGGCCTCGACCCTGGACGCCGATTTCGCCGCCCTGGCGAGAGCCATCAAGGTCGACCTCACCGAGGCGATCGCCTCCAATGCCGACGATGCCGCCTTCGCGAAGATCGACGATGTGATCGACGGTGCCGGCGAACGGTTCGCGGCCGCCCTAACGACGGTGTATGACCGGGCGAACACCGCCTTGGAACAACGGCTTGAAGAGAGCCAGCTGGCGGTCGACGACGCCCGGACCATGTCCGTCATCATGGCGGTGGTCGGCCTGCTGGTGATCCTGCCGCTGATCGCCTGGGTGACCCTCAGCGTCGTCCGCGGCCTGAGCGGCCTGTCGACGGCCATGACCACGCTGGCCGACGGCAAGCTGGACACCGACATTCCGTTCACCGACCGCACCGACGAACTCGGCTCCATGGCCGGCACGGTCGAAGTGTTCAAGCGCAACGCCGGGGAGGTGGAGCGCCTGCGCGAGGAGCAAGAGAAGTCCCAGGAGGCCGCCGCCGCCGAACGGCGTGCCGCGATGGTGAAGCTGTCCGACGAGTTCGACGCTTCGGTGCGCTCGGTGGTCAACGGCGTGTCCTCGGCGGCGAACGAGATGAGCGGCACCGCCGACCGGCTGGTGTCCAGCAATTCCCGCATGGTGTCGGAGACCGACGCCGTCGGCTCCATGTCCGACGAGACCAACGCCGCCGTCCAGGCGGTCGCCATGGCCGCCAACGAGCTGAGCGCGTCGATCGCCGAGATCAACCGCCAGGTCGAGCAGTCGGCCCGGACCAGCAAGGATGCGACCGCCAAGGCGCAGGCCACCAACGAGCAGATCGAGAGCCTGGCCGCCGGCGCCGAGAAGATCGGCAATGTGGTGGCCCTGATCCAGGATATCGCGGAGCAGACCAACCTGCTGGCGCTGAACGCGACCATCGAGGCGGCCCGGGCCGGCGATGCCGGCAAGGGCTTCGCCGTCGTGGCGTCCGAGGTGAAGAGCCTCGCCACCCAGACCGCGAAGGCGACCGAGGAGATCGCCGAGCAGATCCGCTCAATCCAGGAGGCGACCTCCGGCGCGGTGGATGCGATCCGGATGATCGCCGAGTCCACCCGGGAGGTCGACGAGATCACAACGACCATCGCCGACTCGATCGACCAGCAGGGCCAGGCGACGCGGGAGATCTCGGAGAGCGCTCAGCAGGCCGCGACCAGCGTGGAGCGCACGGTATCGACGATCCAGTCTGTCAGCGGCCTGTCCCGGGAGACCGGCGCGGATGTGAGTCTGGTGTCCGACTCCATCGGTCAGCTCAACCGCGAGTTCGAGGGCCTGAAGTCGCAGGTCTCGACCTTCGTCGACCGGATCAAGGCCGGCTGAGCGGCGTCCGAACCAAGGCAGAGCGGCGGTAGTGCGGACGGTCATACCCGGGGCACTACCATAACCGCGAATGGGGTTGCATGGCGCGCCGGTCGATCCATCTAGCTGAGAGCCGGATTGGATCGCGAGGGCCGCATGCGCCTGTTTCTGAGCCTCTGCCTGCTGGTTCTCCCGGGCACCGCGCTGGCCGATGCCTGCGGTCCGCGTCTCGTGGCGACCTTCAGCGAGGGCGCGCCGGCGGACCGCTTCACCCTGACCAACACCAGCGATCCCGGCTGGTCGGTCACCGAGGTCGAGATCGATCTCGGCCCGTCGCGCGGGCGGGTCATCTTCGACGTCACCGAACGCGGTGCCGGGCTCAGCGTGTATCAGCCGTTCGAGGAGGCGACCGGCACGGAGGTCATCGCCGACCGCAGCGACGTCACCGACGGCGACAGCCTGCTGACCCTGCGGTTCAGCCGCTTCGCGCCGGGCGACAGCTTCGGCTTCACCATCGACCTGGACGACACCGCCGGCTTCGTGCCGACGGTCGTCTCCACCGACGAGATCGCCGAGGGCCGGGTCCGGGTCCGCTTCACCTCGGACCGGGGCGAGGCGACCCGGGAGGGGTATTTCGACGACAACAGCGAGGCCGATACCGGCCGGCTGGAAGGGTGCTTCGTGTCGTGATGGTGGGAACCGACTGAGTCGGCCCGTGCACCGGCCGCTCCTTCTAAACTCGCACTCCCCGGCCCTACCGGCCCAGGCGGAGTGCCGGTAGTGCCAGGCCCGCCCCGAACAGCAGGATCGCCGCCACCACGATCGACGGCCCCGAAGGCGTGTCCCATTGCAGCGAGGCGAACAGGCCGAGAACCACCGCCAGCACGCCGGTCAGGGCCGCCAGCACCGCCATCGCCTCCGGCGTCGCCGCCAGCCGACGCGCGGCCGCCGCAGGGATGATCAGCAGCGAAGTGATTAGCAGCACGCCCACCACCTTCATCGCCACAGCGATCACCAGCGCCATCAGCAGCATCAGCACCGCCCGCGCCCGCTCCGGGTGCATGCCCTCGGCCGCCGCCAGGTCCGGATGCACGGTGTCGGCGAGCAACGGCCGCCAGAACCAGAACAGCCCGGCCAGCACGACCGCGCCCCCGGCCCAGATCAGCGCGATGTCCGTCACCCCGACCGCCAGCACATCGCCGAACAGCAGCGCGGTCAGGTCGATCCGCACCCAGGTCATCAGCGCGACAAGCACAAGCCCGACCGCCAGGGTCCCATGCGACAGCAGCCCAAGCAGCGCGTCGGTCGACAAGGCCCCGCGCCGGTCGAGCAGCAGAAGCGCGCCGGCGATCGTCGCCGCCACCACGAAGACGCCGAAGACCGGGGCGACCTGCAGCACCAGCGACAGGGCGACGCCGAGCAGGCCGGCATGGGCCATGGTGTCGCCGAAATAGGCCATGCGCCGCCACACCACGAAGCAGCCCAGCGGACCGGCCGTCAGCGCGACGCCGATCCCAGCCAGCAGGGCGCGCACGAAGAAATCGTCAAGCATGGCCCTGACCGTGCCCCTCGTGCGCATGACCGTGGTCGTGCCCGTCATGGTGATGGGCATGGCCGTCGGTGATCGAGCCGTCGGCGTTGCGGATGCGGCCGTCCGGCAGGTGGGTGTGGTCGTGCTGGTGCCGGTAGACCGCCAGCGATCCCGCCGCGCGGCCGCCGAACAGCCGCAGGTATTCCGGGTTCTCCGCCACGGTCTGCGGCGTGCCCCGGCAGCAGACATGGCCGTTCAGGCAGACCACCGTGTCGGTCTCCGCCATGACCACGTGCAGGTCGTGGGAGATCAGCAGGATGCCGCAGCCGGACTCGTCGCGGATGCGCTTGATCAGGCCGTACAGGGTCACCTCGCCGGTGAAATCGACGCCCTGCACCGGTTCGTCCAGGATCAGCAGATCGGGCCGGCGCACCATGGCCCGGGCCAGCAGGGCACGCTGGAACTCGCCGCCAGACAGCGACTGGACCTCGGCCTCGGCCAGGTGCGCGATGCCGACCGCGTCGAGTGCCGCCGCGATCTCCGCGGCGGAATGTCGGGAGGTCAGGGTCATCAGCCGGCGCACCGTGATCGGCAGGGTCCAGTCGATCTGGATCCTCTGCGGCACATAGCCGATCCGAAGCCCGCGACGGGTTTCCGCCCGCCCCTCATCGGCCCGCACGATCCCCGCCGCAACCTTGGCCGTCGTCGTCTTGCCCGACCCGTTCGGGCCGATCAGGGTGACGATCTCCCCCGGCCGGACGTCGAGATCCACATTGCGCGTGAGCCAGCGTCCGGCCCGGTGCACGCCGACGCCCGACAGGCGGACGAGCGGCCCATCCGGCGCATGCGAGACATCCGGCAGACTGGCGGCATTAGCCATCGGTGAACCCTTCGCTTCCCTCTTGCGCGGAGATATGACAGCGGCTACGACTGAGCGCAACGTTATAATATAACATTTCGGAGAGTCCGATGCGGAACCCCCTCACCGCCGCCCCGATCCTGGCCGGTCTTCTGGCCGGTTTCGCCACCCCCGCCTGGGCCGAGCCCTCTGTGGTCGCCACCATCAAGCCGCTGCATTCCCTGGTCGCCGCCGTGATGAAGGGGGTTGCCGAACCGACCCTGCTGATCCCGGGCACCACCTCCCCCCATACCTTCACCCTGAAACCCTCGGACGCCCGAAAGCTCGAGGAGGCGGGGGTGGTCTTCTGGATCGGCCCCGACCTTGAGACAGCGCTGGAGCATCCGCTGGAGACCCTGGCGGCCAAGGCGACGGTGGAGACGATGATGACCGCGCCGGGCATCACCCGGCGCGGCTTCGCCGACGGTGACGACCATGACCACGGGCACGACGCCGAGGACAAAGAGGAAGACGGCCACAAGGAGGCGGACGAGCACGGCCACAATCACGGCGCCCATGACCCGCATATCTGGCTGGATCCGTCGAATGCCGGCGCCATGGTGTCGGTGATCGCCAGCACCCTGAGCGCGGCCATGCCGGCTCACGCCGACACCTTCGCCGCCAACGCCGCCGAGACGATTGCCGCCCTCAGCCGTCTCGACGAGGAGGTCACCGCGACCCTGGAGCCGGTCTGGTTCAAGCCCTACCTGACCTTCCACGACTCGCTCGGTCATTTCGAGGCGCGGTACGGTCTGGCAAAGGGCGAGGCGATCTCGGTCAACCCGGAGATCAAGCCGGGCGCGAAGCGGATCGCCGAGCTGCGCGAGGAGATCGAGGAGGACGGCTTCGTCTGCGTCTTCATCGAGCCGCAGTTCGATCCGTCGATCGCCGAGGTGATCGTGGAGGGCAGCGACGCGAAGATCGCCACCCTGGACCCGCTGGGCAGCGCCCTTGAGGACGGCCCGGGGATGTACCCCGCGCTGATCCGCGGCATCGCCCGGACCCTGCACGACTGCCTGGCCGATTAGCGCGCGCGGGTCTGCTCTATCTCGGCCATCTGAAGTAGTCGGCGGGTCTCCGCGACATAGTGCTGGTCAGCCATGACGCTATCGGGGCCGAAGCGGCGGGCTGGAACGGGGAGGGTTCGGAGACCCGGAATGCGGCATGGCGGCAGTGCCCAGAGTTGTATCCATTGCCGCCGATTATGGAACCGCCCCCCCCGGCGGCTGTCAAAGCCGACCCCGGCAGCCGCTTTCCCTCTCCACCGGAACGATAGAAATTCCGGAATGCCACGGAAGACGCCACTGTCGAGTATCCCCCTCCGACGCCATTTAAGGAGATACCGCAAGCCACCATCGTGGCTGCGCATCTTTTGAGAGCACGCCACTGTCAGTCTTTGCATCGCCGCTCAGCCGACCCGTCGGCAGACATGTGCGGCCGCCCCATGGCTAAGGCCTCTGCCCTTGAGGATGCGCTGGCCCAGGCGCGTGCCCATCACGCGGCGGGTCGGCTCAGACCGTCCCTGGCCGCATACGAAACAGCCTTGAGACTGGAGCCGGCCCATACGGACGCGCTGTTCGGGTCGGCCATGGTGCTGGCCGCCCTCGGCGCCACCGCGGCGGCGCTCGGCCAGGTGGACAAGGCCCTCGCCTACAGCCCCACCCGACCGGACATCGCCTTCGCCCGCGCCTCTCTTCTTCTGGAATCCGAGCGGCTGATCGCCAGCGAGCAGGCCTACCGCGACGCCCTGAGCCTGGCGGAAAGCCCGCGCGGGCTGCTGACCTTCGCCCAGGGCATGCGTCAGCTCGGCCGGCTCGACGCGGCAGAGACGGCGCTGCGCCGCGCGATCCAGCTGCTGCCGAGCCCCCCCGCCCTGCTCGCGCTGTCGGACGTGCTGATCGACCGGTACCGGATCGGCGAAGCGGTGGCCGCCTGTCGCCGCGCCGCGATCCTCGCCCCCGGCCCGGCGGCGAGCCTGCGCCTCGGCACCCGGCTCCTGGAGTCCGGGCAGGCCGACGCGGCGCGCCGGGCGTTCCGGCAGGCCATCGTCCAGATGCCCACCAACACCGCGGCGCACTACAGTCTCGCCCGGATCACCCGCCATACCGGCGAGGACGCCAGGGTCCGCGATCTGATGCGCCTGGCCAGCACCTCCGAGTTGCCGGCGCGCCAGCGTGCCGACGTCCACTTCGCCCTCTTCAAAGTGCGCGAGGACCTCGGCGACACCGACGGCGCCTTTCAGCATCTCGCCCAGGCGAACGCCCTGGTGCGCGGCCAGCTCACTTACGCCACCGACGCCGATCAGCGCTATTTCGACCGCATCGGGCAGGCCTTCGATGCGGTCGGCGGCGCCGGTGCGACGGCGACCTCGGGGCCCGGCACCGGCCAGATCTTCGTGGTCGGCCTTCCGCGATCCGGAACCACGCTGGTCGAGCAGATCCTCGCCAGCCACCCGATGGTGCATGGCGCCGGCGAGATCCAGAACCTGCGCCTGGCGATGCTCCGCGGGTTCGAGCGGGACAACCTCCAGGACGGCTTTCCCGATGGCGCCCGGCGGCTCGACACCGCCGGCTGGCACGCGGTGGGCGAGGCATACGTCGCCTCCCTGGAGCCGAGCGGCCGGCCGTTCACCGTGAACAAGACGCCGGGCAACTTCCAGATGGTCCCGGCGATCTGGTCGGCGCTTCCCGGCGCGCGGATCGTGCATTGTCGACGCAGTCCGCTCGACACCTGCTTCTCGATCTTCCGGCACAATTTTGTCGGCTGGGGCCTGCACTATGCCTACGATCAGGAGGAGGTCGCCGCACTCTATGGCATCTACGACCGGTTCATGACCCATTGGGAGGAGCGCCGGCCCGGGGGCGTGTTCACCCTGTCCTACGAGACCCTCGTGGCGGATCCCGAAACGGTGGCGCGGGCCCTTCTGGACTATTGCGGCCTGCCCTGGGACGACCGCTGCCTCGACTTCGCGAACACGCGGCGGATCGTGCGCACGGCCAGCGTCGAGCAGGTTCGACAGCCGATCCATACCCAGGCGATCGGGTCCTGGCGCCGCTACGCCCGCCACCTCGGCCCGATGCGCGCGCGGCTGCGTGCCGCCGGGATCGACGCGGAATCCCAGAGCCAAATCCGACCATATTGAATCCTTTCATGATTCAATACGGTCGGTGAATTTGTCTCTAAAACAATGAGATAGAGCAGAGTCACGCACGCTGACGCGATCACGAAGCGATCCCGTCACCGCACGATCTGCTCTAATTCATGCGGATCTCTGTCAGGCCTTCTGAGCGGGCCGGACACCGTTGGAGAAGATCGCGACGAAGACCTGATCGGCGTCTCCGCCCGGCCGTGTCGAGACCGGCAGCAGCACCCGTTCGGTGACGCTGAAATCCTTCTGAAAGACCTTGATCAGATGTGCCGTCGGCTCGCGACGGTCACGAACCTGGCGCAGGTCGGCGAGGAAACTCGAGCCGAACCGCGCATCGACCTCCGACGCGCGCCGGCCGGTCCAGTTCTCGCCCGTAAGATTGCCGACATAGGTGCCTTCGAGCCGGTTGCGGAAATCGTCCCGATCCGGCTCGTACTCGTAGACGCTGAGGTATCCAAGCCACCTGGTCAGATGCAGGGGGTCGAAGGCGCCCCGGTCCGGGACGCCGCCATCGCGTCGGCTGGACTGCCAATAGGCAAGAAGCGCGGCGGCCAGCGGGCTGAGATCGCGGTCCGACGTCTCCAGTCGCACGCTCGGCCTCTTGCCCAGCCGTTCCTCGCGTCGTTCCGCGACGCCCACCGGCAAGGGCGTGTCAGGTCGTCGGAAGATCTTCATGCCGGTCGGGTCGCTCCCTGGTACGCGAGACTGCTAGTGTTTTTGATTAAAACACAATCTAGAGCGGCGACGTAGCCCGGCAATCCGCCTCCGAATGGATGTGAATTTTCTCACACGATAACCAGCCGCCTGGACGGTTCGGCCTCGAATCACCTAAGGTTCACCCGCGCTGATTCCGGCGTCGGGCGGGACCTGGAATGTCTAGAAAAAACGTTGTCCTGAAGGCGATCGCAGAGGTGCTCGGGCGAAAGAGCTCCGCATATTCGGACCTCGCCAGTGCGATCGAGAACAACGACAACCTCAGCCTGATCCTCTGTCAGCAGACGCTGGAAAGCCTGCCGATCGAAACCAAGACCGCCCTGTGGTCGAGGGTTCGCGACCTGGAAGACGCCATGGCGAAAGGCCTGGTGGACGATGAGGACGATGCCCGGGGCATTGCCTGAGGCCGGTCGACCGACATACGATCAGCCTTAACGGATCCCTCATACTTGCGGATGTACGCTTCGGCTCCGCCGATTGCGTCAGTCCGTCGATGGACCGAGCGGGACGAGCCAGCCGCTAGCCGGAGACACGGAGATGTGCCTGCCGCCCCTTTTCCCTTGGATGTAAGCCGATGTCCCGACCGATAAGACAGGCGACAGGACGCTTTCGTCAGGAGCGATTGCAGATCCTCGATCCCGCAAGCGCGGAGACCGATCTGGCAACGCATGCAAGGGCGCTGGCGCTGCTGAAGGCCTGGCACAAGTGGCGCGGCGAGCGGCCGATACCCGAGCGCGCCGACGTCGACCCCATCGACATACCGGCGCTGCTGGAGCACATCCTGCTGCTTGAGGTGGAGGACGGCGACTTTCGATTCCGTCTGGTCGGCGAGACCATCGCCAGCCGCTACGCCGTCCGGATGAAGGGCCGGTCGATCTGCGAGCTGATGGGCGGCACCAGCCTCGACGAGACCCTTTACGAGCATCGACGCTGCGCCGAGGACCGCTGCGCGGTGCTGATCACCAATACCGAGGCGATGACCTCTCTCGGCGACATCCGAAGTTACACCCGCCTTCTGCTGCCCCTGGGCGGCACGGGCCGCCGGGCGGATCACATCATCGGCGTGATGCAGTTCTACCGCTGATCCCGCTCACCCCGTGTGCTCCAGAACCACGCCCGACAGCGGCGGCAGGTCG
Organism: Thalassobaculum salexigens DSM 19539; assembly: GCF_000423805.1. Taxonomy (NCBI): domain Bacteria; kingdom Pseudomonadati; phylum Pseudomonadota; class Alphaproteobacteria; order Rhodospirillales; family Thalassobaculaceae; genus Thalassobaculum; species Thalassobaculum salexigens. Next base: position 201,226 of record NZ_KE384094.1, read on the forward strand.
ACGACGATCGACTGGGCGAAGCCGTCCCAGGGGATGGTCTCGCTGTCCGCCGTCTCGCGCACCGGCGCGCCGCTCCCGCCATAGGCCGTGGCGTCGGTGTTGATCCGCAGGCTCCAGCTTCCGCCGGCCGGAACGCCGAGGCGCCAGCCCGGGCGCGGCATCGGCGTGAAATTGAACGCGGCGGCCACCGGGGCGTCCCCCTGCTCTCCGTACCGGGCCCAGGCGATCACGGATTCCGCTTCCGCCCCGCCGTTGATCCAGCCGAAGCCGTCCTCGCGCGCGTCGCGCCGGTACAGGGCCGGCAGATCGCGGTAGAGCCGGTTCAGGTCGCGCACCAGTGTCTTCAACCCGGCATGATCGCCGGACTCCAGCGCCGCCCAGTCCAGCTCGGCGTCGTGGTCCCATTCCTTGGCCTGGCCGAACTCGCCGCCCATGAACAGCAGCTTCTTGCCCGGATGGGTCCACATGTAGGCGTAGTAGGTCCGCAGGTTGGCGAAGCGCTGCCCACGGTCGCCCGGCATCCGGCCGAGCAGCGAGCCCTTGCCGTGCACCACCTCGTCATGGCTCAGCGGCAGGATGAAGTTCTCGCTGAACGCATAATGCAGCCCGAAGGTCATCTTCGAGTGGTGATAGCGCCGGTGGACCGGATCCTCCTTCATGTATTCCAGGGTGTCGTTCATCCACCCCATGTTCCACTTGAAGCCGAAACCGAGCCCGTCCTCGCTGGTCGGCCGGGTCACCCCGGGCCAGGCGGTGGATTCCTCGGCGATGGTCATGACCGAGCTGTCGGCGCCGTAGACCACCTCGTTCATCCGCTTCAGCAGGGCGATCGCCTCCAGGTTCTCGCGCCCGCCATGGATGTTGGGCACCCATTCGCCGTCGTCGCGGCTGTAGTCGCGGTACAGCATGGAGGCCACGGCATCGACCCGCAGGCCGTCGGCGTGGTGCGCCTCCAGCCAGTACAGGGCGTTGGCGATCAGGAAGTTCGACACCTCGCGCCGACCGTAATTGTAGATCAGGGTGTTCCAGTCCTTGTGGAACCCCTCGCGCGGATCGGCATGCTCGTAGAGCGGCGTGCCGTCGAACTGGCCGAGCCCATGCGGGTCGCTCGGGAAGTGGCCGGGCACCCAGTCGAGGATCAGGCCGAGCCCGTGGGCGTGGCAGGCGGCGACGAAATCGCGGAACTCCTCGGGACGGCCGAAACGGATTGACGGCGCGAACAACCCCACCGGCTGATAACCCCAGGAACCGTCGAACGGAAATTCCGAGATCGGCATCACCTCGATATGGGTGAAGCCCATCTCGGCCACGTATGGCACCAGTTCCTCGGCCAGCTCCTTGTAGGACAGCATGCGGCCGTCCTCTTCCCAGCGCCGCTTCCACGATCCCAGGTGAACCTCATAGATGGAGATCGGAGCGTCGACCCGGTTGCGGGCGGCGCGGTCCCGCATCCACTCCCCGTCAGGCCAGCCATAGCCGCGCAGGTCGCGCACGATGGAGGAGGTCTCGGGCGGATGCTGCGAGCCGAAGCCGATCGGATCGGCCTTCAGCGGCAGCAGCTTCCCGCCGGGACCGCGGATCTCGTATTTGTACTGGGTGCCGGCCTCGATGCCGGGCAGGAAGATTTCCCACACACCGGTGGCGCCGCGCCGGCGCATCACATGCCGGCGGCCGTCCCAGGCGTTGAACTCGCCGACGACCGAGACCCGCATCGCATGGGGCGCCCAGACGGCAAAATGCACACCGTCCACGCCCTCGTGGGTCATCGGATGGGCACCGAGAATCTGCCACAGGCGCAGGTGGCTGCCTTCGGAGAGGTAGTATTCGTCCTGCTCGCCGATCACCGGCGGAAGGGCGTAGGGGTCGACCACCTCCCAGGTATCCTGGCCCCGATGGGCGCGCAGGCTGTACGGGCCGGGATGGCTGCCGAGTCTGCCGGCGAAGACCCCCTCCGCCCCGGCGGGCGCCAGGTCGGCTACCGGTTTACCGGACGTTCCGGAAATCAGCTCGACGCGCTCGGCGCCGGGCAGGAAGGCCCGCACGACGACGCCGTCGTCCTGCGGATGGATGCCAAGAACCGAGAACGGATCCGGGAAGATTCCCCGGGCGATATCGGCGGCGGTGGTCGGATCGATGAGCTGTGTCTCGTCGGTCATGGATCTCCGCTTTGCCGTCTGTTGTCAGGTCGACGTCTCCGCCTGTCGAGGCGGGCGGACGGTCGACGCCGCGGGCGTTACACCCGCGCGTCCACCTCCCAGACGTCCTTCGCGTAGCCGCGGATCGTGCGGTCGGAAGAGAACCACCCCATTGGGGCGGTATTGAGGACGGCACTTCTGGCCCAGGCGTTCTTGTCGGCCCAGGCGGCATCGACCTCGCGCTGCGCCGCGTAATAGGCGTCGAAGTCGGCGCAGACCATGAACCAGTCATGGCCCCGCAGATTGTCCACCAGCGCGCGATAGCGCTCCGGGTCCTCCGGTGAGAAGAGCCCCGAGGCGATCTGCTCCACCACCTCGGCCAGGCGCGGCGATGCGGCGATCGCCGCCGAGGGGTCGTATCCCTGCTCGCGCGACTGGGTGACTTCGTCGGCGGTCTTGCCGAAGATGAAGATGTTCTCGTCGCCGACCCGCTCGCGGATCTCCACATTGGCGCCGTCCAGGGTGCCGATGGTCAGCGCGCCGTTCATGGCGAACTTCATGTTGCCGGTGCCCGACGCCTCCATCCCGGCGGTGGAGATCTGCTCGCTGAGATCGGCGGCGGGGATCAGCACCTCGGCCATGGAGACGTTGTAGTTCGGCGGATAGACGATCGCGAGCCGGTCCCGGGTCTCCTCGTCGGCGTTCACCGTGCGGCCGATATCGTTGATCAGCTTGATGATCAGCTTGGCCATGGCATAGCCGGGCGCGGCCTTGCCGCCGAAGATCCGCACCCGCGGCGCGAAGGGGGCCGAGGGGTTGCGCTTCATCTCGTTCCAGGCGGCCGCCGCCTCCAGGATGTTCATGAGCTGGCGCTTGTATTCGTGGATGCGCTTGATCTGGATGTCGAACATCGCCGTCGGGTCGACGGTGATGTCCAGCTTGGCCTTCAGGTATTTCGTCAGCAAGTCCTTGTTGGTCTGCTTGGCCTTGGAGAAGCGTGTCCGGAAGCCGGCATCGTCGGCCAGGGGGGCTATGACCTTGAGCTGTTCCAGATCGGTCTCCCAGCCATGCCCGACCGCTTCGGTCAGCAGGCTGGCCAGCGCCGGGTTGCAGCCGGCGAGCCAGCGCCGCGGCGTCACGCCGTTGGTCTGGTTCACGATCCGGTCCGGATGCAGCGCGTGCAGGTCGCGGAAGACGGTGCGCTTCATCAGGTCGGTATGCAGGGCCGACACGCCGTTGACCTTGCGCGCGGAGATGAAGGCGAGGTCGCCCATGCGCACGTTGCCGCCGTCGATGATCTTCACGCTGTCCGGCCGCGGCTGGTTGGCGGCATGGGTCGAGACCGCGTGGGCCTCGTCGATGCGCTCGATGAGCTGCATGTGGCGCGGCAGCACGCGCCACATGAGGTCGACCGGCCAGCGCTCCAGCGCCTCCGGCATCAGGGTGTGGTTGGTGTAATGCAGGCATCCGCGCGCCACTAGGAACGCCTCGTCGAACTCGAGCCCATGCTCGTCGACCAGGATGCGCACCAGTTCCGGACCGGCGATCGCCGGGTGGGTGTCGTTGAGCTGGACCGCGACCTTTTCCGGCAGCTTGCGGATGTCCTTGTGGTGGGCAACGAACCGGCGCACCAGATCGCGCAGGGAGGCGGCGGTGAAGAAAAACTCCTGCTTCAGGCGCAGTTCCTTGCCCTGGGGCGTGCTGTCGTCGGGATAGAGCACCCGGCTGATGGTCTCGGCCAGCACCGCCGGAGCCGCCGCCGCCAGATAGTCGCCGCGCGAGAACGGCTCGAGGTCGTAGACCTGGGTCGCCTGGGCCGACCACAGGCGCAGGGTATTCACCCAGCGGCCTCGCCAGCCGGGCACCGGTGTGTCGTAGGCGGCCGCAAGAACCGTCTCCGCCGGCTCCCAGACCGTGCGTCCGTCCTCCTTCTGGCGGACCTCGCCGCCGAAGCCGATCGGATAGACGCTTTCGGAGCGCTGGAACTCCCAGGGATGCACCTGGGTCAGCCAGTCCTCGGGCTGCTCGATCTGCCAGCCTTCGCGGAAGCGCTGCTTGAACAGGCCATGCTCGTAGCGGATGCCGTAACCGTAGGCGGCGACCCCGACGGTCGACATGCTGTCCAGGAAGCAGGCCGCCAGCCGGCCCAGACCGCCGTTGCCGAGGGCGGCGTCGGGCTCGTCGTCGACCACCTCGTCGTAGTTCACGCCGAAGCGGTACATGGCGCGGCGGGCATGGTCCTCGATGCCGAGATTGAGAACCGCATCCTCCAGCAGCCGACCGATCAGGAACTCCATGGAGAGGTAATAGACCCGCTTGCGGTCTTCGGCGTAGATCCGACGCGTGGTCTCGAACCAGGGATCGACCACGAGATCCCGCACCGCCCGCGACAGGGCCATGCGCCAGTCCGCCAGGGAGGCCGCCGCCGTGGTCTTGCCGATCGAGTAGAGCAGGTGGTCGTGGATGGCGTTTTCCAGATCTCCGGACGCCGTCCGCGCCCGAGCCAGGGCCTGCAATCCATGCATATGAAGTATCCCTTCGCTATCACCTGCGATATCCGAAACCCCACCGGCCGGCCGGTGGAATCCGTACCCGTCTCGTTCTGCTGCGTTTCCCGCCCGCTTGTCTATCTATCGCGCGCTCGGCGATTTTCCACCGAGCGCCGCACGGGTTCCAAGGCGGGGACTTCTTCCAGATCCCCTATCGCCACGGGGCATTTTAGGCGCCAGTTCGGGTATTCGTCGACCGTTCCCGGAAAATTGGGCTGCTCGAGCCGGGCGAAAACGTCGTCGAGCTGCACGGCGATCAGGTCCGACGCGCCGTCCCCGAGGGCGGCGTGAAGACGGGCGACATGGGCCGCGTCCAGGTCTTGCGGCGGCTCGTCCGCGGCGCCGTCGACCAGCCAGTGCAGCCGCCTGCGGTCCCAGTCCCGCCGCTGGCGGGCCCCCGCCGCGGCCTCCGCGTCGAGCTGGCCGAATGCCTGCTGCCGTTCGATCTCCCACCCCTGCCAGAAACCGCGCACCGTCGGGGTATCGTGGGTGGAGAAGCTGGCCAGAGTCGCGGTGCGGTACTCAGACGGGTCTGTCAGGTCGCCGTCGGGATCGCGTTCGAACTGGGCGACCGAGCAGCCATAGAGCCGCGACTCGGCGAGCCGGTCGCGCAGACCCTCCGGAAGAACGCCCAGGTCCTCGCCGATGATGATGCAGCCCGCGTGAAACGCCTCCACCTTGGTGAGGGCGAGCAGGAGATCGGTCGGATAGCGCACATAGGCGCCGGGGGTTCCGTCCTCCGGCACCCAGAAACAGCGCATGAAGCCGAGCACATGATCGATCCGCGCGAGGCCGGCATGGCCGACCACGGCGCGCATCGCGTCGACGAAGGGCCGGAACAGGTCGTTCTGCAATCCGAGCGGCGAGATCGGCGCCAGACCCCAGACCTGCCCCTTGGCGTTGAACTGATCCGGCGGCGTGCCGAGCGACACGCCCCGGGCAAAGGAATTCGGCTCGCCCCAGACCTCGGCCCCGTCCGGGCGGACGCCGATGGCGAGATCGACATACAGGCCGAGCGCCATCCCCGCCGACCTGGCGCTGCGCTGGGCCGAGGCGAGCTGGCTGTCGGCGAGCCACTGCAGATAGGCGTGGTACTCGACCTCGCGCTCGTTCTCGGCGGCGAAACGCAGCACGGCCGAGGCGGTCGGATGCTTCAGCGTCTCCGGCCAGGCGCGCCAGTCCGCCCCATGGACCAGGGACAGGGCCTCGAAGGTGGCGAAATCCTGCAGCGCCGCGCCGGACCGCGCACGGAAGGCGCGGAAATCCTCCGCCGCCACGGTGTCCATCCGTCGATGCTGCTCACGCAGCAGCCGGTCCAAGGCATGCCGCCCGCCGGCGTAGTCGATCTGCTGCCGCGCGCGCAGATCGGCCCCTTCCTCGGCATCGTCCAGGGGCGCGATGTGGCTGGTGTTGAGGAAGCCGCGATGGGTCGGCGAATACGGGCTGATGGTCCCCGACGCCGCCCCGAGGGCATGCACCGGATTGATGCCGAGGAAATCCACACCCTGCCTGCCCAGCGCCTCGGCGGCCGCCCCGAGATCGCGATAGGTCCCTATGCCCAGGTTCTCGTCCGACCGCAGACCATAGAGGGCCGTCGTAACCCCCCATCTCGGCGCCGCCAGGCCCCGCGCCGCCAGATCCGGAGCCGCGTCGGGGGCCGCGACGACGAGGGTCTGTCGCTCCTGGACGATGAGCACATGCAGACCGACCGCCAGGGCCGGCAGGGCGATCACACCCTCCTGGGAACGGCCGCCATGCAGGCGCTCGGCGGTCCGGGGATCGGGGGCCAGGCGCCATTCGACGTCCCAACCCTGAATCCTCAGGTCCGCCGGCTCGCCCGCCCTGACGACCACGGCGGCGGGCAGCGACCGGACCGCCGCCTCGGCCTGCAGGTGCCCCAGGGTCTCGCCCGGATGATCCGCATCCAGGCCCATCGCGGCGAGCAGGGCGCGCTTGGTGTCCGCCGAGGCGACATGCTCGACGGCAGCGAGGTCGCGATAGCGATCGAAGATACCGGCATGGGCGGCGAGTGCGTCCAGGGCGGTGTCTGTCATTCGGTCGTCCCGTTTCGGTTCAAGGCAAAGATCACGACGCTTTCCGCGGTCACGGATTCCTGCTCGCGCACCGGCCGCTCCTCCTCGGTCGGCGCCGCCGTGTCGAGGCAGCGGATCCAGGCCCGTCCGTCCGGCGCTTCGGGCAGGGCGAGGGAGCGGTCGCGGTTCCCCGCATTGAACGCCAGGAACACGTCGTCGTCGATCAGCGACGGGTTGGCCGCCTCGGCCGAGCCCCGCACCCGCAGGCAGAAGATGCCCAGCCCCGGGTCGCGCCAGTTGACGGCGCCGCCGTCGAAGGCCCGCCAGATCACATCGGGCTGGCCGTCCTCAGCCCGGACGCGGCCGTGCAGGAAGCGGCCCTGGCGCAGGGCGGGATGGGATCTGCGCAGCGCCGTCAACCGCTGGACGAAGGCCAGCAGGTCCCGGTCGGCATTGGGCCAGTCGATCCAGCCGATCTCGTTGTCCTGGCAATAGGCGTTGTTGTTCCCGCCCTGGCTGTTGGCGATCTCGTCGCCGGCGAGCAGCATCGGCGTTCCCTGCGAGACCAGAAGGGTGGTCAGGATGTTGCGCCGCCGCCGGTCCCGGCGCGCCAGGATCTGCGGATCCTCGCTCGGTCCTTCGGCCCCGCAATTGTCGCTGTAATTGCCCTCGTGGCCGTCGCGATTGTCCTCGCCGTTGGCCTCGTTGTGCTTCTCGTTATAGGCGGTGACGTCGGCCAGGGTGAAACCGTCATGGGCGGTGATCAAGTTCAGCGAGCTCCAGGCCGGGCGCCCTCCCTCGTCGAACAGCTCCGCCGAGCCCAGCAGCCGGGCCGCCAGGCCATGGGCGCCGTGGTCGTCGCCGCGCCAGAACTTGCGCACCTCGTCGCGATAGCGGTCGTTCCACTCGGCGAAGGGGAACGGAAAGCCGCCCAGCCGATAGCCGCCCGGGCCGATATCCCAAGGCTCGGCGATCAGCTTCACACCCGACAGGACCGGGTCCTGGGTCATGGCGTCCAACAGGCCGGCGCTCGCCTCGAACCCCTTCTCCTCGCGGCCGAGCACCGTGGCGAGGTCGAAGCGGAACCCGTCGACGCCCATCTGCTCGACCCAGTAGCGCAGGCTGTCGAGCACCAGCCGGGTGACGAACGGATGGGCGGTGTTCAGCGTATGGCCGCAGCCGGTGTCGTCGGCGTAGTAGCGGGGCCGCCCGCGCTGCAGGCGGTAATAGGCGGCGTTGTCGAGGCCGCGGAACGACACCGTCGGGCCGCGCTGGTCGGCCTCGCCGGTGTGGTTGTAGACCACGTCCATCAGGACCTCGATCCCGGCGTCGTGCAGCCGTTTGACCGCCTCGCGGAAGCCCTCCACGCCGGACGGGCCGGCATAGCGGGCATCGGGCACGAAATAGGCGATCGGGCTGTAGCCCCAGTAGTTCACCAGTCCCTTATCGGCCAGGAACCCCTCGTCCAGGATTCCCTGGATCGGCAACAGCTCGACGGCGGTCACGCCCAGCGCCTGCAGATGCTCGATCACCTTGGGGTGGCCGAGCGCGTCATAGGTCCCGCGCAGCGGGGCGTCGACCGCCTCGAACTGTTTGGTCAGGCCCTTCACGTGGGCCTCGTAGATGATGCTGTCGGCCCAGGGCGTGCGCGGGCGCGACCCAGCCCCCGCCGGGGCCGCCGGATCCAGCACCACGCTTTTGGGCACGAAGGGCGCGCTGTCCCGGCCGTCGAAGGAGAGATCCTCGTCGGCCGCCCGCACGTCGAAGCCGTACAGCGCGTCGCTTTGTACGAAGGCGCCGTCGAGGGCCCTGGCATAGGGATCGAGCAGAAGCTTGTTCGGGTTGAAGCGTTGGCCGCGCTCCGGCGCGTAGCCGCCATGCGCCCGATAGCCGTAGCGCGTGCCGGCCTTCAGGCCAGGCAGGTAGCCGTGCCAGACCGGCCCGCTGCGCTCCGGGAGGTCAAGCTTCTCGGTCTCATTGCCTTCGGCATCGAAAAGGCAGAGCTCGATCCGCGCGGCGTTCTCGGAAAAGACAGCGAAGCTCACCCCGTCGCGGTCGGCATGGGCGCCGAGGCGATGATAGTCGCCGGCCAGGATCTCCAATGAGAACTCCTTCAGGGTGGCTAACACGCGATGATATCAAGCATATCGGCTCCACAGCAAAGTGCCACCACGCGTGTGCTGCGGTGCGATAGGCGTTGGGACTGCGGCAGAAATGGCCCGCGCACGTCGAAGAACAAGAACGGGCCTGTCGATGTGAGACTCAACGCGATCGGGCCGGGGCGGTTCCGAGGTGGGGAAGCGGTTCTTCTTCCCCCTTACCTCAAACTCACTCCCCGGCCTTGTGCCGGGACCTACGGCCATGCGCGGCTAGCGATGCAGGACACTCATGAGCGTCGATGCGCTTCTGGGAGTAGCCCCCGACACAAGGCCGGGGAGTGTCCGGTTTTTTTTCTGGAGGCAAAGAGAGGCAACCCTCGCCCCATGCCCTACTTCGCGTATTTCCCGGTGAGCTGCGGCGTATACGGGCCCGACAGCCCCTTCTCCTTGTGCTGCAGGCGGCTGTCGCGGCCCCAGGTGCGTTTGAGCGGGTCGCTGACGGAGACCTTCAGCACGCCCATGCCGGCCACCTCAAGCTCGATCCGGTCGCCGTCCATGAACGGGCTGAGCCCCCGGTGATTGGTGCCGGTGGCGACGATATCGCCCGGCTCCAGCGTATGCATGGCGCTGAGCCACTCGATGCAGCGCGGGATCTTGTGCGCCATGTCGGAGGTGTTGAAAGACTGCCGGGTCTCGCCGTTGACGGTGAGCCGAACGTCCAGGTTGTTGGGATCCGCCACCTCGTCCTTGGTGACCAGGTACGGGCCGATCGGCGCGAAGGTCTCGCGCGACTTCACCTGGAAGAACTGGTTGCCGGCCGGCGGCAGATTCCGGGCCGAGCCGTCGATGAAGTTCATGTAGCCGAAGACGTAGTCCATCGCCTCGTCAGCCGAGACATTGGAGCAGCGCTTGCCGATGACCAGCGCCAGCTCCGCCTCGCCCTCGAACACGTCGGCCGGCACGTCCGGCAGGACCATGGTGCCGCCGGTGCCGATGATCGCGCTGGGCGACTTGTGGAAGCCGTTGATCAGCGGCTTCTCGGTCAGGGTGCCGTTCTCCATGTAGTTCACCGCCATGCAGTCGATCTGCCGCGGCTGGGGCAGCGGCGGCCGGATCGTGACGCTGTCCAGCGCCACCGGCCTGCCGGAGGAGACGGCCGACTCGATCGCGCCCTTCGTCTCGTCGTACGCGGCGATCACGGCATTGATCAGGCCCCGGTTGTCCAGGTGGGGCAGATGCGCGACGGCATCGGTCACATCGACCACGCCATCGCCGGACAGAACGCCCAGCCGCCAGTCACCGAGATCCGGGTGATCGAAATACAGAAACTTCATGGCCGCTTTCTCCCTGTGCGCCGTCGCCTTCAAATCGGGCTTGGGCGCGATCATAGGCAGGTCCGTCGACGAGGGGAACGCATGCCGGACGCTCGGAGGCATCGATCTCGGCGGCCATGGCGATGCCGGCCACCGCCGGCAGGGCCACTTGGTAGGCGGTATCGCCGCCGGTCGCCGGATGGATCAGCACCACGGAACAGACGAGCACCGCCGACCCGGATCCGGCGAGGCCCATGAAGACCCGCTCGACGGATTCCGGGACGGCGCCTTTTCGTTCAAGAACGGCGATGGCGACACCGCATCCGGCGGTGGCCAGCAGCAACGCAAGGGTGACTAGGCTCAGGATCAGGGAAATCGACATGAGACGCGCCTTCTTGTTGCAACTCATTCTCAATTTCAGTATCTACAAATGAGAACCGGTCGCAACAAGGGATTTCTGCGATGGCCAACCTCACCGAACTCCGACCCGCTCACCGCCGCCCGTCTGCGGCGCGGACACCGATCTGCCGGTTGACCACCGGCGAGGCCCTGATCGTCTGGGCGATCCGGCACTGGGTTCAGTCGGTGAAGGCGCGGCTGGACCCACGCGACCTGCTGCGCTGCGGCTTCGCCACGATCGAGGCCGAGGACGTGACCGACTCGGTCGACCGGCTGCTGATGATCACCCTGCATGAAGCGACGACCGTGCGGGATGTCGGCTGTGTGCGCTGCCCGACCCTGGGCGAAGGGGAGCGCGATATCCTCCAGGCGGTCGCCCTGTCCCAGCGCGGCAGGCGGGACGAGGCGCTGTCGGTGGCTCAGACCTGGCTGCCGCTCTCGGCCGCCCTGCGCGCCTATGACGACATCGCGGCGATCGGACAGGCCCTGTCCGGCGCGGATATGATCGTGCCGATGCGCGAGGACCTGCAGCCCGAGGCCTGGTGGATCGAGGGGCTTGCGACCCATCACGAGGGATCGGCCCTGCTGCACTGACGACCGGGCTGGTGGCCGGGCGCCCCGGATCGCGGCGAAATCCCTTGCAAGACCGGGCGGGAAACCAGAGACTGCGGCTGTCGTGATGACCGGTGCCCGACAGGGATTCCCGGTCAGGGAAGCCGGTGCGAGACCGGCGCTGCCCCCGCAACTGTAAGCGGCGAGCGACCCCCGACGAGCCACCGGACATGCGCCGGGAAGGACGGGGGTTCGCGTCCGAGCCGTAAGCCAGGAGACCGATCGCGACACGTCACCATCCGCCGGGCGGGGTGTTCCGACGGTAGGGCCGAGGCCCGAACGGTGGCGATATGCGCCATCGCGATCGGACCGCCGCCCATGAATACCGCCCTTGCTCCCTCATCATCCGTCCCGACGACGGGCCTCAGCGCCCGCGACGTCAGCCTGCATGCCGGCGGCCGCGCCCTGCTCGACGGGGTCAGCCTGTCGTTTCGGCCCGGCGAGGTCGTCGGACTGCTCGGGCCCAACGGGTCCGGCAAGAGCACCCTGCTGCGAATTCTCGCCCGCCTGGCCGAGCCGTCCTCGGGCTCGGTCACCCTGGACGGCGCTCCGATCGCCGGGCTGGACCGCCGCCTGACCGCCCGTACCCTCGGCTATCTGCCGCAAAGCGCGCGCAGCGAATGGCCGATCTCCGCCCGCGAGACGGTCATGCTGGGCCGCACGCCGTTCCTGTCGCCCCTCGCCCGCAACTCCGAGGCCGACCATGCGGCGGTCGAGACCGCGCTGGCCGTCACAGACACCACGCACCTGGCCGACCGCACCGTCACGACCCTGTCCGGCGGCGAACGCATGCGGGTGATGCTCGCCCGGGTGCTGGCGGGATCGCCGTCGCTGCTGCTGCTGGACGAGCCTGTGACCGGGCTGGATCCGCGCCACCAGCTGGAAGCCATGCTTCTGCTCGACCGGCTCGCCCGCGACGGCCGCGGCACGCTGGTGGTGCTGCACGACCTGACGCTGGCCGCCCGGTTCTGTCACCGGGTCTATGTCCTGCACGAGGGCCGGGTGGTGGCCGAGGGTCCGCCGGCCGAGGCGCTGGATGCGGCGACCATCGCCGCCGCCTTCGAGGTGGAGGCCCGACGGATCGGCGACGGCGACGATGCCCTGATCGTGCCCTGGTCGATCCGGGCGCGGAACAGCGGAGGCTCCGATGCCGGCTGCCGCTGACCGCCTCTTCGCCCCCGAGCCGACCGCCCCCTCCCGGCGGCCGATCCTCGCCGCCCTGGCGGTATGCGCGTCGGTCGCCGTACATGGCGTGGCGCTCGCCGCCGCCATCGGCCTGTGGGGCGCCGAGGAGGCCGCGCCGCCTCAGGCATTCGAGGTCGTGATGGTCACCCTCACCCGACCGAATCCGGCCCCTGCTCCCGGAACGGCGCCGCGCTCGGCAGCACCGGACCCCGCCGAACGGGGCGGTCCGCCCGCCGTGGCCATGCCGGTGGCCGACGCCGCCACCCCGGCGGTCCGGGCGCCCCGACCGGTCAGCGCCCGCGCCGCCGCCCCGGCACCGCCGGTTGGATCGCCCCCTCCGCCGGAGCCCGTCCGGGTGAGATCAGCGGCGACGGCGCCCCCGTCCGCCGTCGCGGAGACCATCGCGCTCGAGCAGGCCCCTGTTGCCCATGCCGACACGGCCCAGCCGCCGAAAGCTCAACCGGAGACAAGTCAACCGGCGACGGCGCAACCTGTGGCGCCGACGGTGGCCGAGCCGCCCCGTCCGGTCGCGCGACCGCAGCCGGCCGCCGGTTCAAGGACCGAGCCCGCCCGTCAGGTCGCGGCCCTGCCGGCCGGTCAGCCCGAGGCTCCTCCCGCTCCGTCCAGCGCCGCCCGGGATGCCTCTCGGGGCGCCGCTTCCGAGCCTGCCGGCGCCGGCTCGAGCCCGGCGGAATTCGCCCTCGGCTCGGCCGGCAATCCGGCGCCGGACTACCCGTTCCGGGCCCGCCAGCGCGGCTGGGAAGGTCGGGTCGTCCTGCGCGTCGCCGTGGACCGACAGGGCCGTCCCATCCGGATCGACGTGGCCGAAAGCAGCGGCCATGGGGTGCTGGACCAGGCGGCCCATCGGACCATCACGACCTGGGTCTTCCAGCCGGCGACGCGCGGCGGCCATGCGGTCGCCGGCGAAACCCTCGTCCCGATCGTCTTCCGGCTGAACTGAGGGCGGTCAGATCAGACCCAGGCCCCGGGCCACCGCCAGCAGGCCGAAGCCGACGATCAATGCGCCGGCCCCGCGGTTGATCCAGCCGATCGCCCCGTCGCTCAGGCGCCGTCGCAGCACGCCGCCCACGGCCCCGGCCAGGGTCAGCCACCAGACCCCCGACCCCAGGAAAACGCCGAGGACCAGCAGCAGGGCGGGTGTCCAGCCGGTCTGCTCTCCCAGCACCACCCCGAGTCCGGCGAACAGCGCGACGAAGGTCAGGATGGTCTGCGGGTTGGCCAGGGTCAGGCCCACGGTCTGGACGAACGCCATGAGCGGATGCGGGCCGACCGAGGCTGTCCGGGCCGGGCCCTGCGCCCGGGTGCGCCAGGACTGGACGCCGAGCCAGATCAGCGCCGCCCCGCCGGCAAGCGCCAGAACCGTCTGCCAAGCCAGCAGGAAATCCGAGACCGCCGTGAGCCCGAAGGCGGCCACGGCCCCATAGCCCGCATCGGCCACCGCCGCCCCCAGTCCGGTGGCGAAGCCCGTCGCGAAGCCGTACTCCAGCGACCGGCGGATGCACAGCAGACCGATCGCGCCGACCGGCATCGCCAGGGCGAGGCCGAACAGGAAACCCTGGCCGAACGGCCCCAGCCCCCAGTCAGTCATCCCCGGACACGTCCACCGGCAGGGGGCCGTTGTCCTTGGCGGAGGACAGGGCGATATGGGTGTGGCTGCGCGCGACGCCCGGCAGGGCTTTGAGCCGCCCGGTGATCAGCGTCTCCAGCGCCTTGGTGTCGCGCGCCCGTACCTTCAGCAGATAGGACCACTCGCCGGTGACATGGTGCAGCTCCAGCACCTCCGGCATCAGGGTCGCCGCGGCGATGAAGCGCTCGTTGTGCCCGGTGTGGTCGATCTCGACGAAGATGAAGGCGAGCAGTCCCAAATCTACCGCGTCCGGATCGACGCGGGCCGACCAGCCGGTGATCACGCCGCGCTCCTGCAGCCGCTTCAGCCGGTCGTTCGCCGCCGAGACGGAGAGCCCGCACGCGCCGGCGATCTCCGCATTTGTGGCGCGGCCAAAGGCCTGCACAAGATTGATAATATTCCGGTCAATTTTATCCATGACCGGATAATTGACGGATTCTACCTCTGTTTCAAGGAAAATAGTGGTATTTCGACCGCCATCCCCCGCACCGGATGCATGCCCATCTCATCGACCGCATCGGCCGGAAGATGGGCGGCCACCTCGGCCGACATCAGGATCGGACACTTCAGCGGCCGGCACAGGGCCTCGATCCGGCTGGCCAGGTTCACCGCCGGGCCGATGACGGTGAAGGCCTGGCGCCCGCCGGCGCCGACATTGCCGTACCGCACCGTGCCGATATGCAGCGCGATATCGACCGGCAGCGCCTCCGGCTCGCGCGCACGAAAGGCGGCAACTCGGTCGTGGATGGCCCGGGCCGCCGCCACCCCGCGGGCACAGGCGCCCGCCGGATCTCCCGCCACGTCGAACGCCGCCAGGAACCCGTCGCCGAGGAAGGCCAGGATCTCGCCGCCCTCCGCCTCGATGGGCGGCACCATGGCGTCGAAATGCCGGTCCAGGAAGTCCACGAGCCGAGCGCCCGGCATCGTGTCGCTCGCCGTGGTGAAGCCGGTGAGATCGGCCACCAGGATCACCGCCTCCAGCGACTCGGTGTGCCCCGGCTGCACCGCGCCGGTGAGCACGGCCGCACCGGAGCGCGGACCGAGATAGGCGCCGAGCAGGTCCCGGGCGATGGCACGCTCGCGCCCGGGCTCGCAGGCGGCGACGAGACACGGCACGAGACGGTCGAACACCGCGAGGTCGTCGGCCCCGAACCCCTGCGGACGGCGCGACAGCCAGCGCACGATGAACCCTTCCGGCCGCCCTTGTCGCCGGCCGCCGACCGGCACCATATGGGCGAGGTAGTCGGTGTAGCCCTGCTCGCGAAGCTCCTCGAACACCGCGAAATCCATCGGGCAGGCGGGGTCCCACAGCGGTCGGCGCATCCGCAGCTCGCCGCTTGTCAGCATGTGGTAGAGTGGGCTGTTCAGCCAGATGTCCCGGGTGTCGTCAGCATGCCGCCACACTCCGGTATCCGGCGCCTGATCCGCCGTCCAGGTCACGCCGATGGCATCGATCTCCGGGTGCAGGGTCCGGGCCCCGACTCGGATCTCGTCCAGGGGCAGGCCGATGGAGGTCAGGGCCTCGCCCAGCGCGACGGTGATCGGTTCGACATCGGCGCGGGCGAGCGCGAACTGAACCAGCCGCTCCTCCAGCGCGCGCAGGGCTGTCTCGCGGCTTTCCATATCAGCCATCGCCATTCCGCAGTCGGTGTGTGACACGGCAAATCTAGCCGCCACCGACGCTTGCTTTCAAACATTCCGGCAGCCTGCTAGACGAACCCCATGCGCTCCCCCGTCGCCCGCGAGATCAGCCAGATGCACGCCCTGCACGCCTCCCCCGTGGGGACGGCGTGGCGCCTGCCCGATGGGCGGATCGAGCATCCCACGCCGTCGCGGGCCGCCCTGCGCGCCCACGAGACGCCGCCGGTCGTGTGCCATGCCCGCTCCATCGCCCGCCGGCTTGGGGTCGAGCAGGTCGTCGCCCTCGATGTGCTGGAGCTCTTCGCCTTCGTGCGGCCGGCGCAGTTCTGCCTGCCGACCCCACGCGGCCTGGCCGAGGCGGTGGGCCTCCCGGCCCCGCACACGCTGGACGATGCGCCGGACACTCTGCTGGAGGTCGCGGATGCTCTGCTGGCCGAGATCCCGGAGCGCCAGGCTCTCGGCGCGCGCGACCGCTGGGCCCGGCCGATCGCCAAGGCGATGCATGACGGCGGCTGGGGCTGGGGACGGCTGATCCTGATGGCCCTGGACGAGCCCGACCCGGGACCGCCGGCACCGATCCGCCCGGCGACCATGGAGGTCTGGCGCGAGCTGCAGGAATGGTCGGAGCACGCGCCGCAGCCGCCCGCCGGCCACGAATCGGTCGGCGAGAGCGAGGCGCGGGTGCGCCTGTCCACCATGCTGGGCGACAGGGCCGAGCCGCGGCCGTCCCAGGCCGACTATGCCGCCGCCACCTCGGCCGCCTTCCGCCCCCGGGAGCGCGAGGACGAGCCGACCGTCGTGCTGGCCGAGGCCGGAACCGGCGTGGGCAAGACCATGGGCTATCTCGCCCCGGCCTCGGTCTGGGCAGAGAAGAACGAGGGCGCCGTCTGGATCTCCACCTATACCCGCAACCTGCAGCACCAGATCGACGGAGAACTCGACCGGCTCTATCCCGACCCGGTCGGCAAGGCGACGAAGGTGGTCGTGCGCAAGGGGCGGGAGAACTATCTCTGCCTGCTGAACCTGGAGGAGGCGATCCGCACCCTCACCCTGCAGCCGCAATACGCCACAGCGCTGGGGCTGATGGCGCGCTGGGCGCGGGCGACCCGGGACGGCGACCTGCAGGGCGGCGACTTCCCGGCCTGGCTGTCCGACATCCTGGGGCGCGGCCGCACCCTGGGCCTCGCCGATCGGCGCGGCGAGTGCGTCTATTCCGCCTGCCCGCACTACAACAGGTGCTTCATCGAGCGCTCGGTGCGCCGGGCGCGAAGGGCTCGGATCGTGGTCGCCAACCACGCGCTGGTGATGATCCAGGCCGCCCTCGGCGGGGTCGACGACGCCCATGTGCCGACCCGCTACGTCTTCGACGAGGGCCATCACGTCTTCGACGCCGCCGACAGTGCGTTTTCCGCCCATCTGTCGGCGCTGGAATCGGTCGAGCTGCGCCGCTGGCTGCTGGGGGCGGAGACCCGGCGCGGCGGCCGGGCCCGTGGCCTGCGCCGCCGGGTGGAGGAGCTGATCGCCGACCGGCCCGTCGCCCTGGAGGCGATGGAGGAGATCGAGGATTCCGCCCGCGCCCTGCCCGGCGACGGCTGGATGAACCGGATCTCCGACGCCCAGCCCAAGGGACCGACCGAGACCTTCCTGGTGATGGTCCGCCAGCAGGTCTATGCCCGCTCCGCCGACCCGCGCTCGCCCTACGGGCTGGAATGCGAGACACGGCCGCCGGTGGAGGGTCTCGCCGCCGCTGCGCGGGTGCTGGAGCAGGCGCTGCGCAGGCTGGTGGAGCCGATGCTGGCCCTGCGCAAGGACCTGCTGGCCATGCTGGACGAGCAGGCCGAAGATCTGGAGACGGCGACCCGCCTGCGCATCGAGGCGGCCGCCCGGTCGCTGTCCCGGCGCGGCGGGTCCATGGTGGAGGGCTGGCGTTCCATGCTCTCCAGCCTGGAAGCCGAAACCCCGGCGGAATTCGTCGACTGGATGGCGGTGGAGCGGATCGAGGGCCGCGACATCGATATCGGTCTGCACCGCCACTGGATCGATCCGACCCGGCCCTTCACCGAAACGGTGGCCAAGGCCGCCCACGGCATGGTGGTGACCTCGGCCACCCTGCGCGACGGGACCGGCAACGACGACCTGGACTGGCATGCGGCCGAGGCCCGCACCGGCTCGCTGCACCTGCCGACGCCGGCGATCCGCACCGCCGTCGCCTCGCCCTTCGACTATCCCAACCGCACCCGCGTCTTCATCGTCGGCGACGTGCGCAAGGACGATTTCGACCAGGTCGCCGGCGCCTACCGCACCCTGTTCCAGGCGTCCGGCGGCGGCGCGCTCGGCCTGTTCACCGCGATCAGCCGGCTGCGCCAGGTGCATCACCGCATCGCCCCCGCCATGGATCAGGCCGGGCTGCCGCTCTACGCCCAGCATGTGGACGGCATGAACCTCGCCACCCTGATCGACATCTTCCGGGCCGAGCCGGAAAGCTGCCTGCTCGGCACCGACGCAGTGCGCGACGGGGTCGACGTGCCGGGGGACAGCCTGAAGCTGATCGTGTTCGACCGGGTGCCGTGGCCGCGTCCGGACATCCTCTATCGCGCCCGGCGCGCGGCCTTCGGCGGCAACGCCTATACCGACATGCTGACCCGCCTGCGCCTGAAACAGGCCTTCGGCCGGCTGATCCGCCGGGCCGACGACAAGGGCGTCTTCGTCCTGCTCGACCCGAGCATGCCAAGCCGCCTGCTCGGCGCCTTCCCGCCCGACGTGCCGGTGAAACGCTGCGGTCTCGCCGAGGCGGTGGCGGAGACCACGGCGTTCCTCAATGCGAACTGATCAGGCGCGGTCCGGTCGCAGACCGCGCAGCCCCGGCGGGATCGCCGCCTCCGCCCAGCCCGTCAGCCACTCCCGGTTCTTCAGCGCCGCGTAACCGGCAAGCAGTACCAGGATGCCGAGCCCGCTGAGGGCGAAGGGGAACCAGGGCGAATCCTCGAACAGCCGGAAGGCGAGATAGCCCAGATAGCCCATGACGCCCATCACCCCGAACACCATGAAAACCCGACGGCGCAGGAACACCGACAGGACGATCAGAGCGACATTCAGCAGGCAATACAGGAGCCGCGCCAGCTCGGTCTCCGCGTCCGACAGCGAAAGGCCGCCCCAGAACGCCAGCATGCCGAACAGGTAGAGCCAGAAGGCGTAGTCCCGGCGGAAGGACAGGTCGGCCCAATAGGCGACGATCAGCACCGGGATGCCGAACACCATCGACACCATGCGGCGGATCTCGAAATAGTCGGCCCGCTCCTCGACCAGCAGCGGCGCGATGTCCATCGACATGAACCACAGCACCACGCCCATCACGAACACCAGGAACGGGAAGCGATAGGCGCGCAGCAGCCCAGCACCGACCGCCAGCGTGGCGACCTCCATGGCGAACCAGCCGCCCTTGATATAGCGCGTGAAATCGCCGTACTCGCCCGGCTCGACATCCGGCCAGAGGCCGGCCTCGAGCTGCACGCCGTAGACGATCATCGGAACCATCGCCAGGGCCACGGTCACGCAGAACCCGCCCGGCACGTGCATGCTGGCGCGCCGGATCAGCAGGTCGCCGGCGATCAGGAACACAGCGCCGTACAGGAGCCCGATACCGGCGATCGCCAGTCCGGAGAACGTCTCCCAGCTCTGCCCGACATAGAGGGTCATCGCCGCGATGACGATCAGCGCTCCGGCGTAGAACAGGACATTGATGGCGGTGAACGGTACGTCCGGCCGGGACGCCTCCATGTGCCGCCACAGGACGGCGCCCTGCTCAGGGGTCAGGCCGCTGTGCTCGACGGCCTGATCGAAATCGGTCCGGGTGATCTTCATCCGCAGCCCCCGTCGGCACCTGGCTAAAGGAGGCGCTAGTGGAACCGTCAATCAGGGCGCGCGTAAGGCGAACCGCGTCCACACGGCGAGGCTGAACAGCGCCACGGCACCCGCCTGGTGCAGCGCGCCGAGCCAGACCGGCACCACCGCCAGCAGGGCGGCGATGCCGAGACCGACCTGCAGCAGCACCATCGCCCCCAGCAGGGTCAGCGCGAGCTGCGCGGCGCCTTCGGTGCGCGGCCGGTTGCGGATCACGAAGACCAGGGTCAGCAGCGCGGTCAGCACCGCCACCCAGCGGTGATGGAACTGGACCGCCGGCACATGCTCGATCAGGGAGCGCCAGCCGAGATCCGCGTCCCAGTACTCCGCCGGCACGAACCGCCCGCCCATCAAGGGGAAGGTGTTGTAGGCGTACCCGGCGTCGGTGCCGGCGACAAAGGCGCCCAGGACCACCGTGATGGAGACCGCCGCCAGCACGTGTCCGGCGCCGATCCGTTGGCCGCGCGTGCCGCCGGACGGCGTCCGCACCAGGCCGAGGGCCGTCCACAGCAGCAGGCCGAGAATGAGGAAGGCCATGGAGAGATGCACGGACAGGCGGTAGGGGCTGACCCGCGCCTCGTCGACCAGCCCGGACGTCACCATCCACCAGCCGATGCCGCCCTGGATGCCGCCGAGCACGAACAGCAGCACCAGCCGCGGCACCAGCGCGCGCTCGATCCGCCCGGTCAGCAGGAAGAACAGGAACGGCACGGCGAAGACGATGCCGATCAGCCGGCCCCAGACCCGGTGGATGTATTCCCAGAAGAAGATCGTCTTGAAGTCGTCGATCGTCATCCAGAAGTTGGACGCCGTGTATTCCGGGGTCGCCTTGTACATGTCGAAGACGCGCTGCCATTCGGCATCGCCCAGGGGCGGAATCCAGCCCATCAGCGGGCGCCACTCGACCATGGAGAGGCCGCTCTCGGTGAGCCGGGTGATGCCGCCGATGACGATCATCGCCGCCACCATGAAGGCGGAGGCGAACAGCCAGGCCGCGACCGCCGGACGGGCGCGCTCGGCCTTGGAAGGAGCCGTCCGAGAAGACGGTGAAAATGTCGCGTCGCTCATGGCTTGGGGATATGGCGCAAGGCCCGCGTCCGGTCAAACGGCGGGGTGTCGCAGTTCGGTCATCCGGCCGGCTCGATCGTCAGCCGCCCGTTCTCGGCGACGACCCTGCCGCGCTTCATCACCAACCTGCGGGGCGGGTGCTCCACCACGGCCTCCGCCGGCGTCTCGGCATCGACCAGCACCAGGTCGGCGGTGCAGTCCGGGTCCAGACCGTAGCCGGCGGCCCCCATCACCTGCGCGCCGCCGGTCGTCGCCATGTCCAGGGTCAGGGCAATATCCTCGTCCCGTCGGAAACCGTTGCGATAGGCGACGATGAAGGCCCGCTGCAGCATGTCGCCGGAATTCAGCGGTCCCCAGGAATCCCGTATCCCGTCCGATCCGGTGAACAACCGGACACCCGCGTCGTGCAGGCGTCGGACCGGCGGGAACGGGGTATCGCCGGACGGGCCGTGGGTCATGATGGCGATGTCCTGGTCGAGCAGCTTGCCGATCAGCCCGGCCAGCCGGTCGTCCGATACGCTGCCGAGGCAGAAGGCATGGCTGACCGCCACCCGCCCCTTGAGCCCGAGCGCCTTGGTGCGCTCGTGGATCATGTCGAGGGTGACGGCCCCCACCTCGCCCCGATCGTGCAGGTGAATGTCCACCTCCACCCCGTGCCGGTCGGCGATGGCGAACAGCCCGTCGAGCTGACCCTTCGGGTCGCGGTCGATGCCGATCGGATCGAGCCCGCCGATCGCGTCGGCCCCCTCGGCGCAGGCCCGGTCCAGCAGCTCCAAGGTGCCGGGACGGGTCATCACGCCGGTCTGCGGGAAGGCAACGATCTGCATGTCCATGCGGTCGCGCACGGCGTCCCGGGTCTCGGCGACGCCGTGGAAATGCGCCAGTCCGATATCCGGACCGATATCCACATGGGTGCGGCAATGGGTGGTGCCGCGCGCGACCATACGGTCGACCACCCGCGCCGACTGGCGGGCGGGCGAGAAATCCGCGATCTCCGAAAGCACCTGGCGTTCGTTGGCGATCATCGACTGCACCCCGGCCGCGGCCGTGAACGGCCGCCAGCCCATGCCGAGCAGCGTCTTGTCGATATGGCCATGCGCGTCGACCAGGCCCGGCAGAGCGATGGCGCCGCCGCCGTCGATGACCTGAGCGCCGGCGGGCGCCTCGGAGACGATCCGTCCGTCGTTGACCGCCAGGTCGATGACGGCCCGGCCCCAGGGCCTGATATTCTTGAGGATGATGGTCATCGCCCGCCTCCAGTTGATCCGGCTCGGGAAAGGTCCGCCAACGCAGGCAAGCCGTCAATCCGCCCCTCCCGTCATCCTGACGCCCGTCAGGATCAAGCCACGGACGACTCCGACCGCCTGGGCGCAGGTCCTGATCGACATCAGGACGACGGGTTGGGTTGGCGGAGAGGGCTGGATGGACGGCAGGGAACGCGATGGCCCACCGCGGGCCGGCCACATTAAACCAATCGAACGCTTGGCCCCGCCCCGCCGGGTGCCTATGTTCGACGCGACCATCCGACACTTCGAGCCCCGAGCCGCACCATGTCCCCAGACGCCGCCACTGACGCCGCCCCCTCCATCATCACCGCCGAGGGTGCGGGTCCGCACCAGACCGACGTCACCATCATCGGCGCCGGCCCCTGCGGCCTGTTCGCGGTGTTCGAGCTCGGGCTGCTGGACCTCAAATGCCATCTGGTCGACATCCTCGACCGGCCGGGCGGCCAGTGCGCCGAGCTGTATCCGGAGAAACCGATCTACGACATCCCGGCGGTCCCGGTCTGCACCGGTCAGGAGCTGACCGACCGCCTCATGGAGCAAGTCGCCCCGTTCAGCCCGGTCTTCCACCTCAGCCAGATGGCCGAGAAGCTGGAAAAGCTGGAGGACGGCACCTGGCGGCTGACCACCGATACCGGCACGGTGATCGACAGCAAGGTGATCGTCATCGCCGCCGGCGGCGGATCGTTCGTGCCGAAGAAGCCGCCGATCCCGGGCATCGACGCCTATGAGGGCTCCAGCGTGTTCTACGCGGTGCGCAAGATGGAACAGTTCCGCGGCAAGAAGCTGATCGTCGCCGGCGGCGGCGACAGCGCGCTGGACTGGGTGCTGAACCTGCAGCCGCTGGCCGAGTCCGTCACCCTGGTCCACCGCCGCGACGAGTTCCGCGCGGCCCCCGACAGCGTCAACAAGATGCGCGCCCTGGTGGCCGAGAAGAAGATGACCCTGGAGATCGCCCAGATCTCCGGCCTGGAGGGCGAGAACGGCCAGCTGACCGGCGTGGTGTTCAAGGACAAGGAGCGGGGCGAGTGGTCGGTGCCCTGCGACATGCTGCTGCCGTTCTACGGGCTGACCATGAAGCTCGGCCCGGTGGCCGAGTTCGGCCTGAACCTGGAGCAGAACCTGATCCCGGTGGATACCGAGAAGTTCGAGACCTCCACCCCCGGCATCTTCGCCATCGGCGACATCAACACCTATCCCGGCAAGCTGAAGCTGATCCTATCCGGCTTCCACGAGGCGGCGCTCATGAGCCAGGCGGCGGTGCGCATCGTCCATCCGGACAAGAAGATCCGCTTCCAGTACACGACCTCCTCCACCGACCTGCAGCAGAAGCTCGGCGTCGCATGATCCTCAACGTGACCACCCCCGACGGCGAGCGCCATGCGCTGGAAGCGCTGGAGGGCTGGCGCGTGATGGAGGTGATCCGGGACTGGGACCTGCCGATCGTCGCGGAATGCGGCGGCGCATGCTCCTGCGCCACCTGCCATGTGTATGTGGACGCGGACTGGCTCGACAGGCTGCCGCCGCGCAGCGAGGAGGAAGAGGCGAAGCTGGACGAGGCATTCGACGTCCGCGACACCTCCCGCCTCTCCTGCCAGATCCTGATGCGCGAGGAGCTCGACGGCCTGCACGTCACCCTCGCGCCCATGCCCAGATAGGCCGCCCCGATGAGCGGGACGGCCGCGATCGCCAGACGCTATCGGGACTTTGTCGACGAGCAGGTGCGCGGGAGGTCGCCGATCTATGTCGCGCTCGGCCTGGCGGTGGCCGAGACGCCGGACATCCTCGCCTTCCTCGCAACACTGCCGGCGCCGAAGCAGCAGCCGAACCTGCTGCTCGCCGCGGTCCGCCATGTCTGCGGTGTGCCGGCCGACGGCACCGCCCTGGCCGCGGCGATCCGAAGCCGGGGCGAAGCGATCCGCGCCGTCATGCTGTCCCACTCGACCCAGACCAACGAGCCGGGGCGCTGCGCGCTGATGATGCCGGTGCTCGCCCGCCTGCCGCAGCCGATCGCATTGTTCGAGATCGGGACGTCGGCCGGTCTCTGCCTCTATCCGGACCGATACGGCTACGACTACGGTGGTGTCCGGCTGATGCCCGAGGGAGCGGGCGACGACGTGCCGGTCTTCCCCTGCGCGATCGAGCCGGCGGCGTTGATCCCGTCCTCCTACCCGACCATCGCGTGGCGCGGCGGCCTCGACATCAACCCGCTCGACGCCACCGATCCGGAACAGGTGGCCTGGCTGCAGACCCTCGTCTGGCCGGAGCAGACCGACCGGGCCGACCGTCTTGGCAAGGCCCTGGCGATCGCCCGCCAGGACCCGGTGGCGATCCGCAAGCGCAGCCTGCTCGATCCGCTGGACGACGTGTTCGACGGCGCCCCGGCCGGCGCCACCCGCGTGCTGATCCACAGCTCGGTTCTGGCCTATATCGACGACGGGGAGGAGAGGCGGCAGGTCTGCGACCGCATACGGGCTGCCTGCGACGTGTGGATCTGCAACGAGGCCACCCGCGTCCTGCCCTGGATCGCGGAGAAGGCCCCGGCTTCCCCGCCGAACGGCATGTTCATGCAGGCGGTGAACGGAATGCCGGTCGCCTGGACCGACCCGCACGGCGCCGCCCTGAGGCTGATCGGCGACCGTCTGGACCTCTCCCTGTGAGGCGCAAAGCGCTGGACCCTGCCGGTGCCTTCGCCTAAACCTCGGAAAAAATCCGAACGTCATGCAAGTCGAGGGGACCCGATGAAGATCCAAGTGACCGACCGAGAAGGCGGTGAGCACGAAGTCGAGGCGACCAAGGGCTGGCGGGTGATGGAGATCATCCGCGAGGCCGGGCTGCCGATCACCGCCGAATGCGGCGGCGCCTGCGCCTGCGCCACCTGCCATGTCTATGTCGATCCCGACTGGTGGAACAAGCTGGACCCGCGCGGCGAGGAGGAGAACGACATGCTCGATCTCGCCTTCGAGGTGCAGGAGAACTCGCGCCTGTCCTGCCAGATCCTGTTCGACGAGAGCCTGGACGGCCTCAAGGTCACCCTGGCCCCTGAATAAGCCGATGCCTGAGTACATCGGTGCCTGAGTAAGCCGAAGGGCCGTGACCGGCCCTTCGGTCCCGCCCGCGGCCTAGTGGTAGGCGAAGTCGTGGGTGGCGTACGCGATCTCCTGCGGCCGGACCAACTCCGCATTGGCGATCCGCACCGTGTGGAGCCGGCCGTCGATATTGCGCTCCCAGTAGTCGAGGAACTTCGTCAGCCGGGGGAAGTCCGGCGCGATATCCATCTCCTGCCAGAGATAGCTTTGGAGAAGCTTGGGGTAGTCGGGAAGACGATAGAGGATTTCCGCCGTGGTCAGCCGATATCGATACAAGTCGTTGACGCTCGGACGGGTTCCGGAATGCAGCATCGCGCCTAACCTCCGCATGAACGCAGTTGACGCTGAAAATTCTGCTGGTAGAAAGCCCGCGCGGACAAGAGGAATTCTGTTTTACTTCAGTATTTTAGCAGCCACCATCGGACTCTGCTGCCAACTCCTCCCCGCTTCCGCGTCGGCCGACACCGGCACCTGCCCCGGCCTCGGGCAGGGCGACGGTCCCGACCTCGCCGCCTGTATCGTCAACCAGCTCTGCATCGAGGGTATCTACTCGCCGCCGCGCTCGATCGAGCTTCCGGCCGAAGCGGTCGAGGCCTATCGGCAGGCGGAGATCGACACTCTGGTCCGGCACTTCCGCCTGGAGGTCCAGTTCCGCAAGCGCGCCGGCGCGGATATCGGCCAGTGCGGCTATACTGGACCGACCAAGTTCATGTACTCGCTGGTGGAGCCCACCTCGCCCACGACCATCGCGGTCACCTTCGACCCGAACTGGACATACTGACGGACGGCCATGACCACGGTGTCCTGCATCCGCACCGCCGCCTTGAAGCCCCGGGCGCGGGCCTTCGCCGACTACTGGCTTTCCCTGCCCCGGACCGACCTGATCCCGTACCGGCGCGACTTCGAACCCGGGGCACTGGCCGGCATCCTCAACACCTTCCTGATCTTCGAGATCGTCGCCCCGGATCACTTCCTGGTCCGGCTCGCCGGCACCACCGTGATCGAGCATTACGGCCGCGAGATCACCGGACAGAACTATCTCGACTTCCGCACCCCGCAGGAGCGGTCGATCACCCGGGCAGCGATGACGCTCATTGCCACTCACCCCTGCGGCCAACTCGTCAGCCAGGCGGTGCGGACCGGCGACGGGAAGGGCCGGATCTCGGAATCCTTCGGCCTGCCGATGCGCGACGACGCGGGGCGGGCGACCCTGCTGTATTATCAGGTGGACGATATCCGACTGGACGATTTCAAGACGCGCGAGGAGCGCTATCTCCTGGAGAAGAAGACCGCGATCCGGCATTTCATCGACATCGGCAACGGCATCCCCGACTTCCCCCATGTCGGGACGCTGAGTTGACGGGGTCGCCTGCACCGGGCCGCGGCCGCCCGGATGGTTGATCCGGCGGACGCTAAACCGCATATACCGTTGCAACTTCACCGCCCCAACGGACCGGTCCGGAGCGCGAAATCTGCGCGAACGCGCTCGCAGCCCGCTTGACAGTTTCCTCCCGCCTCCTTACATCGCTGGCACTCACCGGGCGAGACTGCTAACAATACGAGTCAATCCCGGCGACATTGCTCAAACTGCACGTCTCAACAGAGTGTAAATTGGAGGAAGGGTCATGAAATTTCGGCCGCTCCACGACCGCGTGGTGGTTCGTCGTATCGACGCCGATCAGAAGACCGCTGGCGGCATCATCATCCCCGACACGGCGAAGGAAAAGCCGATGGAGGGTGAAGTCCTGGCCGTGGGTCCGGGCGCCCGCGACGAAGCCGGCAAGATCGTCGCTCTCGACGTGAAGCCGGGTGACCGCGTCCTGTTCGGCAAGTGGTCGGGCACCGAGGTGAAGATCGACGGTGACGATCTGCTGATCATGAAGGAAAGCGACATCATGGGTGTGCTCGAGGGCACCTCCAAGTCGTCCAAGAAGGCCGCCTAACCAGCTGTCCCATTCAGCGAGGGGCCTTCGAAAGAAGCCGCTTGTAACAAAGGGCTAACCCTATCCAAGGAGAACAACAACATGGCTGCCAAGGACGTTAAGTTCGGCATCGATGCCCGCAACAAGATGTTGCGCGGCGTGGACATTCTGGCCGACGCGGTGAAGGTCACGCTGGGCCCGAAGGGTCGCAACGTGGTTCTGGAGAAGTCGTTCGGCGCGCCGCGGATTTCCAAGGACGGCGTGACCGTCGCCAAGGAAATCGAGCTGTCCGACAAGTTCGAGAACATGGGCGCGCAGATGGTGCGCGAGGTCGCTTCCAAGGCCAACGACGTGGCCGGCGACGGCACCACCACCGCGACCGTGCTGGCGCAGTCGATCGTCCGTGAGGGCGCGAAGGCCGTTGCCGCCGGCATGAACCCGATGGACCTGAAGCGCGGCATCGACAGCGCCGTCGAGGCCGTCGTCGCCGACATCGAGAAGCGCTCGAAGAAGATCACCACCTCCGGTGAGGTCGCCCAGGTCGGTACCATCTCGGCCAATGGCGAGAAGGAAATCGGCGAGATGATCGCCAAGGCCATGGAGAAGGTCGGCAACGAGGGTGTCATCACCGTCGAGGAAGCCAAGTCGCTGCACACCGAACTCGACGTCGTCGAGGGCATGCAGTTCGATCGCGGCTACCTGTCGCCGTACTTCGTGACCAACGCCGACAAGATGATCTGCGAGCTGGAGAACCCGTACATTCTCCTGCACGAGAAGAAGCTGTCCAACCTGCAGGCCATGCTGCCGGTTCTGGAGCAGGTCGTGCAGTCCAGCCGTCCGCTACTGATCATCGCCGAGGACGTCGAGGGCGAGGCCCTGGCCACCCTCGTGGTCAACAAGCTGCGTGGCGGCCTGAAGGTCGCGGCCGTGAAGGCCCCGGGCTTCGGCGATCGCCGCAAGGCGATGCTCGAGGACATCGCGATCCTGACCGGCGGCACCGTCGTGTCCGAGGATCTCGGCATCAACCTCGACAGCGTCACGCTGGACATGCTCGGCACCGCCAAGCGTGTCGCCATCACCAAGGACGAGACCACCATCGTCGACGGTGCCGGCAAGAAGAAGGACATCGAGGGTCGCTGCTCGCAGATCCGCGCTCAGGTCGAGGACACCTCCTCCGAC
Source organism: Thalassobaculum salexigens DSM 19539 (assembly GCF_000423805.1). NCBI lineage: Bacteria > Pseudomonadati > Pseudomonadota > Alphaproteobacteria > Rhodospirillales > Thalassobaculaceae > Thalassobaculum > Thalassobaculum salexigens. The sequence continues at coordinate 229,281 of NZ_KE384094.1, forward strand.
TATGACCGCGAGAAGCTGCAGGAGCGTCTGGCGAAGCTCGCCGGCGGTGTGGCCGTGATCCGCGTCGGCGGTGCGACCGAGATCGAGGTGAAGGAGCGCAAGGATCGCGTGGACGACGCGATGCACGCGACCCGCGCCGCGGTCGAGGAAGGCATCCTGCCGGGTGGCGGTGCCGCCCTGGTCTACGCCATCAGGGCGCTGGACAAGGTCAAGTACGCCAACGACGACCAGCGCATGGGTGTGAACATCATCCGCCGCGCCCTGGAGGCTCCGGCCCGTCAGATCGCGTCCAACGCCGGTCACGACGGTTCGGTCATCGTCGGCAAGCTGCTCGAGTCCAAGGACAGCAGCTGGGGCTTCGACGCCCAGAGCGGTGGCTTCACCGATCTGGTGAAGGCCGGCATCATCGACCCGACCAAGGTTGTCCGCAGCTCGCTGCAGAACGCCGCGTCGGTCGCCGGCCTGCTGATCACCACCGAGGCCATGGTCGCCGACAAGCCGGAGCCGAAGTCGTCTGCTTCGGCGGGCGGTCCGGACATGGGCGGCATGGGCTTCTGATCCAGCCCTCTTTAACGATGCGGGACGGGCCGGGGAGCGATCCCCGGCCCGTTTCTATTCGCGCCCCCGCTTGCCAAGCCCCTTAGAGGCAAATCACGACAAGACGAATGTGGTAAACAACACAGTTTCTTAAAGTTGATTAACTATTTTACTTTCAGATTGAAATGAACTTTCCCTAATTCCAATTCGATACTTCTGGTCGCCGATCGTACCATCCGATATCGTTCCCGCATCGTAGGGAAAAGCGATGTCAGCAGCCGTTCAGAGCAATCCGGGTTTCCCACCCCCGTCCGCCACGGCCGAGGGACAGCTGGGAGATGCCGTTCTCGATCCGCTGCTGGCATATTGGACGATCAAGCGGGACCGGCGCACGCTACCGAGCCGAGCCGATATCGACCCGGTCGATATTCCGGAACTTCTCCAGCACATCGGCCTGATCGACGTCGAGGGCCCGCCGCGCCGCTACCGCTACCGGCTGGTCGGCTCCTACATGCAGACCATGTTCGGCGAGAACTATCAGGGCAAATACCTGGATGCGGCCAAGCACGGGCGGTATCGCGACTTCCTGAACGACCTGTACACCGCCGCCGTCGAGCACCGGCGGCCGATGCTCAGCGAGGCGATCTTCGACTACGGCGCGGAGCGGACGGTCACCATCCGGCGGTTGATCCTGCCCCTGGCCGAAAGCGATCTGGCGCCCGTCAACATGCTGCTCTTCGCCAACGCCTTCATCGCACCGAACCTGCCCGGTACCGCGACCCCGATGCTGCATCTGCGCATGGACGCGCCGTTCCAGGCGGTGTTCCTGTCCTCCATCGACAAGGCGGTCTGCCGTCCCCTCACGGTCGACTGATCGGGCGTCTCGCCCGCCGGAAGCAGCCGCTCAGCCCACCGGAAGCCCGGCAGCCGTCCACCACGCGGTGAAGGCGCCCGGGTCGGCGAAGTGATGGGTGGCGAACCCCAGCTCTGCCGCGCTCCGGATATTGGCCGCGCTGTCGTCGATGAAGGCCGTCCGCTGCGGATCGAGGCCCGCGCGCTCGATCAGGATGTGGAAGATGGCGGGGTCGGGCTTGATGACCCCTTCGTCACCGGACACCACGACGGTGTCGAAGCTCCGCAGGAAATCGAATCGCGCGGCGGTCTGCGGGAAAGTCTCCCGACCGAAATTGGTCAGCCCATGCAGCGGCAGGCCGGCGGCCTTCGCCTGGCGCAGTGCCGCGACCGTATCCGGGATCTCGCCCGTAATCATTTCCTGGAACCGGCCGTAGAAGGCGCGGATCTGTGGCGCGTAGTCGGGGTGCCGGCCGATCGCCTCCGCCTCCGCCTCGGCGATGGATCGGCCGCGATCCTGCTCGATGTTCCACTCGGTGGTGCAGACAGTGGCGAGAAACCAGTCGACCATGCCCTCGTCCGCGGTCATGTCGACCCGGGTGAAGATCTTCCGGTACAGCAGCCGCGGGTCCCAATGGATCAGCACGTTGCCGATGTCGAAGACGACGGCGTCCAGGCTCTCGGGCATGTCAGTTCCTTGTCGGAGGATGCAGCGGCACGGACTTCCGACTTACGGGGCCGCGCCGGTCCGCGCAAGCGGCAAGCGGACGCTTGGCCCAGCCCGGGCCATCGTGTATCGACCCGTCTCCCAAGGGGCGGAGGCACGAATGTCGGAAGGCTGGGTCGAGTCCGCGGATGCCTGGATCGCGGAGCAGGGCGAGTCCGGCGATCTCTCACGCCGCTTCGTTCTTGATGCGCGGATGCTTGACCGCGTCGCCGGGATCGCACCCGCGAACGCCCTGGATGTCGGCTGCGGTGAAGGACGGTTTTGTCGGATCCTGCGCGCGCGGGGCATCGCGACTGTCGGGATCGACCCCACCCGACCGCTGTTGGATCGCGCCAGGGCGCTGGACCCCGACGGAGACTATCGGGACGGTGTAGCCGAGGCCCTGCCCGTTCCCGATGCCGCCTTCGACCTGGTGGTCAGCTACCTCACCCTGATCGACATTCCGGATATCGACTTGGCGCTGGCCGAGATGACCCGTGTCCTACGTCCCGGCGGCGCGCTGCTGATCGCCAACCTGAACGGCTTCGCCACCGCCCTGGTGGATGGCCGCTGGAAGGCGGACGCCGATGGCATACCGCGCTTCCGCATCGACAACTATCTTGAGGAACGGACCGATTGGGCCGAGTGGAAGGGCATTCGGGTGCGAAATCGGCACCGCCCGCTCAGCCGCTACATGTCCGCCCTTCTGCACAACGGTCTGATCCTGCGCCATTTCGACGAGCCTGCACCGACCGGCGGCACCCCAGACTGGGCCGACCGCAACACGCGCGTCCCGTTCTTCCATGTCATGGAATGGCGGAAGCCGGCCTGACCGGCGTCACGCCTCGTCGGGTGGGTCGATCGCCAGGATCAGGGCGGAGTGGTCCAGATCGCCGAGGCCGCCCTCGACCATGTCCTCCCACAGGGCGGCGTTGGTCATCAGCCCCGGCAGGTCGATGCCCGCCTGATCGGCCAGGGCGACGGCGGCCCGCATGTCCTTGCGCTGGATCGTCGCCTTGGCCCGGGCCCGGAAGTCGCCGGTCGCCATGCGCTCGCCATGCAGCTCGAGGATCCGGCTATGGGCGAAGCCGCCCGTGATCGCCTGGCGCAGCACGGCCGGCTCCACACCGGAGCGCTTGGCCAGCGCCATGGCCTCGGCCACCGCGCCGATGGTCATGCCGACGATCATCTGGTTGGCGGTCTTCGCCACCTGGCCCGCACCGACCGCGCCCACATGGGTGATCCGTCTGCCGAGCACCTTCAGCACCGGCTCGATCCGGGCGAAGTCGGGATCGGTGGCGCCGACCATGATGGTCAGGCTGCCGTCCTCGGCGGCCGTCGTGCCGCCCGAGACCGGGGCATCCACCCAGTTGCCGCCGGTCATCCGCAGCCGGCCGGCATAGTCCAGGGTGGCCGGTTGACCGGTTGTGCCCATGTCGACCAGGACCCCGCCCTCGGCCAGACCATGCAGAACGCCCCAGCTGTCGTCCACCGGGTCGAACACCACCTCGCGCACCGCCTCGGCATCCGACACCATGACGATGACGATGTCCGAGGCTTCGGCAACGTGCTTCGGCGAGGGTTGGGCGGTGACGCCGGCGAACTCGGCGGCGAGGGCTTCGGCCTTCTCGATGGAGCGGTTCCACAGGGACAGCTCGGCACCGGCCGAGGCCAGACGTCGGGCCATCGGCTCGCCCATCAGGCCGAGGCCGACGAGGCCGATCCGCCGGCCCCGGAGGACCGGTGTCTCCGCCGACGCGTTATGGGGCTCGGTCACGACGTCGCCCCTATCGGTTTACAGGCGCGCGTAACGAGCGCCCGCACCCCGTTCGATGGCGGCGGCGGTCAGCCGGTCGACATTCAGGTCGTGGCGCAGCATTTCCAGGTACCGCAGCTCCTCCTGAGTGGCCTCGCCATCGGCGGCGACCACATCGCAGGCCAGGGCGTAGGCGGTCGCGCAGAGCCGCTCCGGCAGGTTCGCCTTGACCTGGCCGATCGCGGTCTCGATCCCGTCGGACTCGGACAGCATGTCGGTCGCGGCGGCGGCGATCTGCGGCAGGTTGCCCCGTTCGAAATCGCTGAAGATCGGCAGGTGGTGCACGATCCCCCGGATCGTCTCCAACTCGCTGTCGGCGAGCGAGCCGTCGGCGGCGGCGCCGATGATCATGGCGTAAATCAAGGCGGCGTGGTGGCTAATCATCGGTATCCCTTGGAAAGCTGGATAGATGGGACGTGTGGACGGCCATCGGCCTCACACGCATTCGGTATACCGGTCTCTCCACGCCGCGACAACAGAGGCCTACTGGCGGCACTGCCTCCCCATCATCCGACAATACTCCATTGCTGGGGTTGTTCGCGCAACGCGTTCGTTCCCAAATAGGCACTCCCGTCCGAACGGGATACGAAGGCAGCGGCCCTGGACCGGGGTCGGTGGCGGTCCACAACGGTCCAGAAAGGCAGGACACACCCATGAGCAGCGACAACACACGGCTCGGCTATATCGGACTCGGCCTGATGGGAGGGCCGATGGCGCAGCGCCTGGCGGCCGCGGGCTTCCCCCTGGCCGTCTGGAACCGATCTCGCGACAAGCTGCCTCCCCTCACGGCGGCCGGCGCGATCGAGGCCGCCTCGCCCCGCGCCGTGACCGAGCGGAGCGACATCGTCTTCACCTGCCTGACCGATACCGACGCCGTGGAGACCGTGATCTTCGGCACCGACGGAGTCGCCGAGGCGGCGTCCGCGGACAAGGTGCTGGTCGATTTCTCCTCGATGAAGCCCGACAAGGCCAAGGAGTTCGCCGCCCGGCTGCGCGCCGAGACCGGCATGGGCTGGATCGACGCCCCCGTCTCCGGCGGCGTGCCGGGTGCCACGAACGGCACTCTCACGGTCATGGCCGGCGGCTCGGCGGAGGATTTCGCGCGGGTCGAGCCGGTCGTCGCCCACCTCGCCGGCCGATTCACCCTGATGGGCGAAAACGGGGCCGGACAGTCGACCAAGCTGATCAACCAGATGATCGTCGGCGCCGGGCTTGCCCTCATGGCCGAATGCTGCCAGTTCGCCGAGGATGCCGGCATCGATCCGGCCAAACTGCCCCAGGCGCTGGCGGGCGGCCGCGCCGACTCGCCGATCCTGCAGCAGTTCCTGCCGCGCATGGCGGCCCGCGACCGCGACGTTCAGGGCCGGGTGGCGATCATGGTCAAGGACCTCAACACGGTGATGGAGAGCGCCCGCCAACTCGGCACGTCGCTGCCGCTGACCGGGCTTGCGGCGGAGATCCACAAGCTGCTGGTCAAGCAGGGGCTGGGCGACGCGGACAACGCCGCCACCATCGATCTCTACGCGCCGCCAAAGCACTGAGAGCCGGATCGGATCGGCAGAACCGGGTTTGATTGCGCCTTGGCGCCGTGCGACCGTGATCCATCACGCGGGAGGAGATATATGTCGAAGACCCTGAAGGATTATTTCGAACACGGCATCGCCGCCTATGCCCAGGATCTGCGCGAGGGCAAAGTCACGGCGGTCGCCGCCGTGAAGGCCTGCCTGGCTCGGATCGAGGCATATGACGGCAAGCTGGGCGCGTTCATGGTGGTGGACGGCGAGCGCGCGCTGAAAGCGGCCAAGGCGATCGACGCTTTGCTCGCCTCCGGCGTCGATCTCGGTCCGCTCATGGGCGTGCCGATCGGGGTCAAGGACATCATCGCCCTGGACGGTCTGCCGATCACCAACGGCTCGAAGATGAAGAGCGAGCACCTGACCGGGCCGGAAGGCACGATCATGCAGCGGCTCAAGGCCGCCGGCTGCATCCCCATCGGCAAGACCAAGACCGTGGAATTCGCGCTGGGCGCCACCGGCGTGAACGAGGCGCGGGGCACGCCCTGGAACCCCTGGGACGCCAACACCCACCGCATTCCCGGCGGCTCGTCCAGCGGCTCCGCCGTAGCCACGGCGGCCGGGCTCTGCGGCTTCGCGCTGGGCACCGATACCGGCGGGTCCGTGCGCATCCCCGCCTGCTTCACCGGTCTGTTCGGCCACAAGACCACCGTGGGTCTCTGGCCGACCGACGGCGTGTTCCCGCTCAGCCCGACGCTCGACTCCATCGGTCCGCTCACCCGCAACGCCGGGGACGCGGCGCTGATCCACGCGGTGATCACCGGGCAGGACATACCCATGCCGGCACGGCTGGAAGGGCTCCGGCTTGGCCGGCCGACCAACTACTTCTTCGAGGATCTCGACGACCAGGTCGCCGGAACCGTCGAGTCGGCGATCGTTGCGCTGAGTGCCGCCGGGGTCGAGATCGTCGACATCGAGATCCCCGAGGCGGCGGAGCGGGCGAGACTGTTCCCGGCCATCGTCCCGCCGGAGCTGATCGCCCGACTGACCCCCGACGGCTTCAACAAGGCCCGGCCGAAGATGGACCCGGTGACGGCCGACCGCGCCGCCCACGGGCTCGAAGTCTCGGCGGTGGAGCATCTGGCGGCCCAGTACCGTCGGGTCGAGCTGGAGCGGATCGCCGATGCGCGGTTCGCGGGGCTGGACGGCTGGATCTCGCCGACCTGCCCGTTCGTGCCGATGCCGGTGGAGAACCTGAAGCACCCCGAGGAAGCGGCGCGGGGCAGCCTGTCGTCGCGCAACACCCAGCCGGCCAACATCTTCCGGCTCTGCTCGTCCTCGCTGCCGATCCACCAGTTCGGCGCGGCTCTGCCGGTCGGCCTCCAGCTCATGTGTCCGAACGGCGACGATGCCCGGCTGCTGTCGATTTCGATGGCGATGGAAACGGTGCTCGGCGCCGGCAAGGCGCCGGATATGAGCGGGTTCCGGAAATAGGAGGCGATAACAGGGGCGCCGGCTCTTCCTCCTTCACCGGCACCACTCCCCAGCCCTGTGCCGGGGAGTGATCACGGTATGGAGCGGGACCTCTACCCGGCCGCCGCGTCGCCGTCGCGGGTCATGCCGACCTTGCCGGCCAGAGAGGCCTCCAGGAACGCGTCGATATCGCCGTCCAGCACGGCGGACGGGTTGCCGCTCTCATGGCCGGTGCGCAGGTCCTTGACCATCTGATAGGGCTGCAGGACGTAGGAGCGGATCTGGTGGCCCCAGCCGATGTCCGACTTGGTCGCCTCGGTCGCGTTCGCCTCTTCCTCGCGGCGCTGTAATTCGGCCTCGTAGAGGCGCGCCCGCAGCATGTCCATGGCGGTGGCCCGGTTGCGGTGCTGCGACCGGTCGTTCTGACACTGCACGACAATGCCGGAGGGTATGTGGGTGATGCGGATCGCGGAGTCCGTCCGGTTGACGTGCTGGCCGCCGGCGCCCGAGGCCCGGTAGGTGTCCACCTTCAGGTCCTTGTCCTCGATCACGATGTCGATGGAATCGTCGACCACCGGATAGATCCAGGCGCTGGAGAAGCTGGTGTGGCGCCGGGCCTGGCTGTCATAGGGCGAGATGCGGACCAGCCGGTGCACGCCGCTCTCGGTCTTCAGCCAGCCATAGGCGTTGTGGCCGGAGATCTTGATGGTGGCCGACTTGAGACCCGCCTCTTCGCCGGCGCTCTCTTCCAGCCACTCGATCTTGTAGCCCTGCCGCTCGGCCCAGCGGGTATACATGCGCAGCAGCATCTCGGCCCAGTCCTGGGCCTCGGTCCCGCCGGCGCCGGCATGGACTTCCAAATACGCATCGAGCCCGTCGGCCTCGCCCGAGAGCATGCTCTCGATCTGCATCTTCTCGGCCTTAACCCGGACCGCCTCGAGCTCTTTCTCGGCCTCGGCGATGGTCGCGTCGTCGCCCTCGGCCTCGCCGAGTTCGATCAGCATGACGGCATCCTCGACCGTCTGGTCGAGCGCCTTCACGTCGGCGATCTGCTTCTCCAGCCGGGTGCGCTCCTGCATCAGCTTCTGCGCCCGGTCCGGGTCGTCCCAGAGACTCTGGTCCTGGGTCAGGGCATCGAGCTCGGACAGTCGTGTCAGTGCGACATCCCAGTCAAAGATGCCTCCTCAGCAGTTCGATCGACTGCTTGATCTCATCGAGGGTCTGGGTGGTCTCGGCGCGCATTGCGCCCTCCATTCAGGTGACGTCCGCCATATCGGGGAAGATGGGTATCGGGACGATGTCAGACGCTTAATAGAGCCCCGACCCGCTGGTCGCAACAGGGGCGGCGGAGGACGGCGCGGAGGCGGGATCCGTGTTCGACGGAGCCGGTCCCATTCCGCCGCCGATCACCAGACTCTCGCCGGTCGGCTCGGTGCCGGGCTTGAACGCCTCGAGGATCGCGCCGGGGGCGCCGGGATTGGCCCGCTGACCCGATTCCAGGTCGACCCAGACCATGCGCACACCGGGTGGAATACGGAAATCGGGGGTCACCACATCCTCAAGCGCATCCGCCATGAAGGCCTTGAAGATCGGGGCGGCCACGCTGGACCCCGTGTCGTGCCGGCCGAGCGTGCGCGGCTGGTCGAATCCGACATAGACACCGACCGCGAGGTCCGGGGAGAAGCCGACGAACCAGGTGTCCATGTTCTCGTTGGTCGTCCCGGTCTTGCCGCCGAGCGTCTTGCCGAGCTCGGCGATGCGCCGGCCCGTGCCGCGCAGAACCACGCCTTCCAGCATGGAGACGATCTGGTAGGCGGAGGCCGGATCGACGATCTGCTCGCGTGTGTCGGGGATCTGCGGCGGCGGGCCGCCGGTCCAGGACTCCGCCGAGCAGCCGTCGCAGGATCGGTCGTCATGCCGGTAGACGGTTTTCCCATGGCGGTCGACCACCCGATCGAACAGCGACGGGGTGATCCGCTTGCCGCCGTTGACCAGCATCGAATAGGCGGTGGTCATGCGCAGCAGCGTCGTCTCCGCCGCCCCCAACGAGAAGGACAGATGCGGCTGCATGTCGTCCACCACACCGAAACGCTTGGCGTACTGGACGACCTTCTCCATCCCGATGGTCTGGGCGAGGCGCACCGTCATCAGGTTGCGCGACTTCTCGATGCCGAGGCGCATCGGCGTCGGCCCGTAGAACTCGTTGGAATAGTTAGACGGCTTCCATTTCGGCAGCCCCGGCCCCTGGTCGAGCACGAAGGGCGCGTCCAGGATCTGCGTGGCGGGGGTGTAGCCGCTGTCGAGCGCCGTCAGGTAGACGAACGGCTTGAACGAGGAGCCGGGTTGGCGCCACGCCTGGGTCGCCCGGTTGAACTCGCTCATCTCGGTGCTGTATCCGCCAGTCATGGCCAGCACCCGCCCGGTATGCGGGTCCATCGCCACCAGTCCGCCGCTCACGTCCGGGATCTGGCGCAGGGCAACGGTCGCCTCGCTGTAGGCCTCGCCCTTGCCGTCCTCGGTCACCGTCTCCACCGGCACCACATCGCCGACGGACAGCACCTCGGTCACCGACTTGGGCGTGCCGCCGAAACGCTGATCCTCCAGCCACTGGCGCGCCCATTTCATCTCGTCATAGGGCAGCCTGGCCAGCGACCCGTCGGGAAAGCCGATGGTCGCCGCCTTGGCGTCCGCCTTGACCACCGCGCCAAGACGCCAGTCGCCGAGACCGGACGGCCGCTCGACCTTGGCGAGCGCGTCGCCCCAGCCGGGAACGATCTCGATCCGGGCCAACGGTCCGCGCCAGCCATGCCGCTGGTCATAGTCGATCAGGCCCCCGCGCAGCGCCTTGTCGGCCATGCGCTGCAGCTCCGGGTCCAGGGTGGTGCGGACCGACAGACCGCCCTCGTACAGACCCTCGTCGCCATAGCGTTCGAGCAGGTCGCGGCGCACTTCCTCGGCAAAGTAATCGGCGGAGGTCTCGTCGCCCGTGGTCGCGGTCGAGACCGTCAGCGGCTCCTGCACCGCGCTCTGCGCCTCGGCCTGGGTGATGAAGCCGTTATCCGACATCTGGCCGACCACCCAGTTGCGCCGGGCGACGGCGGCGTCGTGCTTGCGGGTCGGATGATAATTGTTCGGCGCCTTCGGCAGGGCCGCCAGATAGGCCGCCTCGGCGATCGTCAGTTCGGCCAGCGGCTTGTCGAAATAGTTCAGCGCGGCCGCCGCGACGCCGTAGGAACCGAAGCCCAGATAGATCTCGTTCAGGTACAGCTCGAGGATCCGGTCCTTGCTCAGCACCCGCTCGATGCGGAAGGAGAGGATCGCCTCCTTGGCCTTGCGATCGATCGACACCTCGTTGGTCAGCAGGAAGTTCTTGGCCACCTGCTGGGTGATCGTCGACGCCCCCACCGGCCGACGGCCGGTGCCGTAGTTCTTCAGGTTCAGCACCACCGCGGAGGCGAGGCTGACGAAATCGATGCCCGGGTGGTTGTAGAAATTCTTGTCCTCGGCCGCGAGAAACGCCTTCACCACGCGCTTGGGGATGGCCTCGATGGCGACGAAGACACGCTTGTTGCGCGCATACTCTTCAAGCAGCCGGCCGTCGCCCGCATGGACGCGCGTCACCACCGGCGGCTCGTAATCCGCCAGGTACTCATAGTCCGGCAGGCCGCGGCCGAAATGGTGGAACGCGTACAGCACGGCTCCCACGCCGCCGATCGCGGCGATCAGGAAGAAAACGAAGATTCCGAGCAGCCAACGCAGCAAATCCATACCCTCCGAAGCCCGGCCCCACCCTACCAGACGCGCTGGGCATATGCATTCCCAACGCCGTGACCGGCGATCGGTTGCGGACCCTACGAGGATAATGTGTCGCGAAGGCGGCGGGATGTGGGCTCCCGCACTTCGGCATGGCCCGCTCGTCGGGATGGATTGACGAAAGACGGGCGACTTCGCACGCTACCGGTCATCTGTATCAGGATTGCCCCGGAGACGATGCCATGACCAGCAGCCCGCTCCCCGAGACCACGATCGATCATTTCCGCCGCGACGGGGCGGTGAAGCTGTCCGGCGTGTTCGACAAGGACTGGATCGCGGAACTCCGCGACGGCATCGACCGCAACATGCGGGAACCGGGAACCTACGCCAAGGAATACACCCCCGAGGGTAAGCCGGGATACTTCTTCGGCGATTATTGCAACTGGCAGCGCATTCCGGAATATGACCGGTTCCTGAAGGACTCCCCGGCCGCCGACCTCGCCGGTCAGCTCATGGGCGCGCGGAAGGTCGTGCTGTTCCACGAGCATGTGCTGGTCAAGGAGCCGGGCACCGAGGAGCGCACTCCCTGGCACCACGACCAGCCCTACTACTGCATCGAGGGAACCCAGACCTGCTCGCTGTGGATCCCGCTCGATCCGGTGCCCCGGGAGGTCTGCGTGGAGTTCGTCGCCGGCTCCCACACCTGGGGCAAGCGCTTCCTGCCGACCAAGTTCAAGGGCGAGGCCTACGAGCGCGGCGACGAGGGCCTGGAGCCGCTGCCGGATATCGAGCTGCAGCGCGGCGAGCACACCATCCTCGGCTGGGACATGGAGCCCGGCGACGCCATCGCCTTCTCCTTCCTGACGGTGCACGGCGCGCCGGGCAATCCGGGCACCGGCGGCAACCGCCGACGCGCCTTCGCCGCCCGGTTCTGCGGCGACGACGTGGTCTACGTGAGACGTAAGGGCGAAGTATCGCCGCCCTTCCCCGATGTCCGGCTGAACCACGGCGACCCGCTGCGGGGCGAGGAATTCCCGGTCCTACGGGGGTAGTCACCCGCTTGCCGACCGGCTTTCGCGCTGGTAGAGACCCTCTCCCATTACCGAGTCGCCCGCCTCCCTGACGATCCCTCACGGAGCGGGCCGGGAGAGGCTCCATGGCCAGCGACAGCACGATCGACACACCGGACGCCGACCGCGTCTATCTGTTCGACACCACCCTGCGCGACGGGCAGCAGACCCGCGGCGTCGACTTCACCGTCGCCGACAAGGCGGCGATCGCCCGTGCGCTGGACCAGCTTGGGATCGACTACATCGAAGGCGGCTGGCCGGGTGCCAATCCGACCGACGACCGGTTCTTCGCCGAACCGCCGAAGATGGAGAACGCCCGCATCGTCGCCTTCGGCATGACCCGCCGCCCGGGCCGCAGCGCCGAGAACGATCCCGGTCTCGCCGGCATCCTCGACGCCCGGGTGCCCGCGGTCTGCCTGGTCGGCAAGACCTGGGACTTCCATGTCGACGTGGCGCTGGAGATCGAGCGCGACGAGAACGTGGCCATGGTGCGCGACAGCATCGCCCGCGCCGTCACCGTCGGCCGCGAGGCGATGTTCGACTGCGAGCATTTCTTCGACGGCTTCAAGGCCAATCCCGACTACGCCCTGGAATGCGCCGAGGCGGCCTACAAGTCCGGGGCGCGCTGGGTGGTGCTGTGCGACACCAACGGCGGCACCCTGCCCCACGAGATCGAGGCGATCGTCGCCACGGTTGCCGCGCGGGTGCCCGGGACCCATCTGGGCATCCACTGCCACAACGACACCGGCAACGCCGTCGCCAACTCGCTGGCGGCGATCCGGGCCGGCGCCCGGCAGGTCCAGGGCACGATCAACGGCCTGGGCGAGCGCTGTGGCAATGCCGACATGATGGCGATCATCCCGAACCTCGTGGTCAAGATGGGGATGACGACCAATGTGGGCGCCGACAAGCTGACGCAGCTCACCTCGGTGTCCCGGATGCTGGACGAGCGGCTGAACCGGTCGAGCGACCCGCACCGCGCCTATGTCGGGGCCGCCGCCTTCGCCCATAAGGGCGGGCTGCACGTCTCCGCGGTGCAGAAGGACCCGAAGACCTACGAGCATGTGGAGCCGGGCATCGTCGGCAACCAGCGCCACATCCTGGTGTCCGACCAGGCCGGCCGCTCCAACATCCTGGCCCGCTTCGCCGAAATCGGCGTCGAGATCGACCCCAAGCATCCGAAGATCCAGCGGCTGGTCGACGAGGTGAAGGAGAAGGAGTTCCTCGGCTATTCCTACGACAGCGCGGAAGCGAGCTTCGAGCTGCTGGCCCGCCGGCTGATCCAGGGGGTGCCGGAGTTCTTCACCATCGAACGCTGGCGCGTCATGGACGAACGCCGGTTCAACGCCCGTGGCGATCTGGTGATCGAGTCCGAGGCGACGGCGACCCTCACGGTCGGCGGCACCGCCCATCACGAGGTCGCGGTCGGCAACGGGCCGGTCAACGCGCTCGACACCGCCATCCGCAAGGCGCTGACGCCGAAGTTTCCCGCGATCCAGACCATGCGGCTGATCGACTACAAGGTGCGCATTCTGCCGCCCGCCCGCGACGGCGACGGCACCGACGCCACCACCCGGGTGATGATCGAGAGCGAGGACGAGACCGGCACCACCTGGCGCACGGTCGGCGTCAGCCCGAACATCATCGACGCCTCCATTGCCGCCCTGTCGGACGCCATCACCTGGAAGTTGCTGCGCGCCGGCGCGGCAGTGCTGAAAACGGACGCCTGACCAGATGGCGGGGACCGACCACGCCAGGTCCGTCGCGGGCTCCGGGCCGGCGATCGTGCTCGTGGAACCGCAGCTCGGCGAGAACATCGGGGCCTGCGCGCGGGCGATGCTGAACTGCGGCCTGACCGACATGCGCCTGGTCAATCCGCGCGACGGCTGGCCCAACCCCGCCGCCGAGGCCATGGCGGCCGGCGCCATCGAGGTGCTGCAGCAGGCCCGGGTCTACCCCACGACGGCCGAAGCGTGCGCCGACCTGACCTATGTCCTGGCGACCACTGCCCGGCCGCGCGGGGTGACCAAGGAGGCGCTGGTGCCGCGCGCCGCCGTCGCCCAGCTCCGCGCCCGGATCGCGGCGGAGCAGCCGGCCGGCGTGCTGTTCGGCCCGGAGCGGGCCGGGCTGGTGAACGACGACGTGACCCTGGCCGACGCGGTGATCACCGTGCCGCTCAACCCGGGCTTCTCGTCGCTGAACCTCGCCCAGGCCGTGCTGCTGGTCGGCTACGAGTGGTTCCAGAGCGGCGACGACACGCCGGACGTCCAGCTCATGTCCGACAGCCCGCCGGCGCCGGTGGAGACCCGGGAGTTTTTCTTCTCCCGCCTCGAGGCCGAACTCGAGGAGGTCGGGTTCTTCTATCCGGAGCATTTCGGCCCGACCATGAAGCGCAATCTGCGCACCATGTTCACCCGCGCCGGCCTCACCGACCAGGAGGTGCAGAGCCTGCACGGCGTGGTCAAGGCGCTGACCGGCAAGCGGCGGCGCCGGCCCTGATCGGCACGGCCTGTTTGACATTTCCCGGCCGATCCGTATAACGCGCCCATTCCTGAGAACGAGGAGCATGCCTACGCGCGTGTTCCCGGCCCGGCCAAAGCGCGAGCAGCGTGCCGGATCACCCTATCGGGACAACCCGCCCAACGGCTGAAAACGGCCAGAAACGGGCAGAAGAAGAAGGAGCAACGCGATGGCCAAGCGCATCGCTGCGAAGCACAAGATTGACCGCCGCCTCGGTGTGAACCTCTGGGGCCGCCCGAAATCCCCGCTCAACAACCGCGAATACGGCCCGGGTCAGCACGGGCAGCGCCGCCGCAAGCCGACCGACTACGGCGTGCAGCTCATGGCGAAGCAGAAGCTGAAGGGCTATTACGGCAACATCGGCGAGAAGCAGTTCCGCAAGTACTACGCCGAGGCCGTGCGTCGTAAGGGCGACACCGGCGAGAACCTGATCGGCATTCTGGAGACCCGCCTGGACGCGGTCGTCTACCGCATGAAGTTCGTGCCGACCGTCTTCGCCGCCCGCCAGCTGGTCAACCACGGCCACGTCAAGGTGAACGGCAAGCGCGTGAACATCCCCTCGTTCCTGGTGCGCGAAGGCGACGTGGTCGAGGTCAAGGAGAAATCCCGCGAGCTGCCCGTGGTCCTGGAAGGCGCGCAGTCGAACGAGCGCGACGTTCCGGATTACCTGGAAGTCGATCACAGCAAGATGACCGGCTCCTTCATCCGAATCCCGAAGCTCGAGGACGTGCCGTACCCGGTGCAGATGGAACCCAGCCTCGTGGTCGAGTTCTACTCGCGCTGATCGGCGGCGTTTCAGAAAATCGGCGACTGGCCGGCCCTTGTGGCCGGCCTTTTGCTTTTCCAGGCCCGCATTCGCCTTTGCCACCACTTCCGATAAGCGCTTGAGTCTTTCTTAACCAATTGTTCAACGGAGTTGAGCGATATACGATCCAATTGGAGAGGGAGAACAAGCAGCATGGCCTCGGCGACGCTCGAAACGCCGGCCCCGGTCCTGGTCGCCCAGGCGATCCGCGCGCATCAGCTGGGCCATCTGGACGCGGCGCAGGATCTGTATGGCCGCGCCCTCGCCGCCGACCCCCTGGATTCCGACGCCCTCAACCTGATGGGCACGCTGATGCTGCAACGCGGCGACCTTTCCAGCGCCGTGCCGTTCTCCGCCAAGGCCGTCCTCGTCGACCCCCGCGCACCCGGCGCGCTCAACACGCTCGGGCTCATCCTGCGGCAGGCCGGACAGATTGCGGCCGCCGCCAGCTGCTATCAGAAGGCGCTGCTGATCGACGACGGCTTCGCCGATGCCTACAGCAATCTCGGCGTGATCCTTAAATCGGAGGGACATCTGCTGCGGGCGATCGAGTATTACCGCCGGGCGCTCGACCTCGACCCGACCCTGGGCGAGACCTACAACAACCTGGCCAATGCCTACCAGGAGATCGGCGAGCTGCCCGAGGCGGTGGAAGCCTATCTCCACGCCGCGGATCGCATGCCGGACAGCGATACCGTGCACTACAATGTCGGCATGCTGCTGAATCGCCAGGGTCAGACCGACGACGCGCTGATCCATCTGAAACGCGCGCTGGAGATCAACCCCGAGCGAAGCGACGCCCGGCATCTGGTGGCCGCCCTGGAAGGCCGCACGACCCAGCGGGCTCCGCTCGACTATGTCCGCAAGCTGTTCGACGACTATGCGCCGCGCTTCGAGGCGCATCTGGTCGGCGATCTGCAGTGCCGGATCCATCTCGACATCGTCGGCCTGCTGAACCAGCACCGGCGCGGGCGCCGCTTCGGCCGCGCCCTGGACCTGGGATGCGGAACCGGCCTCACCGGTGCGGCGGCCCGGGGCTTCGTCGACCACCTCGCCGGCGTGGACCTGTCGGAGAACATGCTGCGTCAGGCCGAAGTGAAGGGCGTGTACGACGCCCTGAGAACCGCCGACATCGACAGCTATCTCGAGGAGGCGGATCAGCGGGTGGACCTCGTCATGGCGGGCGACGTGTTCATCTACATGGGTGCCCTGGACAAGACCATCGGCCTGATCGCGGACAGGCTCAACGATCATGGGATGCTGGCCTTCTCGGTCGAAGCCGAGGTCCCGGCCGCGTCCTGGGTTCTTCGGCCGTCGGGTCGATTTGGCCACGGCGACGCCTATATATCGTCGTTGATGGCCGAGAACGGGTTGGCGGTCGTGGACAAACTCCGCACCGCACTGCGAAACGATCGCGGTAAACCCATTACCGGCATCATATACTTGGCGGAGAAAATCGCCGCCTGACCGACCCGCATGTCCGGAGCGACGGACATCGGACGGTTTCACGTTGGCGGTAGGATTGTATACCGTCGTCGCGCCCGTCGGAGAGCCGCTCCCGGGGCCGCCACCGGAGGGCCGCATGAGTATCCTGCGCCAAATTTTCGTCGTCGGACTGCTGGGCGCCCTGGTCGTCGCGGGCTGGATCTTCGCCCGGCCGATCCTGTCCGAAGAGGGGACGGGTACGGCCGGCGGCAGACCGGCCGACAGGGCGAGCGCCGCGGTCGTCGCCGAGGTGACCTTCAGCCCCGAACGCATCCGTCTCGAAGCCGTCGGCACGGCCCGCGCACATCGCTCCGCGACGCTCTATGCCCCCGCCGCCGGCGAGGTGGAGGCCATCAACTTCACCTCCGACCAGGAGGTCGCCCAGGGCGACGTCCTGCTGGAACTCGACCGCGAGGCGGAGGAACTGGCGGTCGAACTCGCCCGGGTCCGGCGCGCCGACGCGGACCGGATCGTCGGCCGCCTGCGCAGCCTCAGCCGTTCGGGCGCCGTCGCCCAGGCCACCCTGGACGATGCGCTGACCACCCTGGAGGCCGCGCGGATCGAGCTGAAGACGGCCGAGGTCGCCCTGTCGGACCGGTTCGTCGTCGCCCCCTTCTCCGGCCGGATCGGGCTGACCGATCTGGATGTCGGCGACCGGATCGCCCCCGACACCCGCATCGCCACCCTGGACGACCGCTCCACCCTCCTGGTCCGGTTCGACGCGCCGGAGGCCCTGCTGGGACGCATCCAGGTCGGCGACACGGCATCGGTCGTGCCCTGGACCGGCACCGACATCTCCGCCGAAGGCACGGTCTATGACGTCGACAGCCGCGTCGACGAGGACAACCGCTCCTTCGCCGTGCGGGCTCGCATTCCCAACGAGGACGATCGCCTGCGCCCCGGCATGAGCTTCCGCGTCAGCCTGGACATCCAGGGTCCGGAGCGCCCCCGGGTGCCGGAGATCGCGATCCAGTGGGGCGGCGACGGCTCTTTTGTCTGGGTGGTCCGCGACCAGACGGCCCGGCGCGTCCCGGTCACCATCGTCCAGCGTCAGGAAGCGATGGTGCTGGTCGACGGTGCCATCGACCGCGACGATTTCGTCGTCGTCGAAGGCCTGCACCGGATGCGTCCGGGCGCGCCGGTCGAGATCATTCCGGAGGAGAAGCGCGCGCCGCAACCGGTGCCCGCCCATCTGCAGGGCGCCGGCTCATGAGCACGCCGGAGCCGACACCGCCGTCCGACGCGAACGACCTGCCGGCGCTCAGCGTCCGTCGACCGCTCCTCGCCCTGGTCCTCAACCTGCTGATCGCGCTCGCCGGTCTGGCCGCCATCCTGGCGGTGGAGGTCCGCGAGCTGCCGAATGTCGACCGGCCCATCGTCAGCGTGCGTGGCATTCTCCAGGGCGCCTCGCCGGAGACGATGGACCGGGAGGTCACCAGCATCGTCGAGGGCGCGGTCGCCCGGGTGAACGGGGTCCGCGAGATCCAGTCCTCCAGCGAAGAGAACAATTTCCGCATGCGCGTGGAGTTCGACCCGAGCGCCGACCTCGACCTCGCCGCGGCCGATGTGCGCGAGGCGGTCAGCCGGGTTCAGCGCGAACTGCCGGACAATGTGGAGCAACTCGCCGTCGTGAAGGCCGACGCCGACGCCTCCCCGATCCTGCGGCTGGCGGTGCAGGGCGACGGCCTGCGCGACGAGGATCTCGCCCGCATCGTCGAGAACGACATCATTCCGGAACTGATCTCGGTCGACGGCGTGGCCGACGTGACCCTGTTCGGCGACCGCGAGCGTCAGCTCCGCGTGGTCCTCGACCCGCTGCGCCTGAGTTCCTATCAGCTGTCGGCCAGCGACGTGATCGACGTGCTGGAGAACGCGCCGTTCGACATCCCCGCCGGCAGCTTCGGCTCCCAGGACCAGGAACTGCTCGTGCGGGCCGACGCCACCGTGGAGAGCGCCAGCGAGGTCGAGGCGATCGTCATTCGCGACAACATCCGCATCGGCGATGTCGCCCAAGTGTTCTTCGGGCCGGAGGACGCCGAGAGCTATGTCCGGGTGAACGGCGCCCAAGTGGTCGGCCTCGGCATCGTGCGTCAGGCCCAGTCCAACACCATCGAGATCTCCAAGCGGGTCCACGAGACCGTCGCCGACCTGAACAGCCGCTTCGAGCGTGTCAGCGTCAGCGTGACCTCCGACGACGCCGAATTCATCGAAGGCTCCGTGAACGAGGTTCTCTACACCCTGTTCCTGGCGGTGCTCATCGTCATCGGGACGCTGTGGATCTTCCTCGGATCGCCCGCCGCCACGCTGATCCCCTGCGTGTCGATCCCGATCGCGCTGATCGGCTCGGTGGCGGCGATCTGGCTGCTCGGCTTCTCGATCAACATCCTCACCCTGCTCGCCCTGGTGCTGGCGACCGGCCTGATCGTGGACGACAGCATCGTGGTGCTGGAGAACATCCAGCGCCGGCGCGGCCAGTCCCTCGGCGCCCGGGCCGCCGCCGTGCTCGGGTCCCGTCAGGTCTTCTTCGCGGTGATCGCCACCTCCGCCACCCTGGTCTCCGTCTTCGTGCCGATCTCGTTCCTGCCGAGCACCGCCGGACGGCTGTTCCGCGAGTTCGGCTTCGTGCTGGCGATTGCGGTGGTGATCTCCTCCTTCGTCGCGCTCACCCTGGTGCCGGCCCTGGCCGCCCGCCTCGGCACCGACAGGCCCAGCCGTTTCGGCGTTCGCCAGGCCCTGGGCCGGTTGGGGCGGCGACTCGCCGAACTCTACGCCGTCACGCTGCGGGGCGCACTGGCCGTGCCCCTGGTCGTCGTCGCCGTCGCCCTGGTCGCGGCGGCCGGATCCTGGCTCGCCTTCGAGCGCCTCGACCGGGAACTGCTGCCGACCGAGGACCGCGGCAACATCTTCGTGTTCGGCACCGGCCCGGACGGGGTCGGCCTGTCCTACAGCGACCGTCAGTCCGCCCACATGGAAGCGGTTCTGCAGCCCTATCTGGACAGCGGCGAGATCGAGTCCCTGTTCACGATCGTCGGCCGCTACGACCTGAACCGGGTCTATATCTCCGCGCCGCTGGCGCCGTGGCACCTGCGCGAGCGGTCCCAGCAGGAGATCATGGACGAGATCCGGCCGAAGATGAACGCGATCCCCGGCATGCGGATCCGTGTCTACGGCTCCAACAGCCTGGACCTGCGCAGCAATGCCGGCGGCATGGAGGTCGCGCTGATCGGCAACGACTATCTGGATCTCTATGAAGCCGCCAAGCGCATGTCGGCGGAGATCGAGCAGCGGCTGCCCTATCTCTCGGACATCCGCATCTCCTACCAGCCGAGCCAGCCGCAGCTTTCGGTACGCATCGACCGGCGCCGTGCCTCCGATCTCGGCATCCCGCTGGACGACCTGGCCGACACCCTGCGGGTGATGATCGACGGCCTGGACGTGGCCGATCTGAACGTCCGCGACGAGTCCATTCCCATCATCCTGGAAGCGCGCGGCGGCGCGATCGACGATCCCAGCGATCTGGTGAACCTGCATGTGCGAACCAGCCGCGGCACGCTGGTGCCCCTGTCCAGCCTGGTGACCCTGACCGAGGAGGGCGTGGCCAACGAGCTGGACCGGCACGTCCAGCGCCGGGCGGTGGAGATCGATGCCGATGTGAGCCCCAGCGTCACCCTGAACCAGGCGGCGGTGGACATTCGGGACATCGCCGACGAGGTCCTGCCCGAGGATATCGACATGATCCTGCTGGGCGAGGCGGAGGCGCTGGCCGAGGCCGAACGCGAGGTGCTGATCACCTACGCCATCGCCGTCGTCGTGGTCTTCCTCGTGCTGGTCGCCCAGTTCGAGAGCGTCACCAGTGCGGCCATCGTCATGGTCACGGTCCCGTTCGGCATCGCCGCGGCGATCTACGCCCTGCTGCTGACCGGTACGTCCGTCAATGTCTACAGCCAGATCGGCCTGGTGATGATGATCGGGCTGATGGCGAAGAACGGCATTCTGGTGGTCGAGTTCGCCGACCAGCTCCGCGACCGCGGCTTCTCCGTGCGCGAGGCGGTGGAACGGGCAGCCGTGGTCCGGCTGCGCCCGATCGTGATGACCATGGTCTCCACCGTGCTGGGCGGCCTTCCGCTGATCCTCAGCCACGGCCCCGGAGCGGAAGCGCGCATGGCGATCGGCTGGGTGGTGTTCGGCGGCCTCGGCCTCGCGGCGGTGTTCACCCTGTACCTGACGCCCGTGGTCTATCTCGCGCTCGCCCGCCTGTCGCCCGCCCGGGCCAGTGGCGCGGGCAAACTGGAGCAGGAGATGGCGCATGCCCGGACCGTTCCCGACGTGGCCGAGGGGGACGACGCCGCCTCCCAGACCACGACGAAGCCCCAGGGGGCGGGCGACGACTGACCCGGCCGGCGGACGGCCGGTGCGCGACCCGGCTGTTTGGTGCTAGACACGGGTCCTCTGTCGTCCATGCCGCACACCCGGGGCCCCCATGACGCCATTCGACATCGCCGCGATCCTGGTCAGCCTTGCGGCGGCATGCGGGGTGCTGAACCACTTCGTGATCCGGTTGCCCTCGACCGTCGGCCTGGTGGTCATCGGACTGGCGGCATCGCTGATCCTGGTCGCTCTCAACGCGGTGATCCCCGGGTTCAGCATCGACGACGTGGTGCGCCGCCACATCCTCGAGATCGATTTCGCCGACGCCCTGTTGAAGGGCATGCTCGGTTTCCTGCTGTTCGCCGGCGCGCTGCATGTGGATTTCGAGTCCCTGCACGAGCAGAAATGGGCCGTCGCCCTGATGGCGACCCTGGGCGTGCTGATCTCCACCGCCCTGGTGGCCGCCGGGTTCCATCTGATCACCGGCGTGCCGATCCTGATCGCCTTCGTCTTCGGGGCGCTGATCTCGCCGACCGACCCGGTGGCGGTGCTGAGCCTGCTGAAGTCGATCAAGGTGCCCAAGTCGCTGGAGACCAAGATCGCCGGCGAGAGCCTGTTCAACGACGGCGTGGCCTATGTGGTCTTCCTGATCGCCACCGCCATAGCCTTCCGCGAGGCGTCGGACAGCCCGATCACGGCGCTGGAGATGGCCGAACTCTTCGTGCTGGAGGCCGGCGGCGGCGCTGTGCTGGGCGGCGCGGCCGGATGGATCGTCTACCGGATCATGCGCCGGATGGACGACTACGCCCTGGAGGTGCTGCTGACCCTGGCGCTGGTGATGGGCACCTATTCGCTGGCCCATGCCCTGCACATGAGCGGCCCGATCGCCGTCGTGGTCGCCGGCCTGCTGATCGGCCACAGCGGCGTGCGCTACGGCATGAGCGCCACGACGCGGGAGCATGTGGAAGCCTTCTGGCGGCTGATCGACGAGATCCTGAACGCGGTGCTGTTCCTGCTGATCGGCCTGGAGGTGCTCACGGTCGCCTTCGACACCGTCTATCTGCTCTACGGCCTGGCCACGATCCCGCTGGTCCTGGTGGCCCGCGCCATCGCCGTGGGCGTGCCGATCTCGGCACTCAGGCTGCGCCGCGCCTTCACCCCGGGCGTGGTGCCGATCATGACCTGGGGCGGGCTGCGGGGCGCGATCTCCGTCGCCCTGGTGCTGTCCCTGCCGGACCATCCGGAGAAGCCGCTGCTGCTGACCGTCACCTATGTGGTGGTGATCTTCTCCATCGTCGTCCAGGGCCTGACCACCGGTAGGGTGGTGCGCCACTACATGCGGAAGAGCGGCGAGGCCTAACCCAGGACCGCCGAGCTCTCGGTAATCACCGCCCCGACCTCGGCCATGCCGGCCATGGCCGCGTCGAGGGACCCGGCGAGATCGATCGCCCGGCAGGCATCGGTCAGGATCACCGCCTCAAACCCCGCCATGCGGGCGTCCAGCACGGACCAGGCGACGCAGAAATCGGTCGCCAGGCCGGCAAAGAACAGCCGCTGGATACCCCGCTCAAACAGGTATCCGCCCAGACCGGTCGGCGTACTCTGATCGTTCTCCAGGAAGGCGGAATAGCTGTCGATGTCGCGCCGGTAGCCCTTGCGGAGGATCAGCTCGGCCCGGTCGAGCGCCAGATCCTTGTGCAGCTCCGCGCCGGGCGTGCCCTGGACGCAGTGGTCCGGCCACAGGGTCTGGGTGCCGTAGGGCATCTCCACCGTGGTGAACGGCTCGCGCCCGGAATGTTGCGACGCGAAGGAGCTGTGGCCGGCCGGGTGCCAGTCCTGGGTGGCGACCACGTGGGGAAAGCGCTCGGCCAGCCGGTTCGCCACCGGCACCAGCAGGTCGCCCTCGGCCACCGCCAGGGCGCCGCCGGGCATGAAATCGTATTGCAGATCGATCAGGACGAGACAGTCGGTCTCGCGCAGCGGCGTCGCGGTCATAAATACCTCCGGTCAACGCGAGCGAGGATAGCGCGGCAGGCGCCGCCCCGTCGATGCATCGACCTGTCTCACTCCGCGCGGAAAGCGCCGCGGGTGCGGTTGGCGAAGGCGACCAGCGACAGCATCACCGGCACCTCGACCAGCACGCCCACCACCGTGGCCAGTGCCGCCCCCGACTCCAGCCCGAACAGGCTGATCGCCACGGCGACCGCCAGCTCGAAGAAGTTGGAGGTGCCGATCAGCGCGCAGGGGGCGGCGATGGAGAACGGCACCTGCCAGGCCCAGGCCGCGGCATAGGCGATCGCGAAGATGCCGTAGGACTGGATCAGCAGCGGAGCGGCGATCATGGCGATCACCAGCGGACGCTCCAGAATGACCTGTCCCTGGAAACCGAACAGCAGCACCACCGTCGCCAGCAGGCCGAGAACGGATACCGGCTTGATCGCCCCAGTGAAACGCGCGACCGCCGCCTCGCCGCCGCCGCGCGCCGTCAGACGCCAACGGGTAATCGCGCCTGCCACCAGCGGAATCACCACGTAGAGACCGACCGACAGCAGCAGCGTCTCCCACGGCACGGCGATATCGGTGACCCCGAGCAGCAGGGCCACGATCGGCGCGAAGGCGAAGACCATGATCACGTCGTTCACCGACACCTGCACCAGGGTATAGTTCGGATCCCCCCGGGTGAGCTGCGACCACACGAACACCATCGCGGTGCAGGGAGCGGCCCCCAGCAGGATCAGCCCGGCGATATACTGCTGGGCGTCGGCCGGCGCGATCAGATCGGCGAACAGGACCTCGAAGAACAGCACCCCCAGCCCGGCCATGGTGAAGGGTTTCACCAGCCAGTTGACCAGGATGGTGATCGCCAGCCCCTTCGGCTTGTCGGCGACATGGCCGAGGCTGGCGAAGTCGATGTTCACCATCATCGGGTAGACCATCGCCCAGATCAGCACGGCGACGATCAGATTGACCCGGGCGACCTCGACGGCCGCCAGCGCCTCGAACACCCCGGGCACGGTCGAGCCGAGCGCGACCCCAGCGGCGATGCACAGGGCCACCCAGACGGACAGCCACTTCTCGAAGAACCCGATCCCGGCCGGAGCTGCCGGCTGGGCGATACCTTGCGTCATTTTAATTCCATCAGTCAGGTGACTTTAGGCGGCGCTGGACGGTGTGCGCCCCAGTTCCGCAAGACGCTGTTTCAGCGCCAGATTGTCGATCGCGTTCAGCGGCAGGTTGACGAAGATCGAAATCCGGTTGTTCAGCATACGATATGCTTCGGAGAACGCCAGGCGGCGCTCGGCTTCCGTGCCGGCCGCCGCCGCGGGATCCGGCACCCCCCAATGGGCCGTCATCGGCTGGCCGGGCCACACGGGACAGGCCTCGGCGGCGGCATCGTCGCAGACGGTGAAGACGAAGTGCATTTCCGGGGCATCCGGAACGGCGAACTCGTCCCAACTCTTCGAGCGCAGGCCTTCGACCGGGTGGTTCTGGCGCTTCAGCAGGTCCAGGGCGAAGGGATGCAGCTGCCCCTTAGGGTGGCTCCCGGCGCTGAAGGCGCGGAACCGGCCGAGGCCCTCACGTTGCAGAATTGCTTCCGCCAGAATGCTGCGCGCGGAATTGCCCGTGCACAGGAACAGGACATTGTAGGTCTTCTCGTCGGTCATGACCCCCGCCATAGATCGCCCGGGGTCACTCGGCAGCGGTGTCCCCGGTCAGTTCACCCTCGGCCGCCTGCGCCGCGCGCCGCCCACCGCCGGACGCCCCGGCCACGTGAAGCCCGCACAGCTCCGGATGGCCGGCGCAGCACTCTTCGGTCAGGAACGTCAGCAACCGATGCACGCCATCGGTATCGACGGCATAGAAGATGTTCCGTCGGACCCGCCACGACCGCAGCAATCCGGCCCTCTCCATCTGGGCGACATGGAAGGAGACGTTCGACGGCGCCAGTCCCGCGGCGACGGCGATGTCCCCCGCTGACATGCCCGACGGCCCAGCGCGCATGAGCGACCGGAATATCGTCAACCTGTTCTCATGCGCCAAAGCGGCGAAGGCGCCGATTGCCTGTTCCTCGACCATACTCATCTTTCAATTATCATTGAAGTATTACGAGCACATGACGCGCAGAAAATTTCGAGGGCGCAGAAAATTGTGGGCTCAGAACACTCGAGAGCGCGGGGAATTCGAAGGCGGAGGTCGCGCCGCTCACCGGTCATCCTCTTCGGTGTCGGAGGAGCCGAGAAGCAGCAATGTCAGATCGTCGCTCTGACGAATGACGTCCTGCAGATCGTCCCAGGAGGACTCGATGCGGCACCGGCACTCATCCCCGACCCGCTCCCGCACGACGATCTCGAACCAGCTGTCCGTTTTGGCGAGCTTCACCCGGTACCGGTGCTCGGGCACAAGAGCCGCGGGCGTGGCGAGCCGGATCCCGTCCACGGAAAGGTTAAGTACCCGGGCCGCGGTATCGAGATCCTGGCCGCCGATCGTGGCGACAGTTGCAAACGTGTCCGTCTTGCGACGTTCGAAATTTCGGCGTTCCTTGCTCATCGCAAATCCATTGCACCAGAGTGACTGTCCAGATAGCCGACCGGAGCGGGATTCACCAGACGCCCGGTCGGCACGACTACGAGATGCGGTCGCTGCTCTCATGAAGTCGATGCGCCAAGCCCAAGACCTCATCATAAGTATGGATAATAAGATCGACCAGCGTTTTCAGTTCGGGCTGGCCCAGCGCCGTCCCCGAGGTCAGTGTCCGCTCGACCGCCAGGGCGGTCTCCGCGAGCCTCTGTGCTCCGAAGTTCAGGCACATCCCCCTCAGCGTGTGGGCCAGCGTGGCCATGCCGGCCAGATCGCCCGTCTCCTGCATCTCCACCAGCTTCGGCCGGGCCTCCTCGAGACCGTCGGCGAATTTGGTCAGCATCGCCGCCACCGTGGTCCGATCCAACGCCTGGGTGAGCGCGTCGATACGGTCCGGCTCGATCAGGGCGGCGGAAGACGTCTCCGGCTCTGAAGGCACGGCGGTGGCCTCGCCGCCGACCAGGTGCCCGAGAAGGACGTCCAGTTCCTCGAAATCGACCGGCTTGGCGAGATACCCGTCGAAGCCGAGCCCGAGAAAATGTTCGCGATGGGATTCACCGGCATGGGCGGTCAGCGCGACCATCGCCGGCCTCGGACCATGGTCCGCGCGGATCCGGCGGGCGGCCTCCTCGCCGTCCATCTCCGGCATCTCGATGTCCATGAGGATCACGTCGAAGGTCTCGCGCCGCACCGCGTCCACCGCCTCGACCCCGTTCTCGGCGAGCGAGACCGTATGTCCGAGCCGGGTCAGGGCGGTCTGCATCAGGATCCGGTTGATGTTGTTGTCCTCGGCCACCAGCACCCGCAGCGGATGATCGGTCATGCGCGTCTCCTCGGCCTGCGGGTCGGTCGGCAGACGCGTTGCGTCGCCGGCCAGCGCCGACATCAGGTCCAGCGGCTGGATCGGCTTGCGCATGACGCGGTCGAACAGATCGAAGCCGTCGCGACCCTCGCTGAAGCCGATATCGGCGGACGAGGCCAGGATCAAACGGGTCCCGTCCAGCGCAGGGTCACTGCGCACGCGCTGCGCCAGGTCCAGTCCGGTCAGTTCCGGCATCTTGTGATCCAGAATGGCCACATCGAACGCCCTGCCCTCCCGTTCGGCATCTCGCAGGAGAGAGACGGCCCGCCGCGGGTCGTCCAGCCCCACGCTTTCCATACCCCACAATGCCACCTGCCGGCGGAAGATGTCGACGTTCACGGCGGTATCGTCGACGATCAGACACCGCTTGCCGCGCAGCCGGTCGATCACGGAGCCGCGCGGGGTCTGGTCCGCCGCGACGGCGAGCGGCAGGTCCACACGGAACCGGCTGCCCAAGCCCGTGACGGACTCGGCCGTGATCGTCCCTCCCATGATCTGAGC
Organism: Thalassobaculum salexigens DSM 19539; assembly: GCF_000423805.1. Taxonomy (NCBI): domain Bacteria; kingdom Pseudomonadati; phylum Pseudomonadota; class Alphaproteobacteria; order Rhodospirillales; family Thalassobaculaceae; genus Thalassobaculum; species Thalassobaculum salexigens. The sequence goes on from NZ_KE384094.1 coordinate 256,121, forward strand.
CAGCCGCTCACTGATCGCCAGACCGAGACCGGTCCCGCCGTAGCGCCGCGAAATACTCTCATCGGCCTGGGAGAATTCCTTGAACAGCGTATGGAGCCGGTCGACGGGAATTCCGATGCCGGTGTCGCGAACCTCGAACCGAACCCCATCGCCGTCGACGCCGGTGACGCTAAGGGTAACGCCACCCGTTTCGGTGAACTTCACCGCATTGCCGACCAGGTTCATCAGGATCTGGCGCACCCGGCTGGGGTCGCCGAGACGCCGCATCGGCACGGACGTGTCGATATAGGACACCACCTCCAGGCCCTTCGCCGCCGCCTGCGGGTAGAAGAGGTCGGTCACGCTGGCGACCAGGTCGTTCAGTTCGAAGGACGCGTGCTCGAGCTCCAGCTTGTCGAACTCGATCTTCGAGAAGTCGAGAATGTCATTCAGGATGACCAGCAGGTTGTCCGCGGACTGCTTGGCCAGGGACACCATCGAGCGCTGCTCGTCGGCGAGCTCGGATTTCAGCACGAGCCCGAGCATGCCGATCAGCCCGTTCATCGGCGTGCGGATCTCGTGGCTCATCATCGCCAGGAACCGGGACTTGCCCTCGTTCGCCCGTTCCGCCTGCTCCTTGGCGCGGGTGACCTCCGTCACATCGCTGAGCGACATCATCACCCGATCCGACGCGCTGGAGAGCCCCACCTGGTAGATCGGGCCGTCTTCCGCCGCGCCGGTGTCGCCCCGGACCCGAAGACGCTCCATCTCTCCCGTGGTCAGCACCCGAAGGCACGCGTTGAACAACTGCTCGCTCACCACGGGCGAGGCCTCGCCCAGGTGCCGACCGTCGAGTGAGTCCGAGGTCCCGAAGATCTCCTGGACGCGCCGGTTGGCCACCGCGATGACGAAATCCGTCACCCGACCGCCTTCATCCTGTGCCGGGCGCAGCAGCAGCAACCCCTCCGAACTGGACTCCATCAGCGCGTCGAAGGCGTCGGTCTTGTTGTCCGCCGGCGTGTTGTAGCAGACCAGCAGGGTGCTGCCCTCGTGGTCCACCGGCAGGATCAACCGTTCCCACAACAAGACGGCGCGGGCATGGCTCGCCCGGTGCAGGGTGTAGAGGGGCTGCCGGCTGGCCAGGGTCTGGCGGTACTTCTCCTCGAAAAACCGGCCGACATCGCTGTCGAAATCGGCGGTGGAGCGGCCGGTCATATCGAAGCCTGCGGCCCGCGCGATGCTCACGCCGTAATGCCGGTAGCGGTAGCCGACATCCTCCGGTGCCAGGACCATGAGGTGGGACGCCAAAAGCGGCCGCATCTCCGGCTGGAAGGAGGCGTAGGGAGGCAGCCGGTCGGGGGACGCCAGATCGGACCATTCGCGATACAGGCCCCGAATCGTCCGGTTCTCGACCAGGCGGTCGATAGCGTCCCGAATCTCGGTATGAAATACCAATGCGATACTCCTATCGCCCCTGATCACCGTAGCCGCGGACGGCGTTCTACGGAAGGTGGACCGCTAACGGACGTCGCACAGGGCCATCGCCACCGTACCCCGGTCGCGCAGCGCATCGGCGACCGCGGGCAAAGTGTCCGGCGTGAAGGGCAATGCTTCGGCAGCGCTCGACGGCGCCGCACCGGAACGATCGACCATTTCCCGGATCGACGAGGGGTGCGCGGTGAAGGATCGACCCCGGCGCACCGATCCCGCCACATGGACGCCGATCAGACGCCCCTGGCTGTCGAACACCGGGCCGCCGCTGATGCCCGACAGCGGGCTCGAATCCTCCGGGAAACGCTCGAGTTCCGCCCAGGCGATCACCGGCTCCCGGGTGCTGTAGCGCCCGCGCGCGTTCATGACGCTGAGCCCGAGCATCCGGGAGCGCAGCTCGCCCGGCTTGCCCCTGGGAAAACCGACGTGATAGGCGATATCGCCCGGCTGAGGCGGGGCGTCGGCAAAGCGCACCGGCGGGGCGGACCGGTCGATCCGCATCACCGCCACGTCGGCGCTGCGATGAACCGAGTAGCTGCGCGCCCGCAGCCCGCGGCGAGGCCGTTCCAGAATCCCGACCACGTCGCAGCTGTCCACCACGTGGCGCGCGGTCATCCAGAAACCCGACCCGATCGCGAAGGCGGTGCCCCGGCCGTCGGCTTTCTCTCCGATCTCCACCGAAAATTCAGGCAGTCCCGCGAGATCCCCGGGAGGCGGGGTTGGCAGGGGGCGGCGCACGGAAACGTCCTCACCGTCCTTCGGCGATGACGACGGACCCTTCAGGTATGTGGAGACGGCAGAGAGAACCATCACCAGCAGGAATCCGAGAAGGCCGATGCGGTTGTTCCCAAGGCGCACGGGTCAGCCCGAGACGGCGGCTGCGTTGATGGCCGCCACGGACAGCTTCACCGCCGCGACCAGGATGGCCGGACCGATCTGATCCGCCTCGATCCGGTGCCACAGCCCGCCGAGTATCGCCTCGACCAGCCGGACCACGGCGAGCTGAAGCGCCAGCGCCACCACGCCCCACACCACGATGTCGAGAACGTTGACGCTGGCGGCCATGCAGAACGCCAGCGGAATCGCCATGCCCAGAAGCGCGCCGGAATAGGAGACGGCCGCCGCGACGTTGCCCGCCTTGATGAGATCGACCTCGCGGATCGGCGTGATCTTCTCGTACAGCCAGGCGCCGACCGCCAGCATGGCCAGGGTCACGGTCAGGTGCAGGAGGAGATAGGGCAATCCGGTCAGCAAGGACTCGATCACGGCGTGCATGCGGGGGCCTCGGGTCGGGAGGTGAGCGGGAGAGGGCTAACGGATCGTCAGATAGAGGGCGCCGATGCCGATCGTGGCGCCGAACACCGCGATGGCGACCGCGGCGCGCAGCATGGGCGGACTTGATTTCGGGCGGCGGGCCTGTTCGTAGGACGCCTCGATCTCCAGCCGCTCCATCATGTGGATGATGGCCTTGACCGCTTCCAGGTGGGCCGGCGGCAGATCGGCGAACTGAACGCCCACGGACTGCCCGTCGGGCTCGACCCGCACGATCCGCCCGTGAACGATGACGCGGATATCCGCGCCGCCCGCCTTGCAGACGAGCAGCCCCCGGATGTCGTCCCCGACCTTCCGGGTTTCCGGCGGCATCTGCATGCGCAGCCCGCCGGTGGAGATATCGAAGACCAGGCAGCGCTGCCGGTCGACATTGATGGCCGTGCGGTGGGTGACGTAGCGGTCCTGCATGCGCTGGTCCCGCCCTATCGCGATATCCTTGAAGAAGCCCTCACCGGAAATGGCGTCAGGGTCGCTCAGGGACATGAACAAACCGCCGTTCGGTTGTCGTTGGCGGAGCCTAGAGCAAATCACGATCAGATGGAAACATCTGCTCGTGTGAACTTGCTCTATCTTGAATGGGTTAGAGCGTGATCGGCCGGCGACCGGAATCGCCTATGCGTCCAGCCCGGCCTCCGCGCGCCCGTCGGCGATCGCCGCCACGACCGCGTCGGTGATCGCCCGGGTGCCCGAGGACCCGCCATACTCGGTCGGCACCAGGCCGTTGTCCCGGAACGCGACCTCCACCGCCTTGTCGAGAACCCGCCCGGCCCGCGCGCAGTCGGCCACCCCATGGGTGTCGGCCAGCCATTCCAGCATCATCACCGCCGAAAGGAACGTGGCCGTCGGGTTCGCCAAACCCTGGCCGACGATGTCCGGCGCACTGCCGTGGCAGGGCTGGAACACCGCATGACGCGGCCCGATATCGGCCGAGGGCGCCATGCCCATGCCGCCCATCAGTCCGGCCCCGAGGTCGGAGAGGATGTCGCCGAACATGTTCTCGGTGACCAGCACGTCGAACATCCAGGGCCGGCGGACCATGTTCAGCGCGCAGGCGTCCACATACATATGCGCCGGGTCGCTCACCCCGTGGCGGGCGGCGACCTCGTCGAAGATCTGGCGGAAAAAGTAGAAGCCGCCGATCACGTTCGCCTTGTCGATGCAGGTGACCTGGCCGGCATGGCCGCGCTCCTTGCGCTTGGCCCCCAGGTTGAAGGCGAAATCGAACAGCCGCTCGGAGCCGGCGCGGGTAATGGTCTGGGTGTCGTGGGCGGCGGTCGGCCGGTCGGCGGGACCGTCAAAGACCGTCTTGCCGCGTCCGGCGAACAGGCCCTCGGTGCTCTCGCGGATCAACACGAAGTCCAGGTTCTGCGCCCGCGGGTCGCCGAGCGGCACCGGCGCGCCCGGCAGGGTTCGCACCGGACGCACGCCGGCGAACAGCTCGAAGGTCTCGCGCATGTCGAGCTGCGGCGCGATCTCGCGGCCGTCGGGATAGCGGATGTCCGGCATGCCCATGGCGCCGAGCAGGATCGCGTCGGCCTTGTCCGCCCGGGACATCGCCTCTTCCGGCAGGGCGGTGCCGGTTTCCTTGTAATGGGCCGCCCCCGCCGCCTCCGAGCGGAAGCGGAGGTCGAAGCCGCCGATGCGGTCGCGCAGGGTCTGCAGGATCGCCACCGTGGGGTCGATCACCTCCGGGCCGATCCCGTCACCGGGAAAGACCGAGATCTCGAAGGCGGTGTTGGCACTCATGGCGGATATCCTCCCGTAAGCATTTTTTGTCGGCCTTTGCGGCTTGCGGCGCATGGTGGCGTGCGACGGGTAGCGCCGACAAGCGCCTTTAACCCGGGCGCCTTTAACCCCGGCGCCTTTAACCCAGCGCCTTCACCCGACGAGCCCCTCGTACAGCAGGCGCAGAGCCAGCACGGTCAGCAGGATCCTGAAGGCGGTTCGGAACCGGGCCTCCGGCATCCGGCTGACGATCTGCCGGCCGACCACGGTGCCGAGGAACCCGCTGACGACCATCAGCCCGACCAGCGGCAGCCAGGGCAGATAGGCGAATCCGACCGCGGCGAAGGCCGTCACCTTCAAGCCGTGCTTCAGGGTCATGCAGGCGGCGAAGGTGCCGATGGTGGCATGCCGATCGCCCAGCCGTTCCGGCGACAGGAACGGGGCGAGGAACGGCCCGGTCGCGCCGGCGAACATGGTGATGAACGCGGTGACGGCGCCGATGGCGACAAAGCCCCGGTCCGGCACCCGATAGCGGCCGAGCGACGGCATCCAGGTCGTCACCAGCACGAAGCCGCCGACCACGACCAGCAGCACTTCGCGCGGCAGGCGCACCGCAACCTGGGCGCCAATCGTGACCCCGACCGCGGCGCCGAGCAGGAACCAGATCACGATGGGCCGGCGGATGAAGCGATGGAACAGCACCGCCCGGCCGCTGTTCGACCCGAGCTGGACCAGGCCATGAACGGGGATCAGCGCCGCCGGCGGCACGACGCTGGCCATGGCGGCCACCATCAGGATACCGCCGCCGAGGCCGAGCGCCGCGGTCATCAGCGACGTCACGAAACTGAGGGCGATCAGGGAGACCGCCGCGAGGTCGCTGAGCGGATCCGGTATGATCAGAGCGAGCAGGGCGTCCACTGGGCGATGCCGACCCTCAGTTCAGACCGGCAACGGTCTTCATCTCGTCGAGATGGGCATCGCATTTCGGCAGGTTGGCCAGCACCTGCGGGCGGGCGGTCTGCGGGTCGTTCTGGATGATCGTCGTCACCTCGATGGTGCGCATCACCACGTCGCGCTGGAACGAGGCCTCGTAGTCCTTGCGCGGCCGGCCTCGCTTGGCCAGGGCGTCGAACACGTCGAGATAGGTCTGCCGCTTCGCCTCGTTGCCCTCGATCGGCAACTCCAGCTCGGCCATGGCGGCCTGGTAGAAGGCGACGCAAGACGCCGCGATCCCCATCAGCTGGCGCTCGCGCCCGTTCAGCGGATCCTTGCCCGGGGTCTGGGTTTGGGTCTGGTTCTGGGCCTGAACGGTGCCGCTCCAAAGGGGTGCAGCGCAGGCAATGGCGGAGACAACCGTCAGCAAGCGGAACAGGCGCACCATGGTCTTGCTCATTTGAGTTCTTTCCCACGACCTTTACGCCGCGCAATAAACACGCATATCCCTGCGTTAACAACAGCCGGTCTCGCCGGCCCACAAGAGGAGTATCCATGACCGACGCCGCAGTCGCCGCCGCTCAGGAGGCCGTTCGGTCGCTCAAGCAGCGTATCCAGGCTCTCGATGACGACGGGCTCGACCTGATCTTCCGCGAAGCGCGGACGTTCAACGGATGGCAGGATCGCGACGTGCCGGACTCGCTGCTCCGCACGCTCTTCGACGTGACCAAGATGGGCCCGACCGCCGCCAACGGATCGCCCATGCGCCTGGTCTTCGTGAAGAGCGCCGAAGGCAAGGAGCGGCTGAAGCCCGCGCTGTCCGGTGGCAACATGGACAAGACCATGGCCGCCCCGGTCTGCGCCATCGTCGCCTATGATCCCGCCTTCTGGGAGAAGTTCCCGTTCCTGTTCCCGCACCGCGACATGTCCGGTGCCTTCAAGGACAACCCGCAGGCGGCAGAGACCGGCGGTTTCCGCAACGGCTCGCTCCAGGGCGCCTATCTGATGATCGCCGCCCGCGCGCTGGGCTTGGATTGCGGGCCGATGTCCGGCTTCGATCAGGGCAAGGTCGATGCCGAGTTCTTCGCCGGCACCACAATCAAGTCCAATTTCCTCTGCAACCTAGGATACGGAACCCCGGAAAGCGTCTTCCAGCGCCTGCCGCGCTTTGAATTCGAGGATGTTTGCAGCATCGTATGAACGCGCGTCCCATGACGCGCCGATCCGGGCGGGGAGCCAATGCCGGTGCCGGGCGTTGGACATGTTCAGCCGAAGCAGACTGCCCGCCCGGCGGGTGAGCGAAGTTAGGGAGTTGTCGTGCGTAAGGTCCTGATTGCGATCGTTGGTCTGGTCATCGTTCTCGTCGCCGCCGTGCTGGTGGTGCCGAGCCTGATCGACTGGAACGGATACAAGCCGGAGATCCAGGCCGCCGCGCGCGACGCCACCGGTCGGGAACTGACGATCGGCGGCGACCTGTCGCTGTCGATCCTGCCCTCGCCCACCCTCTCCGTCGCCGATGTGAGCCTCGCCAATGTGGAGGGCGGAACGACCCCCGACATGGCGAGCCTGGAATCGCTGGACGTCTCCGTGGCCCTCATCCCGCTGTTGTCCGGCGAGATCCGCGTCACCTCGGTCACTCTGGTGAAGCCGGTGATCGTCCTGGAGAGGCTTCCGGACGGCCGCGCCAACTGGACGTTCGACGGCACGACCGGCAGCGAGGGCGGCGCCGGCGATCCGGCATCGGGCGACGGCGGCGGCGCTCCGGCCCTGGCGATCGACGAGGCGGTGATCGAGGACGGCCGCCTCGTCTACCGCGACGCCACCAGCGGCGCCGAGCACACCCTTTCAGACGTCAATCTGGAGATCTCCGCCGGCGGCCTCCAGGGACCGTTCGAGATCGAAGGCGACGTCGGCTACCAGGGCATCCCCCTGGCGCTGGCGGGATCCGTCGGCGCGCTGGATGCCGGCCGGGCCACCCCGGTCAAGCTGACGGCAACCGGCCGGGAGGGCGCCATCGAGTTGGCGCTCAACGGCACGCTCGACATGGATGCGGGTCCCAGCTTCAAGGGCCATCTGGAGGCCAAGGCGCCCGACCTGTCCGAGGCCGCCAAGATCGCGACCACCTTCGGCGCAGCCGCGCCCGAGGGCCTGCCGGCCAATGCCGCGTCCCTCACCGCGGATATCGACGGGTCGCCGCAGGCCGTCAAGGCGAACAATCTGGTCGTCACCCTGGGCGAGTCCCGATTCCAGGGCGCGGTGACCGCGGCGCTCGAGCCGAAACTGTCGATCGACGCGTCCCTGTCCGGCAACCGGCTCGATCTCGACGCCCTGCTGCCGAAGGACGGCGCCGCAGCCACGGACGGCGCCTCCCCCACCGGCGACAGCGGCTCCACACAGCCCCCGTCCGCGCCGTCCGGCGGACAGTCGACCGCCGATGCCGCGGTCCTGCCCACGGATATCGACGCCCGCCTCGACCTCAAGGTGGATGCGGTCCAGTACAACGGCGCGGCCATCCGCAACGTGCAGATCGACGTGTCCCTGCGCGACGGGGTCGGCGATCTGCGCCTGGCGACCGCCCAGCTTCCCGGCGGCACCGATGTGACGCTGATCGGCGGCCTGGAGAGCGGACCGACCTTCGTCGGCCGGCTCGAAGCGGCGTCCGACAACCTGCGGGCCACCCTGGACTGGCTGCAGGTCGACCTGGCTTCCGTGCCCGCCGACCGTCTGCGCAAGGCGGTGGTCAGCGCGGCCATCCGTGCCTCGGCCCAGGAGATCCAGGTATCCGACTGGACCATGGAGCTGGACGCCACCCGGGCCCAGGGCGGCCTGACCCTGGCGCTGCGCGAGCGCCCCGCCTTCGGGCTGAGCCTGGCGATCGACCGGATCAACGTGGATGCCTATCTGCCGCAGGGAGACGGCCCGGCGCCGACCGGCAGCGGGTCCGGCACCACCCAGCCGGCAGCGGCCGACGGCGGCGGCACCGCCGACGCGCTGGCGGTTCTGGACAGCTTCGACGCCAATATCGACCTGCGGGTCGGCGAGGCGACGGTGACGGGCATCACCCTGGCGGATGCCCGGATCGACGCCCTGCTGCAGAACGGCACCCTGACCCTGCGCCAGGCCTCGGTCGGCGACATGGCCGGGGCGGCCGGCACGATCTCGGGCGTGCTCAAGGACGCGGCGAGCCAGCCGTCGGTCGACATGACCTTCGACGTGTCGGTGAAGGACGCCGACCGGTTCGCCCGCCTGCTGTCGACCGACAGCCCGGTGCCGGCCAAGCAGCTCGGTACCGTGGCCTTCAAGGGCTCTGCCTCCGGCGACATGAGCGACGTCGCGCTGGACGCGCAGCTGACCGTCGCCGGCGGCACCCTCGACCTGAAGGGCACCGCCCAGCCGCTCACCGCGCCGCCGACGGTGAACGTCACCTACAAGGTCCGGCATCCCGACACCAACCGGCTGGTCTCCACCCTGTCCCCCGGTGCGCTGGACGGATTTGGATCGCTCGGCTCGCTGGAGATCAACGGCGAGCTGAAAACCCGCGACGACGGCCGCTACGCCAATCAGGTCGCCGCCTATACCGGTGGCGGCCGGCTTGAGCTGATCGGAAATGTCGACCCCTTCGCGGCCACGCCCGACGTCAACATGAAGGTGGTGATCTCGCATCCGAACGCGACCCAGGCGATCCGCCTCGCCTCGCCTGATTATCGGGCGCGCGGCGGCGATCTCGGCGGCTTCGAGGCCTCCACCCTGTTCAACGGACCGGTGGACGGCCTGACCCTCAGCGAGACGGCGATCGCCGCCGGGCCGATCCGGATCAGCGGCAACGGCTCGATCGCCAATACCGGGCCGCGGCCGAAGATCACCCTGGCCCTGACCTCCAACCGGATCGCCGTCGATCCCTGGTTGCCGCCGAGCGCGTCGACACCCCGGGGCGCCGCCCCGGCTGCGGCGCCGACCGGCGGGAGCGGCGCCGGCGGCGGCTGGTCGCGCGAGAAGATCGACACGTCGGGCCTGTCCGCGGTCGATGCCGACGTGACCATGGGCATCGAGGCGATCGAGTACGGCAGCTATGTCGTGGACAACGCGGAGCTGGTGGCCGCCCTGACGGACGGGGTCCTCAATGTCTCCAAGCTCGCCGGCGGCATGTTCGGCGGCACCTTCGATCTGACCGCCATGCTCGCCGACCGGCCGACGCCGGAGGCCGCGGTGACCGTGAAGGTGCGCGACGCCGATGTCCGGCAGGCGGCGCAGACGGCGGCCGAGACCGACGTGGTCAGCGGCATCCTCACCTATGACACCGACCTGAAGGCGACCGGCGGTTCGGAATACGAGCTCGTCTCCAACCTGAACGGCACCGGGTCGTTCCAGGTGCGCGACGGCACGGTGAAGGGGTTCGACCTGCGCGCCTTCTCCGACCGACTGCAGGAGCTGAACCGGGCGACCGATTTCCTCGACCTGACCCAGCGCGCGCTGTCCGGCGGTCAAACGGCCTTCACCGCGCTGACCGGCAGCTACACGGTGCAGCAGGGCGTGCTGCGCTCGAACGACGTCGCGCTGGACGCCGATGCCGCCAAGGGCTCGGCCACCGCCGTGATCGACCTGCCGCCGCGGCAGATGGACGTGAACGCCCAGGCCCGTCTAACCGACCATCCGAACGCACCGCCGGTCGGCATGCGCCTGGTGGGACCGTTCGACAATCCGCGGCAGATCCTCGATATCGACGAGATGCAGCGCTACGTGGTGCAGACCATCGGCACCCGCACCCTCAAGGAGCTCGACAGGAGCGGCACCGTGGAGAAGCTGGACAACCTGCTGAACCCCGGCTCCGGCCAGAGCAGCGGCGGGACGGGAGCCGGCGGCACCGACGGCAGCCCCCCTCAGCAGCAGCCCCAGGACCCCAAGCAGCAGCTCGAGGATGCCGCCAAGGGCCTGCTGCAGAACCTGCTGAAGAAGTAACCCCCCTTAAACGAAACGCGGGCCGGAGAACCGGCCCGCGTCGCTGTCGACAGCCCGGGATCGGGCCGTCAGGTGCCCGCGGTCATCGGCGCGCCCAGGCGGCGCAGGGTGGCGATGATGCTCAGCGCGGTGATCTTGCCGGTCTTCGGGTTCTCCTCCGTCGGCACGTTCTCGATGGTCATCGTGAACCGCGCGCTGTCCGCCTCCACCGTGATCGTGTGGGTGTTGCGGGTGACCTGCGGATCGGCCCAGATCTCCAGCTTCGTGGCGTCGGCGCCGATGCCGGCCAGCGACAGGGCGGCGGCGACGTTGACGTTCGCCGGGAAACCGGCGGCGCCGTCGCGGGCCGAGCCGTCGAACACCTTCTTGGCGGTGTTCAACCCCTCGACCGAGATGTTGTTCTCGACCAGATAGGGCGCGCCGGCGAGACCGCCCGGCGGTTTGCGGGTGACGAGGCGGACCTCTGAGATCTCCCCTTCCGCCGCGGCACGCACCGCGTCGAGCCCGATCAGCGCGCCGGTCGGCACCACGATCCGCGCGCCGGTGCGCCGGGCCCGGTCGACCAGCTCGTCGTGGCGCAGCAGCGCGCCGACGCTGATCGGCAGGAAGATCCGGCCACGCTCGACCGCCGGCACCGCCACCTCGGCGAAGACCGAGGCCGGGGCGCATTCCACGACCACGTCGGCCCGGTCGGCCAACTCACCCAGCGATACGACCGGCACTTCCGTCTGGAAGCCGGCCATGTTGGCCCGGGCCTTGTCCGCGTCGCGGGCGGAGACCGCCACGAGCTTCAGTCCTTCGATGCTGCCGCTGTCGAGCGCGGCGGCCACTTTCTGGCCGATCGCGCCGAATCCTCCGATGCCGACCGTAAGCGGTCCCGTTGCGGGCGATGTTGACACGCCGTCCTCCTCGTCCAAGGTTGGTCGCTGTCGTAGCCCCGGTGTGTCACCCATGTCCAGCCGTCCATCCACCGTCGCCCGTCGCCTCCATGCGGCTGCCTCCGCGTTGGGGCTGGCGACCGGCCTGCTCGTGGCGGCATCGAGCCTCACACCGGCTGCGGCTCAGACCGCGTCGGATGGCGAGACGCCGCCCCCCTGTCGGCTGGCGACACTGGTGGTCGCCGGCGGCGCGGGCAGCGGCACCGACCTGATCGCCAGGGCGCTGGCCGAGGCCGCCAACCGGACGGGCATGAAGCCGCCGCTGAAGGTGCGCAACATCGACGGCGACGACGGAATCGACGGCGCCCAGGCCGTGCTGCAAGCGCCGGGCGACGGCTGCATGATGCTGGCAGCCCATCAGGGGCTGCTCGTCAATTTCCTGACCTGGCGCGCGTCCTTCGCCTGGCAGGATTTCCGCCATGTGGCCCTGCTGACCCGGACGCCGATGGTCCTCGTGGCCCCCGTCTCCACCTCCTTCGCCGATGCGCGGGAGATGCGGGCGGCCGCCCGCAGCGGGACCCTCACGGCCGGCGTGGGACCCGGCACCATCGCCGAGTTCGGCCTGCGCGCCATGGCCAAGGCGGCCGAGATCGAGCTCGAATACGACGCCATCGACGGCGCGCGGGAGCGGCTGTCCGCCCTGCTGGCCGGCGATATCGACTTGACCGCCGTTCCGACCGCCCTGGCCAAGCGGCTGGGCGAGACGCAGATGGTGCGGTCCATCGCCGTGACCGATCGCGAGCCCAGTGCGATCGTTCCGGCGGTTGAGACGCTGCGCGATCAGGGCGTTCCGTTCGACTACGCCGTCGATCTGGGCATTCTGCTGCCCCCCTCGGCGCCCGAGGATCTGGCCGCCCGCCTCGCCGGCGACCTGGAGAAGGCACTGGACGATCCGGCGTTCCAGAAGGCGATGGAGGGCTACGACGTCCGCGTCGATTTCCGCCCGCTGACCCAGTACGCGATCTACTGGGAGAACCTGATGGCGTCCTGGCGCGAGATCGCCGAGGAAGCCGGCTACGAGCGCACCTCGCGCTAGCGGTTGGGCCGCTTTCGGCCACCACCGACTATGGACGGTAACATTGACACATCGTCCCATCCCTTTAAGAAAGGTCGGATGGTCGTGCCGTTGGTTTGCACCCGACGATCAAAAACACCGGGGTGGAGACACAGGGCACGGCGTTTATGTCCGGATAATTATCCAGCCAATCAACAGGACGAACAGGGGAATTGACCGATGACGTTTAAATCCACCCTTCTGGCGGCAACGGCCGCCGTCGTCGTCGCCGGTACGGCGTTCGGCATCAGCCCGGCAGCGGCCGCCGACTTCGGCTGCAGGACCGCCAAACTGATCGTTCCGTGGGGCGCCGGCGGCGGCACCGACGTGATCTTCCGTCAGTTCGTCGAAGCGGTGAACGAGGCGGGCGCCGAGCCGGAGCTGCAGGTCGTGAACATCGGCGGCCAGGGCGGCAACAAGGGCGCCAAGGAAGCCGCCAAGGCGAAGCCGGACGGCTGCACGCTGTTCGCCATCCACCAGAGCGCGCTGACCAGCTACTTCACCGGCCGCATCGACTTCACCTGGGACAAGTTCGAGCCGGTCGCCATGCTGACCCGCACGCCGTCGATCTTCGGCGCGAATGCCGACGTTCCGTATCAGAACATCACCGAGATGGTGGCCTACGCCAAGGAGAACCCCGGCAAGATCAATGCCGGCGGCACCCTCGGCTCGACCAGCCAGTTCGTCTATCTGCTGCTGGAAGACGCCGCTGGCATCAAGTTCAACCACGTCTCCTACGACGGCACCCGCCAGCGCATGACCGCGCTGCTGGCCGGCAACATCGACACCGGCGAGATCAACCTGGCCGCCGCCAAGAAGTATATCCAGACCGGCGAGCTGAAGGCTCTGGGCATCACCACCGAGGCGCGCAACTCGGAGATCCCCGACGTCGCCACCCTCAAGGAGCAGGGCTACGATCTGGTCTACGGCGTCGACCGTGGCGTGATGCTGCCGGAAGGCACGTCGCAGGAGATCATCGATCACTACGCCGGGCTGTTCAAACAGGCCGCCGAGAACCCGAAGGTGGTCGAGGCGATGAACGCCAAGGGGACCTATGTGAACTACATGAACCCGGCCGAGTCCGAGACGTACTGGAGCGAAACCCAGGCCAAGTGGAGCAAGATTGCGAAGGACGTCGGCATCTACAAGGCCAAAGACTGATCACAAGAACGCCTGACAGCGGGCGCCGGCAGATGTGCCGGCGCCCGTTTCGTTTGTTACAGTTCGACCCCGAACAACCAAGAAACGACGGGAGACCGGGACATGTCGGTGAGCCGCGACACGATCGTCGCCATCCTGCTGCTGGCGTTCTGCGGCGTGCTTTGGTACGCGTCATACGATATCGAGATCACCAGCTACGGCACGATGCCGAGCTCGGTGTGGCCGCGCATCATCATCGTCGCAACGGCCGTGTTCTCCGCCCTGCTGCTCCTGAAATCCCTGTCGTCGCATGACGACGCGCCCGTCGAGGAGGCCTCGAGCGAGCCGTTCTTCCGGCGCTATCGCAACGCGGCGATCATCTATGCACTGTTCCTGCTGTTCCTGCTGACGCTACCGACCCTCGGCATGCATCTCGGCGGCGCGCTGTTCGTCTTCCTGTCGCTGACCGCGCTTGGCCGCCCGTCACCGAAGCTCATCGCGCTCCACGCCGCGATCGCCGTCATCTCCATCGGCGCGATGTGGTCGATCTTCACTTTCGGCCTGCGGGTGATCCTGCCCCAGGGCGAGATCCTGCCGATCTGAGCGGGGAGACCGGAACCATGATCATCGAAAACGTTCTCTTCGCCTTCCAGGAGGTCTTCCACTGGAAGAACCTCGGCCTGATGTTCATCGGCACCACGGCAGGGCTGATCGCGGGCTCGATCCCGGGCTTCACCATCACCATGGCGGTGGTCCTCACCCTGCCCTTCACCTTCGGCCTGTCGCCGGTGGAAGGGTTGTCGACCATGATCGGCGTGTTCGTCGGCGGCCTGTCCGGCGGCCTGATGTCCGGCATGCTGACCGGCATTCCCGGCACGCCGTCCTCGATCGCCACGACCTTCGACGGTTTCCCGATGGCCCGCAAGGGACGGCCCGGTCTGGCGCTCGGCCTCGGCGTTTGGTCGAGCTTCTTCGGCGGTATTCTGAGCGCCGTGCTGCTGGTCACCCTGGCCCCGAGCCTTGCCAAGATCGGCCTCGAATTCGGGCCGTGGGACTATTTCGCCCTGGTGCTCTTCGCGCTGACCATCACGGCAAGCCTGTCGGGAGAGACCCTCATCAAGGGGATCATCGCCGGCCTGCTGGGCCTGTTCGTCGCCTCCGTCGGCGAGGACGAGGTCAACGGCGTCGCCCGTTTCACCTTCGGCAGCGAGACCCTGGAGAGTGGCTTTGACTTCCTGCCGGTGCTGATCGGCCTGTTCGCGTTCAGCCAGCTCCTGTCCGATGTGCAGAACACCGAGAAGGCCCGCCAGCCGCTGATGACCGGTGTCGAGGCGAAGGGCATCCGGGTCGAGCACCTGGCCGCGGTCCGGATCATCTTCAAGCGCTGGGTCAACCTGGTGCGCTCCTCGCTGATCGGCGTGTTCACCGGCGTGCTGCCGGCCGCCGGCGGCTCGATTTCCAATATCCTGGCCTATGACCAGGCCAAGAAGGCGTCGAAGAACTCCCACGAGTTCGGCACCGGCACGCCGGACGGCATCATCGCCCCGGAAGCCTCCAACAACGCCACCGCGGGCGGCGCGCTGATCACCATGATGGCGCTCGGCATTCCGGGCGACGTGATCACCGCCGTGATGCTCGGCGCGCTGCTGATCCACAACGTGCAGCCGAGCCCGACCTTCATCACCGAGAATCCGGATCTCGCCTACGCGATCTTCATCGCGTTCTTCCTGGCTCATTTCATCATGATCATCATGCAGGCCTTCTGCCTGCGCGCCTTCCTTCTGGTGGTGCGGATCCCGATGTACATGCTGGCCGCGGTCATCCTGGCCTATTGCGCGATCGGCGTGTTCGCCCTGAACAACATCCAGGAGGATATCTGGACGCTCTTCGTCTTCGGCCTGATCGGCTATGCCATGAAGCTGCTGGGCTTCCCGCTGGCGCCGATGATCCTGGGCGTGGTGCTGGGTCATGTCGCCGAGCTCAACCTCAGCCGGGCGATCTCCCTGTCGGGCACGACGGACCAGTTCCTGCTCGACATGGTGACCCGACCCTGGGCGCTGTTCTTCCTCGTCGTGGCCGCCTTCTCGGTCGTCTTCCCTTGGTACCAGAAGGCGCGTGAGCGGGCCGCCTGGACGCTCGGCTATCTGCCGGCGCTGATGGTCTGCCTTGCGGTACCGATGGCGATGATGGAGGGCTGGCCGCGCACACTTATCGCAGTGGTATTGGTGCTGGGCGCGGTTTATCTTCTGGTCCAAAGCGCGCGTCGCGGATGGAGCGTTAGCACCGACGACGCCGCCTGATCCGTCAAACGGCCGGCCGGTATTCGTCCCGACGCCGGCCACCACCTGCAATCCCCTGGGGAGCGTCATGTCGCGTTTCGAGATTCAGAACCCGTATCTGCTGTTCCTGGGCGACGCCCCGGACCAGCTGGCCGCCAAGACCGCGAACGGCGTGAAGGTGTGGCGCCCTGACTGGTGTCTCGGCCAGTTCCGCTTCCCGGCCTGCAAGGCCGATCTCGGCCTGCCCGACATGACCATCGAGGAAGCGGCCGCCGCCGGCGTGAAGACCGTCATCCTCGGCGTCGCCAACCGTGGCGGCTTCATCCCGGACGCCTGGATCGTCGAGCTGGTCAAGGCGCTGAACCTGGGCATGGACATCGCCTCGGGCCTGCACACCCGGATCACCACGATCCCGGCGCTGAAGGAAGCCGCCGAGAAGAACGGCCGCAAGCTGTTCGACGTGCGCCACCCGACCCGTGACTACCCGGTCGCCAGCGGCGTGCCGCGCACCGGCAAGCGCCTGCTGACCGTCGGCACCGACGTCTCCGTCGGCAAGATGTTCACCACGCTGGCCATCGAGAAGGAGATGCGGGACCGCGGTATGAACGCCGACTTCCGCGCCACCGGCCAGACCGGCATCTTCATCGCCGGCTCGGGCCTGTCGGTCGACGCGGTGATCGCCGACTTCATCTCCGGCTCCATCGAGTGGCTGGCGCCTGAGAACAGCGAGGACCACTGGGACCTGATCGAGGGCCAGGGCTCGCTGTACAACGTGTCCTACTCCGGCGTGACCCTGGGCCTGATCCACGGTGCGCAGTCCGACGCGCTGGTGATGTGCCACGAGATCGGCCGCCCGCACATGCGCGGCCTGCCGGACTACGAGGTCCCGGCGATCCCGACCGCGATGGACACCATCCTGCACATGGCCAAGATGGTGAACTCCGACGTCAAGTTCGTCGGTGTGTCGCTGAACACCTCCAACGTCACCGCCGAGGAGGCCGAGGCGTTCAAGAAGAAGACCGCCGAGGAGACCGGCCTGCCGGTCGTCGATCCGCTGAAGGACGGTGTGGCGCCGATCGTCGACAACATCGTCGCCAGCTACTGATCAGATGACGGCGATCGCCGACCTGCTGCGCCCGGTCCTGGAGGATCGGGCGCGGGCGGGGGCGACGATCCTCTATGCCCATCTCGCCCATGCCGCCGGGGTCCCGTCCCCGCACTCGATCCATAAGACCGGCGAGGCATTGGAAGTGCTGATGGAGCAGGATGCCGCGCACGGCCGCCCTCTGCTGGCGGCCGTCGCCATCTCCAAGGCCCGCGACGGCGTGCCCGCCCCCGGGTTCTTTCAGAAAGCCTCCGATCTCGGCCTGTATTTCGGCCCCGACCGCGGCCCGCAGGCGGCGACCTTCCATGAGCTGGAACTGGAGAAGGTCTGGGCGGCGTATAGGGAATGACTTAGGCCCTCCCCGTCTTCCCGGACGTGATCCGGGAACCAGACAGAGGACAAGCCGGAACATTCGAAGAATGGCCCGAAGCGTTCCATCGGCGGCGTCTCTGGGTCCCGGAGCACGTCCGGGAGACGCGTTCTTGTTCGCGTCCTCCGTACGCCCCCGTCACCGCCGCCCGGGCCAGGCGCGAAACAGCGGCACCATGAAGACCAGGCAGGCGATCAGGAAGGTGACGCTGCCGCCGATCGCCAGCCAGTCTTCCGCCCGCCAGGAGGCGGCGATGAAGAACAGGGCGGAGACGACGAACACCAGCCACCCGGCCATGTGCCACCACCAGTTGGCCAATGGGCTCACGGCGGCCTCCCTCGGTTTACGTCACCCCGTCGGTGCCGGCACCGCACACGATCGTGCAGACGGTTTCGCCGGCCGCCACACGGACCGCGCCGTTCATCAGCGCGGCCACGCCCGCCGCGCCCGCCAACTCGGCTCCGATGGCGCATTCCGCCCAGAGCCAGCGGGCCGCCGCATACATCGCCTGGTCGTCGACCAGCACGATATCGTCCACATGGGCGGTGATCAGGTCGTAGTTCAGCTGTTCGCTGCGCCGCGGCGCAAGCGTGCCCGCCGCCGTGGCGATGGCGTCCAGGGTGACCAGACCGCCGGCCTTGCGGCTCTCGTAATGGGTCGGGGCGCCGACCGGCTCGACGCCGATCACCTTCACCTGCGGTCGGACCGACTTGATGGCCGTGGCCACGCCGGAGATCAGCCCGCCACCGCCGATGGCGACGACGACGGTATCGACGTCCGGCACCTGATCGAGGATTTCCAGGCCGAGCGTCCCCTGGCCGTTGATCACGCTCTCCGGCGCGAAGGGATGGACCCAGGTCATGCCCTCTTCCTGCGCCCGCGCCATGGCAGCGACCGCCGCCTCGTCGAACACGGAGCC
The DNA here is from genome assembly GCF_000423805.1 of Thalassobaculum salexigens DSM 19539. NCBI lineage: Bacteria > Pseudomonadati > Pseudomonadota > Alphaproteobacteria > Rhodospirillales > Thalassobaculaceae > Thalassobaculum > Thalassobaculum salexigens. The sequence goes on from NZ_KE384094.1 coordinate 274,342, forward strand.
CTCGATCACCACCTCCGCTCCCCAGCGGCGCAGGCTCTCGGCCTTGGCCGGCGGCGCGGAGCGGGGCAGGTAGACCACCGCCTTCGCCCCGCCCATCCAAGCGGCATAGGCGACGGCGAGGCCATGGTTGCCGCCCGAGGCGGTGATCAGCCCGCGCGACACCTGCTCGGCGCTGAGCGACTTCAGCGTGTTCACCGCCCCGCGCACCTTGAACGAGCCGGTCGGCTGCAGAAAGTCGAGCTTGAGGGCGAGCCGGCCCTCGGTCACCGGATTGAGCAGACCCACCGGCTCCAGCACCGGAGTGGCGCGCACATGGCCGGCGATCCGGGCCTGGGCGGCGCGGATGGTGTCGAGCGTAACCGTCATCAGATCGTGATTCCTCCGTCTACGATCATGGCCTGACCCGTGGTGTAGGCGCTTTCGTCGCCGGCGAGATAGACCGCCATGGCGGCGATCTCCTCGGCCGTGCCCAGCCGGCCGAGCGGCTGGCGGGCGATGAAGTCCTTGCGCGCCTGGACCGGGTCGTCGAAGGCATTGATCCGGTCGTCCAGGGAGGGCGACTGGACCGTGCCGGGGCAGATCGCGTTGCAGCGGATGCCCTGGCGGATGAAATCGGCGGCGATCGACTTGGTCAGGCCGATCACGGCGGCCTTGGTCGTGCCGTAGATGAAGCGGTTCGGGATGCCCTTCAGGTTGCCGGACACCGAGGCCATGTTGATCACCGAGCCGCCGCCGTTCTCCAGCATCGCCGGAAGGAAGGCGCGGATCATGCGGTACATCGCCCGCACGTTCAGGTTCACCGAGAAGTCGAAGGCGTCCTCGTCGCAGTCCAGGATCGTGCCGTGGTGGACGAAGCCGGCGCAGTTGAGCAGCACGTCGACGGCGCCGACTTCCCCGGCCGCAGCCTTGACCGCCTCCGCATCGAGCACGTCCAGCTTGCGCGGCGTGATCCCGGCGATGGCGCCGAGTTCCGCCAGGGTCCTGTCGTTGATGTCGGTGGCGATCACCGACGCCCCTTCCCGTGCGAGGGCCTCGGCGCAGGCGCGCCCGATCCCCTGCCCCGCCGCGGTGACGAGCGCGGTCTTGCCGCTGAGCCGGCCTGCCATGGTGGTGTCCTCCCGGGTGGTGTTCTTGTTGCTGCCGGCAGTTAGCCCGGCGCGCACGGAGAGGGCAAGGGGGTCAGTCGGACAGGCGACACCGGCTGGCGATGGGCCCGCCGGCGACTTGGTCCTGACTTTCGTCAGGACGACGGCTCCGTTCTTTCGTCATCCTGATGCAAATCAGGATCAAGGCCCTCCACGATCACACGCTTCGACGCCCGGCGTCGGCCACAGCTCGGTCCACTCAGGATTGGCCCCCTCGATCAGCTCGATCTTCCATGCGCGGCGCCAGGCTTTCAGCTGCTTCTCCCTCAGGATCGCATCGGTTATGCGAGCGAACTGCTCGACATACACCAGCCTATGCAGCCGATAGCGGCGCACGAACTCCGAGCCCTCGCCGCGTCTGTGCTGGAGAATGCGCGAGACCGGGTTCGCCGTCACGCCGATGTAGAGCGTGCCGCGCCTATGGTTCGTGAGGATGTAGACCGTCGGCTGCATGCCGAAGGTATGGGAGGCGCAGGCCTGCTTCCCGACGGGATCCGCGCGTTGATCCTGATTTGCATCAGGATGACGGGGTGAGGATAGGGCTTAGGTACTCCCCGTCGTCCTGAAATTCTCCCCGTCGTCCCGACTTGTGTCAGGACGACGGGAAAGACGACGCCCTCTACCCCTCCACCTTCGGCTTCCGCATCACTGTCACGTCCGGCACCACGCCGTCGACCTTGGCTACCTCGACAAGCGTCGAGTGCGCCGTCGGGCCCTGGCCCAGCCGCGAGGTGCCCCGGTCGCGGGTCAGGACGTTCGGGTTGCCGTGGACCTCCAGGCCGCCCGGGGTCTCCGGGTCGTACCAGGCGCCGGTGGAGAGCTGGATCACGCCCGGCATCACCTGATCGCTGACGATCGCGCCGGCGAGGCAGGCGCCGCGGTCGTTCCAGACCCGCACGATGTCGCCCGACGAGATGCCCCGGGCCGCCGCGTCGTCGGGATGCAGGGTCATCGGCTCCCGTCCGGCCACCTTGGAGCCCTGGCTGACCTGACCGCAATCGAGCTGGCTGTGCAGCCGGGTGCGCGGCTGGTTCGACATCAGGTGCAGCGGGAACTCCTGCGCCCTCTCCGCCCCCAGCCACTCGTCCGGCGCGCGCCAGACCGGATGGCCCGGGCAGTCGTCATAGCCGAAGCCGTCGATGGTCTCCGAGAAGATCTCGATCTTGCCCGACGGGGTCTGCAGACGGTGCGCGTCCGGATCGGCGCGGAACTCCTCCAGCATCACCATCGGCTTCTCGGGATCGGGGAGTTCCACATGCTCCCGCTCCCAGAAGGTCTCGAAATCCGGCAGCTCGAACCCGGCCTCCGCCGCGCGCTGGCGCGACTGGTCCCAGAGATGGCGGATCCAGTCCATCTCGTCGCGGCCCTCGGTATAGCGCTCGGCGAAGCCGAGGCGATCGGCCAGCCCGGTGAAAATCTCGTAGTCCGGCCGGCTCTCGCCCACACGCGGAATCGCCTGCTTCATCGCCGAGGACAGCGGCTCCCAATGGGTGATGGACAGGTCGTTGCGTTCCAGCGCCGTGGTCGACGGGAAGACGATGTCAGCGTGCCGCGCCATGGAGGTCCAGAAGATCTCGTTGACGATGATCGTGTCCGGCTTCTGGAAGGCGCGGACGAGCTGGTTGATGTCCTGGTGATGGTGGAACGGGTTGCCGCCGGCCCAGTAGACCAGCTTGATGTCGGCATAGGACCGCCGCTCGCCGTTGTAGTCGTATTCCGCGCCGGGGTTCAGCAGCATGTCGGAGATGCGGGCGACCGGGATGAAGTCGCCGACGTTGTTGATGCCCTGGGGCACCGACGGCCAGTGGAACTGCTTCACCGGGTTGCCGATGCCGTTCTCCGAGCTGTAGCCGAGGCCGAAGCCGCCGCCCGGCAGGCCGATCTGGCCGAGCATGGCGGCCAGCACGACGGTCATCCAGATCGGCTGCTCGCCGTATTCGGCGCGCTGCATCGACCAGGTCGAATTGATCATGGTGCGCTTCGACGCCATGCGGCGCGCAAGGTCGCGGATGGTGTCGGCGTCGACGCCGCTGATCTTGGCGGCCCAGTCGGCGGTCTTCGGCTGGCCGTCGGTCTCGCCGCGCAGATAGGCCTCGAACGGTGCGAAGCCGGTGGTGTAGCGCTCCAGGAACGCCTTGTCGTGCAGCCCCTCGCTCAGCAGCGTATGGGCGAGCGCCAGCATGATCGACATGTCCGAGCCCGGCCGCGGGGCGATCCACTCGCCGCCCAGATCCGGCGGCAGGTCGGAACGGATCGGGCTCAGATAGACCAGCTCGCAGCCGGCATCGGCGCAGTCGCGCAGGCCGTGATAGCAGGTGTGCCGGCCGACGCCGCCGGAGGTGACCTGGGCGTTCTTCACCGGCATGCCGCCGAACATGACCAGCAGTTCGCAATGCTCGGCCAGGACCGGCCAGGTGGTGTGGGTGTTCAGCACGTCGCGGAACGGGCCGACCACATACGGGGCGATCGCCTCGGCCGCCGCGTAGGAATAGGTGCCCCGGTGGGAGACATAGCCGCCGAGTTGGTTGAAGAACCGGTGGATATGCGAGTTGGCATGGTGGAAGCGCCCGGCACTCGCCCAGCCGTAGGAGCCGGCATACATCGCGCCGTTGCCGTGCTCGTCCTTGACCCGCTGCAGTTCCTGGGCGGCCATGTCCAGCGCCTCGTCCCAGGGTACGGCGACGAACGGCTCGTTGCCGCGGCCGGTGCGGTCGCTGTTGTGGCGCTTCTCCAGCCAGCCCTTGCGGACATGCGGGCGGGCGACACGGGTCTCGTGGGTCACCGCGTCCACGATGCCCGGGCCGATGATCGCCGGGGCCGGATCCTTCTCGTAGTCGTGCACCGCGAGCAGCCTGTCGCCCTCGACCTCGGCGTAATAGGTGCCCCAATGGGTGGCGGTCGGAATCAGGGTACGCTTGATCGCGGTGCTCATGTCTTTCGTCCTCTCCCGTCGGCCGATCAGGCCAGCGCGGCCTCGATGACCGCCGCCTGCTCCGCCTTGTGCCACACGCCCCAGCCCACGGCCGGCGACGGTGCGGCATCGCGTCCGACATAGGTGGCACGAGCCCCGGACTCGCGCAAGCCACCGAGAATGCGGGCGAGATGCGGATCCAGGTGGCGCCAGGCACCCATATTCTCCGGCTCCTCCTGGGCCCAGACCACCTCGGCCTTGGGGTGCTTCTTCAGGATCTCGGCAATCGCCGTCTCCGGCACCGGGTACAGCTCCTCGATCCGCACCAGGGCGATGTCGTCGATCCCGCGCTCCCGCCGGGCGGCGGCGAGATCGAAATAGGTCTTGCCGGAGGTCAGAACGACCTTACGGGCGTCACACTCCACCCCGGCGTCGTCGATCACCGGGCGGAAACGGGTGCCGGCCCCCATCTCGCTCAGCTTGGACTGGGCCTCGGCATGGCGCAGGCCGGACTTGGAGGTCAGCAGCACCAGTGGCCGGCGCCAGGGCGCCAGGAGCTGCCGGCGCAGGGCGTGGAACAGGTTGGCCGGCGACCCGCAGGCGACGACCGAGATGTTGTTGCGCGCCGCCATCTGCAGAAAACGCTCTGGCCGGGCCGAGGAATGCTCCGGTCCGCCGCCCTCGAGCCCGTGCGGCAGCATCAGCACCAGGCCGGACTGGCGCAGCCACTTGTCGTCGCCCGCCACCAGGAACTGGTCGATCACCGCCTGGGCACCGTTGGCGAAGTCGCCGAACTGCGCCTCCCAGCAGACCAGCGCGTCGGGATCGGTGATCGAGATCCCGTACTCGAAGGCCATGCAGGCCTCCTCGGTCAGCGGACTGTCGGCGAAGGTCAGGTGATGCGGGCTGGTGGCGAGCTCGGCGAGCGGGGTGTGCTCCGCGCCGGTCTTCTGATCGAACACCACGGCATGGCGCTGGGAGAAGGTACCGCGCCGGCTGTCCTGGCCGGTCAGGCGCACCGCCTTGCCGTCCTCCAGCAGGGAGGCGAAGGCCAGCGCCTCGGCCGTGCCGAAATTGATCCCGTCGTCCAGGGTGTCGAGCCGCTCGCCCCATTGCCGGGCGATCTTGGCGTTCAGCGCGAAGCCCTCGGGCACGGCGACACTGGCCTCGGCGAGACGGCGCAGGCGGGCGGCGCCGACGCCGGTCACCGGCACCGCGCCCTCGCCCACCGTCGACAGGCTCGACCAGCGACCCTGCAGCCGGTCGGCCGCGTTCGGCTTGTAGCTCTTCGCCCGGTCGAAGGCGTCGTCCAGGGTCGACCAGTGGCTCTCGACCATCGCCTGTGCGTCGGTCTCCGACACGACACCGGCGGCGGCACAGGCCTCGGCATAGCGCTGGGGGATGCCTGGGGTCTCGGCGATGCGGGTGTAGCGCACCGGCTCGGTGAACATCGGCTCCTCGAGCTCGTTGTGTCCCCGGCGGCGGAAGCCGACGATGTCGACCAGGATGTCCTTGCCGAATTTCCGGCGGTATTCGAGCGCGATCCGCCCGGCCCGGGCACACGCGTCCACATCTTCCGACGACACATGGATCACCGGGGCGCCGATCGCCTTGGCCACGTCGCTGGGATGGCGCGAGGAGCGGCCATGCTCCGGCTTCACCGTGAAGGCGAGCTGGTTGTTCACCAGCACATGCACCGAACCGCCGACGCCATAGGCCGGCAGGCCGGCGAGCTGCAGCATCTCGGCGATCACGCCCTGGCCGGAGAAGGCGCCGTCCGTGTGGATCAGCAGCGGCAGCACGCGCGCGGTCGGATCCGCTTCACCATCGCGGCGGCGCAGGTCCAGAGTCGCCCGGGTCTTGCCCAGGGTGACGGCGGACACGATCTCCACATGGCTCGGGTTGGACGGCATGGTCAGGCGGATGCGCCGCTCGGTGCCCTCCGCGTCGGTGAAGCTGCGCTCGCCCGTGAAGCCCAGGTGATAGGGCACGTCGGACGAGGCTTCCGTGCCTTCCGGGACCTGCGGCGTGCCCAGTAGTTCGGAGAAGGCGGCGGTCAGCGGCTTGCCGACCAGCCGGGTGATCAGGGTCAGGCGACCGCGGTGCATCGGCGCGATCACCGCCTTGTCCATGCCCGCGCGGGCGGCGTCGCCGACGATCGCCTCCAGCAGCACGATCAGCGACTCAAGCCCTTCCAGGCCGAACCGCTTGTTGGTCGGCAGGCGCTTGTTCATGAAGGTTTCCATCGCGTCCGCCGCCAGCAGCGCGTCGAGACGGCCGCGCCGCTCGTCGGCCGCCGGATCGGCGTACAGGCCGCCTTCCACCGCCTCGATCAGCCAGTCGCGGGCCGCGCGGTCCTCCACATGCATCACCTCGGCGGTGAACCGCCCGCCCCAGGCGGCGCGCAGCCGTGCCTCCAGGTCTCGAGGCGTGGTGCCGGCCACCGGCATGTCGAGATCTCCGTCGTCCAGGCCATGCGCCGACGGCGACAGGTCCGGATGCCCCGGCGCCTGATTCAGATCCAGTGGATCGAGGGACGAGGCCAGATGCCCGTACAGGCGCCACGCCGTCGTCAGCCGCTCGCAGGCGACCGCCAGCCGCCCGTCGCCGGCGGCTTCGGACCGGACGCCGTCGCTCCGGTCGGCATAGGGCGCGAACATGGCCCACAGAGACGGATCAACCGAGAGCGGGTCCTTCAGGAAACGGGCGTAGAGGTCGTCGAGATAGCCGGCGCCGGCTGTGGGAAGGGTATTCATGGGGGGTCCGAAATGGTCGGTCGCGGGAGTTTTTCAGATTGTATGCAGCTGCATGCCACCATCTTTACAGACCTGCCTCGAGCCGCCTAGCCTTCGGATTCCCTTAGCAAAACGGATCCGACAGCTCATGGATGAACATTGGAGCGTGGCGGCCCACCGTCACTTGAAAGCCGCGGGCGTTCGCCAGATCGGCTATGTGCCGGACGGCGGTCTGCGCCTGCTGATCGAACGCTGTCTTGGTGACAACGAGATCGAGACCGTCATGTGCGCGACCGAGGAGGAAGCCGTCGGCCTGTCCGCCGGGGCCTGGCTCGGCGGGCAGAAATCGGCGGTGTTCATGCAGTCCAGCGGTGTGGGCAACACCATCAACGCGATCGCCTCGCTGATCTCCTCTGCCAACTTTCCGTTCTTCGCCATCGTGACGATGCGCGGGCAGTGGGGTGAGGGGAATCCGTGGCAGGTCCCGATGGGTCAGGCGGTGGTCCCGACCCTGGAAGCGGTCGGGGTGAAGACCTTCCTCGCCGAGAGCCCGGACGCGGTCGACATGATGATCGAGTCAGGCCTGCGCATGGCCTATTCCACCGACACGCCGGTCGCGGTTCTGGTCGGCCAGAAGGTGATCGGCTCCAAGATCTGGACAGCCGGAAAGGCGGTGAACCAATGAGCGCAATCTCCCTGCACCGGCGCGACGTGCTCGGCGCCGCCATGGCCGAGCGCGGCGACACCCTGTTCGTCTCCGGCCTCGGCTCGACCACCTGGGATCTGGCCTCCTTCGGCGACCGGCCGGAGAACTTCTATCTCTGGGGCGCGATGGGCAACGCCACGATGATCGGCCTCGGCATCGCCCTGGCCCAGCCCGAGCGCCGCGTGGTCGTCATCACCGGCGACGGCGAGATGCTGATGGGCATGACCAGCTTCTCCACCATCGGCGCCAAGCGGCCCTCGAACCTGGCGATCTGCGTCATCGACAACGAGACCTATACCGAAACCGGCCGGCAGCCGACGGCGACGGGCCTTGGCACCGACCTGTCAGCCGTCGCGGCCGCCTGCGGCTTCGCCAAGACGGCAATGATCCGCACCGAGGCGGACGCGAAGGGGTTGGCCCAGCTGCTGTTCCGCGACGCCGGACCGGTCTGTGCGGTGGTGAAGGTCGTGGACGAGGACCTGCCGATGACGGTCCCGCCGCGCGACGGTGGATACCTGAAGACCAGGTTCCGCATCGGACTGCTCGGCGAGGAGGTCGCGACACGCCCGTGACGTCGGCCGGCATCCCGTATAATATGGTGCCAGAACGGACAGATTTTAAACCTAAAGGGGCCACCTGACCGCAACCTGACGGGTCAGCCGCCTGAAGTCAGAGCCGGAAAGCAGCGCGCTTTCCGGCCGCGACCCGAGCGACATGAACGACAGCAGATTCCCGGTAGCCCGAATGCCTTCACCCTCCGACATGGACCGCAGCGGCAGCCCGCCCAGACGCCGCCCGTTCGACACCGGCCTTCATCAGTTGGTCACCGACCGGATCTTCGAGAATGTCCAGTCCAGGCTGCGGCTGGAGGCGATCGACGATTACACCCGGGAGCGCCTGAAGATTTTCCAGCCGAAGATCGCCGACGAGATGTCCGCGATCCTCTCGGACTTCTACCGGCACATGATGCAGTTCCCGCAGACCCGGAAATACCTGCAGAACAGCGACATCAACGCACTGAAATCCCGCCAGATCCAGCATTGGGAGCGCCTGTTCTCCGCCGAGTTCGACCGGCCCTACATCGCCTCGGCCGCCCGGATCGGCCTCGTGCACCATGCGATCGGCCTGCCGCTGCACCTGTACCTGTCGGGCTACAACCGGGTGCTCTGCGACCTGACGACCCTGGCTATCCGGCACCATTCGGGCTCGCTGTCCGCGTCGGATACGGTCAATGCCATCATCAAGGTGGTCTCCCTGGACATGGACATCGCCATCTCTTGTTATTTCCTCGCCGAGATCCTGCGCCTCAAGCCGGAGGAGCAGAACCTGGGGCTGGTCTGACGCCGCCGGCCGGGCTATCGACCGGGAACTGGAATTCTCCCCGCCCCGCGCCAAGCCGAGGTAGGACGGGACCGAACGAAGGACACCGAGCCATGGCCTTCACCTGGAACACGCCCGAAGAAGACCGCGCGGCGATCGAGCGGTGGTTCGCGACCTGGAGCGGCCAGGTCGCCGAGGTGGATTTCGCTCCGGCCCTGGAGCTGTTCGAAGAGAACATCGCGAGCTTCGGAACCCACATGGACGTTGTCGAGGGTCTTCAGGCGCTGGCCGACAACCAGTGGCGCAACGTGTGGCCGACGATCGAGGATTTCCGCTGGAACCTGGAGACGCTGAAGGTCGGCGTCTCTCCCGACCGGCTGTTCGCCATCGGCATCATCACCTTCTCCTCGACCGGCATCGCCGAGGACGGAAGCCGCTTCGACCGGCCGGGCCGCGGCACCGTCGCCTTCGCGCGCACGGCCGTGGGCGACGTCTGGAGCGGGGTGCACACCCACATCTCCCTCACGCCCGGCACGCCGCAGAAAAGCCACGGCGCCAGGCCGCCAAAAAGCTGAACGGCGGCCCTTAGCCGTTCCAGGGCAGCGCCGCTTCGCTCTCCGCCACCAGCCAGCACCCGCCGAGCGAGCCCGGGAGAACCAGCGACATCACGCCCGGCCATGCGGTGTCCTTCGGTGCGAAGCCGCGCCCTTCCAGGAAGCTCCGCGTCGCCGCCAGATCGTCGGACAGCAGGGCATAGCCGGCCACGCCCGGCGCCGGCGGGACCGTGGCGCCCGGCAGCAGCTCGGCGGCACGCTGAGGGGTCGCCAGTAGAATGCCGCCGCGGGCCAGCGGGTAGCGGATCAGCCCGTCGTCCAGCCGCTGCGGCGCGACCTCGGTAAAGCGGGCATAGCGGTCCTCCGCCTCGCCCAGATCCTTCGGCACGATGATCACGTCGCGCAGGGCCACGATGCCGTTCTCGTGGCGCATCCAGAACTCCTGCCACACCAGCTCCTCGGTGTGGTGGCTCAGCACCTGTACCCGGCCCTCGGGCATGTCCTCTTCGGGGTTCTTGATCACCGTGAAGGCCGCCTCGCCCGAGCCGGTCTCCCCGCCATCCTCGGTGAGCAGCGGCACCGGGCGCTTAAGCGGCGTCGGCTCCTGCGGATGGAAGCCGGCCGCGGCCTGCCGCTCGCGTCGCGCCATCGCGTCCGGATCGGCCATCGCGACAATGTGAACGCCGGTATAGCGGTCGAGCTGACGCTGGGTGCGCGCGCCGGTCGGGGTCGATCCGTCGGTGACGGTCAGGACCTCCAGATACCCCTCGCGCAGCATCACGCAGCGGTTCGCCGTACCCATCGGCTTGCGCTGGCCGGCCTCGTCGGTGAAGGCGTGCAGCACGTAGGGGGTCTGCTTGAAGCCGAGCCTCGTCAGCTCCTGATGCGCCGCCTCCATGTCCGGAACGAAGTGGCCGAGATGGTCGAGAAACGTCTCGCCGGTCGTCGGAAGCTGTCGCCATGCCGCCATGTTTATGCCCTTTTTCGGGAGTGAGGTTTAACTGATCTATAGACTGGGACATGATAAGGAAGATGAGCGGAGTGACCAGACGGTGTCTTCGAACCGCCACTCCGCCCGATTGGAGGATGCCATGAAAGACCGTATCCGCCGCTGCCACTGCCGCGCTGCGCTGACCGCCAGAGCCGCTCATGCGCACTTCACCGACACCGTCGTTGTAGGCACCATGATGGCGGCTGCCATCGCTGCGACCGCGTGGCTGATGACCAGCCTCGCCATGTGATCCGCAGGCGGTCTGAGCGGGCGTGATCGGGGCTCCGTGCCTCGGTTCCCGCCGGACCGACCCCTCGGAACCACACCGACGCGGCGGCCGCGACAGCCGCACCGTCCGCTTCCAGTCATCCGACAAGACACCGTCCCGCGCCGCCCCCGGGTGCGCCGGGTGCCGAGTACCCGTCAGCCCGCCGGATAGACCCGCAAGCCGCGGATAGCTGTCCTCCCCACCGCCGACTACGGATCGCCGAGACAACCTCGGAGATCGGACCATGTCGCTCGTCACCCGCCTACAGATCGCCGGATGCGGCATGCATCTGGCCGACCAGATCGCCCTGGTCGGCGTTCCCCTGACCGCCGCCCTCGCCTTCGATGCCTCGCCCGAAATCATCGGGATTCTTGTCGCCTGCCAGTCCCTGGCGCATCTGCTGGGCTCGATCCCGGCCGGCCTGATCGTCGACCGCGGTGCCCCGCACAGGGTGGCGCGCGCGGCGGTCCTGATCTCCCTGTTCGGCTTCGGCGGGACGGCGGCGAGCGTCGTTTCCGGCACCCTGATCGGGTTCGGCGCCTGCGTGACCGCCGCCGGGTTCGGGATCGTGCTGTTCGTCCTGACCGTCCTGTCGATGATGCCACGCAGCGTGCCGCCGACCGGCCTCGCCCAGGCCAACGCCCGCATCGAGATGCCCCGGGCGGCGGCCTCCTTCGCCGTCCCTCTCGTCCTCGGCGCGGTGATCTCGGTGGCAACCGTCGACTGGGTTTTCCCGGCCGCCATCGCCGGAGGGGTCGTCGCCCTGGCGGCCGTCGCCGGCCTGCCGCGATACGAGGCCGGCCCACCGAGTGCGGGAAGCCCACTGCGCAAGGTCGTGGAGGGCGGCGCCTTCGTGCGGTCCAACGACCTGCTGATGGCGATCGCCGGCTGCGCACTGTTCTGGAACTTCGCGTTCTCCGCCCTTCTGGTGACCATGGTGCCGCTGATCACCGACGTGTTCCGGATGGAGGCCGGCGTCTTCGGCATCGCCATGGCCGCCTTCGGCCTCGCCGCGTTCGCCGGATCGAGCCTGGCGGCGCGCTATGCCGGACGCATCCGGCCGAGCCTCATCCTGCTGTTCGGGCCCGGCAGCTCGGTGCCGGCCGTCCTGCTGCTCCTGTCGGTGTCGCCCGGCGGCTCGCCGCTGCCGATCTATGCCGGTTTCTTCCTGCTGGGGTTCGGCCCGTCCATGTGGATGATCGCCCAGAACTCCGTGCGTCAGCTCGTCAGTCCGCGCGCCGTGTTGGGCCGGGTCAACGCGGTGATCCAGACCACGATCTACGGCGCACGACCGCTCGGCGCCCTTTGCGGCGGGTTTCTGATCTCGGCCACCTCGCCCGAGACCGCGGTGGCCTTCGTCGCCCTCGCCTACGGCCTGTCCTTCGCCGGGGCCGCCTTCAGCAGGTTGCGGTCGATCCGCAGCTATGGCGACCTCGCCACCGCGGAGGCGGGCTGATCATCTGGCCCGCTTCAGTTCCTGACGGTCGATGCGGCGGTTCCAGGGCAGCCAGACCGAGAAGGCCATGGAGGCGAGCCCGGGGAAAGCCACGGGGTCCGCCTTGGTGATCGGGACCGGCAGGCCCTGGTTCGACCCGCCGGCCAGCCACAGGGCGATCCGGCGGCCGAGGGCCGTGGTCATGGCCATGCCCCGGCCGTTGCAGGCGATCGCCGACCAGGCCTGGGCGTCCTCGCGCTCGCCCAGGGTCATCAGGCGCGGCATGAAGTCCCGCGCCGCGGCCAGCCGGCCCTGCCAGGCATAGGCGCACTCCATTGGCGGCAGTTGCGGCAGCATCTCGCTCAGCCGCGCCAGGTGATAGCTCTTCGCCCGCTCGGCCGAGCCGAAGGGCGAGGCGAGCAACCCGCCGGTCACGATCCGGTTGTCCCAGGTCCAGCGATAGGCGACCAGTTCCTTGCGGGTATCGGCGGAGGCCCTGTCGTTCGGCAGCACGCTGTCGCGCAGGGCCGGATCCAGCGGCTGGGTCGCCATCTGGAACAGGGTGATCGGGAACTGGGTCGCCTCGGCCCGGGGTGCCAGACCGTCGCCGGTGGCGTTGGTCGTCAGCAACAGGCGCCGGGCGATCACCGCGCCGCCGTCGGTCGACACCCGCCAGCGGTCGCCCTGGCGCTCGATCCCGCGGGCGCGGGACCCGGTGAACAGCGTCGCCCCCGCCTTCACCGCCGCCCCGGCCAGCCCGCGGCAATAGGCCAGCGGGTTCAGATGGCCGCCCGAGGTGTCGAGAAAGGCGCCGTGATAGACGGTGCTGCCGGTCTCGTGGACCGCCTCGTCCCGCGACAGCGCCTGCACCGGGCGGCCCAGCTTCTGCCACTGCGCGACCCGGTCCTCCAGCCACGCCCGCTTCTCCGGCGTGTGGATCGGCTGGATCCAGCCGCTCTGCCGGGCCTCGCAGTCGATGCCGTGGCGCCGGATCAGGTCGAAGACGAGTTCGCCGCCCTGGCCGATCATCTCGCAGACCTGCAGGCCGTAGTCGGGGCCCAGGGCCTTGCTCATGACCGTGGGATCGAGACCGGTCAGCAGGTTCGGCACCACGAAGCCGGTGTTGCGGCCCGAGGCGCCGAAGCCCGGCTCGTCCGCCTCCAGCACCGTAACCTCGACACCGGCCTCGGCCAGATGCAGGGCGGTGGAGAAGCCCAGATAGCCGCCGCCGACGACCGCCACATCGGTCTCCACCTCCCCCGCCAGAGGTCCGGTCTCGGGCCCGGCCGGCGCCGTGGCATGCCAGAACGAGGACTGAAACGACACCGAGGGATGCGGGGCCGCCGCAAGCCGCTCGAACAGGGTGGGGCTGTAGCCCTCATGCGCGATCTTCGTCATGGCCCCGATGCTAGATCGGGACGCGGCGCTGCGGAATGCCCTATCGGTCGGCATCCGCGCGCCGATCGAACGATCCCTGCCCCTCCGGCATTTTCGCCCCCTCTGGCATTTTCGCCCCCTCTGGCATTTTCGCCCCCTCTGGCATTTTCGCCCACTCTGGCATTTTCGCCTTTGCAGGAATTGCACTACCCCTGCGCCGGATGTCCCTGTCTAGTGCCGGCATGACCCAGACCGCCGACCCTCAATCGGAAAACAAGCCAAGCCTGCGCGATCTGCTGGTGGTGGTGTTCTTCACCACCATGGTGATGACGCTGGCCAGCATGGCCGTGCTATGGATCCCGGCGATCGCCCCGGCGGTGGCCGCCGATCTGGACGTGTCGCCGTCCCTGGTCGGCTACCAGTTCACCCTGGCCTATATGGGCGCAATGACGACCAGCCTGCTGGTCGGCGGCTTCGTCCAGCGCTTCGGCGCGTGGCGCACGAGCCAGAGCAGCCTCGGCATGCTGGCGATCGGCCACCTGATCCTCATGAGCGGACATCTGGAACTGATGGTCCTCGGCTCGCTCGCCACCGGCTTCGGCTATGGGATGATGAACCCGCCGGCGTTGGATCTGCTCAACCGGGTGGTGACGCCGTCGAACCGCAATCTGGTGTTCTCGGTGCGGTTCACCGGCGTGCCGATCGGCGGCGTGCTCGCCAGCCTGGTGGCGCCGTCGCTGACCCTGGCCTTCGGCTGGCGGGCCACCATGCTGGTGGTCGGCGCGCTGGGCCTGTTGCTGTTCGTCGCCATGCAGCCGCTGCGCGCCAGGTTCGACGCCAACCGGCAGCCGGACGCGGCGGTCGTGCGCGACCCGTTCTCTGGCCTGCGGTTGGTGCTGCGGTCGCGGGCGCTCCGCTTCTTCGCCTTCACGGGCCTGTGCTTCGCCGCCGTGCAACTCTCGCTGATGTCCTTCACCGTGACCTTGCTGGTGGACGAGGTCGGCTGGACGCTGGTCACGGCCGGCGTCGCCTTGTCCTGCGTCCAGGTGGCCGGGGTGATCGGCCGCGTGAGCTGGGGCGTGATCGCCGACCGGCTGCGCTCGAGCACCGCCGTCCTCATCCTGATCGGCAGCGCCATGACGGTCGCCAGCCTGACCGCCTCGCAGATCGAGGCGGATTGGCCGCAGTTCGTGGTCTTCGGGTTCTTCTTCGTCTTCGGCATCGTGGCGGTCGGCTGGAACGGCGTGTTCGCGAGCGAGGCGGCCCGGATCAGCCCGCCGGGCAACATCGGACACACCACCGGCGGCGTGCTGTTCGTCACCTTCTCCGGCGTGCTGTTCGGACCGGTGGTGTTCTCCATGCTGTATCAGGTGACGGGCAGCTATTCGGCGACGTTCCTCGCATCGGCGGCACTCGCGGCCCTGGGCGTGGTGTTCCTCGGGATCTCGCGCCGCGCCGCCCGCGCTCAGTAAACGATCTTGCCGTCCGGCCGGAAGGCGTGGAACACGAAGGCGAAGGTGATCTCGTGGGCCACGTCGGTGCCGTCGCGGGTCACCACCACATTGCCGATATCCCGGCCCTCGGCGATCTTGCGGGTGTCCAGGGCGGAGTTCTGCCCCGGTTCCCAAGTGATCATCAGATCGCCGTCGCTCCACCAGCCCTTCTTGCGCAGCATCGCCAGGCTCCAGGCCATGTCGCCGATCACCACGACCCGCGCCATCGGCGCCAGCCCCTCCGGCATGGAGCCGTCATAGAGGAAGGGCACCGGCATGCTGTCATATCCCTTGTAGGGATTGATGCCGTAGGGCCGGGCCTTAGGGTTGTTCGGGATCAGGACCTGTCCGTCGGGGTGGCGTTCGGCGAACCGCTCGGCGCTCTCCATCCGCGCCGGGACCGAGCGCAGCCGCTGACCGGTCATGTCGCCGACAATCCCCTCGCCGGTGTACTGCTGCCACCAACTCTCGGTCTCGCGGTCGTACATGATCAGCCCGGAGTTCCGGATGTTGCCGGTGGTGCCGAACTCGAGCGGCCGGCCCTCGACCCGCCGGTCGAAGACGATAGCGGCGTTACACAGCGGACAGTAGGTGACCGCCACCGGTATGCCGCCGACCATGTCGTTGACGATCTCGTGCCAGATCAGAATCCGCAGGGGATAGGCGCGGGCGTCGCCGGAGATCGCGACGGAGACCACCGGCTCGGTCGGCGCAACCCCGGCGAACCCGCCAGTCACATCGGCGAAGAGCGGATCGTCGATCGAGGGAATGCCGTCGCGGACCGGACCGCCGGAGCTGATCTCGTCCAGCGGCACCGAATGGACCGAGAAATCCGTATCCGGCCACGCCTGCTCCCAGGCGTTGCCCGCCTCGACGGCGGAAGAGACCAGCAGGAACGCGGCGATCAGCACAGGCAGGACACGAACATCAGGCATGGCTGAACAATGAGGCAACCCGGGCCTTCAACGGAAATCACGAACCGGAGAATACATCCAGATGGCCATTGCCGGCTGGTTCAGCCCGTGCCGAGCTTGGATGACCGGGACCGGATATTGGACAGGCGGGGATCGGGCGGCAGCTCGCCGATCGGATCATCGATATCGCCGAACTGGCGGAACAACTCGGCCGATTCGATCGCGGTGTTCTGGACCTTGCGGGTCTCGCGCGGGTTCAGCATGCCGAAGGCCTTGCCGGCGTGGCGGCGGTCGATCTCGGCAAGCGTATTCGCGGCCTTCACAACGGCCGCATGCACAAACCCCGTCCCGACGGTACGGTCAACCGCATCCGCCAGAATTTCCAAAGCCTTGCGCTCGGACTCGGTTTTTGCCATGAGCCACTCACACGCGTCCACAATGGACGCCATCATCACCAACCGTTAGCCAGATTCAATGATTCGACCGAGTCGCGCAAGTGAATTTGATTTTATTGATATCTGATTCAGCGTTAACGGGCCGCGTGTATTTCAGATCGGAAAGCGGCTGCTTGTCCATTTCACGCGCCGGGAGTCGGAGACCTGGCGGCCCGCGCGTGCAATTGCCGTGATGTCCGCTCTCCGGTAGCGTTGGGCGTCGATGCCCTGCAGGAGTGCGGCGATGAAAGTTCTGATTCCCCTCGTTGTCTTCGCCGGCCTGATCGCGCTCGCCGTCCGCATGACCCTGCGTCAGCTCCGTCTGGAACAACTCTCCGCATCGGGCGCCGCGCCTGCCGGCCCGAGCATCGTCGCCGCGGCCGACACGGCCGGGAAATTCCACCGGATCTCCGACGGGCTGGAGGAGATGCGCCGAGACTGGCATCCGGTCCGCTTCCCCTCCGGCTGGGAATCCCGCTGCGGCGGATTTCCCGAGGAGAAGGCCTACAGCGATTCAAACATGATCCTGCGCCGCGACTGGTGCACGGCACACTGCGAGGCGGCCTGGCGGGTCGAGGTGGTGCGCGGCGCGGCGCCGATCTTCTGGTTCCAGTCCGCGCGCGACGCCGGCGCCTTCGTCGACGCCTGGTTTCCGTTCAAGTGCTCGTGAGGCGGCAGGCGGCGGCTACTGGTTCTGCTTCCGCCACTCGGCGGGATGCTCGAACTTGAGACCCCAGATCCCCAGCTTCTCGCGCTTCGCCATGTTCTCCAGGGGGGCATAGTCCGGCCGTTCCTCCGGCAGGGCGACCGCCCACCCCGTGCGCACCATGCGGGTGTTCAGGTTCATGTCGCCGGCATAGCAGGTGCCGACCATCCGACCCTCCTCGTCGGCGCCCTCCTTGACGCAGACCACGTCGTTGCGGCCGACCAACTCGCGCAGGGCATCCATCGCCTGAATGCCGCACTGATAGGGCCGCCCGAACTCGTTCTCGCAGTACTGGTCCATCTCCGGCGCGTCGATCCCGGACAGGCGGACATCGTCGCGACCGACCGACAGGGTATCGCCCGAGGTCACCGTCGGCCGACCCTTGATCTGCTGTGCCTGAACGTCGGAGGTCCCACCCACCAACCCCATGGCCAGCCCGAGGCCGGCCATCATCAAGGTTCTCCGCATATTTCCCACTTTCGAGTTCTTCGAACGGTCGCTAAGGCGGGCGCAGTCTACATGAGATCGCGGTTCTGTCCGATACCCGGATTGATCGTCGGGATTAGTACCGGGATCACAGGATCTCCAGGTGCTTTTTGGCCTTTGGCGGCGGGAACGCCGCGTCCAGGGCGGCGATATCCTCGTCGTCCAGCGCGACCTCAAGTGCGGCCAAATTCGCCCGCACATGCTCCTGGCGTGCCGCCTTGGGAATGGCGATCACGCCGTCGCGCCGCAGCACCCAGGCCAGCGCGATGGTGAGATCGGACACCCCATGCTTGTCGGCGATCGGCCGCAGCGCCTTGTGGCCACCCAGCCGACCCTGCTCCAGCGGCGAATAGGCCATGACCGGCATGCCCTTGCGATCGCACCAGGGCAGCAGGTCGAACTCGGGGCCCCGGCGGGTCAGGTTGTAGAGGATCTGGTTCGTCGCGCAGTTGCCCCGTCCGGCGTCCTGGACGTCCTCCATCTCGCCGGTATCGAAATTGCTGACGCCCCAATGACGGATCTTGCCGTCCCGTTGCAACTGCTCGAAAGCGCCGAAGGTCTCTTCCAGCGGCGAGGATCCCGGCCAGTGCAGCAGATACAGATCGATGGTCTCGATCCCCATGCGCCGCAGGCTGGCCTCGCAGGCCTCGACCGTGCCGGTATGATCGGCGTTGTAGGGCAGGACCTTGGAGACGATGAACAACCCGTCGCGCCGGCCGGCGATGGCGTCGCCCACCACCTCCTCCGAGCCGCCGGACGCGTACATCTCTGCCGTGTCGATCAGGGTCATCCCGAGGTCGATGCCGAGCCGCAGGGCATCCGCCTCGGCCGAGCGGTCGGAGCCGCGCTCTCCCATATGCCAGGTCCCCAGACCCAGCGCCGGGACGCTCTCGCCCCCGGGCAATGTCACCGTCTTCATGATTACCTCCCCCGTGTGTCGCGGGCGCGGCGCACCTCCTCCTGGTAGCGCATCACCCGATCCTTCAGGCCAGGCCGTGAGGCCGAGGCGACCAGCGCCGCCATGTCCCGCGCCCGACCGTCTTCCAGTGTCAGCCCCGAGACCGTCGCCAGAATACCGCTCTCCAGCCGCGTCGCCATCGCCGTGGACCGTTCGATCTCGCCGGCCACCGCGTCTTCGTCGACCACAGCGTCGATCAGGCCGAGCGCCAGAGCCTCGTCCTGGTCGAGACGGCGGCCGCCGGCGACGATCTCCAGCGCCTTGTCCTGTCCGACCCGGCCGGCCAGCCGACGGGTGCCCAGCGCGATGCCGAAACCGGCCCCCGGAAAGGCGAAGCGCCCGCTGCCGACCACGATACGCCGGCGGCAGGCGGCGACCAGGTCGGCCCCAGCCCCCATCGCCGCACCGCGGACCAGCGCCAGGGTCGGCACCGGCGCATGATAGACCGCCTGCAGCAGGGTCTCGATCCGCACCAGCCGCAGCAGCAGATCGCCGTCGCTGAGCGCCTCCAGATCGCTGAGGTCGAAGCCGGCGCAGAAATGCCTTCCCTCGCCCTGCAGAACGATCAGCCGGACCCCATCGCCGGGTGCGGTCTCCACGGCCGGCAGCAGGGCCTCCACGATATCCGGGCCCAGGGCGTTGCTGCGGTCCGCCCGGTTCAGGGACAGGCGCAGGACCCCACCGTCCCGGGCGACAAGAACCGGCTCGCTCACCCCGCCGCTCCCAGCGCGTCGGCAATCGCCTTGCCGGCTTCCGTGGTGGAGGCGGTGCCGCCGAGATCGACCGTGCGCCCGGCCGGGGTGGCGAGCGCGGTATCGACCGCCTCCTCCAGCGCCATGGCGGCGCGCAGGGCGGTGTCGTCGCCGGAATTGCGGGCGATCCAGCCGATCAGCATGGCGGTCGACAGCACCAGGGAGGTCGGGTTGGCGATCCCCTTACCGGCGATGTCCGGCGCCGTGCCGTGGGCGGCCTGGGCGATGGCGTATTTGTCACCGGCATTCAGCGAGCCGGCCACGCCGAGGCCGCCGGCGAGCTCGGAGGCCTGGTTCGACAGGATGTCGCCGAACATGTTGGTGGTGCAGATCACGTCGAACCGCTCGGGCTCGCGCACCAGCAGCGAGGCCATGGCATCGACCAGCACCTCCTCCACCTCCAGCCCGCTCTCGTCATGCGCCGCCGCGATCACCGCGTTGCGGAACAGGCCGTCGGACAGCTTCAGCACGTTCGACTTGGTCACGATGGTCAGCTTCTTGCGCCGGCCCGCCGCCAGCGCCGCCGCCGTGCGGCCGATCCGCTCCGATCCCTGGCGGGTGATCTTGCGCACGGCCAGGGCCAGGTCGGGGGTCGGCATGAACTCGCCGGAGCCGATATGCATGGTGCGGTCGGCATAGAAGCCTTCGGTATTCTCCCGCGCGATCACCAGGTCCATCGACTTGGCCAGGGACGGCACTCCGACGCGGGTGCGCGACGGCCGGATATTGGCATAAAGGTCGAGACGCTTGCGGAACTCGGCCGACGGGTTCAGCCCGCCCTCGGCCGGCGGCGGATAGGAGGCGGTATCGACCGGTCCGAGGATGACCCCGTCCACCGCGGTCGAGCGGGCGAAGGTGTCGTCGCTGACGGTGATGCCGTCCTGCTTGAGCCCCTGCAGCCCGACCCGCCCGGTCTCGATCTCAAGGCCGAGACGGAAGACCGATTCCAGCCGGTCGAGCACGCTGGCGACAACGTCCGAGATCTCCGGACCGATCCCGTCTCCGGGCAAAAGCAGCAGCTTCATTGTGTCTCCCCAGGGCCGACGGAGCGCGTCCGCCGAATTCCTTTTCTTGTAAGAGCCCCGCAACGAAAGCGTCACGGGCCACCGGTATCCAGAACGGCATAAAGACGCGCGGACAGACGCGTCTCGCTTCGACACCGCCCCGACCATTCCGGTCCCGCGGCAGGCCGCGCCGTTTCCGGCCTTAGGGAGACATACCCATGGATCGCACGCAAGATACCGTTCGCGCCACGTCCACCGAGAAACTGAGCTTCGACGACTGGGACGAGCTTCGCTCGCCGCGGCCGGCCGTCACCGATTTCGACACCGTCGTCGACCGTGCGATGTCGCGCCGCGGCTTCCTCGGCGGCATCGCCATGCTGGGGGGTGCCGCCTTCCTGATGGGCACCTCCGCCCTCACCCCGGCCCGGGCCGCCTCCCGGCTGGCGTTCGACGCCGTCGCCGCGAACAGCCTGGACACCATCACCGTCCCGAACGGCTACCGCTGGCAGGTCCTCACGACCTGGGGCGACCCGCTGTGGTCGGACGCGGCCGATTTCGATCCGCAGACCCGCGGCACCGGGGCCAGCCAGGAGCGGGCCTTCGGCGACAACAATGACGGCATGGCGCTGTTCACGGACGGTGCGCGCAGCATCCTGGCGGTGAACAACGAATACACCAACCTGGTGCACACCTTCGGCAACCGTCCCGACGGCAAGCCGGTCGACGCCGACGACGTCCGCAAGGGCAAGGCGGCGCACGGCGTGTCCGTCATGGAGGTCGCCGAGGCCGACGGCGGCTGGAGCGTCGTGAAGGACAGCCCCTTCAATCGCCGCATCACCGCCGACACGCCGATGGAGATCACCGGTCCGGCCCGTGGCCACGACCTGCTCAAGACCGAGGCGGACCCGACCGGCACCGCCTCGCTGGGAACCTGGAACAACTGCGGCAACGGCCGCACGCCGTGGGGCACCTATCTGACCTGCGAGGAGAACTTCAACGGCTACTTCTCCTCCTCCGACGCCGACTACAAGCCGAGCGAGGCGCTATCCCGCTACGGGGTGTCCAACAAGGACTGGGGCTACGCCTGGGCCATGGCGGACGAGCGGTTCGACATCTCCAGGCACCCGAACGAGCCGAACCGCGCCGGATACATCGTCGAGATCGACCCGTTCGATCCGGCCTCCACGCCGAAGAAGCGCACCGCGCTGGGCCGCTTCAAGCACGAGAACGCCGAGCTGGTCATCGACCGTTCCGGCCACGCGGTCGTCTATATGGGCGACGATGAGCGCGGCGAGTTCCTCTACAAGTTCGTCTCCGGGGGCACCTACACGCTCGGCGGCGACAATTCCGGCCTGCTGGAATCCGGCTCCCTCTTCGTCGCCAAATTCAACGAAGACGGCACCGGCGAGTGGCTGGCGCTGACGCCGCAGACCACCGGCATGGCCTCCCAGGCGGAGATCTGCGTCCACACCCGCCAGGCCGCCTCGGCGGTCGGGGCGACCACGATGGACCGGCCGGAATGGGTCTCGGCCAATCCGACGAAGGCCGAGGTCTACTGCTGCCTGACCAACAACAAGAACCGCGGCGTGAAGCCGAATGCCGGCGGCGACGCGACCCCGACCAACGGGCCGAACCCGCGCGAGAAGAACAACTACGGCCAGATCGTGCGCTGGATGCCCGAGAACGGCAATCACACGGCCGCCGGTTTCACCTGGAACCTGTTCGTGCTGGCCGGCAACCCGACCGTCCACAAGGACGCCTATGCCGGCTCGGCGAACGTGACCGCCGACAACATGTTCAACTCGCCCGACGGCCTCGCCTTCGACAGCACCGGCCTGCTCTGGATTCAGACCGACGGAAGCTACGACAACGAGGGCGATTTCGCCGGCATGGGCAACAACCAGATGCTGATCGGCGATCCGGAGACCGGAGAGATCCGGCGCTTCCTGGTCGGCCCGAAGGAATGCGAGATCACCGGCGTCACCTGGAGCGCCGACCGCCGCACGGTCTTCGTCGGCGTCCAGCACCCGGGCGAGGACGGCAACAGCAGCTTCCCCGGCGACGAGGGCTCCGTGCCGCGCTCCTGCGTGGTCGCGATCAAGCGCGAGGACGGCGGCCTGATCGGGTGACGGTCGAACGGGTATAGGACACAAAGCAGGGGCGGCTTTCGGGCCGCCCCTTGATTTTGACGAGACCGTTCAGCCCCCGTGCAGCAAGTCGAGCGCCACCGGGTTGAACCAGTCTGCGTCCTCGTACTGCACCCAGTGGCCGACGCCGTCGCGCATGGCGATACCGGCATCCGGCTGGATCGCCTTCAGGGCGGCGTGGCGCGGCTCGAAGAAGCCGACGGCGGTCACGTCCTCGCTGCCCCAGATCAGGTTGATCCGGCCCTTGATCAGCGGGAAGGTCCGGGACAGCCGGTCGCTCAGCGAGATCGGGCGCGAGCGGATCCGGTTGCGCGCCATGTTGATCTCCTGGATGTGGTCCGCGAGGGTGTCGATATTGCCCTCGTCGGCGAACATCAGGATGCCCAGATTGTGCCGGCGCAGGCGGACCTGCTCGTCGGCGGGCATGTCCGGGGTGATGCGGATCATCTGCTGGGTCATCGGCCCGCGGTCGCCCAGACCGGCGGCTCCGACGCCGGTGTAGCTCAGCACCCGCTCGCCCAGGCCGGCCGCCACCAGGCCGCCGATGATCGAGCCGAAGGAGAAACACATCATCCGCAACGGCGTCTCGCCGGGCACCACCTGGCGCACGCCTTCGGTCACGATGGCGGCGAGGCTGTCGGCGTCGAAGGGATGATCGGGGTCGTCGCTGTCGCCCTGACCCGGCATGTCGGCGGCGATGACGCGGAAGTGACGCGCGAGAAACTCCACGTTCCGCACCCAGTGGTTCCACGACCCGAAGCCGCCATGCAGCAGGATCAGCGGCTCCCCCTGCCCCCATTCGCGCCACACCATCGTGCCGGAACCGCAGGGGGTGCGGATCACGCGGGAAAGGGCTTCGATGCGGGCGAGTTCGGCGGCGGGATCTGCCGCAGGAAAGCTGGTCATGGTCCGATCGAAGCGGGGGCCGGGACGGAAGTCAACGCCTCAACTCGGGCACCAGGAACACCAGCAGCGCCATCGCCACCAGCCCCTCCAAGGAGATCACCGTCAGCGCCATCGACCCGCCCAGCCAGTCCGCCAGCCAGCCCACATGCAGCACGCCGAGCGGGCCGGCGCCGATGCACACGGACAGGATGCCCATGAGCCGGGAGCGGATCTCCGGCGGGGCCTCGGAGAACATGATGGCACTCTGCATCGAGGCGAATCCGGAAATCCCGAGCCCGCCCACGACCAGAACCGCCAGCGCGAGGCCATAGTCGGTCTGCAGGGAAAACAGGAAGACGCAGAAGATGAACAGGCAGGATCCCAGAAGGTAGATCCGACGGAACCGCTCGGGTGCGGCCAGGAAGGCGACGGCCATCGCCCCGGCAAAGGCGCCCGCACCCTCCACCGACAGCAGCAGGCCGGTCCACACCGCGTCGGCGCCGAAGGTCTCCTTGCCGACGACCGGGATCATCGCGGCGTAGGGGAAGGCGAACAGGTTGACGATCACCGTGACGCCAAGATGCCCCATCAGCGCGCGCGACCGGCGCAGATAGGCGAAGCCGTCGCGGATCTCCGAGAACAGGGCGAAGGGCCGCGGTTCCTTCGCCGCCGGGCGGTAGACGACCAGGACCGCCAGCAGCACCGAGATCGCGAAGAACGTGCCCGAGACGACGAAGATTCCCTGCATGCCGATGGTGGCGTAGAGCCCGCCGCCGGCGATCGGACCGACCATGCGGGTGGCGTTGTTGGAGGCGCTGTCCATGGCCATGGCGGCACCGAGACGGGATGTACCCACCGACTCGCCCAGGATCGTGCGGCGGACCGGGAAGTCCGTCGACCAGCCGAGCCCCGACAGGAAGGCGCCGAGCCCGACCTGCCACAGGGTCAGCGTCCCCGCCCAGGCAGACAGCGCCAGCAGGGCCGCCGTCACCGCCATCAGCGACAGCGATCCGATCAGCAGCAGCTTGCGGTCGACCCGGTCGGCGATAACCCCCGTGACCGAGCCGAACAGCGCCATCGGCGCCATCCGCAGCATGGTCATCACGGCGGTCATCACCGCCGATCCGGTCTCGGCATACGCCCACACGCCGACCGCCAGCATTTCCAGCCAGCGCATCGCGCCCATCAGCACGCCGATGGTCCACAGCTTTCGGAAGGTCGGATCGGCGATGAGGGACAGCGGACCCGAAGCTCGGCTTCCCCCTCCGCCGCTGCTCCCGGAGGCTGCCGTCATCTAAGAGCCATCGGATCCGGCCCCATCAGATCTGGCCGGCGCGGCGCAGCATGTCGATGGAGGCGGACAGCGCCTCGGCGGCCCGGTCGACCTCCGCGGTGCCGTGGGTCGAAGAGACGAGCCCGCCGCAGGCCGGGTTGAGATCGACGCCGTTGACCAGCATCGCCAGCCGCAGCAGCCGGATCAGCTCCTTCGGCCGGTCCTTCATCGCCACCGTCGGCAGGGAGAGCGGATCGAAGGCGAACGGGTCCGCCACCGGATGGCCGTCCTGCATGAACAGATGGAAGATCGAGAAATCGCCATAGACCGCCCAGGGCACCCCCTTGTCGGCGATCACCCGGTTCAGGGCCTCGCGCAGGGCGCGGCCGGTCTCGTTGGCCCGCGCGCAGGCATCGCCCTCGGCGATGATCGTGAGCGCCGCGGTGCCGGCGGCGGCGGAGACCGGGTTGGCGTTGAAGGTGCCGGGATGGCCGATCTTGTCGCGCCCCTTCGCGGCTGCCGCGTCGAAGTCCAGCGCGTCGAGGATGTCCTGGCGGCCGCCGATGGCCCCGCCCGGCATGCCGCCCGCCAGGATCTTCGCCCAGGAGGTCAGATCCGGGGTGACGCCGAACGCCTCGGTCGCGCCGCCCGGCGCCAGGCGGAAGCCGGTCACCACCTCGTCCATGATCAGCAGCACGCCGTGCTTCGCCGTCTCCTCGCGCAGCATGGCGAGGAAGCCCGGCGCCAGCGGCGTATAGCCGGTGCTGCCGCCGATCGGCTCGATGATGGCGGCGGCGATGTCGCTGTCCTCGGCAAGGACGCGCTTCAACTGCTCAGGCTCGTTCGGATCGACCAGCACCACCGCGTCGGTCACCCCGCCGAGCACGCCCGGCGTAGACTTGCCGTCGAAATGCGAGGCGACCCCATGGGTCATGTGGTCGTGCCAGCCGTGGAAATGGGTGCGGAAGCGGATGATCTTGTTCTTGCCGGTGAAGTCGCGGGCGAGCCGAAGCCCCATCAGCGTCGCCTCGGTGCCCGACGAGGTGAAGCGCACCCGCTCCACCGCCGGATAGAGCCGCTTGACCGCCTTGGCCCAGGCGATCTCGCGGCGCTGGCCGGCGGCGAACTGTGTGCCCTCGGCGACCGCTTCCTGGGTCGCCGCCGTCACCCGCGGATCGGCATGGCCGAGCAGCAAAGCGCCATGGCCGCCGAAGAAGTCGACATAGTCGTTGCCGTCCACATCCCATTTGATCGGGCCGGCCGCCTTGTCGACATACAGGCCGTAAGGCTTCAGGTGCCGGGCGTCATGGGTGATTCCGCTGGGAAACAGCTCCCGCGCTTCCGCCGCCAGGGCGGCGGAGCCCGGCGTCTTCTCGCGATAGGCGGCCTCGATCGGCGAGTTGGTCAGGCGCTCTTCGGCGGCACGGCTGTCGGGCATGGGAGATCCTGTTCGGTGAGTTAGTCGGCGTCAGTCATTCGGCGTCAGTCATTCGGCGGCGGCCGACATCCGTTTGTCGGCCATGTAGGCGGAGAGTTTCGGCCAGACGGTCTCGGCCAGGGTGGTGAAGGACCGGCGCCACAGGGGCAGCGCGCCTTCCATGTCGTGGCCGGTCAGCATGAGGGTGCCGAAATCGCCGACCTCGTCGCGGAAGGCGATCAGCCGGTCGAGCACCGTGTCGGCCGAGCCGGCGATCACCAGCTCCTTGGCCTTGACCATGGCCTCGGCCTTGGCGGCGGTCCAGTCGATATCGGTGTTGAAGTCACCGCCGGCGAGTTTCCCCTGGGCGTTCAGATAGGTGTAGTACCAGGTGAAGGTACCTTCCGGATCGTCCAGGATCTCCTGCGCCTCGGCGTCGCTGTCGGTGATCAGCACGCTGCGGCCGACCCGCCAGACCGACGGATCGGGCTTGCGTCCGGCCTGCTCGGCGCCGGCGGCATAGGACGGCCAGTGGGTGGCGATATCGGCGGCCGGCACGAAGTTGCCCGACAGCAGGCACCAGCCGCGCTGGCCGGCGAAATTGGCGGTCATCGAGTTGGCGCCGCGCACCGATACGGCGATCGGCGGGTGCGGCTGCTGGTACGGACGGATGAACCGGCCGATTCCCATCTCCGGCAGGATCCGGTCGGTCAGCGACGTCTGGACGTGGTCGCCCTCATGGGTGAAGGGCGGGTCCTCGGTCCAGATCTTCATGATCAGGTCGATGGACTCGATCATCGCCATGGCGCGCTTGCGGCCGTCGAGATTGCCGAACACCTCCCAGTCGCTGGACAGCCCGCCGGAGCCGATGCCGAACAGGAACCGGCCCTTTGAGAGATGGTCGAACAGCGCCGCGTGGCCGGCGACCACCACCGGGTGCTGCTGCGGCAGGGACACGACGCCGGTGCCGAACTTGATCTGCTTGGTCTCGGCGATCAGCGAGGCGTTGAAGATCAGCGGCGAGGGGATCGGCTCGCCGGTGGAGGTGTAGTGCTCGCCCATCCAGGCCTCGGAGAAGCCGAGCCGGTCGCCGAGCAGGACAAGCTCCCGGTTCTCCTCGATCACGGTGGTCAGATCGCGCGCCGGCGGGTGCAGCGGCATCATGAACAGGCCGAGATTGACCATCGCTATTTCCCCTGAACAGTGTGACCTCTTGAGCGGGCCGGTTGGACGGATGCCGGAACGGTAGCACCGGCCTCGGGGGCGGCGGAAGTTGGGGAATCGGTTCCTCTCCACGCGACGATCTCTCCCCTGGCTTGTTCCGGGGCCGCCCCAAGCGTTGCGCCCAAGCCAACGAACGCAGTGCAACGCTGAGACGTGGGCCCCGGACTTAATCCGGGGAGTGTTCCGTAGATCCTTCACACTGTTCCCAGTGCCCCACACCGTTCCCACTCCCCGGGCTTGTTCCGGGGCCTACCCCAAAGCTGCTCGCTGAGCGAACGGACGGGGGGCAACACCGAGGCGTGGGCCCCGGACTGAACCCGGGGAATGTTCTGGAGATGTTTGGATTTCTACCCACTCCCCGGATTCAGTCCGGGGCGAGCCCGGACGCCGCTCGTGGCTTTCACGATGTAGCGCATGGCCCACCCGCTTGCCCCGGCACAAGGCCGGGGACTGTTTCGGGTAAGGAAAGTCGGCCAGCCCGGCCTGCGCCGGTGCCTCGCACCGACTGTGCCGGTTTCACACCTTGTGCCGGTCGAAGGTCGGGCTCATCAGGATCTCGTTCAGGCAGGCGCCCGGGCTCAGCGCCGCCAGGAACGCCACCACGTCGGCCACGTCCTCCGGCTGGATCACCTGCTTCAGTTCGTCCGGCGTGAGTTTCTTCGGCCGGCGGTCGAGGATCGGCGTGCGCACCTCGCCCGGGCAGATCGCCGTCGACCGGATGCCGTCGTTGCCGTGCTCGCGCTGAATGAGAAAGCTCAGCGACATGACCGCGTGCTTCGACGCCCCGTAGGCGACGCCGGCGACTTCAGAATAGAACCGCCCGGCCCAGGACGAGGTCGTCGCGATCACCCCGTCCTTCTGCCGCAGCATGATCGGCAGGGCCGCAGCGACGCCGTTGTAGACGCCCTTGATGTTGGCGTCGATCACGTCGTCCCAGCCGTCCAGCAGCGACGGATCGGCCGCGGCCTCGCGCCAGGTGCGCTGGGTGACGTTCGTGCCGGCGTTGTTGAACTGGAGGTCCAGGCGTCCGTGGTCGGCGTCGATCCGCTTGCCCGCCTCCAGCACCGCCGCGCGGTCGGTGATGTCCAGCGCGATGACCTGGGCCTTGCCCCCGTCGGAGCGGATCGCCTCCGCCAGGGTCTGCAGCGGCTCTTCGCGGCGACCGCTCAGCACCACCGTCATGCCGTCGCCGGCCAGCCGCCGCGCCGTCGCCTCGCCGATCCCGGTCCCCGCTCCGGTGATCCACGCCACCATTCCGTCAACACTGCGCATTGGCTCCCCCTCCCGTTTGGTCGATACTGTTTTTCCGATTCCCAAAGCTTAGCGATATGCCCCCTCCTTCCGACAGTCCTCAAAGTGCCGATAGCGGTACGCCGGCGCTAGCCACCCCCCTTGTCCGCTTTCGGTCCTGGTGGGACGGACTGTCCGGCAATGTGCGGGGATCGATCTGGCTGTTCGCCGCGGGCCTGGTCTTCGCCGTCATGGGGGCGCTGATCAAATTCGTCGGCCAGCGTCTGCCGGTGGTGGAGATCCTGTTCCTGCGCCAGGCCTTCGTGATCGTCGTGGTCTCGCCGGCGATCATCAAAGGCTTTCCGGCGGTGTTCCGGACCGAGCGGCTGGGCCTGCACACACTGCGGGTCGGGCTGTCGGCGATCGCCATGACGACCGGGTTCACCGCCCTGGTCCATCTGCCGCTTGCCGAGGCGACGGCGATCAGCTTCTCGCGGACCCTGTTCACGACGATGCTCGCCGTCGTCATCCTGCACGAGATCGTCGGCTGGCGGCGGTGGACCGCAACGGCGGTCGGTTTCGTCGGTGTGGTCATCGTCGCCCATCCCTCGCCCTCGGGGCTCAACGAATACGCGCTGCTCGCCCTGCTCTCGGCCTTCTTCGTGGCGATGATCATGATCTGCCTGCGGATGCTGGCCCGCACCGAGCGGCCGGCGACCATCATCGCCTATCAGTCGGTCTGCCTGACGGTCATCCTGGCCGGGCCCGCCTGGTACTTCTGGGTCTGGCCGACCTGGGAGGATCTGGCCCTGACAGCGGTGATCGGCGGGGTGATGTCGCTCGCCCAGTTCGTCAACATCAAGGCCTATTCCAACGGCGAGGCGGCGGCGATCGCACCGGTGGAGTACATCCGCCTGCTGGCCTCGGCCGGGCTCGGCTTCATGATGTTCAGCGAGGTGCCGACGATCTACACGGTGATCGGCGCCGTCTTCATCATCGGCTCGACCCTCTACACCATCCGCCGCAACGCCATGAAGAACACGCCGGTGCCGCCCCGCCCGCCGGAAGTGGCCCCCTGACGGCGGTCAGACCGGCTCGATAAACAACCGGCCGACGGCACCCCGGTCCCCCTTCCCGGTCGCGCCGGTCGGCAGGGCCTCGACGACCTTCAGGCGTGACGGCAGCTTGTAGCGCTCCAGCCGCTCGCCCGCCCAGGCCAGCACCCGCTCCGGTACCGGCTCGCGGCCCGGTGCGGCGGTGATGACGGCGATCACCGCCTCGCCCGACTGCGGATCGGGCACGCCGGCGACCAGGGCGCCCGCCACGTCCGGATGGGCGGCCAGCACCGCCTCCACCTCCAGCGGCGCCACCTTCATGCCGCCGCGGTTGATCAGGTCCTTGGCCCGGCCGACCAGGGTCACCCGCCCGTCGTCGCGCAGCTGCGCCAGATCGCCGGTGCGGAAATAGCCGTCGTCGTCGAACGCCTCGGCCGTGCGCTGCGGATCGCGCAGGTAGCCGACCATGCCGTAGGGCGAGCGGATCTGCAGTTCGCCGTCCTCGGCGATCCGCATCTCGATATCGCCGCCCGGCCGCCCGAGCGATCCCGACGCGGCGTCGTAGTCCGGCGGATCGACGAAGAAATCGCAGGTGCCGGTCTCGGTCAGCCCGTAGATGTCGCCGATCCCGACCCCCGGCCAGGCGCCCCGGATCTTCGCGCCGAGCCCCGCCGGCAGCACCTCGCCGCCGGCCATCACCGCCCCCGCCCAGCCCGGCAGTGCGGCCGTCTCCGGCCGGTCCAGCAGCCCGCGCAGCAGGGTCGGCACGGCCGGGAGCCGGTCGACGTCGCGCCGCGCCAGCACCGCCGCCACCGCATCGACGGAGAGTTTCTCGGGAAACACCAGCGTGCCGCCGGACAGCAGGGTCAGCCACGTCACCCATTGACCGAAGCTGAAGGTCAGCTGCAGTGCCAGCAGGGTGCGCCGCCCGTCCTGCCATCCGGTCTCGCGCCGGATCATCTGGAGCTTCGCCGCCTGCCGTTCCGCCGACAGCACCGCCGCCTTCGGCGCGCCGGTCGTGCCGGAGGTGAAGACGATGGTCGACGCGCCGTGCAGCATCGGGTCCGGAACCAGCCGGGCGACCAGCTCCTCGATCCGGGCCCGCGGCGTCGCCCGGTGGATCGGCACCGCCACGCCGTCGGCCCGATAGACCGCCAGCAGCTCGATCAGATCGACCGGGCTGTTGTCCACCAGGACCGGGCACGGCCGGAAGGCGCCGACGCCCTCCCCTTTGAGCTCGAGCGCCCGCGCCTCCGACCGGCGCAGCAGGTCGCCATGGGTCAGGGTCGCCCCCTGCCGCTCGATCGCGGGCGCGTCGCCATGGGCCGCCATGGCCGCGAACAGGGTATCGGCGAACACGGTCATCGGCGGGGCAGACAGAACGGGAGCATGATCATACCCTCATCCTCACCCGACCCAAGCAAACGGACAAGCCACAGCCATGACCGACACCGTTCTCTACGAGCGCCGGGGCAAGGTCGCCCTGATCACCCTGAACCGGCCGGAGCGCCTCAACGCGATGGATCAGGACATGCTGAAGGCGCTGGAAACGGCCTGCGACAAGGCCGAGGCGGACGATGAGGTCGGCGCCGTGGTCGTCACCGGGGCCGGCAAGGCCTTCTCCTCCGGCTTCGACCTGCAGGCCCAGGCGCGCAACACCCCGAAGGGCGTGGCCGAATGGCGGCCGGTGCTGCGCCGCGACTTCGACTGCACCATGCGGTTCTGGCACATGAGCAAGCCGACGGTGGCCGCCGTGCACGGTCCGGCGCTGGCGGGCGCCTGCGAGCTGACCATGGCCTGCGACATCACCGTGGCCGCCGAGGACGCGATCTTCGGCGAGCCGGAGGTGAAGTTCGGCGCCGGCATCGTCACCATGATCCTGCCCTGGGTCGTCGGCCCGAAACGGGCGAAGGAGATCATCCTGCTCGGCCTGGACGACATTCCCGCCGCCGAGGCCAAGGAGATGGGACTGATCAACCGCATCGTGCCGGTCGGCCAGGACGTGGAGGTGGCGCTGACCCTGGCCCGGCGCATGGCCGCCATGGACCGCACCCTGATCCGCGAGACCAAGCGGGCGGTGAACCGGACCTACGAGCTGATGGGCATGGGCACGGCCCTGGAATCCGCCCTGGAGGTGGACATGCTGATCGAGGGCGAGGGCATGGCGACCAAGCATCACTTTCTCGAGATCGCCCGGTCCGACGGCCTGCGCGCGGCCTTGAAATGGCGCGAGGAGCGGGCCGCCGAGGGGGAACGGGAATAGTTGGACCCTGGACGGCCAACCCCGCGATACACATCTTTGACCGGCGCGCCCGATGACATCGCGCCCACCTCACCGCGCGCAAGGAGGACAGAATGGCGAAGGCGATCTTTGGTGCGGGCTGCTTCTGGAGCCCCGAGGAGCAGTTCCGCAAGGTACCCGGCGTGACCGACGTGGCCGTGGGCTATGCCGGCGGCGCCAAGGAAAACCCGACCTACGAGGAGGTCTGCACCGGCAACACCGGCCACGCCGAAGTGGTCGAGGTCGAATACGACCCGGAGAAGGTGGCCTATGAGGATCTGCTGGAGGTGTTCTTCGACATCCACGACCCGACCCAGGTGAACCGCCAGGGCCCGGACGTGGGCACCCAGTACCGCTCGGCCGTGTTCTACGAAGACGCGGAACAGGAAGCGGCGGCCCGGGCGGTAAAGGAGAAGCTGGCGGCGCGCGGCGTGCCGGTGGCCACCGAGATCAGCAAGGCCGACACCTTCTGGCGGGCCGAGGAATATCACCAGCAGTTCCTGGCCAAGCGCCGCAAGGGCGTGTTCGGGAACCTGTTCCGGTGAGCGATCCGGCCGATGGGCTGAACAGCGATCTGTCGCTGTTCGCCCGTATCGATACCAACGAGATCGACTGGCAGCCGAGCCCCAGCCCCAGCGTCTTCCGCAAGCGCCTCGACCTCGCCGGAGACAAGGAGGCCAGCCGGGTCACTTCGGTGGTGCGCTACGAACCCGACAGCCGGTTCCACAGCCATCCGCATCCGGACGGCGAGGAGATCCTGGTGCTGGAAGGGGTGTTCTCCGACGAGCACGGCGACTATCCGGCCGGCACCTTCCTGCTGAACCCGGAAGGCTTCGAGCATGCTCCGCGATCGACCGACGGCTGCGTGCTGTTCGTGAAGCTGCGGCAGTATCCGGGCGTGCGGCGCCAACTCACCGTGGACACCGCGACGGGGTCCTGGCGCCAAGGTCTCTCCGAGGGGATCGAGGTGCAGGATCTCTATCGCGAGGATGGCCATCCCGAGCATATCCGTCTCGCCCGCTTCGCCCCCGGGGCATCGACGCCGGAGCATGAGCATGCCGGCGGCGAGGAGGTTTTCGTGCTCCAGGGATCGGTGGAGGACGAGTTCGGCCTGCATCCCGCCGGCACCTGGGTCCGCTACCCGGCCGGCTCGCGCCACACGGCGCGGTCGTCCGGCGGCGCCCTGCTCTACGTAAAAAGCGGCCATCTCGGCTAGGTAGTCGCCCCGCCCGCCGGTCCGATATCCGGGGGCGTGCCGCAGGGCCCGCATCGCGCTATCCTCCCCGCACAATCAAAGGGAGGAAACCCAATGGCGAAAATCGCTCTCGTTACCGGTGGATCGCGCGGCATCGGCGCCGCTACCTGCCGCCTGCTGGCCCGCGAAGGCTGGGACGTCGCCGTCAACTATGCCGGCAATGCCGAGGCCGCAGAGAAGGTGGCCATCGATGTGCGCGCCACCGGTCGCCGGGCCATGACGGTCCAGGCCGATGTGGGCGACGAGGCCCAGGTGGTCGCCATGTTTGAGGCGGTCGAAAAGGAACTGGGCCCGATCGACGGGCTGGTCAATTGCGCCGGCATCATCGGCCCGGTCGGCCGGGTCGATGCCCTGAAACCCGCCGATATCGACCGGGTGCTGAAGACCAACGTGGTCGGCTGCATCCTCGCCTGCCGGGAGGCGGTGAAGCGGATGTCCACCAAACACGGCGGCAAGGGCGGGGCGATCGTCAACGTTTCCTCCGGCTCGGCCTACCTCGGCAATCCGGGTACCCAGGTGATGTACGCGATCTCCAAGGGGGCGGTGAAC
The DNA here is from genome assembly GCF_000423805.1 of Thalassobaculum salexigens DSM 19539. Classification (NCBI taxonomy): domain Bacteria; kingdom Pseudomonadati; phylum Pseudomonadota; class Alphaproteobacteria; order Rhodospirillales; family Thalassobaculaceae; genus Thalassobaculum; species Thalassobaculum salexigens. The sequence goes on from NZ_KE384094.1 coordinate 307,847, forward strand.
TCGCTGCATATCGGCCTCAGCCAGGAAGTCGCCGGCGAGGGCATCCGGGTGAACGCCGTCTCCCCCGGCATGACCGCCACCGAGATGGTCACCGAGGAGGCGGCCGCCGCCAATGTGGGCCGCATCCCCATGGGCCGCCTTGGCGAGCCGGAGGAGATCGCCGAGGCCATCGTCTGGCTGATGAGCGACCGGGCCGCCTACACGGCCGGCGCCAACATCCGGGTCGCGGGCGGCCGACCGTAGGGGGAAGCGCCGCCCGCGAAAAGGAACAAAAAAAGAACTTTTCACCCCGGGCGCGCGCTGGCACTCTGCCGGACCAAATGATGGGGAGGACATGCCATGGTTGACCATCCGGTGCGCACAGGCGGCTGCATGTGCGGCGGCGTGCGTTACAAGATCACCGGTCCGATCAAGCAGATCGTCGCCTGCCATTGCCGCGAATGCCGGCGGATGACCGGGCACTTCCTGCCCTCGTTCGACGTGTGGAACGAGCATTTCGAGATGGTCGAGAGCCGGGATCTCGGCTGGTACCGGTCCGCGCCGAAGAGCCGGCGCGGCTTCTGCAAGACCTGCGGCTGCTCGATCTTCTTCCGTATGGACGGCGGCGAGAAGATGTCCATCGCCGCCGGCTCCCTCGATGACGGCTGCGACGGCGACCTGCAGATCGCCGCGCACATCTTCACCGCGGAGAAGGGCGACTATTACGACCTGGACGACGCCCCGGCCTACACCGATGGCGGCGACAGCGTCCCGATGCCGCCCCGGGGGTAGCGCGCCTTACGCCGCCCCCGCCAGGGCGTCGGCCATCAGTTCCACCGCCTTGCGGGCCTCCTGTTCCAGGCGCGCGGCCTCCAGGGCGAGTTCGCGGGCGGTGATCGCCGGCAGCCGGTCGTCGTTATGGACGTAGCCGTTGCGCTTGTCGCGCAGCCAGACGTAGTCGCGGCCGAAGCGCACGGTGTTCAGATGCAGCCCACCGCCCCCACCGGCGCGCCCTCCGGCGCTCATGCCGACCGCCACATCCGCCTCCTCCATCTCCCAGTCGTCATGCCCGACCTGGTCGGCCACGTCGCTGTCGATAGCGGTCTGGGCGAGGATGACGGCGGTCACCCAGGCACCGGCGGCGAAGACCCGGCGCAGCTCGGTGAGGATCGCTTCGGTCTGTGCGTCGACCTGGAGCGGACCGCCGCCGCCGGCCCGGCGCAGCCGGTCGTCGAACCAGCGCAGGCGCTCGGTCCACTGCCGATGGGACGGGGGATCGATCAGCGTCATCGCAGCCTCCTCGCGTCGTCTCTACGAGAACGATACGGCCTGGCGTCGGTTTCGTCAGCCGGCGGCGGGAGCCTAGAGCTTTCATGCGGCAGGGGCGCGGTAGGGCCGCGGCAGTCGCCTGCCGGCGCCGCCGAATCGATCCCAGGCCGAATCGATTCCAGGCCTAATCGAGCCTACGCCGAGGCGATCTGCACGAAATACGGGCCGAGATCCGGATCGTCGTCGACCGTCGCCTCCACCACGTCCTGGACCTGGGCCATGGGCGGTCCCCGCCGGCACCGGGTGGCCAGGGCGTCCAGTTCGTCCGGTTCGCCGCGGGCGGTGATCTCGACCGCACCGTCCTGCCGGTTGCGGACCCAGCCGACAAGGCCGAGTTCCTTGGCGGTGCCGATGGTCCAGGCGCGGTAGGCCACGCCCTGCACCCGGCCGGTGACGGTCAGGTGTCGGGTCTCGGCCATGTAAGCCTCCTATTCTATTCGAATTCCACGATGGTCTGGTCGACCGCGAGGCTGGCGCCGGCGCTGGCGTGGATCTTGGCGACCGTGCCGTCCTTCTCGGCGCGCAGCACGTTCTCCATCTTCATGGCTTCCACCACGCAGATCTCCTGACCGACCTTCACCGGGTCGCCTTCCGAGACCGCGAGCGAGACCAGAAGGCCCGGCATCGGCGAGACCAGCAGCCTGGAGGTGTCGGCCGCTTCCTTGGCCGGCATCTTGTCCAGCGCGTCCGCCACCCGCGGCGGCACCACCAGCACCCGCATCGAGGCGCCGCCGAAGGACAGCGCGCGGTAGATGCCGTCGCGGTCGATCTGCACCGGGAAGGGCTCGCCGTTCACGTTGCCGTCGAACACCGCGATGGTGGCGTCGAGCGCGCCGCGGACGGCATAGCGCTGGCCGCCGACCACCGCGTCGTAGCCGTCCTCCACCGGGCGGATCTCGACGCGGGTGTTCTCGCGCCCCTCGCGCACGGTCCAGACCGTGGCGATCTCCGACTTGCCGCGGTTGGCGACCTGGCCGCTGATCCGCAGGCTGCGCTCGGCGTCGTCGCGGGCGAAGGCGACGGCCAGGACCTGCATCGCGCCGCGCTCGTAGTCGCCGATCGCCGCCCCTTCGAAGCCGTCGGGGAATTCCTCGGCGATGAAGTTGGTGGTGATGTTGCCCTTGCGGAACCGGTCCATGGCGATGGTCGCCGACAGGAACGGGATGTTGTGGCCGACGCCGCGGATCCGGTAGCGGTTCAGCGCCTCGCCCATACGGTCGGCCGCCTGGTCGCGGGTCTCGCCATAGGCGATCAGCTTGGCGATCATCGGGTCGTAGAACATGGAGATCTCCGACCCCTCCTCCACGCCGTCATCGACCCGGATGCCGTCGACGTCGAGCGGCGGGTCGTAGCGGGTCAGCCGGCCGATCGACGGCAGGAAGCCGCGGAACGGATCTTCGGCATAGACGCGGGCCTCGATCGCCCAGCCGTCCATTTTGACCTCGTCCTGGGTCAGCGGCAGCTTCTCGCCATAGGCGACCCGGATCATCTGCTCCACCAGGTCGAGGCCGGTGACCATCTCGGTGACCGGGTGTTCGACCTGCAGGCGGGTGTTCATTTCCAGGAAGTAGAAGTTCTTGTCGGCATCGGCGATGAACTCGACCGTGCCGGCGGAGACGTAGCCGACCTGCCGGGCCAGCGCGCAGGCCTGTTCGCCCATCTTCGCCCGGGTCTCGGCGTCGATGAACGGGGACGGGGCCTCCTCGATGACCTTCTGGTGGCGGCGCTGAATGGAGCACTCGCGCTCGCCCAGATGGATGACGTTGCCGTGGCTGTCGGCCAGCACCTGGATCTCGATATGGCGCGGCTCGGTGACGAACTTCTCGATGAAGACCCGGTCGTCGCCGAAGGAGGAGCGGGCCTCGTTCATGGCCGAGCGCACGCCGTCCTTCAGCTCGTCCTTGGAATGGGCGATGCGCATGCCCTTGCCGCCGCCGCCGGCGGTGGCCTTGATCATCACCGGATAGCCGATCTCGTCGGCGATCTCGGCGGCATGGTCCGGTCCCTCGATCAGCCCGACGAAGCCCGGCACCGTGCTGACCCCGGCCTCCTTGGCGATCTTCTTCGACGTGATCTTGTCGCCCATCGCCTCGATGGCCTTCACGCCCGGGCCGATGAAGGTGATGCCGGCCTTCTCCAGCGCCTCGCAGAAGGCGGCGCGCTCGGACAGGAAGCCGAAGCCGGGATGTACCGCCTGCGCACCGGTCTGCTTGCAGGCCTCGATGATCTTGTCGATCAGCAGGTAGCTCTCGGCCGAGGGCGGCGGGCCGAGCCGCACCGCCTCGTCGGCCATGCGCACATGCTTTCCGTCCGCATCGGCGTCGGAATAGACGGCGACGGTCGCGATACCCATCCGCTTGGCGGTGCGGATGATCCGGCACGCAATCTCGCCGCGGTTGGCGATGAGGATTTTATTGAACATCGGACCCAGTTCCCTGTTCTTTTCTCGTCGCCCTGAACTCGATTCAGGGCCAATTCACCAAGCTCGCGGCCGCCCCGCCCCTGGATCCCGGATCAGGTCCGGGAAGACGGTCGGGGGTGCCCCGCAGCCGTCACAACGGGATGTTGTCGTGCTTCTTCCACGGGTTGCTGAGCTGCTTGTCGCGCAGCATGGCCAGCGCCCGGCAGATCCGGCGGCGCGTGTTGTGCGGGCGGATGATGTCGTCCAGGTACCCCCGGCTGGCCGCCACGAACGGGTTGGCGAAGCGCTCGCGGTATTCCTCGGTGCGGGCCTCGATCTTGGCCTCGTCGCCGAGATCGCCGCGGAAGATGATCTCCACCGCGCCCTTCGGCCCCATGACCGCGATCTCCGCCGTCGGCCAGGCGTAGTTCACATCGCCGCGCAGGTGCTTGGAACTCATCACGTCATAGGCGCCGCCATAGGCCTTGCGGGTGATGACCGTCACCTTCGGCACAGTCGCCTCCGCATAGGCGAAGAGCAGTTTGGCGCCGTGCTTGATGATGCCGCCGAATTCCTGGGCGGTACCCGGCAGGAAGCCCGGCACGTCGACGAAGGTCACGATCGGAATGTTGAAGCAGTCGCAGAACCGCACGAACCGGGCGGCCTTCTTGGCACTCTCGATGTCGAGGCAGCCGGCCAGCACCATCGGCTGGTTGGCGACGATGCCGACGGTCGACCCCTGCATGCGGGCGAAGCCGATCAGGATGTTCCCGGCATAGCCCGGCTGGATCTCGAAGAAATCGCCCTCGTCCACGACCTTGAGGATCAGCTCCTTCATGTCATAGGGCTTGTTCGGGTTCGCTGGGACCAGGCTGTCGAGCGAGTATTCCGGGCGGTCCGCCTCGTCCGCCGTCGGCCGCACCGGCGGCTGCTCGCGGTTGGAACTGGGGAGGAAATCGATGAAGCGGCGCAGGTTCAGCAGCGCCTCGACGTCGTTGTCGAAGGCGAGATCGGCGACGCCGGACTTGGTGGTATGGGTGACGGCACCCCCCAGTTCCTCGTGGGTCACCGTCTCGTGGGTGACCGTCTTCACCACGTCGGGGCCGGTGACGAACATGTAGGAGCTGTCCTTCACCATGAAGATGAAGTCGGTCATCGCCGGGGAATAGACCGCACCGCCGGCGCAGGGGCCCATGATCATCGAGATCTGCGGCACCACGCCCGAAGCGAGCACGTTGCGCTGGAACACCTCGGCATAGCCGCCGAGGGAGGCCACGCCCTCCTGGATGCGCGCGCCTCCGCTGTCGTTCAGGCCGATGACCGGGGCGCCGACCTTCATCGCCTGGTCCATGACCTTGCAGATCTTCTCGGCATGGGCCTCGGAGAGCGAACCGCCGAACACGGTGAAATCCTGGCTGAAGACGAAGACCAGACGGCCGTTCACCGTGCCCCAGCCGGTCACCACGCCGTCGCCGCGCACCTTCTGCTCGGCCATGCCGAAATCGGTCGAGCGATGCTCGACGAACATGTCCCACTCCTCGAAGGAGCCGGGATCGAGCAGCAGGTCGATGCGCTCGCGCGCGCTCAGCTTGCCCTTGGCATGCTGGGCGGCGACCCGCTTCTCGCCGCCACCGGCCCTGGCCTGCTCCCGCATCTCTTCGAGACGGTGGATGATGTCCTGCATCGTCGATGCCCCTTACGCGTTTCCCACAGTCGTTCGGCCGGCGATCCTAGAGCAATTCTCCGGCATATGTGACCGGGAATTCATTCTGTTGGCGCGGTCAGCCTTCGCCGCTCACCAGGGTCTTGAACCGCTCGGCCGCCTTCATCTCGGCCAGCAGACCGCGCCGGCGCAGCTCGGCCTCGCGGTCCTGGCCCCATTTCTCCACCTGGAACGCCTCGTCGACCTGCGACAGCCCGAACGCCTCCGCGGCGCCCAGATCGCCGTCGAGGAAGGCGAGCGCCAGGATCAGCGAGCCGGTGATCGAGGTGGCGGTATGCAGCGGCGCCAGGGACCAGTCGTCGACGGCCTCCACCGCCGCGCGGAAGGCCGCCAATGCCTTCTCGGACTGCCGCACCGGCATCACGCCGGAGGTCACGACGAGGCGCATGGCCAGCCGCTTCTCCGCCCGCTCGCGCCACGGGGTCCATTGCGTGACCTGGCGGCCGACCAGTTCGTCCGGCCCGTCGGCCAGGAAGCACAGCAGGTCGGAGCCGCCGAAGCCGGCGATCTCGCCGACAACATGGTCGCGCTGGGGGGTGACCCGGTCGGTCACCGTGGCGGCGAAGCTCATCATCGCCATGGAGGACGGGTCGATCTTCTCGCCCTGGTCGTCCCATTCCTCGGCGATCGCCTCGGCCACGCCCCGTGTCGGCAGCCGCAGCGGACGCTTGGCGGGGGAGCTGAGGTTGCGATCGTCGAGGGTGACCAGGAAGGCACCGTCATCCGCCTCGCTCACGGCGACGGTCTTGTAGAAGCGTTTCATGCGGGTCGTGTCTTTCCTCTATCAGTCTCGGCCTCTGTCGGTTTTGGCCTCTGTCGGTTCCCAATCGGCTATTCCACCGCCTTACGGAGACTGTCGAACAGGCCCTTGATGCCGCCGGGCTTGCCCGGCTGCTCGGTGGCGCCGGCATTCCCGCCGCTCGGCATCGGTTTGGTGCCCTGGGCCACCGCGACGGCCTCGGCGCAGGCCGGCTCCGTCGACCCAGACGACACGAAGGGCAGCATCAGCGCCAGCGGTCCGGCGAGCGCGGCGCCGCCGACCAGGGAGCCGACGCCCTTGGCCACCGCCACCGGGTCGGGCGCGATGTCCGGGTCGGCGATCTTGCCGGTGATCAGGATCGGCGTGGCGAGGCTGACCAGGCTGGCGTCCTTCGGGCTGGGGGTCAGGCGCATGTCGAGGGTCTCGCGGGCGAGGTCGATCGTGCCCTCGCCGCCGACGGTCACCCGGTCGCTGTCGATCATCAGCGCGACCGTGTCGGCGACGCCGCGCTTCAGGGTCCAGCGGCCGACCGCGCAGTTCAGAGTGCCGCGGGCCGCCCCTTCCAGGAAGGGCAGGAACTTGGTCGTCAGGTCCGCGGCGATCAGTTCCCAGTCCTCGTTGGCGATCTTGCCGTCCTCGGTGGTGATCCAGGCGATACCGGCGAGGCTGGCGATCATGTCGCGGATGCTGGCGCCGGAGGCGGTCAGGTCGACCGCCGCGTCGCCCTTCGCCTCCAGCGTCTCGGAGCCGTGCAGAGTGCGGGCGAGCTTGCCGAAATCGGCCCCCGTCCACGACGCCTTCAGGGCCTGGGTCGGCACCGCCTCGTTGGCGGCGATCGTGGCCGTGGCCTCGATCCTGCCGTCGGACAGCACCGCTTCGACGGGATCGAGACGCAGGGTTCCGTCGGTCAGCGTGGCGGTGGCGGCGATGTCCGTCACCGAAAGCTCGTCGGCGGAGAGGGAGGCCACCGCAAGTTTGATCTCGGCGTCCACCAGGCCGAGCAGCGCCAGCGGCACGGCCGCCTCCAGCCCGTCGCCCGCTCCGTCCTCCCCGCCTTCGGGCAGGGTGACGGCGTCGCTCTTCAGGTCGGCCACCAGCCTCGGCCGCGCCCCGTCCAGGGCGAGCGAGGCGCTGCCGGTCACCGTGACCCCTTCGGCGGTCAGCGACAGCCGGTCGGCCTCCACCGAGGCCAGACCGCCGTCCTTGCCCAGGGCGTAGCGCAGGTTGGTGGCCAGCGCGATCTCGCGCGCGCCGATGCTGCCCGTCACGTCGATCGGCAGACTTGCCCCCGGCCGCAGCGCTTCCGCCACCGCCGGCAGGGTGCCGGTCAGCGTCACCGGATCGCCGTTCACGTCGGCCTTGAGCGTGACGTCCAGCGGCCCGTTGCCCTCCCCGGCCTCGAGGTCGAGACGGTTGATCCGCACGGTCTGCGCCTCGGCATCCGGCGCCGGTTTCCAGCGCAGCACCACATCGACCAGTTCGACGCTGCGCATCAGCGGCACCGTCATCCCGCCGCCGCCGTCCCCAGCGCCGCCCCCAGTGCCGCCGCCAGTGCCGCCGCCAGTGCCGCCGCCGAGCTGCCAGTTGGAGGCCCCGTCCGCGTTGCGTTCCAGCAGGATGTCCACGTCGGCCAGCGCGATGTGTTGCACGTCCAGCGTGCCCGAGAGCAGCGGCACCACGTCCACCGCCACCTTCAGCTTGCCGACCGTGGCCATGTCCGGCCGGCTGCCCCAGTCGGCATTGGCGAAGTGGACCGTCTCGGTGCTGAGCGTCGGGCGCGGCGTCCAGGCGAGGTCGAGATCGCCCTCGATCGTCAGGTCTCGGCCGGTCGCCTCGGCCACGGCCGCCTCGATCTCCGACTTGTAGCTGTTCAGGTCCAGGGTCGCGACGAAGATCACCAGACCGATGACGACAATCGCGAGAACGCCGACGAGACCGGCGAGGACTTGGATCCAGCGCATGGTTCACTCCTCCTGTTGCGAGGCCACCAGGCCGTCCGCCACGGACGGGAGCTGGTCGAACCTGTCGAGGATGATAACCGATCCGGCCGCCTGGAGCCGAACCGCGTCGTGATAGCCCCAGGACACGCCGATGGCGGCGGCGACCTCGGCGTTCACCGCCGTCTCCATGTCGAAGCTGGTGTCGCCGACCATGACCGTGCGCCGGCCCGTGCACCCGGCCTCGGCCATGGCCTCCAGCAGCACGGTCGGGTTCGGCTTGCCCGGTCCGTCATCGGCCGATTTCAGCGAGACGAAGCGCTGGCGGATTCCGTGGGCGTCCAGGACGTGGAGCAGCCCGCGCCGGCTCTTGCCGGTGACGATGGCCAGGAGCCATCCGTCGGCCTCCATGGCGTCGAGCATCTGGCGCGTGCCGGGAAACAGCGGCTCCGGCCCTTCGCCGTCGTTGCGCGGGTCGAAATAGGCGTCGCGATAGGCTTCCACCAGCCGCTCGATCTGCAACCCGCCGATGCCCGGCGCCAGCCGTCGGATCGCCACGTCCAGGGGCAGGCCCACGACCTGACGCACCGCGTCCGGCATCGGCGCCACCTGCCCTTCGGCCGCGAAACCGGCGGTCATGGCGGCGACGATGCGGTGCTGGCTGTCGACCAGCGTGCCGTCCAGATCGAAAACACAGAGCTTCAGGGCGGGCACGGTTACTCCTCGAACGGCTCGAACGGCGACCCGTCAAGCTCCGGCTCAAGACCGAAGAAGTCGAACGAGCGGATCATGTGATCCTGCAGCGGGGCGATGATCTCGATCGGCACGCCGTCCTCGTCGGGGATGCGGATGGCGCGGGCGTGCAGGTGCAGCTTGCGGCTGATCCCCTCCCCCTGCAGGAAGGCTTCCGCCGCGCCGTACTTGCCGTCGCCCAGGATCGGGGTGCCGATGGCCTCCATATGGACGCGGAGCTGGTGCGTGCGCCCGGTCACCGGCGACAGGGCGACGAGAGCGGCGCGCCGGCCGAGCTTCTCCAGGGTGACGTAGCGGGTAACCGCCGACTGGCCGTTTTCGTGGTCGACGGCCATCTTCTCGCCGAGCTTGCCCGGCAGCTTGCCGATCGGCAGCTCGATCTGGCCGTTGGTCGGTTTCGGCTCGCCCACCACCAGCGCCCAATAGATCTTCAGCGCCGACTTGGCGCGGAACGCATGGGTCAGCCGGCGGGCGGCACGCTGGGTGCGGGCCAGCACCAGGACGCCCGAGGTGTCCTTGTCGAGCCGGTGAACCAGCCGGGGCCGCTCGCTGTAGCCGAAGCGCAGGCTGTCCAGCGCGCCGTCGATATGCTTGGTCGTGCCCGACCCGCCCTGGACGGCAAGGCCGGCGGGCTTGTTGATCGCGATCATCTCGTCGTCGCGGTAGATCACGGCCTCGATCAGCTCGGCGCCGGTCTCGGTGTCCTTGCGGGCGGGCTTGGCGAACTGCAGATGCGGCTGCGCGTCGCCCAGCGGCGGAATGCGGATCTGCTGCCCGGCCTCCAGCCGCTGGTTCGCCTTGGCACGTTTGCCGTCGATGCGGATCTGCCCGGTGCGTAACAGCTTGGAGAGCTGGCCGTGGCCGACCGACGGGAAATGCCGCTTGAACCAGCGGTCCAGCCGCTGTTCCGCCTCGTCGGCGTCGACCGTGCGGGTTTCGACATAGGCGCTCATGCGATCACCGTCCTGACAAAGGCGAGCCCGGCGAACAGCGCCAGGATCGAGAGGGCCACCGAAGCGGCGATATAGGCGCCGGTCGCCATCACGGCACCCCGCTCCCACAGCGTCGCCACGTCCAGCGAAAAGGTGGAGAAGGTTGTGAAGGCGCCGAGCAGTCCGACGGCGAGGAACGCCCGCATCTCGCCCGACAGGTTCAGCTTCAGTGCCCCCAGCTCGATCAGCGCGCCCATGGCGAACGACCCGACCACGTTGACCGCCAGCGTGCCCCAGGGAAAGCCGTGCCCGATCAGGTGCGCGATCCATCCGACGGTCTTGTACCGCAGGACCGCGCCGAGCGCGCCGCCCAGGGCCACAGCGAGAAGCATCTTCATGGGCGCGGGCTTATCTCAGGTGACGCCGAATATCCAGCCCTCGTGCCGGGAAGCGGGTTCGCGGGCCGGAGCCGACCAGACCGTCGGATCGTCCGACAATCGGCGCAGCGCCGCCGCCGCGACCACCGCATCGGCCTTGTCCTCAGTGTCTATCGAGCCACCGACGAATGGCTCGGTGTTGTAAAAGTTTAAAACCGAGGAGATGCGGCTCTGATCCAAGTATAGCCGTCGGTTATCCACACCAGCCTTCCTTACGAGAAAAGTCGGAAAGATCTCCACAACAGTAGTATTACCCGGAACAGAAAACGGCCAGACAGGAATTTCTTTGTACAGACGGTGTAGCATCCGCATCCCAGCTAGAGACCCCGTTCCAACATTTGCGGGCCCAAAAGTCTGAAAGGGAGAGTTCGGCTTTGCTATGGCTGTCGCGTGCTGTTCTGTAATACGCGGTCTCAGCTGGAACCAATCTGGTTTAGGTCCACGCGACCAGTAAACTGAGCGCAACGGAGAAGATTCGGACTGGAAAACAGGTCCACCGTACAGGTTAGGAGCATCTGCTGCGATCTCCTCTATCAGCTCCCAAAGCGCCGTGGCTCGCCGAGGGCTATCGAGGATGTTGGGGAAATAAGCCCTATAGTCAGCGAACGAATAAGCAAATGCGAAATCAATCCCGACGAGCGTTCTGCAATCACTGAAGCTGCCGATTAGGTCACAAATTTCTTGTCGGCTCCAATGTCTGCCAGAAGGCCCAGAGAGCAACGCCGGTGCCGCCGTACCGCGCTCACAGATCGCCACTTGAATGCCCTTGTGGCGCTCTCCTTTAGCGCCAGACCAGTCAATCGCGACAAACCGTTCGAAAGAAGACAAAAGCCCTACTCCTCTTCTTTCCGACGTTTCTCCCTAAGCTTAGCAAAATAGTCGACCCGCTTGCGGATCTCGCGCTCGAAGCCGCGCTCCACCGGGTTGTAGAAGCGCTGCCGCGCCATGCCCTCGGGGAAGTAGTCCTGACCGGAGAAGCCGTCCTCGGCGTCGTGGTCGTAGGCATAGCCGGCGCCGTAGCCCAGTTCCTTCATCAGCTTGGTCGGCGCGTTGAGAATATGCGCCGGCGGCATCAGCGAGCCGGTCTCCTTCGCCGCCCGCTTGGCCGCCCCATGGGCCTTGTAGCCGGCATTGGATTTCGGCGCGGTTGCCAGGTGGATGACCAGCTGGCTGATCGCCAGATCCCCCTCCGGCGAGCCGAGCCGATCGTAGGTCTCCCAGCAGGCGATGGCGGTGGTGACGGCGGTCGGATCGGCCATGCCCACATCCTCCACCGCGAACCGCGTCAGCCGGCGCAGCAGATAGGCCGGATCCTCGCCGCCTGCGAGCATGCGGGCCAGCCAGTACAGGGCCGCGTCCGGATCGGAGCCGCGCATCGACTTATGCAGCGCGCTGATCAGGTTGTAATGCTCTTCCCGGTTCTTGTCGTAGACCGGGGCACGGCGGTTCACGCCGGCGGCCACCCCGGCGGAGTCCAGGGGCTGGTGCGGCGAGAGCTCGAACACCTCCTCGGCCATGTTCAGCAGGAAGCGGCCGTCGCCGTCGGCCATGGCGCGCAGGGTGGCGCGGCCGTCCTCGGTCACCGGCAGGGGCCGCCCCTCCTCCTCCGCCGCCCGGTCGAGCAGCCGGTCCAGCGCCGCGTCGTCGAGCCGGCGCAGCACGAAGACCTGGGCGCGGGACAGCAGCGCGGCGTTCAGCTCGAAGCTGGGATTCTCGGTGGTCGCCCCCACCAGGGTGACGGTGCCGTCCTCCACCACCGGCAGGAAACCGTCCTGCTGGGCGCGGTTGAAGCGGTGGATCTCGTCGACGAACAGCAGGGTGCCCTTGCCGGAGGCGCGCAGGCCGCGGGCCTGCTCGAACGCCTTCTTCAGGTCGGCGACGCCAGAGAACACGGCCGACAAGGGCATGAACTCCAGCCCCGCCTTCTCCGACAGCAACCGGGCGATGGTGGTCTTGCCGCAGCCCGGCGGCCCCCACAGGACCATCGAAGCCAGCCGGCCCTTGGCCAGCATCCGCCCGATCGGCCCCTCGGGACCGAGCAGGTGGTCCTGGCCGACCACCTCCTCCAGCCGTTCCGGGCGCAGCCGGTCGGCGAGTGGACGCGGGGCCTGGCTCTCGAACAGGCTCATGGCCCGCGCCTAGCCCTGGACCCGGGTGGTCAGCACCTTGCCGTCGCGCTTGATCGCCAGCTCCCAGCCGCCGCGTGGGCTGGCCACCGCCTCGTTGAAGGTGGCGACGCTGTCGATCTCCAGGCCGTTGACCCGCACGACGATGTCGCCCCGGCGCACGCCGATCTGGTCGGCGGCCGAGCCGCGCTTGAGGCCGAGCACCACGACGCCCCGTGCCATCTCGTCGAAGCCCTCTTCCACCGCCAGGGCGGGGGAAAGGTTGGCCACCCGGCTGCCGGCGAAGGGGTTGCGGCCGGTGACGTCGGTGACCTGGGCCGGCGGATCTTCGGCCGGCGGAACCATGGCCAGGGACAGCTCGCGCTCCGCGCCGCCGCGGATCACCCGGATGGCGACATCCTCGCCCGGCGCGCGTGTGGCGACCCGGTAGCGCAGGGCCCCGCTGTCGATCACCTCGCGGCCGTCGACCGCCACGATCACGTCGCCGGCCTGGAGGCCGGCCTGCTCGGCCGGACCGCCGGGATAGAGGTCGTTCACCAGGGCGCCGACCGGCCGCTTCATGCCCAGGCTGTCGGCCAGATCGGCGGTGACCGTCTGGGTCCTGGCACCGAGCCAGGGGCGCACCACCCCGCCGTCCCTGGCCGCGCGGAGCACCGTCGCCACCATGTTGGAGGGTACGGCGAAGCCGATGCCGACCGAGCCACCGGGACTGCCGCCGCGCTGGTTGGAATAGATCGCGGTGTTGATGCCGACCAGCCGGCCGTCGGTGCCGATCAGCGCGCCGCCGGAATTGCCCGGATTGATGGAGGCGTCGGTCTGGATGAAGAAGCTGTAGTCGGTGATGCCGACATTGGTGCGGGCCAGGGCCGACACGATGCCCATGGTCACGGTCTGGCCGACCCCGAACGGGTTGCCGATCGCCAGCACCAGATCGCCGACCGCCAGGTCGTCGCTGTCGTGGATCTCGACATAGGGCAGCGGCTCGTCCACCCCGTCGATCGCCAGCACGGCGAGATCGGTGTCCGGATCGGCCAGGATCAGCCGCGCCTTGTACTCGCGCCGGTCGTTGAGCACGACGGTGATCTCGTCGGCGCCCTCGATGACATGATTGTTGGTCACCACCGTGCCGGCCGCATCGACGATCACGCCGGAGCCGAGCGATGTCGCCTCGCGCCGGCGCTGCGGCAGGGAGGGGACCAGATCGCCGAAGAACCGTTTGAAGAACGGGTCGTCGAACAGCGGCGACACGCCCCGCCGCTCGGAGACCACCGTGCGGGTGTAGACGTTCACAACGGCCGGCCCCACCTCGCGCACCAGTGGCGCGAAGGTCAGGCTTATCTCGCCCTTTCCGCGCGGGATCACCTCGGTCTGGTTACCCCCCTGGGCGACGGCGGGAACGGGATTCTGCGCGATACAAACGGCCAGTATCAGCCAGACGGCGTGCCAAGCGGCGGTCAGACACTTCATTCTCGGATCTCCAGCCCGTGCAGGTCGGTTGTAGCCACAGGCAGCTGTGTTAGGCTTCCCAATCTAGGGAGTCCAGCCGGCGGTGCCAGAGGGCATTCCAACCCGGATCCCCGGTGACAGGAAAAGGGGGCGCGGCATGACCGACGCGCCGGAACCTCAGAACCCGAGATCCCAGCGCCCGCTGGATGCCGCGCATATCGCCGCAGAGGCGATCGGCGCCCATGTCCAGCACGCCTCCGATCTGCCCGCCGGCCTGCCCCCGGCCGACCTCTCCGAGGCGCGCACGGCCTTCGGCCGGCTGCGCGAGATCGCCGATCTGCATCCCCAGACCGAGGGGCTGATGCGGGTCGCGGTCTGCGGCGCCACCCGGTATCTGGCGATCGGCCGGCGGATCGGCGATATCGGGATCGTGCGCGACGCCCACCTGTTCCTTGCCACCCTGTCCCTGCGCGACGAGGACGATCCCCTGCCCCACCGTGCCCTGGCCGAGGCGTCGGTCGATCTGATGCTGGCCGAGGCGCGGCAGTCCGGCTTCCCGCGCGCGCTCGACACCTACCGCACCGTCGTCGCCATCAGCCTCGCCCGCGGCGGCGATCCGAACGTGGCCTGCGCCCATGCCAAGGGGGCGGCCAACCTGGTCGCCCTGGCCCTGGAGGCGGACGCGCCGCTGGAAGCCGACCGGGCGCTGGCCGACCTCGCCCGTCTGGAGGCCGACCAGCCGGAGATCCTGCCGGTGCGCCAGCAACGCGGCCGCGGCCTGTTCAATCGGGTCGCCCATGCCGCCCGCCGGGCCGAGACCGGCACCCTGTCCGCCGCCACATCCGCCTCCCAGCCCGCCGCGGTCGGCGGCCTGACCGAACTGGCGGCGCTGATCGAGGTCGCCCGCCGCGCCCCGGTGGACCCGGATCTGGTCGACCTGGCGGCGGAGGGGCTGTTCGCCTTCGTCACCGGTCTCGGCACCCGCGGCGAGGTCGCCCTGGCGCGGCGGCACTACGACGACCTGTCGTCCCTGGCCCAGTTGCCGGAAGCCGGCCCGCCGGTGCGCCGCCGGCTGGCCGACGCCGCCTTCAACCTGATCACCGACCTGTGCGAGAGCGGCGAGACGGAGCTTGCGACCCTGCTCTACGGCGACCTGTCCGGGCTGTCGGTGGTGCATGACGACGATCCCTCGATCTGCCTCGCCCATGCCAAGGCCTCGGCCAATCTTGTGCTGACCCATCGCGACCGCGGCGACCACGCGGCGGCCAACATCATCGCCGACGACCTCCGCAGCCTCGTCTTCGCCCATCCGGAGAACATGGAACTGATGGAAGTGGCCACGTTCCTGGATCTGGCCGACGTCTGAGGGCGGCTGCTAGCATCGCGCGCCGAAGTTCGGAGTTTCCTCGGCCGGGGTCCTTGCCTACCTTTCCCGCCCAAGCACTTCAAATGTCGGCACCCGTCTGCCCCATGGATCGAAGCAATGGCCCTGGTTGAGTTCGTCACCCCGCTGCACACCCGCACCGCCCGCGATTATCTCGGGCGGGTGAACGAGCACGACAAGGCGGAGTCCGCCCGGGTCGCCAGGCAATGGGGCCGCGACTACTGGGACGGCGACCGGCGCTACGGCTATGGCGGCTATCGCTACGACGGTCGCTGGCTGCCCGTGGCCGAGGCCATGGCCGAACATTACGGCCTGAAGCCGGGCGACCGCGTCCTCGATGTCGGCTGCGGCAAGGCGTTCCTGCTCTACGAGTTCACCCGTGCGGTCCCCGGCATCGAGGTCGTCGGTCTCGACATCTCGACCTACGCGCTGGAGAACGCCAAGGAGGAGATCCGGCCGATGCTGCGCCACGGACATGCCAGGGAACTCCCCTTCGAGGACGGCAGCTTCGACCTGGTGATCTCGCTCGCCACGCTCCACAATCTGCGCCTGCCCGACCTCGTCTCGGCTGTGCGGGAGATCCAGCGGGTCGGCCGGCGCAACCGCTACATCATGGTCGAGAGCTACCGCAACGAGACGGAGAAGGTGAACCTGCTGTACTGGCAGCTGACCTGCGAGTCGTTCCTCGCGCCGGAGGAATGGGACTGGGTCTATGAGCAGGCCGGATATCAGGGCGACGTCGAATACATCTACTTCGAGTAGCCGGCCACCCACCGCACGGTGCCATGACCCGATGACCGGACCCCACCTACCCGAGACCCCCAGGCCCGACGCCGAGGCCTTCGAGCGCGACATGCGCACCAAATTCGTCACCCGCGAGAACCTGGCGAAGCTGTTCGGCATGGTGATGCCGCACCTGCGCGAGGGCCAGCGGACGCTGGTCTACATCCTCACCCAGTCCGACCGCATCGGCCATTTCACCCTGGAGCCGCAGATCCTCGACAGCCTCTACGGCGACAGCTACGACCGGATCGTCGTCGTCACCGCGCCCTGGGACCGCCCCGGCACCAACGCCCTGGTCCCGTCCTGCTACGGCGACCGCTTCGTGTGGGTGCAGACCGACGACGAGGTCATCCTGGCGATGGGGTTCATCGACGGCGGCCTGGCCGATCTGAAGCTGTTCCACCTGCTGCTGAGCTCGCCGCGGCTGACGATCGTCGACTTCTTCAAGAAGATGGTGGACGGGGTCGAGCCGAAGCTGATCGGCCTGCCGGACGCCGCACGGGAGAAGGGTCACGCGCAGCTGCGGGACATCGGCCTCGATCCCGGCGCGCCCTTCGCCTATTTCCACATGCGCACGCCGAAATACCGCGAGACGATGACCCATCACGGTCACCGCACCGCCAGCATCGAAACCTACCGGCCGTCGATCCGGCGCATCCTCGACGCCGGCTATCAGGTGGTGCGGATCGGCGAGAAGGGCCTGGAGCCGCCGGACTGGTTCAGCGACGGCTATTTCAGCCTGCCCGACGCCCTGCCGGAACTGGCTCCGCAGGATCGCGCCGCCGATCTCGCCGTGCTGGCCGACGCCGCCTTCGGGACGGCGCAGAATTCCGGGCCGATCTGGGTCGCCGCCGCCTTCGGGACCCCCACCCTGCGCACCAACACGCCGTATGAGCACCTGAACCTGCCCTATACCCGCGACCTGTCGCTGTTCAAACGGTACCGGGACGACAGGACCGGACGCATGCTCCCCTACCGCGAGATCCTCGACCGTCGTCTGCCGGCGGTGATCCGCTCCGAGGACTACGCGAAGCTCGACATTAGCGTGGTGGAAAACTCGGCCGACGAGATCGATGCCGCCACCGAAGAGTTCTTCGGGATGCTCGCCGGCGGCCCGAGCCGCCTGCCGCCGGACGACTACCGCCGATTCCTGGCCCTGGGGCGGGCGTATGAGCGCGAGATTGCCGCCGATCCCTGGTTCCAGAAGGAGACGCTGGACTTCTACAGCCACGCCCATCCCTTCGGCGATTTCTCGGGCAAGATTCTTGAGTCCGCCCCGGACTTCCTGGACTGATCCCAGTCGCCCGCGCTACCGGCGGCCGGCTTCCATCGTGGCCCCGTGGTCGGTCCCACGCCCGGGCAGACAGGATAGAGGCGGACGGCGGACCGCGATCTGTTAGTCTGCTGCGACGTAAGGTCGGCCTCCGGGTCGGCCCACCGCGACGGATGGGCAGGGGTGAATCAGCGATGGCGCTCAGTGCGATCACATTGGCTTGGCTGGATCATCTGGCGGAGTACCAGATCATTCCGCCGGGCCCGGTCCTCGAGTTTGGCCCCCAGCACATCAACGCGGCACGCCCCGTGGTCAGCGAATTCCTCACCCGCCGGACAGGCGAGCGGGCGGCCCAGGATGCCATGGAGCGGATCTACGGCACGCCGGCGGCGCCGCGCCCCCAGACCGAAGTGTATCGGGCCCTGGGATTGGACGACTACCTCGCGGTCGACTTCGGCGACGAGCTTGCCGAAGTGCAGCACGATCTGAACGAGCCGCTCGATCTCGGACGCAAGTTCAGCGCGGTCACCAATTTCGGCACGGCCGAGCACATCTTCGAGGTGGCCACGGTCCTCCGCTCCCAGTACCGCCATCTGGCGGTGGGCGGCGTGGCCCTGCTCGTGCTCCCCACATTCGGCGAGATCAACCACGGCTTCTACAATCTCCACCCGACCTTGTGGACGGATCTGGCGGTGGCCAACAACATGGAGATCGGCGACTTCCAGTACGTGGACGACGTGGTCGGCCGGTCGGTGAAACTCGACGAGCAGGGCACCTGCCAGTTCGACTTCGACAGCATGCCGATCAAGCCGCTGGAGGGCCAGTACGGCAACTTCCGCCTGACCGTCGCCATCAACTTCCTGCGGAACACCGGCCTCCACATGCAGGCCGCGGCTCCGGGGCAGCTTCCGCAGTACGTGCTCGACTGCTGCATGGTGGCGCTTCGCCGCACTGCCGACAGTCCCGACGAACTCCGCGTGCCGCCCCAGGCGATCTACGCACCCCCGGAGACGCGCGCGGCGGTGGCGGCCATCCGAACCGTCCGGTAGCGGAGCAGGGAGATCGGTGCGCCGAATGTTCGACAATGCTACAATTGATTCGATTGACGGAAAGGTCTGACGCATGGCCGACAGCACGACCGGTAAGGATGGCGGCGCCGGTGACAAGAAGGCTTGGCCGTTGGATTGGGCCTTGCACATGTTCGACACGCAGAACGCCGCCGAGTTCCGCCGGCAGGCGGTCGAGGACCCACATCAGGGCGCGCCGCTGATCGGGGCGACCTGGCCGCCCCGGACCCGTGTTCAGCTCCTGGCCAGTTCCAAGCGCATCCGCCACGCCCTCGTGCTACGTGCCAGCGGGCTGGTCGAGGATCCCGGTCAGATCCAGTACCTGATCCGCGCCGTCGACCGGGTCCGTCAGCTCATCGAATTCTTTCAGCGCCGCGAGAAACGCTGGCATACGAAGGACGTCTGGTCGGTCACCGCCCCCAACGGACAGGTCATCCGCTTCCCGATGACCGATCCGGCCGCCGACATGTTCAAGAAGATCGTCGAGGAATATGGCGGACACTACGAGCGGGCCCTGATCACCTTCTTGAACGACCGCCTCGGCCCCGGCGATGTGTTCGTCGATATCGGCGCCCATACCGGCTACATCAGCGCCTTCGCGGCGACCACCGGCTGCACGGTCTTCGCGCTGGAGATCCAGCGCAACCTGATGCCGCTGCTCGAACAGCTCGCGACCATCAACGCGTTCGACCATCTGCGTCCGCTCTATCTCGGGGCATCGTCGAAGTCCGGGCTGTCGCTGATGCGCCGCGGCTGGACGACGCCCGCCGCGCAGCTCGAAGGCGCCACCCATACCGACCTCCTGGGCGACCCCGACTCGATCCTGAACGACTATGTGCCGACCATCACGCTGGATGCCGCGTTCAATGACGACGACCTGATGCCCAAGATCATCAAGATCGATGCCGAGGGCCACGAGGCGGATATCCTGGAAGGGGCGCGGAGCATCATCGAGAAGCGCCGGACCATCTTCGTGATCGAGTATCACTCCAGCGAGCACATGGCGAGTTTCAAGCGCCGCGGCGAAGAGGTCACCGCCCAGTTCGACCGCGCCTTGTGGGATCTGGGCCAACTGACCGACGAGGGCGTCAAACCGATCTCCGGTCCCCAGGACATCATCCCGGACGCCCGCGACAGCCACCCCAAAATTGTCCTTACCCCTAAAATGGATTAAGCCTTGGCGGTGGTTCTGGGGTCACGGTTCTCAACCGACGCCGCCACACAAGCCGCGAGTCCATGCCCCGCATGGGAAAGCCGGAAGAGGCCTCGATGACGCATGAAGACCCTACGCTGGCGCACCGTGAGGCGGCCCGACGCTCCCTGCTAAGCGATCCGGCGAACCCCGCAGCCACGGTCGACGCCCATTGGCCACCGATAACCAGGGCCGATCTCGCGCGGTGCGCACAGTCGATCCAGCGGTCGGTTCTGCTGCTCGATACCTCGGCGGGCGCCGATCCGGCGGTTCGGACACGACTGGCACACATTCGTTACCGGGTGCAGCAGCTGATCCAGTACATCCGGCAGCGTGCGATGCGGGTTGCCAATGCCAACACGTGGCAGGCAACCACCCGGAACGGACAGCCGATCAATTTCCCGCTGGCCGACGGCCCCGCCCGGGTCTTCAAGGAGATCGCCGAGGGCTACGAAGGCGGCTTCGAGCATGCCTTGCACGACTTCGTCACCGACACGCTTCGACCCGGGGACGTGTTCGTCGATGTCGGCGCGCATATCGGGTACACGAGCGCCTTCGCGTCGACCACAGGCGCCAGCGTCTTCGCCCTGGAGGTGCAAAGAGAGCTGATCCCGCTGATCGAGCAGCTCGCCATCATCAACGGCTTCGACCAGCTGCGCGTGCTCCATGCGGGCGCCTCCTCGACGCCGGGCCTCGGCATGATCCAGCGGATGACCCCGCATCCGGGATTTCAGCTGGAGGCCCAGGAAGGCGGAGAACTCGACACGTTTCCCCTGTCGCTGGTCAACGACGCCGTGCCGTTGGTCACCCTGGACGCGACCTTCGCCGATGATCGGCTCCTGCCCACCATGGTGAAGATCGATGTCGAAGGGCATGAGCTCCCGGTGCTCGAAGGTGCGGCCCGGATCATCGACCTGGCCCGCACGATCTTCGTCGTCGAGTTCCATCCCCACCTGGTTGCCCGGCAGGGCCGGGACGCGGCCGATCTCCTCGCGTTCTTCGCCAAGGACCGCTGGATCGCCAAACAGATGACCGAAGAGGGCATGTACCCGATCGACCAGGCCGGCGACATTCGGCCCGATCCGAAGGATCCCAACCCGAAGCTCGTCTTCGAGCCCCGCCCGGCCGGACCGGCCCGGAACGCATCGCCGTGACTCCTCCGGCCGGGGCATCGCCGGAGCGCCTGCGTCAGGTCCGTGACCTGGTGGATACCCTGCGACAATCAGCGGGTCGGGACGACTCGGCGCTCAAGACCCTCTTCATCCTGTGGCTCGATCACACTGCGATGATAACGCTGCTCAATCTGGTCGTGGTTATGGCCGGTGGACGCAGCCTGGATCAGCGCGGCGGGATTGTCGCCGGGATGTTTCAACGCGTGAACCCGCCTCACGCAGCGGCGAACATCTTCCTGACGAACTTCGCCCGTTGGAAGAACGGTGAGAGATCGGCATCGCTAGATCTGCTCGGCATGCAGGAAGGGCCAGGTCAGAAGCTCGCCGCAGTCTTCTTCTCGTTCATGACCACCGGCGCGATTTCGCAGACATCCGGCAGTGTCCTGGGCGACTTTCGCAACGCGATCGAGGGGATACGCGCCACCCTGCCCCCGATGCGCAACGCCGGTCTTCTCGAGGAGGCTGACCGGCTGGAGATGTTCTGGGCCGCGGTGGAGCACCAGATGCGCTCGGCCGAAGACACCCTGGTGCTGTCGCCGGGATACTTCCTGAATGTCGGCCACTGCGTCGTTGCCGCCGCTTTGGTCGAAACCCTGCGGGGCGACGGGTTCGGCCCCCGGAAGGTCGCGGCCATCCCCGGCAGGTTCCACAACGCGTTCCTCAGCACCCGCATCCTGACGCGGCTGGATCCGGAGGTGCCGCCAAACCACCGCTTCGGCGAAATCGCCGACGGCGCGAAGAGCTTCTTCCTGAAGGATCACCGGCTCGCTCACGTCATGAAGCTGCTGTCGGAGGCGGGTCGGGTATGGTCGGAGGGACGGCGCCCGTTCCTGACCCTGGAGCCAGAGGTGATCGAGCGCGGTTACGCGGTGCTCGCCGAATACGGCGTCGAACCCGGCGACCGGATCGTCACCATGCATGTCCGCGAGCCCGGGTTCCACGCGGAGTCCCTCGCCGCGCGGTTCCGGGATACCGAGTACTACGGCATGCGAAACGGATCGATCGACTCTTATCGCGAAGCGATCGATGCGGTGATCGACAACGGTGGCGTTGTCATCCGCCTGGGCGACACCTCCATGACCCCGCTGGGAACGCGGGCCGGCTTCATCGACTACCCGTTCACCGAGCACAAGTCGGACTGGATGGACATCTTTCTGGCCAGCCAGTGCCACTACCACCTCGGCACGGCGTCCGGCATGTCCTACGTGCCCATGCTGTTCGGCCGCCCGGTCGCCTTCACCAACTACATCACCCTGGTGAACATCTGCGACACACCGAACGTCCTGACGGTGTTCAAACCCCTGTTCGACGTCGACGGCAACATCGTGCCGTTCGAAACCTTCGCGACACGCTTCCCGCGCCTCGCCAACGACAAGGAACTGGAGTTCCACGCCATTTATCACGAGATCAGCCGCCCGGAGGATATCCTTGAGGCGGTTCAGCTGATGGAGCGCCACGCCGACCGCGAGACCGGCCTGCTCGATCTCCCGGACAGCGACTTTGAGGAAGCACAGCGTCGATTCGGACAATCTCCACTCCGCATGCGGCCGAAAATTCCGCCGCGTTTCTGGAACCATTACTACGGGGGATGACCGGCCGCGTGGCCGGCCGCGCGATCCTATTCGGCCAGTGTTCTTGCAGAAATCGGCGCGATCGATGTCGCCGCGCGCGACAATCGGACACGAACCCGGGGCAGGCGGGCAGGCAGGGTCGGGGATTGAGGTATGAGCGCCAATTAAGTGCGTTTACAGTCAGAAGGTGCGGAGTGCCTGGGGAATCGGTCCGGGCAACAGGTGGAGACAAGCAGGTCCGACCCGCGAAGCGACGGTGAGAGTACCATGAACAGGTTCAAGACCGACCGATGACGGCCCCGTCACCCACGCAACCGCCGGCCAATGCCGCCGCCAAGATCAACACCCTGGAGGACATCGGCAAGGCGGTCGAAATGGCGCGTGCCGAGGGTCGCCGCGTGGTCCTCGCCCATGGGGTGTTCGACATTCTGCATATCGGCCACATCCGGCATCTGGAGGAGGCCCGCAGCCACGGCGATCTGCTGGTGGTCTCGGTCACCCCGGATCGCTTCGTCAACAAGGGCCCGGGCCGACCCGTGTTCGGCGAATTGGTGCGCGCCGAGATGCTGGCCGCCCTCTCCTTCGTCGACCATGTCGGGCTGAATGTCGGCCCGACCGCCGAACCGGCCATTCAGGCGATCAAACCGGACGTCTACGTCAAAGGATCCGACTACGCCGACATGGC
This sequence comes from Thalassobaculum salexigens DSM 19539, assembly GCF_000423805.1. NCBI lineage: Bacteria > Pseudomonadati > Pseudomonadota > Alphaproteobacteria > Rhodospirillales > Thalassobaculaceae > Thalassobaculum > Thalassobaculum salexigens. The sequence goes on from NZ_KE384094.1 coordinate 330,797, forward strand.
GTCGGACGTCACCGGCAAGATCGTCGACGAGCGGCGCGCGGTGGAGCGGTTCGGCGGCAAGGTGGTCTTCACCGACGACGTCACCCACAGCTCGTCCTCGCTGATCAACCGCTTCTTCAATCCCTTCGAGCCACATGTCCGGCAGTTCGTCGAGGGGCTGCGCGCCCGCGACGAGCAGCAGGAGATCCTCGACCTGATCGACCGGGTCGAGACCATGCGGATCCTCGTGGTCGGCGACGCCATCATCGACGAATACCGCTACGTGACCCCCATGGGCCGCGCCCCGAAGGAAAACCTGGTCACGGTGCTGAACCAGTCCAGCGAGGTCTTTGCGGGCGGCGTCTTCGCGACGGCCAACCACGTCTCGACCTTCTGCCGCCAGGTCGATGTCCTGACCGTCTTCGGCGCCCAGGACTCCTACCGCGAGTTCGTCGAGGGCAAGCTCAATCCGAATGTCGGGCTGATCGGTCTGGAACGCTCCGATGCACCGACGACCCGCAAGAGCCGCTATATCGACGCCGCCTCGGTCCGCAAGCTGTTCGAGACCTATCACATGGTCGACAAGCCGGTGGCCGACGATGTCGAGCAGCAGATCAATGGACGGCTGGCCGAGATCGCCGGCGGCTACGACGTGGTGATCGTCAACGATTTCGGCCACGGCATGATCAAGCCGTCGACCATCGACATGCTGACCCGGCACGCGCGTTTCCTGGCCGTGAACACTCAGACGAACAGCGCGAATTACGGCTTCAACCTGATCACCAAGTATCCGCGCCCCGACTATATCTGCATCGATGCCCTGGAGGCCCGGCTGGCCATCGGCGACCAGCATGGCTCGGTCGAGGACCTGATCACACGCGGCCTGGCGCTGCAGCAGCCGAAGAGCAAGATCGCCGTGACCCATGGACGGATCGGCTGCCAGGTCTACGCCCCGGACGAGGCGACCACGCAGATCCCGGCCTTCGCCGACAGGGTGGCGGACACGATGGGCGCCGGCGACGCATTCCTTGCGATCACCGCGCCGCTGGTCGCCGCCGGCGGGCGCATGCGCACGGTCGGTTTCCTTGGCAACATTGCCGGTGCGATCCAGGTCGGTATCGTCGGTCACCGCACCTCGGTGGACAAGGTGATGATGATCAAGGCGGTTATCTCCATGCTGAAGTGAGAGATCATGGCGGCACTCGGCTATTTCGACCGCATGCGCGATACGGTGGGAGGGGTTCAGGTCTCCGACGCCGCCGGTGCGCCGGTCGATCTTGATTCCGCCATCGGCCGCCTCGTCGGCCGGTTCGCCGCCCTGCCGGCCGCGGGCGCCAAGGCCGTCATAGTCGGCAACGGAGGCAGTGCCGCCATCGCCAGCCATTTCGCGACGGATTTCTCGAAGAACGGCAAGGTCCCGACCCTGGCATTCAGTGACGCCGCCCTGCTGACCTGCATCAGCAACGACCTGGGATACGAGAACGTCTACGCCAGGCCGATAGAGCTCTTCGGCAAACCGGGCGACCTGCTTCTCGCGATCTCGAGTTCCGGATCGTCGGCCAACATCCTGACCGCCGCACGGGCCGCGCGCGACGGCGGGATGGAGGTCGTCACGATGAGCGGGTTTCGGCCGGACAACCCGTTGCGATCGATGGGCGCGCTGAACTTCTATATCAACAGCGACAGCTACGGCTTCGTCGAGTGCAGCCATTTCATGCTGTGCCATCTGGCGATCGACCTCCTGACCGGCGCCTGGCCGGAGCACGGCGACCGAGACTCGGAGACCGCATGAGCGCACCGCTTCCACGTCAGGATCGGCGGGTGAGCCGCAGGATGGGACCGGCATGAGCAAACACATCCCGCAGAGCCTGAGCCCGTTCTTCCGGCCCGAAGAGATCGAGCTGGCCGACGCCTTCCTCGACGACGCCTATATCATCCGGTCGGCGGAAGACCGTGCCGCGCTTGACCGCATCCAGCACCATGTGGCGCAGACCGCCGCCTCGCTTCTTGACTGCCCGGCGCCGGACGACCCGCTGGCGTTTCTCGACTCGATCCATGCGCGCGTGACGGTGGAGAAGCTGAACGATTTCCGGCTCGCCGTGTTCCGCGCGATGAACGACCAGGACTGGCTGCGCCCGGCCTATTTCTCGGTCGCCCGGCAGGCGGTGCAGACCCTGGCCGGCAACGAACTCGCCATGCAGCGCCGGGTGAACCTGTCGATCCAGCTTCCGAACGACGACAGCTCGCTGCTGCCGGTGCACGCGGATGTCTGGTCCGGGGACTCGCCGTACGAGATCGTGCTCTGGATTCCGCTGGTGAACTGCTTCGCCACCAAGAGCATGTACATCGCGCCGCCGGACCTGGACCGGGAGCTTCAGGCGCGCTTCACCGACTTCGAGGGCCGTTCGGCGGAGGACATCTGGCGGCGGATCGAACCGCATGTCCGGTTCCTGGAGGTGCCGTACGGCAGCTACCTGCTGTTCAGCCAGAACGTCATGCACGGCAACCGCGTCAACACCGAGCCGACGACGCGCTGGTCGATGAACTGCCGCTTCAAGAGCGTGATGTCGCCCTATGCGGACAAGCGCCTCGGCGAGTTCTTCGAGCCGATCACGCTGCGGCCGGCGACCCGTCTCGGTCTCGACTACAAGCTCCCCGGCGGATTTCAGGAGTAGCGCCGGTGCCGGTCCTCACAGGCTATATCGCGAGCCGGCCGATCGCGGACTCCCGCGTCCCGCAGCACATCCAGAACCTGGTGATCCGCGAGTACTGCCGCCAGCGCGGCCTGGGCTTCAATCTGAGCGCCACTGAATACGCGATCCCGCACTGCTACCTGATGCTGGAGAAGCTGGTCTCCGACCTGCCCGCCTTCGACGGCATCGTGGCCTACAGCATGTTCATGCTGCCGAGCCACTCGGACCGGCGCCGACAACTCTACGACCGAATCCTGGGAACCGGATGCAGCCTGCATGCCGCCTGCGAGGACCTGGTGCTCGCCTCGCCGGAAGACGCGCGGCGCTGGGAGAACATCCTGACAGTCCAGGCCGCCCTGCAGCCGGGCAGCCTCCAGAGCGGTTAGAGACCGTGCACGGGCCTGATGATCCAGGGCGTCTCAAGCAGCCGATCCGGGCCAATGGCCGCGCCCCTTTGGAATGACTGAGAAGTTGCATTCATGAACACAGCGAAGCCCAGAAGCCTGTTCATCGCCTCCATACCGAAATGCGGCACGACCTGGCTCTTCAACATGCTGGCGCAAGTCACGGGCAACACCGAGGTACGGCTCTACGGGGACCCGGTGACTGGCGCCGAGATCGATACCGCGCGGATCGTTCATGCGCACCGCGAGAGCTCTCCCTGGATCGCGATGATGCATCTGAGCCCCGGAGCCTGGGCGTCCAAGTTGTTCACCGATTGCGACGCCGCGCCGATCATCCTGGTGCGCAACATCTATGACGTGATCGCCAGCTTCAACGACGAGATCGAAAAGGTCGTTCAGGCCGGCATCCCGCCGCACACGACGATGATCTACATCCCGGACGAGTACATGGCGTGGGAGACGTCGAAGAAGCTGGATTTCCTCATCACGATTTTCGTTCCCTGGGTCACGTTCTTTCTGAACCGCTGGGAGGCCCTGGACGGCGAGAAGCACTGGGTCCGATACGAGGACCTGGTCGGTGACACCCATGGGACCCTGCGCCGGATCCTGGACGTCGCCAACTTCCAGGACGTCAGCGACGACCGCATCCAGCAGGGCATCGCCGCGTTCAGCAAGGACAGGTCCGACCTCGGCTACAAGACCCGGTTCAACAAGGGGGTGGTCGGCCGGGGGGCCGCCATGCTGTCCGACGCGCAGAAGGACGAGATCCGCCGCATCCTCGGGTTCTATCCAAGCCTGGATCCGGTCTCGCTGGGGATCCTCGACGAAGCGTAGGGGATCCGTCGGCGCGGTCTGGACTGCCAAACTCCACGTCGACGTGCTCCGCGCCACCGTCGCGCTCGAACTGCTCAGCCTGGTCGCCGCGTCCCGATAGACGTCGCGACACCTGCCTCCGACAGAAAAAGGGCGGCCCGACGGCCGCCCCTTTGTCGTTCCGCTTGCTGGCCGCGATCAGATCGCCGCCGGCATCGCCGTGCCGTACTCGTCCTGGTCGGCGCTCTGGACCGGGCCGGAATCCTGGCCGCGGGCATCCTCGTCGCGGTCCACCAGCTCGATCACCGCCATCGGGGCAGAATCGCCGTAGCGGTAGCCGGCCTTCAGAACGCGGGTGTAGCCACCCTGACGCTCCTTGTAACGGTCGGCCAGCACGTCGAACAGCTTGCGGGTCATCGCATCATCGTTCAGACGGCTCAGCACCAGCCGGCGGGCGTGCAGGTCGCCGCGCTTGGCCAGGGTGATCATCTTCTCCACGACCGGCCGCAGTTCCTTGGCCTTCGGCAGGGTGGTGACGATCTGCTCGTGCTTGATCAGCGCCGCCGCCATGTTCTTGAACAGGGCCTTGCGGTGGGCCGGTGTGCGGTGGAGCTTGCGGCCGCTATTGCCGTGACGCATCTCTCGATCTCCTCGTTCTCGCCTGGCTTCTAAGGACGCGCCTTAGAACGGCTCTTCCAGACGCTTGGCCAGTTCCTCGATGTTTTCCGGCGGCCAATTGGTGATTTCCATACCGAGCGACAGCCCCATCGAGGCCAGCACTTCCTTGATCTCGTTCAGCGACTTGCGGCCGAAGTTCGGGGTCCGAAGCATCTCCGGCTCGGTCTTCTGCACCAGATCGCCGATATAGACGATGTTGTCGTTCTTCAGGCAGTTCGCCGAGCGGACCGAGAGCTCGAGCTCGTCGACCTTGCGCAGCAGGTTCTTGTTGAACGGCAGATCGTGGGTCTCTTCCTCGGCGCCGCGCTGGGTCGGCTCCTCGAAATTGATGAACAGCTGCAACTGGTCCTGCAGGATGCGGGCGGCGTAGGCCACCGAGTCATCCGGGGTCAGCGAGCCGTCGGTCTCCACGGTGATCGACAGCTTGTCGTAGTCCGTGACCTGGCCGACGCGGGTGTTCTCCACCTTGTAGGCGACCTGGCGCACCGGGCTGAAGATGGCATCGACCGGGATCAGGCCGATCGGCGCGTCTTCCGGACGGTTGGCCGAGGCCGGGACATAGCCCTTGCCGGTCTCCACCGTCAGCTCCATCGAGAGGGTCGCGTCGCGATCCAGGGTGCAGATCACGTGCTCCGGATTCATGATCTCGATGTCCGAGACGGTCTCGATCTGACCGGCGGTCACCTCGCCCGGGCCTTCGGCCTTCAGGCGCATCTTCTTCGGGCCTTCGCCATGCATGCGGATGGCGACAGCCTTGATGTTCAGCACGATGTCGGTCACGTCCTCGCGGACGCCCGGCACGCTGGAGAACTCGTGTAGCACGCCGTCGATCTGGATCGCGGTCACCGCGGCGCCCTGGAGGGACGACAGCAGGACGCGGCGCAGCGCGTTGCCGAGCGTCAGGCCGAACCCGCGCTCCAGCGGCTCAGCAACGATGGTCGCCTTGCGCTTGGGGTCGTAGCCCGACTGGACATCGAGCTTGTTCGGCTTAATCAACGTCTGCCAGTTCTTTTGGATCACGGCTAAACCCTTCTTCTAGAACGGCGATCCCGTCGGGCTACCGGACCAGGTCCGGCGGCGGCCGACGGGGCTCGTATTCTTCGGATCCCGGAAATTCGGAACCCCGGCACCTCGGAAGGCGCGTTTAGACCCGGCGGCGCTTGCGCGGACGGCACCCGTTGTGCGGGATCGGCGTCACGTCGCGGATCGACATCACCTGGAAGCCGACCGACTGCAGCGCGCGCAGGGCCGACTCGCGGCCCGAACCCGGCCCGCAGACCTCAACCTCCAGGGTCTTCATCCCGTGCTCGGCGGCCTTGCGGCCCGCGTCCTCGGCCGCAACCTGTGCGGCGTACGGGGTCGACTTGCGCGAGCCCTTGAAACCCATGTGACCAGCCGACGACCAGGAAATGGCATTGCCCTGGGCATCGGTAATGGTGATCATGGTGTTGTTGAACGACGCGTTCACATGCGCGACGCCCGAGGTGATGTTCTTCTTTTCGCGGCGGCGAACACGCCCTTGCGTCGGTTGCTTTGCCATCGTCTTCCGTCTCCTGATCCGACCCGGCGACGACCCGCCAAGGCTGGCGTGCCGACGGGTGTCGCTGCTAGGTCGTTACTTCTTCTTACCGGCGATCGCCTTGGCAGGGCCCTTACGGGTCCGGGCGTTCGTGTGGGTACGCTGACCGCGGACCGGAAGGCCCTTACGGTGACGCAGCCCGCGATAGCAGCCGAGATCCATCAGCCGCTTAATGCTCATCGAGGTCTGGCGGCGCAGATCGCCTTCGACCACCAGATCGGTGTCGATGGTCTCGCGCAGCCGGGACAGCTCGTCCTCGGTCATCTCATGAACCCGCCGCTCCGCGGGGATGCCGACCACCGAACACAGCTTCGCGGCCGTCGTCGGCCCGATACCGTGAATGTAGGTCAACGCGACAACGACGCGTTTCTGCGTCGGGATGTTCACACCAGCGATGCGCGCCACGCCTGTTCTCCTCACTCAAGTTCGGGGCGTATAAAACACCAAACGCGCCCCGCACAAGGAGCCATTGGCTCCTCGTCGGCCCGCGCAAGAAAATCCGCTAATCAGGGGCGCGGATTATAGTCGCACACGGTCCGAAGTCAATGTCCCAAACCCGAAGAACCGCCCCTACGCGGTCCACCGGGTCTGCCTCAGTCCTGGCCGCCAGAGGCGGTCCAACTCCGTGCCGCCTCAGGCGGCGAGGATCTTCTCCAGATCCCTGGTCACGTCGTCCATCGGCTTCATGCCGTCGACGGTCTTCAAGGCGCCCTTCCCCTGGTAGTGGGGAATGATCGGCGCGGTCTGGTCGCGGTAGACATCCATGCGCTTGCGCAGGGTGTCCTCATTATCGTCGCTGCGGCCTTCCTCGGCCGCGCGCTTCAGGATGCGGTCGATCATCCGCTCCTCGTCGACCCGGAACTCGATCACGTGGTCGATCTTCAGGCCCTTCTCCGCCAGCATCTCGTCCAGCGCCTTGGCCTGGGCGACGTTGCGCGGGAAACCGTCGAGGATGAACCCCTTCGCGCAGTCCGGCTCCTCGACCCGCTCGGAGATCATCCGGACGATGATGTCGTCGGACACCAGCTGGCCGGCATCCATGACGGCCTTGGCTTCCTGGCCGATCTCGGAGCCCGAGGCGACCGCGGCGCGGAGCATGTCACCGGTGGACAGCTGCTTGACGCCGAACTTCTCTTCGAGGCGTTTCGCCTGGGTGCCCTTGCCCGCGCCCGGCGGACCCAAAAGGATCAGGTTCATCCGCGTCTCCCCCGGATCTTCGATTTTTTGATCAGTCCTTCGTACTGATGCGCCAGCAGATGGGACTGAATTTGGGTGACCGTGTCCATCGTGACCGTACAGACGATCAGCAGGCTGGTGCCGCCGAAATAGAACGGCACGGAGAGTTGGCTGATCAGGATTTCCGGCAACACGCAGACGAAGGCCAGGTAGGCGGCACCGATCACGGTGAGACGGGTCAGCACGAAATCCAGATAGTCGGCGGTGTTCTTGCCGGGCCGGATGCCGGGCACGAAGCCGCCGTACTTGCGCAGATTCTCGGCCGTCTCCTGCGGATTGAAGACGATGGCCGTGTAGAAGAACGCGAAGAACACGATCAGCGCGATATACATGGCGATGTACAGCGGCTGGCCGTGGCCGAGCAGCACCGTGATCTGGGTCAGCCACTCCGGTCCGCCACCGCCGGCGGAGAAGCTGGCGACCGTGATCGGCATCAGCAGCAGCGAGCTGGCGAAGATCGGCGGGATCACGCCCGACACGTTGATCTTCAGCGGCAGGTGCGAGCTCTCGCCGCCGGTCATGCGGTTGCCGACCTGGCGCTTGGGATACTGCACCAGGATCCGCCGCTGAGACCGCTCGATGAAACAGATGAAGGCGATCACCGCCACCGCCATCAGCAGCAGCAGCGGGATGACGATCGCAGGCAGCGCGCCGGTGCGGCCGAGCTCGAACAGGCTGGCCAGGGCCGACGGCAGGTTCGCGACGATGCCGGAGAAGATGATCAGCGAGATACCGTTGCCGATACCGCGGGCGGTGATCTGCTCGCCCAGCCACATCAGGAAGATCGTTCCGCCGACCAGCGTGATCACGGTGGTCGCGCGGAAGAACGCGCCCGGATCGAGAACCGCGGTGGTCCCGCCCGGCCCCGGCAGCGACTCCAGCCCCACGGCGATGCCATAGGCCTGGAACGACGCCAGAACGACGGTCAGGTAGCGGGTGTACTGATTGATCTTCTTGCGCCCGGTCTCGCCCTCCTTCTTGAGGGCCTCCAGGTTCGGGCTCACCGCCGTCATCAGCTGCATGATAATCGCAGCCGAGATGTACGGCATGATGTTCAGCGCGAAGATCGTCATGCGGCCGAGGGCGCCGCCGGAGAACATGTTGAAGATGTCCAGCACGCCGCCCTGGGTCTGCTGGAAGATCTCGTTCAGGACTCCGGGATCGATTCCGGGCACCGGAATGTAGGTACCGAGCCGATACACGATGAGCGCACCCAGCGTGAACCAGATGCGCTTCTTGAGCTCGGTCGCCTTGGAGAAGGCCCCGAGGTTCATCTGCGAGGCGAGTTGGTCGGCACCAGTGGCCATGACTTCGTCCTAGCGTCTGAGGCTTAGCCCGGCACCCGGCATCCGCCGGGACCGGGCACACAGACCGGCAGCTTAGGCCGCCGTCTCTTCCGCCTTCTGGGCGATGCGCGTGGTGATCGAACCGCCGGCCTTCTCGACCGCCGCGACGGCAGCCTTGGAAGCGGCAGCGACACTGACCTCGACCTTGGAGGTCAGCTCACCCTTGGCGAGGAGCCGCACACCGTCCTTGGCGTTGTCGGCGAGGCCGGCCGCCTTCAGCGCCGCCTCGTCGATCACCTTGGAGGCGTCGATCTTGCCGGCGTCGATCGCGGCCTGCATGCGGCCCACATTCACGGCGTCGAAACGCTTGGTGAAGTTGTGGTTGTTGAAGCCGCGCTTCGGCAGGCGCCGATAGATCGGCATCTGGCCGCCTTCGAAGCCGTTGATGGCAACACCGCTGCGCGCCTTCTGACCCTTGTGGCCCATGCCGCTGGTCTTGCCCGTGCCCGACCCGGTACCGCGGCCGATGCGCTTGCGCGCCTTGGTCGCGCCGTCGTTGTCTTTCAGCTCGTTCAATCGCATCGTTCAGTCCTCGTCTGCGCATCCGGGGCGGCCGCGATCGGGGAGTGAACCCCGGGCCGCGCGACCGGTTGATTACGCCTGGTCGACGACCTCGACCAGGTGCTTAACCTTGTGGATCATGCCACGCACGGCCGGCGTATCCTCGAGCGTGCGCTCGCGGTTCAGCTTGCCGAGGCCGAGGCCCGTCAGCGTCGCGATCTGATCCTTCTTCCGGCCCAGACCGCTGCGGACCTGACGCACGGTGACAGTCGCATTCTTCGCCATCATCAGTCTCCCGATTACTCAGCGCTGGCGGCTTCCGCCGCGTCGCCCTGGCTGTCGCGACCGAAGATCTCAGCCACCTTCTTGCCGCGCTTGGCAGCGATCGACCGCGGCGCATGCACGTTGCGCAGGGCCTCGAAGGTCGCCTTGATCATGTTGTGCGGGTTCGAGGTGCCGATCGACTTCGCCACCACGTCCTGCACACCGAGCGCTTCGAAGATGGCGCGCATCGGACCGCCGGCGATGATTCCGGTACCGGCCGGAGCCGCCCGCAGGGTCACGCGACCCGCGCCGAAACGACCGCTGATGTCGTGGTGCAGGGTCCGGCCCTCGCGCAGCGGCACCCGGATCATCGAGCGCTTGGCCTGCTCGGTGGCCTTGCGGATCGCTTCCGGAACCTCGCGCGCCTTGCCGGCACCATGACCAACGCGACCGCGCTGGTCGCCGACGATCACGATCGCCGCGAAGCCGAACCGGCGGCCGCCCTTGACCACCTTGGCCACGCGGTTGATGCCGACCAGCTTCTCGATCAGATCGCTGTCTTCGCGATCGCGACCCTGGTTGCGGTCCTGCCTGTCCTGACGTGCCATGTCTTGGCCCCTCTTAGAACTTCAGGCCGGCTTCGCGCGCCGCATCAGCAAGCGCCTTCACCCGACCGTGATAGATATAGCCGCCGCGGTCGAACACCACGTCGCTGAGCCCCTTCTCGATGGCGCGCGACGCCACAAGCTTGCCGACCGCCTCGGCCGCCGCCTTGTCGGCACCGGTCTTCAGCCCGCTCTTCAGTTCCTTGTCGAGCGACGAGGCTGACGCAAGCGTGACACCACCGACATCGTCGATGACCTGGGCGTAGATATGCTTGGACGACCGGAACACCGACAACCGCGGGCGACCGGCCGCCTTGCGCCGAAGCTGCGCACGGCTGCGCATCTGGCGGCGCTTGAACAGATCCTTGGACGAAAGCATCGCCGAACTCCTACTTCTTCTTACCTTCCTTACGAAGGATAATCTCGTTCGCGTACTTGACGCCCTTGCCCTTAAACGGCTCCGGCGGACGGAACGCGCGGATCTCGGCAGCAAGCTGACCGACCCGTTGCTTGTCCGAACCGCTGATGGTGATCGCCGTCGGGCGCTCGCAGTTCATCGTGATCCCCTCGGGGATCGGGAAGCGAACCGGATGGCTGAAGCCGAGGGCCAGCACCAGGTCCTTACCTTCGATCGCGGCACGGTAACCGACGCCGTTGATCTCCAGGTTGACCGTGAAGCCCGTCGACACGCCGGTGACGATGTTATTCACCAGCGCGCGGGTGGTGCCCCACATGGCGCGCGACTTCTTGGACTCGCGCTTCGGCGTGACCTTGATGACGTTATCTTGATGGACGACGTCAACCTCCGCCGAGATCGGGGCGGACAGCTCACCGAGCTTGCCCTTCGCCTTGATCTCGTCGTTGGCGATCTCGATCGTCACACCGTCCGGAACGGCGACCGGATATTTACCGACACGTGACATCATCGCCTCCGATCAGAATACCTGACACAGGACTTCGCCGCCGACATTGGCCGCACGGGCCTCGTTGTCGGACATGACGCCGCGCGGGGTCGACAGGATCGCAATCCCGAGACCGTTATAGACGCGCGGAAGGTCCTTGATCTTGGAGTAGACCCGACGACCCGGCGTGGAGACCCGCTTGATCTCCTTGATGACCGGCTCGCCTTCGGAATACTTCAACTCGATCTTGATTTCCGCCACACCGGCGCGGACGTCATCCTGCGAGAAACCGCGGATATAACCCTCGCGCTGCAGCACCTCGAGCACATTCGCCCGCAGACGCGACGCCGGGCTAGATACGACCGACTTGCGTGCGCTCTGACCGTTGCGGATGCGGGTCAGCATATCCCCGAGAGGATCGCTCATCGACATTTGCCGACCTCCCTCTTACCAGCTCGACTTGACCAGGCCCGGAATCTGGCCCGTAGAGCCGAGATCCCGCAGCGCGATCCGCGAAAGCTTGAACTTGCGATAGACGCCGCGCGGGCGCCCGGTGAGTTCGCAACGGTTGCGAATGCGTTCCTTCGCTCCGTTCTTCGGAAGCTGCTGCATCTTGAGCTGCGCAGCGAAACGTTCCTCGATCGGCAGCGACCGGTCCATCGCAGTCGCCTTCAGGCGCGCGCGCTTGGCGGCCTGCTGGCTCTGCAGCTTGCGACGGGCGTTGTTCTTCTCAACAGCGCTCTTCTTAGCCATGTCGTCCTCCGACCTCGATCAATTGACGAACGGAAACTGGAAGCGCTTGAGCAGTTCGCGCGCTTCGTCGTCCGTCTTCGCCGTGGTCACCACGATGATGTCCATGCCCCGGATGTTGTCGACCTTGTCGTAGTCGATTTCCGGAAACACGATCTGCTCCTTGATGCCCATGGAGTAGTTGCCACGGCCGTCAAAGCTCTTCGGGTTCAGCCCACGGAAGTCACGCACCCGCGGGAGCGCGATGTTCACCAGGCGATCCAGGAACTCGTACATCCGCTCGCGGCGCAGGGTCACCTTCACGCCGATCGGCATGCCCTCTCGCAGCTTGAAGCCGGCGATCGACTTCTTGGCGCGGGTCACGACCGGCTTCTGGCCGGTGATCCGGGTCATCTCGTCGAGAGCCGACTGGATCTTCTTGCTGTCGCCAACCGCTTCACCGACGCCCATGTTCAGGACGACCTTGGTGAGCTCCGGAACCTCGTGCACGTTCGAGTAGCCGAACGAGGACTGCAGATCCGGGCGGATCGACTTGGTATATTCTTCGTACAAACGAGCCATCTTGCCTTACCTCGCCGCCGAGTCAGCGTCGATCACGTCGCCGGAGCGCTTCGCGACACGGACCTTCTTGCCGTCGCGCTCCTCGAAACGAACGCGGGTCGCTTCGCCGGACTTCGGATCCACGTGCATCACGTTGGACAGATCCAGAGCCGCCTCGCGCTCGACGATCCCGCCCTGAGTGGTCTGGCTCGGACGCGTGTGGCGCTTGATCATGTTCACGCCCTGGACAACCACACGGTTCTCCGAGGGGATCACGCGCAGAACTTCGCCCTGCTTGCCCTTGTCGCGGCCGGTGGTGACGATCACCCGGTCGCCCTTCTTAACGCGCGCGGCCATCACAACACCTCCGGAGCGAGCGAAATGATCTTCATGAACCTCTTCGCACGCAGTTCGCGGGTCACCGGGCCGAAGATACGCGTTCCGATCGGCTCGCCCTGCTTGTTGATCAGCACGGCGGCGTTGGTGTCGAACCGGATCGCGGTCCCGTCCTGGCGGCGGATTTCCTTGGCCGTGCGAACGATGACGGCGCGATGCACGTCACCCTTCTTCACGCGGCCCCGCGGAATAGCCTCCTTCACGGACACCACGATGACATCGCCGACCGAAGCGACCTTGCGCTTCGAGCCACCGAGCACCTTGATGCACTGCACCCGTCGAGCGCCGGAATTGTCCGCGACGTCGAGGTTCGTCTGCATCTGAATCATGACCTGTCCTCCTAGGTCCGGGTCACGCGCCGGCCGCGACGTCGTCGTAGACGACCGCGAACCGCTTGTTTTTCGAAACCGGCGCGCACTCGATGATGCGCACCGTGTCGCCCTGCTTGAACCGGTTCTCAGGATCGTGTGCCGAGAACCGCTTCGAGCGGGTGATGAACTTCTTGTAGAGCGGATGCATGACCCGCCGCTGGACGTTCACGACCACCGTCTTGTCGCCCTTGTCGCTGACGACGGTGCCCTGAAGAACACGCCTCGGCATTGCTTTCTCCTAACCCCTTGACCGGTGCTTACGCCGAAGCCCCGGCGCGGGCCTTCTCGCCCATGATCGTCTTAACCTTCGCGATCTCGCGCCGAACCTGGCGCATCCGATCGGAGTTCTCGAGCTGCCCGTTCGCCCGCTGGAAGCGCAGATTGAACGCCTCCTTGCGCAGCTGCAGCAGCTGGTCCTTCAACTGGTCCGGCGACTTCGTCCGGAGATCCTCGGCAATCTTGTTTGCCATCTTTAACTCCTCCGACTCACTCGCCCAGACGGGTCACGAACCGGGTGTCGACCGGAAGCTTCATGGCGGCGAGGCGGAACGCCTCCTCGGCCAGATCCTTCGGAACACCATCCAGCTCGAACATGATACGGCCCGGCTTCACGCGGCAGACCCAGAACTCCGGAGAGCCCTTACCCTTACCCATGCGAACCTCGGCCGGCTTGCTCGACACCGGCACATCCGGGAAAATCCGGATCCACACGCGGCCGGCGCGGCGGATGTGACGGGTGATCGCACGACGGGCGGCCTCGATCTGACGGGCGGTCACACGCGCGGGCGTGGTCGCCTTCAGACCGTAGGCGCCGAAGTTCAGCGCCGTCCCACCCTTGGCCAGGCCATGGATGCGGCCCTTATGGGCCTTACGGAACTTTGTGCGCTTCGGGGACAGCATCTGTCTTCTCCTCTCAGCGGACGGTTAGCGACGATCGCCGCCGGAACCCGGCTGCTGCTCGGCCAGGCGCTTATCCTGCGCCATCGGGTCATGTGCCAGGACTTCGCCCTTGAACACCCAGACTTTCACGCCGCAGGTGCCGTAGGTGGTGAAGCCGGTGGCCTCGCCGTAATCGATGTCGGCACGCAGCGTATGCAGCGGCACGCGGCCCTCGCGGTACCACTCGGTGCGCGCGATTTCCGCACCACCGAGACGGCCGCCGCAGTTGATCCGAATGCCGAGCGCGCCCAGGCGCATGGCAGACTGAACGGCCCGCTTCATCGCCCGGCGGAACGCAACGCGGCGCTCCAGCTGCTGGGCGATGTTCTCGGCCACGAGCTGGGCGTCGATCTCCGGCTTGCGGATCTCGACGATGTTCAGCGCGACGTCCGTGTTGGTCATCTTCGAGAGGTCCTGACGGAGCTTCTCGATATCCGTGCCCTTCTTGCCGATCACCACGCCCGGACGCGCCGAGTAGATGGTGATGCGCGCACGCTTGGCCGGACGCTCGATGACGATGCGGCTCACACCGGCCTGACGCAGACGCTTGGTCAGATACTGGCGCAGCTTGATGTCCTGGTGCAGCAGATCGGCATAGCCCTTGCCCGCGAACCAGCGCGAGTCCCAAGTGCGGTTGATGCCGAGCCGCAGCCCGATCGGATTGACCTTATTACCCATCAGTCCTGCTCCTCGCGCTCACGCACGACCACGGTGATGTGGGCGAACGGCTTCTCGATCCGACCGACCCGACCCCGGGCGCGCGGACGGAAGCGCTTCATCGTGATGCTCTTGCCGACAAAGGCCTCCTTGACGAAGAGCCGGTCGACATCGAGCTGGTGGTTGTTCTCGGCGTTCGCGATCGCCGACTCCAGCAGCTTCTTCACGTCGCGCGCGATCCGGCGCTTCGAGAAGGCCAGAGTGGCCAGCGCCTTGTCGGCCCGCTGACCGCGGATCATCTGGGCGACGAGATTCAGCTTCTGCGGGCTGACGCGCAGATTGCGCAGCACAGCCTTCGCTTCGGTATCGTCAAGTCGCCGTTCGGCAGCCTGCTTGCCCATTGCCTGCTCCTCTCAGCCTCAGCGGCGCGACTTCTTGTCGGCCATGTGGCCGTAATAGGTACGCGTCGGCGAAAACTCGCCAAACTTGTGCCCAACCATGTTCTCACTGACGAGAACCGGAACGAATTTATGGCCGTTGTACACGTTGAAGGTCAGGCCGACGAATTGCGGCATGATCGTCGAACGGCGCGACCAGGTCTTAATGATCTCATTGCGACCAGACGCGCGCGACTTTTCGGCCTTCTTCATCAGGTAGCCGTCGACGAACGGTCCCTTCCAAACGGATCGAGCCACCGAACTTCTCCTTACTTCCGGCGCCGGCGAACGATGAGCTTATCGGTCGCCTTGTTGTTGCGCGTCTTCTTGCCCTTGGTCGGCTTGCCCCACGGGGTAACCGGATGACGGCCGCCCGAGGTCCGGCCTTCACCACCGCCATGCGGGTGATCGACCGGGTTCATGGCGACGCCACGAACCGCCGGACGCTTACCCAGCCAGCGATTGCGGCCGGCCTTGCCGATATTGATGTTCTGCTGGTCCGGATTGGACACAGCACCGACGGTCGCCATGCACTCGGACCGCACCATGCGCACTTCGCCGGAGGCCAGGCGCAGCAGGGCGTAGCCGGCGTCACGGCCGACGATCTGAACGTAGGTGCCGGCGGAGCGGGCCAGCTGGCCACCCTTCTCCGGCTTCATCTCGACGTTGTGCACGATCGTGCCGACCGGAATGCTGCGCAGCGGCATGGCATTGCCCGGCTTCACGTCGACCTTATCGCCGGCGACGACCTTGTCGCCGACGCCGAGGCGCTGCGGCGCAAGGATGTAGGCCTGATCTCCGTCCTCATAGGTGATGAGGGCGATGAACGCGGTCCGGTTCGGATCGTACTCAAGACGCTCCACCGTGCCGACCACGTCGAACTTGCGACGCTTGAAGTCGACGATGCGGTAGGTCCGCTTGTGACCGCCGCCCCGCCGGCGCGTGGTGATGCGCCCGGTGTTGTTGCGGCCGGCCTTCTTCGTCAGGCCTTCGGTGAGCTTCTTGACCGGCTTGCCGGACCACAGCTCCGTGCGGTCGACGATGACCAGCTGGCGCTGCGACGGGGTCGTCGGATTAAAGGACTTCAAAGCCATGGGTTCACACCCCCGCCATCAGGTCGATCGTCTGGCCCTCGGCGAGCGTGACGACGGCCTTCTTGTAGTCGGAACGACGGCCCGGACGGCCCCGGAACCGCTTGGTCTTGCCTTTGACCAGAAGCGTGTTCACCGCGGTCACCTTCACGTCGAACAGGCGCTCGATGGCCTGCTTGATCTCCGGCTTCGCCGCGTTGACCGGGACCTCGAAGGTCACCTGGCCGAACTCGGACCCACGGGTCGACTTCTCAGTCACGATCGGACGGCGGATCAGTTCGTAGGCCCGCTCGTCGCTGACCTTGCCCGCCTTCGGCTTGTAAGGACGGATGCTCATTTCAGGCGCGCCTCCAGCTGCTCAACCGCACCCTTGGTCAGGACCAGAGTGTCGCGGCGGAGAATGTCGTAGACGTTGGCGCCCTGCTGCGGCAGCAGATCCACCAGAGGAATATTGCGGGCCGCGCGGGCGAAGTTCTCGTTCACCGCGTCGCCGTCGATCACCAGGACCGACGACCAGCCGAGCTTCTTGAACTTCTCGGCCAGCGCCTTGGTCTTCGGCTCGGCGGCGGCCGCCTCGTCGATGATGATCAGCTGACCGGCCTTCGCCTTGGCCGACAGCGCGGTCTTCAGACCGAGCTTGCGGAACTTCTTGGTCAGATCGTGGGCGTGGTCGCGCACGACCGGGCCATGAACAGTCTGACCGCCGCGGTACTGGGTCGCCCGAAGCGAGCCGGCACGCGCACGGCCGGTACCCTTCTGACGGAACGGCTTCTTCGTGGTCCCGGAGATCTCGGAGATCGTCTTGACCTTGTGGTTGCCGCCGCGGCGCTTGGCAAGCTGCCAGTTCACCATGCGGGCCAGGATGTCCTGGCGCGGGTCGAGACCGAAGATCGCATCGTCGAGATCGATCTCGCCGGTCTTCTCCGCGTCGAGGTTGGTGACGTCAATCTTCATGACCTCAGTCCTTCTTCTCGGCGTCGTCGGCCGGCGCGTCCGGAACGGCGCCGCCCTCGGCGACGGTCGGATCGGCGGCGTCGCCCATGGCCTCGGAGGCCTGCTCGAACAGGGCGGCACCCGCCTCTTCCTCGCTCACGGCCTCGTCGGCGACGGCTTCCTTCAGCGCGGCCGGATACGGCGCGCCGTCCGGCAAGCCACCCTTCACGGCGTCGCGAACGAGCACCCAGCCGCCCTCGGAACCCGGCACGGAGCCGCGCACGAGGATGAGGCCACGCGCCGGATCGGTCGCAACGACGGTCAGGTTCTGGGTGGTGACGCGCTCGTCGCCCATGTGACCCGCCATCTTCTTGCCTTTGAAGACGCGGCCCGGATCCTGGTTGTTACCGGTGGAACCGTGCGAGCGGTGCGACAGCGACACGCCGTGCGAGGCCCGCAGACCACCGAAATTGTGCCGCTTCATGACACCGGCGAAGCCCTTACCGATGGACGTTCCCGTCACATCGACCTTCTGGCCGGCGATGAAGTGGTCGGCCGACAGCTCCGCGCCGACCTCGATCAGCGCGTCGTCGGCCACACGGAACTCGACGACCTTGCGCTTCGGCTCGACCTTCGCCTTGGCGAAGTGACCGCGCATCGGCTGCGTGGTGCGCTTCACCTTGCGCAGTCCGGCCCCGAGCTGCACCGCGGTGTAGCCGTCCTTCTCCTGGGTCCGCTGAGCGACAACCTGGCAGCTGTCGACCTTCAGCACGGTGACCGGAACGTGCGCACCTTCTTCGGTGAACACGCGGGTCATCCCGACCTTCTGAGCGATCAATCCTGAACGCATCGTTCCCGTCCCCTCAGAGCTTGATCTCGACGTCGACACCGGAGGCCAGGTCGAGCTTCATCAGCGCGTCCACGGTCTGCGGGGTCGGGTCAACGATGTCGAGAACCCGCTTATGGGTGCGGATCTCGAACTGTTCCCGGCTCTTCTTGTCAACGTGCGGACCACGCAGAACGGTGAACCGTTCGATACGCGTCGGCAGCGGAATGGGACCCCGCACACGCGCACCGGTGCGCTTGGCGGTGTTCACGATTTCACCGGTCGACTGGTCGAGGACCCGGTGATCGAACGCCTTCAGGCGGATGCGGATGTTTTGACTGTCCATCTTTCCGCTACTCTCAACCTCGTTGGCCAACCGGCCGTTATCACCGCGCGCTCACCGGCAAGCCGGGCATCGCGCAGAAAAAAATGCGGATGCGCACTGAAACTGCGCTTCCGCCTTCGGCCTTTTGGGGATTGGTGTCTTAAAAACGTGAGACTGCGTCTGACCCGTTCCGAGCGGTTCGGGTCACAGCCAGTCCCCAAAGGTGGGCGGAACCTATTGATGGGGGGGGCGGTCGTCAAGTGCGAATTTCAGTTTTGTTGCCGATGCACCGTTTGCCCTGAAACCCGCAAGAACCTTACGTCTGAGGACCTCGCGCGGCACCGTTTCGGCATGGCGCCGACACGTCGGCGAAAGGGATGCACCATGTAGTGCCGCTGTCGGTCGCGCGCACCTTATATAGGGTAACAATCGCCGCCGGGACATCTTCTTCGGATTCCCTGCCATATCCCATGCCCCGCCCTGTCCTATGCGGCCCGGCGACGTCCAAGGGACGGATGAGCAGCCAGTCGCGCCCACGTTGCCATAGCGGTGGCCTGGAGGGTCGCCAGGGCGCCGGCGGCGGCTCTCATGCAGGCACCCGGTTCCCCGCGCCGCCCTGGCCCGCCCGAGGGCCCGTGCCGGGCCGGACGCGGGCGTGTCCGCGCATCTCCGCCCGCGTGCCGATCGAGTCGGTACCGCTCACGGCAGCACCCCGGTTCCAAAACGCAAACGGGGGCGCCGAAGCGCCCCCGCTGGTATCCCCACCTGACGGTGCAGGATTACTCGATGACCTTGGACACGACGCCGGCGCCGACGGTGCGGCCGCCTTCGCGGATGGCGAAGCGCAGGCCGTCATCCATGGCGATCGGCGCGATCAGCTCGACATCCATCGCGATGTTGTCGCCCGGCATCACCATCTCCGTGCCTTCCGGCAGCGTCACCGTCCCGGTCACGTCCGTCGTGCGGAAGTAGAACTGCGGACGGTAGTTGGTGAAGAACGGCGTGTGACGGCCACCCTCTTCCTTCGTCAGGATGTACGCCTCGGCCTTGAACTTCGTGTGCGGCGTGATCGAGCCCGGCTTCGCCAGAACCTGACCGCGCTCCACGTCCTCGCGCTTCGTACCGCGCAGCAGAACGCCCACGTTGTCGCCAGCCTCGCCCTGGTCCAGCAGCTTGCGGAACATCTCGACGCCCGTGCAGGTCGTCTTCACCGTGTCCTTGATGCCGACGATCTCGATTTCCTCGCCCACCTTCACGATCCCGCGCTCGATACGGCCGGTCACCACCGTGCCGCGACCCGAGATCGAGAACACGTCCTCGATCGGCATCAGGAACGGAAGGTTCTTCGGACGCTCCGGCGTCGGGATGTAGGCGTCGACCGTCTCCATCAGCGCCAGGATCGCCTTGCGGCCGATCTCGTCGTTGCTGTCCTCAAGCGCGGCCAGAGCCGAACCCTTGGTGATCGGAATGTCGTCGCCCGGGAACTCGTACGACGACAGCAGCTCGCGGATCTCGAGCTCCACCAGCTCCAGAAGCTCCTCGTCGTCCACCTGGTCGACCTTGTTCATGAACACCACAAGCGCCGGAACGCCGACCTGGCGCGCCAGAAGGATGTGCTCGCGGGTCTGCGGCATCGGGCCGTCGGCCGCCGACACAACCAGAATCGCGCCGTCCATCTGCGCCGCACCCGTGATCATGTTCTTCACGTAGTCGGCGTGGCCCGGGCAATCCACATGCGCGTAGTGACGGTTCGCCGTCTCGTACTCGACATGCGCCGTCGAGATCGTGATGCCGCGCGCCTTCTCTTCAGGCGCCTTGTCGATGGCGTCGTACGCCATGAACGTCGCGCCGCCAGACTCTGCAAGCGTCTTCGTGATCGCGGCCGTCAGCGTCGTCTTACCATGGTCGACGTGACCGATCGTGCCGATGTTGCAGTGCGGCTTTGTCCGCGCGAATTTCTCCTTGGCCATCCCAGTATGCTCCGTACGAAATAGGGGGTGACGTTATGGGCTAGTGACGGGCTGCGGGCGTGGCCGATCAGGCCAGCTTCGCCCGCACCTCGTCCGCGACCGCCTGCGGAACAGGCTCATAGTGGTCGAACTGCATGGTGTACTGCGCCCGGCCCTGGCTCATGGAGCGCAGGGTGTTCACATAACCGAACATGTTCGCCAGCGGGACCATGGCATCGACCACGCGGGCGTTGCCGCGCTGGTCCATGCCGCTGACCTGGCCGCGACGGCTGTTCAGGTCGCCGATGATGTCGCCCATGTAGTCTTCCGGGGTCACCACCTCAACCTTCATGATCGGCTCAAGCAGAACCGGACCGGCCTTCGCGATGCCTTCCTTGAAGGCGGCACGGGACGCGATCTCGAACGCCAGCACGCTGGAGTCCACGTCGTGGTAGGCACCGTCCGTCAGGGAGACCTTCACGTCCACCACCGGGAAGCCGGCGAGCACGCCGGTATCCATGGCGGACTTCAGGCCCTTTTCGACGCCCGGGATGTACTCACGCGGCACCGAGCCGCCGACGATCGTGTTCTCGAACAGGAAGCCCTCGCCGCGCTCCTGCGGGGAGAAGGTCAGCTTCACGCGGGCGAACTGGCCCGAACCGCCGGTCTGCTTCTTGTGGGTGTAATCGACCTCGGCGGTCTTGGTGATCGACTCGCGGTAGGCGACCTGCGGGGCGCCGACATTGGCGTCGACCTTGAACTCGCGCCGCATGCGGTCGACCAGGATCTCCAGGTGGAGTTCGCCCATGCCCTTGATCACGGTCTGGCCGCTCTCGACGTCGGAGGTGACGCGGAACGACGGATCCTCGGCGGCGAGGCGGTTCAGGGCGACGCCCATCTTCTCCTGGTCGCTCTTGGTCTTCGGCTCGACCGCGACCTCGATGACCGGATCCGGGAATTCCATGCGCTCCAGGATGACCGGCTTCAGCGGGTCGCACAGCGTGTCGCCCGTGGTCGTGTCCTTCAGACCCGCGATGGCGACGATGTCACCGGCCCGCGCCTCTTTCACGTCCTCACGGTTGTTGGAGTGCATGAGCAGCATGCGGCCGATGCGCTCGCGCTTGTCCTTCACGGTGTTCATCACCGAGGAACCGGTCTCCAGAATGCCGGAATAGACGCGCACGAAGGTCAGCGAGCCGACGAACGGGTCGTTCATGATCTTGAACGCCAGGGCCGAGAACGGCTCGTCGTCGGACGACTTGCGCTTCATCTCGGTTTCGCCGTCGACGGAGACGCCCTTAATCGACTCGACGTCGGTCGGGGTCGGCAGGTAGTCGACGACGGCGTCGAGCAGCGGCTGCACGCCCTTGTTCTTGAAGGCGGAGCCCAGGAACACCGGCACGAAGCTGTTGGTCAGCACGCCCTTGCGGATGCAGGCGCGCAGAACCTCCTCGGACGGCTCCTCGCCTTCCAGATAGGCTTCCATCGCGGCGTCGTCCATCTCGACGGCCAGCTCGACCAGCTTCTGGCGGTACTCCGCCGCCTGGTCGGCCATGTCGGCCGGGATCTCCTCGATCTCGAACTTGGCGCCCAGGGACTCGTCCAGCCAGCGGACGGCCTTCATGGTCACCAGGTCGACCAGACCGACGAAATCGGACTCGACGCCGATCGGCAGCTGCATGACCGCCGGCGTGGTGCCCAGGCGATCGACCATCATCTTCACGCAGCGGAAGAAGTCGGCACCGATGCGGTCCATCTTGTTGACGAAGCAGATGCGCGGCACGCCGTACTTGTCGGCCTGGCGCCACACCGTCTCGGACTGCGGCTCCACGCCGGCGACGCTGTCGAACACCGTGACGGCGCCGTCCAGCACGCGCAGGGAGCGCTCGACCTCGATGGTGAAGTCCACATGGCCCGGGGTGTCGATGATGTTGATGCGGTAGTCGCGCCAGAAGCACGTGGTCGCCGCGGACGTGATGGTGATGCCGCGCTCCTGCTCCTGCTCCATCCAGTCCATGGTGGCGTTGCCATCATGCACTTCGCCGATCTTGTAGGACCGGCCGGTGTAGAACAGAATACGCTCGGTCGTGGTCGTCTTGCCGGCATCGATGTGGGCCATGATGCCGATATTGCGATACATTTCGAGCGGATGGGTGCGGGGCATGACTCGCGTCCTCGTCGATTTGAGGTTCCGGCCGCAAGGGTCACGGCCGCTTATATAAACGGAACGGGCCGGTCTATACGCCAGCCCGTCCCCAGATGCCAGTGGCAGTTACCAGCGGTAGTGAGAAAACGCCTTGTTGGCGTCGGCCATGCGGTGGGTGTCTTCCCGCTTCTTGACCGCGGTGCCGCGGTTCTGGGCCGCGTCCTGCAGCTCGCCGGAGAGCCGCTGGACCATGGTCTTCTCAGAGCGCTTGCGCGCGGCATCGATCAGCCACCGGATGGCCAGGGCCTGGGCGCGCTCGGGGCGCACTTCGACCGGAACCTGGTAGGTGGCGCCACCGACACGGCGGGAGCGGACCTCGACATGCGGCTTCACATTGTCCAGGGCCTCATGGAAGGTCCGGACCGGCTCACCGCCGGCACGCTTCTGCAGGACGTCGAACGCACCGTAAACGATGCCCTCGGCGACCGAGCGCTTGCCGTCGTACATCAGGCAGCTCATGAACTTGGAGACGACCTGGTCCCCAAACTTGGCATCCGGCAGAACCGGACGCTTTTCCGCGCGGTGGCGACGCGACATTCCTGTTACTCCTTACTTCGGGCGCTTGGCGCCGTACTTCGAACGACGCTGGCGACGGTCCTTCACGCCCTGGGTATCGAGCGTGCCGCGAATGATGTGATAGCGCACACCCGGCAAGTCCTTCACGCGACCGCCACGGATCATGACGACCGAGTGCTCCTGAAGGTTATGGCCTTCACCCGGGATGTAGCTGATGACCTCGTACCCGTTGGTCAGACGCACACGGGCGACCTTACGCAGAGCGGAGTTCGGCTTCTTCGGGGTGGTCGTGTACACGCGCGTGCACACCCCGCGCTTCTGCGGGCACGCCTGCAGGGCGGGAACCTTGTTCCGTGCAACAGGAACCTTACGACCCTGGCGGATCAGCTGATTGATCGTCGGCATGCGTCGACCCTCTTAACCACAAACACAAACCCCTCCATGGGGAGTCCCATGGGGGCGGTTCGCCTGAACCATGCGCCACAAGACGGGACCCGCCGCGACGCTTCTCATATTCGACTCTTCGTGCGGTGACCGCGTTCAAGTCACTCGGGAAGGGACCGCCACCGGCGGCAAACCCGAGGGAACAGCTGGGCCCCCGTTTCAAAGTGCGCGGATACTATTGATGCACTCTGCGGGGGTCAAGCGGATAATCGGCCCAGCAGGTCGAGCCGATTTCACCGTCACATTCGGATATTCCAGGAACGTAAATTCCCGGAATACCTAAAGCACGATCGGTTCGGATCAAAGCGATCCGAACCATGAATCGTACTCTAGTTCATTGAAGCTAGAGAAAATCCACGTCCCCAGATGTTTCCATCTGATCGTGATCTTCTCTAGCTTTGTTTCCGAGAAATCCCAGCCGCTTATTCGGCGGCCGTGACCTCTCCCTCGGACGGCAGATGCGCCGCCTCGTCCTCGCTTGCCGCCGGAGCCGGCGCCAGCGCGCGGTCCCGATCGGCGGCGATACGGCGCAGGCGATTCATCACGCTGCCCGTGCCGGCCGGGATCAGACGGCCGACGATGACGTTCTCCTTGAGCCCGTCCAGGCTGTCGTGCTTGCCGGAAACCGCCGCCTCGGTGAGGACGCGGGTGGTCTCCTGGAACGACGCGGCGGAGATGAACGACTTGGTCTGCAGCGACGCCTTGGTGATGCCCTGGAGCACCGGCTTGGCCACGGCCGGACGGAGGTTCTCCGCCAGGGCCTTCTCGTTGGCCTCCTCGTACTCGTCGCGATCGATGGTCTCGCCGAGCAACAGAGTGGTGTCGCCGGCCTCCATCACTTCGACCTTCTGCAGCATCTGGCGAACGATCACCTCGATGTGCTTGTCGTTAATCTTCACGCCCTGCAGGCGGTAGACCTCCTGGATCTCATTGATGAGATAGTCGGCCAGGGCCTCGACACCCATGATGTTCAGGATGTCGTGCGGGACGCGCGCCCCGTCGAGCAGCATGTCACCCTTCTGCACGAAGTCGCCCTCGTGCACCGCCAGGTGCTTGCCCTTCGGGATCATGTACTCGACCGGATCCGCGCCTTCCTCGAGCGGACGGACGATCACCCGGCGCTTGGTCTTGTAGTCCTTGCCGAACTCGACCCGGCCGTCGCCCTCGGCGATGACCGCGAAGTCCTTCGGACGACGGGCCTCGAACAGTTCGGCCACGCGCGGCAGACCACCGGTGATGTCGCGGGTCTTCGACGACTCGCGCGGGATACGCGCCAGCACGTCGCCGGCCTTCACCTGGGCCCCGTTCTCGACCGACAGGATGGCGTCGACCGACATGAAGTAGCGTGCCTCCAGGCCGTTGGCGAGCTGAACCACCTCGCCGGCATCGTCCCGCAGGGTGACACGCGGCTTCAGGTCGTTGCCACGCGGCTGCTGCTTCCAGTCGACCACGACGCGGGACGAGATACCCGTCGCCTCGTCGGTGACCTCGCGCATGGAGAGACCGTCCACGAGATCGACGTAGTGGGCGACACCCTCGCGCTCGGTGATGATCGGAATGGTGTACGGATCCCACTCCGCCATCTTCTGGCCCGGCTCGACCATGACACCGTCATCGACCAGGAGCTTGGCCCCGTACGGCACGCGGTGGCGTGCGCGCTCGCGGCCCTGCTCGTCGGCCAGGATGATCTCGGTGTTGCGGCTCATCACCACCAGAATGCCGTCGGAATTGGTGACGACGTTGCGGTTGTGCAGCTTCACCTGGGCGCCGATCGACGCCTCGACCGTGGACTGCTCGGCGCCACGCTGGGCGGCACCGCCGATGTGGAACGTCCGCATGGTGAGCTGGGTGCCCGGCTCGCCGATCGACTGGGCGGCGATGACACCGACCGCCTCGCCGATATTCACCGGCGTTCCGCGCGCCAGATCACGGCCGTAGCAGGCCGCGCAGACGCCCGGATGGGTCTTACAGGTCAGGACCGAGCGGATCAGCACCGAGTCGATGCCGGCCCGTTCGACCGCCTCGACCAGCGCCTCGTCGATGATCTCGCCCTTCTTGACGACCACGTCGCCGCTGAGCGGATCGAGGACGTCCTCCAGGGTGGTGCGGCCGAGGATGCGGTCGCCGAGATTCTCGATCACCTCGCCGCCGTCGATCACCGCGCGCACGGTCAGGCCGCGCTCGGTGCCGCAATCGACTTCGGTGATGATGCAGTCCTGGGCCACGTCGACCAGACGGCGGGTCAGGTAGCCCGAGTTCGCCGTCTTGAGCGCCGTGTCGGCCAGACCCTTACGGGCACCGTGGGTCGAGTTGAAGTACTCGAGCACGGTCAGGCCTTCCTTGAAGTTCGAGATGATCGGCGTCTCGATGATCTCGCCCGACGGCTTGGCCATCAGGCCGCGCATGCCGGCGAGCTGCTTGATCTGGGCGGCGGAACCACGGGCACCGGAATGCGCCATCATCCACACGGCGTTCACCGGGTTGATGCCGTCGTCTTCCTTAATGACCGCCATCATCTCTTCGGCCACCTGATCGGTGCAGCGCGACCAGACGTCGACGACCTTGTTGTACTTCTCGCCCTGGGTGATCAGACCGTCGAGATACTGCTGCTCGAACTGCTTGACCTCCTCGTTGGCCTGATCGACGAGGCCCTGCTTGGCCTCGGGGATGACCAGATCGTCCTTGCCGAACGAGATGCCCGCGCGGCAGGCGTGACCGAAGCCGAGGCCCATCAGGCGGTCGGCGAAGATCACCGTCTCCTTCTGGCCGCAGTGGCGGTACACCATGTCGATGACGTTGGAGACTTCCTTCTTCGTCATCAGTCGGTTGATCATCTCGAAGCGCAGCTTCGGGTTGTCCGGCATCAGCAGCGCCAGCTTCAGGCGGCCCGGCGTGGTCTCCACGCGCTTGGTCACCTTCTCGCCGTTCTCGTCATAGGTCGTGACGCGGGCCTTCACCTTGGTGTGCAGGTTGACGGCACCGGTATCGACCGCGTGATCGACCTCGGCCGGATCGGCGAAGGCCATGCCCTCGCCCGGCTGGTTGTTGCGCTCCATCGTCAGGTAGTACAGGCCCAGAACGATGTCCTGGGACGGCACGATGATCGGCTTGCCGTTGGCCGGGCTCAGGATGTTGTTGGTCGACATCATGAGCACGCGGGCTTCTAGCTGGGCTTCCAGCGACAGCGGCACGTGGACCGCCATCTGGTCGCCGTCGAAGTCGGCGTTGAAGGCGGTGCAGACCAGCGGGTGCAGCTGGATCGCCTTGCCCTCGACCAGCTTCGGCTCGAACGCCTGAATGCCGAGGCGGTGCAGGGTCGGCGCCCGGTTCAGCATGACCGGGTGCTCGCGGATCACCTCTTCCAGGATGTCCCAGACCTCGGGACGCTCCTTCTCGACCATGCGCTTGGCGGCCTTGATGGTGCTCGCCATGCCGTAGAGTTCGAGCTTGGAGTAGATGAACGGCTTGAACAGCTCCAGCGCCATCTTCTTCGGCAGGCCGCACTGGTGCAGCATCAGGTCCGGACCGACCACGATGACCGACCGGCCGGAATAGTCGACGCGCTTGCCGAGCAGGTTCTGACGGAAGCGGCCCTGCTTGCCCTTCAGCATGTCGCTGAGCGACTTCAGCGGACGCTTGTTGGCGCCGGTGATGACGCGGCCGCGGCGGCCGTTGTCGAACAGGGCGTCGACGGCCTCCTGCAGCATGCGCTTCTCGTTGCGCACGATGATATCCGGCGCGCGAAGCTCCATCAGGCGCTTCAGGCGGTTGTTCCGGTTGATCACCCGGCGGTACAGGTCGTTCAGATCGGAAGTCGCGAAGCGGCCGCCGTCCAGCGGGACCAGCGGGCGCAGTTCCGGCGGAATGACCGGCACCACGTCCAGGATCATCCACTCCGGACGGGAGCCGGATTCCTGGAACGCCTCAATGATCTTGAGCCGCTTGACCAGCTTCTTGCGCTTGGCCTCGGAGCCTGTCTCGCGCAGCTCGACGCGCACGGTCTCCTGCTCGACTTCCATGTCGAGGCGGGAGAGCATGGTCTTCAGGGCCTCGGCGCCGATCTGGGCGGTGAAGGCGTCCTCGCCGTAATCGTCCTGCGCCTGGTAGTACTCCTCCTCGCTGAGGAGTTGCTTCTCCTTCAGCGGCGAGAGCAGCGGGTCGGTGACCACGAAGTTCTCGAAGTACAGAACCCGCTCCAGGTCCTTCAGGGTCATGTCGAGCAGCAGACCGATGCGGCTCGGCAGGGACTTCAGGAACCAGATATGGGCGACCGGCGACGCCAGGTCGATATGGCCCATGCGCTCGCGGCGCACCTTGGAGAGCGTGACCTCGACGCCGCACTTCTCGCAGATGATGCCGCGGTACTTCATGCGCTTGTACTTGCCGCACAAGCACTCGTAATCCTTGATCGGGCCAAAGATCCGGGCGCAGAACAGACCGTCGCGCTCCGGCTTGAAGGTCCGGTAGTTGATGGTCTCCGGCTTCTTGATCTCACCGAACGACCACGACTTCACGCGATCCGGGCTCGCGATCGAGATCTGGATATTGTCGAAGCTCTGCGGGCCGCTCGGCTGACCGAAGATGTTCACCAACTCGTTCATCGAAGCACTCCTCGCGCCACTGGCGCTGTTTGCGGATCCGGGCGTCCCCGGACCTTCAGACCGACCCCGGCCCCCGGGACGCTATCCGCGGGGGCCTATAGGCCAGCAACTACACCGATGCGGCCGCCTTCGCGGCCGCCGCCGGCGTCAGTACTCCTCCTGGTTCAGCTCGACATTCAGGCCGAGCGAACGCAGCTCCTTCACCAGAACGTTGAAGGATTCCGGAATACCGGCCTCGAAGTTGTCGTCGCCTCGGACGATGGCTTCGTAGACCTTGGTACGGCCGGAGACGTCGTCGGACTTCACCGTCAGCATCTCCTGCAAGGTGTAGGCTGCGCCGTAGGCTTCAAGGGCCCAGACCTCCATCTCACCGAACCGCTGACCGCCGAACTGCGCCTTACCGCCCAGCGGCTGCTGGGTGACGAGGCTGTACGGGCCGATCGAACGGGCATGGATCTTGTCGTCCACCAGGTGGTGCAGCTTCAGCATGTAAATATAGCCGACTGTCACCCGGCGGTCGAATTGCTCGCCCGTCCGGCCGTCCCACAGATCGACCTGACCGCTCGACTCGAGACCGGCACGCTCCAGCATCCCGACGATGTCCTCTTCGCGGGCACCATCGAACACCGGGGTCGCAAACGGCACACCGCGCCGCAGGTTGCGGGACATCTCGACAATCTCGTTGTCCTGCAACGGATCGATCTTCTGACTGTACTCGTCGTCAGAATAGATGCCCTTGAGCTTGTCGCGCAGGTCGCCTGCCCGGGTGTCCTTGCCCATGTTCTCGAGCATCTCGCGGATCTGACGGCCAAGACCGGCCGCCGCCCACCCGAGGTGGGTCTCCAGGATCTGCCCGACATTCATGCGCGACGGCACGCCCAGCGGGTTCAGCACGATGTCGACGGCGGTGCCGTCGTCCAGATAGGGCATGTCCTCGATCGGGTTGATCTTGGAGATGACACCCTTGTTGCCGTGCCGGCCGGCCATCTTGTCGCCCGGCTGCAGCTTGCGCTTCACCGCGACGAAGACCTTGACCATCTTCATGACGCCCGGGGGCAGCTCGTCGCCGCGCTGCAGCTTGTCGACCTTGTTGTCGAACCGGTCCTTGAGCTGCTCGATCGACTTGTCGAAATGCTCCTTCAGGCCCTCCAGGTAGTCCATCAGCTTGTCGTCATCGACGACGAACTGGCGCCACTGACCCGGCGTGTACTGGGCGAAGACCTCCTCGGTCAGCTCGCCGGACTTGAAGCCCTTCGGACCGCCGGTGGCCATCTTGCCCATCAGCAGTTCCTTCAGGCGGTCGAAGAAGCCACGCTCCAGGATCGCGCGCTCGTCGTCGCGGTCCTTGGCGAGACGCTCGATCTCCGAGCGCTCGATCGCCTGGCTACGCTCGTCCTTGTCGACGCCGCGGCGCGAGAACACCCGCACCTCGACGACCGTGCCGGTCACTCCCGGCGGCACCTTCAGCGAGGTGTCGCGGACATCGGACGCCTTTTCGCCGAAGATCGCTCGCAGGAGCTTCTCTTCCGGCGTCATCGGCGACTCGCCCTTCGGCGTGACCTTGCCGACCAGGATGTCGCTCGGGTTCACCTCGGCACCGATATAGACGATGCCCGCCTCGTCGAGGTTCTTCAGAGCCTCTTCGCCGACGTTCGGGATGTCCCGGGTGATCTCCTCCTGACCCAGCTTGGTGTCGCGGGCCATGATCTCGAATTCCTCGATATGGATCGAGGTGAACACGTCGTCGCGGACGATGCGCTCGGAGATCAGGATCGAGTCCTCGAAGTTGTAGCCGTTCCACGGCATGAACGCGACGAGCACGTTCTTGCCGAGCGCCAGCTCACCGAGCTCGGTGGACGGGCCGTCGGCGATGATGTCGCCACGGCTGACCACGTCACCCACCGCCACGAGCGGCCGCTGGGTGATACAGGTGTTCTGGTTGGACCGCTGGAACTTCAGCAGCCGGTAGATGTCGACGTTCGACGCCGTGCCTTCCAGGTCCTCGTTGGCCCGGACGACGATACGCTGGGCATCGACCTGGTCGATCACGCCGGACCGCTTGGCGGCGATGGCCACACCGCTGTCGCGGGCCACGGTCGCCTCCATGCCGGTGCCGACATACGGCGCCTCGGCCTGGATCAGCGGAACCGCCTGACGCTGCATGTTCGAGCCCATCAGCGCGCGGTTGGCATCATCGTTCTCCAGGAACGGGATCAGCGCCGCGGCGACGGACACGAGCTGCTTCGGCGAGACGTCGAGCATGTCGATGTCTTCCGGACGCGCCAGACCGAAGTCGCCGCGCCGGCGGACCGGAACCAGCTCCTCCTCGAACTTGCCGTTCTCGTCGATCGGGGCGTTCGCCTGGGCGATCGTGTAGCGGCCTTCCTCCATGGCGGAGATGTAGCGCACCTCGTCGGTCACCGTGCCGTCGGTCACCTTGCGGTACGGCGTCTCGATGAAGCCGTACTGGTTGACCCGGGCATAGGTGGCCAGCGAGTTGATCAGACCGATATTCGGGCCTTCCGGCGTCTCGATCGGGCAGATCCGGCCGTAGTGGGTCGGGTGCACGTCACGGACTTCGAAGCCGGCACGCTCGCGGGTCAGACCGCCCGGGCCAAGCGCCGAGAGGCGGCGCTTGTGGGTGATCTCCGACAGCGGGTTGGTCTGGTCCATGAACTGGGACAGCTGCGAGGAGCCGAAGAACTCGCGCACCGCGGCCGCCGCCGGCTTGGCGTTGATCAGGTCGTGCGGCATGACGGTATCGATGTCCACCGAGCTCATGCGCTCGCGGATCGCCCGCTCCATGCGCAGCAGGCCGACGCGGTACTGGTTCTCCATGAGCTCGCCGACCGACCGGACACGGCGGTTGCCGAGGTGGTCGATGTCGTCGATCTCACCCTTGCCGTCCTTCAGATCCACCAGGACCTTGAGGATGGCCAGGATATCCTCCTTGCGGAGCACGCGGAGCTGGTCGTCGGTCTCCAGGCCGAGACGGGCGTTCATCTTCACCCGGCCGACAGCCGACAGGTCGTAGCGCTCGCTGTCGAAGAACAGACCGGCGAACAGGGCCTCGGCAGTCTCCAGGGTCGGCGGCTCGCCCGGGCGCATGACCCGGTAGATGTCGACCAGCGCCTCTTCCCGGGTGGCGTTCTTGTCGAGCGCCAGGGTGTTGCGCATGTAGGCGCCGATGTTCATGTGGTCGATCGCCAGGATCGGCAGCTCGGTCACGCCGATGGAGGCCAGGGTCTCCAGCAGATCGGCGGTGATCTCCTCGCCGGCATCGCAATGGACCAGACCGGTGCTCTCGTCGATCAGGTCGGAGCCGACATACTGGCCGATCAGCTGCTCGCTGGTGACGAACATGTCCTTCAGGCCGCCCTCGATCAGCTTGCGCGAGGTGCGCGGCGTGATCTTGTCGCCGGCCTTGGCCACCACTTCGCCCGTGTCGGCATCGACCAGGTCGTCGGTCAGCTTCGCGCCCTTCATGCGGTCGGCGTCGAACGGCAAGCGCCAGCCGTCGCCCTCGCGGGTGTAGGTGACCTTGCCGTAGAACGTGCTGAGGATGTCCTCGGCACTCATGCCCACGACCTTGTCGCGATGCACGTCGTCGCCGTTGGCGTGGCATGCCTTGATGTACGCCTCGCTCTGGTCGGAGAGCAGGGCGAGCAGGAGCGTCGTCGCCGGCAGCTTGCGGCGACGGTCGATACGCACGTAGGCGATGTCCTTGGCGTCGAACTCGAAATCGAGCCAGGACCCGCGGTACGGGATCACCCGGGCGGCGAACAGGTATTTGCCCGAGCTGTGGGTCTTGCCCTTGTCATGGTCGAAGAAGACGCCGGGCGACCGGTGCATCTGGCTGACGATGACGCGCTCGGTGCCGTTGACCACGAACGTGCCGTTGGCCGTCATCAGGGGCATGTCGCCCATGTAGACGTCCTGCTCCTTGATGTCCTTGATGGACTTGGAGCCGGTCTCCTCGTCCACGTCCCAGACCACCAGACGCAGGGTGACCTTCAGCGGGGCCGCGAAGGTCAGGCCGCGCTGCTGGCACTCCTCGACGTCGTATTTCGGCTCCTCCAGTTCGTAGCGCACGAACTCCAGCATGGAGCGCTCGGAGAAGTCGCGGATCGGGAACACCGACTTGAAGACTTCCTGCAGGCCGACATCGCCGCGGGCTTCCCCGGCAATGCCCATCTGCAGAAAGGCGTCGTAGGAGCTCTTCTGAACCTCGATGAGGTTCGGCATCGGCGCCACTTCGGGAATGCGACCAAAGCTCCGGCGAACGCGCTTACGACCGGTGAAGGATCCGACTGCGGAAACTGCCATCTTGCGACCTCGACCTCGCGTGTGACCCGCGGACCTTGCAATGTCCGTTGGGCGAAACGGTGACCCCTAACCTCGGCGCATCCGGCAGGAACCCCCTGAGGGGCCTGCGGCGCGTCTTCGGCGGGCGGTCCTCGCCTCGGCCAGGGGTCGGTGCGCCGTCGCTGCGGCGCCCGGCCCCGGGCCGAGAAGAGGAAACGGGTCGGGAGCGGACACGCAGGCGCGCCGCTCCCTTCCCGAACCTTAGCTGGAAATCGAGCCCAATTACTTCAGCTCGACGGTGGCGCCAGCCTCCTCCAGCTTCTTCTTCAGCTGCTCAGCTTCGTCCTTGGAGGCACCCTCCTTGACGGGCTTCGGAGCGCCTTCGACCAGGTCCTTGGCCTCTTTCAGGCCCAGGCCGGTGATGGCGCGGACTTCCTTAATCACGTTGATCTTCTTGTCGCCGGCGGCGGCAAGGATCACGTCGAACTCGGTCTTCTCCTCAGCGGCCGGAGCGGCATCGCCACCACCAGCAGCCGCGGCGACCGCGACCGGAGCAGCGGCGGACACGCCCCACTTCTCCTCGAGCATCTTCGACAGCTCAGCGGCCTCGAGAACGGTCAGCTCGGACAGAGCGTCCACAAGCTTTTCAAGATCAGCCATTTCAATTCACTCCACGTTGGTACTTCTGTTGACAGAGCGGTTCGTCCGCCCTCACTCCGACTGCTCGCTGCGGGCCGCAAGAACCCGGGCGATCTGGCCGGCCGGTGCAGCAAGCACACCAACCACCCGAGACGCCGGGGTCTGCAGGAGACCCACAAGCTTGGCACGCGACTCATCGATCGACGGGGTCTTGGCCAGGGCCTTGATCTCGTCGACGTTGAGTGCTCGTTCGCCCAGGCCGCCACCGACGATGGTGACCTTGTCGTTCTTATTGGCGAACTCAACGATCACCTTCGCCGCCGCCACCGGGTCGGCCGACGTCGTCACCGACGTCGGACCCGTGAAGAGGTCGCTCAGGTTCTCGTAGCGCGTGCCCTGCAGAGCAAGACGGGCGAGCCGATTCTTGGTGACCTTGTAGCCGGCCCCGGCCGCACGAACGTTCGAACGCAGGCCCTCGACCTCGGACACCGTCAGACCCGACTGATGGGTGATGACGACGACTTCGGAGCCCTCGAACGTCGAGCGAAGAGAGTCGACCAAATCGGCCTTTTCGGTTCGGTTCACCTCTTATCTCCGCAATTGGAACCGATGCGCCGTCGTTCTCGTTCGAACGTGGCCCGTCGGTCCGGTTGCACGAAGACGACACTCTCATGCCGCCCCTGTTCGCCTGTCCCAGAAGTCCAACATCGCCGGCTGGGCCGGTATCCGTTGGCGCTCCCGTCTGTACGGGCGAGATTTAAGGCCCCTCCGGATCTCTCCATCGGCGCCGCCCGTAGTCTCGGACAGGTCGGAACGGGATTTCTCCCGTCCCTCACGCCGGCCCGCGGCTGACCGCGGACCGTCGATCTCTTGTGCGCGGCCGCGTCAGGCGGCCGGCTCTTGTGCGCAGCCGCGTCAGGCGGCCGGCGCGGTACCCAGAACGGCGGTGTCGACCTTGATGCCCGGACCCATGGTCGAGCTGACCGACACGCGCTTGATATAGTGGCCCTTCGCACCGGTCGGCTTCGCCTTCTGGATCGCGTCGACGAACGCCGTGGCGTTCTCGACCAGCTGATCCTCGGAGAAGCTCGCCTTGCCGATGCCGGCATGGACGATGCCCGCCTTCTCGACGCGGAACTCCACCTGGCCGGCCTTGGCGGCGGCGACGGCGTCGGCCACGTTCGGCGTGACGGTGCCCAGCTTCGGGTTCGGCATCAGGCCGCGCGGGCCCAGCACCTTACCGAGACGGCCGACGACGGCCATCATGTCCGGGGTCGCGATCACGCGGTCGAAGTCCATGCGACCGTTCTGGATCTCTTCCATCAGATCCTCGGCCCCGACCACCTCGGCGCCGGCCGCGCGGGCCTCGTCCGCCTTGGCGTCCTTGGCGAAGACCGCGACGCGGACGTCCTTGCCGGTGCCGTGCGGCAGCGAGACGACGCCACGGACCATCTGGTCGGAGTGGCGCGGATCCACACCCAGGTTCATCGAGATCTCGACGGTCTCGTCGAACTTGGCGCTGGCCGCACCCTTGATCAGCTTGATCGCCTCGGCCATGCCGAAGAGAGCGGTCCGGTCGAGGTCGCCGTATGCGGCACGAAGACGCTTACCTGTTTTTGCCATGATCGCCTCACTCCACCACTTCGATGCCCATGGAACGGGCGGAACCCTTGATCATCTGAACCGCGCCGTCCATGTCGACGGCGTTCAGATCCGGCATCTTCGCTTCCGCGATTTCCTTGACCTGAGCCAGGGTGACCTTGCCGACCGCGCCCTTGTTCGGGGTCGCGGAGCCCTTGGCCACCTTCGACGCCTTCTTCAGGAAATACGCCACCGGCGGGGTCTTGGTGATGAAGGTGAAGGTGCGGTCGC
This sequence comes from Thalassobaculum salexigens DSM 19539, assembly GCF_000423805.1. Classification (NCBI taxonomy): domain Bacteria; kingdom Pseudomonadati; phylum Pseudomonadota; class Alphaproteobacteria; order Rhodospirillales; family Thalassobaculaceae; genus Thalassobaculum; species Thalassobaculum salexigens. The sequence goes on from NZ_KE384094.1 coordinate 365,594, forward strand.
CGTAGGCGGTGATCACCACCGGCACCGGCATGCCCTTCTCCATCTTCTCGGTCGCGGCGTTGAACGCCTTGCAGAACTCCATGATGTTGAGTCCGCGTTGACCGAGAGCCGGACCCACCGGCGGAGACGGGTTCGCCGCTCCGGCCGGGATCTCCAGCTTGATATAGCCGACGATCTTCTTAGCCATCTGTTGCCTTCCTCTATTCGGTCCGTGGTGCGATGCCGCAGGGCTTCGCGGTCATCTCCCACAGGCCGTCCACAAACGAGCCGTTCCGGCCCCGGGCTTGCGCGCCGGGATCGAACCCGAACGGGCTCAGGTTTTCTCGACCTGGGTGAATTCCAGGTCGACCGGCGTCGATCGTCCGAAGATCGACACCGCAACTTTCAGACGCGAGCGCTCCTCGTCGACATCCTCGACAAGGCCGTTGAAGGTCGCGAACGGGCCATCGGAGACCCGTACCTGTTCGCCGATCTCGAAGGTGATCGACGGCTTCGGCCGGTCCACGCCCTCGGAGACCTGCTTCAGCAGGCGGTCCGCCTCGGCGTCGGTGATCGGGATCGGCTTGCTCTTGCCGCCCACGAACCCGGCCACCTTCGGCTGCGACTTCACCAGGTGCCAGCTCTCGTCCGTCAGCTCCATCCGGACCAGGATGTAGCCGGGGAAAAACTTGCGCTCCGTGGTCGCCTTCACGCCGCGGCGCATCTCGATCACTTCCTCGGTCGGCACCAGGACCTCGGTGATCAGGTCCTCGAACTCGTGCTGCGCGACCTGCTCGTTGATCGACTGGGCGACCTTCTTCTCGAACCCGGAATACGTCTGCACCACGTACCAGCGTTGTGCCATGTCAGCCTCCGAGTCCGAGTACCAGTTGCACGCCCCAGGCCAGAACCTGGTCGACCACGAAGAAGAACACCGAGGCCAGAAGCACCATGATGAAGACCATCAGGGTGGCCACGGCCGTCTCCTTGCGGCTCGCCCACGTGACCCGCGACACTTCCTGTCGCACCTGGCGCACGAACTGGGCGGGACTCACCTTCGCCATCGTTTCCGCTCTCCGCCGCGCGGTCCCAGGAACATCCCAGGTAGCGCACTGGCACCATTTCCGAACACGTGAATGCGGATGGCGCCCATCGGGTTTCCCGACGGCGCCGCCCGCGAAACATCTCTTATATAGTGGCAGGAGTGGAGGGGCTCGAACCCCCAGCCCCCGGTTTTGGAGACCGGTGCTCTACCAGTTGAGCTACACTCCTAGCCTTGCAAAAGCGTTACCCGCCTCCGCTTACTCGATGACCCCCGGTTACTCGATGACCTTGGACACGACGCCGGCGCCGACGGTGCGTCCGCCTTCGCGGATGGCGAAGCGCAGGCCGTCATCCATGGCGATCGGCGCGATCAGCTCGACATCCATCGCGATGTTGTCGCCCGGCATCACCAT